>NZ_SMKV01000009.1 GCF_004348445.1 Saccharopolyspora aridisoli | reverse complement strand
GCGCGTGCTACCGCTCCCACGCCTGGCGTGACACCTGTCGCGAGCTCGGCATCACCCACAAACGCACCCGGCCCTACCGGCCCCAAACCAACGGCAAAATCGAACGATTCCACCGCACCCTCGCCGACGGCTGGGCCTACGCGCGCCTCTACGAATCAACCCAGCAACGCAACGCCGCCCTGCCAGCCTTGGATCCACTTCTACAATCACCACCGCTCCCACTCCGCCATCGGAGGCACACCGCCAGTCACCCGACTGACCAACCTCCCCGGACATCACAGCTAGATCGCCGAATACGAGGCGATGCACGGACAAGATCGACACCGACCGTGCGGGTGGGGGAACCCTCCGCCGCCGGAGCGGGTGAAAAGCAGTGACCTAAGACACACCGTGCAACGTGTGTAACGAACCCAGGGTGGGTGTCGATATTCATGATGACCCCGCGGTGCTGTCGGACCCCCGACCTGGCAGCATCGCGGGGCTTTCCAATGTCCGGGGCCCTTTCAACCCGCCTCCGCTGCTTCGACGAAGCTCGTGATCCGGTCGCCGACCAGCTCAGCCGACCACGTCACCAGGTCGAGCTCGCCGCGTCGCCTGGACCGCCTTGCCGCTGGAGTTGGGCAGCACCACCGGCACCCGGAGGACCACCGGCGCCGGTGCGAGGTGCACGACGACCGAGAATGGGTCGTGCAGCACTCGCGCCTCGCTCACGTGGAGGCCGAGCTCCCGGCCTGCGGCCGCCGCCGCGCTCAGCGCTCGTGAAGTGCGTTGTCGCTCGTCCGCTCGCGTTCCGCCGATGTTGCCGAGCGGAGCGCCCCGGCGCGAGCGATTCGGTGACGAGCAGTGTCAGCAGCACGAGTCCGGCCGCCGCGATCGCGACCCAGGACGTCGCCGTTCCCAGCGGTTCTCCGAGCGCGATGAGCCCGACCGCGATCGCCGGGCAACCCGCCCCCAGGTAGAAGGCGAGGTAGAGCGCTCCGGTGATCGCGCCGCGCTGCGCAGGGGGCACCGTCCGCTCGACCGCCGCGGTGGCGCCTCCGTACGCCAGCCCGTGCCCGGCGCCCGCCGTGACGGCTGCGATCAGCGTGACCAGCGCGGTGCCGCCACCGGCCAGCGCCAGCAGTACGAGGCTGACGAACAGCGCGCACAGCCCGAGCAGCTGCGCCCGGTGGGCTCCCCAGCGGCTCACGAGCGGTTGGGTCAGCACCGAGCAGATCAGGACCGCGCCGAGCACGCAGCCGGACACCGCCAGGTCGGTGTGGCCGGCGCGATCGAGCAGGGCGGGGATCAGCGAGAGGAACAGGCCGACCGCGGTCCAGGCGAGGAACCCGGTCGCAGCGGACAAGCCGAACACCGCCCGCATGCCCGCCGGGACCCGCGGTCGGGACGGCCGCCACCGGCCGCCCGGCGCGGAGGCGGGCAGGGCGGAGACGCGCGACCAGCCGTACCCGAGCGCCACCAGGTGCAGGAGGAAGGGCAGCACGAACGGCGCCGGGGCGTGTTCGGCGAGCACGCCGCCCACGATCGGCCCGGCGGCGGTACCGGCCACGAACGCCGTGCTCGCCAGCAGCGCAGCTCGCTCACGGGCGTTCTGGCTGATCAGCACGCTCGCAGCGCCGGTCGCCGTGCCCAGCGCGACGCCTTGCGCGGCACGCCCGGCCACCAGCCACAGCGGGCTGGAGGCGAGCGCGAAGCACAGCGAGGCGACGGCTCCGGCGATGAGGCTCGCGCGCAGCACCGACCGCGGGCCCACGACGTCCGTGGCCGTGCCCAGCAACAGCAGAGCAGGTGCGCTGACCAGTGCGAAGGTGGCGTAGATCAGCGTCATGGTCAGGTCGCCGAACCCGAAGTCGTCCTGGTAACCGGGCAGCAGCGGGCTCGGCAGGTAGGCGCCGACGGTGAGCACGACGAGGACGTAGAGGCCGGTGCGGGTCCAGCGGGACCGGGCGGGAGCTGTGAGCGTCACGGTGCCAGCTTGCCGAGGATGAACGCTGAGGAAAATCAAACGTTCCTCGTGGGGACCGTGCAAAATGGTCGTATGATCAACCCTCGGCTCAAGGTGCTGCAGATGGTCTCCCACCACGGCACCGTCACGGCCGCAGCGGCCGCGCTGAACTACACGCCCTCAGCGGTGTCGTACCAGCTCCGCCAGCTGGCCGACGAGCTCGGAGCGGAACTGGTGATCCAGTCCGGTCGCGGCATCAAGCTCACCGCCGCCGCCCGGACCGTGCTCCGCCACGCCGAGGTGTTGCACGCGCAGGTCGAGCGCGCCTACGCCGAGCTCGCGGCCACGGCGCAACACCCCAGCGGCTCGTTCGCGCTGTGCGGCTTCTCCACCGCTGCCACTCGCCTGCTGCCACCGGCCGCGGCGGCGCTGCGCGAGCACTACCCGCAGGTCCAGGTCCGGGTGATCGAGGCTGAACCGGCGCGCTGCTTCGACCTGCTGCTCTCCGGTGACGCCGACCTCGCCCTGGTGATCAACACCGCGGACCTGCCGCCGTCCGCGGACGAGCGCTTCGAGCAGCAACAACTCCTCGACGACCCGCTGGACCTGGTGGTGCCGGTCGGGCACCCGCTGGCCGAGCGCTCCCGGGTCTCGCTGGCCGACGCCGCCGACGAGCAGTGGATCGTCGGACGCCCCGGCAGCACCTACCACCAGCTCGTGCGCGCCGCCTGCACGTCAGCCGGTTTCAGCCCGAACGTCGCGCACTACGCCGACGAGTGGGACACCGGAACGGCCCTGGTCGCGCACCACTTCGGCATCATCCTGGTCCCGCGCCTGGCCCGCCTGCACGACTGGCCGGTCGTGCGCATCCCCCTGCGCGGCGAGCCCGCACCGGCCCGCAGGATCGTCGCCGCCA
Organism: Saccharopolyspora aridisoli; assembly: GCF_004348445.1. Lineage (GTDB taxonomy): Bacteria > Actinomycetota > Actinomycetes > Mycobacteriales > Pseudonocardiaceae > Saccharopolyspora > Saccharopolyspora aridisoli. The sequence goes on along the minus strand of NZ_SMKV01000009.1, from coordinate 186,965 downwards.
CCCGACTCGGCGGCAGCAGCCACCCGTTGGCCGAAACGGCGCTCGCCACGATCACCACCACCGCGAAGACGCTGCTGCCCACGCCCTGATCTCAGCGCACTCCGATCACCGCGAACGGGCCCACGTCCTGCCGGACGAACCCGGGCGAGTCGAACAGGGCGGGGTCGAACCGCACGTCGTAGACCTGCACGTTGGGCTGGTGCGGGAACGCGTCGTGGGACAGCGTGATGTGCAGGCCCTGCGGCTGCCGCCGCAGCACGAACGCGTTCGGCGGCGCGAACTCGCCGCGTCGCAACAGCTCCCGCAACCTGCCCGGATCACCGGCTTCGGCCCACCGGCAGATCTCGGTGGAGCGGTCCTCGTACCGGGACAGCGGGTTGGCGTAGTGCGGGGTCTCCTGCTGGAAGCCCCGGAAGGGCGCGAAGGACAGCAAGGGGTAGTGGGCCGTCAGCAGCACGGTGTCCGAGGGTTCGCGGCCGGTCGTCTCGCGCACCGCGCGCAGCAGGTCGTCGTGCCAGGCGCCGTCGACGGCGGGGTCGTTCTGGCGCTGCGCGTTGCTGCCAGTCGGGTAGTAGTCGGTGTGGGCGGGCTCGGCGGCCTCCGCGATCTCGGAGGTCAACGCGGTCTCCACGACGCCGACCGAACCGGCCAGTCCCAGCAGGAACGCCAGCGTCGCGGCCTGAACCCGCATGCGTTCGGGCACCAGCGGCTGGATCCGCCGCCGCAGCTCCAGCATCCCCAGCACACCGGCAACGGCCAGCGCCACGTTGAGCACCACCGTCACGCGGAAAGCCAGCAACGTCGTGTGCGCCGCGACGGCGACCGTCGACAGCCCGAACCACAGGTAGACCACGCCGGTGAGCACCAGCAGCGCCGCGGCCACCTCGCTGTGCCGGAAGGCCAGCACTGACCAGCAGAAACCCGCCAGGCACAGCATCCCGAACAGCGAGGGCTCCAGGAACGGCAGCGGTGGCACCGACTCCGGCGGCAGGTAGTTGTTCGCCGCTCCCTCCGAGGGTGACCCGCCCAGCCGCGCCACCAGGAACGGTCCCCAGCTGATCAGCGCCACCACTCCGGCGACCGCGCCGATTCCGAGCACGCGAGGCGCGAGTTCCCGGGCGGGACGGATCCGCCGGGCGGCGAGCACGACCGCCATCGTCACCACCACGGCGGTTGCGAACGCCAGGTGCAGCGCGTACGTCAGGCCGGCGAAGCCGAGGAACACCCCGACACCGATCACAGCCCTGACGTGCCGGTTCGCCCGGCAGCGCAGCAGGTGCCAGGCGATGACGGCGATCGGCGGGATCCAGGCCGCCGCCATCCACGCGTACGGCTCGTCGAACCCGTGCAGCAGCCCCGCCAGGCCGGTGGCGACCGCGGTCAGCACCGCGATCCGCCGCCGCAGGACCACGCTCCACAGCACGAAAGCAACGACCGCGGTGACCGCGACGGTCATCAGAGCGAACGGTTTGAACGCCGCCCAAGCGGGCATCCCGGTCAGCTCGGCGAACCGCCCGCCGAGCCAGAACCAGCCCGCCGGGTAGTACGGCGGCAGATCCGCGTAGTTCATGTCCGCGAGCACCGGCGAGTCCGCCAGCCGCGTCAAGTACTGCGTCCGGAACATCTGGTCGATCGAGGTGCCGCCGTAGTAGAGCCGGGTCGGCTCCAACGGCCACGCGAGCACGGAGGTGACCAGCGCGGACAGCGCCACCCACGCCGCGGGCACCAGCTCGCGGCTCGCCACGCCGAGCAGCGCGCCGCCGAGCAGCAGCGCGAGGACGACGACCGCGCAGGCGGTGGCCGCGACCTCCGGCAAGGCGGTCGGCTCGCTGAGCCCGAACCGCCCGATCGGCAGCTGCACCGCCAGGCTCGTTGCGGCCGCGACGACGACCGCCGCCGCCAGCTCACCGATCAGCCGCACCGCCGACCGCGACCGAAGACACCCCTGCGCAGCCGAATGTTCCACGATCACGTGACCTTAGGTGGTCGCGCCTACACCGCCAGCTGGCGAACGGAGTCCCTCGTGCGCCCGATCGCCCCAGCGCCCCGCACCTGTTGCCGCACGGGATCAGCAGTGAGGCGCGGTTCGATGAACCCCGCCCGGGGGAACAGTCGTCGTGGGGGTTGTTGACCCCGGTTGTCATGGGTGACCAGCAGGAACGTCAAGATTGGTTCGCGCCGCCGAGCTGGGTGGGACGGCAGTGGTCGCACACCCGCGGAGGAGCCCAGCCCCAGGAAGTCCAAGGTCGTCGTCCTGGACTCCTGGACGGTCTAGGCAGGAGTGTCCACTCGTCCGCTGTCGGCGTGCGGAGCCTCGTGCGGTCAAGAGCGCGAGAGCCCCCCGCATGGCGGCGACCGGCCCGCCGATCCGTGTGCTGGCCACTGGCTGGCGAGCGCCCCGAGCTGACCGAGGTCCTGCCTCCACCGAGTTGACCGTGGGCAGTGAGACGTGACTCAAGAGGCCCTGCCCTGCGGAACAGCGGCCGGCCGGATGTTGTTCACTCCTGGCGTGAGTGCTGAGCAGCAAAGACCGCGTGCCCGTGTCCGTGCTCCCGAGTTCGTGGGCCGCCAGTGGTTGAACACCGGCGGAGAGCAGATCAAGCTCGCTGACCTGCGGGGACGTGTTGTCCTTCTTGATTTCTGGACCTTCTGCTGCATCAACTGCCTGCACGTGATCGACGAGCTGCGCCCACTCGAAGCCGAGTTCGCCGACGAGGTCGTGACCGTCGGCGTGCACTCGCCGAAGTTCGAGCACGAGGCCGATCCGGACGCCTTGGTCGCCGCCGTCGAGCGCTACGCAGTGCACCACCCGGTGCTCGACGACCCCGAGCTGACCACCTGGCAGAACTACGCCGTGAAGGCGTGGCCGACGCTGGTCGTCATCGACCCCGAGGGCTACGTCGTGCACGTCGCCGCAGGCGAGGGCCACGTCGAGGCACTGCGCAGCGTGATCTCCGAGGTCGTCGCCGAGCACGAGGTCAAGGGAACCCTGCACCGCGGTGACGGCCCCTACGTGCCACCGCCCGCGCCGGAGACGACGCTGCGGTTCCCCGGCAAGGTCATCGCGCTGAAAAGCGGGAACCTGCTGGTCTCGGACTCTGCGAACCACTCGCTGGTGGAGTTCGAGTCCGACGGCGAGACCGTGGTGCGCCGCATCGGCACCGGTGAGCGCGGACGCGCCGACGGCGTGGAGCCGACGTTCGCCGAGCCCGCGGGGCTCGCCCTGCTGCCCGAGGAACTCGCCGCGAAGACCGGCTACGACGTGGTCGTCGCCGACACGGTGAACCACCTGCTGCGCGGCCTGCGGCTCGCCGACGGCACCGTGACGACCCTGGCCGGCACCGGCGAGCAGTGGCGGGACGGGTCCGAAAGCGGCCCGGGGCTGGAGACACCGCTGACCAGCCCGTGGGACGTCGCCTGGTGGGAGCCCGCCGGTGGCGTGGTGATCGCCATGGCGGGCAACCACACGCTCGGCCTGTTCGACCCGAGCACCGGCGAGGTCGGCCGGTTCGCGGGCACCACCGTCGAAGGATTGCGCGATGGTGCCGCTGCCCAGGCGTTCTTCGCGCAGACCTCCGGTCTCGCCGATGGAGGCGACCGGCTGTGGATGGCCGACTCGGAGACCTCCGCGCTGCGCTGGGTGGAGGCCGACGGTGAAGGCTTCGCGATTCGCACAGCCGTGGGCACCGGCTTGTTCGACTTCGGCCACGCCGACGGTCCGGCGGGCGAGGCGCTGCTCCAGCACCCGCTGGGCGTCGCCGTGCTGCCGGACGGTTCGGTCGCCGTATGCGACACCTACAACGGCGCGGTCCGCCGCTACGAGCCCGCCACCGACGAGGTGTCCACGCTGGCCACCGACGTCTCCGAGCCCTCCGGCGCGACCGTCGTCGACGGCGAGCTGGTCGTGGTCGCCTCAGCCGCCCACCGGCTGGAGCGCCCGGTTCCGCCCGGCCTGGCCGCGAAGCTGATCAGCGGTGCGTCGCAGCAGGTCAAGCGGCCTGCGACCGAGATCGCCTCGGGCGAGGTGGAGCTCGCGGTGGTGTTCACACCGCCGCCGGGCACCAAGCTCGACGAGCGCTACGGGCCCTCAACCCGCCTGGAGATCACCTCGACGCCGGAGGACCTGCTGGTCGCGGGCGCGGGCGTGGGCACCGACCTGACCCGTCGTCTCGTGCTGGCCGACGGGATCGAGCAGGGCGTTCTGCACGTGGTCGCCCAGGCCGCCAGCTGCGACGACGATGATGCGATCGAGCACCCGGCGTGCCGGTTGACCCGGCAGGACTGGGGCGTGCCGATCACGATCTCGCCCGGTGGCCCGGACCGGCTGCCGCTGGTGATGGGCGGTCTGGACGCCTGATCTGCGTTGCAGGGGTGAATTGAGACCTTTCTGGTACTTCGATCTCGAAACCCCTGGTCATGGGGATGCGGAAGGGGTCGCTCCGGTTCGAGGGTGGGCCTGTCGTCGTGCGCTGCCCAGGAGTATCGCGAATCGCGTGGTCAACGCCGTGTTCCGAGGCCCCCCTGACCCCGGGGTCCCCCGGAGGTGGCAAGTAAACTTTTCGGGTGACCGATGCCAAGCTCGAAATCCAGATGCTGCACGACAGGGTCATGGTGCGCATCGCCGCTGAATCCGGGGAACGCCGCAGCAGCGGCGGCATCGTGATTCCGGCGACCGCGCAGATGGCCAAGCGGCTGGTCTGGGGAGAGGTCTTCGGCGTGGGAAGTCACGTGCGGACCGTCAAGGTCGGCGACCAGGTCCTGTTCAACCCCGACGAGCAGTTCGAGGTCGAGGTCCAGGGGCAGGCGTACCTGGTGATGCGGGAGCGGGATCTGCACGCCGTGGCCACGGAACAGACCGAGCAGGGCACGGGACTGTACCTGTAGTCGGCGCCCCGAGCCGGAACCCCGGCGAGAGCGGGCGAGCGAGCACTTCCACGCCCCCACCGCACGACCGACAGGAGAAGGGGAAGCGGTGCCCGAAAACCACCACAACCGCACTGGTGCGGACCCGTCCACCGAACGGCTGCGCACCGACTCGGACCAGCAGAACGCGTCCGACGCCGAGAGCGCGCAGGGGTGGCCCGTCCAGGACCCCCAGGGCCAGGGTGGATCACCCGCGCCGGAGTCGGACAGCGAGCGCACCCAGCAGATCGCCGCGCTGCCCACGGATTTCAGCGGCTTCCCCATCGGCGCCACGCAGACCATCGCTGCCGTCGGCTCCGATCAGCCCACCGCCTACCACGGTGCCGAGCAGACCAATCCCGGTGCGACGCAGATGTTCGGCGGCCAGCAGGGCGGTGTCGGGGGCAGCCAGCTGGGCTGGAACGCCTTCGACGAACCCACCCCCGCCGACGAGAAGCGGCAGAAGCTGCTCAAGGGCGGCCTGATCGCCGGCGCGGCCGCCGCTGCCCTGGTGCTGCTCTACGTCGGCGACCTGCTGTTCACAAGCGGATCGCTGCCGCGCGGCACCGTCGTCGCCGGTGTCGACGTCGGCACCCTCGACCCGGCCGCCGCCGAGAGCAAGCTCCGCGACGAGCTCGAACCCGGCCTGAGCAAGCCTGTGCGGCTGCAGGTCGGTGATCGCAGCGCCACCGTCGAGCCCGATGAGGTCGGGCTGCAGATGGACTGGGCCGAGACCGTCAAGAAGGCCGACGACCAGCCGCTGAACCCCTTCACCCGGATCGGCTCGCTGTTCAGCACCCACAACGTGACCCCGGCCAGCCGCAGCGATCGCGAGCAGTTGGTGGCGGCGCTGCAGGAGGTCAGTCCGCAGCTGGGCCTGGAGCCCACGGACGGCAACATCCGCTTCGAAGGCACCACGCCGATCCCGGTGAACCCGGTGCCCGGCCAGAACCTCGACATCCAGCACGCGGCCAACGCGGTGCAGGCCAAGTGGGCCGAGGGCCGGCCGATCTCGCTCCCGGTCACCCAGCTCCCGGTGAGCACCACCCGCGAGGGCGTGCAGAAGGCGCTCCACGAGATCGCCGAGCCGGCTGTGGCTTCCCCGGTGACCGTTCGCGGCCAGGGCAAGAACGCGACGCTGGAACCGGAGGCGATCGCCGAGGCGCTGCGCTTCACCCCGGACGGTCGCGGTGGCTTGAAGGCGAGCCTCGACGGTCCCGTGCTGGTGGGCGCTCTCGAACCGCAGCTGCGCGACACCATGAAGCCGGGCAAGAACGCCGAGATCAAGCTGGAGAACGGCGCTCCGGTCGTGCACCCGTCGGAGGACGGCGTCGGTGTCGACTGGGAGAAGAGCCTGGAGCCGATGCTCGAAACCCTGCGCAAGCCGCAGCAGCGCGCGGTCCAGGCTGTCTACGTGCCGGCACCGGCGCAGTTCACCACCGACCAGGCCAACCAGCTCGGCATCCGCGAGGTCGTCGGCGAGTTCGAGACCGGCGGTTTCGAAGCGGCTTCCGGTGTGAACATCCGCCGGGTCGCCGAGCAGGTCAACGGCGCGTTGCTTCGTCCGGGCGAGACGTTCAGCCTCAACGGCTACACCGGCCCGCGCGGGATCCCGCAGGGCTACGTGGAGTCGGGGATCATCGAGGACGGTCATCCCGGCCGCGCGGTCGGCGGTGGCATCTCGCAGTTCGCGACCACGCTGTACAACGCCTCGTACTTCGCGGGCATGAAGGACGTCGAGCACAAGGCGCACAGCTACTACATCAGCCGGTACCCGGCCGGTCGCGAGGCGACGGTGTTCCAGGGGCCGAACGGCAAGAGCATCATCGACGTGAAGTTCAAGAACGTCGCCAAGAGCGGCATCATGATCACCACGGAGTGGACTCCGTCGTCGATCAAGGTGAAGCTGTGGGGCACCAAGCAGTTCGACGTGCAGTCGACGACCGGCCCGCGCACCGAACCGACGCCGCCGGCCGAGAAGCCCGGTCCGGCGACCGGCCCTTGCAGCCCGAGCAAGGGCGCGCCCGGGTTCACCGTCGTCGACACCCGCACCATCCGGGACATCACGACCGGCGAGGTCCGCACGGAGAACCAGAAGGTCAAGTACAACCCGCAGCCGATCATCCACTGCCCACCGCCGCCACCGCGCTGATCAGTGACGATGAGGGCCCTTCCCGGCACAGGGAGGGGCCCTTTCGTCGTCATGGGGACATGTCGACATCAGCGTCAGGGGTCACTTGTCGACATGGCACCACGGGGCTGTTCTGGTCCGGAGCGTTCCTGATCGACGTCCCCTTCGTCCGGACACTTCGGACCAGACCGCCCGTCGGTGACCGACGGACCGAGGGTGTCGTGGTGTCGACGCATCGGTCGTCCGCTACTGCGCGTCGGCCACTGTGCGTGGTGGTGGACACAGACCGGCGGGGGTTCGAACTGGTGGGCAGGACGTGGTTCTGGTGGGAGAGCGGCGCGAGCGCCGAAGATTCTTCTGCTCGGCCGGTTGCGGTGAGGCAGTTTTGCCGCGCAGTGGCCGAGAGGTTGATCGCGGTTTTCGAGGAACTTGATGGATTCGCAACACGAGGTATTGGGTTTACGTCCGATCGAGTGGCACCATTCGAGCACCCGCGTTCTCACCTACTAGGAGTTGCTTCGTGGCGCGTCGCAGAACCCTCCGTGCGCTGGCAGTGCTGCCCGCGCTGACCCTGGCTGTGGCAGTGACAGGTTGTGTCGAATCCACGACGAGCGGCGGTGCGCAGGGCGGCGAACTGAGCCTCATCGCTCCCGGTTCGCTGACCACCTGCACCCACCTCCCCTACGAGCCGTTCCAGTTCCCCGGCGAAGACGGCAAGATCGTCGGTTTCGACGTCGAGCTGGTGGACCTGGTCGCGCGCGACCTCGGTGTGCAGCAGAAGATCGTCGACGCGCCGTTCGACGAGGGCATCCAGTCGGGTGAGTCGCTCAACAGCGGCCAGTGCGACGTGGCCGCCGCCGCGATGACCATCACCGACTCCCGCAAGCAGAACCTGGACTTCTCCGACCCGTACTTCGACGCGGAGCAGGCCCTGATGGTCAAGAAGGGTGCGGGCATCACCGACCTGTCCCAGCTGCGCGGCAAGAAGCTGGGCGTGCAGGTCGGCACCACCGGCAAGGACTACGCCGAGGCGCACAAGGCCGAGTTCGGCTACGAGGTCGTGGACTTCGACGACCTGGCGCTGCAGCAGACCGCGGTCAAGACCGGTCAGGTCGACGCCGCGGTCAACGACAACGGCGTGCTCTACAACTTCGCCAAGAACAACCCGGACACCGAGGTCACCAAGGAGTTCGTGACCGGCGACAAGTACGGAATCGGTGTCCGCAAGGGCAACACCGCGCTGCTGACCAAGGTCAACGAGGCTCTCGCCAAGGCCAAGCAGTCCGGTGAGTACGACCGCATCTACGAGAAGTGGTTCGGCAAGAAGCCGGAGTGACCCGCTGATACGTGGCACCTCGGGGCCGGCGTCGAACACGCCGGCCCCGAGCGGTGCAGCGGGGCCGCGAACACCGTCGCGGTAGCCCGCCGGACACATGGAGAGAAAGTCGATGACAACCGAGATCGAGCGGCCCAAGGCAGGCATGGGCCGACGACAGCGGGCGCGCCTCAACCTCGGGATCCAGTACGCGGTGCTGGTCCTGGTTCTCGCGCTGGTGATCTTCATCGCGGACTGGGGCCAGATCGGCCGGGCGTTCTTCAACATCGAGGTCGCCAAGGCGCAGTTCCCCGACGTGATCACCACCGCGCTGCTCAACACCCTCGTCTACACCGCGGTGGGCTTCGCGTTCGGCCTCGGCCTGGCGATCGTGCTGGCGCTGATGAAGATGTCGCCGGTCGCGCCCTACCGGTGGATCGCCACCGGTTACATCGAGCTGTTCCGCGGACTTCCCGCGCTGCTGGTGTTCATCGCGTTCGGCTACGGCATGCCGATCGCCTTCGGGTTGAAGTTCAACAACCTCTCGACCGTGATGCTCAGCCTCGGCCTCGTCGGTGCTGCCTACATGGCCGAGACCATCCGGGCGGGTATCCAGGCGGTGCCGAAGGGGCAGGTCGAGGCGGCGCGCTCGCTGGGCATGTCCTCGAGCCGCACGATGGTGACCGTGGTGCTGCCGCAGGCCTTCCGGATCATCCTCCCGCCGCTGACCAACGAGCTGATCCTGCTGACCAAGGACTCCTCGCTGATCTACCTGCTGGGTTTGTCGGTCGGCCAGTACGAGCTCGCCAAGTTCGGGCGTGGCGCGCTGAACCAGTACCAGTCGCTGACGCCGATCCTGATCGCCGGTCTGTGCTATTTGATCATCACGATTCCGCTGTCGCGCGTTTCCGACCTGCTGGAGCGCAAGTTCGGCGGCGTCCGGACCAAGGGGGCCACCAAGTGAGCGACGTGATGATCGAGCTCTCCGGGCTGAGCAAGTCCTTCGGCTCGCTGGAAGTGCTGCGCGACATCGACCTCCAGGTCCAGCGCGGCGAGGTCGTGTGCGTCATCGGACCGTCCGGGTCCGGCAAGTCGACCCTGCTGCGCTGCGTGAACCTGCTGGAAGAGCCGTCGGCGGGCAAGGTCTCGGTCGACGGCACCGAGCTGACCGACCCGGACACCGACCTCGACGGCTCCCGACGTCACGTCGGCATGGTCTTCCAGCAGTTCAACCTCTTCTCCCACCTGTCGGTGCTGGAGAACCTGACGGTGGCGCAGCGAAAGGTGCTGGGCCGCTCGAAGGAGGAGTCGGAGGAGGTCGCCCAGGAGAACCTGGCCAAGGTCGGGCTCTCCGAGAAGGCCGGCTCGATGCCCGCGCAGCTCTCCGGCGGGCAGCAGCAGCGGGTCGCGATCGCGCGGGCGCTGTCGATGAACCCGCACGTGATGCTCTTCGACGAGCCGACCTCTGCGCTCGACCCGGAGCTGGTCGGCGACGTGCTCGGCGTGATGCGGCAGCTCGCCGACGAGGGCATGACGATGTTGGTGGTCACCCACGAGATGCAGTTCGCCCGCGAGGTCGCCGACCGCGTCCTGTTCATGGACGGCGGCGGCATCGTCGAGCAGGGCCCGCCGGCCGAGGTCATCGGCAACCCGAAGGAAGAGCGCACGCGCACCTTCCTCGCCCGGGTGCTGAACCCGATTCGAACGGATTAGGTCCACAGGCTCCCGTTGCCCTCGTGCTCGGCGGTGCGGGTGGACCCTTGAGCGGCTTCGCGGGCTCCGAGGCAGCACCACCGGTGCTCGCGTGGGATGCCCTGTAGTTGACCGGTGGACGGCCCCGGCGTGTTCCCTGCGACACGCCGGGGCCGTTTCACGTGGAACCGGAGGTCAAGTACGCCATCCCGGTAAATTCTGGTGCAGGGCGAAACCTCTTGTCGTGGTCAGACGTCCTAGTGGGTAGATGATCGACGACGCGTCACGCGGTTTCGGGGGCTACGGGTGCCTAGCGGCAAGGTGAGGGAGAACGGCAACGGTCCGCTGACCGCGGCCGAGCGGCGAGTGGACGAGCTGCTGCGGCAGGGCAGACCGGAAACGCCGGAAGGTGATCCGCTCGACGTGCTGGCCGAGGAGTTCGAGGCGGACAGAGAAATTCGCGGCGAGTTCCTCACACGGCGGCTGATCGACTCGCCGGACGAGGCGAGCAGGCGGTCCTTCAACAGGAGGGCCCGGCAGCAGCCGGTGATCCTCATCGAGGACGCGGTGATCAGCGGCTGCCTGGACCTGCGCGCCGCCGAACTGCCCTACCTGCTGGAGTTCGTCCGCTGTCGGTTCCTCGAAGCCCCAGACGTCCGGCAGGCATCGCTGGCCGGACTGGTGCTGCGGAACTGCCTGCTACCGGGGATGCAGGCGCGGAACCTGCGCACCACCAGCGACACCCACCTGCTGCGCTGCACCAGCAGCGACGGCGTCATCGACCTCGCCGACGCCGAGCTCGGCGGCTCGCTGCTGCTCAACGGCAGCGACCTGCACAACCCCGGCCGGCGCGCCATCTACGCCGACCGGCTGACCGTGGCCGGTGCGGTGCTGGCGATGGGGATCACCGTCGCGGGTGAGATCCGCATCCCCGGCGCCAAGATCGGCGGCAACCTCACGCTGGCCGGGGCCACGCTGCGGAACCGGGGTCGGTTGGCGCTCAACGCCAACGGGATCCAGCTGGGCGGTTCGCTGCGCTGCGACGCTGACCCGAACACCGGGAAGTCCTTCACCGTGGCCGGGCTGGTGTTCATCCCGAGCGCGACCATCGCCGGTGATCTGCGGATGCGCGACGCCGTGCTGGAACCCGGGGTAAGCCCGCCGAGACGCGGCGAGTCGCCCTACGACGACCCGACCAGCACGCTCATCGCCGACCGCAGCCACGTGCGCGGCGACGTCGAGATGGACGAGAACTTCCGCAGCGGCGGGACGATTCGCATGGTCAGCGCCCGCGTCGAAGGCGACCTGCGGTTGTCCGGCGCGCAGATCGACCTGACCTGGGCGCAGTCCGCGCGCGCCGCGGTGGACCGTTCGCTGCGCGCCCTGCACCTCGATGGCACCGAGATCCGCGGCAACCTCGCGGCAGGAGGGGTCAACGTCTGGGGCGAGTGGCAGATGACCGATGTGCAGGTCCACGGCAGCTTTGCGCTCAACCGGGCTCGGCTGACCGGCGCGCGCACCGACGTGCTGCAGGCGAGCCGGATGACCGTCGGCAACAACTTCGACTGCCGGGAAGCCGACATCAGCGGGTCGATCCAGCTGCAGGGAGCCTCGATCGGCGCCAACCTCGACCTGCGGGCCAGCGAACTCACCAAACCCGCCTGGCACCGCCACAAGCTCGCCTACAAGCCTTCGGTGGACCTGCGCGGAGCACGGATCGCGCGGGACCTGGTGTGCGCCTCGGGCGTCCGACCGTTCTTGGCCGAAGGTGAGGTGCAGCTGCGCCGCAGCGAGATCGGCAGGCAGGCCAACTTCTGGGGAGCTCGACTCGGAGACGGGTTGAGCCGCAACGCCCTCAACGGCTTCGGACTCGTCGCCCAGGAGCTGACGCTCAGCGTCGATGACCCGCCGAAGGGCCGGATCCTGCTGCGGCAGGCCCAGTGCGAGCTGCTCGCGGACAACGCGCGGCTGTGGGAGGCCAGCGGCGGAGTCGACGTCGAGGACTTCAGCTACGACAACTTCACCGACAGCGTCGAACCCACCGACGCGGACAAGGTCGAGGAGCGGCTGGCATGGCTGCGCGCCAACTCCGGTGACCGCTACCAGCCCGGGTCCTACGACCAGCTAGCGCACGTCTTCAGCGGCAACGGCAACGAGGAGCACGCGGTCACGGTGCTGATCGAGAAGCAGCGCCACCGCTACAAGGCGATCGCGGCCTCGACCCGGCCCGCGTTCCGCCCGCCGGTCCGGTTGTGGAGCTCGCTGCAACTGGTGACGGTCAGCTACGGCTACCGCCCGCTGCGCGCCCTGATCTGGCTGGTGCTGCTCACGGCCGCGGGCACCACGTGGTTCTCGGTGCACGGCCCGCTGCAGCCGGTCAACGACGAGGATCACCCGCACTGGAGCCCGCTGCTCTACACCGTCGACCAGTTGGTCCCGATCATCAACCTCGGGCACGACGTCATGTGGCGGACCCAGGGCCCGTCGCAGTGGATCACCGTCGCGCTCATCGCCGCGGGCTGGATCCTGGCCACCACGGTCGCGGCAGGCATCACCAGAGCCCTCCGCCGGGACATCCAGTGACACGTGATCCCCGAGCGCGGCTCACCTCACCGAGCAGGGGGTTCGGATGTCGCGCGAGGTCCGGGTCGGCAACGGGACGTTCGCGAGATTTCTTGAAAGCCCGCTCATCCGGGGGATTCCTCTGGTCCAGTGGGCTGGTTCTCGGTGTGCCGGGGCAGATCTCTGTGCTCTGATCAAGCGGTCGTTGCGCGATCTGCCAGGAGGTCCTTCGTGGTCGGGTTCCGGTTGCCCGTTGTCGCCAGTGCCGGTGCGCTGGCGCTGATGTCCGCGGTCGTCCCGGCGGGGGCGCAGGAGGACGCGTTCGAGTACGTGGCGATGGGGGACTCGGCGGCGGCCGGCCCGCTGGTGCCGGGCCCGGGCCCGAACCTGCTGTGCTTCCGCTCGACGAAGAACTACCCGCAGGTCGCGGCGGCCCGGTTGGGCGCGCAGCTCGAGGACGTGACGTGCTCCGGAGCGGAGACCGAGGACCTCTCCGGTCGTCAGCACCACGTGCTCCCGCCGCAGTACGTCGCGCTGAGCGAGACCACCGACCTGGTCACGGTGACCATCGGTGGCAACGACGTATCCCTGGTCCAGGCGGCGTTGTCGTGCCTGAACGCGTTCCCGGAGCCGGTCGGCTCGTCCTGCGCGGACAGCTTCACCGCCGACGGCGACGAGCTGGCCGAGCGCATCGACGAGTTCACCCCGGACTTCGACGAGGCGCTGGAGGAGATCACCGACCGGGCGCCGAACGCGCGTGTCGTGGTGGTCGGCTACGGCACCTACCTGCCTCCGGGCGGCTGCTACCCGAAGCAACCGATGTGGGCGCGCGACGCCGACCACATCCAGTCCACGGTGGACCGACTCAGCGCGCGGCTCGGTGAGCGGGCTCGTGCGCACGGCGCGACGTTCGTCGACCTCGGCCCGGTCAGCGAGGGCCACGACGTCTGCCAGGCGCCGCAGGACAAGTACTTCGAGGCGTGGTGCCGACCTCGTGGGCCGCTCCCCTGCACCCCAACGCCAACGGCATGACGGCCTTCGGCAACGCCGTGGCCGACGCGGTGTCGGACGTGTTGCCCAACCGCGTGCGAGGGGCGCTGCCGCGAGCCGTGCAGACCACCTGAGCAGCTCGCACCGGGTCACGTCTTCTGGCGAGACGCCGCGACGGACCTGCAGTGGCCTGCACGAGCAGTGGCGCGGGGATTGCAGTGGGCGTGTCAGGTCCGACCACCCGCCCTGCCACGCGAACCGGTCCAGGAACAGATCATCAGGAGCCCAGCAGCGTGTTCAGGCGGGGAGAGTAGGTGTGGTCGAACACCAGTGACGCCGCGCCGACCGCTGCGGCGTCCTCGCCGATCAACGCGTTCTCCACACGCACCGGGCGCACCTGCGGCGCCCACACCTGCGCGGTGATCACCTTCGACACCCGGTTGCGGACCAGGTCGGAGACCTGCCGCAACGCGGGACCGCCGAGCACCACGCGGTCCACGTCGAGGACGCTGACCACCGAGGCGAGCGCCTGGCCGAGACGGGTCGCGGTCTGCCGCAGCACCTTGCGGGCTGCGGCCTCCCCGGCCACCGCGTCCCGGCACAGCTGGTCGTAGGCGGCGGCGACGGAGGTGGGTGCGGGCCGCCCGGTGGCGGCGCGCCAGTCGGCGACGATGGAGCGCATCGAGCAGTACGCCTCCAAGCAGCCGCGCTTGCCGCAGTGGCACTCGCGGGAGCCCCCGCTTGGCACGTGCCCGATCTCGCCCGCGTTGTTGCTGACCCCGCGGTGCACCTGGTCGCCGAGCACGACGCCGATGCCCACGCCGGTTCCCAGGTAGACGTAGACGAACGAGCCGGATCGCCGCGCGCAGCCGGACCAGCGCTCGCCGATCGCGGCGGCGGTGGCGTCGTTGTCCATCACCACCGGCAGCCCGAACCGCTCCTCGACGAGGTCGGCGAGCGGAACCTCCGTCCAGCCGTCGAGGTTGGGCGGGTCGAGGACCTTGCGGTGCGCGGGATCCAGCGGCCCGGGCACGGCGAGGCCCGCGCCGAGCACGCGCTCGGGTTCGAGCCCGGAGCGGCGCACCAGGTGCTGCCCGATGCGTGTCAGTGCGGCGGCGACCGAGTCGGGGGTGGCGTCGGTGGGAAGCCTGCGGGTGGTGCGCAGCCGGACGCCGCCGGCGAGGTCGACGAGCACTCCGGTGATGCGCTCGGGGTCGAGGTGCAGGCCGACGGCGGAGTAGGCGTCGGGCACGACCTTGAGCAGGACGCGGCGCTTCCCGCCGGTGGAGGGGGCGTGGCCGTTCTCGGTGACGAGCCCGTCGTCCATCAGGGCTCGCACGATGTTGGACATCGTCTGCGCCGTCAGCCCCGTGCGCTGGGCGAGTTCCACGCGGCTGATCTCGCCGTGGCGTCGGATCGTGTCCAGCACGACCGCGCGGTTGAACCCACCGACTCGGGGCAGGTTTGTGCCTTGCCACGACGGATTGGTCATGCAGCGCTCCTCGTTGAGACCCGCAAGATCATTGACTTGTGCAAACGTTTGGACTTATGTTGCCCACGAGTGTGATTCGGATCTCAGGTTAGTCGCAAGCGTCACAGGCCGGAGGAGCCAGATGCGCCGGAGAACCGCGTTAGCCGCCATCCTCACCGCTGCCCTGGGCCTTCCCGCCTGCGGCGGATCCGCCGAGGACCCGAACACGATCACCGTCGCCTACCACCGGTACGGCAACACGCTGCAGGTCGACGCGTTGATGCAGCGCGTCAAGCAGCAGTACGAGCAGGCCCACCCCGGGAAGTTCGTCAAGCTCGACCCGGTCGTGGCCCCGGAGAGCGAGTACCTGTCCAAGCTCCAGCTGCGGATGCGGTCGGAATCCACCGCGCCCGACGTGCTCTACGAGGACAGCTTCAACGTCAACTCCGACGTCGAGGCCGGATACCTGCTGGCCCTGGACGACCGGCTCGCCCGGTGGCCGGACTGGAACTCCTCCTACATCGGCGCAACCAAGCAGGCGGGCAAGGCCGCCGACGGCCGGATCTACGGCGTTCCGCTCGACACCGACACGCGAGGGCTCTGGTACGACCGGAAGCTGTTCGCCGAGGTCGGACTGCCGGAGGAGTGGAAACCGCGCACCTGGGACGACATCCTCGCCGCCGCCCGCCAGATCAAGCAGCAGCGTCCCGACGCGATCGGCATCGACATGCCGCTGGGCAAGGCCGAAGGCGAGTCGGTGAGCATGCAGACCGTCGAGATGCTGCTCTACGGAACCGAAACCGGAACCCTCTACGACGAGCAGCAGCGCAAGTGGGTGGTGCCCAGCAAGGGCTTCACCGATGCGATGGGTTTCATCTCCACCGCGGTCGGTGAGGACCTGACGCAGAGCAAGCCGCAGATCGCCGACGCCCAGTACGACAAGAACCAGCGCGACCAGCTGGCCCGCGAAGGCAAGGTCGGCATCCGGCTCGACGGCAGCTTCGCTCCGGCAACTGGCAGGACTCAGGTTGGACGGACTGGACGAAGACCATGTCCGCGACCCCGATGCCCACCCAGTTCGGGCAGGCGCCCGGAACCGTGACGCTCTCCGGCGGCTGGACGCTGGCGGTCAGCGCGGCCAGCGACAAGCCCGATGACTCCTTCGAATTCATCAAGCAGGCGTTGAGCGTGGACAACGTCGTGCAGTACTCGGCGGCCACCGGCAACCTGCCCGTGCGGGGAGATGCCGCGGCCGATCCCCGGTTGAATGAGGCCAACCCGCTTAACCAGTTCTGGGTCGGCCTGCTGGCCAACACCCACTACCGCCCCGCGCTGCCGGAATACCCGAAGGTGTCCGAGGAGATCCAGAAGTCGGTGCTCGACGTCGTCGCCGGGCGGTCTCCGGCCGAGGTGTCCGACCAGTGGTCGCAGCAGGTCTCGCGGATCGTGGGACCTGCCAACACCCGGGCGGGCTGACGATGTCGGCGGTGCGGCGGTGGCTGGCGCCGATGGCCCCTGCCGTGCTGCTGCTCGGGCTGTTCGTGATCGGGCCGATCCTGTGGAGCGGCTACGTCTCGTTCACCGACGCGGCCTTGACCGGCGCGGCGGCCAGCGACCCGGAGTTCATCGGGCTGGACAACTACCGGCGGATGTTCGCCGATCCGGCGCTGTGGCACGCGGTGTGGGTGACCGTGGTGTTCACCTTGGGGTCGGCGGTGATCGGCCAGAACTGCCTGGGCATGTTCATCGCGCTGCTGACCCGGCACCGCAACCGCTGGCTGCGCAACGCCGTCGGCATCGCCGTCGTGTCCGCGTGGGTGCTGCCGGAGCTGGTCGCGGCGTTCGCGATCTACGCGTTCCTCAACTCCGAGGGCACCCTGAACAACCTGCTGGTCGCGGTGGGTCTGGAAGGCGTGGACTGGCTGTACCACGCGCCGGTGCTGGCGGTGGTGCTCGGGAACGTCTGGCGCGGCACGGCGTTCTCGATGCTGGTCTACCAGGCGGCGCTCGCCGAGGTGCCCAGTGATCTCACCGAGGCCGCCGAGGTCGACGGTGCCGGGATGCTGCGCCGGTTCTGGCACGTCACGCTGCCGGTGATCCGCCGGACGATCGCCACCAACCTGATGCTGATCACGTTGCAGACCATCGGCGTGTTCACGCTGATCTACGTGCTCACGGCGGGTGGTCCGAACGCGGCGACGCAGACGCTGCCGCTGCTGATGTACGACTCGGCGTTCGAGTTCGACGAGATCGGCTACGGCGCCACGATCTCCCTGGTCCTGCTGGCGATCGGCGGGCTGTTCGCCGTGCTCTACGCCTGCAGCCTCGGTGATCCGGACGAGGAGGGGGCGTGATGGCCGGAGTCACCGTCGCGAGGCGGCGCTCGGTGTCGGTTGTGGTGCACCTGGTTCTGGCGGTGGTCGCGCTGGCGTTCCTCGCGCCGCTGCTGTGGCTGCTCACCGCGTCCTTCGACGCTGACGCGCCGCTGTCGGCGCAGCTGCCGAGCGCGCTCACCCTGGACAACTTCGCCCACGTGCTCACCTGGGAGACCAGTATCCGTCCACTGTGGAACGGACTGGTGATGTGCGGTGGCGCGGCGCTGGTCTCGGTGGTCTCGGCGGTGCTGTGCGCCTATCCGCTGTCGCGCTACCAGCTGCGGTTCCGGCGACCGTTCCTCTACCTCGTGCTGTTCGCCTCCGGGCTGCCGATGACCGCCGTGATGGTGCCGGTGTACAGCATGTTCGTGCAGGTGCAGCTGGTGGATTCGAAGTTCGGCGCGACGCTGTTCCTCGCGGCCACCTCGTTGCCGATCGCGATCTGGATGACGAAGAACTTCATGGACGGCGTCCCGATCAGCCTCGAAGAGGCCGCATGGGTCGACGGCGCATCGGCGATGCAGGCGTTGCGCTCGGTGGTGCTGCCGTTGATCGTCCCCGGCATGGGCGTGGTCGCGATCTTCACGTTCATCAACGCCTGGGGGAACTTCTTCGTCCCCTTCATCCTCCTGCTCGATCCGGCGAAACAGCCCGCCTCGGTGGGAGTCTTCGCCTTCTTCGGCCAGGGCGGGCTCATCGCCTACGGGCAGCTCGCCGCCTACTCGATCCTCTACACGGCACCGGTCATCGCCCTCTACCTGGTCGTCTCCCGCTACCTCGGCGGAGCCTTCAACCTGGCCGGCGCGCTCAAGAACTAGGCAGGAGACCTGTTCGCGCGCAACCGTTCTCGCGCCAGCCGGTCTCGCCGCTCATCGCTCGACGGACGCCGCGTCGCGGTCGTCGGTCTCGATCGGGACGGTCGCGCCGTCTTCCCCGTACCGCAGCGAGACGTACACCGCTGCCGCGGCGACCAAGAACAACACCAGAAATGCCAAGCCGGCCATGAGGCACCCCCTCGTCCGATGGGCCGCTGCGCGATCGCAGATGTCCATGAGACGCACGGGCTGGCGGTCGGTTGCTCGACTGTCGTCGAGAACGCGAA
Source organism: Saccharopolyspora aridisoli (assembly GCF_004348445.1). Taxonomy (GTDB): domain Bacteria; phylum Actinomycetota; class Actinomycetes; order Mycobacteriales; family Pseudonocardiaceae; genus Saccharopolyspora; species Saccharopolyspora aridisoli. The sequence goes on along the minus strand of NZ_SMKV01000009.1, from coordinate 168,425 downwards.
AGCGGCGCTTCCCCTCCGGAGAGGGGAGGCGCCGCTTAGGGCACGCGCACGGTTGACGTCCGCGTCAGACGGGTGGGTACCGGAGCTTCCCACGGCGATCCGGTACCGCCGCCCGCCCAGGTCTCAGCCCAGGCGCTGCTTGAGGGCTTCGAACTCGTCGCGCATCGAGGTGGGCAGGTCGTCACCGATGGTGTCGAACCACTCCTCGATCAGCGGCAGCTCGGCCTTCCACTCGTCGACGTCGACGTGCAGCGCGGTCTCCACGTCCTCGATCGGGGTGTCCAGGCCGGACAGGTCGATCTGGTCGGCGGAGGGCACGCGGCCGATCGCGGTGTCCTCGGCGGCGGCGTTGCCCTCGATGCGCTCGACGATCCACTTGAGCACCCGCGAGTTCTCGCCGAAGCCCGGCCACACGATCTTCTTGCCGGACTCGTCGCGGCGGAACCAGTTGACGTAGAAGATCTTCGGCAGCTTGGTGGCGTCAGCTGACTTGCCGACGTTCACCCAGTGCTGGAAGTAGTCGCCCACGTTGTAGCCGATGAACGGCAGCATGGCCATCGGGTCGCGACGGACCTCGCCGACCTTGCCGGCTGCGGCGGCGGTCTTCTCCGAGGACAGGGTGGCGCCCATGAACACGCCGTGCTGCCAGTCGAAGGACTCGTTGACCAGCGGAACCGTGGTCTTGCGGCGGCCGCCGAACAGGATCGCCGAGATCGGCACGCCGTTCGGGTCGTCCCACTCGGGCGCGAGGATCGGGCACTGCGACATCGGCGTGCAGTAGCGCGAGTTCGGGTGCGCGGCCTTGACCTCCGAGTCCGGGGTCCAGTCGTTGCCGTGCCAGTCGGTGAGGTGCTGGGGGTCCCCCTCCATGTCCTCCCACCAGACGTCGCCGTCGTCGGTCAGCGCGACGTTGGTGAACAGCGAGTTTCCCTGCTCGATGGTGCGCATCGCGTTCGGGTTGGTCTTCCAGTTGGTGCCCGGGGCGACGCCGAAGAAGCCGGCTTCCGGGTTCACCGCGTAGAGGCGGCCGTCCTCGCCGAAGCGCATCCAGGCGATGTCGTCACCCAGGGTCTCGACCTTCCAGCCCGGAATGGTCGGCTCGAGCATCGCCAGGTTGGTCTTGCCGCAGGCCGATGGGAACGCCGCCGCGACGTAGTGGACCTTGTCCTCCGGCGAGATCAGCTTGAGGATCAGCATGTGCTCGGCGAGCCAGCCCTCGTCGCGCGCCATCGCCGAGGCGATGCGCAGCGAGTAGCACTTCTTGCCCAGCAGCGCGTTGCCGCCGTAACCGGAGCCGTAGCTCCAGATCAGCCGCTCCTCCGGGAAGTGGGTGATGTACTTGGTGTCGTTGCAGGGCCACGGGACGTCTTCCTGGCCGGGCTCCAGCGGCGCACCCACCGAGTGCAGCGCGGGTACGAACTCGGCGTCGGTGCCCAGGCGCTCCAACACCTTCGAGCCCATCCGAGTCATGATGTGCATCGAGACCACGACGTACTCGGAGTCGGTGATCTCCACGCCCAGCCGCGGCGGGTCGGCGTCGAGCGGACCCATGCAGAACGGGATGACGTACATCGTGCGACCACGCATGGAGCCCCGGTAGAGCTCGGTCATGGTGGCCTTCATCTTGGCCGGGTCCATCCAGTTGTTGGTGACCCCGGAGTCCTTCTCGTCGACCGAGCAGATGAAGGTCCGCTCCTCGACGCGCGCCACGTCGGACGGGTCGGATGCCGCGTAGAACGAGTTCGGCTTCTTGTCGAGGCGCTTGAAGGTGCCGGCCTCCACGAGGCGGTCGGTCATCCGCGTCCATTCGTCCTGCGAACCGTCACACCACACCACACGATCGGGTGTGGTCAGCTCCGCGACCTCACGCACCCACGACAACAGGCGCTCGTGCTTGGTCGGGGACTGGTCGAGACCGGGGATGGTCACTGCGGTCATCGCGACGTGTCTCCTGACTGGGCGCCACAGCCCGGATTGTTCGCCGACGAGCTCACCCGCCGACGTTTGCAGGGAAAGCTTCGCCCGGCCCGGAGAGCCGGGCGAAGTGGAAAAGGGATGCAACGAGGCTAACGGGGATAACGGCGCGCGATGAAGATCGGGGTTGTCGGTTCTCTCACAGGAACGATAAGGGAATCGATTCAGTTCGCATTTACTTCCGGGCGCTCCCGGAAATCTCATCGCTGGTGTCGCCTTGGGTCCCAGATTTTCCGGCGAAGCGGACATGAGTGCGAACGACCGGTGAACCGGGGATAGCCGCCGAATGGCGGTTGCCGACTGCAGAGTCCGGAGATGAAAACCCGCTCGATGGCCTGAAAATGAGGCCACGGGCGGGTGGTGGAATCACATTCCGTCGCAAATTGTGCGACGCCGCGTCACACCCACGAGTCGTCTTTCGCGGGGCGCGACGGTTCGCCCTCGCACATCGCCGGAAGACCGGGGTCCGCGACCGGGGCTTTCGGCTGGGGCTTGGGCTCGTCGAAGGTCCAGGTCGCGTCGTCGGTCGCGGAGGCGATCTCGTTCGGGGCGTACTGCCCGTTGTCGCCGATCTGGCCCTGCTCGACGACCGTCCACTCACCGTTGCCGGTGTGGTGCGAGATGGTCACGTCGCCGGTCTGGGTGATCTCGACGACCTGGTCGGCGGACCCGTCGCCGTCGACGTCGGTGACCAGCACGGTGTTGCCGTTGTCGGACTGCACGACCGCCGTGTCGGCGATGCCGTCGGAGTTGGTGTCCTCGGTCACCGGCCCGACCTGGACGTCGCCCTGCGGGGTGCCCATGACCATCGGCTTGCCGTCGTCCGGACGTCCGTCACCGGCGCCGCCCGGGTGCTGGTGCGGGGCTTCGGCGGTCCACTCGCCGGTGTCGGCGTGGAACCGTGCCTGGTCGAGGACCTGGCCGTCGTTGCTGAGCGACTGCATCAGGTCCGCTCGGCCGTCGGCGTTCTCGTCGATGTAGGCGACGTGGCCGTCGTCGGTCATCACAGCGACCGTCTCGTCCAAGCCGTCGCCGTCGAGGTCGTAGTTGGCCTCGGCGGTGTACTCCTCACCGTCGACGGTGACCTTGATGTCCCCGTCCCCAGCGCCGGTCTCCTCGATGTACACGTCGGCACCCTCCGCCGCCTTCACCTGCAAGCCGTTGGACGCAGCGTAGAGCCCCGGGGTTCCCCCCAGGAACCACCCGGGTGAGGAAACTGGGGCCCTGGGCGGTGGAACAGGGTTCCAATGGGAGTTCGGCGTCCGGAAATGCCTTGAAATCCGCGCACCGAACTCTTCTTGCATCTCGGAGAACCGGCCGGTGCTGCGATGTCAGGGGAAAGGCCGGGTTTTCGGGCGCGGGACCGGTGGGCTTGCCTCGGGACGATCGGGCGGGGGTGAGATCCGGATCCTGTGGGAGGCCTCGCAGATCTGCGTCAACCCGGGCTTCCGCCACGAGGCGCCGCCGCCCTGACCACCGGAGACCGCACGTCGTGCCCGGGGTGCCGGAACACGTCCGCAAACCGTCGACGGAGAACTCCGCACTCAGGTGGCGGGATGCGGACGTGATCCGCGGCCCGGGTGACCTGGGCGGGTCAGGACACCGCGTCGCGGAGGTTCCTGATGCCGGCGAGGAGGTGTTCGGCCCTCCCCCGGCCGGTGGTGGATTCGGTGAGACGGCGGTCGACGGTCTGCAGGCGGCGGCTGCGCTCGGCCGCGTCCATCTTCAAGGCCTTGTCGACGTCGCGGAGTTCGCCTTCGATCGCCTCGATCCGCCTGGTCAGCGCGTCGTCGAGGGCCAGCGAGAGCTGTTGCTCGGCTTCGATGAGCTGCTCGGCGACGAGCTGGTCGAGGGCCGACCGGGCGTCGGCGATGGCGTCGGTGAGCCACTGCTTGAGGTGCTGCTTGTCGGCCGCGTGCTTGCGGGTGCGGGCCATCCACCAGCCCGCGCCCAGCCCGAGCACGATCGTCACCGGCAGCACCACCGGGTTCAGCGCCGCGACCCCGAGCCCGGCGAGCGGCATCGCCGCCGCGCGGCCCACGCCCAGCCCGCCGGAGACGCCCATGAACACCAGCAACTTGTCCTCGGCGGTGGGCGGGCGCTTGTCCGGCGGGCGCAGCGCGATCGGAGCCTGCGCCCCTCGCGCGAACTGGGAGCGGATCACGTCCAGCTCCTCGGCCGAGAACAGGTCGTTGAGCGCCTGCTCGGCCACGGCCGCGAGCCTGGTCGAGAGCATGGTGGCGATGCGGGTGGAGGCCATCTGCAACGCGATGTCGACTTGTCGAGGCAGGTCGTTGATGTCCTCGCGCCCGGCGTTGTCGATGGACCGGCGGAACCAGTTCTGCACGTCGCGCACCTGGCGGCTGACCTCGTGGCTGGTCTCCAGCCGGGTGCGCTGGATCTCGCCGCGAAGCTTGACCTGCCAGCCCCGGGTCGACGAGCGGCGGGCGGTGCTCAGCTCGTCGCGCCGGGCGCGCAGCGACTCGGCCTCGTCCTCGCCCACGGTCAGCGCGCGCTTCTCGGCCTCCAGGTTCGCGGTGAGCTCGCCCAGCACGCTGGACAGGGCGCGCATCGTGTTGGCCTCGCCGAGCATCGCCGACCGGCCGGCGATGAGCCGTTCGAGCTCGTCGCGCAGTTCGACCACGCCGGACTTCTCGCGCAGCAGCGCCGCGTTGGCGGATTCGGGTGATCGCGCGGCGCGCAGGTGCATGCGGGCCGAGACCGGGAAGATCGGCGCCTCGGCGAACCGGGGCGCGTGCTCGGCCAGCAGCTCGCGGTCCTCGGCCAGCACCTGCCGCCAGCCGCGGTGCTGATCGGTCTTGGCCAGCGCGAACAGAACCGTTTCCACGCGTTCGCCGACCTGCTGCAAGAACTCCAACTCGCCGCGGGTGAACGGGGAGGACGCGTCGACGACGAACAGCAGCGCGGTCGCGGACACGGCCGCCTCGCGAGCGAGCTCGCCGTGCAGCTCCTCCAGCCCGCCGACGCCGGGTGTGTCGACCACGGTCAGCTCGGCGAGCGCGTCCAGGGGCGCGGTGACGCGCACGAAGCGCGGTGGCAGCTGTCCCTCGGGCAGCTCGCGGCCCGCGCTGGTCCAGTTCGGCAGCTCGTCGAGCTCGAAGCGCACGGGATCCTGCTGCCCGGGGTAGCAGGCCTGCGCCGTCCACTGCTCGTCGTGCTCGAACTGCAGGTAGGTGGCAGTGGCGACGTCGGCGTCCACCGGCGAGAGCCCCGGATGCTCCAACAGCGCGTTGACCAGGGAGCTCTTGCCCCGGTTGGTCTCGCCGACGACCACCACGCTGGGCGTGGCGGGGCGACTGCGGCGGACTTGCTCGACCCATTCCCACGCTGCGGGGTCGGCCTCGTGCAGGAACCCCATGAGCTTGTCGCGGGTCTGCTTGACCTGCTGGGGAAGCGCAGCGGCGACCGCAACGCCTGGTGCCGTCATGCGCGTCCTTCCCGTTCTCGCAGGTCGAACCTCCCAGGTGGAGCAGCCGGTCGCGGCACCACGAGCGTCGAAGGTACCCGGATCAGGTGCGGAGTTGGTAGACGGTGACGACCGGGGCTCGCAGGACGCGGTCGTGGTCGGCGAAGCCGAGGAGCTCGGTTTCGGCTATGACGCCGTCGAGAGCGGGGTCATCGGTGGGAACGGTGCCGCCGGCCTCGTGGGAGGCGGGGTCGAAGCGCTGCCCGTCGGGCCGCAGCGGGGCCACGCCGATGCTCGTGAGCCCGTCGGTGAGCCGTTCTGCGACTCCCGCGCTGCGGGCGCGATCGACCGCGTACACGCACAGCTGGATGAGCGCGGCGCGGTCGGTCAGCGCCTGCTCCAGCGGATAGATGACGGTTTCGCTGGTCACGGCGGTCCTGTCTGTCCCCTGATCGGCGTCGGCGTCGGGAACCGGGTCACCGGCTTCTGGGAGAGCAGACGAACCCGGATGGTGCTCGGTTCCGATTACGGATGACTTCTTCGATCGTCGCCAGCTCCGCACGGTGATCACCTGGTTCGCAGCTGCTGCCAGATCAGGAAGTAGGCCCGGTGCACCACGTGCGCGACCCGGCTCTGCGCGGGCGTGGCACCGAAGGAGGAGAAGGACCGCCACCAGTTGGCGCGCTCCAGCGCGAGCTCGGTCAGCTCGGCCTGCGGCAGTTCCGGCCGGCCGAGCTGCTCGCCTGGGTCGGTGCTGCCGCCCACCTGCATGACCTCTTCGGCCAGGTCCGGCGGCATCTCCACCGACCCGGCCGCGACCAGCGTCAACGCCTCCAGCACGCGCAGCTGGTGGGCCTCAGGCCTGGTCAGCAGCCCTTCGATCGCGTCGTGCACCTTCTGGCGCTCGTCGCGGTCACCGGAGGACTGCGCGAGCGCGGTGATCGACGCCAGCGCGGCCGCGGCCTTGATGCCGTCGGCGCGGGCCCGGAACACCGAGTCCAGCCGACCCAGCACCGACGCCAGCCCGGACGCGTCGCGGATCCGCCGCCGCAGCTCACCGGCGGTGATGTCGGGCTGGGCTTCCAGCGCGTCGAGGGCGCAGCGCACGCCGTGCAGGTCCATCCGCTCCAAGAGGTGCGTGCGGGTGCCTGCCGGGACGTCGCACTCCCAGCTGGTGAACAGGTCCGCCGACAGCAGCAGGGTCTCCCGCGTCGACTCGTCGAGCTTGGCCAGCGATCGCAGCGCCTCGGCGTCCGGGGCGGTGAAGCCACCGGTCTCGGAGGTCTCGGCGAGCAGCCCGATCACCGGCAGCACGTCGGCGACCTTGGGTTTGAGCAGTTCCGACTGCTTGGCGGCCAGGATCTCGGCGGCCTTCCACACGTCGTCGTCGGCGCCCTCGACGGTGTCTGCCTCGATCGTGTCAGCCTTGTTGAGCAGCGCGATCGCGTTGACCGGACCGGCTTCGCGGCTCGCGGTCGCGGCGGTGAAGGCGGCCAGCGCCTGCTCGTCGTCGGCGCGAACGCCCTGGGTGACGACGTAGAGCACGGCCTCCGCGCCGATCACGGCGTCGCGGGAGACCGGGTCGAGCTGCTGGGTGCCCAGCGCCTGCTCGGTGCGCGCGACCGAGGCCGAGTCCAACGATCCCAGACCCGGGGTGTCGATCACGGTCAGGTCCCGCAGCACCGCGTTGGTCAGGTACGCCTCCAGGTGGGAGACCTCGTCGAAGTCCACGCCCAGGTCGGCGGGGATGCCGCCGCCGGGGTCGAACGGGATCACTTGCTTGCGGCCGTCGTGGAACACGACCTCGACGCGGTCGACCGTGCCGTACTGGAAGCGGGTCACCAGCCGCGTGCACTCGCCGACGTCGGTGGGTGCGACCCGCCGTCCGATCATGGCGTTGACCAGGGTGGACTTGCCGGACTTGATCCGGCCGGCGACGGCGACCTGCAGCGGGGCGCCGAGCCTGCTCAGCACCTCGCCGAACCCTTCGGCGGTCTTGTCGGACAGCTGCGTTCGCAGCCCCGCGCACAGCCGGGCGACGGCGGCCGACAACGGACCTGCCCAGCTCTGCTGCTCGGGTGCCGTGTTCAAGGTGCCCTCTCGATGGAGTCAGACATCCCGGACGTGCCGGGAATCCGCCGCACCATCCTGCCACGTCCCGCCACCCCTCCGGCCGCAGTCCACGAAGGACGATCGACGACGGGTTCGTCGTGCGGCCAGGAGCTCTTCCCCTCCGGGGTCTCCGCCACTGGCACCACCGAGCAGAGCAACTCCTCAGCAAGCCCTAGCCTGCAGGCGTGAGCGTTGACCACAAGCCCGACCTCGTCGCCCTCGACATCGACGGAACCCTGCTGAACCCGGACACCGACACGATCTCCGACGCCGTCAAGGCCGCCGTGCGCCGCGCGGTGGACTCCGGCGCGCAGCTGGTCCTGGCCACCGGGCGCACCTTCCTCGGCACCGCACCCGTTCTCGACGAGCTCAGCCTGACCAGCGGGTTCGCGCTGTGCTCCAACGGTTCGGTGCTGGTGGACGTGGCCCGGCGCGAGCCGGTCTCGGTGGCCTCGTTCGACGCGACGCCGGTGCTGCGGGCGCTGCAGGAGCACCTTCCCGGTGCGATCTTCGCCGCCGAGGACGTGGGGGTCGGCAACCTCGTCTCCGCCCCGTTCGACCCGGACAAGCTGCACGGCCCGCAGCGGATCACCCCGGTCGACGAGCTGACCGCACACCCGGTGCCCCGGCTGATCGCGGAGTGGACCGCGCACGACCCGGCCGAGCTGGCCGAAACGCTTGCCGGCGTGGAGCTGCCGAACTGCACGATCTCCGTCGACACCTACGAACCGTGGGTCACCGTGGTCCCGGAGGGGCTGTCCAAGGGGGCGGCGCTGGAGAAGCTGCGCACCGAACTCGGCATCGCCGCTGATCGCACGTTCGCCGCGGGCGACGGCACCAACGACTTCGAGATGCTGAGCTGGGCGGCTCGCGGCGTCGCGATGGGCCAGGCACCCCTGGACCTGCGCGCCACGGCCGACGACACGATCGGCACGGTCGCCGAGGACGGTCTCGCCGTCGAGCTCAACCGCTTCTTCGCCTGAGCGCCTGTTCTCGCAGCTCGCGGCTGCGCCGTTCGCAGCCGGTCCGCGAACCGCCTTGGAGGTCCACGTGGATCGGGAAGTCCCGGACCGGGGTGCTGCTCCGGGAGGTCCCCGAGGTGCGTCATCCTCGGAGTCGATTCACTACTACCGGCACGGCTCCGCGTCCCAGCAACAGGAGTGATCATGATCGAGGCGAGTGGCCTCACCAAGCGCTACGGCCAGAAGGTGGCGGTGGACGACCTGTCGTTCACGGTCGAACCCGGCCACGTCACCGGGTTCCTCGGCCCCAACGGCGCGGGCAAGTCCACCACGATGCGGATGATGCTCGGGCTGGACAACCCCACTTCCGGTCAAGTGCGCATCAACGGCAAGCGCTACGGCGAGCTCCGCAACCCGCTGCGCACCGTCGGCGCGCTGCTGGACGCCAAGTGGGTGCACCCCAACCGCTCGGCCCGCGCGCACCTTCGGTGGATGGCGCGCTCCAACGGGATCGCGATGCAGCGCGTCGACGAGGTCCTGGAGCAGGTCGGCCTCACCGACGTCGCGCGGCGCAACGCCGGAGGGTTCTCGCTGGGCATGTCGCAGCGCCTGGGACTCGCGACCGCGCTGCTCGGCGACCCCGAGGTGCTGCTGTTCGACGAGCCCGTCAACGGCCTCGACCCGGAAGGCATCCACTGGATCCGCCGGTTCATGCAGGGCCTGGCCGCCGAAGGGCGCACCGTCTTCGTCTCCAGCCACCTGCTGTCGGAAATGGCGCTGACGGCCGAAGAACTCGTCGTCATCGGCCGCGGCAAGCTGATCGCGCAGTGCAGCACCGCCGAGTTCGTCGACAACGCGGGCAGCAGCTCGGTCCTGGTGCGGTCGCCGGAAGCCTCGCAGCTGCAGCGGCTGCTCGGTGACGAGCAGATCACCGTCCGCTCCTCGGAGTCCGACCGGCTGGTGATCGACGGCGCGACCACCGAGCAGATCGGTGAGCTGGCCGCGCAGCACCGGATCGTGTTGCACGAGCTCACCGCGCAGCGCGGTTCGCTGGAAGACGCGTTCATGCAGATGACCAGCGACTCCGTGGAATACCAGACCACGCTCGGCGAGGCGACCGAGCTGACCGCCCAGGGGGTGGCCCGATGACGTTGCTCGCCGTCGAGCGCATGAAGCTCTTCTCCACCCGTTCCCCGTGGTGGTGCATGTTCCTCGCCCTCGCGCTGCCGATCGGGTTCACCTCTTCGATCGCCGCCGTCTCCGACGGGATGTCGCTGAGCACGACGCAGTTCGGCTACCAGTTCGGCCTGATGGTCACGCTGGTGCTGGCCGCGCTGGCGATCACCACCGAGTACCGGTTCGGCACCATCCGCGCGACCTTCCAAGCCGTGCCGAACCGAACCGCTGTGCTGCTGGCCAAGACCGCGGTCGTGGCGGTGCTGGCACTGATCATCGGCGAGATCGGCGCGTTCGGCTCGTGGGCGATCTCCACGGTGCTGCAGCCCAGCTCGGACCTCGCGATCACCACTGCGGAGCAGTGGCGCGAGATCGCCGGTGTCGGACCGGTGTTCGCGTTCTCCGCGGTCCTGGCGGTCGGCGTCGGGATGCTGGTGCGGCAGACCGCGGGTGCGGTGACCATCCTGCTGCTGTGGTCGCTCCTCGTTGAGAGCCTCATCGCGCTGGTGCCCGAGGCCGGGCAGGACATCCAGCAGTGGATGCCCTTCGTGATGGCCGACCACTTCCTCAAGGGCGGCGGGAGCATGGCCGTCGACATGCCGCTGGGACCGTGGGGAGCGCTCGCGTACTTCGCGGCGGTCACGGTGGGTGTCTGGTTGATCGGTCTGGTCGTGACGCATCGCCGCGATGCCTGACCAGCGGATTTGATCTTGATCCCGAAAGGCCTTGAGCAAATCGGGATTCCGCAGCTGGGCCCGGGATAGCAAAACGTTACCGAGCCCGGCCGAGAGTCTGATCACGCCGACCGATAGGATCGACTCGCAAGATAGAGCGGTCGCCATCGGCCCGCCGACCGCACCGGGTCACATTGGACGCGGTGCGTCAGCGGTGGATCACCCGGTGATTCGAGAACGCTGGAGCACAACCAAAGACGACCGACTGCAGTAGCGCTCGGGGGCGCCGGCGGTCGGGACGGGGGAGGGCCCCGGGCTGTCATTCGGGGGATGGCCCGGGGCCCTGTGCTTCCCACGTCCAGCGCGACCCAGTCCGCTCAGCATTCCTAGGTGGACTGTTGAGGTCTCGCCTTGCTCGGCGGTGCGGGTAGCCGAAGCTCAGACGCCGCCTGGGACCGGGCGGCATCCGATGTATGTCAACCACGCGGCATCCCGGACGACGTCTGAGGACCCGCGGCGGTGCGAGCTGAGTCCCGCACTCGGACAGGGCGGGCACGGCCGCAACCGGCGTCGCTAGACCATCGGGCGCACGACCAGGACCGGGCAGGCCGCGTGGCGGACGCACTGCTCGGCGACGGATCCGAGCATCAGCCCGGAGAAACCGCCTCGACCCCGGTGCCCGACGACCAAGAGGTCCGCGCCTCTGGACGCCGAGAGCAGGGCCTGCGGCGAGGGCGAGTGCGCCACGTGGATCTCCACGGGGACCTTCGGCGGGTCGCCGAGCTTGTCCGCGACGAGCTTCGCCGTTTCCCGCTCCACTTCCCGCTGGAACGCTTCGGTGCTGGGGATGGCGTTGGGCGGGCAGTCGGCGGGGCGCGGTGCCGTGCGCATGCTCCAGGCGCGCACGACGTGCAGCACGGCGTTGCGGCGCTCGGCCTCCTCCGCGGCCACGGTGAGGGCTCGCAACGACGACGCCGAGGTGTCGAGGCCCACGACGACTCCGCTGTCGATCTCCACGCGATGGAACGTCTGATCCGGCACGCCTCTACTCCAACTGCCACGGCTCCCGTTGTCGAGCCAGCGCCCATTAGGTCAACCGAACGAGTTTTACCTGTGATTGCAATCACATTCTACACGCTCGTCCCACTCGCCGGTGTGGCTGTGGTAAGGCATAAGTAGAGGTGTCCCGCAACCAGCGTCGCTTGGGGGCATGCGCTGGCCGTGGGCGAGTACTTCAGCTCGCGTCTATCTCCACCACAAGAGGAGTGGGCAAATGCTGTTTTCACAGGAGCGCACACCGTCTTCACAAGAGCGTGCACTGATCGACGCACCGAGCGGCGGCGCTCGCGCCAAGCGCATCGGCGATGACGTCCAGCTGGAGCCGGTTCCGCGGCTGGAGTGGTCGCTGGCCACCGAAGCCCACCAGCCGGCCACCGAAGCCGCGACACCCGCATCGCTTCGGCGCAGCTGGATCCACAGCGCTCCCGAGCGGCAGGTACTGGGGCTCTTCCGCAAGCTCAACGGCGCCAAGCGGCGTCTTCCCGCGCCGTGGTGGCTGCGCGCGCTCGACCGCGGCGAACTCGCCTCCCGCGCCGAGGCGTTCCAGATCGAGGACGAGGTGCACGCCGTGCTCTCAGCCCGACCCGGCTGGGTCTTCGTCCCCTGGGTCGGCATCAGCGAAGCCGGGTACTGGGAGTACGCCCCGTCCGACCGCGGCTCGGTGAAGATGCCCACCACCGTCGTCCTGACCGACGAGCACGAGGGCTGGCTGAACGTCGTCCCCGCATACGGGGACGAGGAAGCGCTTCCCGTGCCGACCAGCACGACCAAGCTGCTCTCCCTGCTCCCGCAGGTCGAGATGTGGTGAGCCGGTAGCCGACCACGCGGTGGTCGGGGGTCGCCGCCGGTTTGCGATAATTCTTCCTCGTGAATTCCTCTGACCAGCAGGTTCCGTTCCGCCGCACCGTTGTCAGCTACGTCCAGCGAGGCGAGCGGATGACCGTGGGGCAGCAGCGGGCCTGGGATCGCCACTGGGCGGAGCTCGGCTCCGAGATCACCGAGCTGCCCGAGGGCCCGTTGGACGTGGAGTCCTGGTTCGGCCGTTCCGCGCCGGTGGTGCTGGAGATCGGCTCGGGCATGGGCGAGACGACCGCGCAGCTCGTCGCGGCACAACCGGACGTCAACTACCTGGCGGTCGAGGTCTACAAACCCGGTCTGGCCCAGTTGATGCTGCGCGCGGAGAAGCTGGAGGTCTCCAACCTCCGCCTGCTGCGCGGCGACGCGATCGTGCTCCTGCGCGAGCACGTCGAGCCGGGATCGCTGGATGAGGTGCGGATCTACTTCCCGGACCCGTGGCCGAAGAAGCGCCACCACAAGCGCCGCCTGGTCCAGCCTGGGTCGGTCGAGCTGATCACGTCGCGGCTGCGTCCCGGCGGCGTGCTGCACCTGGCCACCGACTGGGAGAACTACGCCGAGCAGATGCGGGCGGTTTGCGAGGCCGAGTCGCAGCTGAGCAACCGCTACGCCGACGAGCCCGGCGGCTGGGCTCCGCGTCCCGACTGGCGTCCGGTGACGAAGTTCGAGAACCGTGCGCACGACGAGGGCCGCGAGATCCACGACCTCATCTACGAGCGGGTCTGACTCCTGGTGGGCGATCCTTGAGCGGCCGAGATGTTCACTCGGATGGTCGATCAAGGATTCCGTCAATCGCGTCGAAACTAGTTACATCGCGTCAACGCACCCCTGTTCGTGGCGGCTGAAGATCACCGGAAAGAGAACGGCTCTGAGTCGCCCAGGCAGCAGGTCTCGCGACTACGTTCGCACGGCGTGACGGCTATTCGCGAGGAACTCATCCCGAGCCAGACGAGCCCGTCGGAAAGCGCCGCCGAGGACTTCCTGCGCTCCTTCCACTCCGCCCACCCCCAAGCCGGTTCCCTGCGCGAACGGCTCGCCGAAGTGCGGCGCAGCATCGCCGAGACCGGCACCTACCGGCACACCACCGCGGAACTCTCCTACGGAGCCCGCGTCGCGCTCCGCGACAGCGGCTGGTGCACCAGCGGCCTGCCCTGGCGACGGCTCGAGGTGCGCGACCTGCGCGGCCTGCGCAACGCCTCGGCCATCGCGAGCGAGTGCTTCGAGCACCTGCGGCTGGCCACCAACGCGGGTCGCATCCAGCCGTTGATCACCGTCTTCGCCCCGGACTCCCCCGACGCCTCCGGGCCTCGGATCTGGAACGAGCAGGTCGTCCGCTACGCCGGGTACTCGCTGGCCGACGGCGGTGTCCTCGGCGACGCCCGGTACCAGGGCTTCACTGCGAAAGCGCAGAGCCTCGGGTGGAAACCCCCGGCCGTGCGAAGCCGTTTCGACCACTTGCCGCTGGTCGTCGAGACCGAGCACGAGGGCGTCACGCTCGCCGCGCTGCCCCGCGACGTCGTCCAGGAAGTCCCGCTGGAACATCCCGACCACCGCTGGTTCGGTGAACTCGGGCTGCGCTGGCACAGCGTCCCGCTGATCAGCAACATGCAGCTGCTCATCGGCGGTATCCGCTACCCGGCCGCGCCGTTCAACACCTGGTTCGTGGGCACCGAGATCGGCACCCGCGGTCTGGCCGACGACCACGCCTACGGCCTGACCCGGCAGGTCGCCGAACGGCTGGGCATGGACACCTCCACGGAACGCAGCCTGTGGCGGGACCGGGCGATCGTCGAGATCAACCGCGCCGTGCTGCACTCCTTCGACGCCGCTCGAGTCACCATCGCCGATCACCACAGCGAAGCGCTGCACCGGATCGAACGGCTGCGCTCGGGACGCCTTCCCGGCGGGTCCGCACCGGCGTTCACGGTCAGCAAGGCCGCGGCCCGCCGAGCCCGAACCGGATCGGACGATCCACCAGCGCCGGAGGCGCGGGTAACCGGCCGCCGGGAACCGGCCGCAGCTGAGCGGGACGCGTCTCCAGGAGGGCGAGATCGTCCCCGCTACGACGTTCTTGCCCGGATGAGCCGCCGTTGTCTGGGCACGGACCTGCCCCAGGGTTGAAGCGGCCCTCGCGGTGCTTGCGCTCTCCACCGCCGTAGCTCTCCAGCAGGTCCTGCAGCACGGAGCTCACCGCCATCAGCAGCAGCGCGATCATCGCGATGGCGGCGGCGATGGCGGTCATCGTGGTCTCGAACATGGTGAACCTCCCCGACTCGGGTTCGTCGCTCCCAGCGTGGCTGTTGCGATGCTTCGCGCGGATCGGCCAGCTGGGGATGTTTTCCCTGATCATTCGGTTGGCCCATCAGGGGTCTGCCCCTCAGGGCGGGACCTCGGTGAGGCCTGGTCCCAGACTCGGGCACCGGCGCGAGAACCGGTATCGGCCTGCAGGCCAGCGTTCGACCCGCTCAGATCGGCCGATCGGCCAGGGGGTGTTGACCTTTCGGCCAAGTCGCGCCGCTCGGGGGAACGAGGTCGTCCGGTCGCGGACCGCGGTGCGGCAGAATGCGGTCATGCCGACCGCACTCCGCCTGCACGCACCGATGGCCCTGCCCTGCGACGCGACCTGCGCGGTCGTCCGGGACGCTGTCGTGGACGTCGACGACACCGGCCGCATCAGCTATTGCGGTCCTCGCCGGGGCGCACCGGAACGGTCCAACGACGTGGTCGTCCGCGAATGCGGCGGAATCCTGCTGCCCGGCCTCATCAACGCCCACGCCCACAGCCCGATGACCCTGCTGCGCGGCATGGGCGCGGACCTGCCACTGCTGCGCTGGCTCAACGAGGTGATCTTCCCGGCCGAGGCCAGGCTCCGCCCGTCCGACGTGCGCGCGGGCATGGAGCTGGGATGCGTGGAGATGCTCCGCGCGGGCATCACCACCAGCGCGGAGATGTACTTCATAGCCGAGTCGATGGTCGAGGCGACGCTGGCGGTCGGTTCTCGCGCGGTGCTGGCGTCCGCCGTGATCGACACCCCGGCGCTGGAAGCGCTCGGTGGCTGGCGCGGCGCGGTCGAGGGCGTCGATCGCTGGATCGACGCCGACGGCCTGCGCTTCGGCCCCGGCGAGCGCATCGAACTGGCCTACGGCCCGCACTCGGCCTACCTGCTGCCGCCGGAAGCCCTGCAGGCGATCGGTGAGTCCGCGCAGCAGCGCAACGCCCTGGTCCACACCCACGTCGCGGAAACCCTCGCCGAGGACACCGCCCAGCGTGAGGAGTACGGCTCGGTACCGGCGCTGCTGGACAAGCTCGGCGTGCTCGAAGGCCGAGTCGTCGCGGCGCACGGAGTGCACCTCAGCGACGAGGACATCGTGCTGTTCGCGCGGCGCGGTGTCGGTGTCGCGCACTGCCCCGGATCCAACGCCAAGCTCGCCTCGGGCACCGCTCGGTTGGTCGAGCTGCTGGCGGCCGGCGTCCCGGTGGGACTGGGCACCGACGGGCCGTCCAGCAACGATGACCTCGACCTGTGGGAAGAGGTGCAGCTCGCGGGCCTGTTCGCGCGCACGGTCACCGGCGACGCGACGGCGCTGAGCGCTCGGGCCGCGCTGCTGGCCGCGACCCGGGGTGGTGCCGAGGCGCTGCACCGCGACGACATCGGTGCGCTGGAACCGGGCCGCTGGGCCGACATCGTGCACCTCGACGTCGACAACCCCGCTTTCGCGACGGGCCTGGACGCACCCGACGAGCAGGTGCTGTCGAACGTGGTGTGGGCAGCGGGTTCGCGCAGCGTGCGCGACGTGTGGGTGGCGGGCGAGGAGGTCCTCAACGACCGCGAACCCACCCGGGTCGACCGCCGCACGGTCCAGGCCGCGGCCCGCACCGCCGCCCTGCACGTGCGGGGCTGAACACGAGGGAGCCCCGGACCGCGCAGGTCCGGGGCTCGAGGTGAGGGATCAAGCAGCCGCGGGGCGCACGATGATCTCGGTGAGGTGCGAGTCCGGGGTGGCGTTGACGGCCGAGATGATCGGCTTGGCCACGGACTCGGGGCGCAGGTAGCGGTCGGCCTCGAAGGTTCCGCCTTCCTGCTCGCGGACGGAACGCTGCATGTCGGTCGCGGTCCGGCCGGGGAACACCGAGGTCACGCGCACGCTGTTGGCGGCTTCCTCGGCGCGCAGCACGTCGGCGAACGCGCGCAGCGCGAACTTGCTGGCCGCGTAGGCACCCCAGTTCGGCTTGGCGCTCAGGCCGGCGCCCGAGTTGACCAGCACGACGTGGCCCCGCGCGGCGCGGAGCTGGGGCAGCAGCAGGCGGGTGAGTTCGGTGACGGCGAAGAGGTTGACCTCGAAGGTGCGCCGCCAGGAATCGCCGGTGGCGTCGGCGATGTGGCCGAGCTCGACGAGTCCGGCGCAGTGCACCAGGACGTCGACTCGCTCGATGGCGGTCGCGGCGTCGGCCAGAGCGGCGTGGTCGGTGAGTTCCACCGGCCACTCGCGGGCGGCGCCGGGCAGTTCGTCGATCAGGGTCTGGATGGCGTCGGTGTCGCGGCCGCCCAACAACAGGTCGTGAGTGTTGGACAGCTCACGCGCGACCGCGGCACCGATACCTCGTGAGGCGCCGGTGACCAGGGCAATCGGGCGTTCGGGCATGTCTGTAACGCTACAGGTGGCAGGTCTCACCGGGGTTACCGGCCGTCCCACCCTCCGGTCAGGTCTTGACCTTGTGGGCGGGCTGCGCGTATGCCCATCCGGTGAGCAGCGCCAACGTAGCTTCTGCGGAGATGCAGAACCGGATCCTGCGCAAGGTCGCGGTCCGGTTGATGCCCTTCCTGTGCCTCCTGTACTTCGTCAACTACCTGGACCGGGTGAACATCGGTTTCGCCGGCCCGAACGGGATGAACGACGAACTGGGCATGACCGCAACGGTCTTCGGGTTCGCCTCGGGCATCTTCTTCCTCGGCTACCTGGTGCTGGAGGTGCCGAGCAACCTCGCCCTGCACCGCTTCGGCGCCCGCAAGTGGCTGGCCCGGATCATGATCACCTGGGGCGTCGTCGCGACCGTGATGGCCTTCGTGCCGAACGCGACGACGCTGGTGGTGCTGCGGTTCCTGCTGGGCGTCGCCGAGGCCGGGTTCTTCCCGGGCATCATCCTGTACCTGACGTACTGGTTCCCGGCGGTGCAGCGGGCCAAGGCGGTCGCGCTGTTCATGGCCGCGGTCCCGGTCTCCAGCGCCATCGGCGCGACGGTGTCGAGCGCGCTGATCAGCGGCGGGCACGGCGTTCTCGGCTTGTCCGGCTGGCGGTTCATGTTCCTGGTGGAGGGCGTGCCGGCGATGCTGCTGGCGGTGGCGACCTGGTTCTACCTGACCGACCGGCCGGAGCAGGCCCAGTGGCTCGAGGACGAGGAACGGGAGTGGCTGTCCGGTCAGCTGGAGGCCGAGCGCGCCGAGACCGAGTCAACGCACTCCTGGCCGCTGCGCAAGGCGCTGACGCATCCGAGGATCCTGGCGCTGGCGTTCGTCTACTTCGGCATCGCCTACGGCCTGTACGCGCTGGGCTTCTTCCTGCCCACGATCGTCAAGGGCTTCGAGCAGCAGTACGGCACGGAGCTGTCCACGATGGAATCCGGCCTGGTGACGGCGGTTCCGTACGTGATCGGCGCGGTGGCGATGGTGATCTGGGCCGCGCACGGCGACCGCACCCGCGAGCGGGTCTGGCACGTGGCGCTGCCGATGCTGATCGGCGGTGCGTCGATCCCGATCGCGCTGTACCTGGGCAACCCGTTCATGGCGATGGTCGCGGTGACGATCTGCGCGGTCGGCGTCTGCGCCGCCCTGCCGACGTTCTGGGCGCTTCCCAGCAACTTCCTCGCCGGCGCCGCAGCAGCGGGCGGCATCGCGCTGATCAACTCGCTCGGCAACATCAGCGGCTTCGCGGCCCCCTACATCACCGGGGTCCTGGCCGACATCACGGGCTCCCAGCGTTCCGGCCTCTGGGTCGTCGGCGTGGTCATGATCGCCGCGGCCTTCACAGTGATCGCCCTCCGCGCAGCTCCCGAGGAGTCTCCCACCTCCCAGAGCTGATCCCGCCTTGTCGACCGGATTTCAATGGAACTCCGGTCCCCGATTCCAGTGGGAGTCGGGTCCCTGATCTCAGTGGAAATCCGGTCAGGTGAGGTGACCACCTCCTGGGCCGGGGTGAGAGCGCAACGAGGGTCCCCGGCCTTTCGGCCGGGGACCCCCGCGCTCGCAAGGTGGGATCAGCCGCGGCCGATCTCACCGCCGTCTTCACGCCAGATCGCCACGACCGACGGGCGCGGCTGCGAGGTCCCGCCGTCCGGCCAGTGCGATGCCGGGTTGCCCGCGTCGTGGCCGTCGATCTCGCCCGGGTGCTGCACGGACACGGTCACCAGCTTGTCGCGCACCACGGGACCGCAGGTCTCGGCGCCCTTGGGCACGGTCAGGAACTGCTTGACGAAGCCGCGCTCCGGTCCCTCGACGGGCACCGCGAAGAGGCCGTCGTTGGAGTCCAGGGCGTTGCCGTCGGTGGAGATCCACAGGTTGCCGTGGCGGTCGAAGGCCACGTTGTCCGGGCATGAGATCGGGCTGACCTTGCTCTTGTCGAACCCGCCGAAGTAGGTGCCCGCGTCGTTCGGGTCGCCGCACACCAGCAGCAGGTTCCAGCCGAAGCGGGTGCCCGTGGTGTCGTCGTCGATCTCCAGCACGTGACCGTGCTTGTTGCCCACGCGCGGGTTGGCCTCGTCCGGAGCCGCGTTGCCCTCGCTGCCGCGGTTGCTGTTGTTGGTCAGCGCGCAGTAGACCTTGCCGTTGACCGGGTTGGGCTGGATGTCCTCCGGCCGGTCCATCTTGGTGGCGCCGACCTTGTCGGCGGCCAGGCGCGTGAAGACGTAGACCTCCTCGGCGGTGAAGCCGGGGACCAAGGACTCCTTGCCACTGGCCAGCGGGATCCACTCGCCGATGCCGTCGAACTTGCCGTCGGCGGGCAGCTCCCCGGTTCCGTCGATCTCGCCGGCCGGGCTGTTGCCGGTGAACTTCGCGACGTAGAGCGTGCCGTCGTCGAGCAGGGTCATGTTGTGCCGGCGGGCCAGGGCACTGGTTCCCTGCTTGACCTTGCCGTTGGAGACGAACTTGTAGATGTAGTCGAAGCGCTCGTCGTCACCGGTGTAGGCCACGACGCGGCCGTCGTCGGCGATCTGGACAGCGGCGCCCTCGTGCTTGCAGCGGCCGAGCGCGGTGTGCTTGACCGGGGTCGAGGACGGGTCGTTCGGGTCGATCTCGACGATCCAGCCGAAGCGGTTGGCCTCGTTGGGCTCCTGCGCGAGGTCCCAGCGCTTGTCGAAGCGCTCCCACTTGCGGGTGCTGGCGGTGCCTTCGAAGCCGTAGCGGCCGAGGCGTTCCTTGGCGACCGGGTCGGTGACGGTGTCGGCGTTGGCGAAGTACTGGTTGAAGTTCTCCTCGCCGGACAGGATCGTGCCCCACGGGGTGAGGCTGCCCGCGCAGTTGTTCTGCGTGCCGAAGGCGGTCGTGCCGGTCGGGTCGACCGAGGTCTTCAGCAGGTCGCTGCCCGCTGCGGGTCCGCGCAGCTCGAACGGGGTGTTGAGGGTGATGCGCCGGTTGTAGCGGCTCGGCGCCGGCTTGAGGCTGCCGTCCTCCTGGCGCTTGACGAGCACCACCGACAGACCGTGGGCAGCCCAGGCGATGCGAGCTTGCTCCTCGGTGGGGTTGTTCTCGTCGTAGCCGAGGAACATGTGCTCTTCGCTGGTGTACTCGTGGTTGCACACCAGGAGGCTCTCGGCCCCGGTCCGGTCGAGCGCGATGAGCTCGGCGAAGTCGTTGTTGTAGCCGAACTGCTTCTCCTGGGCGGCGGCGCTCTGGTTGGCGAAGTCGAACTTGGGCGCGCCTTCGACGACGGGGTCCCCCCAGCGGATCACCACGCTCTGCTGGTAGCCGTCGGCGACGACCACGGCGTCCTGGCTGTTCGGCGCGACGGGCGCGAAGTCGGTGCCGGGCACGGCGCCTCGCGCCGATCCGGGCTGCGGCGCGGCGGCCGCGGTGCCGCTGCTGAGCGCGGCGGCGCCACCCACGGTCAGGGCGAGGGCGCCGGTGGCCTTGAGCGCGCCACGACGGCTGAGCACGGCCTCGACGATGTCACCGAAGTAGGCGTTGCCGGAGGTGTTCGGCGCCTCGTGCTGGCAGGCGTTGCCGCAGCGGTACTTGCAGGTGATCGAGGAACGGCTCGCGCTGTGGTGGGATGCGAGCGGGAGCGGGATGACCCGCCCGCTGTCCGGTCGGGAAGACAAGCGGACCTCCAGGGATTACGTCGGAACACTCGAACGTTAGACAGATTGGGCGATCTCCCCGGTACATCCGGGTGAACAAGAACCGAACAAGCAACGCAGAGTGGCCAAAACCAGCTGTGCTGGTCTCCTGACGCGTGCCGTGCGTCACCACCGGGCAGTTCTTCGCCAGTCTCCCATGATCGAGTCCCCTCCGGTCAGTTCTGGGTGAAGCTGCCGCGCTCGAGGTCTCGCTGCTGAGGGGTGCGGGAAAACCGGCTTCGGTGCGTGGGTGGCGGCTTGTAGCTTTGTCGACATGGGGCTTTGTTCTGCTGCTTTCTTCATCCGGCTGCGTTCCGCCTAGGCGGCGCGGCTGGGTCGCGTCGCCGTTCGCGTCCGGGTTCTCGTCCTGACGCGCGGTTGATGCTGCGTTGACCTCCTGCGCTGGGCTTCAGGGCTGAACGCCTGCGCAGATCCGCCGCTGCCCTGCGTGCTCGAGACCCGGTCCCCCTTCCGGCTCGCGAGTGCAGGAGCAGTCCCCATGTCCTGTCGCCGCAGGTCGGCGCGCGATCGCGCGCGCCGCGAACTCGGCCAGAACTTCTTGAGCAACCGGTCGACGACCCGTCGCATCGCCCGGGCGCTGAAACCGTCCCCGCACCCGGTGGTCGAACTCGGCGCGGGACGCGGTGCGCTGACCCGAGAGCTCGTGGAGCTCGACCGCCCGGTGATCGCGGTGGAGCTCGACGCGCGCTGGGCGCAGCGCCTGGCCGCCGAACTCCCGCAGGTCCGCCTCCACCGCTGCGACATGCGCGAGTTCAGGGTCCCGCCGTGGCCGCACGCGGTGGTCGGCAACCTGCCGTTCGGCATCACCACGTCGATGACCCGAAGCCTGCTGAGCAGTCCGAACTGGACCGAAGCGGTGCTGCTGGTCCAGCACGAGGTGGCCCGCAAGCGCGCCCGCGGAGGCAGTCAGCTCAACGCCCAGTGGTCGCCGTGGTTCGAGTTCCGGCTGCTCGGCGAGGTCCCGGCCCACCACTTCCGCCCGATCCCGGCGTGCAGCGGCGGAATCCTCCACATCACCAGGCGCCAACTCCTCCCGGCGGCGAGCAGGTCCAGCTACCAGGACTTCGTCCAGGCCGTCTACCAGGCGAGAGGGCGGTCACTGGCGGAGAAGGTCCGCAACGTCACGGGCCACCGCCTCCACGACCTACCGCCCCTGCCCAGAGACCTGGCGCCACACGCCTGGGCACGTCTCTACCGCCGGGTCGCGTAGGGCAGGCACGCCTTCCACGCCGATGCGAAGCTCGCAGCTACGGATGACGTGGTACTTCACGCCGCGAGCGAGGAGTTGAACACCAGGACTTCATCGGGGCCGTGGAGGACGGGACGTTCAAGCGCTGATCAACGCCCGACGGCGACCACCGAGGGCCGGGGCTGGGTGGCGCCTCCGTCGGGCCAGTGGCTGGCGGGGTTGTCGGCGTTGGCGCCGTCCACCTCACCCGGGTGCTGGGCCGAGACGAGGACGAGGTCGTCCTCGATGACCGGCCCGCAGGCTTCGGCACCGCGCGGGACGCTGAGGAACGCTGTGACGTGGCCGCGTTCCGATCCTTC
Organism: Saccharopolyspora aridisoli; assembly: GCF_004348445.1. Lineage (GTDB taxonomy): Bacteria > Actinomycetota > Actinomycetes > Mycobacteriales > Pseudonocardiaceae > Saccharopolyspora > Saccharopolyspora aridisoli. The sequence goes on along the minus strand of NZ_SMKV01000009.1, from coordinate 146,286 downwards.
CAACGGGACCGCGTAGAGGCCGTCGTTGAAGCCGAGCGCACCGCTGGAATCGGTGGTGATCCACAGGTTGCCGCGGCTGTCGAAGGCGACGTTGTCCGGGCAGGTGATCGGGCTGACCTGCGACTTGTCGTACCCGGCGAAGTAGGTCGCCGGGTCGTCGGGGTCACCGCAGACCAGCAGCAGCCGCCAGGTGAACCGGACCCCGGCCGGGTCGTCGTCGATTTCCACGACCTGGCCGTGCTTGTTGGTGTTGCGCGGGTTCGCCTCGTCGGCGGGTGCCTTGCCCGCGGTGCCGCGATCGGAGTTGTTGGTCAGCGCTGCGTAGACGCGCCCGGTCTTGGGGTGCGGCTGGACGTCCTCGGGTCGGTCCATCTTGGTGGCGCCCGACTTGTCGGCGGCCTGGCGGGTGAAGACGTAGACCTCGTCGGCGCTCATGCCGTCGACGAAGCTGGTGTCGTTGTGCGCCAGCGGAATCCACTCGCCGACGCCGTCGAACTCGCCGTCGGAGGGCGGTGTCCCGGTTCCGTCGATCTCGGTGGGGTTGTCGCCGGTGAACTTCGCGACGTAGAGCGTGCCGGAGTCCAGCAGCGATGTGTTGTGCCTGCGAGCGAGCCCGCTGCTGCCCGGTTTCACCTTGCCGTCGGAGACGAACCGGTACATGTACTCGAACTTCTCGTCATCGCCCATGTAGGCGGCGACGCGGCCGTCGTCGAGGACGCGGATGTTGGCGCCTTCGTGCTTGAGCCGGCCGAGCGCGGTGTGCTTGACCGGCGTGGAGGACGGGTCGTGCGGGTCGACCTCGATGATCCAGCCGAACCGGTTGGATTCGTTGACCTGCTGGGCGAGGTCCCAGCGCGAGTCGAAGCGCTCCCACTTGCGGTCGGTCGCACCGCCGGAGACCCCGTAGCGCGCCAGGCGTTCCGCGGCCACCGGGTCGGTGACGTCGGCGGCGTTGGCGAAGTACTGGTGGAAGTTCTCCTCGCCCGAGAGGATCGTGCCCCACGGCGTGACGCCGCCGGAGCAGTTGTTCATGGTGCCCAGCGAGCGCGTACCCGTCGGATCGGCGGGGGTTTTCAGCCACTCGCTGCCCGCGGCGGGGCCCCGCAGTTCGAAGGGGGTGGTGAGGGTGATGCGCCGGTTCAGCGGGTCGATCACCGGTTTTCTGTCCTCCAGCACCACGACCGAAAGTCCGTGCGCGGCCCAGGAGATCCGGGCCTGCTGCTCGGTGGGGTTCTCCGGGTCGTAGCCGCGGAAGACGAACTCCTCGGTGACGTACTCGTGGTTGTTGACCATCAGCCTGCGCCCGTCGGGCAGCGACAGAAGCGCGCAGAAGTCGTTGTTGTATCCGAACTGGCCTTCTTGCGCCTCGGGTGACTGGGCGTCGAAGTCGAACTCCGGTGCGCCGGGCAGGATCGGGTCTCCCCAGCGGATCACGATCTGCTGCTGGAAGCCCTCGGGGACCACCACCGCGTCTTCGGTGTTGGGCCGGATCGGCACGAAGTCCAGACCGGGCGCGGCGCCCGCTTCGCGGGAGGCGAGTGCGGGGACCGCGAGCGCGGCGGAGGCCACCGCACCGGCCTTGAGCAGGCCGCGACGGCTGAGCACCTGTTCCAGGACCTGCCCGAAGTAGGCGTTGTCCGAGGTGTTCGGCGGGTGTTGGGAGCACTGGTCGCCGCATCGGTAGCGGCAGGTGACGCGGGCACGTCCGCCGGTGAGCAGCGGCAGGAGTCGACGTTCGGGAGTCACGGGGACCTCCAAGCTGTTCGAGAACGGTTGGAGCGCAAGCGAACGTCAACATCGCGCAAGCTCTTGGCGAACATTGGGCGACAACATGGAGGGGCGCGCGGATCTCGATCCGCGCGCCCCCTCATGTTGTTGTTCGATCAGAGCTCTTCGCCGACCACCGCCGCCTCGGCCGGCACCTGCTGAGCGTCGGCCTTGCTGCGCACGTCGGTGACCAGCAGCAGCGCGGCGATCACGCACAGGCCCGCGCCGACGGCGAACGGCGCGTGGTTCGAGCCGAACCAGGTGGCGACGTGGCCGACCAGCGTGGCGGCAGCAGCGCCGCCGAGCCAGCGGCAGAAGTTGTAGCCGGCGCTGGCCACCGGGCGCGGTGCGTCGCTGGTGCTCATCGCCGAACCGGTGAACAGCGTGTTGAGCAGGCCCGAGGCCAGTCCGCTGAGGATCACGCCGACGACCACGACCGGCTTCGAGCCGAACGCCATGATGCCAAGGAGTGCCGCGTAGATCAGGACCGCGATGATCGTGCCGCCGACCTCGCCGAAGCGGGCCGCCAGCTTCGGCGCCAGCGTCACCCCGGCGACCGCGACGCACAGCCCCCAGCCGAAGAACACCAGGCCGACTGCGATCGCGCCGAACTCCAGCACGAACGGCGACCAGGCCAGCACGATGAAGAAGCTCGCGGTGTAGAACGCCGAGCCCAGCGAGGTGCGGAGCAGGCCGCCGTGCTTGAGCGCCTTGATCGGGTCGAGGACGCCGATCTTGGTGCGGGCCGAGCGGTCCCCGTCCTCGGGCAGGAAACCGGCGACGAGGACCAGCGCGACGGCCATCAGCGCTGCGGTGCCGGCGAACGGGCCCCGCCAGGAGATGTTGCCGAGCAGGGCGCCGAGCAGCGGCCCGGTGGACAGGCCGATGCCCAGCGCCGCTTCGTACAGCAGGATCGCGGCCTGCTGTCCGCCGGAGGCGGCGCCGACGATCACCGACAGCGCGGTGGCGATGAAGAACGCGTTGCCCAGGCCCCACACCGCGCGCAGCGCGACGAGCTGGCCGATGGAGCTCGCCAGCGCGCACGCGATGGTCGCCAGCACGATCAGGACGAGGCCGGTGACCACGGTGCGCTTGGGCCCGAAGCGGGCGCTGAACGCACCGGTGATCAGCATCGCCACGACCTGAACGCCCAGGTAGGACGAGAACAGCAGGGTGACCTGCTCCGGTCCGGCGTTCATCGCCTCGGCGATGGACAGCAGGATCGGGTCGACCAGGCCGATCCCCATGAAGGCGATGACCGCCGCGAACGCGGTGATCCACACCGTCTTCGGTTGTCCCTCGAAGACGTCGAGCAACCGAACTTCGTGCCCGGCGCTCATCGCCCGCCACCCCTCATCACCGCGTTGGCAGCTGCGGTTGCGGCTGCCGTGAAGTCAAACCGTTCGCAATGCTAAACGAAACTCGTTAGCAGAACAAACGGAGATGAGGAGCGTCACCGAGGATCAGACGTCCAAGGCGCTGCGCGCGGCCGCCGCGACCTCCTCGTCCTCGTGGTGCTCGGCCAGCGCCGCCAGCAGCGCGCGGGCGTGCGAATGCCCGCTGCCTGCCAACTCGCCCACCAGCTGCAACTGCTCGTCCTCCGGCTGCTCGGCGACATCACCGACGAACAGGTCCACGTCGGTCTCCAGCGTCACCGCCATCGCGTCCACGCTGAACAGCAGGTGATCACCCTCGCGCGCCACCTGCTCGTCGGTGGCGGCCTGCAGCCACATCCGCACCGCCGCGCCGCACACCGGATCGTCGACCAGCACGCGGGCCGCGGTCACGCCCTCCTCGCCGGTCGCCTCCAGCAGCGCCAGCGCGGGCATCCGGACCACCGGGTCGTCCACCAGCTCCAACAGCCCGGTCAGCTCGTCCGCGGCCTGCTTCGGCCCCCGGTCCTCGACCCAGCTCGCCGCCAGCGCTCGCTGGACCGGTGCCGGGGCGGCGGCGAACAGCAGCGCCACCAGCTCCGCCGGGGCCAGGCGCAGCGCATCGGTCGTCGGCACGTGGAAACCGAACGCCCGCAACGACTCCCTCGCGGCCCACACGCCCGCGGGAAGCAGCTCCACGAACGTCTCGACGGGCAGCGCGGTGCGGTCCTCCTCGGTCGCGGGCCGGGTGCGCAGCGCACCCATCGCCTCCCACTGCTCGACGATCCGCTTCACCAGGGCCAGCACCGGGCTCGGGTCCTCGGCGCCCGACACGTCGGCGGCGGTGAACGCCACGACCTCCAGCGGCACCTCCTCGCCGGCCGCGTAGAGCACGCTCAACACCGACTGGACCAGCTCGGGCAGCTCGTCCTCGTCGTCGTCCGAGTCGGCGGCGATGTCCTCGAGCCCGTCGCGGAAGACGTCGTCGAGCAGCACGAAGCTCTGCCACAGCTTCGTCCACAACAGCTCCGGCTCGGCCAGCAGCGGAGCGGCGATCAGCGTCGGGACGACCCGCTCGCCGGAGACGCGCAGCAGGCCCGCGCGCTGCGCCCACTCCAGCAGCAGACCCGCGGTGGCGGTGTCGCTGCCCAGGCTCGCGGCCAGCTTGTCGACGTCGCCGTCACCCGCGTGCTCCACGACCGCGCGGATGCGCTCCATGATCGGTGCACCGGCCGCGATCTCGCGGTGCGGTTCCGACCCGGTCAGCTCCACCGGGCTCAGCCACAGCTTCGGCTGCTGCTCGGGCTCGGTGGCCTCGCGCGCGGTGATCTCGTCGGCGGTGTCCTGGTCGACGTCGATCTCACCGGCGTCCACCGCGTCGTGGAACTCCTCCACCGCAGCGTCGTCTGAGTCGTCGACTCCCAGCTCCCGCATGGTGGTCGTCCAGAATTTCTCCGAACTCCACTCCGTCGGATCGGCCATGGCGCTCAGGTAGGCGGGCGTGGCCGCGTCCACCGCGTCGTGCAGCGCGGAAACCGGATCGGTCGAGGTCAGGAGCTGTCCCTCGGCCAGGAAGTCGAGCCACCGGTGCAGCAGGTCCGGCGTCGCCGACCACTCGCGGGTCAGCACCGCCCGGCGCGGCACGACCTCGGTCAGGACGCGCACGAGGTCCTCCTCGCTCCAGTGCGCGAGCATGCCGTCGGCGAGGAACTTGTCGTCGAGCAGCAGCTCGACCAGCTCCGCTGCGTCGAGCTCGGGGTGGCGGCGGGTGAAGCGGTCGATCAGTTCGGCGCTGGCCTCGTCGAAACGTTCCTGCTCGCCGTGGATGAAGACGGTGCGCATGGTGACCCCATTCGCTCACGTGTGCGGATCTCGTGCCCAAAGGTTAGAGACAACCCGAACCGAATCCGGGGAGCGTTAGCGGGGTCGTGCACTCGTGTCGTGACCCCCCGTCCAGGTGAGGTTCGTCTGGTCAGTGCCAGATCGAGGCGGCCAGCACGACGCCGAGCACGCCCGAACCCAGTCCCACCAGCACCGACCCGACCACGTTGAGCAGGCCGAAGAGCCGCTGGCCGCCGGTCAGCAGACGCACGCTCTCGTAACCGAAGGTGCTGAACGTCGTCAGCGCGCCGCACAGACCGATGCCCAGCGCGGTCTGCAGCACCGGCACGGACGCGCCGAACAGCGCGGCCCCGGCGAGGAAGCCGAGGACCAGCGAACCGACCGCGTTGACCACCAGCGTTCCCCACGGGAACCCGGTGTCGTGCCGGGCCTGGACCCAGCGGTCGGTGAGGAAGCGCAGGCTCGCCCCGGTGGCGCCGCCGAGCGCGACGAGCAGGAGCGTCACGCGACCTCCCGTCGCAGTCCCCGCGACAGCGCCCGGGTCGTGGTGATGCCGACGAACACCGCGAGCACGCAGCACAGCACGGTGGCCAGCAGGTAGCCCAGCGCCGCCAGCGGTGCGGACAGAGCCAGCCGCAGCGCGTCGGTGACGTAGGTGGAGAACGTGGTGAACCCGCCGAGCACGCCCACGCCCAGGAACGGTCGCAGCAGGCGGTGCGGGTTGACCAGCTCGGTGATCACGCACATGAGCACGCCGATGGCCAGGCAGCCCAGCACGTTGACCAGGAACGTCGAAACCGGACCCGGCCACACCAGGCTCGTCGACCAGCGCAGGACCGACCCGATCGCGCCGCCGCCGGCGACCGCGGCCAGCACGTCCCAAGGGGTTGCGGAGGCGGCCTTGCCCGCGGGCTCGCGGACCGTCCGCGCCTCGGCGGGAGAAGCCATCGACACCTCCGTGACTGCTCCCGCCGAGAGTACCGGGCCGGTTGTCCTGACCAGCACCGATCGCGACCGAGGTCTCACGGCCACGCGCATGAGCAGCGGGGCGGCCGATGTCCGGCCGCTCCGCTGCTGGAACTGCTCACTGGACCCTGATCTCGACCTTGCGGGACGCGGCCGGGTCGCCGCCCGCGTCGCCCTCGCCGGTGGCCTGCAGGCGCTCGGCCGGGACCCCGTCCTGCGCCAGCTGGTCGACGACCGCCTGGGCGCGAGCCTGCGAAAGCTCCTTGCTGTCCTGGCTGGAGCTCGTCCCGGACGCGGTGAAGCCTGCGACCTGGAACATCACCCCCTGCGGAGCGGACTTGAGCATGTCGGCGGCCTTGGTGACCGTCTCCTTGCCCTGGTCGGTGAGCTCGCTGCTGTCCGGGTCGAAGGTGATCGGCGTGCTCTGGTTGAGCTGGTCGAGCATCCCCTGGAGCTGAGCCTTGGCCTGGTCGCCGCCCTGGTCACCGGCGCCCATCCCGCCCGGCTGCTCGCCACCGGGCGGAGGCTGCTGCTCACCGCCGGGCTGGGGCTGGCCCGGCTGCGGAGCCCCGGGCGGTTGTTGCCCGCCCTCCGGGGCACCACCGCACCCGGCGAGCAGTGCCGACGTACAAGCGATCACTGCAGCGGCGTAGTTGACGTTCGTTCGGCGCATGACCCACCTCGCGGTCCGTGGTTCGCAACTCGGATACGGGCAGATAGTGCGGCTTGATCGACCCGAAGGCGCTCAACCACCGCGCGAGTCCGGTGCCGTTCACGCCACGGAGGTAACTCCAAAGCGCGGTCTTGGCTGTTCCTGCACCGCGCTGGCGGCGTCCCTTGCGGGGACCGCTCACCGGCTCGCCACGCGACGGTAGCGAGCCACCGCGAGCGGGATGAAGATCGCCAAGATCACCAGCGCCGACACCACCGAGTACAGCAGCGCGTGCTGCGCCGGCCAGCTGTCCGGAGGCGGACCGGTCACCCGGAGCGGGTTCCCGTAGAGCTGGCGCAACGCGTCCGAGTAGACCGTGATCGGATTCCACTCCGCGAACGTCCGCAGTGGACCGGGCATCGATTCCGCGGGCACGAAGGCCGAGGACACGAAGGTCACCGGGAACATCCACAGCAGACCCGCGCTCTGCGCGACCTCGACGCTGCGCGCCACCAGGCCGATGAACGCCCCCACCCACGACATCGCGAACGAGAACAGCAGCAGGAGTCCGAAGGCGAGCAGCGCGTCGAGCACGCTGCCCCGGATCCGCCAGCCGACGATCAGCCCGCACAACGACATGATCACCACGGTCAGCACGCTGACCAGCAGGTCGGACGTGGTGCGCCCGAGCAGCACGGCCACACGCGACATCGGCAGCGACCGGAACCGGTCCATCATGCCCTTCTGCAGGTCGTTGGCCAGGCCGATCACGGTGAAGGCGCTGTTGAACGCCACCGTCTGCACGAAGATCCCGGCGATCAGGAACTCCCGGTAGGCCTCGCCGCCGAGGCTGCCGCCGAAGACGTAGGCGAACATCAGCACGAACATGATCGGCTGCGCCGTGCTGGCCAGCAGCAGGTCGGGGTTGCGCTTGATGTTCACCAGGTTCCGCCACGCCACGACGTTGCTGTCGCGGAGGCTCACCGCCAGCGCGTTCATCCCTGTTCCTCCTCGGCGTGCCGTCCGGTCAGACCCAGGAACACGTCGTCCAGCGTCGGGCGGTGCAGCCCGACGTCGTTGACCGCGACGCTGTCGGCGTCGAGCCGCCGCAACGCCTCGATCAGCGCCTTCGGCCCGGTCTCCACGGCGACGGTGACCCGCCGCAGCGCCACCTCCACCTGCGGTTCGGCCACGCCGACCTCGCGCAGCACCCGGGCCACGGCGGGCAGGTCGGCGGCGTCCTGCGCGATCAGCTGCAGGCGCTCGCCGCCGACGCGGGACTTGAGCTGGTCGGCTGTGCCGCTGGCGATGACCTCGCCGTGGTCGATGACCGCGATGGAGTCGGCCAGCTGGTCGGCCTCCTCCAGGTACTGGGTGGTCAGCAGGACCGTGGTCCCGTCGGCGACGAGCTCGCCGATGACCTCCCAGGTGTCCATCCGTCCGCGCGGGTCGAGGCCGGTGGTGGGCTCGTCGAGGACCACCACGGGTGGCGCGGCGACCAGCGCCCCGGCGAGGTCCAGCCGTCGGCGCATGCCGCCGGAGTAGCCCTTGGAGGGCCGGTCGGCCGCGTCGTCGAGCTTGAAGCGGTCGATGAGCTGACGGGCTCGTGCGGAGGCGTTCGTGCGGGACATCCCGTAGAGGCGGCCGACCATGTGGAGGTTCTCGTAGCCGGTCAGGTTCTCGTCGACCGCGGCGTACTGCCCGGACAGGCCGATCGAGCGGCGCACGGCGTGCGGGTCGGCGAGCACGTCGTGCCCGGCTACGAACGCGCGGCCCGAGTCGGGCCGCAACAGCGTGGTCAGGATGCGGACCGTGGTCGTCTTGCCCGCTCCGTTGGGGCCCAGCAGCCCGAGCACCTCGCCGCGGGGCACTTCGAGGTCGATCCCGTTCAGAGCGCGGGTGGAACCGAAGCTCTTGACCAGTGCCTCCGCGCGTACGGCGGTCATCTGCACCCCCAGAGTGATGTCCGGCTCGCCCACTGTAGGGCGCAGGGGCGACAGGGCGCCTTCACATTTCCCCGGTACGGGAGCGCTGCGGAGGGGAACGCGGGTCAGCAGGGGTGCGAGGGGAGGGTGGTGCAGGTCGCCTCGACAGAAGTTACTGCCAGGTAATACCCTTCTTGTTACCGACGAGTAAGGGCTCGTAGCCGGGCCCACCCGCAGCAGCGTGCAAGAGGGAGCCTTCGATGGGCCACTACAAGAGCAACGTCCGAGACCTCGAGTTCAACCTCTTCGAGGTCCTCAAGGTGCAGGACCGACTGGGCAAGGGCGCCTTCGAGCAGGCCGATCAGGACACCGTTCGCGGCGTGCTCACCGAACTCAACGACCTGGCCACCGGGCCGCTCGCCGAGTCCTTCGTCGAAGGCGACCGCACCCCCGCGCACTTCGACCCGGCGACCCACTCGGTAACCCTGCCGGAGTCCTTCAAGAAGTCCTACCAGCAGGTCATGGACGGTGAGTGGTGGCGGCTCGGGCTGCCGGACGAGCTGGGCGGTTACGGAATCCCCCCGACCGTCACCTGGTCGGCCGCCGAACTGATCCTGGGCGCCAACCCGCCGGTCTACATGTACATGGCCGGCCCGAACTTCGCGACGATCCTCTGGAAGAACGGCACCGAGGAGCAGAAGAAGTGGGCCAACCTCATGATCGAGCGCGGCTGGGGCGCCACCATGGTCCTCACCGAGCCCGACGCCGGTTCTGACGTCGGCGCCGGTCGCACCAAGGCCGTGCTGCAGGAAGACGGCAGCTGGCACCTCGACGGCGTCAAGCGCTTCATCACCTCCGCCGACCAGGACATGACCGAGAACATCATGCACCTGGTGCTCGCCCGCCCCGAGGGACCCGGCATCGAGGCCAAGCCCGGCACCAAGGGCCTGAGCCTGTTCCTGGTGCCCAAGTTCCACTTCGACGGTGAGACCGGTGCGCCGGGCGACCGCAACGGCGCCTTCGTCACCAACGTCGAGCACAAGATGGGCCTCAACGCCTCCGCCACCTGCGAGGTCACCTTCGGCCAGCACGGCACCCCGGCCAAGGGCTGGCTGCTCGGCGAGGTCCACGACGGCATCGCGCAGATGTTCCAGGTCATCGAGTACGCGCGGATGATGGTCGGCACCAAGGCCATCGCCACCCTGTCGACCGGCTACCTCAACGCCCTCGACTACGCCAAGGAGCGCGTCCAGGGCGCGGACCTCACGCGCAGCACCGACAAGACCGCCCCGCGCGTGACCATCACCAACCACCCCGACGTGCGCCGCGCCCTGATGCTGCAGAAGGCCTACGCCGAGGGCCTGCGCGCCATCTACCTCTACACGGCCGACTACCAGGACCAGATCACCCAGGGCAAGCACGAGGGCAGCGACGTCACCCTCGCCGAGGCCGTGAACGACCTGCTCCTGCCCATCGTCAAGGGCGTCGGCTCCGAGCGGGCCTACGAGATGCTCACGCACTCGCTGCAGACCCTCGGTGGCTCCGGCTACCTGCAGGACTACCCGATCGAGCAGTACATCCGCGACGCCAAGATCGACAGCCTCTACGAGGGCACCACCGCGATCCAGGCGCAGGACTTCTTCTTCCGCAAGATCGTCCGCAACAAGGGCGCAGCCATCGGCCACGTCGCGGCTGAGATCCAGAAGACGTTGGAGGCCGCCGACGCCGACGAGCGCCTCAAGGAGGAGCGCGAGCTGCTGACCCGCGCCCTCGGTGACGTCCAGGGCCAGCTCGGCACGCTGTTCGAGTTCCTGACCTCCGCCCAGGAGGACATCAAGAACATCTACAAGGTCGGCCAGCACGCCGTGTCGTTCCTGATGTCGGTCGGCGACCTGCTCATCGGTTGGAAGCTGCTGCAGCAGGCCGAGATCGCGCTCGCCGCGCTCGACGCCGGTGCCGGCAAGGACGAGTCGTTCTACCAGGGCAAGGTCGCGGTCGCCCGCTTCTTCGCCAAGAACGTCCTGCCCGAGCTCACCGGTCGCCGCAAGATCATCGAGGCCGCCGACAACTCCCTCATGGAGCTCGACGAGTCCGTCTTCTGATCGGGCCCCTCAGAGGGAAGGGACCCGCGGCGCGCAGCCGCGGGTCCCTTCCTCGTCTTCCGGTCTCAGCCGAGGTTCCTGATGCGGTACCGCGAGGTCTCAGCGGACTCCTCGCGACCCGACGTTCGCTCCTCGATCGTCGTGCGGGCAGACAGGAAAGCCACGAACAGCCCCACCAGCAGCGCGGCCCGGCCCCAGACCCCGATCATCAGCGCCTGCGCCGTGAAACCGTCGTGCACACCGCTCGGCATCCCCTCGTTGTTCAGGTACAGCCAGCGGAAGATGCCCGTGCACATCGCGAAATCCGCCACGAGGTAGGCCGCGATCCACCCCCAGCGCACGTGCACCAGCACGAAGAACGGCAACAACCACAACGCGTACTGCGGTGAGTGAACCTTGTGCAGCAGCAGGAACCCGCACAGCATCGCCGCTGAAACCTGCACCCACGGGTAGGTCCCGGTCCTCTCGAACCGCAACCAGCCGACCCAGCACGCCAACGCGAACGACACCAGCATCAGGCCCGGCGAGACGATGCCCATCGCGGCCTGGAAGCCGTCGTCCCCGGTCCAGTCACGAAAACCCCAGTACCACACCGAATTCGTGCTCAAGTCCACTCGACGCCGCGACTGGAACTCGAACGACGCCGCCCAGCCCTGGAAACCCGCCAGCGCGAAAGGAACGTTGACCAGCAGGCCCGTTCCCGCGGCCGAACCGGCCACCCGCAACGCGCCCCGCCAGTCCCGGCCACCCTCGGTGAACACGTACAGCATCAACGGCAGCACGAAGATCGCCGGGTACAGCTTCAACGCGAAGCCCAGCCCCAGAAGCACCGCGGCCACAGTGGAACGACGCGCCAACGACGCGTGCCACCGGTGCATCACGAACACCGCTGCCACCGCGCTCGCCACCACCGGCAGGTCCCAGTTGTGATCCGCGTAGAGGACCAACGGCGGCCCGATCGCCCACAGCAACGCCCGCCAGCGGCTCAACCGCCCGAGCCACCACGCGACCGCGAGCCCGAACGGCGCCATCAGCAGCGCCGACGACAGCAGGAAACCGGCATCGGTGTTCACGAACAACGCGCCGGCCCAGATCAGCACCCCGGTCAGAACCGGGTACTCCACGACACCGCCCCACAACGAGCCGTCCTCGTCGATGCCCCCGCTGACGTACGGGAAGACGTGCCGGTCGATGTCCCGGCCCACCCACAGGTTCTGGATGTCCGAGTAGCAGACGTCCCGGTAGGACCGCACCTGGTAGTCCGGCACCGAGCGGCCCCACTCGTTGAACTCCGGACCCGTGCAACGCGCCTTGTTCGCGTACCCCAGCGCCAACGTCACGGCCGTCAGCAGGCACAACACCGCTAACGCCGACACCGTCAAGCCCCGCGCGACTTTGATACCGGGCTCCTCTCACCCGGTCCAGCCGGGAAACAGCCGTTCAGCTCGCCTTCGAGCGGAGGAATTCGATGTCGGCGGCCTGCCCCTCACCAGGGGTCTCGACCACCACCGGAGCACCGGCCCTCGACACCACGCCCACCAGGAGCTCAGGGTCGATGTTGCCCGAACCGATGTTGGCGTGCCGGTCCCTCGAGGAACCGAACTCGTCCCGCGAGTCGTTGAGGTGCACCAGATCGATTCGGCCGGTGATCGCCTTGACCCGGTCCACCACGTCGAGCAGCTCCTCACCCGCCGCGTGCGCGTGGCAGGTGTCCAGGCAGAACCCCGCACCGAACTCGCCCACCGCGTCCCACAACCGGGCCAGCACGTCGAACCGCCGGGCCATCGCGTTCGCGCCGCCCGCGGTGTTCTCGATCAGGATCGGTACCTCGAAACCGCCCTCGTCGGCCTGCCGCTCGAACAGCTTGCGCCAGTTCGCGATGCCCTCGGCCGGGTCTTCGTCCTTCGTGACGTGCCCGCCGTGCACGATCAAGCCCTGCGCGCCGACCTCCGCAGCGGCCTTCGCCTGCTGCACGACCGACTTCCGCGACGGGATGCGGATCCTGTTGTTCAACGAAGCCACGTTGATCACATAAGGTGCGTGGATGAAAACGGCGACGTCGCTGTCCCGCAGCTGTTCTGCATGCGGATGCGGCTTCGGTGCCTTCCACCCCTGCGGGTCGGACAGGAAGAACTGCACCACCTCCGCGCCGCGCTCAGCGGCTGCGGTCAACGGATCGTCATCGCGAACATGGGCGCCGATACGCATGGCACGCAGTCTATTCGTCCACACCGTCCGAACCGGGGAACCGGGGCGCACCGGGGTGTTCCACTTCGTGGAACATCAACGGATTTGCCGGATGGCCGCAACCAACGGCGGTACTCGCGCGTTAGGAGCTTTGAGACAGTGACTGTCGATTCGGAGCCGTTCGCGGGGAGGCGAGCCATGGGTGCTTGGGGAAACCCCAACCCACTGATCAAACCGAACGCGCTCCGCCGCACCGTCTCGGCTGGTGCCGCGGGTTTGGTGATCCTGGCGGGAAGCTGCCTCGGCGTGGGAACGGCCGGTGCCGCCGAGCCGCTGGTCGTCGACCAGCCCATCGCCATCGTCTCCGGTGAGGTCGGCCAACCGATCTCCGTGCTGCCCAAGACGCTGGATCTCAAGCTCAACCAGGCCGTCCTGCTGGCCATGCCGCTGGCCTTCGGCCCCGCCTCCGATGCCTCCGAGCAGTTCGCCTCGGGCAGCCCCATCGCGCTGGGCACCGCCGAACCCGGCGCCAACTCCTTCTCCGGCCGCGAGATCGCCGAGGCCGCGACACCGCGCCTGAGCGAACTGGGCCTGCCGGAGGACAAGGTGGCGGCCGTCCGCTTCCACTTCACCAACCTCGTCGGCCTCGGGAACTCGATCATCGTCAACGCCCCGGAGCCCGAGGAGGACCCCCCTCCGCCGCCGTCCTCGCAGGAACCGCCGCCCGAGCAGCCGTCGGAGGACCCACCCTCGTCGGAGACCCCGGCCCCCGCGCCCGTCGGGCCACCGCCGTCCGCGCCGTCCAGCAGCCCGGTGCCGCGCATGCCCAGCGCCAACGGTGCTCCGGCTGCGGTCAGCATGCTGCCGCCGAGCCTGCGCGGCGCTTCGCTGCCGTGGGCCCAGGCCCGCTACGGCCAGGTGCCGGGCACGGCCCCCAACGTCGGTGACCTGGCCCGACAGGCTCAGGAGCGGCAGCGCGTCCAGGACGAGCAGGACGAGATCCGCGCGGCCGGCCAGGCCGAAGCGCTCCCGACCGAGGTCTCCGAACGAGTCGCGCTCCCGGTCCTCATCGCCGCTGCCTCCCTCGCGGTGGTGACCGCCGCGCTGGTCCGCGCCTGGGTCGTCCGACGTCACTGACCTGGTCTTCTGGATGTCGTGGTCGTCTTGCATGGCGGTGCGGGTGGCGGAACCTGACACGCATTCTGGCTCCGGGATCCGGGACTGGTGTGTGCCAATGCACGGGGGCTGCGGCTGTTCTCCCCAGAAGACGTGTCAGAACCCGCGGCGGTGCCAGTTGATCAGGTGGGGTTACTGAGGAAGACCTCCGGTGCTCGCCCGACGGTGGCGGGTACCGCCGAGCGGGCCAATCGCAGCAGTGTCAGGGGCCCTTGCTACCGTTGCCTGGTTCGTTGACGCGAACGACCCTCCTGCCACGGAAAGTCCGTGGCCGTGAGTCCACAGGAGGTGAATGGTCTTCATGCGTCACTATGAGCTCATGGTCATCCTGGACCCGAGCCTGGACGAGCGCACCGTCGCTCCGTCCTTGGAGAACTTCCTCAACGTCGTCCGCAACGACGGTGGCACCGTCGAGAAGGTCGATGTCTGGGGCCGTCGTCGGCTGTCCTTCGAGATCAACAAGAACTCCGAGGGCATCTACGTCGTCCTGGACCTCAACGGCGAGCCGGCCACCATCAAGGAGCTGGACCGTCAGCTGAACCTCAACGAGTCGATCCTGCGGACCAAGGTCCAGCGGAAGATCGTTGAGCCCCGCAAGGTCGCGCGTGCTGCCAAGGCCCGTGCCGCCAAGGCGTCTGCCTGATCCAGGCCCGTACCCGCTAACGACCAGACTGGAGTCCCCAGGTCATGGCTGGTGAAACGGTAATCACGGTGGTCGGCAACCTGACCGCCGATCCGGAGCTGCGCTTCACCCCGTCCGGTGCTGCGGTCGCGAACTTCACCGTCGCGTCCACTCCGCGGACCTTCGACCGCCAGAGCGGCGAGTGGAAGGACGGCGAGGCGCTGTTCCTGCGCTGCAACATCTGGCGGCAGGCTGCCGAGAACGTGGCCGAGACGCTGACCCGGGGCATGCGGGTGGTCGTGCAGGGCCGGCTGCGCCAGCGGTCCTTCGAGACCAAGGAAGGCGAGAAGCGCACGGTCGTCGAGCTCGAGGTCGATGAGATCGGTCCGTCGCTGCGCTACGCCACCGCCAAGGTCAACAAGGTCAGCCGTGGTGGCGGTGGTTTCGGCGGTGGCGGTGGAAGCGCCCCGGCCGGTCCGCCGGCCGACGACCCGTGGGGTTCGGCCCCGCCGGCAGGTTCCGGCGGCGGCTTCAGCGACGAGCCGCCGTTCTGACGCTCGCCGCAGCTAACGCTTAGGAAGTTTTTCGTTCAGGAGGAAGACCAATGGCCAAGGCGCCTGTGCGCAAGCCGAAGAAGAAGGTCTGCGTGTTCTGCAAGGACAAGGCCACGCTGATCGACTACAAGGACACGACGCTGCTTCGGAAGTACATCTCCGACCGCGGCAAGATCCGTGCCCGCCGGGTCACCGGCAACTGCAGCCAGCACCAGCGCGACGTCGCCATCGCGGTGAAGAACGCGCGTGAGATGGCCCTGCTGCCCTACACCTCGACCGCTCGCTGATCTGAGAAAGGAGTCACGTCATGAAGATCATCCTCACCGCTGACGTGTCCGGCCTCGGCGAGTCCGGCGACATCGTCGAGGTCAAGGACGGTTACGCGCGGAACTACCTGCTGCCCCGCAACCTGGCCATCGTGGCGACCAAGGGTGCGCAGAAGCAGGTCGAGACGATCCGCCGCGTCCAGGAGAACCGCCGCGTGCGGAACCTGGAGCACGCCCACGAGCTCAAGCAGCAGCTGCAGAACTTGGACGCGGTCACGCTGACCGCCAAGGTCTCCTCGCAGGGCAAGCTGTTCGGCTCGATCACCAGTGGCGACGTCGTCGCCGCGGTTCGCAAGGCCGGTGGCCCGAACCTCGACAAGCGTTCGGTCTCGCTGCGCGGCCACATCAAGTCGCTGGGCAAGCACGTCGTCGACGTGCAGCTGCACCCCGACGTGACGGTCAACGTCAACGTCCAGGTGACCGGCGAGCAGTGACCCGGTAGTACCGGACTCTTCGAACGGCATCGTCCACTCCGGCATTCGTGTGACGGGGTGGACGATGCCGTGTCCCGGCCGTGCACTGGCGGTCACGATGATCTCTTCGCGATCACCCACCGCTGTTGAGTGCGACACGCCGATGGTGGCGACACGCCAGGAGTTTTCCACGGATTTCTTCCACAGCCCGTACGCAGGCTTTGAACTGGGGTTTTTCGTCGATCAAGGCTACTTGTCCCCAAGTTGTCCCCAGCAGCGCGGAACGCTGTCCGGAGTTATCCCCAACTCGTTTCAATCTATCCACAGGTTGTCCCGAGGTTTGTCCACAACTTGAGTTGCCTGCTCTATGCGGGCGATCTAGCTTCGCGCGCGTGCGCTTGCGCCTACGGTCCGTCTCGGTGTCCCGATGACGGCGTGGTTGCGCGCGTGCGAGAGGCTTCAGGTCGCCGTGGTGTGCACGGACGACAGGCTGCTGGCCGGAGGAGGTGACGGGGTCCGGTGACGGTTCCCGACGATCGGGACGACGACCCGTACTTCGCGGACAACGGTGGGGGTGCACCCGGCGGCGCCAGCACGTTCGAGCGCCAGCCTCCGCAGGACCTCGCGGCCGAGCAGTCCGTGCTCGGCGGCATGATGCTGAGCAAGGACGCGATCGCCGACGTCGTCGAGGCGCTGAGCCCGAACGACTTCTACCGGCCCGCGCACCAGGCCATCTACGACTGCATCCTGGACCTCTACGGCCGCGGTGAACCGGCGGACGCGATCACGGTCTCCGCGGAGCTGGAGCGCCGCCAGGAACTGGTCAAGGTCGGCGGTGCCCCGTACCTGCACACGCTGATCGCCACGGTCCCCACGGCCGCGAACGCCGGCTACTACGCGGAGATCGTCTCGGAGAAGGCGATCCTGCGCCGCCTCGTGGAGGCGGGCACCCGCATCGTGCAGCTGGGTTACCACGGCTCGGAGGGCGCGGCGATCGAGGAGGTCGTGGACCGCGCCCAGGCATCGATCTACGACGTCACCGAGCGCAAGGCCAGCGAGGACTACCACGCCCTGGAAGAACTCCTCCAGCCCACGATGGACGAGATCGACGCGATCGCGTCCCGAGGCGGGGAGTCCCAGGGCATCCCCACCGGCTTCGCAGACCTCGACGCCCTGACCAACGGCCTCCACGCAGGCCAGATGATCATCGTCGCGGCGCGACCCGGCGTGGGAAAGTCGACGTTGGGACTGGATTTTGCCAGGTCAGCATCGGTGAAGCACGGTTTGGCGAGCGTCATCTTCTCGCTGGAGATGGGGCGCACCGAGATCGTGATGCGAATGCTCTCCGCCGAGGCGCGCATCCGCCTGGGCGACATGCGCGGTGGCCGCATGACCGACGACGACTGGACCCGGCTGGCCCGGCGGATGAGCGAGATCAGCGAAGCGCCGATCTTCGTCGACGACTCGCCCAACCTCACGATGATGGAGATCCGCGCCAAGGCGCGTCGCCTCAAGCAACGCCACGACATCCAGCTCATCGTCGTGGACTACATGCAGCTGATGACCTCGGGCAAGCGCGTCGAGTCCCGTCAGCAGGAGGTCTCGGAGTTCTCCCGGAACCTCAAGCTGCTGGCGAAGGAGCTCGAAGTCCCGCTGATCGCGATCTCCCAGCTCAACCGTGGTCCGGAGCAGCGAACGGACAAGAAGCCGCAGCTGTCGGACCTCCGTGAGTCGGGCTCCCTGGAGCAGGACGCGGACATGGTCATCCTGATCCACCGCCCCGACGCCTTCGAGCGAGACGACCCCCGCATGGGCGAAGCGGACCTCATGGTCGCCAAGCACCGTGCAGGTCCCACCGCAACGATCACCGTCGCCCACCAGCTCCACTACAGCCGCTTCGTCGACATGGCCCAGGAGTAACCGCAGCTCGCGGAGGAGCCTGGGACTTCGTCCCGCGCACCACCGGCGAGCACCTCGACGCCAGCTGGAACCGCAGCACGACCCTGGAGTCCGGCTGGCTCCGGGCACCCCCACCGAGAACCGGCCCAGGAGCCTGCGAAGTCACGAGGGCCGACACGCGCCGACCCCCTGTCCATTCCCCGCGCATGGGCAACCCCGCCCACACACCTATTGACCTCGGATCCGTCGAGACGACGTGCTCTGGCTGTGGGTGTAGAGGTCTCGGATGAGGCAGACCTCGGAGAGGTGGTGGATGAGTTCGCGGTTGATGTGCAGGACCAGTTCTGCCATGGGTGCGGTCGGGTAGAGCTCCTTGTGGCCGACGGGTTCGCGGAGCTGGGCTTCGGTGAGGCGGTGCAGTCCGGTGAGCCAGACGTCGAGCTGGGTTTCGAGCTGGCCGAGCGCGGTGGCCGCATCCCCCGCGTACTCCCAGGATTCGTAGCTCGCCTCGGGCGCGCCGAAGTGCGCGGCGCTGCGGGCGGCGAGCACGCCGACGATGACGTGGCCGAGCCGCCAGGCGATCGTGGTGAACGGTGCTGGATCCGGCGCGGGGAAGCCGTAGTCGATCGTGAAGATCCCGGCGCCGACCTGGATCTGCGCGTTCGAGGCGCCGCGGGGCCGGACGCTCCAGGCGTTGGGGACCGGCGACCAGAAGTACTCGTCGTCGGTCAGGCCTTCGAGGCGCGGCCGGACCAGGTTGGTCCAATGCCACTCCCACTGCTCCCGGAGCGCCTGGGGCCAGTCGAAGTCTTTCGCAAGCATGCCGTCAGCCTGGCACCGATGCTCGGCAGCGGCAGCTCGGTCGCGGGGGTTTGACTTCAACTTTGGTCGAAGTTCGGGGCTGGTGGCATGACTGTGGAGAACATCCGAGCGGCGATCGAGCGGGTCGTTGCGGAGGTCCAGCGGACGCAGCGCGCCAAGGACGCCGAGGGAATGCTCGCGGCCCGACGTCGCCGCGGTGAAGGTCTGGCAGAACTACCACTCGGAGCGCGCACCGAACTACGTTGGCGATCCGATGGCCGCTGGCTGGTGCGCGTCGGCAGAACACCCCGGCGGCCGCGTGGTCGGCGGCGGTCCGACGACGTGGGGGGTCGGGCTACGGTGTGAACCGTCGTGACGGTTCGGCCTGGAGGAGACCCCGGCATGTTCTCGCTCGTCGGCAGGAAAGCGCTCGTCACGGGTTCGACGCGTGGTCTGGGGCTGGAGATGGCGCGCGGGTTGGCCCGGTCAGGCGCGCACGTGGTGCTCAACGGCAGGGACCCCGACGTGTTGGGCGCCTCTGCGGAGGAGCTGCGCGGCGAAGGGCTTTCGGTCGAGGCGGCGGTCTTCGACGTCACCGATCCCGGGGCGCCGGACCTGGTGCGCGGTCTGGAGCCGGACGTGCTGGTCAACAACGTCGGTCAGCGGGATCGGCGAGGCGTCGCTGAGCTCACGCCCGCGGACCTGGCCCGGTTGTTGGAGGACCACCCCATCACCGCGTACGCGTTGTCGCAGGTGGTCGCGGAAGGGTTGGTCGCGCGGGGTGAGCCGGGGCGGATCATCAACATCTCGTCGGTGATCGCGCAGTTGGGGCGTGTCGGCGATGTCGGTTATCCGGCGGCGAAGGCGGGTCTGGAAGGGCTGACGCGCGCGTTGGCGGCTGATCTCGGGCCGTCGGGGATCACGGTCAACGCGGTGGCTCCGGGAACGTTCGCCACAGAGGTCAACGCTACTTTTGCCGAGGACCCGAGCTGGTCGGAGTGGCAGCGCACGCGCACGGCTCTGGGGCGGTGGGGACGTCCGGAGGAGATCGCGGGTGCGGTGGTGTTCCTGGCCAGCGATGAGGCGTCGTTCATCACCGGTCAGACGCTGGCCGTCGACGGCGGTCTCACGTCGAAGTTCTGAAAACCAGCGCACCGCGCGCTAGAGTTCTGGGCGTTCCACCGGACGATTCCAAAGGAAGCGGAACCCCGATTCATCATTTGGGATCGCCGAGGAACAATTGTCCTCAGTAGACGTGTGACTACTCGTGCGTAATGACCCAGTATGTCGCTGAATTGGGTGACTTTGGATTACGGCGAGTAATGCAGTAGCGTGTGGCGCACCCGGTGTGGCGGGTTCGCCAGCCATCAATTCAGACTCGCGGGAAGCGTTGGCGCGCAGTTGGTTTCCCGCGCAACAGCTGAACCGAAATCCTGCAACAGGAAAGTTGAGGAACGGTGTTTGCGAAACTGACTCGCCGAGTGCTTCTCGCCTCGGCCCTCATCGCCGGAACCGCAGTCATCCCCGGAATCGCCCACGCGGCGCCGGCTGACAGCACGATGCGCCTGACCGTTCAGAGTCGCGACATCACCGCGAACAAGTTCGGTGAGCTCAAGTGCCACCCGTCGGGTGGCACGCACAAGCACGCGGCCAAGGCGTGCGAGGAGCTGAGGAAGGTCAACGGCGACTTCACCGCGATGGAGGCCAACGTCTCGAAGGTCTGCACGATGCAGTACCAGCCCGTCACGGCGAAGATCGAAGGCAAGTGGCGCGGCAAGGAGATCAGCTACACCCAGACCTTCTCCAACAGCTGCACGCTGCAGGTCAAGACCGGCGTCGTCTTCGATCTGTGAGGTCGCTGCTCGGCGGGTTCGGCTTCGAGCCCGCCGAGCACGGCTCAGCGCCTGAACAGCGCCCGCCAGGAGGGCATGTCCGGGTTCGCCGGCAGCGGCGCCTGCTCGATCCGCTCCACCCGCAGGTCGCCGGTGGCGAAAGCCTCGATCTCGCTGCGGGTCAGCGGCCACGGTGGACCGTCCACATCGGTGCCTTCGGCTCGCACCCCGGAGATCACCAGCAGCTCGCCGCCCGGCGCGACCATCGCCGCGACCCGTTCGGTGGCCGCCGCGCGCAGCGACAGCGGCATCGACTGCACGGTGATCGACTCCAACACGAAGTCGAACCCGCCGATCCACTCCGCGGGCGGGTCGAGCAGGTCAGCGGTCACGTACTCGACCGCGGACCCGGCATGTCGCGCGCGGGCGTCGCGGATCGCGGTCGCGGAGATGTCGAAAGCCGTGGTCCGAAATCCGAGCGAGGCCACGAATTCGGCGTCCCGCCCGTACCCGCAGCCGACCACCAGCGCCGACCGGTTGGAACCGTCCACGTCGCGCCCCCATTCGGGCAGCAGTCCGTGCGGTGCCTCCAAGTCCCACGGCACCACGGCCTCACCATCGGAAGCCGCGGCGTAGAGCGGCTCGAACCAGCCCGTCGGTCGTCCTTGCGACAACGCTTCTCCGGCGAACCGGCTCGCGTCGGCGTCCCTCGGATCCACCATTCCCCCAAGCACTAGGAAGTTTTCGAGATCTCGGACATCTTCTCAGCCGCGTCCACCGAATTGCCGGGTCACGGGGCGGGTTCTGTGCTCTGCTGGTCGGATGACGGATGACCGACGGTCCTCGCGGGTCGCGGACCTGACCGCGAGGCTGCTGCGCACCAGGTGGCTGGTCCGGGCGCCGATCTGGATCTTCCGCGCGGGTCTGGGCAGGGTGTTCGGGCAACGCCTGCTCATGCTCGAACACCTCGGCCGGAAGTCCCAACAGCCCAGGTACGTGGTCCTGGAGGTCGTCGACCGAACGGAATCCGGCTACGTCCTGGCCGCTGGTTTCGGCGAGCGAACTCAGTGGCTGCGCAACCTCGACGCCCACCCCCGCGCCCACGTCTCCATCGGCGCCCGTACGCGAATTCCGGTGGAGGCCAGGAGGCTCACGCCTGCCGAGGCGGCGGAGACCCTCCGGCGCTACGCCGCCAGGAATCCCCGCGCCTGGGCCAAGCTGCGCCCGGTCTTCGAGCGGACGTTGGGCGCCCCCATCTCGGAGTTCGGCACGACCTTGCCGTTGGTCGAGCTGATCGAGACGCCTCCGGACCAGTGCGGCGGGTGACCGTGCTCGGCAGCTGCGCGGCCTTCCCGGAACCCGGTTGCGTGCAGCGGGTTCGCGGTGGAGTGGAACGGGCATCACCTGGTCGTTCTCGGCTACGCGATCCTGCCGAGGCTGTTCGACCACTGGCCTGACGGCACGGTTTGTTCCAGGTTCCACGGCGGTCCGCGCTGCCGTTCGTCGACGGCGAGCGCATCGGGGTGGCGGGCCATTCGATCGGCGGCGCCAGCGCGCTGACCCTCCAACGGCGCGACCCGCGGATCGATGCCGCGGCCAACCTCGACGGCACCATCCCCCGGCCGGAATCCGTGGCCGGTCTCGACCGCCCGGTGCTGCTGGTGCGCAACGCCCAAGCCTGGGAGGGCGACCAAGATCCGACGTGGGGTCAGGCGTGGCCGGGTATCCACGGCTGGAAGCGATGGCTTGCGATCCGGGGCACGGACCACGCCTCGTTCACCGACATCTGGTTGATCATCGACCAGCTCACCGGCCAGGGCCCACCGCTGGATCCGGCCCGAGCCATCGACGTCACCCGCACCTACCTCACGGCGTTCTTCGACCATCACCTCAAGCACGAACCACGACCGGTGCTGGACGCGCCGTCATCGCAGTTCCCCGAGGTGGTGTTCGTCGAAACCGGCTGATGTCAGAGGACGTGGGCCTGGGGCTGGTGGTGTATGGGGAAGTTGACCGAGCGGGCGATGAAGCAAACCTCGTTGATCTTGCCGTGCAGCGAGTTGGCCTCGTCGATCATCGATTCCTCGGCGACGGTCACCTGGGGCCGCAGCGTCACCTCGGTGAGCTGGCCGCCGCCTCCGCGCTCGTCTATCGTCATGACGCCGTGCGCGTCGTCGGAGTAGTCGACGACGACCACTCCGGCGTTCGCGCACAGGTGCAGGAACCAGAGCATGTGGCACTGGGCGACCGTGGCGACCAGCAGTTCTTCCGGGTTCCAGCGGGCCGGATCGCCCCGGAACGCGGGATCAGCCGACGCCGCGATCGGATCTTTGCCCTGCGCGAGGACCTCGTGCGCGCGGCTGAAAGCCCGGTAGCCATTCGTGCCGGTTCCGAGGTTCCCGGTCCATTCGACCGAGACGTCGTAACCATGCGCATTCGCCATGCGGCGAGTGTAGGCAGCGGATGGTGAAAAGCCGCGGGAAATAGAAGGACCCAGGGAAGCGCTGGGCTCCTGACCTGGGCCTTCGCGTTTGGAGCGGATGACGGGAATCGAACCCGCGTTCTCAGCTTGGGAATCAGACGGACAAGCCAGGTCAGCGGCCATGACCTGCGATGCGAGCGTGCTCGTGATGTCCGGTGTTGGCCCCTGTTGACCGCACACGTTGTTGGGATGTTGTTGGCTCGGCCGAGCGCAGCTACCTCGCTCAGTTCCATGCCGGGTCCACGCTGGCATCGCCTGGTTGGAGACGCGTGACCGTTAGCCCAGTAGTCATCCGGCTGGGGCCTTATTGTGCTGGCGTAGATCAAACCGTGGCTAGCCGAAACCAGGTGACGGTCGCGGGACCTTCGGCCCGTGTGGGCGTGCGGCCCGTTGCCGTTCACTGCTGACCAGAACCCGACCGATCCGGTTGGGGCGTCACGGGAGTCGGGGTCATGGCTCAACGGCACATTGTCCGGTGGGTATGGGTCGCGAATGCGGTCGGTCTGCTCATCGCGGCCGTGATCTTCACGGCCCTGGCTTCCTCCGACCAGGACTCCGCCACAAGCTCCACCACCGCAGGCTCCACCAGCAGCGAGCCATATCCGTCTCCGGCGCAGCAATGCGCGGCAACCGCACGGCTGGCGCTGGACAGACTGATCGATCAGGGATATGACCCGACGGTGATCTGGAGTACCTACCAGGTCGGCAGCATGGGGCAGGCGGAATACCACGCTTACAGGGCCGGGGCTTTGGCGCTCGCGATGCAAGCCCAGCTTCGCCCCGGCTCAGACGGGGGCGAACTCTGGGATGCCTACATGAACGGTGCCTACGGCATAGTGCAAGAGCAGTACACGCCGGGGGTGAATGCCACGTGCGTCGAGTATTACGGCGACTAGCTAGGCGTCCATGTGGTTGCCGTCCTACCCGGCAAGACGACTACTCACAGAGAAACCCACCGGTCCACGCCGTGAGTCCCGAGCGGTTAACTACTCGCTTGACAGGGCGGGTGCCTTCATGCCGCCGTTGAAGATGCCGTCAACGAGGACAAGATACTTGCTAAGAACCCATGCAGGGTGCGGGGTGTCGACAAGAAGACCCCTGTGGAACGCCCCGTCTTGTCCGTTGCGCAGATCTTCGAGTTGGGCGACCGCATCGAACCGAAGCGCTTCGTGCCCCGTATTGCTCACAGCCTTCGCCTCGCTGTCACCGGGATGAAAGGCAACACCCTTCGGAGGCCGAACTCCAACAAAACATGAGGCGTGAGTGCCGCATGTTGTTGAGATGCCTTCAACGCGACGAAGGCCCAGGCGGAGCGAATCAAGCTCCTGACCTGGGCCTTCGCGTTTGGAGCGGATGACGGGAATCGAACCCGCGTTCTCAGCTTGGGAAGCTGATGTTCTACCATTGAACTACATCCGCATTCGTCTCGGCGGTCGCTGTTGGAAGTCGACTGCCGTTCGACGCTGCGTAGATTAGCACGGTGGGTGGGGTAGATCGACATCGGCTCCCGATACCCTGGTCGTGTGCTGCTGAGTGATCGGGACCTGCGTAAAGAGCTGGACGAGGGACGTCTCGAACTGGATCCGTTCGACGCGTCGATGATCCAGCCGTCGAGCATCGACGTGAGGCTGGACCGGTACTTCCGGGTCTTCGACAACACCCGGTACACCCACATCGATCCGTCGAAGCAGCAGGACGAGCTGACTTCGCTGGTCGAGACCCACGAGGACGAGCCGTTCGTGCTGCATCCGGGCGAGTTCGTGCTGGGTTCGACGTTCGAGTCGGTGAAGCTTCCCGACGACCTCGCCAGCCGGTTGGAGGGCAAGTCCTCGCTGGGGCGGCTGGGTCTGCTGACGCATTCCACGGCCGGGTTCATCGATCCCGGTTTCAGCGGCCACATCACGCTGGAGCTGTCGAACGTGGCGAACCTGCCGATCACGTTGTGGCCCGGCATGAAGATCGGACAGCTCTGCCTGCTGAGGCTGTCCAGCCCCGCCGACTTCCCGTACGGGTCGAAGGAAGCGGGTTCGCGGTACCAGGGTCAGCGCGGCCCGACGTCCTCTCGCGCGTACCTCAACTTCAACGTCACCGATACCCGCCGCTGAGCCGTGGGCGGCTGGGGCGGCCTGCGGCGGTCCCGGTCCGAACCGTCCATGTTCGAAGTCGGTTCCGCCCGGACGGCTCTGACCGAGAGCACCACCTGGCAACCGCCGCCGTCGCCGGGCTCGGTGTGGACCACTGCGATGCGAAGCCAGGCGGTGACCCTTCGCGTTCCCAGTGGATGTGACGTTTTGCCAGGTAAGCCCTGTTTCCTGGTGATTTGGTGGTGGTGAAACAAATCACCCTGAATCGAGCAAGGCAAGTGCGGGGTTCAGAACTTAGTATCCCTCCGCCCGACGCTCTGGAACGATCCCGCAACGGGGCGGATCGGCGTGTGGGTAAGCGGGAGAATCGATGTCCGCATTGCAGTCGCGTGCCTCGGGCGGAACCGCCAAGCTCGGGCACGTGGTGATGATCGCCGGGGCTGCGGCTCTCGGCGGCTTCTTGTTCGGCTACGACACCTCGGTGATCAACGGCGGTGTCGACGCGATCCAGGAGCACTTCGGCGTCGGCTCGGCCCTGACGGGCGTGACCGTGTCGTCGGCGCTGCTGGGCTCGGCGGTCGGTGCCGGTATCGCCGGTGGCCTGGCCGACCGGATCGGCCGGATCCGCGTCATGCAGCTGGCAGCTGTGCTGTTCATCATCAGCGCCGTCGGCTCGGCCGTTCCCTTCGCGATCTGGGACCTGGCGATCTGGCGCGTGGTCGGTGGTGTCGCCATCGGCATCGCCTCGGTGATCGCCCCGGCCTACATCGCCGAGGTCGCGCCCGCCGAGTACCGAGGTCGGCTGGCCTCGTTGCAGCAGTTGGCGATCGTGCTCGGCATCGCCTTGTCCCAGCTGGTCAACTACGCCCTGGCGGCGTTCGCGGGCGGAAGCGCGTCCGGGATGCTGGGGCCGATCCAGGCGTGGCAGTGGATGCTGGGCGTGGCTGCGATCCCGGCCGTGGTCTACCTCGTGGTGGCGTCCGCGATCCCGGAGTCGCCGCGCTACCTGGTCGCCGCCGGCAAGCTCGACCGGGCGCGTGAGGTGCTGAACAAGATCGAGGCGGCTGACGCCGACGCCAAGATCGCCGAGATCCAGGGTGCCCTGGGTGGCGAGCGCAAGCCGAAGCTGAGCGACCTGCGAGGCAAGCTCGGCGTGCTGCCGATCGTGTGGGTCGGCATGGCGATCGCCGCGTTGCAGCAGTTCGTCGGCATCAACGTGATCTTCTACTACTCGTCTTCGCTGTGGCACTCGGTCGGCATCAACGAGGAGAGCTCGCTGCTGCTGAGCCTGTTCACCTCGATCGTGAACATCATCGGCACGCTCGTGGCCATCGCGCTGGTCGACAAGATCGGTCGCAAGCCGCTGCTGGTGATCGGTTCGGTCGGCATGACGGTTTCGCTGGCCGTGACCGGCTGGGCGTTCAGCTTCGCCCAGGTCGTCGGCGAGGACGCCATGCTGCCCGCGCAGTGGGGTGTCGTCGCGCTGATCTCGGCGAGCGCGTTCGTGCTGTTCTTCGCCGCCTCCTGGGGCGTGGTGATGTGGGTGCTGCTGGGTGAGATGTTCCCGGCGCGCATCCGCGCTGCCGCGCTGGCCGTCGGCACGGCGACGAACTGGGTGGCGAACTGGCTGGTGACGGTGAGCTTCCCGAGCATGCGGGACTGGAACCTGCCGGTCACGTACTTCATCTACGCGGCCTTCGCGGCGCTGTCGGTGGTCTTCGTGGTCAAGTACCTGAAGGAGACCAACGGCCGCTCCCTGGAGGAGATGGGCAGCTGACCCCAGCTCCCACAGGCTCAGTCGAGGGCGTCCCCACCCGGGGGCGCCCTCAACTGCTCTTGGAGGTCAGGGGCGGTAGAGGGTGAGGTTGAAGAGGTCGCCGAAGCGGGCGTTGGCGTTCTCGGCCGTGTCGAAGACCGCGAACTGGCTCCTGCCCCGTTCCAGCCAGAACAGGACCGCTCTGGTTTCCAGCTCCATGCCCCAGATCTGAACCTTGTCGGGGTCGGGGGTTCCGTCGGTGTTCTTCTCGGCGAGGCCGAAGATCTTCGGTGTCATCGCGTTGAGGGTCCACGCGGGATCACCCGATCGGGATCCCCGCAATCGGGAATCCCGGTAACGGGTTCCCGCTGCGATCATGGAATTCGTGCGCACCAGCCCCACGTTCCGGCGGCGCCGGCTCGCGCGGCGGATACGGCGGTTGCGGGAGGGCGCCGGGTTCACCCAGGAGCAGGCCGCCGCTTCGCTGGACATGTCGACAAGTGCCCTCAGCCGCAAGGAGACCGGCGAGGTCGCCACCTCCGTCCACGAGGTGCGCTCGATGATGGACCTCTACGACGCCTACGACCCGGGTCTGGTGGATCTGGCCAGGTCGGCGAGGGCGAAGCCGTGGTGGCACGCCTACGGCATTGGTGATCGTGGCTATTACACCTTGGAAGAAGAAGCCGATTCGGTCCGTGAGTGGCAACTCGGGGTCGTACCGGGCATGTTCCAGACCGACGAATACGCGAGAGAGCTGTTCGTCGGTGGAGACTCGGTCTTACCTGAGCGGATAGCGGCGGTCACGGCTGCGCGGATGCGGCGAAAGGACCGGCTCAGCGACATGACTTTCGAAGCGATCATCGAGGAGTCCGTGCTGCGGAGGCCGATCGGCGGCGCGGGTGTCATGCGACGGCAGCTTCGGCAGCTGGAAGAACTCGCGCAGTTGGACACGGTCACGATTCGGGTGCTGCCCACCGGTTCTGGGATTTCCTTCGGCCTGGAGGGTTCCTTCGTGCTGCTCAGCTATCCGGACCCGGACGATTCCGATGTTCTCTACCTCGAGCACGCCTCGGGCTCGACGCATATCGAGAACCCCGTGAGCGTCCAGCGAGCTACGCTGACCTTCGAGCGATTGCGCGCTGCGGCGCTGAGCTGCGCGGACTCGCTCGCGCGGATCCGAGAGCTAGCGGAGGCTGAGCATGGATCTCACGGAAGCCAACTGGCGTAAGAGCAGTCGTAGCGCGGGCGGCAATGGTGCTGCATGTGTCGAGGTCGCGTTCGTCGAAGAGGACATCGCGGTGAGGGACTCCAAGAGCCCGGACGCTGGCATCCTCGCTTTCTCGCCCAAGTCTTGGCGACGGTTCTTAACGTCGCTCGACGACCGTTGAGAGCAAGAAGGGCGCCTCCCAGCGGGAAGCGCCCTTCTCAGCTCAGAACCGTCAGCTGCTGGCGGGTTCCGCCTCGGCTGCGCCGTCCTTCTGCCCGTCGCCGCGCTTGACCGCGTTGAGCAGCAGCTGGGCGACGTCGACGACCTCGACGGACTCGCTCGCGACCTTCTCGCTCTTCCGGGCCGTGACGCCGTCGGAGAGCATCACCTTGCAGAACGGGCAACCGGTGGCGATCTTCGAGGGGGCGGTGCCCAGGGCCTCGTCGACGCGCTCCTGGTTGATCCGCTTGCCGGTGCGCTCCTCCATCCACATGCGGGCACCGCCGGCGCCGCAGCACATGGCGCGGTCCGCGTGGCGCGGCATCTCGCGGAAGGTCGCACCCGCGGCACCGACCAGGTCGCGCGGCGGCGTGTAGACCTTGTTGTGCCGTCCCAGGTAGCAGGGGTCGTGGTAGGTCACGTCCTCGGCGACCGGGGCGACCGGGATCAGTCGCTTCTCGCGGACCAGCTTGTTCAGCAGCTGGGTGTGGTGCACGACCTCGTAGTCGCCGCCGAGCTCGGAGTACTCGTTGGCGAGGCTGTTGAAGCAGTGCGCGCAGGTCGCGACGATCTTGCGCTTGCCAGGCTCGCGGCCCTCGAAGACTCCGTTGAGGACCTCGACGTTCTGCTGGGCCATCATCTGGAAGATGAACTCGTTGCCAGCGCGGCGGGCCGGGTCACCGGTGCAGGTCTCCTCCGGGCCCAGCACCTTGTACTTCACGCCCGCCATGTGCAGCAGCTCGGCGACGGCCTGGGTGGTCTTCTTCGCGCGGTCCTCGAAGGCACCGGCGCAGCCGACCCAGAACAGGTACTCGTCGTCGGCGGCGAGCTCACCGTCGAAGACCGGCACCTCGAAGTCCAGGTCCTCGGTCCACGCGAGGCGGTCCTTGGCGTTCTGGCCCCACGGGTTGCCCTTGTTCTCCAAGTTCTTGAACATCCCGCCCAGCTCGGTCGGGAAGTTCGACTCGATCATGACCTGGTAGCGGCGCATGTCGACGATGTGGTCCACGTGCTCGATGTCGACCGGGCACTGCTCGACGCAGGCACCGCAGGAGGTGCAGGCCCACAGGACCTCGGGGTCGATGACGCCCATCTCCTCCGGGCCGCCGACCAGCGGGCGCTCGGCCTCGGCCAGCGCCAGCGCGTCGATCTTGGCCAACTTCTCCTCGGCGCCGTCACCGGTGATGCCGACCTCGTCGCCGGCCATGTCCTTGCTGCCACCGGCGAGCAGGTACGGCGCCTTGGCGTAGGCGTGGTCGCGCAGCTGGGTGATCATCAGCTTCGGCGACAGCGGCTTGCCGGTGTTCCAGGCGGGGCACTGCGACTGGCAGCGACCGCACTCGGTGCAGGTCGTGAAGTCCAGCCAGCCCTTCCACGAGAAGTCCTCGACCTTGCCGGCGCCGAACACGTCGGTGTCGGGATCGGCCTCCTCGAAGTCCAGCGGCTTGCCGCCCGACATCATCGGCTTGACCGCGCCCAGGGCGACGTCACCGTCGTCCTCGCGCTTGAAGTAGATGTTGAAGAACGCGCTGAACCGGTGCCACGCCACACCCATGGTCATGGTGCGGGCGACGACGATCAGCCAGACGGTGGCGCTCATCAGCTTGATGAAGGCGAACACCGAGACCAGGTTCTCGCTGGCGGGCAGCAGCATGCCGACCGGGCCGGAGACGAACTCGGCCCACAGCGGCATCTCGTGCACGCCCAGCGCGGCCTTGGCGGCGCGAACACCGAGGATGCCGATGCCCTCGATCAGCACCACGGCCTCGATGAAGTAGGCCCAGGCGAAGTTGGAGCCCTGGAAGCGCGAGACCCGTCCGGCCTTGCGCGGGTGGTTGGCCTGGCGGATCGCCATCAGCACCAGGATGCCGACGACCGTGCCGACGCCCAAGACCTCCATCAGCAGGTGGTAGATCGCCAGGTGGTCGAGGACCGGCCAGCCCCAGGTGGGGACGAAGACCTCGCCGTAGGCCTCGAACAGGGCAAGGGAGCCGAGCATGAAGCCCCACATGACCAGCCAGTGCCACACGCCGACGTTGCGGTACTTGTTCATCCGGGTGTGCGCGGCGAACTCCTTGACCAGTGTGGCCAGACGCGCCAGAGCCGGACCGTTCCGGGTGCCGTCGGGTTGCCCGAGGCGGATGATCCGCACGAATCGGGCGATGGTCATGGCGAACATGCTCCACGCGACGACGCCGAGCGCGACCGAGATCGCGCCAAGCGTGATCTGTACAGCACCCATGCTCGCGGCCTCCTGTTTCGGGGGTTGTCCGTTTGGGGAGCGTACGCCCTGTTACCCGCTGGTAACCACGGGGGCTGGGGCGTGAATTCGGGAACAGACGGTGATTCTGCGAGACCCCAGGTCGAAAAACTACTTGGGCGTTCGTCCAGTTTTCTGCTATTTTCGGTGTCGTGGCGACCAGATCGCGGTCGTCCGGGGTGCCGGTGTTCCTGGAGTTGCCGCTGTTGAACGCCCGGGGCAGGTGTGGGCAGCTGTCGCGGTCTCGCCGCCGCGGTGGTGCCGATCAAGGCAAACTGATGACTGATTGTGCGATTTTCGCCACGTGATTGATCGAGTAACCGTGGTCATCGATCAATCCGCACCTGGGGGTAGGGGCATGGTGGATCCGAACCGCGGAGGCATGCGGGCCTCCGACGCCGACCGGGAAGAGGTCGCCGCGCGGCTGCGCACCGCGCTCGACGAGGGCCGGCTGACCATCACCGAGTACGACGAGCGCCTGCAGAGCGCCTACGGCGCGACGACCTTCGGCGAGCTGGAACCGCTGACCAGGGACCTCCCGGTTCCCGAGCCCTCGGCCGAGGTCGTCGCGCGCGAGGAGCACGAGGAGAAGGTGTCCAAGGAGTGGCGGGACTGGGCAGGCGGGGCGGTCATCATGATCGCCATCTGGGGTGTGACCTCGGTTGCCTCCGGTGACCTGAAGTTCTTCTGGCCCGCCATCCCCCTCGTGATCTGGGCGGCGATCGCCGTGGCCATGACCATCGGCGGCCCCGGCAAGCGCGACTGATCCCGTTCGTTCCCGCGACCCGGGAACGCGCACGTTATAGAAGTTGGGCGATCGCCCATGTTGATTCGAGGAGGTCTCGTGGCGTACCTGCTGCTCGTGGTGGCGATCTGCAGCGAAGTGGTGGGCACGGTGTCGCTGAAGCTGTCGGAGGGATTCAGCAAGCCCGTCCCGTCGGTGGCGGTCGTGATTGGATATGCGGTCGCGTTCACCGCCATGAGCGCGGTGCTCAAGCTCGGGCTGCCCGTCGGCGTCGTCTACGCGATCTGGGCGGGAGCCGGAGTCGCGCTGGTCGCCGTCATCGGGGCGGTGTTCCTCGGTGAGTCGATCACCGCTGTGCAGGTCGCGGGCATCGCGCTCATCATCGGCGGGGTGGTGGCACTGGAACTGGGAGGCGCGCATTGACAGAGGTGACCGACGGGCGGCGGCTCAAGGGAGAACGCCGCCGTCGCGCGATCGTCGACGCGGCGCTGCGGGTCGTGGCCCGCGAGGGCGTCGGCGCGGTCAGCCACCGCAACGTCGCGCGCGAGGCAGGCGTCCCGCCCGCGTCGATCGCGTACTACTTCAACGGCATCGACGACCTGCTGGTCGCCAGTCTGCTCGACGGGTGCGAAGGGCTCGTCGAGCAGATCAACGCCGTCCGCGAGCAGGTCACCGACAACACCCAGTGGCCGCGGGCCATCGCCGAGCTGCTCGTCCGCATGATCATCGAGCAGCGCGAGCGCACCATCGGCGAGTACGAGCTCTACCTCCTCGCCGCACGCCGACCCGCCCTGCGCCCGGCCGCGCGCCGCTGGATCGAACTCGTCCGGGGCAACATCAACAACGGCGGGAGCGGCAGCGACCCGGTCATCAGCGCCTTCATCGCGGGCATCGACGGCCTGCTCATCCAGGCCCTCATCGCCGACCAACCCCCCGCGGTCGACGACCTCGAACCAGTCCTCCGCTTCCTCATGCACCCCCACGACTACCTCGGCACCTCCACCCCGACGTGACTTGGTCCCAGCGGCCGGGGTGCGGGGCGACCTGGTTCCAGTGGAAATCGGGAACCCGACTTCAGCGGAAGTTGGGGATCTGGTTCCAGTGGAGGAAGTCAGGGGCCTGGTTCCAGTGGAGGTCCGCGTCCTGATTCCCACTGGAATCGGGTTGCCGCCCGCTGGGGCGGGGTGCCTCGGTGTGTCGGGTGGGTCACCCGGTGGTGGTGTTCGGGGAACTGATCGGGCTGGTCAGGCGTTGGAGTGGCAGAAAGCTTGAGTGGCCCTTGCTCAACCCGTTGACGGTGCGCATGGGTAGTGGGTAAAACTTGAGCGAGAAAGGCTCAAGAGCCGCCAGACGGCCTTGGGCGGACTGGACTAGTACTGGAGGAACCAGCCATGGCGCGAGCGGTCGGCATCGACCTGGGGACGACCAACTCCGTCGTTTCCGTCCTGGAGGGCGGTGAACCGACGGTGATCGCCAACTCCGAGGGCTCGCGGACCACGCCGTCCATCGTGGCCTTCGCGAAGAACGGCGAGATCCTCACCGGTCAGCCTGCGAAGAACCAAGCGGTCACCAACGTTGACCGCACCATCCGGTCGGTCAA
Organism: Saccharopolyspora aridisoli; assembly: GCF_004348445.1. GTDB lineage: Bacteria > Actinomycetota > Actinomycetes > Mycobacteriales > Pseudonocardiaceae > Saccharopolyspora > Saccharopolyspora aridisoli. The sequence goes on along the minus strand of NZ_SMKV01000009.1, from coordinate 113,496 downwards.
GCGCCACATGGGCGCCGACTGGAAGGTCGGCATCGACGACAAGGACTACACGCCGCAGGAGATCTCCGCGCGAGTCCTGATGAAGCTCAAGCGCGACGCCGAGGCGTACCTGGGCGAGGACGTGACCGACGCGGTCATCACCGTCCCCGCCTATTTCGAGGACGCCCAGCGCCAGGCCACCAAGGAAGCCGGTCAGATCGCCGGCCTCAACGTGCTGCGCATCGTCAACGAGCCGACCGCAGCCGCTCTGGCCTACGGCCTGGACAAGGGCGAGGCCGAGCAGACGATCCTGGTCTTCGACCTCGGTGGCGGCACCTTCGACGTCTCGCTGCTGGAGATCGGTGAGGGCGTCGTCGAGGTCCGCGCCACCTCCGGTGACAACCACCTCGGTGGTGACGACTGGGATGACCGGATCGTCGACTGGTTGGTCGAGAAGTTCAAGTCGTCCAACGGCATCGACCTGACCAAGGACCGCATGGCCATGCAGCGGATCAAGGAAGCCGCTGAGAAGGCCAAGATCGAGTTGTCCTCCTCGTCGACCGCGGGCATCAACCTGCCCTACATCACCGTCGACGGCGACAAGAACCCGCTGTTCCTGGACGAGACGCTGTCCCGCGCCGAGTTCCAGCGGATCACCTCCGACCTGCTCGAGCGCTGCCGCAAGCCGTTCGAGTCCGTCATCCGCGACGCGGGGATCAAGCTCTCCGAGATCGACCACGTCGTGCTCGTCGGTGGTTCCACCCGCATGCCGGCCGTGTCGGACCTGGTCAAGGACCTGACCGACGGTCGCGAGCCGAACAAGGGCGTCAACCCGGACGAGGTCGTCGCCGTCGGTGCCTCGCTGCAGGCCGGTGTGCTGCGCGGTGAGGTCAAGGACGTCCTGCTGCTCGACGTCACCCCGCTGTCCCTGGGCATCGAGACCAAGGGCGGCATCATGACCAAGCTGATCGAGCGCAACACCACGATCCCGACCAAGCGCTCCGAGACCTTCACGACCGCTGACGACAACCAGCCGTCGGTGCAGATCCAGGTCTTCCAGGGCGAGCGCGAGATCGCCGCGCACAACAAGAAGCTCGGCATGTTCGAGCTGACCGGCCTGCCGCCGGCGCCGCGCGGTGTCCCGCAGATCGAGGTCACCTTCGACATCGACGCCAACGGCATCGTGCACGTCTCCGCCAAGGACCTCGGCACCGGCAAGGAGCAGTCGATGACGATCACCGGCGGCTCGGCGCTGCCGAAGGAGGACATCGAGCGGATGGTCTCCGACGCCGAGGCCCACGCCGAGGAGGACAAGAAGCGTCGCGAGGAGGCCGAGGCCCGCAACCAGGCCGAGACGCTGGTCTACCAGACCGAGAAGGTCCTCAAGGAGAACGACGAGAAGCTGCCCGAGGAGACCAAGACCAAGGTCAAGGGCGCGATCGACGAGGTCAACGAGGCCCTGAAGGGCGAGGACGTCGACGCCATCTCCAGCGCCGTGGAGAAGCTGGCCACCGAGTCGCAGGCTCTCGGCCAGGCCCTCTACGCCGACGCCGGGCCCGCCGCCGCTGGCGACGCGGGTGCCGGTGACGCCACTGGTGAGGCCGGTGCCAGCTCCTCGGCCAAGGACGACGACGTGGTGGACGCCGAGATCGTCGACGACGAGGACGAGAAGAAGAAGTGACTTCGGACAGGCCCGAAATGTCGCGCAACGAAGGCGAGCAGCAGGAGCCGGTGGTCGTCCGGGATCGGCGTCGAATCGACCCCGAGACCGGCGAGCGCCGGACCCCTGCTCCGAGCGGAGACGAGGCTCAGGTGGCCGAAAGCATGTCCGGCACCCTCGACGAGAACGTGGGTCAGGCCGACGAGTCGGTCGACCAGCCCGTCGACGGTGCCTCGCCCGAGCAGGGCGGCGAGTCCACCGGCCTGCAGAAGCAGGTCGACGAGCTCACCGCCGACCTCAAGCGGGTCACCGCGGAGTACGCGAACTACCGCAAGCGGGTGGAACGCGACCGCGAATCGGTGATCGCCGCCGCGAAGGCGTCGGTGGCCGGCGACCTGCTGACCGTGCTCGACGACCTGGAGCGCGCCGAGGCGCACGGCGACCTCAACGGCGCGTTCAAGGCGGTGGCCGACAAGCTCATCGGCACGCTGAACTCCTCCGGTCTGGAGGCGTTCGGGGCCGAGGGCGACGAGTTCGACCCGTCGGTGCACGAGGCCGTCCAGCACACCACCTCGTCGGAGGTCTCCGGACCCACGGTCACGACCGTGATGCGCCGCGGTTACCGGTTCGGCGAGCGGGTGCTGCGGCCGGCGATGGTCGCGGTGACCGACTACGAGGCCGACGCGGAAACCGCGTCCGAGGCCGGTGCCGACCAGTCCGGCGAGTCCACCGAACAAGAGTGACCATGAGCGGGAGGAGGAGCGTCCGGTGAGTGCCAGGGAATGGCTCGACAAGGATTTCTACGCTGAACTGGGCGTCTCCTCCGATGCTTCATCCGAGGACATCAAGAAGGCTTACCGGAAGCTGGCTCGGGAGAACCACCCCGACGCCAACCCCGGCAACGCCCGGGCCGAGTCCAAGTTCAAGGCGGTCTCCGAGGCGTACGGGGTGCTGTCCGACCCCGACAAGCGCAAGCAGTACGACGAGGCCCGGCGGCTCTTCGGAGCCGGCGGGCTCGGTGGCGCGGGCGGTGGCTTCGGCGCTCCGGGTGGCTTCGGCGGTCCCGGCGGTGCCGGTGGCGGATTCGACCTCGGTGACCTCTTCGGTGCTCAGCAGGGGGCCGGTGGCCTGGGCGACCTGTTCGGCGGGTTGTTCGGCAACCGGCGACCCGGTGGTGGCGCGGGCCCGACCACGGCCAGCAGGCCGCGGCGCGGGGCCGACGTCGAGACCGAGGTGCGCATCGACTTCTACGAAGCGGTGCGCGGTGCCACGGTGCCGTTGAGGCTGTCGAGCCCGGCGACCTGCCAGACCTGCCGGGGCTCGGGGGCCAAGCCCGGAACCCGGCCGCGCGGCTGCTCCACCTGCGGTGGCGCAGGTCTGGTCACCCGCAACCAGGGCGCGTTCGCGTTCAGCGAGCCGTGCCCGGACTGCCGGGGACGCGGCCAGATCATCGACAGCCCGTGCGAGGACTGCGGCGGTGAGGGCATCAGCACTCGCACCCGGACGCTGACCGTGCGCATCCCGCCAGGGGTGGACGACGGGCAGCGGATCCGGCTGGCGGGGCAGGGCGAGCCCGGGCGACAAGGCGCCACCTCGGGCGATCTGTTCGTCGTGGTGCACGTCAACGGCGACAAGGTGTTCGGACGATCCGGTGATGACCTGACGATCTCGGTCCCGGTCACCTTCCCGGAACTCGCGCTGGGCACTACGTTGGCGGTGCCGACCCTGGACGGGAAGGTCACGTTGAAGGTTCCCGCCGGAACCAGCAGCGGACGGACCTTCCGGGTGCGTGGCAAGGGCGTGGGCAAGAAGGCCGGTGGCAACGGGGACCTCCTGGTGACGCTGCAGGTCGCGGTGCCGTCGAAGCTCGACGGCAAGGCGGCCGAAGCGCTCGCCGAGTACGCCGAGGCCACCGCCGAACACGACCCGCGCAGCGAGCTGAACGAGTTGCTCGGGAGGTGAGCATGGCCGGCCGCATGACGGGCCCCGGTGGGCTCGGTCCGGAGATGGGATTCGCGTTCCCGCCCGGTTCAAACGAGGACACCCCGATGTTCGTGATCTCGGTGGCGGCGCAGCTGTCCGGTCTGCACGCGCAGACGCTGCGCAGCTACGACCGGCTCGGACTCGTCTCGCCCGGACGCACCGCGGCAGGAGGCCGACGCTACTCGCTGCGCGACATCGCGCTGCTGCGCGAGGTGCAGCGGCTCTCCCAGGAGGAGGGCGTCAACCTGGCCGGTATCAAGCGCATCATCGATCTGGAGAACCAGGTCGACGCGCTGCAGGCCAAGGTCACCGAGCTCACCGAGGAGGTCGCGGCGGCCTACGCGGCGGCGGAATCGGCGGCGGCCCAGATCCACGCCTCCTACCGCCGGGACCTCGTCCCGTTGCGGCAGGAGACCGCGTTGGTCGTCTGGAAACCCAACCGCAAGCGGTAACCCCGTGAACGCGAAGGAGGGCGTCTCCCCTGGTGGGAGGCGCCCTCCTCGGCGTCGAGCACGGTTCAGAAGCCGGTTCGCTTCGCTGAGCAGGACGAGCGGACTCAGTCCAACGTGAACGGGTCGTAGCGGATGTGGTCGAGGGTGGTGCCCGCGACCAGCATCTTCGAGACCGTGGCGCGGATCATCGCCGGAGAACCGGAGACCAGCACGTCCCAGCCCTCCCAGGCGCCGTAGCGGGAGACGACGTCGGCGATCGTGCCGTGCTCGACACCGTCGAAGTTCGGGTCGTTCTCCAGCACGGCCGTGATCGTCAGCCACGGGTTGTGCATCGCGATGCGGCGGAGGTTCTCCAGGTCGTAGAGGTCGTCGCGGGTGCGTCCGCCGTAGAAGAGCTGCACGCGCGGGTTCTCGCCGTACTGGGCGAGGTCGTCGATGATCGCGCGCAGCGGCGTGACTCCGGTGCCGCCTGCGACCATCAGGACGTCCGGCGAGTTCCCCCGGTCGACCGTCAGCCGACCCATCGGCGAGCCGATCCGCCACTGGTCGCCGGGCTGCGCGTGGCCGACCACCGCACGGCTGACCCACCCGCCCTCGACGGAGCGGACGTGGAACTCCATCACGCCGTCGTCGCTGGGCGCGTTCGCCGGCGACAGGTACCGCCACATCCGGGGCCGCTGGGGGACCTCGACGCTGACGTACTGGCCGGGCAGGTAGGGCACCGGGTGGTCGGTCTGCACGCGGACCACGGCGAGGTCCCAGCTCAGCCGCTCGTGGTGCAGGACCTGGCCGGTGTACCAGGCGGGACCGTCGTCGGCGGCAGCCGCTTCGGTCATCGCCGAGGCCATGACCGTGTACGCCTCCGCCCAGGCGCGTTCGACCTGGTCGGTCCAGCTGTCACCGGCGTAGCGCTTGATGGCCGCCAACAGCGCGGTGCCGACCGCCTCGTAGTGCTGGGTGACGACACCGAACTTGCGGTGGTCGCGACCCAGCTGCTGCAGGAACGGCAGCAGCTCGTCGGGCTTGTCGACCATCTGGATGACGTGCACGAGCGCCCGAAGCAGGCGGCTGCGCTGCACCTCCATGTTGGCGGCGAACAGCTCGCGGGTGTGCGGCGCGATGCTGAACAAGGTGCCGTAGAAGAACTTCGCCACCTCGTCGGAGTGCGGTTCGACCACCGCGTAGCTCTCGCGGATGAGTCGAACCATCTTGCTCACACCGGAGTGGGACGGCTCGTGGTTCGGGGGCGGACCTGGACTCAGTACGGCGTTCGTCATCGTTTCGGGCGCAGTCTTCTCCACGTTGGCGGCAGGCACCTGGGGTGGGCGCAACCGCTACCTGCAAACGTCCCCCGACATCAGGGGCGACCCTAACCTCTGATCGGACGTACGTCTGCCTTGATGGCACTTTCGAGTGCTTTGCAACTACTTCACGTAGATAATCCATCAATCGGTCGGGGGAAAGCTAGTGGCCAACCTGTTACCGGACGGGTTGACATGACACTGTGGTCCGCCGTGACCCCCGATCACATCAACCCGGCCGGCGTGGCTCCCGCTGCCATGCTGGACCTGGAGCTGTCCGACAGCACAACACCCCCCGTCCCGATCCCCGCCCGATTATCCGAGCCGCAGCTCGCCGACCCGTTCCGGCAGGAATCCCCGACTCTGCCCGGATCGGCCGGTGAGCACCTGCTCCAGAGCGCCTACGGCACCGAGAAGCGGGCCCGCCGCTTCTACGACGACCAGGTCCTGGACAGGCTCAACGACGAGATGAAGGAGTTCATCGGGCGCATGGAGCTGGCCTTCGTGGCGACCTCCGACGCCCGAGGTGAGTGCGATTCCAGCCTGCGGGCAGGCCCGCCCGGCTTCCTCGAGGTCCTCGACGACCAGCACGTCTGCTACCCGGAGTACCGGGGCAACGGAGTGATGGCCAGCCTCGGCAACATCAGTGAGAACCCGCACGTCGGCATCCTCCTGGTGGACTTCGTCACCGACCTGATCGGCCTGCACGTCAACGGCAAGGCCCGCATCGTCGAGGACTCGGACCTGCGCGGCATCTACCCCGCGCTGCCCTCGGAGTTCGACCGGGGCCGCACGCCCGAGCGCTGGGTGGTGGTGCAGGTCGAGGAGGCCTACATCCACTGCCGCAAGCACATCCCCCGGATGATGCCCGTCCTGCGGGAACGCACCTGGGGCACCGACGACGTGAAGCGCAAGGGTGGCGACTACTTCAGCGCCAAGGGCATGCCCCGTCCCTGGCACGAGGTCTCCGCCTAAGCCTCCTGGTCGTGTTGCGTGGCGGTGCGGGTGGCGGAACTCCAGACGCCGTCTGGCTCGGTCCGGGACCTGAGTGTGGAGCGGACACGAAAGCGGGCTACGGCTGTCCCGCCAGACGACGTCTGAGAACTCGCGGTGCCGGCTGCTCAGGCGGGGCGCTGAGGAAGCGCCGTCAGCGCTCGCCTGGCGGTCGGTGACAGTCGTCGTCCGGTTGGGAATTCGGTTGACGAGTTCCCGGGCTGGTGCTCTGCGTTGCGGCCGTGCTCCCTAGAGTGGGGCGAAACGGTCGCAAGGTGCGGGGAGTGACGTGAGCGAGCAGGACGACGAGATCGCTGAGGACCCCGCGCGCCGCGAAGCGGCCGAGGAGATCGAACGCGAGCTGGTGATGATGTTCCGCAACGCGCGGAACCTCTCCACGCACGTCGCCGCGCTGGTGCACCCGGACCTGGACCCGGCCTCCTACACGATGTTGCTGATGGTGGCCAACGAAGGACCGCTGCGCGGCATGGACTTGGCCGACCGCACCGGCCTGGACAAGTCCACGGTCTCGCGGCAGATCGCCACCCTCGTCGATCTGGAGCTGCTGGAGCGCGCCCCCGACCCGGACGACGGCCGCGCCCGCCGCATCCAGCTCTCCGACCTGGGGCAGGAGCGCCTGGAGCGGGTGCGCGCCGAGCGCCGCAAGCACCTCCACGGCCAGTTCGCCAGCTGGAGCACGCAGGACCTCGCCGACCTCGCCCGGCTGCTCGGCAAGCTGAACCAGACCAGCTGATCTGACGGGCCCGCCAGCTCGGCTCCCGTGCGCTGAATCGTGCCCCATCGCGCAGAAGGCCCTGAATGGCCGGTGGTGCGAGTCACCCCCATTTCAGTTGCGTGCTGCAACCAAGTGGCCCTATTGTTGCCTAGAGCAACTAACAGGATGGGCTCGCGATGGGACCTACACCAGAGACCTGCGGTGAGCTGCTCCGCCCACTCCGCGCCTTGATGGACCTCAAGCAGGTCGCGCTGCAACGGGGGTTGCAGCTGTCCGACCAGGTCCCCTACGCCGCGGCGGGGCTGCTCACCGAGCTGGTGCACCGCGGCGAATGCCGGGTCTCCGACCTCGCTCACCACCGCATCGTCGATGCGTCCGTGGTGAGCCGGCAGGTGAACCAGCTCGAGCAGGCCGGACTGATCACACGCCGACCGGACCCAGTCGACCGCCGGGTCTCGCTGCTGCGGACCACCGATCTCGGCAACCGGGTCGTCACCGAGCTCGAGCGGAAGAAGGCGGAGTGGATCGGTGAGGCGCTGGTCGACTGGGAGGACGCGAAGGTCCGCGAACTGGCCCGGTTGCTCGGCGACGCGATGTCGGACATCCGCCGCCACACGATCGAAAGCGGAGATCACTCAGGCTCCGGGATGGGGGGACGAACTCGATGACCAGCTCGACGGAGACGGCGCCCAAGGTGTCGGCTCAACCGAGCGCGCCGCACGACTCGACCCAGGACCAGGCGATGTCGCACCGCCAGGTCCTGGAGGCCATGTCCGGCCTGATGTTGGCGCTGCTGGTCGCCATCCTCAGCTCGACCATCGTGTCCAATGCGCTGCCGAGGATCATCGCCGACCTGCACGGCACCCAAGGCCAGTACACCTGGGTCGTCACGGCGATGCTGCTGACCTCCACCGCCTCCACCCCGCTGTGGGGCAAGCTCTCCGACCTGTTCAGCAAGAAGCTGCTGTACCAGATCGCGATCACCATCTTCACCGTCGGCTCCGTGGCCGGTGGTTTCGCGCAGTCGATGGAGACCCTGATCGGTTTCCGCGCCCTGCAGGGCATCGGAATGGGCGGACTCCAGGCGCTGATCCAGGTCGTGATCGCCGCGATGGTCCCGCCGCGCGACCGCGGTCGCTACAGCGGCTACATCGGCGCCACCTTCGCCGTGGCGACCGTCAGCGGCCCGCTGGTCGGCGGCGTCATCGTGGACACCCCGTGGCTGGGATGGCGCTGGTGCTTCTGGGTCACCGTGCCGATCGCCGTCGTCGCCTTCATCGTGCTCGGCCGGGTGCTCAAGCTGCCGGTGATCAAGCGCGAGGCCAAGATCGACTGGTTCGGTGCGCTGTTCCTGGTCGGCGGCGTGTCGCTGCTGCTGATCTGGGTCTCGCTGGCAGGCAAGGACTTCGACTGGCTCTCGCCTGAGACCGGCTCCTTCGTCGGTGGCGGCATCCTCGCGCTGATCATCGCGCTGATCATCGAGTCCAAGCACAGCGAGCCGATCGTGCCGCTGAGGATGTTCCGCAACCCCACCGTCACGATGGCCACCATCGGCACCGTCGCGGTCGGCACCGCGATGTTCGGCGGCGCGGTGTTCCTGGGGCAGTACTTCCAGATCGCGCGCAGCTTCAGCCCGACCACCGCGGGCCTGATGACGCTGCCGATGGTCGGCGGTCTGTTCATCTCGTCCACGGTCAGCGGTCAGGTCATCTCCCGGTACACCGGCAGGACGAAACCGTTCCTCGTGGTCGGCTCGATCGTGATGATCATTGCGATGGGGCTACTGAGCACCGTCGATCATGAAACGAACCTGGTGCTGGTGGGGGTCCACCTCTTCCTGATGGGCACCGGAGTGGGCATGCTCATGCAGAACCTGGTGCTGGCGGTGCAGAACGCCACCAGCGCCAAGGACATGGGCTCGACGACCTCCGTCGTCACCTTCTTCCGCACCTTGGGAGGTTCGGCTGGTGTGTCGGTGCTAGGCGCGGTGCTGGCCACCCGCGTTCAGGACTACATCGTGGAAGGGCTGGCGAAGGTCCCCGGCGCGGCTGAGGCCGCGGCCTCCGGCGGCGGAACCGGATCGCTGGACGTGGGAAACCTGCCCGGGCCGATCCAGACCATCGTCCGCGCGGCGTACGGGGATGCCATCGGCGACATCTTCCTCATCTCGGCGTGCGTCTCCGTGGTCACCTTCCTCGCGGTGCTGTTCATCCGCGAGAAGCCGTTGCGGACCACGATCGAAAGCAACGAGGAAATGGAGACGGCTTCAGTGGCCGCACACGAAGAGGGCCGGAACAACGGCGCGCAGAGCAACTCCGCCCAGGCCAGCCCGTGGACCGAGCCGTCGATCCCGTCGTTCGCCTCCAACGGCGCGGCGCTGACCGGCGGCCACCACGTGGACGGCCAGGAGCACGCCCAGCAGCGGGTCGTGCACGGCGTCGTCCACGACTCGATCGGCACCCCGGTGTCCGGTGTGGTGCTGACCCTCACCGACGCCAACGGGCGCCAGGTGGAGCGGGCGCGCACCGACATCGACGGTGAGTTTCACTTCGCCGTCGACAACGGCGGCACCTACGTGCTGATCGCCTCCGGCGGCAGCTACCAGCCCACCGCCTCGATGGTGGTCGTGGCCGACCGACCGGTGCGGCACGACGTGCAGCTGCTCGGCGCCGGTGAGCTCAGCGGCCTGGTGCACGTCGGCGGTGTCGGCGTGGCGGGCGCGATGGTGGTGCTCACCGACGTGCGCGGCGAGGTCGTGGCCACCAACGCCACCGACGCCGACGGCGACTACGGCTTCTCCGACCTGGTCGGCGGTTCCTACGCGCTGACCGTCACCGCGGACGGATACCGTCCGGTGGCTAACCCGATCGTGGTCACCGATGGGGAGCGGGTGAGCCTCGACGTCGCCCTCCAGACCGGAGCGCAGCTGAGCGGCGTCATCCGGTCGGCCAACCTGGGCGTGCCGGTACCGGACGCGAGGGTGACGCTGCTCGACGATTCGGGCGCGGTGGTGGCCGCGGGCACCACCGACATCGACGGCAACTACCACTTCACCGACCTGCCCGACGGCGAGTACACGGTGATCGCCAGCGGTTATCCGCCGGTGGCCGGCTCGCTGCGGCTGACGGGCCAGGAGACGTCGCACGACGTCGACCTGGGCTATCCCGAAGGCTGACCGGTCGCAGCAGCACCACCCGGAGGTCACGGTCGTGCTGCGGCGGGCGGGATCGACTGGACGTCGGCCCGCCCGCCGAGCAAGATCATGATCGAGCTCTGCTTCAAAGGAGTGTTCTCAGATGGATTTCGGCCAACCGCAGGCCGCGTCCGCCAACGGCGAGACCGGTGCCGCCCGGGGGTCCGGGGCGGTGACGGCGTCGGTGTGCGGAAGCGACGGCTGGCCGGTGCCGGAGGCGGTGCTCACCGTCATCGACGGAAGCGGCACTCAGGTCGCACGGGCTCAAGGCGACGCGCAGGGCTCGGTGATGGCCTCCGGTCTCGCCGCGGGCGCCTACACCGCGATCGTCACCGCGATCGGCCACGAGCCGGTAGCTCGCACCACCCTGGTGCACGAGGGCGCGACCGCCAACCTCGGTGCCGTCGAGGTCCGCCGCATCGGCGGCTCCGACCTGCCCGCCCCCGGGCTGTGGCGGATCGACCCCGTGCACTCCTCCATCCAGGTCACCGCCAAGCACCTCGGCCTGAGCAGCATCCACGGCCGCTTCAACGAGTTCTCCGGCGAGGTGCGCATCGGCACCCCGATCGAGAAGTCGCTGGTGGAAGCCCGCATCAACGCAGACACCATCGACACCGGCAACAAGCTGCGCGACGACCACCTGCGCACCGAGGACTTCCTCGACGTCGCCGAGTACCCGGCGATCACCTTCCGCTCCACCGGGCTGCGCCCGCGCGGCGGCGACAAGTGGGACCTGGAGGGTGAGCTCACCATGCTCGGCGTGAGCAAACCGGTCATGCTGGACACCCGCTTCGACGGAGTCGGCCCCGACCAGTGGGGCGGCACCCGGGCCTCGGCCTCGGCGGTCGCGCAGCTGCGTCGCGACGACTTCGCGGTGCGGTTCCGCCAGTCGCTCAAGAGCGGCATCGCCACTGTCGGCACCACCCTGCGCGTGCAGATCGACGTCCAGGTGGTGCACGAGCAGGAATGAGACCAGGAGCGGTCTGCTGTGGCTGGCTCGGCCGCTCCTTAGGAAGAAGAAGCCGTGCGCACGTCGGGGGTGCGCACGGCTTCTTCATGCCTCAACCCCGATCACCGCCGATCGGTGACCGGGCACCGCGATCAACGCGGTGATCCGTGACCCGAGTTGCGCCGGTGTTCAGGGCAGGCGTCGGTCTTGCGTTCAGACGCCGGACTTCGAGTTGACCTTCCGAACCTCTCCGGAGCGGATCTTGGCCTTGTAGTCGGCCAGCTCCCGCTTGACCACCGGGATCATGATGTAGAGGCCGATGATGTTGAACAGGGCCAGCAGGAACAGCACCGCGTCGGTGAAGTCCATGACGCTGCTCAGGCTCAGCACCGAACCGACGACAACGAACAGGCAGAACACCACGTTGTAGATGTTGCGGCTCACCGAGGTGTTGCCGAACAGGAACAGCCACGCGCGCTGGCCGTAGTAGCCCCAGGTGATGATCGTCGAGACGGCGAAGAGCACGACCGCCACGGTCAGCACGTACGGGAACCAGGGCAGGACGCTGGCGAACGCCTCGGAGGTCACCGTGACGCCGTCCGGCTCCTCGCCGCCGGCCAGCACCGCCTTCTGCCCCTCGACCCACAGCTGCGGCTGCGCGATGACGATGGTCAGCGCGGTCATGGTGCAGATGATGACGGTGTCGATGAAGGGCTCCAGCAGCGCCACCAGGCCCTCGGTGGTGGGGTTCTTGGTGCGGACCGCGGAGTGCGCGATCGGCGCCGAGCCCAGGCCGGCCTCGTTGGAGAACGCCGCGCGCTGGAAACCGACGATCAGCACACCGATGAGACCGCCGAAACCGGCCTCCGGGGTGAACGCGCCCTGGATGATCGTGGCGACCGCGTCCGGCACAGCGGTGATGTTGACGCCGATGACCGTCAGCGAGGCCAGGACGTAGACGATGGCCATCGCCGGGACGAGCTTGCTGGTCACCGCGCCGATGGACTTGATGCCGCCGACCACGACCGAGCCGACGATGATCGCCAGGATGATGCCGAAGATCAGCGCGGCGCCGTCGGAGCCGAGCAGGCCCTCCTCGCCACCGGTGACGTCGCGCACCTGGGCGAAGGTCTGGTTGGCCTGGAACATGTTGCCGCCGCCGATGCCGAACAGCAGGATCATGATCGCCGACAGCACGGCGAGCACCTTGCCCAGGCCGCGTCCGAAGGCGTTGGGGATCTGCTCGGCGAGGCCCTTGCGCAGGTAGTGCATCGGACCGCCGTGAACGTTGCCGTCCGCGTCGATCTCGCGGTACTTCACCCCGAGGGTGCACTCGACGAACTTGGTCGCCATGCCGAGCAGACCGCAGAGGATCATCCAGAACGTCGCACCCGCGCCGCCGACGGTGACCGCGACACCGACGCCGGCGATGTTGCCCAGGCCGACGGTTCCCGACAGCGCTGAGGCCAGTGCTTGGAAGTGGTTGATCTCGCCGGGCTCTTCCTTGCTGGTGTACTTGCCGCGCACCAGGTCGACCGCGAGCTTGAAGTTCCGGATCTGCACGAAACCGAAGACCAGCGTGAACACCGTCGCGGCGATCACCAGCCAGGCGACGATCCACGGGAAGGTCACGCCGAAGACGGTGATCTCACCGAAAACGAATCCGGAGAAGGCCTCCGAGATCGGCGTGAAGACGTTGTTGATGGTGTCCTCGATGCCGGCGAGTGGGCCGGCATCAGCCGCAAGGACGAGTTCGCCGTCCGGCGGTGGTGTCCCCAAGGTGTAGGTCATGGCGCAATAGCAAAGCGAGCAAAACCGCTGAAAGCAAGCACTGTGCGTAACAATCTGCGGAAGGTTGGTCCGAATGGCCAGGCCCATGTTCACGCGGTGTGAAAAAAGAAAACTAGTGTGAAATCATGACTTGAGTGGAACGCGCTCAACTTTTGTTATGTTGGAAGTGTGAGTCTGGTGCCGACAGGCGGACCGACCAGGCACGGAACCGGCACGAGGTGAGTGATGGACGCGTTCAACCCGACGACGAAGACCCAACAGGCCATCTCCTCCGCGGTCCAGGCCGCCACCATGGCGGGGAACCCGGACGTGGGCCCCGCGCACGTGCTCGGGGCCCTGCTCGCGCAAGGTGACGGGCTGACCGCACCGCTGCTGACCGCCGTCGGGGCGGACGTCGCCGACGTGCGGCGCGAGCTCGACTCGCTGACGAACTCACTGCCCGCCGCCACCGGCAGCACCGTCGGCGCCCCGCAGCTGTCGGGCGAAGCCGTCAAGGCGCTCACCCGCGCGCAACACCTGGCCACCGAGATGGGCGATCAGTACGTCTCCACCGAGCACCTGCTCGTCGGGCTGGCAGCCGAGGGCGGCAGCGTCGCCGACCTGCTGCGCAAGCACGGAGCCACGCCCGACGCCCTGCGGGAGGCCTTCGCCAACGTGCGCGGCTCGGCCCGCGTGACCAGCCCCGATCCCGAAGGCACCTACCAAGCGCTGGAGAAGTACGGCCAGGACCTCACCGAGCGCGCCCGCGCAGGCGAGCTCGACCCGGTCATCGGCCGCGACGCCGAGATCCGTCGCGTCGTGCAGGTGCTGTCCCGGCGGACCAAGAACAACCCGGTGCTCATCGGTGAGCCCGGTGTCGGCAAGACCGCCATCGTCGAGGGCCTCGCGCAGCGGGTCGTCGCAGGTGACGTGCCCGAATCGCTGCGCGGCAAGCGGGTCATCTCGCTCGACCTCGGTTCGATGGTGGCCGGCGCGAAGTACCGGGGCGAGTTCGAGGAACGGCTCAAGGCCGTGCTGAAGGAGATCACCGAATCAGCCGGTCAGGTGATCACCTTCATCGACGAGCTGCACACCATCGTCGGCGCTGGTGCCTCCGGTGATGGTTCGATGGACGCGGGCAACATGATCAAACCCATGCTGGCGCGCGGCGAGCTGCGCATGGTCGGCGCGACCACGCTCGACGAGTACCGCGAGCGCATCGAGACCGACGCCGCGCTGGAACGCCGATTCCAGCAGGTGCTGGTCGGCGAACCGAGCCCCGAGGACGCCGTGGCGATCCTGCGCGGGCTCAAGGAGCGCTACGAGGTCCACCACGGCGTCAGGATCACCGACGGGGCCCTGGTGGCCGCAGCGACGCTGTCCGACCGCTACATCACCGCCCGCTTCCTGCCGGACAAGGCCATCGACCTGGTCGACGAGGCCGCCTCCCGGCTGCGCATGGAGATCGACTCGCGTCCGGTGGAGATCGACGAGGTCGAGCGGGCCGTGCGCCGGCTGGAGATCGAGGAGATGGCGCTGGCCAAGGAGTCCGACCCGGCCTCGGTCGAACGCCTCGCGGCGCTGCGCGCCGAGCTCGCCGACCGGCGCGAGAAGCTCTCCGAGCTCACCGCGCGCTGGCAGCAGGAGAAGGAGTCCATCGACAAGGTCCGCGACCTCAAGACCCAGCTGGAACAGCTGCGCGGGGAGTCCGAGCGCGCCGAGCGCGACGGCGACCTCGGCAAGGCCGCAGAACTCCGCTACGGGCGAATCCCCGCGCTGGAGAAAGAACTCGACACGGCCACCCACGCGCAGACCGAGCGCAAGGCGATGCTGCAGGAGGAGGTCACCGCTGACGACGTCGCGGACGTCGTCAGCGCCTGGACCGGCATCCCCGCGGGGCGCCTGATGGAGGGCGAGACCACCAAGCTGCTGCGGATGGAGGACGCCCTCGGCGCCCACGTCGTCGGTCAGGCGGAAGCGGTGCGCGCGGTCGCCGACGCGGTCCGGCGCACCCGCGCCGGTGTCGCCGACCCGGACCGGCCGACCGGCTCGTTCCTGTTCCTGGGCCCGACCGGGGTCGGCAAGACCGAGCTGGCCAAGGCGCTCGCCGGGTTCCTGTTCGACGACGAGCGGTCGATGATCCGCATCGACATGAGCGAGTACTCCGAGAAGCACTCGGTGTCCCGCCTGGTCGGTGCCCCGCCCGGCTACGTCGGCCACGACCAGGGCGGTCAGCTCACCGAATCGGTCCGCCGCAGGCCCTACTCGGTGGTGCTGTTCGACGAGGTCGAGAAAGCACACTCCGACGTCTTCGACGTGCTGCTGCAGGTCCTCGACGACGGGCGGCTCACCGACGGGCAGGGCCGCACGGTCGACTTCCGCAACACGATCCTGGTGCTGACCTCCAACCTCGGGTCGCAGGCCATCGCCGATCCCAACCTCGGCGAGCGGGACCGAGACGAGGCCGTGATGTCGGTGGTGCGCGGGCACTTCAAGCCCGAATTCCTCAACCGGCTCGACGACGTCGTGGTGTTCCACCAGCTCAACACCGAGGAGCTCACGTCCATCGTGGACATCCAAGTGGACCGGCTGGCCAAGCGGCTCGCGCAGCGCCGGCTGGCCCTCGACGTGCAACCGGCGGCGCGGGACTGGCTGGCGCTCAACGGTTTCGACCCGGTCTACGGCGCTCGCCCGCTGCGCCGCCTGGTGCAGTCGGCCATCGGCGACCAGCTGGCCCGCAAGCTCCTCGCGGGCGACATCCGCGAAGGCGACAAGGTCCGCATCGACGTCACCGACGACAACGAAGCCCTTGCCGTCGAACCCGCGGAGTGACCCCGCTCCCCGGGCGGCCTCGAACCTCGCGCGGAGTTCTGAGGCCGCCCGGGGTCAGCGGCGGAGCGTGGAGAGGGCGGCGATCGCGGCGAACGAGGAGGCCGCTGCGGTGAAGACCAGGGTGGCCGTCGTCAGGTCCGTGATGGTGCTGATGTAGCCGAGCACTACGGCCGGGACCGTGGCCGAGAGGTAGGCGACGACGTAGATCATCGCCGCCGTGCCCGCGCGCTGGTGCGGGGCCGCCAAGCCGGTGAGCATCCGGAAGGCGCCCATGAACATCAGCCCCCAACCGACACCGAGCACGGCGGTGGCCACGAAGAACAGGAACGCGTGCTGGGACAGGACCGCGGCAGCGACCCCGGCCATCGCGGTGATCATCAGCACCGCTCCGGCGCGCACCGCGCGCTCGGCGGGCCAGCGCGCCAGCAGCAGCTGAGTGAGGCCGCCGAAGCCGGCCAGCACCGCCACGGGGAGCCCGCTGATCAGGTTCGGGAGGTCGTGCACCATGCCCTTGGCCACCGACGGGGCCAGCGACATGAACATCCCGCCGACGATCCACGAGGCCAGCACCATGGTCGACATCAGCGCGAACCGAGCGCTCTGGCCCGCCGGGACGACCGGCCTGCGCGGGCGCAGCGCCTCACCGAACGAGCTGTTCTTCGCCACCGTTTCCGGCATCGCGAGCACGACCGGGATCGCCACCGCGAAACCGGTCGCGAGCAGCAGGTAGCTGGTCAGCGTCGGTCCGGGGGCGAACTGCACGAGGATTCCCGACAGCAGCGACCCGCCCGCCATGCCCAGCGCCGCCGCGACCCCGTTGACCAACGAGCCCTGGCTGGACCCGGGGCGTTGGAAGTCCAGCAGCGCACCGCTGATCGCGCTCGTCGCAGCGCCCGTGGCCAGCCCCTGCAGCACGCGGCCGGCGAACAGCCCGCCGACGCCGCTGGCCAGCGCGAGCACCAGCACAGCGGCGATCTCGACCACCAGCGCGCCGATCAGCACCGGGCGTCGTCCGACGTGGTCCGACAGCGACCCGCACAGCAGCAGCGCCACCAGGATCGCCACCGCGTAGGAGGCGAAGACCTCCGTCAGGACGGTGTTGGTGAACCCCCACCGCTGCTGGTAGATCGAGTACATCGGGGACGGGGCGGTGGAGGCCATCAGGAACAGGGCGTAGATCCCGCCGATGAACCAGAACGAGCCGGAACGCGACAACCCGCGCTCGCTCGCGGGGCCGGGGCGTGCCAGTTCGGTGGTCATGGATTTCCTCTGCGGTCGGAGTTCGGGAGGTCCGGACAACGACAACCTCTTAGCGGAACGAACCATTCCGCGCGGGCGTAGCCTTGTGTCCATGGCCACAGCAACGACCGCTCGGCACGACGACGCCGTGATCCGAGCCGCCCGGGAGGTCTTCGCCGAGCACGGGATGGCCGCTCCGATGGCCGAGGTCGCCAAGCGCGCCGGGGTCGGCGTGGCCAGCATCTACCGCCGCTACCCGAGCAAGTCCGAGCTCGTCGAGCAGGTGCGCATCGCGGCGTTCCGCCTGGTCATCGATGAAGCCGAGGCCGCGCGCGCCGAGGAGGGAGATCCCTGGCGGGCGCTGAGCCGCTTCATGCACCGCTGCCTGCGGGAGGGCTCGGGCATCGGGACCGCGCTGCCGCAGCTGGAGGAGCGGCACACCTCCTCGGTCGAGTTCCGCGACCTCCAGGAGCGGGTCGCCGAGGTGATCGAGGCGCTGGTCGACGACGCCAAGCGGGCCGGTGAGCTCCGGGCCGATGTCGACGGGACCGACGTCCTGCTGCTGTTCAAGCACCTCAACCCGTCGCTGCCGACCACCGAGTCGCGCCGCGCCGAACTCCGCGCCCGCTACCTCGGCCTGGTCCTGGGGGGCCTTCGCGCCGGCGGCGCCGCCCTGCGCGGCCCCGCGCCCGACACTGCCGAGTGGCGAGCCCTCTGCGACGACCGCGCCGGGTGAGCCTCCCGGAGCGCGGTTTTCGCACGTCAAGATCAGCCGAATGAGCGGTTCGAATTCCGATGCCCAGGTGATCTTCGAGTTCCGCGATGTTCGGACTACCCTGCCCGGTGTGGGCATACCTGCGTGGCTCTGGTTCCTCGTCGCCGTCGTCGCGATCGTCGCCGGCGTCGCGCTGCTGATCTCCGACCGATCGCAGCGCACCTCCAACAACCGGGAGCGGCGTCGCTGGGCGGCGCTGCGCGGTTGGCAGTTCGCCGAAGTGGACCGCGTCCTGCCGACGCGGTGGGAGCGCGGCGTGCTCGCCCAGTACGGCGCGACGACCGCGATGGACGTGGTGGCGGGCTCGACGTTCACCGCGAACGGCCGTCGTCAGGTCTACGTGCTGGACCTGGAAACCGGGGGGAAGAACGTCGCCGTCCTGGTGGGCGTCCGCTGCCGCCGCACGACCCCGGCGACCATCGAGCTGTGGCTGCCGGACGTGCCGGTGCCCCAGGACTCCGGGCTGGACCTGCTGGGCCCGGTCGGCTCGCGCTACGCCTTCGTCACCGAGGTCGCCTCGGCCCGCCCGCTGGTCACCGCCGACCTGGTCGAGGCCACCGAGGAGATCGGCCAGGACGTCACCGTGGTCTGGCTGGAGAACGACTGGGTGCTCGCCGCGATGCACCCCGCCGACGTCGACCCGGCACGCCTGGAGCGCCTGCTGCGCGATCTCGGCGACCTCGCCGACCTGGTCGACCCGTTCGACAGCGACCCCAACGGCACGTCGGCCGGGACCGAGGTGGAAGAGCCCTCGGAGCACATCCAGTAGGCCAAGAGGCGTATCCGTTCTGAGGTTGTTCTTCCCGCCGAAGCGGACGTGGTGCATCGGCGGCACGAGTCGGCGCGCCCGGAGCAGGAGGGCCGAGAGCTTTCCCGTTGGGCCCTGCGGCCACCCGCACCGCGCGCGAGGCAGGACGACCGCAGCACCGCCCTCATCTCGAGGCGGGTAGGTTCGGCACATGCCTACCGCACTCGTCACCGGTGCCACCGCGGGTATCGGCCGCACCTACGCCCGTCGGCTGGCCGCTGAGGGTCACGACATGGTCCTGGTCGCGCGCGACACCGAGCGTCTCGAAGAGCTCGCCGACCGGCTCAAGACCAGGCACAACGTGGCGGTCGAGATCCTCCCGGCGGACCTGTCCGACGCCGCGCAGCGGGCGGAGGTCGCCGAGCGCCTCGGCGACGCGACGAGGCCGGTGGACGTGCTGGTCAACAACGCCGGGTTCGGCACCGGCGGAGCTTTTTGGGACCTCGCGCCCGAGGTGCTGCGGCAGCAGCTGGACGTCAACGTCGCGGCGGTGCTGGAGCTGACCCACGCGGCCGTGCGGACGATGCGCGAGCGCGGGCGCGGCGACGTGATCAACGTGGGCAGCGTGGCCGGGTTCTTCACCGTTTCCGGCTCCACCTACGCCGCCACCAAGGCCTACGTGATCGCCTTCTCCGAGGGTCTGGCGACCTCCCTGGCGGGCACCGGGGTGCGGGTCATGGTGCTGTGCCCCGGATTCACCCGGACCGAGTTCCACGAGCGCGCCGGTCTGGAGATGAGCAAGCTCCCGCGCGCCTTCTGGCTGCAGGCCGACCAGGTCGTGCACGAGTCGCTGGCCGACCTCCGCGCGGGCAAGGCGGTGTCGATCCCGGGCGCCCAGTACAAGGCGCTGGTCGCCATCGGTCGGCTGATCCCGAAGAAGCTGCAGCGCATGGTGGTCACCCGCACCGTTCCCGGCCGGACCTGAGAACTATCCTCGGGTCTCGTGGTGAACGAGAAGCAGCGCTCCGAACTGGCCCGTCTGGTCAAAGAGCTCGCGGTGGTGCACGGCAAGGTGACGTTGTCCTCCGGCAAGGAGGCCGACTACTACGTGGACCTGCGCCGGGCGACCCTCCAGCACCAGGCGGCCCCGCTGATCGGGAGTCTGCTGCGGCAGATCACCGCTGACTGGGACTACACCGCCGTCGGCGGGCTCACCCTGGGCGCCGACCCGGTCGCCGCGGCGATGATGCACGCCGATGGTCCCGGGCTGGACAGCTTCGTGGTGCGCAAGTCCGCGAAGGCCCACGGCATGCAGCGCCAGATCGAGGGACCGGACATCACCGGCAGGCGGGTGCTGGCCGTGGAGGACACCTCGACCACCGGCGGCAGCGTGCTCACCGCCGTCGAGGCGCTGCGCGAAGCGGGCGCCGAGGTGGTCGGCGTGGCGACCGTCGTCGACCGCGACACCGGGGCTCGCGAGTCCATCGAGGAAGCGGGACTGCCCTACCGCACGTTGCTGGGGCTGTCCGACCTCGGACTGGCGTGAGCGAGGACGTCGGGCCCACCGAGTGGGGGACCAGCGTCGGCGTGGGCCCGTGGGAGGGTTCCTGGCCGGACGACGAGCGCTACGACCCGGAGCTGCTGGAGCACGGTGACCGGCGCAACGTCGTCGACCACTACCGGTACTGGAAGCGGGAGGCGATCGTCGCCGACCTGGACCAGCGGCGGCACGACTTCCACGTGGCCATCGAGAACTTCCAGCACGACCACAACATCGGCACCGTGGTGCGCACCGCCAACGCGTTCCTGGCGGAGGCGGTGCACATCGTGGGTCGTCGCCGCTGGAACCGGCGCGGCGCGATGGTCACCGACCGGTACCAGCACGTCCACCACCACCCGGACGTCGAGTCGCTGACCGAGTGGGCGCGGGAAGCGGACCTGGCGGTCGTGGCGGTGGACAACACGCCGGGCGCGATCCCGGTGGAGCGCGCGGAGCTGCCGCGCCGTTGCGTGCTGCTGTTCGGTCAGGAGGGGCCCGGTCTGCACGAGGAGTCCCGCCGCGAGGCCGACCTGGTGGTCTCCATCGCGCAGTTCGGTTCCACCCGATCGATCAACGCCGGAGTCGCCGCGGGAATCGTCATGCACACCTGGGTGCAGCAGCACGCCGACCTCGGCTTGGCGTGGTGAGGACTCCGGGCAGAACCGCCCCTTGATGCGGGAGAAGAGCCGGACCCGAACGGTCCGGCTCTTCTCCCGAGGGTTCCGTCAGGCCGCTTCGCGGGCCTTCTCGCGGCGTCCCTTGATGTACTCGACGATGATCGGCACGATCGAGATCACGACGATGACGAGGGCCATGGCCTCGATGTTGTTCCGGATCCACGGGATGTTGCCCAGGAAGAACCCGAGCAGCGTCATGCTCAGGGTCCAGGCCACACCGCCGATGGCCGAGTAGCTGAAGAACTTCTTCTGGTCCATCTGGCCGATGCCGGCCACCGCTGTGATGAACGTGCGGACGATCGGCACGAAGCGCGCCAGGATGATCGCGCGGGCCCCGTACTTCTCGAAGAACGCGTGCGTCTTGTCGACGTGCTCGCGCTTGAACAGCTTCGAGTCGGGCTTGTTGAACATCGCCGGGCCGACCTTGCGCCCGATCCAGTACCCGGTCACGTTCCCGACGAAGGCGCACACCGCGAGGAGCACGCAGACCAGCCAGATCGGCGTGTTGATCGCGCCGATGGCGACGAACATGCCGGTCACGAACAGCAGCGAGTCACCCGGCAGGAAGAAGCCGATGAGCAGACCGCATTCGGCGAAGATGATCAGGCAGACGCCGATCAGCGCGAACGGGCCGAGACCAGAGACGATGTTCTCCGGATTCAGCCAATCCGGAAGCAGAGCGAGCGCGGGTTGTGCCGCGGCGGCGAATTCGGACGTCACGCTTGCCAACGGTACCGTGACGCCGCTTCGCCCGATTTTCGGGAGAGCCGAGGGACATCAACGCAGCGCACACCCCCGATCACCCGTTGGGGTAACGGGTTGTGGCATCCGCAGCGAGCAATCCGGACAGGAGTCCCAGAACGATCACGAGGAGCCGCACGCCCGTGGGACCGGGTCGCAGCGTGCGCTGCGACGGGGTGGGACGGCTGCTCGCTCGCGCCGGCAACGCGGCGGACAGCGTGTCCTCGGTTTCCCGGCTGTCCATCCCCCGACCGCAACCAGCCGCCCGGCCGAACGGCCGCAGATCGGCGATGCGCCAGGTCACGCGGGTTCCGCAAGCCACCGGCCGCCGTGCATGACGCCCTGCAGGTCCAGGTCCTCACCGAGCACGACCATGTTCGCGTCCGCTCCCGGACGGATCTCGCCCACGTCGGCCAGCCCCAACCGCCGCGCCGGGTTCGTCGAGGTGGCCGCGACCGCGGCCGGTATGGACAGCCCGCAGCTGCGCACCAGGTTGCGGAACGCGGCGTCCATGGTCAGCGTGCTGCCGGCCAGCGAGCCGTCGGCCAGCCGGGGCTCGCCGTCGACGACCGCCACCGGCAGCGCGCCCAGTTCGTAGGTGCCGTCACCGGCGCCGGTGGCGCTGATGGCGTCGGTGACCAGGATCGTCCGGTCGGTTCCCGCGTGGGTGGCGGCCAGCCGGGCGACGGTCGGGTGCAGGTGCACCAGGTCGCAGATCAGCTCGACGCTGACCCGCTCGTCGTCCAGCAGCGCCCCTACCGGTCCGGGCTCGCGGTGGTGCAGCGGACGCATGCCGTTGAACAGGTGCGTCGCCACGGTCGCTCCGGCGTCCACGGCCTCCAGCACCTCGTCGGCGACCGCGTCGGTGTGCCCGACGGCGGCGATCGCACCGCCGTCGACCAGCTGCCGGACCGCGTCCCGCGAGCCGGGCAGCTCGGGAGCGAGGGTGACCATCCGGACCGTGCCGCGGCCAGCGTCGAGCAGCTGGCGGACGTCGTCGGCCTCCGGCGCGCGCAGCGCCTCCGGAGCGTGCGCGCCGCAACGGGCGTGCGAGAGGAACGGTCCTTCCAGGTGAACACCGGCCAGCAGACCGTCGGCGGTCAGCTCGGCCAGCGTGCCGATCTGCTTGACCAGCTCCGGGAGCGGCGCGGACACCAAGCTCGCCAGCATCGTTGTGGTGCCGTGCGCGCGGTGGTGGGCCACCGCGGTCTCGGTCTGCTCGGGTTCGAGTGAGGTGAACGAACCGCCACCACCGCCGTGGCAGTGGATGTCCACGAAGCCTGGCACCAGCCAGCGCCCGGACAGCTCGATCGCCGGGCCCTGGGGGACCGCGCCGTCACCGACGGCGGCGATCTTGCCTGCGGACACCCGCACCCAGCCCGGTTGCGCGATTCCGCCCGGGGTGACGACCCGCGCGCCGGTGAGGATCAGTTCGGCAGTGTTCACAACGACGATCCTCCGCCAAACGCGAGCAGTGGTCTACACCAAAACCGGTGTTCTACGGCTCAGCCGAACCGAACCCACCGAAGCGGTCACGGACGGTGAGACCGGGGGAATGTCTGATTCACCGAATATAGACCGTCGTCAGCTCGCCATGTGCTTCTGCAACGCCTCCAGGGCGCGGCTCGCCGTCGACTTGACGGTGCCCTTCGAGACGCCGGTCGCCTCGGCGATCTCGGCCTCCGACAGGTTGCCGTAGTAGCGCAGCACGAGCACCTCGCGCTGCCTGCGCGGCAGCTTGCCCAGCGCGTCCACCACCGCCTGGTGCTCGGCGGTGAGCATCGCCAGCGACTCCGCCGAGCGCGCGTTGGCCTGGTGCGGCGGCTGGTACTCGCGGGCGGTCTTGCGGCGGCGCAGCATCGAGCGGGACCCGTTGACGACCGCCGTGCGCAGGTAGGCGATCGCGGCGTTGGCGTCGCGCAGCCCGGACCAGTTCCGGTAGAGCCCGGTGAAGGCCTCCTGGACCACGTCCTCGGCGCTGCTGATGTCGTCGACCAGCAGGATCGCCAGCCGGACCATCCGCATCCGCTGCTGCTTGTAGATGTCCTCCAAGGACAGCGGTTGCTGCGTCTCCCGGTGGGCTCCGTCCAACTTGCGCAGCGTGCCGAAGGTCTTCTCGACGCTGCGCTCGATCCCATCCGAATCACCGCCCATGATCGAAGAACTTACCGGGCGAGGATGGGTTCGCGGGGCGGGTTCGGGTTAGCGTCCATGGCGATCGTTGAAACCGCCGCTAGGGAGGCAGAACATGGCGAGGTTCGTTGTCGAGCTGGTCTACGGGCCTGATGAGGAGAAGCGGCTGGCGGTCCGCCCGGAGCACCGGGAGTACTCGCGCGGACTGGCCGAACGGGGCACGCTGCTGGCCGGCGGGCCCTACACCGACGGCGAGGGCGCGCAGATCGTCTACGAGACCGCCGACGAGGCCGAGCTCGAGGACGTCCTGGCCGCCGACCCGTACACGAAGGCCGGGGTGATCGCCTCGACCACCGTCCGCCAGTGGGAGGTCGTCACCGGCGCTTGGCTGTAGGCGGCAGGCGCTCCGGCGTGTGAGTATGTGCACAGGATCGTTTTCTGAATCCTTGCACCAACTTTTCAAAACAACACCGCTGGGGCACTGTGACGCGCGAAAGAGTGGTATGTGCCCCGACGCGCCGCGGACGGTGCGCTGGGGTTCCTAGGATGCTGCGCGATCTCGCGTCACTTCACGACCGAACTCCATCTGAGGAGGATGACCGATGCCCATCGCGACCCCCGAGGTCTACGCGGAGATGCTGGACCGGGCGAAGACCGGTGAGTTCGCCTACCCAGCGATCAACGTGACCTCGTCGGAGACGCTCAACGCGGCGCTGCGCGGGTTCGCCGAGGCCGAGAGTGACGGCATCATCCAGGTGTCGACCGGGGGTGCCGAGTTCGCCTCCGGCACCAAGGTCAAGGACATGGTCACGGGTGCCGCCGCGCTCGCCGAGTACGCGCACGTCGTCGCCGCCAAGTACCCGGTGAACATCGCGCTGCACACCGACCACTGCCCGAAGGACAAGCTCGACGGCTACGTCAAGCCGCTGATCCAGATCAGCCAGGAGCGGGTCAACCGCGGCGAGAACCCGCTGTTCCAGTCGCACATGTGGGACGGCTCGGCGATCGACCTCGACGAGAACCTGCAGATCGCGCAGGAGCTGCTGGAGCTCTCGGCCAAGGCCAAGATCGTCCTGGAGCTGGAGGTCGGCGTCGTCGGCGGCGAAGAGGACGGCGTCGCCAACGACATCAACGACAAGCTCTACACCGCGCCCGGCGACTACATCAAGACCGTCGAAGCCCTCGGCACCGGCGAGAAGGGCCGCTACCTGCTGGCCGCGACCTTCGGCAACGTGCACGGCGTCTACAAGCCGGGCAACGTCAAGCTGCGCCCGGAGATCCTCAAGCAGGGTCAGGACGTGGTGTCGGAGAAGCTGGGCCTGGCCGCCGGCTCCAAGCCGTTCGACCTGGTCTTCCACGGTGGTTCCGGTTCGCTGCTGGAGGAGATCCACGAGGCGGTCTCCTACGGCGTGATCAAGATGAACATCGACACCGACACCCAGTACGCCTTCACCCGGCCCATCGCCGACCACATGCTGAAGAACTACGACGGTGTGCTCAAGATCGACGGCGAGGTCGGCAACAAGAAGACCTACGACCCGCGCAGCTACCTCAAGGTCGCCGAGCAGGCCATGGCCGCTCGCGTCGCCCAGGGCTGCGAGGTCCTCAAGTCCGCAGGCCGCATGATCGCCGGCTGATCATCGATGTTGCTGCTCGTGCTGCTTGGCGGTGCGGGTGGCGGAACCTGAGCGACTCACTGGCTCCGGGATCCGAGTCTGGTGTATGCAGCTTGCCTGACGTTGGTCGGCTTTGTTGTTCTGCGACGGTCCGTCCGCCCGGTGGGTGGACGGACCGTCGTCGTCTTGGGCGAAGTGCGAGGATGGGTGCATGACGAGGAACCTGTTGGAGCCGCCGGAGACGCTGCTGCCGGAGAGCCCGGAGGCGCAGGGCGCCCTGGACGCAGGCACCGACCCCGCCGAGGTCGCCGCGCAGCACCCGGCGTTCAGCGCCGCTTGGGCCGCGCTCGCCGACAACGCCCTGAACAGCGGCGAGAACATCGCCGCCTACGCCTACGCGCGCACCGGGTACCACCGCGGTCTGGACGCCCTGCGCCGCTCCGGTTGGAAGGGCTTCGGCCCGGTCCCGTGGCGCCACGAGCCCAACCGCGGCGTGCTCCGCTCGATCGCGGCGCTGGCCAAGGCGGCTCGAGCCATCGGCGAGACCGAGGAGTTCGACCGCTGCCGCCAGCTCCTCGAGGACAGCGACCCGGCCTCCCTGGAAGCCAACGACCTCGCCTGACCCGCAACCGTCATCACCACACACCCCCGCGATCACCGCCGAGTTCCGGGGCCGGATCACGGCGGTGATCGGGTTTCGGATCGCGGCGGTGGTCCGGGTCGGGTGACTGCGGCGGTGGCCGGATCTGCCGGTGGAGATGGCATTCGATGGCGGAGGATGGGTTCGTGGGGCGTTTGCGCGAGGAGTTGACCCGCCGGTTCCGGCGGTTGCTGCGAACCGGTGTGCCGATCGTCCAGTGCGCGCTGGCCGCCGGTGTGGCCTGGTTCCTCGCGCACGACATCGTCGGGCACGTCGCGCCGTTCTTCGCCCCCATCGCCGCGGTGATCTCGCTGGGCGTCTCGCTCGGGCAGCGGATGCGACGAGCCTTGGAGCTGGTCGTCGGCGTGTGCATCGGTGTCGGGGTCGGCGACGTGCTGATCTCGGTGATCGGCACCGGGACGTGGCAGATCGCACTGGTCGTCGCGCTGGCGATGTCCACGGCCGTGCTGCTGGACAGCGGGGGCGTGATCGTGCTGCAGGCAGCGTCGTCATCGGTGCTGGTCGCGACGCTGCTGCCGCCGGCCACGGCCGGCGGGCTGACGCGGATGCTCGACGCCGCGATCGGCGGGCTGGTCGGCTTCGCCGTCGCCGCGCTGCTGCCCGCCAACCCCCTCGCGGTCGCGCACCGCAACGGTCGCGTGGTGCTGGGAGCGCTCGCCGACGCGTTGCGCGGGGTCGCGAGCGCGGTCGCGCACCGGGACGTGTCGATGGCCGCTGATGTGCTGGCCGACGCCCGCAAGAGCCACAAGTCCGTCGAGGAGTTCCGCGCCGCGCTGGAGGCCGGGGCCGAGATCGCCCGGTTCGCGCCGATCCGCTGGCGCAGGCGCGGCGACCTGGAGCGCTACGAGAACGCCGCTACCCCCGTCGACCGCGCGCTGCGCAACACGCGCGTGCTGGCCCGGCGGGCGCTGGCCGCGCTGCGCGACGAAGAACCCGTTCCGCGCCCGCTACCGGGCATGCTGGAGGAGCTCGCGGGAACCGTGGTGCTGCTGCGCGACGAGCTGGCCAGCGGCAAGGATCCGCTGCAGGCGAGGGACGCTGCGCGCTCGGTCGCCAAGAAGTCCACAGTGGAACTGCTCGGCGAGGGCGACTTCTCGATGCAGGTCGTGGTCCTGCAGGTGCGTTCGATCGCCGTCGACCTGCTGCAGGCGTCCGGCCTGACCCGCACCGAAGCCGTCGCGGCCCTCCCGCCGTTGCACCCGGACGAGGGCTAAGGCCGGTTCAGCACGGCCGCCAGGCAGGCGTGCAGCGGCTCGTGGTCACGCGGGTCGTGCAGCTCGCAGTCGGCCGCTGAGAGGCGGTACCACTCCTCAGCGCCGGAGTAGCGGATGCGCACCCGCACCGCGCCCTGCTCGCAGGAGGTCGCCAGTTCCAGCTCGCCGGTGATCACGCCCACCTCGTCGGTCAGAACCCCGCCGGGAGGTGCGGTCAGAGTCGTGCGCAACTCGCCCATGACCGCAGTATGCCCTCGCCGAGTTCGTGCGGGGGCGCTTCGCGTGGCGGTGCGGAACCTGAGGCCGCCCTCCTGCTCCGGGCGCGCCGACTCATGTGGCCAGGTGCACAGCGCCGACGCGCCGTCACAGGAGGACCGCCCCGCGGCGGTGCCAGCTGATCAGGTGGTGGGGCGGAAGCGGCTGTGCCGCTTCAGCAGCCGTCCAGGGCGGTCTGGAGAGCGCCCTTCTCGGCTTCGGTGATGGTCAGCTGGTACTTGTGCTTGGTGCCGACCCACATGGAGGCGTAGGCGCAGTGGTAGTCGGCGGCCGGCGGCATCCAGGTGTCCGGGGTCTGGTCGCCCTTCTCCTGGTTGACGTTGTCGGTGACAGCGATGAGCTGCGGGCCTTCCAGGTCGTTGGCGAACGCCTGGCGCTGGTCCTGGGTCCACTCGGCGGCACCCGAGCGCCACGCGGCGGCCAGCGGAACGATGTGGTCGATGTCCAGGTCGGACGGCTGGGTCCAGGTCTCGCCGTCGTACGGGCTGGCCCAGCTGCCCGCGGTCGGGTAGCAGTCGGAGCCGACCTCGACGCCGTCACCGTCCCGCTTGAGCACCGCTTCGCGGGTGTTGCAGTTGTCCGGCCCGTCGATCCAGTGCGGGAACTCCTCCCGGCTGTAGCCGTCCATCGAGCCTTCGGCTGCGACGGTCAGGTCAGCGAGCTCGGCCTTGGCCGTGGTCGGGTCGGGGACGCCCGGCGGCTCGGCGGCGGCCGGGGTGGCGAGCCCGATGCTGATCAGTCCGGCCAGCGGCAGGGCGGTCAGGGTGGCGCGCAACGAACGTGACATGGCTTCCTCCGCAATGGGCTTGGTCGCCTGCTTCGGGATGACGATTGCCCACGTGGGTGGCCGATTCAATGCCGAGGAGTGGCCGGGAGGTGACATGGCGTGAAGTCGCCACCGCTCGTGCCACCTATATGTGAATTCCACACACCCCGGTGATCAACGCGCCAGGTTGAGGTCCTCGGTGTGCCGGTACCAGACCCACTTCTCCACCGGCCTGGGATGATCGCTGCCGTCGTGCCGCACGGTGGCCGACCGGAACGACGCCTGGAAAGCCCGCCCCCGGGCCGATCCGGTGCGACGGCGCAGCAGCCGGCGCCGGGTGACGCTGACCCGCAGCCCGTCCATCGGGGGCTCGATCGTGTGGTTCAGCGGATCTGCCGTCGGGTCCGGCAGCGGTGCCGCATCCGGGTCCGGGGAGACCACGAAACTCTGCGCGGCGCCGTTGAGGACCTGCTCGTCGTCGCAGTACGCCTGGCCGGTGACCGGCGCGATCACGCCCTCCCCCAGCAGGATTCCGCCCGAGTCGTCCCTGATCAGCGGCACCGGTCGCGGGGGCGCGGTCAGCGCGCGCTCGAAGTCCCCGACGCCCAGGCCCCACAGCCGGGCCACCGGTGAGTCGGCCACCGGCACGTAGCCGACGGCCAGTTCGGTCAGCCGTTCCTTGCGCAGCAGCCGCAGGACGACGGCGGCGAGGTCCATGTCCGTGCCGTGCACGACCACCCGATCGGTTGCTCCTGCCAGCAGCGGATCGACCTCGTTGCGACCCGGCGCGGCGGAAACTTCGTGCCATTGCACAGAGTCACCGGACGGACGCGCTGCGCCAGCAACGTTTCCGCAGGACAATGCGGTGGTACTCACGATTCGCTCCTGGTTTACCCTGATCGACCGGCATACCCCGTGGTGGGAGCGGGCGAAGCGTGCGGTCACGCTGGCGACCACCCAGTCCAGGTTGGAGTTTCACATGCCGGCGATCGTGCTGATCGGCGCCCAGTGGGGCGACGAAGGCAAGGGTAAGGCGACAGACCTGCTCGGCGAGCAGGCGCAGTGGGTCGTGCGTTACCAGGGCGGCAACAACGCGGGACACACCGTCGTGCTCCCGGACGGGCAGGACTTCGCGCTGCACCTCATCCCGTCGGGAATCTTGACCCCCGGCGTGACGAACGTGATCGGCAACGGCGTCGTCGTCGACCCGGGCGTCCTGCTGGAGGAGCTCGCCGGGCTGGAGGAGCGCGGGGTCGACACCTCGCGGCTGCTGCTGTCCGCCGACGCGCACCTGATCATGCCGTACCACGTGGCCATCGACCGCGTGACCGAGCGGTACCTGGGCAAGAAGCAGATCGGCACCACCGGCCGCGGCATCGGCCCCTGCTACCAGGACAAGATCGCTCGCGTCGGCGTCCGGATGCAGGACCTGCTCGACGAGAAGATCCTGCGCCAGAAGGTCGAGGCCGCCCTCGACATCAAGAACCAGATCCTGGTCAAGGTCTACAACCGCCGCGCGATCGACGCGGAAGAGGTCGTGGACACCGTGCTGGGGCAGGCGGAGAAGTTCGCGGGCCGCATCGCCGACACCAAGCTGCTGATCAACAAGGCGTTGGAGCGCGGCGAGCGGGTGCTGCTGGAAGGTTCGCAGGGCACGCTGCTCGACGTCGACCACGGCACCTACCCGTTCGTGACCTCCTCGAACCCGACCGCCGGTGGCGCTTCGGCCGGTTCCGGCGTCGGCCCGACGAAGATCAGCGCGGTGATCGGCATCCTCAAGGCCTACACGACGCGCGTCGGTGCGGGCCCGTTCCCGACCGAGCTGACCGACGAGGCCGGCGAGAACCTGCGCAAGCAGGGCGGCGAGTTCGGCGTGACCACCGGTCGCTCGCGGCGGACCGGTTGGTTCGACGCGGTGATCGCCCGCTACGCGACCCGCGTCAACGGCATCACCGACTACTTCCTGACCAAGCTCGACGTGCTCTCCGGCCTGGAGACCATCCCGGTCTGCGTCGCCTACGACGTCGACGGCGAGCGGGTCGAGGACATGCCGATGACCCAGACCGGCGTGCACCACGCGGTTCCGGTGTACGAGGAGATGCCGGGCTGGTGGGAGGACCTCAGCGACTGCCGCAGCTTCGAGGACCTGCCTGCCAACGCCCGCGCCTACATCGAGCGCATCGAGGAGCTCTCCGGAGCCCGCGTGTCGGCGGTCGGCGTGGGCCCGGGACGCGATCAGACGATCGTGCGCCACTCGATGGCATGATCCTCACCGGTTCCGCCGGAAACCTCCCAGGGCCGCTTCCCGCAGGTCCAGTTCGCGGAGGACGCGGCGCAGCACCTCGTCGCCGAGGTGGCCCGCGTCGCCTTCGTCCGCGATCGCCGAGCGCTGCACCGCGATGATGTTGCGGCGAAGTTCGGAGAACGTCCGGGTCGAGGTGTCGGCGCGCTCGGCTGGAGTGCGCCGACACCTGCTCGGTGCCGCCAGGTCCTGGTGCTCGACCACGTCCCGCACCCGGGCGAGCACCTGGTCCAGCGCTGAGCGCTGGCAGTGCGCGCCGCCCAGGTAGGCCAGGGCCGCGCTCGCGGCTGTCCGGCGAGCTAGGTGCGCTGCGCGGCGATCACCCGCGACGACGGAACCGCCGCCCCCGGAAGAGGACGGCGGTTCCAGCTCACCCGGATCGACCCGGGCTGGTCAGCGCTGGTCGCGAGCGGTGATGGCGAGGTCGGGCATGTCGCTGAAGACGCCGTCGATGCCCTGGTCGAACAGGGCGTGGAAGAAGCCGAGGGCGTCGCCCCACTGGGCCGGGTCCTGCGAGGACTGGAAGTCCTCCGGCAGGAAGGTGTTCTCGGCGCGGACGGTGTAGGGCACGACCTGCAGACCGGCGGCGTGGGCGTCGGCGACGACCGCGGTCGGCTCGGTGAGGTGGTTGCTGTCGTCGACCGGGAGGATCACCTTGGTGTCGGGGCCGATCACGTCCGCGTAGGTCGAGATCTCCTCCAGCCCCTCCGGTGTGACCAGGTCGGCGTAGGTGCGCGGGTCACCGGACTCGATGAAGTCCTGCGGTGCCCCGCTGTTGCTGATCAGCTGCGCCAGCCGCACCTGGAGCTCACCGCGCAGCTCCTTGAGGTTGCCGACCTCGAAGGACTGCACGACGACTTTCGCGCCCCGCTCGTTCAGGCCGTTGGCGTTCAGCGCCTCGACCACGCCGGGCTCCAGCGCCAGACCCAGACGGCGGAAGTGGCTGGGGTGCTTGGTCTCCGGTGCCACGCCGATGTCGCGGCCGAGTTCCTCCGACAGCCGCGCCCGCAGGTCGAGCACCTCCTGGAAGGTGGGCACCTCGTAGAGGCCGTCGTAGACGGTGTTGTGCTGGCGGATTTCCGGGATGCGCTCCTCGGCGCGCAGCGTCTTGAGCTCGGCGAGGGTGAAGTCCTCGGTGAACCAGCCGGTCATCTCGGTGCCGTCGACGACCTTGGTCGTCTTGCGGGAGGCGAACTCCGGGCGCTCGTCGACGTCGGTGGTGCCGCCGATCTCGGGCTCGTGCCGGGCGACCAGCACGCCGTCCTTGGTGGGCACCAGGTCGGGCTCGATGTAGTCGGCGCCCATGCGCGCGGCCAGCTCGTAGGAGGCGAGCGTGTGCTCCGGCCGGTAGCCGGAGGCGCCTCGGTGGCCGAACACCTCGATCTGGGCGGTGTCCGGAGCCGGCTCGGCGGCAGCGGGCCCCACCGAGGTGATCACCCCGAGCGCGGCAGCGCTCACAACGGACAAAGCGATCAACCGTCCCCGAATCTTCATGTTTCTCCTCGTTCCGACTGCGGCGGCTCCACCCAACCCCCCTCAT
This sequence comes from Saccharopolyspora aridisoli, assembly GCF_004348445.1. Classification (GTDB taxonomy): domain Bacteria; phylum Actinomycetota; class Actinomycetes; order Mycobacteriales; family Pseudonocardiaceae; genus Saccharopolyspora; species Saccharopolyspora aridisoli. Next base: position 81,420 of record NZ_SMKV01000009.1, on the reverse strand, counting down.
CCGACGCCAGGGACACACCAGTGCGACATGCGGCCGACCGCCGGATGAACGCCGCGCGACCTGCGATGCGCCATCCGGCGGCAACACTTCCCCGGGGGCAGCCGCCAAGTGGCCCACCGCACGCTCTACGCTGCGTTTCGTGCGAATCCTCGTGATCGGCGGCGGCGGCCGGGAGCATGCGATCGTGTTGGCGCTGTCCCGTGATCCGTCCGTGACGGCACTGGCCTGCGCGCCCGGCAACGCCGGTACCGCCGCGTTCGCCGAGTCCTACGCCGTCGACGTCGCCAAGCCCGACGAGGTGGCCGCGCTGGCCACCCGCTGGAAGGCCGACCTGGTCGTCTTCGGACCGGAAACACCGCTGGTCGCAGGCGCTTCTGACGCCGTGCGGGCCGCGGGCATCCCGTGCTTCGGCCCGTCCAAGGCCGCGGCCCGCATCGAGGGGTCCAAGGCCTTCGCCAAGGACGTCATGGTCTCCGCCGGCGTGCCGACCGCGCGCAGCGAGATCGTGGACAACCCCGCGAAGCTGGACGCCGCGCTGGCCGGTTTCGGCCCGACCTGGGTGGTCAAGGACGACGGTCTGGCCGCGGGCAAGGGCGTGCTGGTCACCGGCGACTTCGACGCCGCCCGCGCGCACGCCATGAAGCTGCTCGACGGCGGCCACCCGGTGCTGCTGGAGTCCTTCCTCGACGGGCCCGAGGCCTCGCTGTTCTGCCTGGTCGACGGCACCACGGTGGTCCCGCTGCTGCCCGCGCAGGACTTCAAGCGCGTCGGCGACGGCGACGCGGGCCCGAACACCGGTGGCATGGGTGCCTACGCGCCGCTGCCGTGGGCCCCGGACGACCTGGTCGACACAGTGGTGCGCACGGTCGTGCAGCCCACCGTCGACGAGCTCGACCGCCGCGGCAGCCCGTTCTCCGGTTTGCTCTACGCCGGTCTCGCGCTGACCTCGAACGGCCCGCAGGTCATCGAGTTCAACTGCCGCTTCGGCGACCCCGAGACCCAAGCCGTGCTGGCGCTGCTGCACACCCCGCTGGCGCAGCTGTTCAACGCCGTCGCGCGCGGTGAGCTCGCCGAGCAGCCGGAACTGGAGTGGGAGCAGGGCTCGGCGGTGACGGTTGTGCTGGCCGCCGAGGGTTACCCGGGCCGTCCGCGCGTCGACGACGTCATCAAGGGGGCGGACCTGCAGGGCGTGCTGCACTCCGGCACGCGCCGCCGCGAGGACGGCGCCGTGGTGTCGTCGGGCGGGCGGGTCCTGTCGGTCGTGGCCACCGGCCCAGATCTCAGCGCTGCGCGCGACGCGGTCTACGAGCGGGTCGAACGAGTCCACCTGCCCGGCGCGCACTGGCGCACCGACATCGCCCGTCGCGCGGTCGATGGCGAGATCAGCGTTCCGAAGTACTGACGACCGGCGGCACCGAGACGTCGGTGCCCGTTCGGCGGGGCGCCCGCCTGACGGTCCACGCGCGGCCGCCGGCTCCGTCGGGGGCATCACCGATCCGATGCCCGCCGCACCTCCGGTGACCAGCGCGACCTGGCCTTCCGGACGTGCCGGGCGCCATCACCTCATCCGCATCTCATCGGACGAGAACACCGCTACAGATGATTGCCGCTCCCGGTCATCGGGATCCGCACCGACATCTGGCACGCTGGCTCGCATGGTGAAGCCCGCCGCGCTGGCCGCAGCTCAACGTGCGAACGTAGCCCCGTTCCAGGTCATGGAGGTCCTCACGGCAGCAGCCGCCCGGCAGCGGGCGCGCGGCGACGTCGTGTCGCTGGCCGCGGGTCAGCCCTCCACCCCGGCGCCGAAGGCGGTCCGCGAGGCCGCCGCGCGGGCGCTGGAGAGCAACGCGCTCGGCTACACCGAGCAGCTGGGCGTCCTGGAGCTGCGGGAAGCCATCGCCGGGCACTGCGAGAAGGCGTACGGCAAATCCGTACCGGTGGACGAGGTCGTCGTGACCACGGGTGCCTCCGGCGCGTTCCTGCTGGCCTTCCTCGGCGCCTTCGACGCCGGTGACCGGGTCGCGCTGGCCAGCCCTGGGTACCCGGCCTACCGCAACATCCTGTCGGCGCTGGGCTGCGAGGTCGTGGAACTGCCCTGCGACGCGTCCACCCGGTTCCAGCCGACCGTCGAGATGCTCGAAGGCCTCGACGAGCCGGTGCGCGGGCTGATCGTCGCCAGCCCCGCCAACCCGACCGGCACCGTGCTCTCCCGCGACGAGCTCGCCGGGCTCGCGGGCTGGTGCGAGGCCAACGGGGTGCAGCTGATCAGCGACGAGATCTACCACGGCCTCAGCTACGGCGAACCGCTGCACACCGCGCGGGAGTTCTCCGCCGAGGCGATCGTGGTCAACAGCTTCTCCAAGTTCTGGTCGATGACCGGGTGGCGGCTCGGCTGGATGCTCGTGCCACCACGCCTGCTGCGCGCGGTCGACTCGCTCACCGGCAACTTCACCCTCTGCCCTCCCGCGATCTCGCAGCAGGCGGCGGTCGCGGCGTTCAGCCTGGAGGCCTACGACGAGGTGCAGGCCCACGTCGAGCGCTACCGGGAGAACCGGACGCTGCTGCTCGACGGTCTTGCGGAGGCGGGCATCACCAAGGTCGCCCCCGCCGACGGCGCCTTCTACGCGTGGGTGGACATCAGCGACCACACCGACGACGCGGCGTCGTTCTGCCGCCGCCTGCTCGACGACACGGGCGTGGCGCTGGTCCCGGGCGTCGACTTCGACCCGGCCCGCGGCCACCACTACCTGCGCCTCTCCTTCGCGGGCGATCACCGCGACATCACCGAGGCCGTTCACCGGCTGGGAGCCTGGCTGTAGACCCCGGTGGTGCGCTGGACCTCAGGGGCACCCTGATGTTTTCCCGGAACCGGCCCTTCGACCTGCCGATTTCCGCGTTCCCTCTGGCAGGCTGGACCCGCGGGACTTTCCCCGGTGAAGAGGTGGTCGTGATGTTGTGGAAGGTGATCGGCGGTCTGCTGGTCCTGTGGCTGGTGGTCTCCGCCGCCGGAGTGCTGATCGAGGGCCTGTTCTGGCTCGCCGTGATCGGCGGGGTCCTCTTCGTCGCCACCGCCGCCCTCGGCTGGGCCAAGGACAAGAAGGAGATCAAGCCCTAGGCCCGTCGAGCACGTCGGAGGCGGTGTCGCGGCGTGCTCGCCACGACGCCGCTCGGACCCGGCCGGTGCGAGCTGCGCAGGTGGTGGAGGACAGGACCTTCGGTGCTCAGGCGGTCAGTCGCTCCCGGAGGAGGTCGCGGGCGTGGTCGGCCGAGCGCCAGAGCTCGGCGTTCAGCCCTGCTTCCCGGGCGCCGGCGATGTTCTCCGCTCGGTCGTCGAAGAACAAGCACTCCGCGGGCTCGGCGCCGATGGTGTCGAGCAGGATCTGCCAGATCTCCGGCGCGGGTTTGGCGACGCGCAGGTCGCCGGAGAACAGCAGGTGGTCGAAGAACCGCGCCCACGGCTTGCTCTCACCGGCGCGGGCGAACGTCGACGAGGCGTTGGACAGCAGCGCCAACGGGACCTCGCGCCGGTGCAGGTCTTCCAGCAGTGCCAGCGAATCCGGATCCGCGGACATCCAGCCGTCGACGTCGACGCTGGTCAGGCGGTGGATCAGCGAGTCGTCCAGCTCGCGGTCCAGCCGTGCCGCCACCGCGCGCCAGTAGTCGGCGTCGGACCGGCCCGCGTCGTAGTCCCGGCGCTCGGCCCAGTAGGCCCTCTCGAACTCCGCGGGATCGGTGTCCAGCAGCGCCGCCATGTCGGGCAGCGTGTCGGTGCGTCGGCTGATGACCTCGCCGTAGTCGAAAACGATCCACCGCAGCATTCGAAACTCCGCTCCTCGCCCTAGATCCCGGCTTCGCCGATCCGGCGCAACGCTTCTTCCACGTCCGGCTTCGACACGTCCCGATGCGTGACGAACCGGACCTGCCCGTTCATGGGCACCGCCAGCACGCCCACCGAGCGCAGCCGCTGCAACGTCAGCTGCACGTCCGGGACGGCCGCGAGCAGCATGTTCGTCTGCGGCGCGGTCACCTGCCAGCCCTGCTCGGTCAGGCCGTTGGCGAGCACCCGCGCGCTGTCGTGATCATCCGCCAGCGCGTCGACTCGGTCCAGCGCGACCAGCCCTGCCGCCGCCAGCACGCCGCCCTGCCGGACGCCGCCACCGAGCATCTTGCGGATCCGCCGCCCGGCCTTGATGAACTCCGCTTCTCCGGCCAGCACCGATCCGACCGGCGCGCCGAGGCCCTTGCTCAGGCACACCTGCACGCTGTCCACGCCCACCGTCAGCGCGGCGGGAGGCACTCCGAGCGCGACCGAGGCGTTCCACAGCCGGGCGCCGTCGAGGTGCACCTTGAGGCCGAGCTCCTTCGCCGCGGCCGCCAGCCGGGCGTGCTCGTGCGGCGGGAGGACTGCGCCACCGGCGCCGTTGTGGGTGTTCTCCAGGCACAGCAACGTGGTGTGCAGGGCGTCGTAGGCCATGGTGAGGTTCGCGTGCGTGCGCACCGCCTCGGCCGTGGGCGCGCCAGGACCGGCGTCCCACTCCAGCGGATCCGGCATCCCGCCCGCCAGCCACGCCGCCGAACCGAGCTCGTGGTTGAGCACGTGCGCACCGCGCGGCGCGAGGAAGCGGTGGCCCCGCTCGAGGTGCAGCATCAGCGCGATCAGGTTGCCCATCGTGCCGCTGGGCACCCACAACGCCGAGGCGGTGCCCAGGAGCTGGGCCACCCGTTCCTCCAGCGCGCGCGTGGTGGGATCGTGGTCGAGTACGTCATCGCCGACTTCGGCGGCGGCCATCGCGGCAAGCATCTGCTCGTCGGGACGAGTCACCGTGTCGGAGCGGAGGTCGATGGGCGCCGGAGTGGTCACGAACGGATCACATCACACCTGCGCGGGGTCCAGGCAATGGCCCTGTGGGACGTGATCTCACCGCTGCGGTATCAATCACAGGTGGATCGGCTCGAAACAGCGTGCAACGGTTCGGGCACGCGATCCCGTCATAGCAGTGCAGGCAACGAACGAGCGGAGAGTTCCGCGTGGACCAGCGCGAAGAGCAGGAGTTCGCGGAGTACTTCGTGGCTCGGCGGGAGGCGGTGCGTCGGATGGCGTACATGATGTGCGGCGATTGGCACCGCGCGGACGATCTCGCCCAGACCGCGTTCATCGCCCTGCACCGCCACTGGCGGAAGGTCCGGGACAAGGGCGCGCTGGACGCGTACGTGCGCCGGACCTTGACCCGGGCGGTGATCGACGAGTCGAGGCGGCCCTGGCGACGGGAGAGGGCCGCCGAGGCTCTGCCGGACAGTCCGGTCGACGGCCTGGACGTGGATGACTCGGTGTCCACCAGGCAGACCCTCATCGCCGGGTTGCGCAAGGTGCCGCCGAAGCAGCGCGCGGTGCTGGTCCTGCGGTTCCTCGAGGGGCTGGACGTCGCGGGAGTGGCGGCGGTGATGCGATGCAGCGAGGGAACCGTGAAGAGCCAGTGCGCCCGGGGGTTGGCGACGCTGCGAGAGGTGCTGGGAGACGAGCTCGGGGATCTGAGGTCCGCGTGAAGGGGGTGCGGGGTGGACGAGCGCAAGCTCGAGGAGCTTTTCCGTGACTCGGTGCGAGCCGTTCCGCCGGCGTCGTTCGACGAAGGTGACGTCTCGACGGCGTCGCGGCGGATCACGGCCCGGCGCCGGATGACCGCGACCGCCGGTGGGACGGTGGTGGCGGCTGTGGTTCTGGTCGGCGGGATCGGTGTGGGAGCCGGTTGGTTCTCGTCGACGACTGACACGGTGGCGGGCCCGCCACCCGTGGCGCCGCTGACGGAGGGCCCCGGCCCGCAGGTCGGGTCCAGCGGGATCACCCCGCGCTCGGCCGGCTGCGAGCCGGACGCGTCGCTGGTCGAGGCGGTCGAGGTCACGCTGCCCGAAGCCGGGAGCACCACGCCGACGTCGGTGCGAACGTGCCCGACCGGCGCGAGAGCGGCGGCGTTCTCGCTGCGCGACGGTGCTGCGGCCGGGCGGGTGACGGTGATGATCAGCCCGGCGGGCGCGGCGCAGGCGGGTCAGTCGACCCCGGGTGACGTGCAGCGTCCCGACGGTGCGCAGCAGTCGGTGCGCAAGGCGCGCAGCGGCAAGCTCGTGGTGGTGCTCAGCGAGCCCGAGGCCGGTTCGCCGGGGGCTCCGTTCGTCGCGCGGGTCGGCAGCATCGCCGGGGATCTCGCCACCCGGTTCTGATCGGTGGAGCGGCTGGTCGGCCGTGCTGCGGGGCTCCTCCGCAGCGGCGATCAACCGGAGTTCCGGACACGGCTTAGGATCGCGGGTCATGACAGCGGCCAGCACACCGAAGGGCGAGCGGCGGCGGCAGGCGTTGGTGGCGGCTGCGGCGCAGCTGCTCGTCGAGGGCGGGTTCGACGCGGTGCGGCACCGCGCCGTGGCCGAGCGCGCCGCTCTTCCGCTGGCGTCGACCACCTACTACTTCTCCTCGCTGGAAGACCTGATCACCGCAGCGGTGGAGCACAACGCAAGGGAGGAGCTCGCCGCCGGGCGAGCCCGCCTCGCCGATCTGTCCGAGCAGCATCGCAGCACCGACGCGGTGATCGAACTGCTGCTGGACCTGCTCCTGGGTGTGGATTCCCGCCACGGCGGCGTGGAGCCGGTGCTGCTGCGCTACGAGCGGTTGGTCGGTTCGCCGCGCCGCCCCTACCTGGCTCCGCTGATGCGCGAGATGGCCGTCGAGCTGCAGGAGCTGCTCGCGGAGATCTTCTACCGCAGTGGCGTGGAGGTGGGCGCGGAGCGGCTCACCGAGCTGGTCGCGCTCGTCGACGGAGCCGTGGTCAACGCGCTGATCGAGTCCGATCCCGATCCGCGTGGAGTGGCCCGCAGGATGTTGCGGACGCAGCTCTCCTGATCCGCGTGCAAGAACGCTGCTCGGTCATCTGGCGAACCGAGAACGTTCTTCCACATCAAAAGTCCCAACTGGTTCCCGCGTAGTTCTCGACCTCAACTATTCCTTCGCATTCTGGGCACTTCCTCGTGACTTTCTTCGTCAGTGGATCGCGTCCCAGAGGGGTTGACTGCGGAATCTTGATCTGAACGTCGCAGAGCGCCGCTACGCATTGCCCTGCGTATACCGCCCCTGGTCGCATGGTTGTCGCGTGGCGTTCCGCCTGACCTGCGCCCACGATCCAGAACACGTCCTGCCGCTCTTCGGCGAACCTGGTGATGTCCATCCGCTCCCGTTCCTGTGCACAGCCGCGAATGTGTCGGCCAACGATAAGTTCGCGCCGTTGTATTCGTCCAGAATCCCACACCTGATCGAGCGGAATTGATGATTTCGCCGAACCAGTGATTGACGGGAAAATGTTCCGACGTGAACGCCCTGGACCGGACGGGTTCGGCGGGCCAGGATCCGCTCATGGTGAACTCCACGGGAAGCACCCTCAGCCACCTCGAGTGCACTGCGTGCGGACGCATCTTCGACGCCGACGTCCTGCACCGGTCGTGCGAGGAGTGCGGCAAGGTCCTGTACCCGCGCTACGACCTGGCGAGGGTCCGCCTACGGCCGTCGGACCTGGTGTCCCGGGAACCTTCGATGTGGCGCTACCGGGAGGTGCTGCCGATCCGCGACGCCGAGCACATCGTGAGCCTCGGCGAGGGGTTCACGCCGCTGCTGGCCGCACCGCGGCTGTCCGAGCGGCTGGGCATCGCCGACGTGCGGATCAAGGACGAGGGGCAGAACCCGACCGGCAGCTTCAAGGCGCGGGGCATGTCCGCCGCCGTGTCGCGCGCCCGGGAGCTGGGGGCCAAGGCCGTCGCCGCGCCGTCGGCGGGCAACGCCGGTGGAGCGCTCGCCGCCTACGCAGCGCGCGCCGGACTGGCCGCCGCAGTGGTGATGCCCGAGGACTGCCCGCGCATCAACCAGGTCGAAGCAGTCGTCTCCGGTGCCGGTACGTGGCTGGTCGAGGGCCTGATCGACGACGCCGGACGCCTGGTGCGCACCACCTCCGAGGCGCGCGGCTGGTTCGACGTCTCCACGCTCAAGGAGCCCTACCGCGTCGAGGGCAAGAAGACGCTCGGCTACGAGCTGGCCGAGCAGCGCGGCTGGGAGCTGCCGGACGTGGTGATCTACCCGACCGGCGGCGGCACCGGGCTGGTCGGCATGTGGAAGGCGTTCGCCGAGATGACCGAGCTCGGCTGGATCGGCGAGGAGCGCCCGCGCATGGTCGTCGTGCAGGCCGAGGGCTGCGCCCCGATCGTCCGCGCCCACGACCAGGGCGAACGGCACGCGCCGCGCTGGGAGGACGCCACGACCGACGCCAGCGGCCTGCGGGTTCCCGTCGCCGTCGGCGACTACCTGGTCCTCGACGCCGTCCGCGACTCCGGCGGCACGGCGGTGTCGGTGAGCGAGGACGAGATGCGCGAGGCTACCCGGGAACTCGCCGCGTCCGAGGGCATCTACGCGGCACCGGAAGGCGCCGCGACGCTCGCCGCGCTCCGCCGACTCCGCGACACCGGCGCGGTCACCGGCTCCGACCGGGTCGTGCTGTTCAACACCGGTGCCGGCCAGAAGTACCCGGACTTCGTGCCTGCCGCGCCGGAGGTGGTCCCGGCGGACTCCCCCGCCTGGACGTCGGGCCTCTGAGCAGCCCGGCGGCGAAGCCGCTCTTCTCCTCGCCCACTCGAGCCCTGCACGCCGCCAGGGTTCTGAGCCGTGCTGTGGAGAGCAGACCGCGGATTGGCACGCATCAGGAGTGGCGCGCTAGGTCCACAGCGCGGCTCGGGTTCCCCTGCCCCTCCGCAACGCAAAACGACCTCGGAGAACGCGCTGGTTATCCTGACCGGGTGACGGACAAGCCCAGCATCCCCAATGTTCTCGCCGGTCGCTACGCCTCCCCGGAGCTGGTCGAGCTGTGGTCGCCGCAGCACAAGATCGTTCTCGAGCGGCGCCTCTGGCTGGCCGTGCTGCGCGCCCAGGCCGACCTCGGCATCGAGGTGCCCGAGCAGGCCGTGGCCGACTACGAGCGGGTGCTGGAGCAGGTGGACCTCGACTCCATCGCCGCGCGCGAGCGCGTGACCAGGCACGACGTGAAGGCCCGGATCGAGGAGTTCAACGCCCTCGCCGGTCACGAGCAGATCCACAAGGGCATGACCTCGCGGGACCTGACCGAGAACGTCGAGCAGCTGCAGGTCCGCCGCAGCCTGGAGCACGTCCGCGACCGCACCGTCGCCGTGCTCGCCCGGCTGGCCGAGCTCGCAGGGCAGAACGCCGAGCTGGTCATGGCCGGTCGTTCGCACAACGTCGCCGCGCAGGCCACCACGCTGGGCAAGCGCTTCGCCACCGCCGCCGACGAGCTGCTGGTCGCCTTCCGCCGCATCGAGGAACTCCTCGACCGCTACCCGCTGCGCGGCATCAAGGGCCCGGTCGGCACCGCTCAGGACATGCTCGACCTGCTCGGCGGCGACACCGACAAGCTCACCGAGCTGGAGCGCCGCGTCGCCGGTCACCTCGGCTTCGCCAGCACGCTCACCAGCGTCGGCCAGGTCTACCCGCGCTCGTTGGACTTCGAGGTGCTGAGCCTGCTCTCGCAGCTGGCCGCCGCGCCCTCCAGCGTCGCCAAGACGATCCGGCTGATGGCAGGGCACGAGCTGGTCACCGAGGGCTTCAAGCCCGGCCAGGTCGGTTCCAGCGCCATGCCGCACAAGATGAACACCCGCTCCTGCGAGCGCGTCAACGGTCTCGCGGTGATCGTGCGCGGGTACGTCTCGATGAGCGCGGAACTGGCCGGTGACCAGTGGAACGAGGGCGACGTGTCGTGCTCGGTGGTCCGCCGGGTCGCGCTGCCGGACGCGTTCTTCGCCTTCGACGGCCTGCTGGAGACGTTCCTGACGGTGCTCGACGAGTTCGGCGCGTTCCCCGCCGTCGTGGCCCGCGAGCTCGACCGCTACCTGCCGTTCCTGGCCACCACCAAGGTGCTGATGGGTGCGGTTCGCGCGGGCGTGGGCCGGGAGGTCGCGCACGAGGCGATCAAGGAGAACGCCGTCGCGGTCGCCTTGGACATGCGCGAGCAGGGCGCCGAGCGCAACGACCTCCTCGACCGGCTCGCCGCCGACGAGCGCCTGCCGCTCGACCGCGTACAGCTGGAAGCCCTGCTGGCCGACAAGCTGGCCTTCACCGGCGCGGCGTCGTCGCAGGTGAGCGACGTCATCGCCGCAGTGGAGAAGGTCGCGACCCAGTACCCCCAGGCCGCGACCTACTCCCCGAGCGACATCCTCTGATCGCAGGTGCTGCACGATTTCAAGGGGAATCAGGGACCGGACTTCAATGGAAACCGGAGACCCGAGTGCCGTTTGAAAATCGTGCGACCCGGGAGCAGTTCTCAGTCCCAGTGGGCGTTGAAGAAGTCGATCTCGCATCTGGTGGCCTGCTGGAACAGGCGCAGGCACCGGGCTCGTTCGCGTTCGTCCAGCTCGGCGCCGACGCGGTCGAGCTCGGAGCGCAGCCAGCTCACCCACTGCTGGAAATCGGGGTTGGCGTGCAGCTCGATCCACTCGGCGTGGACGAAGTTGTCCGGCTTCGCGGGGGCGCGCACGGCCCACTCCAGGTATGTCCACTCGGCGACGGTGAGCACCGTCAGGACCTCGGCGTAGCCGCCGTTGTCGCGGGTGTCGCGCATCAGCTCGCGGAACGCCACCGTCGCCGGGTCGAGCTCCGGGTTGACCCGGTCGGCCTCACCGATGCCCAGCGCGTCGAAGGAGCGCTGGAAGTAGGTGTTCTCCTCGCTGGTGACCACCGCGATGCTGCCCGCCAGCGCCAGCCGCGAGGAGTACCGGTCGGCCCGGGCGACGGCGGCTCCGAGCAGCGCCAGGAAGTCGTCCACGAACTGGTAGTCCTGCACCAGGTAGGAGCTCATGTACTCGTCGGGCATCGACCCGTCGAACAGCGCGTCGGTGAACGGGTGTTCCACGACCTCGGTCCAGTCTGGTTCGCTGCGACCACGCAGCCAGTCGGTGAAGTTGTCGGTCACGATCTCCTCCTCCTGATCCCCCCAATCCCACCACGTGCGAGCCGCCAACCTGCGGTGGGAGACAATCGCGTCGTGGTTGCACTCGCCGATTACCCCCAGATCGCGGCAGGCAAGGTTCGCCAGCTGCACGCCGTTGACGACGAACACCTGCTGCTGGTCGCCTCGGACCGCATCTCGGCCTACGACCACGTGCTGGCCACGCCGATCCCGGACAAGGGCGCCGTGCTCACCGCGATGAGCGTCTTCTGGTTCGAGCTGCTGGCCGACGAGCTGCCCAACCACCTGGTGGCCTACGACGACCCGCGCATCCCCGCAGAGGTGCGCGGCCGCGCGCTGCTGGTGAAGCGGCTGAGCATGGTGCAGGTCGAGTGCGTGGCCCGCGGTTACCTGACCGGATCCGGGCTGACCGACTACGAGCGCACCGGTTCGGTGTGCGGCGTCGCGCTGCCGGACGGGCTCGTCGAGTCGTCGCGGCTGCCGGAGCCGATCTTCACGCCGGCGACCAAGGCCGAGATCGGCGAGCACGACGAGAACGTGAGCTTCGAGGCCGTGGCCGCGAAGGAGGGCGCCGAGCTCGCCGCCGAGCTGCGCGACCTCACGCTGCGCGTCTACGCCCGCGCGGCGGAGCACGCGCGCGAGCGCGGGGTGATCCTCGCGGACACGAAGTTCGAGTTCGGCCGCAACGCCGCCGGTGAGCTCGTGCTGGGCGACGAGGTGCTCACCCCGGACTCGTCGCGCTACTGGCCCGCCGACGGCTACGAGGCGGGCAAGGTCCAGCCGTCCTTCGACAAGCAGTTCGTCCGCAACTGGCTGACCTCGGAGGAATCCGGCTGGGAACGCCACTCCGACACCCCGCCGCCCGCGCTGCCGGACCACATCGTCGAGGCCACCCGGGCCCGCTACATCGAGGCGTACGAGCGCATCACGGGCCGCTCCTTCGCCGACTGGTTGCAGGGCTCCTGACCCGTCGGCTTCACCCGGTAGCGGGATTGGGCGGCGTGTCGCGGGGTGGACCTGGCCTGTGCGTTTGATGGTTGCACGGTGGAGGTTCGCCGGATTTGCGTCGGGGGGACACCTGGCTTTCAGGTAACGGTCACCCGCGCCAGGCCGAATGGGTGTTTGTGAGCACGCCGCTCGTGGTGTCGTTGTCGGGGCTGGAGCACCGGTCGCTGGACAGCTGCGCGGAGTTCGCCGCGGAGCTGGACCGCCGGAAGGTCCCGCTGTCCCTGTTGATCTCGCCGAGCCCGACCGACCTCGACTCCCGCGACAGCAAGTCGCCGCTGCTCGGCTGGGTGGCCGATCGGCTCGACCGCGGGGACACCGTGAGCCTGCACGGCTTCGCCAGGACCGCACCCGGTCTGCGATCGCGGCTCGCGCCCGCGGCGCGGCTCCCCGCGCACGAAGCGGGTTTGCGGCTGGTGGCGGCCTCGGCGGTGCTGGAGCAGGCCGGGCTGCGCACGCACACGTTCATCCCGCCGCGCTGGCTGGCCTCGCCGGGGACGGTCCTGGCCGCTCAGCGGCGCGGTTTCGCGGTGTGCGCGGACGCCATGGGGGTGCGCGACCTCGGCACCGGCAGCGTGCTGCGCTCCCGCATCCGGATCTTGGGTCCGGGTGAGGTCGCCGAGCCGTGGTGGTGCCGGGCGCTGGTGCTGGGTGCCGGTCGCGCGGCTCGCCGGGGACGTGCCGTCCGCTTGGCGCTGGAGGCGCAGACGTTGGCAAAACCGGCAGTGCGCCACGCCATCCTGGACGCGGTGGACCTCGCGCTGCACCACGGCACCGAGCCGGTCACCTACGCGTCGTTCGCCACGGTCCGCTCCGAGCCGGACCGAATCCCGGAGCCGCGAATTCCGCACGAGGCCCGGTGATCGGGCGGTCCTGGTCGAGCCGTCCATGATCGACGGCCCTGACGGCTGTGATCAGAACCGCCAGGTGCCTAGACCTCGGTCGCCGAGCCCCGGGGGAGGACGTCGACCGTGGTCTCCGAGGGGCTGAGCTCTTCGAACCTGCGGTAGTGCATCGCGGGCATCGCCAGGACCGCTTCGTGGATCGGAACGGCGGCGCGCGGTGCGACGGCGCGCAGGAAGTCGACGGCCTCGGAGAGCTTGAGCCAGGGCGCGCCGGTCGGCAGGCCCAGCACGTCGACCCGCTGCTCGGGGACGTGGAACGCATCGCCCGGGTGGTAGAAGGCGCCGTGGTCGACGAGGTAGCCGATGTTGTCGACGTTCGGGATGTCCGGGTGGATCACCGCGTGCTGCCCACCGACGATGTCGATCGAAGATCCGCCCAGGTCAAGGGCATCGCCGGGCCGAGCCGTGGTAGCGGTCAGCCCCTTCTCGGCGACGACGGGAGCGCTGCCCGGGTCGACGACCAGACGGGCGTCCGGGTTGGCGGCCAGCAGCGCCGGTAGCCGGTCGAAGTCGAGGTGGTCGGGGTGCTGGTGGGTGATCAGCACGGCGTCGAGGTCGCGCAGGTCCTCGAAGTCGGTCGAGAACGCGCCCGGGTCGAGCAGCAGCTTGGCCGACCCGGTCTCCAGCAGCACGCACGCATGTCCGAAGTGGGTGATGTGCACGCGAATCCTCCTCCGCAGCGGTCGCAGCGGGCGAAACCCGCGCCCCACTCTGCCACCACCGCGCGAGGGCGGAGACCGGTGGACCCCCGAGCCCCCGGTCTCCGCCTCCAGTCACCGGACGGTGATGGTGACGCCCGGGACCGAGCCGCCGCCCACGCGTGCGTGCACCACGTACTGGCCGGGCGGGACGTCGCCGATGGTGGCGACCGCGTCGGCGCTGCCGCCGGAGTCGCGGACCACGTGGGCGACGCCCTCGTCGGCGCCCATCGGGTGCTCGGAGTCGCGGACGAACGAACCGGAGGAGATCCAGCTCAGCGCCTCCGGCCCGTGGTCGAGGTGGATCGTCAGCTGCTCACCCGGGCGCACGGCGGTGTGGTCGACGGTCAGTCCGCCGCCCTGGGCGGTGACCGTGGCGGCCGGTGCGGTTGCGGTGGTGGCCGGAGCGGCGGCGGCGATGGGCGCGGCGGTGGTCAGCGCGAGGCCGGCGAGTGCGGCTCCGGCGAGCGCGGTCTTCGAGCTGCGCATCGTGAAAATCCCCTCAGTGCGGCGAGCGATGTTGTTGATGCCCTGAGGACGTCCAACTCGGGAACAGGTTCAGACGACACCTATTTCGTGACGCGGCACACAGTTGGTGGGTGAGCTGCGACGCACGTCAGGCCCCTGCTCGGAGGGGTGAACGCCCAGCTCAGTTACGCTGCGCAGGTACTGCTGGCCATCCGCCGGTACCGGCGGATCTGCACGGAAACCGGGAGCAGCACCCGTGGCCCGAGTCGTTGTCGACGTCATGCCGAAGCAGGAGATCCTCGATCCGCAGGGACAGGCGGTGGCCAACGCGCTGCCCCGTCTCGGGTTCGACGGCATCACCGAAGTCCGCCAGGGAAAGCGGTTCGAGCTGGAGGTCGCCGACGACGTCGACGACGCCACGCTCGCCAACATCGCTGAAACGTTGCTGGCCAACCCCGTGATCGAGGACTTCGTCGTGCGCCGGGTGGAAGCATGAGCGCGAAGATCGGCATCATCACCTTCCCCGGCACGCTCGACGACGTCGACGCCGCGCGCGCGGTCCGCCGCGCCGGTGGCGAGGCCGTCGCCCTGTGGCACGCCGACCACGACCTCAAGGGCGTCGACGCCGTGGTCGTGCCCGGCGGCTTCTCCTACGGCGACTACCTGCGCTGCGGCGCGATCGCCAAGTTCGCGCCGGTGATGACCGAGGTCATCGTCGCCGCGGGCAAGGGGATGCCGGTGCTCGGCGTGTGCAACGGCTTCCAGATCTTGTGCGAAACCGGGCTGCTGCCCGGCGTGCTGACCCGCAACGCGGGCCTGCACTACGTGTGCCGCGACCAGTGGCTGAAGGTGGAGAACAACTCCAGCGCCTGGACCACTCGCTACGACGCCGGCGCCGAGCTGCTCATCCCGATCAAGCACGGCGAGGGCAACTACGTGGCCGACGAGGCCGTGCTCGACCAGCTCGAAGGCGACGGCCGCGTGCTGTTCCGCTACGCCGGTGAGAACCCGAACGGGTCGCGGCGCGACATCGCGGGCATCACCGACGCGCGCGGGCGGATCGCGGGCATGATGCCGCACCCCGAGCACGCGATCGACCCGCTGACCGGGCCCACCGACGACGGCCTCGGCATGTTCCTGTCCGCTCTGGATTCTTTGGTGGCAGCGTGACCGACACGATCGACACGGCCGGTGGAGCCGGCCACATCGACTCCGTCGACCGGGCGAAGGCCTCTCCGGACGTCGACCAGCCGTTCCGCGAGCTGGGCCTGAAGGACGACGAGTACCAGCGGATCCGCGAGATCCTCGGCCGCCGGCCCACCGAGGCCGAGCTGGCGATGTACTCGGTGATGTGGAGCGAGCACTGCTCCTACAAGTCCTCGAAGGTCCACCTCAAGTACTTCGGCGAGACCACCACCGACGAGATGCGCGCCAAGATGCTCGCCGGCATCGGCGAGAACGCCGGCGTGGTCGACATCGGCGACGGCTGGGCGGTCACCTTCAAGCTGGAGAGCCACAACCACCCGTCCTACGTCGAGCCCTACCAGGGCGCGGCCACGGGGGTGGGCGGCATCGTCCGCGACATCATGGCGATGGGCGCCCGCCCGGTCGCCGTCGCCGACCCGCTGCGCTTCGGCCCCGCCGATGCCCCGGACACCAAGCGCGTCCTGCCGGGCATCGTCGCCGGAGTCGGCGGCTACGGGAACTGCCTGGGTCTGCCCAACATCGGCGGCGAGGTCGTCTTCGACGAGTCCTACGCCGGAAACCCGCTGGTCAACGCCATGTGCGTCGGCGTGATGAAGACCGAGGACCTGCACCTCGCGCACGCCTCCGGCAAGGGCAACAAGATCATCCTCTTCGGCGCGCGCACCGGCCTCGACGGCATCGGCGGCGTGTCCGTGCTGGCCTCGGAGACCTTCGACGGCGACGAGAGCGCGGGCGGCCGCAAGAAGCTGCCCAGCGTGCAGGTCGGCGACCCGTTCGCCGAGAAGGTGCTCATCGAGTGCTGCCTGGACCTGTACCACTCGGGCCTGGTCGTGGGCATCCAGGACCTCGGCGGCGCCGGGCTGTCCTGCGCGACCTCCGAGCTGGCGGCGGCCGGTGACGGTGGCATGCGCGTCGACCTGGACCAGGTCCCGCTGCGCGCCGCCGGCATGAACGCTGCGGAGATCCTCTCCAGCGAGTCCCAGGAGCGCATGTGCGCCGTCGTGGATCCGTCCAAGGTTGACGAGTTCATGAAGGTCTGCCAGAAGTGGGACGTCACGGCCAACGTCATCGGTGAGGTCACCGACGGCGAGAACCTCGAGATCCACTGGCAGGACGAGCTCGTCGTCGACGTGCCGCCGCGGACCGTGGCCCACCACGGTCCGGTCTACCAGCGTCCCGTCGAGCGGCCGGGCGAGCAGGACCTCATCGCCGCCGACAACGCCAACACCCTGGCCCGTCCGTCCACTTCGGACGAGCTGCGGGAGACCATCCTGACGATGGCCGCCTCGCCGAACCTGTGCTCGCGCGCGTGGGTCACCGACCAGTACGACCGCTACGTTCGGGGCAACACCGTGCTGGCCCAGCCATCCGACGGCGGCGTGCTGCGCATCGACGAGGAGACCGGTCGCGGCATCGCGATCGCCACCGACTGCAACGCCCGCTACACCCGGCTCGACCCGTACACGGGTGCGCAGCTGGCGCTGGCGGAGGCGTACCGCAACGTGGCCACGACCGGTGCCACCCCGACGGCCGTCACCAACTGCCTGAACTTCGGCTCGCCCGAGGACCCCGGCGTGATGTGGCAGTTCCAGCAGGCGGTGCGTGGCCTGGCCGACGCCTGCGCCGAGCTGGGCATCCCGGTCACCGGTGGCAACGTCAGCTTCTACAACCAGACCGGTCAGCAGGCGATCCTGCCGACTCCGGTCGTCGGCGTGCTCGGCACGATCGACGACGTCGCCCGCCGCATCCCCACCGGAATCGGTGGCGAGGAGGGCGAGACGCTGATCCTGCTCGGCGAGACGCGCGAGGAGTTCGGCGGTTCGGAGTGGGCCCGCGTGGCGCACGACCACCTCGGCGGCACGCCGCCGGAGGTCGACCTGGCCCGCGAGAAGCTGCTGGCCGAGATCCTGCTCGCGGGTTCCCGCGACGGCATGATCTCCGCGGCGCACGACCTCTCCGAGGGCGGTCTGGCGCAGGCGTTGGTCGAGACGACGCTGGTCGGCGAGTGCGGTGCACGCGTGGTGCTGCCGGAGGACGCGGACCCGTTCGTCCAGCTGTTCTCCGAGTCCGCCGGTCGTGTCCTCGTCGCGGTCCCGCGTTCCGAGGAGCAGCGGTTCACCGACATGTGCACCGCCCGCAGCCTGCCGTGGGCCAAGGTCGGCGTCGCCGACGCGGGCTCGAACTCCCTGGACATCCAGGACGTCACCGAGATCCCGCTGCCGGAGCTGCGCGAGGCCTGGGAAGGAACCCTGCCCAAGCTGTTCGGCTGAGGACCGGAAGTCCGCTCACTCAGGAGCCCCGACCGCGATGGTCGGGGCTCCTGTCGTTCCGGTCAGGTCTGGAGCCTGCTCGAAGACGACGCCGTCGAAGTCCGACCGCCCTTCGAACGTCGAACCGGCCAGCGTCACCTCGTCGGTGAAGGTGCTGCCGGAGAACTTCACGGGCCCGTGGAACGTGCTTCGCTGGCAGCGCACCGGGCCGCCGAAGTGCACGCCGCTGAACCACGCGCGGCGGTGGAACACCGCGTCGTCGCAGCGGAACCTGCCGCTGAGCCTTCCGGTGCCGAAGGCGCTGCCGGTGAAGTAGACGTTGCCGTGGAAGGCGCTGCGGCTGAGGTTGTTGCTGCTGAACAGGTGCGCGTGGCGCAGCAGGACGGTGCCGACCTTGCGGTCGGACAGCTCGAAGTACTCCAGCGTCGCCCCGGTCAGATCGAGGTCGAAGGCCGGTTCGTCGGCGTCGTCCGCGCCGGGCAGCAGCTCGGTGATCAGCCGCTGCGCGGTCAGCCGCACCTGCAGCTGCCGCTCGGCGTCGTCTGCCTCCTCCGGCTCCCAGCGCTGCGACGACGAGTAGCGCGGGTGCTGGAAGGGGCGGCGCAGGTAGGAGCAGAGCACGTCGAGGACGGTCTGGGTGTAGTCGCGATTGCTGCGCGCCAGGCCTGCCAGCGCGTGCAGCGCACCCACCCTGACCTGGTCGGTCTCGTGCCCCAGCAGCTCGACCGCGCGGGCGAATCGCTCATCGGCGACGCGGTCGCGGTCCAGGTCGGCGCGGCGGCTCTCCAGGGACTGCCGCTGCTCCTCGACTCGCCGCCGCCGATCGTTGAGCCACAGCGCGTACAGCGCGACCACCGATCCAGCCGCAAGCCCACCGGTCCGCAGAGCGTCCGCCCCGGTGGTGCGCGGGTCGAACACCAACAACGCCACGCTCACCCCGCACAGCACGAGGATCGCGAGCGCGATCGTCAGAACCAACCCGACCCTGCGTTCACCCATGTCAGTGATCCTCCCCGAATCGCGATCACCGGACGACCTCCTCCCGCGCCGCGCTGACCGGCTTCCCCGTGTTCCGCCCCCGATCACGACCGTGTTCGGGGTTCCCTTCGGGGCGGGTCAGCCGTGGGCCAGGGCTTGGAGGCCTGCCATGGGGCCGTTGGAGGTGTTCTGTCCAGGGGGTCTGAGCTGTGCTGCCAGAAGGTCCACAGCAGCCAGCCGCGGGGGGGGGGAGTTCGCCGGGGCTGTCGGCGTAGCGGGCCGTGCACAGCGGGTTGGTGGTGCCGAAGGATCCGGAGACGCACTGGTTCCACCAGTTCGTCCTCGTGCAGATGACCGGGTAGCGGCCGGTGCGCGCGTGGTAGGTGTCGCTGCGGATCTGCGATCCCAGCGTCGCGTTGCCCTCGACGGCAGGACGCGCCTGAGCCGGAGCGGTGAGCACCGAGCACGCCGGTGCAACCACCATGACCAGGCTGAGCGACCGCGTGCAGTCATCGTGGCCTCGCATTCACGAATGGTCGTGGAGCATGTCGAGCGACTACGCATCGGTGCCCCGGAAGTGTGGCGAACGCTTTTCGATGGCTGTAGGTGCTGTGTTAGCTTTTGACCGGATCGGCTCAATCCGTACAGCTGCGGGGCACCGAACAGGGGTTATGGCGAAGAATTGCCAGCGCAACCTCTAGGGGTGGGTTGAGCGTCCAACAGCGGAGGGTTCGAACTCCGTCGCGGTTCATCGACGAACTGATCGCGTACGGTAGCGGTACTTCGTCCACCGGCCACGCGGATGGCCGCCCGACACAGGTGTCGCGACTGCTCCGGGTGCCGTACATGATGTTCGACCGCCGAGCTCAACCGGTCGTATGCTCCGACGAGGAACGGCCCAGGCTAGGACGACGAGTGGAGGGCGCCCAGGCATGACTGGCTGGACCGCGCCGGTGCCCAGCGCTCATGAGGTGGTCGCCGAGGTGAACCGAACGGACCGACGACGCTTCGCCGCGGTCTGGGCGCAGGCGCTGATGGGAACCAGCTACGTGCCGATGACCAGCGCCGAGGTCGAAGGCCGTCTGCAGGGTTACACCGACCGCCTGGTCGACGCGCTGGTCGGCGAACCCTTCGACGCCTCGCCCGCCCGCTCGGTGGGCGCAGACCTGGTCGGCGTGCACTTCACCAGCTCCGAGTCGCTGGCCCGCACCGTCGAGCTCATCGGAGACGAGATGCTCGACGTGCTGCGGCTCGGCGACGACCCGGTGTGGCGCAAGCGCGTGGCCGCGCTGCAAGCGGCGCTGTGCTCCGGGTTCGTGCAGGCCGCGCGCAAGCGCACGCTCGACGAGCAGGAAGCCATCCGGCAGGCCGTGCTCGACGCGCGCGACGCCGTCGAGCTGGCGTTGCGCACCAGCGAGGCCCGCTTCCGCGCGATCTTCTCCGAGGCCGCCATCGGCATCGGCATCGCCGACATCGACGGCCGGATCCTGGAGGTCAACGCGTCGCTGGCGCGCATCCTGGGCCGCTCCTCCGACGACATCCGCCGGATGCACGTCCCGGACATGGTGCACCCCGCCGACTCGGAGCGGATGTGGCGGCTCTACGACGAGCTGTTGCGTGGCGAGCGCGAGCACTTCAGGGTGGAGAAGCAGTTCTCCCGGCCCAGCGGCAAGACGGTGTGGACCGAGCTGTTCGTCTCCCTGATCCGCGATGACGAAGGCAAGCCGCTCTACCAGGTCGCCCTGATCGAGGACGTCACCGACCGTCGCGAGCTGCAGGAACGGCTGCGGTACCAGGCGATGCACGATCCGCTGACGGCGTTGCCGAACAGGGCTCTGTTCCTCGACCGCCTGGGGTCGGTCCTCAGGCGGTACGACCCCGACGACCGGATCGCGCTGTGCTACATGGACCTCGACGGCTTCAAGGTCATCAACGACAGCCTCGGCCACCACGTCGGCGACGAACTGCTGGTGACCGTCGCCGAGCGGCTCGCCGCGGCGGTGCACGGCGACGACCGGCTGGTCGCGCGGATGGGCGGGGACGAGTTCGTCATCCTGCTGCAGGAGTCCACTGGAACCGAGCAGGCGGTCGAGGTCGCGGAGAAGGTGCTGTCGGTCATCGATGAGCCGATCCGCATCGACGGCCACGAGCTGACCGTCTCGGCCAGCGTCGGCATCGTCGAGCGGAACGTCGACGGGCAGACCGCCGCCGAGCTGATGCGCGACGCCGACGTGACGCTGTACTGGGCGAAGTCCGACGGCAAGGGCCGATGGGCGCAGTTCGACGCGGAGCGCAATGCCAACGAGGTCGCCAGGCTGCGGCTGGGGGCGTCGATGCCCGCAGCGCTGGAACGCGACGAGTTCTACGTGGACTACCAGCCGCTCATCGGGCTGCGGGACAGCTCAGTGGTCGGGGTCGAGGCGCTGGTGCGCTGGGCGCATCCGGATCTCGGCAGGCTCGGGCCGGACAAGTTCATCGGGCTCGCCGAGGAGACCGGGCTGATCGTCCCGCTCGGCCGGTGGGTGCTGCACGAGGCGTGCGAGCAGGCCAAGAGGTGGCAGGACCGGTTCGGCGACTCGGCACCGTTCGTCAGCGTGAACCTCGCGGTCCGGCAGTCGCGCGACCCGGAACTGGTCCGCGACGTCGCCGAGATCCTGGAGGAGACGGGTCTCGCCCCGCATCGGCTCCAGCTGGAGCTGACCGAGAGCACGATCATGTCCACTGCCGACGAGCCGCTGGACAAGCTGCGCGCGCTGTCGCGGATGGGCGTGCGCATCGCCATCGACGACTTCGGCACCGGCTACTCCAACCTCGCCTACCTGCGGCACCTCCCGGTGCACGAGCTCAAGATCGCCGGCTCGTTCATGGAGGGCCTGCGGGACGCCGAGCGCGCCGACCCGGTCGACGCCCGCATCGTCGGCACCCTCGTCGACCTCGCCCACACGCTCGGCCTCACGGTCACCGCCGAGGGCGTGGAGACCCAGGCCCAGGCCCGCCGCATGGCCGAGATCGGCTGCGAGACCGGTCAGGGCTACCTCTGGGCCAAACCCGGTGATCCCCAGACCGTCACCGACTACATCTCCTCCCACCTGGACTGAGCGGCCGAGGCGTCAGGTGCCGTCCCCGTTGCGGCGGGACTTCTGCTCCCGCGTGCGTCCGCCGTAGAGGACCGCCGCCGAGTTGACCAGCGCGAGGTGGCTGAACGCCTGCGGGAAGTTGCCGGTGAAGCAGCCGCTCTCGGCGTCGAACTCCTCGGAGTAGAGACCGACGTCGTTGGCCATCTCGACGAGTTCGGTGAACATCCGCTCCGCCTCCTCGCGCCGACCGCAGTAGACCAGCGCGTCGACCATCCAGAACGAGCAGGCCAGGAACGAACCCTCCCGCCCGGCCAAGCCGTCGACCTCGTTCGCCTCGTCGGTGGTCGTGTAGCGGTCGACCAGCACACCGTGCTGGAGCTCGCGCTGGATGGCCTCGACGGTGCTGCGCATCCGCTCGTCGTCGCCGGAGAGGAAACCGACCGCGGGCAGCAGCAGCACCGAGGCGTCCAGCGAGGTTCCGCCGTAGAACTGGGTAACGCGCGGATCTCGGGGTTCCACGCGCGCCGCAGCACCTCCTCGCGGACCTCGTCGCGCAGCTCCCGCCAGTGCTCGACCGGTCCCGGCAGCCCGTCCTCCTCGGCGCCGCGCACCGCGCGGTCGAAGGCGACCCACACCATCACCTGCGAGTGCGTGAAGTGCCGGTCCGGCCCGCGCACCTCCCACAGGCCGCGATCGGGTTCCCGCCAGATCCGCTCCAGGTGGGCGAGCATGCCGCGCTGCAACGCCCACGAGTCCTCGCTCTCCACCAATCCGCGTTCGCGGGCCAGGTGCAGCGCGTCCATCACCTCGCCGTAGACGTCCAGCTGCCGCTGCCGGTAGGCGGCGTTGCCGACCCGGACGGGGCTCGTGTCCCGGTACCCGCGCAGCCAGTCCGCTTCCCACTCGATCAGGTGCCGTTCGCCGCCGACGCCGTACATGATCTGCAGGTCGGCGGGGTCGCCGGCCACGGAGCGGACCAGCCAGCGTCGCCACGCCTCGGCTTCGGAGGTGCAGCCGAGGTCGTCGAGGGCGAGCAGCACCAGCGTCGCGTCGCGGAGCCAGCAGTAGCGGTAGTCCCAATTGCGCTTGCCGGGAACGGCTTCCGGCAGCGAGGTGGTGGGGGCGGCGACGATGCCCCCGGTCGGGGCGTAGATCAGCGCCTTGAGCGTGGCCAGCGAGCGGCGCACGGCCTTCGGGTAGGGCCCGTCGTAGACGATCTTGGCGGACCAGTCCCGCCAGAACCCCTCGCACTCCAGCAGTTCCTGCTCCGGGTCCATCGGCGCTGGCAGTTCGTCGGGGTCCGACGCCCACTGCAGCACCCAGGACATGCGCTGACCGGCGGAGATGGTTCCGGTGTGGCGGTGGGCTCGTTCGCCGTCGACCCGGGTGGGCAGTTCTTCGCCGCGCAGCACGACGGTGTTCGGACCGGCGATGCCCAGGACGTACTCGTCGAGCACCGGCTCGGTCTCGCTGACCCGCCGCACCCACGGCACCGAATCGCCGTAGTCGAAGCGCAGCACCCAGTCGAGCTGGAAGCCGACCTCCCCGGACACGCCCTCGACGATCCGCACCACGCACGGCTCGTCGTGCTGGTTCACCTCGTGCGGCGGCATGAAGTCGATCAGCCGCAGCACGCCGGAGTCGGTGCGGAACTCGGTTTCCAGCACCAGGGAGTTGTCCCGGTACCGGCGGCGCACCTCGCGCACCGGCTCGGTCGGGGCGATCGACCAGCGGCCCTCACCGCCCAGCAGTCGCGCGAAGCAGGCGGGGGCGTCGAAGCGCGGCAGGCACAACCAGTCGAGGGATCCGTCCTTGCCGATGAGCGCGGCCGTCCGCAGGTCGGACAGGAGCGCGTAGTCCTCGATCAGGCCCGGTCCGGTCATTCCGCCGACCCTAGGTTCGACTAGAGCGACCGGCCATCCGCCGATCGAGTCTCGACGGCAACCGGCGAAGCCGGTCCCTCCTCACCCCACCCTCGTAGCGGGCACCGCGGGTTCTGAGCGCCTTCGTGGCGAGCACACCGCGAACGCCGCGCGTGCCCACCTCGGGGGTGAGCGGAGGACATCAAGGGTGGCGCGCGGAGCCCACGAAGCCGCTCACGTTCCCCTGCCCGCACCCCCGAGCGAGGTGAGTGGCCTCATCGACCTCGTTCTTCGGCGAACTGGACGAGTACGCCGTTGGGGATCACGGCCTGGACGGCTTCGTGCAGGTTGAGGCCGAGGTCGTAGCCGCCGAGGACGTCGGGGAGCCAGGAGCCGGGAACAGTGCGGTAGCCCGGCCAGTCTTCGGGAACCCGCGCGGCGGAGGTGCAGGCCGGGACCAGCGTGGTGCCGTCGGACATCTCGGCGGTGTAGACGTTGCGGTCGTCGGCCGACGGCGCGTAGAGCATCACCTCGCCGTCCAGCACGGCCTGCGGCAGGTCGTCCTCCGGGCGCTCGCCGTCGGCGATCTCGTCGAGCACGCGCTCCAGGTCGTTGCTCGGCTCCGGCCGGTGCAGCATCAGGTCCGAGGGGACGTACTGCTCGTTGAACTGGAATTCCTCGTCGATCACGCCGTTCTCATCGATCCGGTAAGCACCGACGACGCCCTCCGGCGGCATGTCGCCCTCTTCGTCCTGGGCGTAGCCCGGGTCGGCGATGTACAGCCAGGTGTTCGGGTTCTCCTGGGCGTGCGCCCGCATCTCGTCGGTGATCGGCGGCGTGGGTTCGGTCATGAGGATCGAGGCTCCGTTAGCTCGGCTGGACAAGAACACGCCCCGCGACTGCCGAGCGTTCCCGTTGAAGGGTCCCATTCTTCGCCGGGCGTGGTCCGAAGAGGTCAGTCCGCCGTTCTGAGGTGCCGCCCCGCGCGAGGAAGGGGGAAACTTGGTTCCCGGGCTTTGCGGGAGGGGTGCTCGATGATCGGTCAGCGGGAAGCGTTGCGCATGTTCGGGTGCGAGGTCTTCGATCCGGCGGGGCAGCGAATCGGCATCGTGGGGCAGCTGTTCATCGACGACGACACCGAACAACCCGCGTGGATCACGGTTCAAACCGGTCTGTTCGGCACGAACGAGAGCTTCGTGCCGCTCGACGGCGCCGCTTTCGACGGCGACACGGTCACCGTCTCGGTCGGCAAGGAGGCCGTCCGCCAGGCGCCTCGGGTGGATCTGGACAAGGGCGACCTGCCGCTGGCGACAGAACGGGCGCTGTACCGCTACTACGGGATGACCTACGGCGTGGATCCCGAGTCGGCCGACGGCGATTCCGAGCAGTCCGACGAGTACGTCGAGTCGGTGCGGCTGCGGTTGCGGCGCTGGGTAGCCACCACCCGCTAGAGCGGCCGCCCTCCGTTATGTTGAGTACTCAGCGTTATGGCTACCTGTGGGTAACAACTGGGAAATCCGGCGATCGCCGGGCCGTTCAGCCCCTTGCGCTTGCGGGAGTTTCAGCTGCTCATTCCCGGTAAGCCCGGTCCGGTTGGGAACGCGTTAACCCCAACGTCCGATTGTTTGGCGCAAAATCGCCAACGTCGCCCATACGAGTGCACTCGCTGGTTACGTTCCGCTCTGAAACACCTCCGCTCGGCCCCACCCGAGCGGAACCGCTCGAAGGAGGGGAACGCATGAGGAAGCTGCTCTTCGGCACCGGGGCAGGGGTTGCCGCGGCGGCGCTCGTGTTCGCCGGAGCTCCCGCCGGCGCACAGCCGCAGGTCGAACTCGCCCCGCTGACCCTGCACCCGCAGGCCCAGTCCAGGGACACCGCGGACGTCTACATCGTCAACCTCGAGGACGGCATCGCCCCGCAGGGCGTCGCCGAGGAGCTGGGCGTCCAGGCCCGGCACACCTACACCAAGTCGATCAACGGCTTCTCGGCCAAGCTCAACCCCGAGCAGCTGGAGAAGGTCCGGGCCAGCGACAAGGTCCAGAACATCTCGCAGAGCTACCGCATGGCGGTTGAGCCCAACGTCAAGCCGGCCGCCGTCGGTTCGTGGGGCCTGGACCGCATCGACCAGCCGGCCCTGCCGCTGGACGACACCTACGCCCCCACCGGCAAGGGTGAGGGCGTGACCGCTTACATCATCGACACCGGCATCGCGCCCGACCACCCCGACTTCGGCGGTCGCGCCTCGGTCGGCTTCGACGCCACCGGTGGCGACGGCCTCGACAAGCAGGGCCACGGCACGCACGTCGCCGGCACCATCGGCTCCAACACCTACGGCGTCGCCCCGGCCGTCAAGCTCGTCGGCGTCCGAGTCCTCGACGACCAGGGTCAGGGCACCACCGAGTCCGTCGTCGGCGGCATCGACTGGGTCGCGCAGAACCACGACGAGAACTCCGTCGCCAACATGTCGCTGGGTGGTCCGAAGGACCCGGCCCTCGACGAGGCGGCCACCAACCTGGTCAACAGCGGCGTGTTCCTCGCCGTTGCCGCCGGCAACGAGGCGCAGGACGCAGAGCAGGTGTCCCCGGCCAGTGCTGAGGGCGTGTTCACCACGGCCGCGTCGGACAACACCGACACCTCCGCGGAGTTCACCAACTTCGGCGCCACCGTTGAGGGCTACGCCCCCGGCGTGGACATCGTCTCCACCGTTCCCGGTGGCAGCACCGAGGCGATGAGCGGCACCTCGATGGCCAGCCCGCACGTGGCCGGCGTCGGCGCGCTGTTCCTGGGCGCCAACCCGGGCACCGCTCCGGCCGACGTCATCAAGGGCCTGCAGGGCCAGGCGTCCGCGGGTGTCGTGCAGGGAGCCCCGCAGGGCACCCTCGCCGACCTCCTGCAGATCGGCGACCTGTGATCGCCTGACGCGGTAGAGCGCCATCGCGGGCCCTTCCTGAGCGCTTCAGGGAGGGCCCGCGCTGCGTGGAGGCGCTGCTTCCGGGGGTATCGGGGCTCCGCTGATCGGGCGCAAGCACGTTCGTCGCCCAACTTGTCCGGCGAAAGTCGGTTCCGGCGGTTGTTCCCGGTAGATACGTTGCCCACAACAGGGGGAGCTCAGTGTCCATTGCGGTGCCCGTGCCTGATCGCGAGGCGGGCGTCGCCGGGGCACATCGAGGAGGGATGTGCCGTGTTACCCGGATACACCGAGGAACTGACCAAGCCGCCGACCGGGGTGGCCGAGCCGGGCGCACCGGAACAGCTCAGCCAGCGCGCCGTGCAGGCGCAGGTCGCATCGGTCACCCGAGCGGCTCGGACGCAGGCGGGCAGCGGCGGAGTGCTGCAGGTCGTGCACGGGGCCAAGCGGGTCGGCTGGGCGGCTTACGAGCTGCAGGCCAGCGCCACGCACCTGGTGCAGGGCGTCGCCAAGCCGCCCTACGCGCAGACCGGCACGCTGGACTCGCTGGAGTCGCGCAAGCTCGCCGAAGGCGTGCGCTACCAGGTGCTCTACGACCGCTCCGCGCTGGCTCGTCCGCCGCAGCTGGACATCACGACCAAACTCGTGGCACTGGGCGAGCAGGCGCGGGTGATCCACGTGGCGCCCACCAAGCTGATCATGGTGGACAACGAGATCGCGTTGATGCCGCTGACCGTCACCGAGACCTCGGTGGAGAGCGCGGTCGTCGTGCGCAGCTCGGCGATGCTGGCGGCGATCGCACGCATCTTCGAGGACCTGTGGCGCTGCGCGGCGCCGTTCACGGCCAACCAGGACCTCGACGGCAACGAGCTGCGGCCCACCGAGGAGGAGCGGTGGATCCTGTCGTTGCTGGCCTCGGGCGCCACCGATGACACCATCGGCCGGCTGATGGGCTTCAGCGCTCGCACCGCGCACCGCCGGGTGCGTGAGCTGATCTCGCGGCTCGGCGTCGAGACGCGGTTCCAAGCCGGGATGCAGGCGGTCAAGCTCGGCTGGCTGTGAATCGATCAGGCGTCTCGGTGCCGGTCCTGCACATGTGAGCACCGGCACCGAGGCGCACGATCGGGCGTTCCAGAGTCCGAGGAGCTCTTGAACGAAATCTCTTTTGCCCGGTCAGCTCGGACCAGGACCGCCCGCACTAAACTCCGCGCCATGCCGAAGCGCGGTGCGGTGGACCCCGGGGAGGTGCGCGAGGCGGTCACCGCCGTGCGCGAGTGGCTCGACGACGCCGAACGTCGTCCGGCCAGGCCGGAGCTGGCCAAGGCCGTGCGGCTGAGCCTGCGAACCCTGGAGCAGGTCGCGCCCGGCAACAGCGTCGAGGTGCGGGTCCCACCGTTCGCGGCCGTGCAGTGCGTCGAAGGCCCCCGGCACACCCGCGGCACCCCGCCGAACGTCGTCGAGACCGATCCGCGAACCTGGCTGCTGCTCGCAACCGGGCGCCTGAACTGGGCGGAAGCCGTCGAAGGCGGCACGCTGAGCGCTTCGGGTCCGCGCTCCGACGTCTCCCAGTGGCTCCCCATCGTGCGCGTGGAGCAGGGCTGAGGGCTTCGGGCCTGCTACGTGTTGTGATGAGATGGCCGACACGCTTCGTGCGGGGTTCGCCCAGGTTTCCGGCGCCTTACACTGAGGTGTAACTCCGACTCCGTCATCCAGGGAGTTCTCGGTGGTCACCGACCGTCCGGCTAGTGCCAGCACGACAACGGACCTGCCCTTTCCGACCTTCGACACCTCCGCCGACGCGTTGGAGCGGGACATCCCCCGCGAAGAGTGCGGTGTGTTCGGCGTCTGGGCCCCTGGCGAAGAAGTCGCCAAGCTCTCGTTCTACGGGCTCTACGCCCTCCAGCACCGAGGCCAGGAAGCCGCCGGCATCGCCGTCGGTGACGGTTCTCAGGTGGTCGTTTACAAGGATCTGGGCTTGGTCAGCCAGGTGTTCACCGAGCAGACGCTCGCTTCGCTGCACGGTCACGTCGCGGTCGGGCACTGCCGGTACTCCACCACCGGTGGAGGCTCTTGGGAGAACGCGCAGCCGACCTTCCGCACCACCGGTGCTGGCAGCGGCCTCGCGCTCGGCCACAACGGCAACCTCGTCAACACCGCCGAACTGCTCGAACGCGCGCGCGACTTCGGCAAGGTCGACGGCGGCAACCTGTCGTCGCCCGCCAACGGCTGCGAACGCGCCACCAGCGACTCCGACCTGGTCACCGGCATGCTCGCGGCCAATGCCGCGGACATCGGCCTCGAGCAGGCCGCGATGGAGCTGTTCCCGACCGTTTCGGGCGCCTTCTCGATGGTCTTCTGCGACGAGGACACCCTCTACGCGGTCCGCGACCCGCAGGGCGTGCGCCCGCTGGTGCTCGGTCGCCTCGAACGCGGCTGGGTCGTGGCCAGCGAGACCGCCGCGCTGGACATCGTCGGCGCGTCGTTCGTCCGCGAGGTCGAGCCCGGTGAGCTGCTGGCCATCGACGCCGACGGGCTGCGTTCGCAGTCCTTCGCCAGTCCCAAGCCCAAGGGTTGCGTGTTCGAGTACGTCTACCTGGCGCGCCCGGACACCACGATCTCCGGCCGCACGGTGCACGGCACCCGTGTGGAGATCGGCCGCAAGCTGGCCAAGGAACACCCGGTCGACGCCGACCTGGTCATCCCCGTTCCGGAGTCGGGCACCCCGGCCGCGGTCGGGTACGCGCAGGCGTCCGGCATCCCCTACGGCAACGGCCTGGTGAAGAACTCCTACGTGGGCCGGACGTTCATCCAGCCCTCGCAGACGATCCGCCAGCTGGGCATCCGGCTCAAGCTCAACCCGCTCCGCGAGGTCATCCGCGGCAAGCGGCTGGTCGTGGTCGACGACTCCATCGTGCGCGGCAACACCCAGCGCGCGCTGGTGCGGATGCTGCGCGAGGCCGGAGCCGTCGAGGTGCACGTGCGGATCGCCTCACCGCCGGTGAAGTGGCCGTGCTTCTACGGCATCGACTTCGCCTCCCGCGCCGAACTGGTCGCCAACGGTCTCGACGACGACGGCGTGCGGCGCTCGATCGGCGCCGACAGCCTCGGGTACGTCTCTCTGGACGGCCTGATCGCCGCCACCGAGCAGCCCCGCAACCGGCTGTGCGCGGCGTGCTTCGACGGCGAGTACCCGATCCCGCTGCCGGACGACGCGCGGATCGGCAAGTACCTGCTGGAGGGACTCGGTGGTGAGCGCGGCGTGACCGGTCCCGCCGAGCCCTTGCTGCCCAGCGGTTACGGGGCGGAAGACGCGCTGCAACGTCCTTGACCTCACCGTCGCCGCGTAGCGTGGGCCGTGCCAGGATTGCGCGTCCGGCGAATCGCAAATCGCACTAGATGTGGAGCCAGTCGTGTCCGAAGACCTGATCGCAGGGTCTGCCCAACCCGAAACCACGAAGGCCACCTACGCCGCGGCGGGAGTGAGCATCGAGGCCGGTGATGAGGCGGTGGAGAAGATCCGCCCCTGGGCGGAGCGCGCGACCCGGCCGGAGGTGCTCGGTTCCCTCGGTGGGTTCGCGGGCCTGTTCCAGCTCAAGCTCGACCGCTGGAAGGAGCCGGTCCTCGCGTCCTCCACCGATGGCGTGGGCACGAAGCTGGCCGTGGCGCAGGCCGTGGACAAGCACGACACGGTCGGCATCGATCTCGTCGCCATGGTCGTCGACGACCTGGTGGTCGCCGGTGCCGAGCCGCTGTTCCTGCAGGACTACATCGCCGTCGGCCAGGTCGTCCCAAACCGGGTCGCGGACCTGGTCAAGGGCATTTCCGAGGGCTGCGTGCAGGCCGGTTGCGCACTGCTGGGCGGCGAAACCGCCGAGCACCCGGGGATGATGGCGCCCGGCGAGTACGACATCTCCGCCACCGGTGTGGGCGTCGTGGAGGCCGACGGGATGCTGGGACCGGACAAGGTCCGCCCCGGCGACGTGGTCATCGCGCTGGGCTCGTCCGGTCTGCACTCCAACGGCTACTCGCTGGCCCGGCACGTGCTGCTGGACCTGGCGCGGATGCCGCTGGAAGGCCACGTGGAGGAGTTCGGCCGCACCCTCGGCGAGGAGATGCTCGAACCGACCCGGATCTACACCAAGGACTGCCTGGCGCTGGCAGCCGAGGCGGAGGTCCGAACGTTCGCGCACGTCACCGGCGGTGGTCTAGCGCAGAACCTGGCGCGTGTCATCCCGTCGGGCCTGACCGCGACGCTGGACCGCGGCACTTGGACGCCTGCGCCGGTGTTCCGGATGATCGCCCAGCGCGGCCGGGTCGAGGCCGAGGAGATGGAGCGCACCTTCAACATGGGCATCGGCATGGTCGCCGTGGTCACGGCGGAGGACGTCGACCGCGCCCTGGCCGTGCTCACCGCCCGCCACGTGCCCGCATGGGTCCTCGGCGAGGTCGCCAAGCAACCCACGGTCGAGGGCACCACCGAAGACGACCGAGTCGTCCTCCGGGGCAACCACCCCCGCTTCTGACGAGCGCACGAGAAGCCGCAGCGCCCGCGCAGGGCGCTGCGGCTTCTCGCTTCTCCGCACGTCCGTCAGGCAAGCGACGCAGGCGCTTCCTCATCGCCCTGACCTGAGCAGCTGGCACCGGCGGTTTCTAAGGCGGCTTCGTGACGAGCGCACCGCGACGCGCGTCTTCGCATGCTCGAGGAGTCGCTCAGGGCCGCCGCCCGCACCGCTGAGCAGGGGGACCACCCGGGACTGGGGGAAGAGGAGCCGGGTCGTGCGGGCCGCCTCTCGGCGGGTGGCACTGATGGGCTCCAGCCGAACGGTATTCCCAGCAGGCGATAGTTGGAGCCCGGGGGCACGCGCACGACGCCGGCACCCCGTACAACGAACAGACCCCGCCGAGGATTCCCGGCATGGTGACGATCACCCGTTGGAGGGTCCTCAAGCGCGCAGCACCAGGGGCGGTGCGGGAGTTGATCCCCGCACCGCCCCTGACGCGCTCTCGGTGTTCAGCCCCGTTCCCGGGTGTTTCTCAGACGTGAGTGGCGCCGCCGGTCGTGACCGGCGGCGCCATCCACGTCGTTGTTCCTCTAGTGGGTCCTGCGAGCTAAGCGACGCACTCCGCCATCGAGCGAACAGCGTTGGAACCGCTGTTCTCACCGGAGGAGTGCGTCAACGTCGACCGTAGTCGTAGTCGTCGTACCCGTCGTCGTGCGAGTCATCGCGGTCTTCGCTGGACCACTCGCCGGACTCCGAGGTCGACAGCTCTCGCTGCAACGCCTCTATGTCCATGGACGGGGAACTGTACTTAAGCTCGCGGGCCACCTTCGTCTGCTTGGCCTTAGCCCGGCCGCGCCCCATGGCTCGACCCCCTCGCACAGGGTGTGCGGGGCGGACAGGGGAAAGCCGGCCCCGCATGATCTCGACAACTTTTCCTGTAACTACCGTACCGTGTCGAGGCGGTTCAACGCGACGTGGTGCCAGGAGTTGGCCGCCGTGTCTTGGGTGACCTCGCCCTCGCCCGATTCGATCAACCGCTCGGCGCGGCTCGCGGAGGGCCGTGAGTCGCGCGAACCGGCTCGTCGGAGGCATGACACCATGCTCGCTGTGCCAGAGCCGTTCGTCGCCTACCTGAGGGTTTACGAGCCCCTGTCGTCGTTCGAACCACCGCTGCGCGAGGAAGTCGACGCCGCGGTGGAGCGCGGGTCCGTGGACCCGTTCGACGCGGGGCTGTGGGAGCAGCACCTGTGGCTGCGCAGTCAACTCGCCGCGCCCCCGCGGTTGCTGCCGGGCGAGAACGCCGACGGCGAAGTACAAGGCGTGGGCGGTGTCCTCGTGCTGGCCCCCGAGGACGTGCCCACGGCCCCTGCCGCCACGGTCGGCCCGGGACCGCTGGTGTGCCCGCTGGACGTGCACGGGCGCGCTGCGGCGGCTCTGGTGGGGTTCCTGGGCGACGCGGACGTCCCGTTGCGCACGGCGGCTCTGCCGGAGTCGGTGGACAAGGCCCGCACTCGCGCCGGCGCGGTGGTCAGCGAGCTCTCCGGCGGCGCCGTGCACGTGCTGTCGTCGACCTGGACCGTTCCGCTGCCCTGGTTCGTCGTGGTGGATCCGACCGAGCGCTGCGTGTTCACCGAACCTGATCGCCGCCGCGTCTGCTGGCGGGTCGCGATGGCCGATGCTCGCCGACGGGTGGCTCGTGCGCACTCGGTGTCCAAGCAGTCGATCGGTGACGACGGTCCAACCCAGATCCTCAAGGAGACCGGACGCTGGCTGGAGCGCTTCCACCCGCACAGCGCCGTCGAGCTCGACTACGGCGGCCTCGTCCAGCTGATGACCCAGTCGGATCTCGACGCCGACACCTCGGCCGAGGACGTCCACGCCATCGTCGACGCCATGGAGGCCGACGACGCCGAAGAGGTCGCCACCCGCTACGAGCAGCTCCGAGACTTCTGGTCGGAGTTCGCCGCCCGCGAACACCACAACTAAGTCCCCGCTCGACCACTGCTCTGAGGCCACCCCGCGGGTGGTCTTCCCGATTCCAGTGGAAATCAGGGTCCCGACTTCAGTGGAAATCAGAGCCCTGATCTCCACTGGAATCGGATGTCCGCTGCAGGGGCGGTGGGTCAGGTGCGGCAGCGGACTTCGCCGTTGAGGACGGCGAACCAGCCGGTGTCGGCGTCGCGCCAGGCGTGCCAGGCCTGGGCGAGGGACTCCAGTTCGTCCTGCGTGGTCAGGCCGTGGGCGATGGCCTGGTGGGCGAAGGAGGACTGGCGGATCCGGTCCGCCCAGAGGTCGCCCCACCAGGCGCGTTCCTCGGGCGTGGCGAAGCACCAGGCCGAGGCGGTGCACTCGACGTCGGTGAAACCCGCCTCCAGGGCCCAGGTCTTGAGGAGCTTGCCGCCGTCGGGGTAGGCGTGGTTGCTGCGGGCGACCGCGCGGTAGAGCTCCAGCCATCGGTCCAGCCCCGGGTGATCGGGTGACCAGCGCATGCCGCCGTAGTCGGCGTCGCGGGCGGCGACGACCCCGCCGGGCTTGCACACGCGGCGCATCTCGCGGAGCGCGGCGACCGGGTCGGTGAGGTGCTGCAGGACCTGGTGGGCGTGCACGACGTCGAAGGAGTCATCGGCGTGGGGCAGGCGGTAGACGTCGGCGACCTCGAACCGTGCGTTGTCCACTCCGCGCTCGGCTGCGGCGGTGCGCGAGATCGCCAGCGGCTCTTCGACGTTGTCGATGCCCAGCACCTGGCCCGGCGCGACCCGTTCGGCGAAGTCGAGGGTGATCGTCCCCGGACCGCAGCCGACGTCGAGCACCTGGACACCGGGGCGCAGGTCTCCGAGCAGGTGCGGGGCCGAGTTCTCAGCCGTCCGCCACTGGGGCGACCGCAGCACGCTCTCGTGGTGCCCGTGCGTGTAGGTGTCCTGCGCGCCCATGCTCACCTTCCCGGGATGTGGGAAATCTGTTCCGAGATATGAGCGTATCGCGGGCCAGGTGCTGATGAGAAGCGTTCGACCTGGACCGGGAGCCGGGAGGTCAGTCCAGGGCGTTGGGGATGAGGCGGATCGACCCGACGCGGTGGCCTCCGCCGAAGACCGGTTCCTCGGCGAGCTCGTCCAAGCCCGTGACGCCGAGAGCGGAGAGGATGCCGACAGCGATCGGCAGCCGGGCGCGGTCACCGCCGTCGGCGATCTTGATCGCCGCGGCGCGGCCGTCCGGCAGGGCGAAGGCGAAGACGCCTTCCGCCCCGATCTTGCTGATCAGCCCAGGGACCGCACCCATCAACCGGACGTCCTCGCGGCCGGTTCCCGAGACCAGCCACGGGTGCTCGTGCATCGCTTCCCCGACCGGGGAGTTGACCAGCCGCTGGAACACACGGGCGAGCCCGGTCAGCGAGATCGCGAACAGCGGGGCACCGCAGCCGTCGACCGCGGTGTTGGCCAGCGGCTCGCCGGCCAGTTCCACGACGGTGTCGGCGATCGCGACCTGCAGCCTGTGCTTCGGATCCAGGTAGTCGGCGGTGGACCAGCCGTTGATCACGCAGGTGGCGAGCATCGCGGCGTGCTTGCCGGAGCAGTTCATGGTGATCCGCCGCTCCTCGGAGACGCCCCGGCGCGCGGCCTGGCCCAGCGGCAGGTCCGGCGGGCAGCGCAGGTCGTCCTCGGTCAGCGAGAACCGCTCCAGCATCTCCGAGACGCGAGCGATGTGGTCATGCTCGCCGCTGTGCGAAGCGGCGGCGAGCGCCAGGTCGGCGGAGGGGAGTTCGAGCCCGCAGCGCAGCATCCCGACCGCCTGCGCGGGTTTGAGCGACGACCGCGGGTACATCGGAGCGGTCGCGTCACCCCGCGTGATCAGGGGCGCGCCGTCCGGGCCGATCACCACCACCGAAGCGTGGTGCACACCTTCCCGAAGTCCACTTCGGACGATCTCGATGAGTGGAACAGGGGGGATCAACGCCGGTCTCGCTCCTCTGCCAGAAGGTCATCCACCGACGCGGCGCCCTCCCGGTAGCGGCGTGCGATCTCTGCGTTGAGTCGATCCACGACCTGCTGGACCTCGCGGCGGCGCCGGGAGACCGAGTTCTCCTCGGCGGTGTAGGCGCTCAGCGCCCGGTCCAGTTTCTCATCGGACAGCGACATGACGTCGGAGAGGTCCACGTCCGAGACCAGCGCTTCCACGTGCCTGCGGTGCGCCTCGGCCCGCGAGGGCTCGGTGGTCTGGTAGCGGCCCGAACCGGTGGCCGGGCCGACCGCGTTGTCGGACAGGATGTTCACCAGCTGCTCGACCACGGACCGCGAACCGTCCTCGCGCCGGCGGCGCTGCTCAGCGCGCACGATGTCGATGCGCGCGTGCAGCACCCGTCGCAGGTAGGACAGGTCCGTCTCCTCCTGGGCGGCCTCGTCCCGCAACGCGCGCACATCACCCAGCACGTGTTGTTCGATGCCACTGGTGTAGTCCGGGGACAGGACCCTGTCGATACGACGGCGTCCACCCGGGCGGACTTCGATCACGTGGCCATCCTCCGGCAATTCGGTCGAGCTCGCCAACAGTTCGGGTGATGTCGTTACGGCAACAGTGTGACGCCGGGCCTTCGATCAGCGCTCCTCGGTGTTCGAAACGACCCCTGATCGGGCGACCGGCATGCCTCAAGGCATACCCGCCTTGTCAAACACCGACGTCACTTGGCGCGCAGAACTTGAGGACCGTTACCGAAGCTAACCGGTCACCGGCCGCGAAGCCGGTCGACGGCCACCCGGCCGGGCGGCTCACCGCTGTCCGGCGGCACCGAGTCCGGGTCGACCGCCGCGGCCACCGCGCGGTCCTCCTCCGGATCACCGGCCATCAGCTCTCCGTCCACCGGAGCCGTGCGCTTGAGCAGTGCCAACGCCACCGGTCCGAGCTCGTGGTGCTGCACGACGCTGCCCACCCGGCCGACCTTGCGGTCGCCGTGGAACACCGGGTCGCCGATCTCCGGCGAGACCTCCACCGAACCGTCCAGGTGCAGCAGCACCATCCTGCGCGGGGGCTTGCCGACGTTGTGGACCTTCGCGACCGTCTCCTGCCCGCGGTAGCAGCCCTTGGCCACGTGCGCGGCGAGGTGGATCCAGCCCAGCTCGTGCGGGATCGAGCGGTCGTCGGTGTCCATCCCGACCCGAGGCCGCAGCGCCTCCACGCGCAGCGCCTCGAAGGCCATCGTCCCCGACGGGCGGATGCCGGCGTCGGTGAGCTTGAGCCACCAGTCCACCAGCGACTCGCGCGGAACCAGCAGGTCGTAGGTCTGCAACGCGCGGAACGGCACGTTGCGCACGAACCCGCCGCCCGGCAGTCCGCGCACCTCGTAAGCATCGGAGGGGACCTCGGTGAACCCGGCGAGGATGCCGCCGGCGTCGGGGCCCATCGCCGTCAGCACCGCGAACTCCGAGGTGGCGTCGCGCGGCTCGACCTTCGACCAGAACCGCATCGCGTCCAGGTAGTCCGGCAGCGACTGCCTGCCGTTGACACCGATCGACGGCAGCGCGCTGGTGACCTCCGAGGCCGCGTCGGTGTCGAGGTACACGACGCCCTCGTGGTGGGCGACCAGCATGTGGCTGTCCACCCGGCCGTGGGTGTCGAGCACGAGCGCCTCGGTGCCCTGCCCGTCGGGCAGTTCCGTGAGGTGCTGCGAGAGCACCAGGTGCAACCAGCTCAGCCGTTCTTCACCGGGAACCGCGATGACCTCGCGGTGCGAGCGGTCGACCAGGACGGCCGCACGCGCTGCCGAGCGCTGCTCGGCGAACGGGTCGCCGAAGTGCCAGGGAACGCCCCGGTCCACCGAGTCTTCCGGCGCGGGTACCGCACCCGGCAGATCCAGCGTGGGTGAACTCATTTAACGCTCCTTGAGTCGTGCTCGTGCGACACCGGGTTCAGCCGATGTCGGCGGCCTGGCATTCCCGGCAGGTGCCGGACAGCGCCAGGTGCGTCGCGTCGAGGGCGAAGCCGTGCTCGGCGCGCAGCTTGTCGGCCAGCTCGTCCATCGTCTCGATGGGCACCTCGTCGATCCGGCCGCATCGGTGGCAGGCGAGGTGGACGTGCTCGTGCTCTTCGGCGGAGTAGGTCGGCGCACCGTGGCCGAGGTGGGTGTGCCGCACCAGCCCGAGCTGTTCGAGCAGGTCGAGCGCCCGGTAGATGGTGGTGATGTTGATCGTCGGGGCGATCTCCTGCACCTTCTTGCACGCCTGCTCCGGCGTGGCGTGGCCCAGCTCGCGCACGGCGTCGAGCACCAGCTGGCGCTGCGGCGTCATGCGCATGCCCCGTTGGTGCAGAGTGCTGCGCAGCGATCCCTGGTCGCTCAATGCCCGCTCCCGTGCTCGACGCGCTCGGATGGGGAAACCCACCTCGATCGTAACCTCCGGTCCGACTCCGGGACCTGGACGCTCTACCCTTCCGGCATGCGCGTACTGGCACTTCTGGACGGGACCCTCGCCGACCCCGAAGCTCCGCTGTTCCGGGCCGATGACCTCGGTGTGATGCGAGGTGACGGCTGCTTCGAGACGATCCTGGTCGTCGACCGGAAGCCGCGTGAGCTCGGGCCGCACCTCGACCGCATGGAGCGGTCCGCGCGGCTGCTGCAGATGCGGCTTCCCGAGCGGGCGGCCTGGGAGCGCGCCGGGCAGGCGGTCATCGACGCCTGGCCGTGGGATTCCGAGCCTGAGATGGCCCTGAAGCTCGTCTGCACCCGAGGCATAGACGGTGGGGACGGCACGCCGCACGGGTTCGCGATGGGCATGGACGTCGGCTCCGACACCAAGCGCAAGCGCGACAGCGGAGTCGAGGTCGTGACCCTGGACCGCGGCTACGCGCCTGACCTGATGGACCGGGCCCCGTGGCTGCTGCTGTCGGCCAAGACGCTGTCCTACGCGGTGAACATGGCCGCGCTCCGCGAGGCCGAGTCGCGGGGCGCCGACGACGTCATCTTCACCGCCAGCGAGGGCACCGTGCTGGAGGGCCCGACCTCGACGGTCGTGCTGGCCCAGGGCCGCAAGCTGCTGACCACACCACCCGCCTCGGGGGTCCTGGCGGGGACCACCCAGGGCGCGCTGTTCCGCGCGGCCGAGCAGGCGGGCTGGGAGACCGAGGTGGTGGACTTCCCCACCTCAGCGCTCTTCGAATCCGACGGCGTCTGGCTCGCCTCCAGCATCCGCCGCTTGACCCAGGTCCGCGCCATCAACGGCACGTCCGTGAAGGCCGACGACGCGCTGCACACCGAGGTCGTCGGCCTCTACGAGTCGAACTACTGAGGCGTCGGGCAAGCGCAGCAGGCGCTCTCGCCTCCACCGCCTGAGCAGCTGGCACCGCGGGTCAGGTTCCCCTGCTGCACCGCTGTGCAGGTCGACATCATCCTGCGATTCGGTCGAGCTTCGCCGAGAGGCGCGGCTGCAGCTCGTGCTCCGAGGTGGCTCGTTCCTCCACGTACGCGAGGGCTCCGTCGACGACGCCGTAGAGGCGGCTGGCGGCGGTGACGTCCTCGCCCGTCGGGGTGCGCAACACCGCGTCGGTGCCGAACTCCCAGGTCGTGGTGTTGCGCGGCTGCCCGATGAACAGCTCCGAGACGCCCGTCGAGTGCATCAGCATGAGCTCGATGGTGTCGTCGGGCTGCGGGCGCAGGAAGCCGGTCTCGCGGAACGCGGGTGCCACGACGTTGCCGCCCTCGCCGTCCAGCCGCCACGCGCGGCTGGAGTACATGAGGAACGGGCGGCCGTCGTGCGAGATCGTCACCTGCTGGATGAACCGGAAGGTCTCCTCCAGCGACGGGTGCGAAGCCTCGCCCTCGCCGCGCCACACGCCGACCAGCGGCAGCAGCGACAGGCAGGCGTCGTCGAGCGAGGGGCCCAGCCGCAGGTTCGCGGTGTCGCCCTCGCCGGGGAGGTCGTCGAACTCCGGGACGTTGAGTTCCCGGGTGGTCTTGGCTCGTTCCGCTGCCGCGGCAACTGCGGCATCGCCGCTGCCCGGCTGCGGTTCGTTCGGCGTTGCAGTCATCGCATCGAGGCTACAACGAGGCCGTCATCAGTCGTTGAACAGGCGGTACACCACGTAGAAGGCGAACCAGATGGTCGCGACCGCAGCGAGTCCGACGAGCGTGACGAGGCCGTAGTGCAGAAAGTCGAGGAGTTCCACGGGTGAAGGATAACCACGGCGACGTCCCGGCGGAGTGTGGCGTGCGGCATGATCGGCGTGGTGAGCGGCGAGAACATCCGCTGAACACCAGGAACGTCAGAGCCGGGACGAGGATCACATGGACTTCGAGACGCTGCGCGAGCGCGCGCTGGCCTACCGCGAGGAGCTGCTGGCCCGCAAGGACAAGATCGCGCCGGCCGACTTCAGTTGGTACCCGTACGACACCATGGCCAACATCTTCCACCTGGACGCCCTGCTCAGCGGGCCGCAGCGGCAGGTGTTCGACAGCATCGCGGGCACCCGCATCGCCGACATCGGGGCCGCCGACGGCGACTTCGGGTTCTTCCTGGAGGACGAGCTGGGCTGCGAGGTCGACCTGGTCGACAACGCGCCCACCAACTTCAACGGCTTGCGCGGCGCCCGGCGCCTGGTCGAGGAGCTGCCCTCGCTCGCGCAGGTGCACGAGATCGACCTGGACGCCCAGTTCCGGCTGCCCGCCGAGCACTACGGCGCGGTGTTCTTCCTCGGCCTGCTCTACCACCTGAAGAACCCGTTCCTGGTGCTGGAGCGCCTGGCCGAGCGCGCGGAGCTGTGCTTCATCTCGACCCGCATCGCCCAGGTCACCCCGGACGGCACGCGCATCGCGGACCAGCCCGTCGCCTACCTGCTTGACCCGGCCGAGGCCAACGACGACGCGACCAACTTCTGGATCTTCAGCGAGACCGGTCTACGCCGGATCTTCGACCGGACCGGCTGGGACGTCGTCGACTTCACCACGGTCGGCTGCCAGGAGAACTCCGACCCCCGGGCCCCGGACCGCGACGAGCGGGCCTTCGCGCTGCTGCGCTCCCGCAAGGCCTGACACGGCGAAGGGCCGGCACCTCGCGAGGTGCCGGCCCTTACTGCGCAGGTCAGGCGACCGCGATGTCCACGGCGTGGACGCCGGTGCCCGTCGGGGAGACCTTGGACTCGCCCTTGCCGCTGCGGTGCAGCGCGCGGACGGTCCAGTCACCCGGAGCCGCGTAGAACCGGAAGTCGCCCTCCTCGGAGGTGACGACCTCGGCGGTGAACTCGCCGGAGGAGTCCAGCAGGCGGACGAAAGCCCCGCCGACGGGCGACTCCCCGGCCCGCACCTTGCCGGCCACGACGACCTGGTCAGTGGCCTCGTCGACCGCGGTTGCCGACTGCTGCGGCGCTCCGCATCCACTCATGACACAAACTCCTTGCTCGGTGTTACCGGGGTGATCAGGCGCCGGACGGGTTCTCGATCGGCACGCCGATCAGCGAGCCGTACTCGGTCCAGGAACCGTCGTAGTTCTTCACGTTCTGGTGGCCGAGCAGCTCGCGCAGCACGAACCAGGTGTGCGAGGAGCGCTCGCCGATGCGGCAGTAGGCGATGGTGTCCTTGCTGGTGTCCAGCCCGGCCTCGCCGTAGATCTCCTTGAGCTCCTCGTCGGAGCGGAAGGTGCCGTCCTCGTTCGCGGCCTTGCTCCACGGCACGTTGATCGCGCTGGGGATGTGGCCACCGCGCTGCGCGGCCTCCTGCGGCAGGTGCGCCGGGGCCAGCAGCTTGCCGGAGAACTCGTCGGGCGAGCGCACGTCGACCAGGTTCTTGGTGCCGATGGCGTCGACGAC
The DNA here is from genome assembly GCF_004348445.1 of Saccharopolyspora aridisoli. Taxonomy (GTDB): domain Bacteria; phylum Actinomycetota; class Actinomycetes; order Mycobacteriales; family Pseudonocardiaceae; genus Saccharopolyspora; species Saccharopolyspora aridisoli. The sequence goes on along the minus strand of NZ_SMKV01000009.1, from coordinate 40,758 downwards.
CTCGTCCCGGAAGGCGCGGATCGAGGTGTCCGGCTCCTGGGCCTTGTAGGTGGTCGCGGCCTTGGTCGGCTCGTCCTTGGTCAGCTCGCGGCCGTCGAGCTCCCACTTCTTGCGGCCACCGTCGATCAGCTTGACGTCGCTGTGGCCGTAGAGCTTGAAGTACCAGTAGGCGTAGGCGGCGAACCAGTTGTTGTTGCCGCCGTAGAGCACCACGGTGTCGTCGTTGCCGATGCCCTTGGCGGACAGCAGCTCCTCGAAGCCCTCGCGGTCGACGAAGTCACGACGGACCGGGTCCTGCAGGTCGTTCTTCCAGTCCAGCTTGATGGCCCCGGGGATGTGGCCGCCGTCGTAGGCTGTGGTGTCCTCGTCCACCTCGGCGAACACCACCCCGGCGGTGTTCAGGTTCTCTTCGGCCCACTCGGTGGAGACCAGGACCTCTGCGCGGCTCATCGAGCGACTCCTTCGTTGATCTTCGAACTTGGTCAGTCAGTTGGGTACCCCGGCCGGCGCGAACCGGCGGAGCACCAGGTACATCTGGCAGCCGAGGCAGTAGCCGAACACCGCGTTGAGCAGTGCCGCCACGAGGGCTAAGGCGTTTGCCGCGATGCCGAGAGTGGTCAGGCCCGCCGCGTAGCCGATGGTGGCCACGAGGGTGAAGACGAAGCCCACTCCTTGCGAGAAGCGAACGGGTGCGGGGTCCTCGCGCTCTTCCGGTGCGACCGGTGCGAGCTTGGGCTGCACGGTGGTCCGGTACAGCGCGCCCCACGGGTTGAGCTGCATCCCGATGAACGTGCACAGACCGAACAGGACCATCTGGGCCGCCATGACGCGCCAGCTCGTGGTGATCAGGCCCAACGCGAGGATCGCGCTGGTCATCGCTGCGGTGAACCTGACCCCGCGTGGGTCGAGCGTCGTGACAGACATCCTTCGAGGGCCTCCTGACGATGTGGACTGGGTCTGCCGAGTCCGTCAGGCGGTGGGCGCGCGCCGGCGAGGGTCATGAGGACATGACGAGGCCGTGCTCGGAACGCGTACTACCGCCCGGTCAGTGCCATCAACACAGGCTGCTACCCACGCGGCAGAGATCAACCGCGCGCCTTCGGGTCAGCAGCACATGCACGACCCGGAGATTACCCGGATCGACCGATCGCCGGGAAGAACGTTCATACAGTGGGACGGATTCCACGGTGCTGCTCGCTCCCCTGCGGTCGGCTAGCGGAACGACACGCCGCCTGAACTCCGGGCGCCGCTAGTCGTGCGCGCCGGTGCACGTCGTCGCTGGGTCCTCGCCAGACGACGTGTCGGAACCCGCGGCGGTGCGAGCCGCTCAGGTGTGAACGAGGTGACGGCTGCGCGATCAGCAGGTCACAGGTGCGGCTGGATCACCTCGGAGAGGGCCTGGGGGCGGGGGACACCGCCGACGCGGAAGAGCTCGCGGCCCGCGCGGTCCAGGACCAGGGTGGTCGGGGTGCTGTGGACGCGCAGCGGCGTGGACCACTCGGGGTGGTTGGTGAGGTCGACCTCGACGTGGCGGACGTCGGAGTTCTTGCCCGCGAAGTCGGCCAGCAGGATGCGGGCGTGCCGGCACGGCTGGCAGAAGGTGGTCGACAGCTGGAGCAGGGTCACCTTCGCGTCCGGTTCCGGGGCGTCCGCGAGCCGCTGCTTGAGCCCGTCCGGGAAGTTGTCGGTCACGATCTCCTCGCCGCCGCTGTTGCGCACCTTGCCCTGCCGGGCCTGCCAGGCCAGTCCCAGCACGAGAACCACCGGCACGACGATCAGCAGTGCGATCACACCCGGGCTCATCCCGTGGTCACCCCGGTGCCGTTGATCGTGACGTTCTCCGCGGTGCCCTCGATGACCAGCGCGCCGCGCTCGGCGCGCACCGCCGTGGGCTGCACCTCGAACGGCAGCATCCCCGGGTCGAGGGTGGTGTTGAACTGCTTGAGCACCGACTGCTCGAAGATCGGCGGCAGGTCGATCGGTCCCAGCGCGCTGTTGTTCAGCTCCAGCTCGCGCGGCTCGATCTCCATCTTGCCGTTGACCAGCGACAGCACCGCGATCACGCGCACCTTGTTGTCGGAGCCGGCGATGTTGACGGTGCCGTCGAGCTGGACCGGCGCGCGCTGGTCGTCGCCGCCCTCGGCCAGCCGCTTGTCGGATTCGCTGATGTTGCCGTCGTCGTCGGCGAGCGCGTCCGGGGCCGCGGGTTCGATGGTCAGGTCCTGGACGCCGATCAGGCGCGCGACGTCGGAGGCCTTCAGCTTCACCCGGCCCACCAGCTGGTCGACCGTGAACTGCTCGGCGGTGCCCGCGATGACCTCGGAGGTCGCGACCTTCACGCCGTGCAGGTCGGCCTCGATGCCCACCTCGTTGAACGGCTCGACCGGCACCGCGTTGGCCACCAGCTGCACGTCGCGGAAGTTGCCCGCGGCGACCTGGGTCAGGAACGGGAAGCCGTTGATCGAGACTTCGGGCTGCTCCGGCAACTTGAGCTGCTGAGCGACCCTCTTCGACACCTGGTACTCGGCGAACGCGGCCGAGCCGAAGTCGGCGGCGACCAGGAGGCCGATGACGAGGACGAGGGTGATCGCGAGCTTCTTCACTCCGCGCGTTCCGTTCTGTCGGGGCGCCGGGAGCCCAACCGGGCTCGATCGGGTGGTCCCACTGTATCGACCGCCCACGCCGCGATCCGGTCCACCAGTTCCGGATTGGTCGAGCTCTCCGCGTGCCGCATGCCCTCGACCAGCCAGAACTCCGCTCCGCCCGCCTCGCTGAGGGCGCGCGCGTCGGCTGGGGGGAAGTAGTGATCCTCGGCACCGTGCACGATCAGCTGCGGCACCTCGATGCGGGTGGCGAGTTCGATCGGGGACACCGGGACCCGGGGCCACGGACCGGCCAGCCGCACGCCGAGCAGGCGGGCGCTCAACCGCCCGTGGGGCTGTTCGAGCAGCCAGTGGACCCTGCGCATCGCGGGGGTGTCGCGCACGAACCAGCGCGCGGGGCTGCTCACCGAGATCACCGCGTCCGGCGGCGTCCCCAGGGCCGCCTGCCGGAGCACGACGGAGCCGCCCAGGGAGAACCCGACCGTGACGACGCGCTCGCATCCGGCCGCGCGCAGGTGCGCGACGGCCACGTCGATGTCCATGGCCTCGTTCGGGCCGACGGTGGTCCGGCCGCCGGAGCGGCCGTGGCCGCGGAAATCCGTCGCCAGCACCGGCCCGTGCGTGGCGAACCGTTGCAGGACGCTGCGCACGCTGGGTTTGCGGATGTGGTTGGTGAAGCCGTGACCGACGACGAAACCCAGGGGCGCGGGAAGCCCCGGCCCGGGGTGCAGAACGCCGCGCAGCCGGGTTCCGTCTTCAGCGCGCAACGTGATGGGGTGATCTCGAAACACCCGTGAAACATGCGGTGCGCTGCTGTTCACAAATGTGATGCCCTCGGTTGGACCTGGGTTTTTCCGCCGCATGTCGGTTATTCTCCTTGCCATCCACAGGCAACGACGCCAAGTCATCCGATGACTGCGGGTGATGGCCACTTCACGGCCGTCGGTCGTTCTCGCCTGGAGATGGAGGCCCCAGATGAGCTCCGAGCTGCTCCTGCTGACCAGTGAATCCGATTGCGACGCGGTCCTTCCGTCGCTGGCACTGCTGCCGCACCGGGTGCGAGTCCTGCCCCCGGACCCCGGGGCCATCCTCTCGGGTGGCGCGCACGACGTGGTCATCGTCGACGCCCGCACCGACCTCGCCGGTGCCCGCGACCTGTGCCGCCTGCTCGCCGCAGGTGACGCCCCGGTGATCGCCCTGGTCAACGAGGGTGGTCTGGTGACCGTCAACGCCGAGTGGGGGGTCGACGACCTCCTGCTGCCCACCACTGGGCCGGCCGAGATCGACGCTCGGCTGCGCCTGCTGGTCTCCCGCCGCAGCGAAACCTCCTCCAGCGGAGACGGTTCGCTGAGCGTCGGCGACCTGGTCATCGAGGAGGCCACCTACACCGCCCGGCTGCGCGGCCGGGCGCTCGAACTGACCTACAAGGAGTTCGAGCTGCTGAAGTACCTGGCCGGGCACGCCGGCCGGGTGTTCACCCGCGCCCAGCTGCTGCAGGAGGTCTGGGGCTACGACTTCTTCGGCGGCACCCGCACCGTCGACGTGCACGTCCGGCGGCTGCGCGCCAAGCTCGGCCCGGAGCACGACTCGATGATCGGCACCGTGCGCAACGTGGGCTACAAGTTCGTCCGCCCGAACCGCAGCGGTTCGTCCTCCCCGCTGGCCGCCGAGGTCGCGGAGGCCGCCGAGATCGAGTCCGCTGCGGCGGAAACCGTGGAAGCGGCGGACTTCCGCGGCATCAACGCGTAACCGCGAGATCAACGACGAAGCCCTCGATCTTCGGGATCGGGGGCTTCGTCGCGTGCGCGTGGGTAGGGTTGCGGGTGTGCAACTGACTTGGCGCAATGGACTGGACGACAGCGAGACGGCCGAGGTGATGGGCCTGCTCGACGAGACGGAGAAGGCCGACGGTGTCGCTCCGGTCGGCGAGCACGTGATCCTGCGGCTCAAGGCCCACAGCGACGTCGTGCACCAGATCGAGCCGGTGCAGGCCGACGTGCGGTCCGAGCACTTCATCGTTCGCAATTCCGGCGGCGCGCTGACCGGGTACGCGCACCTGGACACCGAGCACGAGGCCGGTTCGGGCCAGCTGGTCGCCGAGCTCGCCGTCCACCCCGAGCACCGGAGGCTGGGTGCGGGCACCCGGCTCGTCGAGGCGCTGCTGGAGCGCGCCGATCTGGGTGCCGAGCCCGACGCCGACACCGGGCGGCTGCGGATCTGGTCGCACGGCGAGCACCCGGGCGCGCTGCGGCTGTCCGAGCGCTACGGCTTCCACCGGCCGCGCGAGCTGTGGCGGATGGGCCGCGAGCTGGCCGAGCCGGAGCTGCCCGAGGCGCAGCCACCGCAGGGCGTGACCATCCGCACCTTCCGGCCGGGCCATGACGAGGCCGACGTGGTCCGGGTCAACCACCGCGCGTTCGTCTGGCACCCGGAGCAGGGAGACATGACCGAGCAGGACGTGCGCGCCAAGGAGCGGGAGGACTGGTTCGACCCGGAGGGCTTCTTCCTGGCGGTCGACGAGTCCGGTGAGCTGCTGGGGTTCCACTGGACGAAGGTGCACCCCGACGGGACCGGTGAGGTCTACGTCGTCGGGGTCGACCCGCACGCGCAGGGCGGTGGTCTGGGAAGGTCACTGACCGTGGTCGGTTTGCGACACCTCCGGGATACCGGGCGTAGTCGCGTGATGCTCTACGTCGAAGCCGACAACGTTCCGGCGGTGAAGGTCTACCAGCGGTTGGGCTTCGCGAAGTTGGACAGCGACGTGCAATTCGGACGCTGAGCCGAGAATGCTGTGAGTCACGTGTGAGCGGAAGATCCGCGTCCCTCTCGCCCGTTGGGGTGTGTCCCCGCTTACTAAGCGTGCCTTGTTCACTTCGCGTTCACTTGGATGGTGAGGGCAGTCCATCCGCGCTGCTTAGCGTCAGACCCAAGCGGCATGAAGCACGAGCCTGCGTGGCTCCGCCGCGCCCGGCAGTTTGTCCCTTGGGTGGAGGAACGAAGTGAGAATCAAGCGGCACAGCGCTGCGATGGCCGTCGTCGCCGCGGGCGCGCTCGTGCTCGCCGGCTGCGGAACGGACCAGAACGTCCCGCAGGGTGGTGGCAACCCGGCTCTCGACAGCGTGCAGGTCCAGTGCGGCACCAAGCCGATCTCCGGCGAGGGCTCGTCGGCGCAGAAGAACGCGGTCGACGTCTTCGCGCGCGACTACGGCCTCAAGTGCGCCAACCAGACGGTGAACTACACCAAGTCCGGATCCGGCAAGGGCGTCGCCGCCTTCACCGCCGGTCAGGTCGACTTCGGTGGCTCCGACTCCGCCCTCAAGGAGGAGAAGGGCGAGGTCGCCAAGGCCGCCGAGCGCTGCCAGGGCAACCCGGCCTGGAACGTCCCGATGGTGTTCGGCCCCATCGCGATGTCCTACAACATCCCGGGCGTGAGCGACCTGACCCTCAACCCCGACGTGATCAGCAAGATCTACAAGGGCGAGATCAAGAAGTGGGACGACCCGGCGATCAAGGCGCTGAACCCCAACGCGCAGCTGCCGGCGATCGACATCGTTCCGTTCTTCCGCTCGGACGAGTCGGGCACCACCGAGAACTTCCAGAAGTACCTGAAGACCGCCACCGGTGGCGCGTTCACCGGTGAGGGCAAGACCCTCCAGGGCGGCCAGGGCGTCGGCCAGGGCCGCGACGGCTCTGACCAGGTGGCGCAGTCGGTCAAGGCCACCGAGGGCAGCATCACCTACGTCGAGTGGTCCTTCCCGAAGAACCTGGGCCTGGGCATCGCCAAGATCGACAGCGGCGCCGGCCCGGTCGAGCTCAACACCGCCAACGTCGGCAAGGCCATCGAGAGCGCCAAGATCGAGGGCGAGGGCAACGACCTCAAGGTCGACCTCGAGTCGATCTACGGCAACAAGTCCGCGGGCGTCTACCCGATCGTGCTGAACACCTACGAGATCGTTTGCTCGAAGGGCTACGACCCGGAGACCGCCAAGGCGGTCAAGGCGTTCCTGACCGTGGCGGCCAACGCCAACCCGCAGGAGCTGGAGAAGGCGGGTTATGTCCCGCTGCCCGAGGCTTTCAAGGGCAAGGTCCTCCAGGCCGTTAACGCCATCTCGTGAGAGTGACCGGGCCCGCCCGCACCTCGGGCGGGCCCCTGGTCCAACGGATTAGATGAGAGGCTGCAAACAGCAGTGACCGACTCGACGAGAGCCGCCACGCGCCCCGCGGGCACCACCGGTGCCCAGCGGGGCGCTTCGGCGCCCAGTTCCGGACCGGAGGCTCCCATTTCCGCTCCAGAGAAGACAGCGGGCAAGTCCTCCCGCGTCGGCGACAAGGTGTTCTCCTCGCTCGCCACCGCGTCCGGCGCATTCGTGGTGGCGGTGATCGCCGCGATCGCAATCTTCCTGCTCATCCGGGCGGTTCCGGCGCTGCAGGTGAACCACGTGAACTTCCTGTTCAGCCGGGAGTGGGACACCGGGGATCCGGCGAACATGAGCTTCGGGATCTTCGACATCGCGTGGATCACCGTCGCCAGCTCCGTGGTCGCGCTGGTGATCGCGATGCCGCTGTCCGGCGGGATCGCCCTGTTCCTCACCCGCTACGCGCCGAAGAGCCTGGCCCGCCCGTTCGCCTACATCGTCGACCTGCTGGCCGCGGTGCCCTCGGTCGTCTACGGCCTCTGGGGCTTCCTGGTGCTGGGGCCGTTCCTCAAGCCGGTGTCGACGTGGCTGAACGAGACGCTGGGCTGGATCCCGATCTTCGGCCAGGGCAACATCGCCCAGGTCGACTCCGGGGCGAACGTGTTCACCGCCGGGATCGTGCTCGCGGTGATGATCATCCCGACGATCACCGGTGTGACCCGCGAGGTCTTCGCCCGCACCCCGGACGCCCAGGTCGAAGGCGCGCTGGCGCTCGGCGCCACCCGCTGGGAGGTCATCAAGACCACGGTGTGGCCCTTCGGCCGCAACGGCTTCGTCGGCGGCTCGATGCTCGGCCTCGGTCGCGCGCTGGGCGAGACGATGGCGCTGACCATCATCCTGAGCGCGACCACCGCGCCCCCCGGGTACAGCATCTTCGACAGCGGGGCGACCTTCGCCTCCAAGATCGCCCTCGGGTCCGCGGAGTTCAACAACAACCTGCAGGTCGGGGCCTACATCTCGGCCGGTCTGGTGCTGTTCGTCATCACCTTCGCAGTCAACGCGATCGCGCGCTGGATCGAGAGTGCGGCCGGCGCTAAGGGGAAGTCATGAGGACCGACGCTGCCGACGTGGAGCAGCTCGCAACCGCGCCGGCCTTCCAGAGCATCGGCTTAGGCCGGAAGTTCAAGGACAACCTGGCCACCGTCCTGTTCGCGGCGGCCTTCGCGATCGCGGTCGTCCCGCTGCTGTGGGTGCTGTGGACGCTGCTGGAACGCGGTCTCAAGCCCGTCCTCAGCGCCGACTGGTGGTCGCACTCCTTCAAGGGCCTGCTGCCCACCGACTTCGGTGGCGGCATTTACCACGCCCTGGTCGGCACGGTCTTCGAAGGCCTGGTCTGCCTGGTCTTCGCGGTGCCGCTGGGCGTGATGGTCGCGGTCTACCTGGTCGAGTACGGCCAGCAGTCGAAGCTGGCCAAGGCCGCCACCTTCATGGTGGACATCCTCAGCGGTCTGCCCTCGATCGTGGCCGGTCTGTTCATCTACGCGCTGTGGATCACCACCTTCGGCATGACCCGCAGCGGGTTCGCGGTGGCGCTGTCGCTGCTGCTGCTGATGTTGCCGGTCGTCGTCCGGGTCACCGAGACGATGCTGCTGATCGTGCCGAACGAGCTGCGCGAGGCGGCCTACGCGCTCGGCCTGCCGAAGTGGAAGACCATCGTGCGGATCGTGCTTCCGACCGCGCTGTCGGGCATCGTCACCGGTGTCATGCTCGGCCTGGCGCGCGTGCTCGGCGAGACCGCCCCGCTGCTGATCCTGGTCGGCTACTCCTCGTCGATCAACTTCGACCTCTTCCGCGGGGAGATGGCGTCGCTGCCGCTGACCATCTTCATGGAGCGCAGCACCGGAACCATCGCCGGCGAGTACCGGATGTGGGGAGCGGCGCTGACTCTCGTGATCGTCATCATGCTGATCAACCTTGCCGCGACCGGTCTGTCCAAGATCTTCGCGATCAAGACCAAGTAGGGACATTCGACATGGCCAAGCGTCTCGACATCAAAGACCTGAACCTGCACTACGGCAAGTTCCACGCGGTGCAGGACGTGACCCTGCAGGTGCCTGCCCGCAGCGTCACCGCGTTCATCGGTCCCTCCGGTTGCGGCAAGTCCACCGTGCTGCGGTCGCTCAACCGGATGCACGAGGTCATCCCAGGTGCCCGCGTCGAGGGCAAGGTGATGCTCGACGGTGAGGACATCTACGCCGACAACGTCGACCCGGTGCAGGTCCGCAAGACCATCGGCATGGTCTTCCAGCGGGCCAACCCGTTCCCCACCATGTCCATCCGGGACAACGTGGTGGCCGGGCTGAAGCTCGCGGGTGAGAAGAACAAGTCGCACCTCGACGAGGTCGCCGAGCAGGCGCTGCGCGGCGCGAACCTGTGGGAAGAGGTCAAGGACCGGCTGAACAAGCCGGGCGGCGGCCTCTCCGGTGGTCAGCAGCAGCGGCTGTGCATCGCCCGCGCCATCGCCGTGCGTCCCGACGTGCTGCTGATGGACGAGCCCTGCTCGGCGCTGGACCCGATCTCGACCCTGGCGATCGAAGACCTGATCTCGCACCTCAAGCAGGACTACACGATCGTCATCGTCACCCACAACATGCAGCAGGCCGCTCGCGTCAGCGACCAGACCGCGTTCTTCAACCTGCGCGCGGTCGGTGAGCCCGGTCAGCTCGTGGAGATCGACGAAACCGGCAAGATCTTCTCCAACCCCACCCAGAAGGCCACGGAGGACTACATCTCCGGCCGCTTCGGCTGATCTTTTGGTTGGTCTGCCGCTCGGTGGTCGCGCTGCTTGGTAGGTGTTGGCGGGAGTGTCCGACTCGCCTTCACTGACACTGCTCAGTGGTCTCTTTGCCGGGCGGTGCCAGAAGCGGAACCTGAGCGGCTCTCTGGCTTCGGGATCCGAGACTGATGTATGACCAGTACACGGCGCTACGGCTGTCCTCCCCAGAGAGCCGCTCAGAACCCGCGGCGGTGCCGGCTGCGTGCTCGGGGTAGTGGCGAAAGCACCTTCGGCGCTTGCCTGACGCTCGTTGGTTGTGCGAAAAGGGCGGGGCCTCCCTCTTTTTGGGAGGCCCCGCCCTTTCTGCTCTTCCTCACACCGGCAGTTCGTCGGCCACCGATGAGATGAAGGCGCTGGAGTCCTTGGGGGTGAGTGCGCTGGTGCAGACCTGCTCGAAGGCTTTGAGGTAGTCGGCTGCGTCGGCGGCCTTGTCGAGGAAGCGGGAGTTGGCGGAGTCACCGAGGTGCACGACCTGGGGGTCGGCCTCGTCGGCGAAGGAGAACACCGCTGCGCGGTCGCCCATCAGCGGGTGGCCGCCGTTGCGGAACGGCAGGACCTGGATGGTGACGTTGCGGCGGTATCCCAGCAGGACCAGGTGCTCCAGCTGCTGCCGCATCACCGCGGGACCGCCCACGCGGCGCCGCAGGGCCGACTCGTCGAGGACCGCCCACAGTTCCAGGGGCTGTTCGCCCAGCAGCCGCTGCTGGCGGGTGGAGACCACCTTGAGGCGTTCGGCGATCTCGTCGTCGGTGAGCACCTGGGAGTCAGAGGTCAGCAGCGCGCGCGTGTAGTCGGTGGTCTGCAGCAGCTCGGGCAGCGGGTCGCTGCCGAAGCAGCTGACGGCCTTCGCCGAGGTCTCCAGCCCGAGGTAGGTCTGCAGGCCGGGACGCAGCGCTGTGCTGGGGTACTGCTGCCACCAGCCGCGCTGCTTGGAGTCCTGGGCCAGGTCGATGAGCGCTTCGAGCTGGTCGCCTGCGGCGCCGTAGAACTCGGCCATCAGGCGCACGTCGGAGGTGCGCACCGGTACCCGGCCCAGCTCGATCTGGCTGATCTTGCCCTGCGAGCAGTCCAGGTGGGCGGCGACCTCGCGGTGCGTGCGGCCGGCGATCTCGCGGAGGCGTCGGAGTTCACTGCCCAGTCGACGTCGGTGCACGGTCGGACTCTTACCCACCGAGCACCTCATCGGTACGAGTTCGGTCGCTTCTCACTCCAAGGAGGATGGCACACGATGATCACAACATCGAGTGCTGAGACCGACTATTAATACGTCCCGAGTGAGATCGTCACTGACCTGCGGAAGCCGATCAACGGGACGGCATCTTCCCGGTCACGATGAACTCGACCCGGCGAGCGACCGCGACCGCGTGGTCGGCGAAGCGCTCGTAGAAGCGGCCCAGCAGCGTCACGTCGACGGCCGTGGCCACGCCGTGCTCCCAGTCCGGGCTCATCAGCACGGTGAACAGGTGGCGGTGCAGGTCGTCCATCTCGTCGTCGACCTCGTCCAGCAGCCGGGCGGCCTCGACGTCCTGGGTGCGGATCACGGTGCTGACCTGGTGGGCCAACTTCACGGCGATGCGGCCCATCTCGGCGAAGTAGGCGGCGACGTCGTCCGGCAGCACCGCGTTCGGGTGCCGGCGCCGCGCGGCCTTGGCCACGTGCAGGGCGAGATCGCCCATCCGCTCCATGTCCTCGGCGGCGTGGATGGTGGCGATGACGCTGCGCAGGTCACCGGCCACCGGGGCCTGCAGGGCCAGCAACCCGAAGGCGTACTCCTCGGCCCGGGAGCGCGCCTCGTCGACCAGCGCGTCCTCGTCGATGACCTGCTCGGCCAAGCTCAGGTCGGTCTCCAGGAGCGACTTGGTGGCGCGCTCCATCGCAGTGCCGACCATCGCCGACATCGAGGCGAGAACGTCGGTGAGCATGCCTAGTTGTTCCTGGTAGACCTCGCGCATGTCACCCAGCGTACTTCCCCGCGGAATCGGACAGAATGACCTGTGGTGAACCAAAGGTGAAATCGCCGTGATCGACCAGCTCGGCTCCGACGATAACCGCAGGTCAGCCGCAGATTCCGGTTCCAGCGCCCACGGTGGAGTCGCCCGGCGGGGACGGCTGGGCGGGCTGCTGGTGCAGCACCCGGCCGACACCGGCCGCGCCACCGGAACCGCCCGAACCGCCGGTCGGCGTGGACTGGGCGGCCTTCTGCGGAGTGCCGTCGGTGGTCACCGGCGCGTCGTCGATCATCGACTGGAACAGCGCCCTCGCGTCGTCGTCGCGCAGGACCTCCATGCCTTCTTCGTTGGCGTAGCCGGTGGTCGGGACCGTCATGAAGGTGACCTTGTTCGGGTCCAGGCCCTGCAGCTGCTGGCCCAGGTCCATCAACCGGTCGGCACCGATGTTGTCGCCGAAGGTGTTGGCGCTGACGGCCTTGACGAAATCGCTGAGCTTGCGCGGGTCCAGCAGCACCTGGCTGGACATGGTCTTGCGCAGCAGCGACGACAGGAACATCTGCTGGCGCTGCATCCGGCCGTAGTCCGAGGTCGGGTCGCCCTCGACGTGCCGGGCGCGGACGTAGGTCAAGGCCTGGTCGCCGGTGAGGTTGTGCCGTCCTGCCTCGGGGATGACCGTGCCGAGCGTGGAGTCCACGACGGGCCTCTCGGTGCAGATCTCGACACCGTGCACGGCGTCGACCATGGACTTGAAGCCGTTGAAGTCGATGCCGAGGAAGCTGTCCATCCGCAGGCCGGAGATCTGCTGGATGACCTTGGTGGTGCACAGCGGGCCGCCGACGGCGTACGCCTCGTTGAGGCGCGCGCCCTTCTTGCCCGGGACGATCTCTTCGCTGTACCTGCCGGTCTTGGGGTCCCAGCGCTGGCAGTCGGGCCTGTCCACCTGCAGGTCGCGCGGGAATGACACCAGCTCGACCCGGCTCCGGTCGGCGGGGATGTGGGCGACCATCGTGGTGTCCGAGCGCGCACCCGGCTCGTCGTTCTCGTCGCCGACGCCGTCGGACGCACTGGCCCCAGCGCGGGTGTCGGAACCGATCATGAGGAAGTTCTGGTCGCCCGCCTGCCCCGCGGCGTCCTTGATGTCGGAGGAGTTCGGGTCCAGCGCCAGCACGGCCGACGGCCCGAACAGCGCGGTCGCGCCCCAGGCGAAGCCCAGCGACAGGAACACCGTCAGCGACGCGGCGACCGCCACAGCCATGACGATGAGGTGCGTGCGGCGCTTGCGCTGCTTCTTCTTCCACTCCATGCGCGACCCGCCACCGCGGTCGTTGCGGAAGTCGAAGGGCATGTCGCTGCCGAGCTCGGGTTCCTTCTTGTTGCCGGGCAGCCACGCGTAGCGCTTGCGGCGCTTGGCCTCCTCGGCGGCGATCTCGTCGTGCACCGCGGAGAACCGGGCGAGCGTGAGGTCGATCTGCTCGATGTCGTTCTTGCGGTCGTCGTCGCCGAAGTCCTCGGCGGCGTCAGCACCGTCGTCGAACTCATCGAACTCATCGAACTCATCGAACTCGTCGAACTGGTCGAACTCGTCGAGTTCGGAGTAGCCGTCGGCGGGCGCCACGATCGCCGTCTCCTCGGCTCGCTCGACCGGCGGCGGAGTGGGTCTGGCGGGCCGCGCGGGCCGCTCCTGCTGCGGGGCCGCCGGCACGCGCGGGTGCTGCGTGGTGGCTTCCATGTCGGCAGGGGGGCGCGTGGGGTTCGGGCGCGGGTTGCGGCCGGACGGAGGAGAGACGCGCTGCGGGGCGTCGGTGCTCAGCGCCTGGCTGATCCGGGTGGCCTGGTCCGCGGGCGGCTCGGGGCTGCGCCGGGCGGGACGTGCGGCGGCGCCACCGGCGAACGCGGCGGCGGCACCCGGAGCGGCGGGCGGTGGCGGTGTGGGCCGCTGGTTGCGGCCGGAGGGCGGGGACACCGGGACTGCCGGCGGCTGCTGCACGGGCCGCGGGGCGGTGCTCGGCGGCGTCCAGCCGACCGGGGGCGCCGGGTTGTTCGGCGGGGCGGGCGGCGTGGGCATCGGGCGGCTCGGCGGTGCCTGCCGGGGGCGCCTGCCGGTCGGCTCGGGCGAGGTCCAGGCCTGCGGGGGTTCCGGCGGTGCCTGCGGAGCGACCCGACGCGGGCCGGTCTGCGGAGGTTCTTGCGGAGCTTGCGGTGCCGACGGCGGCTGCGGTTCAGCGGCGCGGCGGCGGCCGGAGGTGCCCGGGCCCTTGCCGTGCTTGGACAGCAGGTCGATCACGCGGGTGCCGCCCGAGCCGTCCTCGGACAACGCGCGTCGGCGACGTCCGGAACCACTTGCCGAACCGGTGGCATCGGCGTTTTCGTCGGGGCGGGTACGCCGGTGCCCGAAGTCGCCATGCCGGGGGTCTTGCGGCACGCGTGTTCCCTCCCAACCTGCCTCAGTCATCGTTCTGTGCGGATCTTGACGCGCTCGACACTCCCCGACATGTATCGCCTTGCGCCTCAAAGATAGTACGGCTGATCGCCCGAACTGACGATAGCGCCGACAGTTTCTTCACAATCAGTGCACGATGCTATCGGTCCACTGGTCTGTTACGACTAGCCGTGCTAAGCCAGATGACCCGTATGCGCAAATCCGAAAGCACCCTGTGTCCTTGATTGATCGCCATCAGTAACCGGCGGCTCTTCTCCCCGGTTCGGTGACGCGCTCGGCTGCGGCCCCGGCCAACCGGATTTCCGCGCCCTTCCGGTACGCGACTGCGTTCCTGCCGGCCCGCTTCGCCGCGTACAGCAGCGCGTCGGCCGAGATCAGCTGCTGCTCGCCGGATACGTGCCCGCCTGTGCCCTGCTCGTGCACGACGCCGATGCTGATGGTCACGCCGAGGCCGGGCGTCATGGTCTCCCACGGGAAGTGCTCCACGCGCTGCCGGGCCGCTTCGCAGACCTGCACCGCCGAGTTGGGCAGGATGTGCGGCAGCACCAGCACGAACTCCTCGCCGCCGTAGCGGGCGCAGAACGCGCCGTCCGGCAGCGCTTCCTGCAAGAGGTCCACGACGCGCTGCAACACCCGGTCCCCGAACAGGTGCCCGTAGGTGTCGTTGATCAGCTTGAACCAGTCCAGGTCGATCAGCGCCACGGCCATGCCCTCGCCGGTCATGGAGTTCTCGGTGACCAGGTTCGCGAGCCGTTCGTCGAGGTAGCGACGGTTGTAGCTGGCCGTGAGGCTGTCGCGCAGGCTCTCCTCGCGTGCTTTGGCGTGCTCCTTGCGCAGCAGTTCGACCTCGCTGCGCAGCTGTTCGGGCACCGCGGGCTTGTCCGAGGACATCATGTCCAGCGCCGACCGCAGGTGGTGGTACGCCTGCCGCCACTGGCCCCGGGAGGCCAGCAGGCGCGCTATGGACTCGTGCAGCTCCGCCATGCCCGTGCCGTTGGCGACTTCCTCACGGCTGCGAGGCGTGGGCGGTTGCGGCACGTCACCGCCACCGGAGTGCGGATCTTGCCCGGCGCACCTGTTGCGGATCACGTCGACCACCTCCCGTCCGCGCTGTCGTCATCTGACGGAACGATCATGCCGGTTGGACTCGCCCCACGTCTCGATCCGCGCAGTCGGGTGACAACGCCGACGATCGGACACCGAGTCCTCAGCTCCTAGGTGTGTACCGGGCGGAGGGGCGGATGTGGAAGCGAATCGGTTCGGACCCACCCGCACGGACGAGCAAACCAGTGTCGGTTTCATACCACCGCCCTGCGACCACTTCGACGTGATCTTGGCCGCACTGCGTGGTTTTCGGTCATTGGGGGCAGGGTGCGAACCCGAAGGTCCGCCCGTCCAGGACTACGAGGTGTTGTGACCCGATCTGATGACCGGTGGCGCTGCCGTTCACGCGGGTGGTGACTTCGACGCCGATCGCCCAGATCTCGCCGCGCGGAACCACGCCGTCGGCGCTGAACCCGGGATCGGGCCGCAGCGTGCTCCAGGCGGGGTCCAGCTGGACCGTGAGATCGCCGAGTTCGCACGTGCTGTCGGAGAAGTCGGGGTGCTGCGAGCGGCGGAAGAAGTCCTGCTGCGCCTGCGGGCCCGCTGCCGCGGCGGCGTTGTTGTCCGCGAAGTAGCCGCGGAAGTCCGGCTGCTGCGGGGCCGTCGCACACCCGGTCGCGCACAGCGCGACGAGAAGCGGCCAGACCACTCGCACGGGTCAGCCGCCGCTGGAGTCGACCTCCGCGCCCGCGGGCACGGTGAGGTCGTCGGGGTCGTCCAGCCAGCCCTCCGGCAGCACGACCTTGCCCGCCGATCCCTGCCGTCCGCGCGGGCCTTCGGCGTCGACCGGGAACGGGACGTCCGGGTCGAGCTGGGCCAGCAGGTCGTCGAGCTGCGCGAGGCTGGAGACGAGTCCGAAGCCGTGCCGCAGGTCCGATCCCACGGGGAATCCCCGCAGGTATTGCGACATGTGCTTGCGGAGGTCCCGAAGGCCCTTCTCCTCGCCCATGTGGTCGGCGAGCAGCTCGGCGTGACGTCGCAGCACGCGCGAGACCTCGCCCAGGTTCGGGCCTTCCGGGACGGGCCGTCCGGTGAACGCGGCCTGCAGGTCGCGGAACAGCCACGGGCGTCCGAGGCAGCCGCGGCCGACGACCACGCCGTCGCAGCCGGTTCCGGCCACCATCCGCAGCGCGTCGTCGGCGCTGAAGATGTCGCCGTTGCCGAGCACCGGGATGGAGGTGACGTGTTCCTTCAGGGTGCGGATCGCCGACCAGTCGGCCGTGCCGGAGTAGCGTTGCGAGGCGGTCCGGCCGTGCAGCGCGACGGCGGCGGCACCGTTGTCCTCGGCGATGCGACCGGCGTCGAGGTAGGTGATGTGCTCGTCGTCGATGCCGATGCGGAACTTCACGGTGACCGGGATCCCGGCGGGCTCGGCGGCTTCGACGGCGGCGCGCACGATGTCGGCGAACAGCCGCCGCTTGTACGGCAGGGCCGATCCGCCGCCCTTGCGGGTCACCTTCGGCACCGGGCAGCCGAAGTTCATGTCGACGTGATCGGCGAGGTCCTCCTCGACGATCATGCGCACGGCCTTGCCCATGGTCACCGGGTCGACGCCGTAGAGCTGCATCGAGCGCGGGTGCTCGTCGGCGTCGAAGGTGATCATTTCCAGCGTCTTCGGGTGCCGTTCGACCAGCGCGCGGCTGGTGATCATCTCGCACACGTACAACCCGGCGCCGTACTCACGGCACAACCGCCGGAACGCGACGTTGGTGATGCCGGCCATGGGCGCGAGCACCACCGGCGGATCGACCTCGTGGGGTCCGATCCGCAGCGTCTTGGCGCCCGTCGCGGCGGGCAGGTCCAGAGCGGTCATCGCCCCCATTGTCCCTGATGCCGAACCTCGATCACCCGTGACCTGCGTCGCGGGTGGTTCCCGCACTCGGAGGAGCAGGAGGGCACCCGCCTGTCGGCGAGTGCCCTCCCACGCGCTTCAGGCGGCTCAGAAGTCCGAGGAGATGCAGGCCAGGCGGCTGCCCGCGGAGCCGGCCTTGCCAGGTTCGGAGTGGGTGTGGGTCTCGTGGATGACGACCGACTGGGCGTCATCGCGGGTGGCCAGCGCCCAGGCTCCCTCGGCGGTGGCCGTGCCGTTGCCCTGGGCGTCGGTGTGGAAGTCCAGCCAGACCTCGTTCTGCGGATTGGCGAAGGCCGGGTCGACCGATGGCTTCACGGGGTCGGCCTTCTCCTGGTAGTGCGAGCCGGCGTCCTCGCCGGTCGGGCCGCACGACTTGACGTGCACGTGCGCACCGTAGGAGCGGTTCGGCTGCAGGCCCTTGACCTCGACGGTCACCTTGCTCTTGCCGTCGGCGTTGGAGGAGGACACGTTGATCTGCCCACCCACCGGCACCTGGTCCGGCTTGTAGGTGATGGCCTTGGCGGCCGGCGAGAAGTTCTCGAACGTCCCGGAGGTCTGCTTGCCCGCAGCGGACTGTCCCTGGACGGGCGCCTGCGGCGCGGGCTGGTGCTGCGCGTGCTCGGCTGAATCGCCCCCGCCCCCGCCGCCGCAGCCGGCGAGCAGTGCGCCGGCGGTGCACAGGCCCGCGATGGAACCGAACAGTCGCGTCCGCTGCTGAAGCATAGGTATCTGTCCTTAGTGGTTGCCGACGAATCGGCGCCGTTTCTGCCCGCACGAACGCTTTTGGCATGGTCAGTCTCATGCCTGCTCAGCGGCCGTGCGGGCAACCCTTCCCTGGGATTCGATCCTATGCGCCCAAGGTTGCGGTTCGGCATCGGCCAGGCCACGTGGAACCACAGCGTCCGGTTGCGCGAAGGCATAGCCGCAGGTCGGAACGATCAAGTCCCCCTCTGGGGCGAACCTCGTCACGCTCGGCGCGGACACTCCACATTGGACACGACTCGACGTCCCGGCGGACTCCGGCCAACGCCGCCTCAGTGCTCCGTTGGCCCACCGGCGCGGCTCGCTGCGGAGGGCGTTGCGGGCGGGGTGTGATGCACCTGATGTGTTACCCGAAGCAGCAGGTTCGTTCCGACGTCTCCGGAGGAGGTCGCGGTGCCGGTTCCCGACGCGCTCTCGAAGCCGGAAATCCCGGGCTCAGGCGTTCTTCTCGGCGTCGAGGGCGCGGTTCACCGATTCCGGGTCGCGGCCGACGACGGTGGTGCCCTCGGACGCGGTGATGATCGGCCGCTGGATCAGCTTCGGGTTCTCGCTCATCAACCGCACCCAGTCGTCCCGGTGCGCGGCGTCCCTCGGCAGCTCGCGGAGCCCGAGCTCCTTCGCCACGGCCTCGCCGGTCCGCGCGATCTCCCACGGTTCCAGGCCGAGTCGCCCCAGCACTGCTTCGAGTTCCGCGACGGACGGGGGATCTTCGAGGTACCGCCGCACGGTGTAGCCGGCTCCGGCGGCGTCGAGCTCGCCAACAGCGGAACGGCACTTCGAGCACTGCGGGTTGACCCAGATCTCCATCACTGCTCCACAGTACCCACGCCGCCCGTCGATATCGGCTGATGCCCCTTGTGCGCAGCGAGAACGTCCCGCACGGCCCCGGTTTCGCGGATCGTGCACCCGTCCATCCAGATCGCCGTGGTGCACAGCTCCTGCAGGAGTTCGTCGGAGTGCGAGGCGAACACCAGCACTCCCGAGCGCTCGACCAGGTCCACCATGCGCTGACGGGCTCTCGCGATGAACGCCGCGTCGACCGCGCCCAGGCCCTCGTCGAGGATGAGGATCTCCGGGTCGATCGTGGTGACCACCCCGAGCGCCAAGCGCACCCGCATGCCGGCGGAGTAGGTGCGCAGCGGCATGTGCAGGTAGTCGCCGAGCTCGGTGAACTCCGCGATGTCGTCGGCGCGTTCCCGCATCTGCGCGCGGGTCATGCCGAGGAACAGGCCGCGGATGATGATGTTCTCGTAGCCCGATACCTCTGGGTCCATCCCGACGCCGAGGTCGAGGACCGGGGCGACCCTGCCGCGGATGCGGGCGGTGCCGCGGGTGGGTTCGTGGATGCCCGACAGCAGCCGCAGCAGCGTTGACTTGCCCGCTCCGTTGTGCCCGACGAGCGCCACGCGGTCGCCGTCGCGCAGCGACAGCGTGATGCCGCGCAGCGCTTCGATGATCGGCACCTTGGCTCCGGCGCCGATTCTGCCTCCGACCTTGCCGAAGACCTCCTCCTTCAGCGAGCGCGTTCTGGCGTCGAAGATCGGGAAGTCGACGTAGGCGTCGCGCACCTCGATGTTCACCACGGTCCGACCTCGCTTTCGCGGATGAGAACGAAAATTACCATTCGCTTCTGGAGGGGTTCAGAGGCGGGCGGTAGCGTCGTGGAGATGACCGCCCCGCACTTCCGGCCGCCGCAGCAAGCCCGCAGCCGAGAGTCCTTGCAGAAACTGCTGACCTCGGCTGAGCACGTCCTCAGCACCGGTGGCATCGACGACTTCACCGTCGCGGCGGTCGCCGAGCACGCGGGCGTGTCGGTGGGTGCGATCTACCGCCGCTTCAGCGGCAAGGAGCGGCTGCTCGACGCCGTGAAGGACCAGCTCCTCGAACAGCTGGAATCCGCTGTGGCCGAAGCTCTCCGGTCGGCGCGTCCTGGTCTGCGCGGGGCCATCGAAGCCTTCACCAGCGCGATGGCGGGCGCCTTCTCGGGGCACACCCGCGCCTTCCCCGAGCTGCTCAGCGGGCAGTCGGCGGACGGGGCCGAGCGCGGCTTGCGGGCGCTCGACACCGTCCAAAGCGCTCTCGTCGACGCCGTCGAGCCGCACCTGAACGACATCGCGCTGCCCGAACCGCGTGCTGCCGCGCGGTTCACCGCTCGCACCATCATCGGTGCCTGCGTTCACCGAGCCGCCAGCTGCCATTCCTGGCCGGACGACCTGACCTGGACGACCTGGGCCGACCGGACCGCGGACATGGCGGTGGCCCACCTGACATCGCGCGGTTGACGACCACGGTCGGCGGCTGCGCGACCCCGGACTCGGTCAGCACGGTCGCGCTCAGCTCCGCCACGACCCCGATCGAAGCACATGCGCCCTCCACCGGTGGGCACTCCTGGCCCGAACCGACCGGGCTGCACCGACATCGAGCGCGGACGGTGCGGACCAGTACAGCCCGATGCCAACGGGGAGGCGGTGGGTGAGCGGACCGTCGATCGGTCGTGGTTCGGTAGGCTCGGCGAGGAGCGGTACGCGCCGAGTTTTCCCAGTTAGGGGGCTGGATGCCTGAGTTGGTCTTCCGGGGTCGAGCGGTGGTCAGCGATCGCGCCTTGATCATGGCGATCGTCAACCGCACGCCGGACTCGTTCTACGACCACGGCGCCACCTTCGAGGAAGGCCGGGCACGGGCAGCCATCTCCGACGCGGTCGCCGAAGGCGCCGACGTCCTGGACATCGGCGGCATCCCGGCGAGCCCGGGGCCGGAGGTGACGGTCGAGGAGGAGATCCGCCGCGTGCTCCCGATTCTGGAGTGGGCCCGCGCGGAGTACCCCGACCTGATCATCAGCATCGACACCTACCGGCACGAGGTCGCCGACCGCGTGTGCCAGGCCGGCGCCGACCTGCTCAACGACACGTGGCAGGGCTACGACCCGGAGATGCTCGACGTGGCCGCTCAGCACGGCGTCGGCTACGTCTGCTCCCACACCGGCGGACTGGAACCGCGCACGGACCCGACGCGCCCCCACTACGACGACGTCGTCGCGGACGTCATCGACCAGACGACGAGGCTTGCGGAGAAAGCGGTTTCGCTCGGTGTTCCTCGCGAAGGCGTGCTGATCGACCCCGCGATCGACTTCGGCAAGAACACCTACCAGTCGCTGGAGGTCCTCCGCCGGCTGCCGGAACTGATCGACACCGGCTGGCCGGTGCTGATGGCGATGAGCAACAAGAACGTCGTGGGCGAAACGCTCGACGTGGAGCTCGACGACCGCGTGACCGGCACGCTCGCCGCGACCGCGCTCGCTGCGCAGGCCGGGGCGGTCATGTTCCGCGCGCACCAAGTTCGGCAGACCCGGCACACCTTGGAAATGGTCGCGAGCATCGCCGGCGGGCGCGAGCCCTCGAACGTCGTGAGGTATCTGGACTGATGTACCGGTTGTGGCCGCCCGACGAGGCGGGGAACGTCGATCGCGCGGAGCTCGAACGCCTCTACGGCTACCCCGATGGCGAGTCCAAGTGGCTGGCGGTGAACTTCGTGTCGAGCGCGGATGGCGCCGTCGAGGTCGCCGGACGCTCCGGTGGGCTGACGAACGCGGCCGACCGCGAGGTGTACCCGCTGGGGAGCGATTTGGCCGACGTCATCCTGGTCGGGTCGAACACCGCGGTCATCGAGGAGTTCCGCGGCATCGAACCCGACGAGGACCAGGCCGAACTCCGCGAGCGCCACGGTTTGGCGCCGATCCCCCGCATCGCGGTAGTGACGTCCGGCCGAACCCTTCCGCCGGACGCGCCGGTCATCTCCGATGCCCAGGTCCCGACGATCGTGATCACCAGCGGTTCAGCACCTCGCGAACTGCGGGAGCAGTGGGAAGCGGCCGGTGCCGAAGTCGTGCTGGCCGGTGGATCCGAGGTCGACCTCGCCGCGGCGACAGCGGCTCTGGAGCAGCGCGGCCTCCGGCGGATCCACTGCGACGGCGGGCCGAGGCTCTTCGGCTCGCTGCTCGAAGCGGGTGCCGTCGACGAGCTGCGCCTGACGATCTCGCCGCTGCTGGTGTCCGGGACGGCGGGTCGTATCGCCAAGGGCGCCGGCATCGACCCCGCAAGGCTCAGCCTCGCCTCGGTGCTCGCGCAGGACGACACCCTGCTGGTCCGCTACCTGGTCTCGAACAGCTGACGCTCCTCGCGGCTCGGTCGCTCTGGCAGACTTGCCCGCATCGGGCCTCCGAGGCCCTCTCAGGAAGGAACGGGCATTGCGAGATCTTGGCTCCAGCGCGGTTGACCTGGTGTTCCGCGGTCGCCGAGTCGTTCGGGACCGGGCGTTGGTGATGGCGATCGTCAACCGGACGCCGGATTCGTTCTACGACCGGGGCTTAACCTTCGAGGAAGACGCGGCCAAGGCTGCTGTGAAGCGCGCCGTCTCGGAGGGCGCCGACGTGATCGACATCGGCGGGGTGACCGCGAGCCCCGGTGCGGAGGTCGACTCCGACGAGGAGATCCGGCGCGTGCTCCCGACGGTGGAATGGACCCACCAGAACTACCCGGACGTGCTGATCAGCGTCGACACCTGGCGGCACGAGGTGGCTGACGCGGTCTGCCGAGCGGGCGCGGACATCATCAACGACGCCTGGGGCGCGGCTGACCCGCAGATCCTCGACGTGGCGGCGAACCACGGCGCCGGGTACCTGTGCACCGACGCCAACCGCGACCCCCGCGCCGAGCCGGTCCGCTCGGACTACGACGACGTCGTCTCCACAGTGGTCGAGGAGACCACGCGCTTGGCCGAACGCGCCGAATCCAAGGGCGTGCCCCGCGAAGGCATCCTCATCGACGGCACCGGCTACGGGAAGAACACGGTCGACCACCTGGACCTGGTGGCACGCGTGGAGGAGATCGTCTCCGCGGGATGGCCGGTGCTGATGGCGCTGTCGAACAAGACCTTCGTCCGCGAAAGCCTGGACCTGGACGCCGCCGACAAGGACGAGCTCCTCACCGGGACCTTGGCGGCCACCGCGGTCGCGGCCCACGCGGGAGCCATCATGTTCCGCTCCCAGCAGGTCCTGCCCACCCGGCGCACGCTGGAGATGGTGGCCTGCATCCGAGGCATGCGGCCCCCGGTCCGAGAGCAGCAGTGGATCTCCTGACCACGACCAGAGCGAAACCCCACGTCGTCTGCCTGGAACCCCGGGGTGGTCGTCACGACGACGGCCTCGCCGTGCGTGGTCGCGGCGACCTCGTCCACGAGGTGGACTCGGCGCGCTCGCCGTTCGGTCGTGCAGCGCCGCACAGGTTCGCGACCTGGCAGCAGGTTCGGTGACCGCCGTTTCGCACCCTTCTTCGCCGGTCGGGTCGAGCTGATCCGCGCTGTGTTGAACACCCACGTCTGGCCACCGGTGGTGACTCGGTCTGCAACAGACGATGTGCCTCACGACCGAGAAGATGTCACCGGTCTCGCCCAGAAGTGTCACCCTGCGCGTTCTGATTCCACTCCCCGAGGTCGATCTCCGGTTGCATGGCCCGGGCCAGTAGCAACGTGATGGTCTGTCGTGCCTCGGCTTCATCGGCGAGGGTGACGGTGATGTCCTCGTGTCCGGGGGCGGTGTAGCTGAGGGTCCACGCGCCGTTGCGATGCCGGGTGATGCCCAGGCATGCGCCGTCGCCAAGGGGGATGGTGCGCTGCATTGGGGCCTCGGAAGGTTCGACGGTTACTAGCAAGGATCCGAACCTCCGATAATCCTCACAGGGTCTTTCGGCCCTCGATCGTCGGTTTTCGCGCCACCCGGGCCTTGGCTGATCACGGGTCCTGTTTGGCCTCGGCTCTGCTGGCTTGCCAGGCCGTCAATGCGCAGCGACGTTGGCCCGCAGGCTCATGAGCGCGACCCACAGCGCACAGCCATCGCCACCCTCGTTCGCCACCTGGTGCCCGTTCCGACGTGGAGTATGGGGCGGGTCGGCCAGAGAGGTGCAGCAACCGACCCGCGCCGCGCCGTCGAGCTTGCCCCTCCTCCAGCTCGACAACTCGAGGCGAGAACACGAGCGCGAATGGTCGCCAGCCTGGCTCCCGCCACGGCGCGCAGCCACCCGTTCGGGCAGCGAACAGAGGTCCCCGGCGCTTCAACTCAAGGTGCGGTGAGGCGGTGGCGCTTCACAGGCTGTCCCGAAGCACCGAAGGCGGACCGGCGGTGCAGCAATTGACCACCAGTCCGCCCAGGCGGAGATTTCAATTCCAGAATGGTCCTGGCGAGCAGAAGCAGTTGAGCGGAATTCGTCATACCACTTCTGCCGTAGGCCTTCCGGCCTTGCAAGCGTCAGCGGCGGAGCGCCTTGATGATGAGCTTGCCGCCGACGGCCCAGACGAGGGCGGCGAGGGCGTAGTTGAGGACAACGCCGAGAAGTTCGTCGTCGGGCGTGAAGACGTCGCCGAGGCCGAGCACGAAGACCTGCGCCATCGCGTAGATGAAGGAGACGAAGCCGTTGCCCTGATTGGCGTCGAAGACGACGAACAGCACGTGCAGCGTGAAGATCGCGATGACCACGCCCACGACGACGCGGACGATGTGGGCGATGGTCTCGCTGCTGTCGTCTCGGCGCCGGTCGTGCGGCGGCTCGCCGTAGTACCCGCCCTGGTGAGGCGGCTGCTGTGGGTACTGGCCCGGCGGCGGCTGCTGGTACGGGCCTGGCTGCTGCGGGTGGGGGTAGCCCTGCTGAGGCGGCGGACCGTAGCGCGGGTCGTAGTTCATGGCTGCGGATTGTGTCCGTCTTGACCCGGCTGAAACAACCCAGCCCTCATCTGGGTGAGGCGAGAGAAGGTTCACGAGACCTTGCGCCAAACCTGAATCTGCGTCGCTTCGCCGACGTGCGCAGCTGATATATCAAATTGCCTTGTGCAACTAAATTGCATCTTGCGCGGATGGTTACCGCCGCGTGATGACTCTGTGTTCAGACCGTAGGTCACCCATGTGGGCTACACCCTACTTTCGTCGGTATCGCTCTGCGATGCTTCGCGCCGTGCCGTCGGGGGGCGGACACGTGCCCGGCAATTGTTTCGGAAGGCGATATGACCTACGCACAGCGACAGCATCCCTACGGACCGCCGCAGAACCACCGTCCGCGTCGCCGTCCGGGCCGCAAGATCCTGGCGGTCATCGCGGTCTTCCTGCTGGTCCTGGTGGGGTTCCTGGTCTACGTGGACTTCTCGCTCAAGCGCGAGGACGCCATCCGGACCGACGGCGAACGGCCGGCCGATGGGCCGGGGACGAACTGGTTGCTGGTGGGCTCGGACTCACGCGAGGGCCTGGACTCCGAACGGCAGGCCGAGCTCGGTACCGGCGACACCGCGGGCCGCCGCACCGACACGATGATGCTGGTGCACGTTCCGGCTGCTGGTGGCAAGCCGACGATGGTCAGCCTGCCGCGCGACTCCTACGTGTCGATTCCCGGGCAGGGCAAGGACAAGCTCAACTCCGCGTTCGCCCACGGCGGGTCGCAGTTGCTGGTCAAGACGATCGAGGCCAACACTGGGCTGCGCGTGGACCACTACGCCGAGGTCGGCCTCGGCGGGTTCGCCGACATGACCGACGCGGTCGGCGGTGTGGACCTGTGCGTGGAGGAGCCGATGCAGGACCCCAAGGCCAACCTGGACCTGCAGCCGGGCTGCCAGACGCTGACCGGCCCGCAGGCGCTGGGCTACGTGCGCACCCGCGCCACCGCGCGCGGTGACCTCGACCGCGTGGAGCGGCAGCGCGAGTTCCTCAGCGCGCTGTCCGAGAAGGCCTCCAGCCCGGAGGTGTTCCTCAACCCGCTGCGGCTCTTCCCGCTGATCCTCAACACCTCCAGCACGTTCCTGGTCAACCGCGACGACCACGTGTGGCACCTGGGCGGTCTGGCGTTCGCCATGAACGGCATCGCGTCCGGGGACGGGATCACCACGACCGTGCCCTTCGGCGGTTTCGGTGAGACCGACGCAGGCGGGTCGGTGGTCAAGTGGGACAAGCAGAAGTCCCAGACCCTCTTCGAGGCGCTGGCATCAGACTCCCCGGTTCCGCCCGAGGTCATCACCACCGCCGAGTCCATGGGCGGCTGAGCCGA
The DNA here is from genome assembly GCF_004348445.1 of Saccharopolyspora aridisoli. Lineage (GTDB taxonomy): Bacteria > Actinomycetota > Actinomycetes > Mycobacteriales > Pseudonocardiaceae > Saccharopolyspora > Saccharopolyspora aridisoli. The sequence continues at coordinate 14,998 of NZ_SMKV01000009.1, read as the reverse complement.
GCAGGGGCGATGCGGGAAACGCGACTGGGCGGCATCGGAGGCGATGTGGAGGGGGCGTTGTGATCGCCCGAGCCGAGGCGCTGCCGAGCATCTGCTGGCCCCGGCCCAGACGCGAGCACTGCCGAGGGCAGCGCGAGGTCTCCGCGGTGCAAGTGCTCACCGAGACCGGGCGAGCACCGCAGATCGGCCATTGAGGACGACCTTCACCAATCTGATCGGGCTACGTAGGATCGGCCGGGCTGACGCCCGCTCGCGGATGGCGGTCACACACCATCTCGAAGCGGGCGTCGGCACCAGCCTTCGTGCCCCCGCAACCAGCCGCAGTGGGTGTGGATCGGGGCGCAGTCGAGCACGAAGGACGACGAGTGAGCGGGATCGGCACGCTGCTGGCCAGCCACCGTCGTGAACGGCAGGTGGCCACTGACGAACACCTGCAACGCCCCGTCGCGGTTGCAGCACCAGGTCAGCATCGTGCACCGCGACATCGAACCAGCCAACGTGCTGCTCGGTGACGACGGCACAGCGAAGATCACCGATTTTCGGGATCTCGCACGCTGCCGACGATGCTAGAACCGGAATCCTGTCAGGTATCCCGGCCTACCTCGCCCCCGAGATCGCCCGAGGCGACGACCCGGACCCGGGCTCGGCCCTGCACTCCCTCGGCGCCACCCTCCACACCGCCGTGGAGGGCTCCCGCTCCCGTGAAGACACGGAAAATGTAAAACCCCAGGCCGTGTGACCTGGGGTTTCTTGTGGGCCGCCAGGGGATCGAACCCTGAACCCGCGGATTGCCGATCCATGATGGACAGTGCTTGCCGTTGTCTGACAGCACCTTTGGTTAGCTGCGTAGACAGCTACCGGGAAGTTCGCCTTGCCTGGTGTTATCTGCTGTAATCTGCGGCTGATTCTTGGCAATTAATCGGCGACTTCTGCTGTCCCCTGCCGTGGTTGGACGGCCTTCGCGGGGGCCAGCTGTGTGACCACCAGGCCGGGCCTCCGGATCTTCCCCATCCTCCAGCTCGACCTCCAGAGCATAGAACCTGTGTGCGAAAGATTGCCAGGTGCCGAGCACCCCGTCGGCCGAAGGACATAAGGCCCCTCCGTGCCCACGTGGATGGGCGCACAGTCATGAGTACTACTTACGGAGGCGCTATGAGCAGCGACGATCGCAACAGCAAGCAGCCAGAGAAAAAGCCTGTGCCCGAGCCCGAAAAGAAGCCTTGGCCTCCCGCGCCCGAGAAGAAGGATTGAGGGCCTGCGTACTTACCTGCAAGGGAGGGCCTCTGTCCTCACCCCGTCGACCTGGCGTAGCCCTCATCAGGCCGTGTCAAGGGGGCAACCGCCGAGGCCAGCTGGGCATGCCGGCATGAAGCTTGCCCCCTTGACGCGGGCTGATAGCCCTTGTGGAGGTCGATGGGGTGAGGACAGAGCAGCCACGACCGAACCGCAGCCGATGTGCCTGTCCCCCTCACCCTGTTGGCCTGCCCGTCCGGCGAGGACATCTTTTTGTGCCTGAGCGTGGGCCCGTTCTGGCGGTGCGGGGCCGTCTGCCTTCCCGTTTGGCCGGGGCGCGGGCGCCGGGACCGGCCGCCAGGCCGCATGCCCGGGGTCCCGCTGCCCCGGCCAGAGAAACAGCAGGTAGGCGGCCCCGCAGGGGCCGCCCTTGATGAAGAAAAGAAACTCTGAACACACGCGCAGTGCATCAAAATGTGCTCCGTCGGGTGATGTGCGACAGGCGTCCGCCAGCTGATGTGCGACACGGCCATGATCGGCTTCCTCGTTCAGGACGTTTCCGTGGAGCGTCCCCAGTGCTGGGAGGCCGGGATTGGCACTGGTCGTCTTGTCTGTGGTGGAGCAGCGTCTGGACGCGGTTCGGGCCGTGTTGGCGGGCGCAGAGGTTACTGAGATCGCGGCCCAGCTCGGGGTGCATCGGTCAACAGTGCATTGATGGACGCGCGGTATTTGTCGGGTCAGTTTGCGGGGTTGGCGGATCGCTCGCATCGCGCGGTGTCGTGTCCGCACCAGGTCGACGAGGCCGTGGAGGTCGTGGTCACCGAGATGCGTCGCGAGCATCCGCGGTGGGGTTCATTTCGGGCGATGGGTCGTCGTCGCGTAGAGGGCCGGGGCCAATGCTCGTGGAGTTGAGCGTTTGTGGAGCAGCGTTATCACTTGGTCATGGAGGTCATGCCGTATTCGTGCACCCCGAGGAAGCTCGCGGCCCAGCCCATCACCGCCGCCAGCGCCGCCATCCCCAGCGCCCATAGGCCGAGGCCCTGGCAGCCGCTTGGCGTGGTGCCTCCCGTTTCGTGAAGCGTCCGCACCTGTTCTCGGACCCCGACACCACAGGTGCGGGTGCTTCCCAGTCGCCGCGTATCTACTGCTTGCGGTGAAGGTATCGCGCGCCGCCCGGAGGGGGAGTTCAGGGGCGCTGCGACCCGGCCCTGGTGAGCGTCGGCCGGGGAAACCAGCGGTCACCAGTGGCGGGAAGGCTAACTGCCAGCGTCCGACATTCGTCAGCGTCGAGGCGCGAACTCAGAGGTTGCACAATGAGTAACCCGGCACGAAAACTGCTTGCGCAACGCTTCGGCAACAGTTGATCGACATCTGAACCCCTTGTCCTTAAGGGAGATAGCGTTGCGCGCGTTCGTAGAGAACGTCCCCGCCCGCATTGGCCGTGGGCGTGGACTCGCGCGCTACCTCTGCGTCACCACTGGCGCAAACTCAGAGGTTGCACAATGAGTAACCCGGCACGAAAACTGCTTGCGCAACGCTTCGGCAACAGTTGATCGACATCTGAACCCCTTGTCCTTAAAGTTGTGGCTCTTCCCTTCCCTGGAGGAAGACGAATGTTTGCTAAATCGATGCGTCGCGCTTTGATTGTTGGCGCCGCGCTGATCGGTGCGATGCTGGCGCCTGCCGCGGTCGCTACGGAGACGTCGGCCGCACCGAAGAACAGTGTCGCAAGTACCGTTAGGCTTTCTGTTTCCAGCGACGGTTCGGGCGTGAACCGCATGGTCGTGTTGCGCTGCCACCCGACGGGCGGCAACCACAAACACACGGTGAAAGCCTGTGCTCAACTCGACCAAGTCGGTGGATCTTTCACATCGTTGCAGGCAGAAGAACCCCGTGCGTGCACGCTGCAGTACGCCCCCGTTATGGTCAGCGCTACAGGCACCTGGCGTGGATCCGAAATCCGGTTCGAAGAGACGTATTCCAACATGTGTGCCTTGCGCGTGGAAACAGGTGTGGTGTTCGACTTCTGACCGACCTCCACCTGAATTCAGCTGGAACTCTCGCTGACCTTGGGGCCAGGGCCATTCACCACCGCTCTGGCCCCAAGGCCCAATTCAATCTAACTGTGGAGAAAGCCCGAGATGAGCTACTACGAGATGACGCGCTTTGTTGCGCCCTTGGGGCAGATCACGACGGCGGCCTCTGCCGTATCCCAGTGGCCTACCGAGGACCCCGACGCCCCCGCCCGCCGCTTCGCGGATCCAGACACAAACAGGCTGCGCATCCCTCACCAACGGGTTCCGCGATCGCTTCGATCTCAAGGCGCCCTGCCTGCCGCAAAACCCGCCGAGGCGCAACGTGGCGAAGCAACCAGGTACCTCCCGCAAGCCGCGGCACGGACCCGCGTTCTGCCTGCCGCAAAACCCGCCGAGGCGCAACGTGGCGAAGCAACCAGGTACCTCCCGCAAGCCGCGGCACGGACCCGCGTTCTGCCGATCCGAAGAACATAATTACAGCGCGAAAAGCATCGTTTCAAGGAAGGTTGAGACCGTGATAGCTAGCGAGGCTGCTTGCCTGTTCGAGCTGCGCGCTCTTCTAAAGCTCGCCGGACACGAGGATAGCGCCGCGCTCTCCGCATTCCATGCACTTGTGGACAAACGCGGCTGTACCGCTGTCCGCAGGGCGCTCACACGGCTCGAAAAAGAGCATGCAACGCCAAAATCGGAAGCCTCACGCTCGTAGCCAAGGTCGTTAAGGAGCCACGAGAGGGCACCCTGCCGACATCGCAAACTCCGGTGTCAACGGAAGGGGGCAAGGCGACCACCGCTGTGGAGGGTCGTTGAGTGTGCGCCGAGCGTGAATCCGTGCCGGAGTCGATGGTCGAGCCCTCAGTGCCGCAGCGTCAGCCCCGGGGATGCGATCGAGCTGGACCGGGTGATGCCGCCCTCGGGCAACCTGTGGTCCGCGGCCGGCAGTTCTGGCTCGGCCCTGCCCGTTGTGGGCAAGTCGTGCGGTTTTCAGCTCGGTTGCGAGTGAATTCACCTGTCGGTCGGTGGGCAGCGGGTAAAGTCGCCTCCGTCGCGGTTCACCACCAGCGACCTCGCCACCCTCGCCTCGCACGCGCGATCCCCCGGGCCCGAACCGGTCACATTCAGAGGCGGGCCAGGCAGCCGGGCATTGGCCGCACCAAAGATTAACCGGTCCGGAGCACCAAAGGCCAACGGCCACGGACCGCTACCCCCTCAATTTCCTAGGCCGAGTGACGCAAATCAGGTGGCAGACCGATGTCGCAGATCACCTGACGGATCACACGCAGTGCATCAAAATCAAGATCTGGGGTCGGGTCCTCGATCCGGTCGACGACTGCGTCGGGGTTCAGTGCCAGCATGCGGTCGTGGGGCGTACTGGCCGGGGGCTTACCTGAAGCGGACAGTAGCGATGGCCTTGTCGTCATGCCGCTTAGAGCGCGGAAAGAGCTTCCCGTCCGGATCATCGGTCTCTTCCCATTCGTGCAGGCGATCAAGCAATGCCAGCAGCGCGGACTGACCGGCTGCCGCTAGGTCCGGCCAGTTGTCGAGGCCAGTATGACGCGCCGTGTTTAGAGCACCGTCGGTCAGGAGAATCGCCCAGGGCGTCGACTGGACCGGGTGAGTCGCAGTGAGAGCGTGCGCTGCTGCGGCGGGGTCGGCTTCGGCGATCCAGTATCCCCCGGACTGGTTTCGATGCTTCGCCTGTTGATCCTGGAGTTCACGCAACAGCTGCGTGTGATCTTCGTCGTAGCCAGTCCCTTGGGCCAATCGCTCTTGGTACCGGCTCCGCTCCTCCAGGTTCAGGGCGTCGATCCGCCCATCGGTGACAATTCCGCTCGGAAGCACGATCGCGCTGTCACCGAGCACGAGCGTGTCGACCAGATCACCGCGCTGACGAACGATGGCCACCGTGCTTGATGGAGATTCCCCAGCACTCAGGTTCAGTTCCGCTGCCGCCTCTTCGATCGCGACCGCCAGATGATTGGAGAGGTCTGCCTCGGGGGCTTCCTCCAGGGAACGGCTGAGGCGGCTGCCCAGGGTCGCCGCATACCTGCTCGCCGAGACCGGAACCGGTATGAACGCAGATGCTCCGTCTAGGACGAGGACGGCATTCCTGGTCACGAAGATCTTGTCGTCGCTGTTCTCGGAACCAGGAAGTTGGGCGGTCGCTACAGATGCGACCTCACCAGGCATAAGGGCCTCCTACGAGTTCGCTCTTGGTGATGGTGAGGCCGTCGTAGGCTGCGCGCACAGCTCCGCTGAAGGACACGTCGCCGACCCGGCGGTAGAGGTCGGCGAGGTTGCCCGTGAGGTAGTGAGCGACTCCAAGCGACCCGATAGCGTGGATGCCGGCGATGTGCACGACGACCCGACCGTCATAACGATGACGCGCGAAGTACCCGAGGTCTGCGTGCTGCGGCGTCTCGTCATCTGCAGGCGAGCCGAACCGCTCCCCTGAATCGCGGTGTTCGAACCACCACCGACCGCCGTCCTTGATAAGCGTCGCGACGGGGTCTTCATCAAGGAGTTCGGCACCGATTGGGGCGGACTTCGGGCCGCAGACCACGACACCGTCGCCTTCCGGCGCGGCTTCGGTTTCCGGACCGATCTGGTATCGATCGACCGTGAATGACAGTGCGGCCAGCAGCGATTCCAGCTGCTCCCCCGTCTCCGCGTCCTCGGCGGCAATGAGCGGGCGTTCGCGGTCGGTGACCTGGTACCGGTACGGAATACCGATGCTCACTGGCCCCACACCGAAGAAGGCGCGCTGAGCAGCCGCAGCCGACTGCTTGATCTGTGTGACACGGCCCTTGGTGATGCCGAGACCCGCTGCAATCTCCGTGTAGCTCATCCCCAGCTCACGGTGGGCCTCTTCGATCGCTGCCTTGCGCAGCCGGGCGAGCTCCGTAGCACGCTGCTGATAGATCGTGATGAGATCTGTGGCGCGCTGACCTCGGCGGATGGGGTCAGTCTCCCTCCGCACGGCTTCGAACTCGTCCTTGGTGGTCACACCCGGAGTTTAGACCCCTTGACAGCCGAGGGCCAACGCCCTACCTTGTTGTTTAGACCCCCTCAACAACAGATCGCGCCGCAGGTGTTTAGAGGGGTAAACACAGCCGAGAAGATCTAGCTGGAGGCAGAGATGCTTAGGAACATCCCGGTCAACATGCAGGGCTACAAGCTGATGATCACCGAGGCACCGCAGGAGAAGACCCGAGAGAAGGACGGCGTGCAGGAGTTCGTGAAGGACCGCGAGGGCGTGCAACAGTTCGTGGTGTCGCTGTTCGCGAAGCGTCGAGTTCAGCCGGGCGAGTTCGCGGGCAAGGGCGAGGAGATCAAGGTGACCTTGACCGCCGACCCCGGTGAGGGCTTCGAGGAGGGCGTCTACGTCCAGCTGATCGACGCGACGGTCAGCCACTGGGAGAACGACAACGGCTCGGGCTTGTCGTTCAAGGCAGGCGGCCTCGCCCCGGCCAACGCCCAGATCCCGGCCGCCGCCTGACCGGATCTACATTCTGACCATTCCAATCTGACTTTTCACTAAGCCTAATTTGGGCTGTTGTTCCTTGAGAATTACATAGTGGGCCGAGCCATGCCTTTTTTGGCGCGAAATCGTGCGCCGGAGAGGCCTTATTGGCCCCGGGAAGAGCAGTTTCCCGGGGTCTTTATGGACTCTCGCGAAGGGATAGCGAGAAAGGAGGTGACTTCGATGTCGCCTTATCGAGAGAGCAGCACCGCGTCGTGTGCGAATGGTTGCGGAATGCCCGTGTGGGGTTCGCAGGTGATGTGCACGTCATGTGCCACGAAGTGATCAACCATTGAAGAAGGAAGTGGTTTGTGTGTCTTTGTGCTACTGCCCGGCGTGCCACATCGACTCGATGCGGTACCGGCACTCCGGCGACCAATTCTGCAGCCACGAGGCGAACGGAGGTGAGGGTCATGGGTGGGTTTGATTTCCACGGCTCCGGCTGCCTGGGCTCCGACAAGGGGTGAGCGGGTATGGACGGTGAAACGGACCTGTTCGGAAACCCCGTGGCCCCGCTTCCGAAGCGGGAAGAGTCCCGGCCGCCGATCAATGACATGGATCTGATCGAGAAGGTCCTTCGATCCGCCTCGCGCATCGGGTTTGTGCTGGTGGGCATCCGGGAGGACGTCTACAAGCGCCTGAGCAATGACGAGGTGGAGAAGGTCCCCGACCACGTCGACGTGGCCGTGCACCAGCTGATCGAGGCTCGCTGGTTGGAGATCGGCAGCACGCACCACGTGCGCTACGGCCGATACCAAGGCTCCGCCCGGTCGGTGCTGGTGCCGCGCAGGTCGAAGCAGGCCTCCTACCGATGGGAGGCACTGGCAAATCCCTGGAACACCGTCGAGACGGAAAGGGGGCGGGTGGCGTGAGTGCGTGTGCGCACTGGTTCTACTTCGTCAGCCCCAACGGCACCGCGCAGTGCCAGGACTGCCCGCATTCATGGACGGTCAAGTGAATTCAGCACGTGCACCACCATTCGACCCGGGAAAAGAACCGGGCCGCATGCAGTTTCCAACCTATGAAAGGGAGTGTGATAGATCGTGCAGGTTCAGGCTGCGAATCGCCACGCCATGAACAAGTACCGCGACCTGATGGCCGCTGTTGCTTTGGTTCGCACGGCGCTGGATGAGGCCAAGAAGCTCCACAAGAAGATCCAAGAGCCCGGCGAGACTGACTGGCGGGTTCCCGGTCGCGATGAGGTCGACGGCGCGCACGCGAAGGCGGCCGTGCAGTTGACGTCGTTCCACGCGGCGACGGTCAAGTGGGAAAAGGAACTCGTCTCGAAGGGTTGGAGGGTCTGAGCATGAGCAACAACAGCTATCAGGTCACCGCAGTGATCGAGGACATCGACAAGGCCATGAGCAAGCTTCGCGAGGCCATGAAGGGCTTGCAGGTGCGCACGGCGGGGTTCAAGAAGGACCACGACGAGCTGGCGCGGACGGTCGCGAACTACAAGGTCGACCTCGAAGACGCCCAGATCAACAATTCGAAGTAACCCGAATACGCATGTCCCCCGAGGGGCTCGGCTACTGGCTTCGCGCTGGTGGTCGAGCCCCTTTTTTGCTCTTAAAGGAGTGGATCCGCAATGGCTTTGGTGAACCGACGCAAGGGCATCGAGTTTCGCGCGGCTGCCTGGATGGCCCGCCACCCCGGCATGACCGGCACACCCGCCGCACTGGCCGCCAGCGTGGTCGAGCTCGGACCGGTCACCACCGGAACCGCCCTGGCCGGAGTAGGGGCGGCTGGGCTGTCGTGGTATCGCGGACACCCCGAGACCTTCGACCGCTTCGGCGCCCCCGTGCTGCGCTCGTTCCGCCGCAGATGGCTGCGCTACGTCGGCCGCCGCTGGCGTGGGCTAATGATCGATTGCGAGTTCGGCCGGGAGAACCGCCGCACCGGCCACATCGAGGTCCCCCGCCTGGTCCGCGTCCGCTCAGCTTCCCCGTCGATCGACACGCTGTATGTGAAGGTCCTGCGGGGCCAGTCGCTGAAGAAGTTCCAGGACGCCGCCGACGAGCTCTCGATGGCACTGCGAGCCGACGCCCTGGGCATCGTGAAGGTCAAACCCGGCCTCATCGCCTTGACCGTCGTGCGGGGCAACCCGTTCGAGCAGTTCATCGACCCCGCCGAGATTCCCGCGGACTCCTCCGACGTCGATCTGTCCGCGCTGTACTTCGGCGAGGACGAGTACGGCAACGACTGGACCGAGCCCATCCTCGGCAACCACCTCCTCGGTGTCGGCGCTGCTGGAGCGGGCAAGAGCACGCTGATGTGGAACCCGCTTCGAGCGATGGGCCCGGCGATCCGCGACGGCCTGGTGCGGGTCGACATGTGCGACCTCAAGGGCGGCATGGAAGCGGGCAACGCCCGACCGCTGTTCAACAAGTACGCCGACGACCCGGACAAGGCCCTGCAGGTCATCGAGGCCTTCCGCAACGACATGAAGACCACGCAGCGCTTCCTCAAGGACGAGAAGTTGCGCAAGGTCCGCGTCAGCACCGAGACGCCAATGCGGGTGCTGATGATCGACGAGCTGGCCATGATGACCGCCCTCGGCAGCTCCAGCGTCACCCGTGCCGCTGTGAAGCTGCTGGCCGAGATCATGACCCAAGGACGCGCCTCCGGCTTCGCGGTCTGCGCGTACTTGCAGGAACCGACCAAGGACATCCTCCCGGTCCGCGACCTGTTCACCCGCCGGATCTGCCTGCGCACCACCGCCGAAAACCACGCCGACATGACCCTCGGCGACGGCATGCGCGTCAAGGGCGCCCTCACCGACGAGATCCCCGCCGACGAAGACCACGCCGGGATCGGCTTCCGCGTCGACCAGTACACCCGCAAGCCAATCCGAGTGCGCGCCGGAAACGTCACCGACGACGACATCGAGGAACTCGTGCGCACCTGCCCGGCACCCACCGAAGACACCCCCAACGTCGTCCCGTTCAACCGCGACGAAGACGAAGAGGCCGCCTGACCCAAGGAAGGAAACCGTGCACCGCACACAGCTTTTCGACCCAACACCGGGTGATCAGCGCCCGATCGTCATCGCCCGCCCGCACGCGGAGGGTTTCGAGGTGGCCATCACCTGGCCCGGCAGCGCCGCGAGACCAGAACCGCTTCGCGTGGTCAGCCTCGCCGCGTTCTGGGAGGTCCTCAACGACCTCACCTCACTGCACGCCGGAACCACCCGAGACCCGAATCAGTACGCACTGTTCACCGATGAGGAAGGAACGAAGTCATGAAGCCCGTTGTCCACGTGGAACTGACCGGCAAGGCCATCAAGACCGTCCTGGTGTTACTGGCCTTCATCTCCGCGATCCTCGCGCTGGTGTGGCTGCTGATCAGCCCCGCCTACGCCATCGCCGGAGGCATCGGCGTGATCCTGATCGTGCGGGGCCTGTACGCCCTATTCACCCCCAGCACCGAGTAAGGGGTGATTGCGATGGACCAGGACACGCCCCAGAGCAAAGCGCATGCGTGGCTCTCGGGTGTCGCGCTCGGTTTGGTGGCGCTGGCTGCGGTGATGGGCTGGGCTGCGAGCTTCGTCGGACTGCACGAATACGGCATGACCTCCATGACCGGCTTCAGCTACTGGACCGCGTGGCTCGTGCCGGCCACCTTCGACGGGGCCGCGTTCGCCTGCACCCTGATGACCTACCGGGCCTCCATCCACGGCCGCTCCGCCCTCCGGGCACGGCTGCTGATGTGGGGATTCACCGCGGTGAGCTCGTGGATCAACTGGATCCACCAACCCACCCTCGAAACCCGCCTCGTGGCCGCAGGGCTGCCGGTCGCGGCGGTCGCGGTCTTCGACATCGTCCTGCTGGAAATGCGGGCCGACTACGAAGCCCGCACCGGCCGCACCAAGTTCCGGCTCCGCCCGGTCCTGCTGGTCCTGCGCTGGCTGGTCGACCGCACCGGCACCACCGCCGCGTTCCGCGCCCAGATCACCGCCGTGCCTGTCCACCAGCTCATCGGGCAAGCCACCCCAGCGGAGACCGCGGCACCGGAAACGGCATCGGCACCCGCAGCGGCTCCCGAACCGAGTCTGGCCACCCCACCCGCGCCACCGGCACCGCCCGTGACGGCCACGCCGACCACCGAGATTCCGAAGGCCGTCAGCAGGGGCCCGAAACTTCCGCCCCCGATGGTCAAGGCCGTTCAGGCCGCTTATACCCGTGCCCGGGATAAAGGCCGGGAGTTCACCGCTGATGACGTTCACGCCGTAATCAAGGTCCCAGCCGACAAGGCGGAACAGATCGCGGCCAGCTACAGCACCACCAACGGACACGCCCTCGCGTAAGCCGTTGCCGCACAACTGAAAAGCACCGATCGCTCGGCGGGACACCACCGGGCAGATCGGTCAGGTGGTGTCCCGCCTCTCACCTTGTCAGGAGGTGGAGATGTCACCGACTACGTTCATGACCGCCGACGATTACCGTGCGCTGGTCGCTGACGGCTTCCAACGCCGCGCCCGCGCCGCAGGTTTTCAGCAGTGGCGCACCGAGGCCGCTATGACCGGCGGCTGCACTCACCCGATCCGCCTGTCCGGACAGTGGGCCATCCAGGACACCGCCAGCGGACAGGTTCTCGGTTCCCGTTCCGGACACGTGTCCGTCCCGTGCGGTAACCGCCGTGAATCGGTGTGCGTGGCCTGCTCGGATCGCTACGCCGCCGACGCCTTCCACCTCCTCAAAGCCGGACTCACCGGCGACACCAAGGGCATTCCGGCCTCGGTCGCGGACAAGCCCCGCCTGTTCCTGACGCTGACCGCCCCGTCGTTCGGGCCGGTCCACAACCGCCGGGCACCGCACGGCAAGGCCATCCCGTGCCGCTGCGGCGAGTACCACCACCCCGACGACCCCCGCATCGGACAGCCCCTCGACCCCGAGGGCTACGACTACACCGGCCACGTCTTGTGGCAGGCCCACGCCGGGGACCTGTGGCACCGCTTCACCACCTACCTCAAGCGCTACCTCGCCCAAGCCGCCGGGCTCCCGCAGCGCCTGTTCGCCGAACACGCTCGCCTGTCGTTCGCCAAGGTCGCCGAGTTCCAGCGACGCGGCGTGATCCACTTCCACGCCGTCCTGCGCCTGGACGGGCCTAATGGTGCGGGCGATGCGACCCCGAGGTGGGCCACCTCCGATGTGCTCACCGACGCCATCCGCCTCGCCCACGCCAACACAATGCTCACCTCGCCCAAGGTTGACGGCCGCACGTGGGAGCTGGCGTTCGGAAAGCAGATCGACATCCGCCCCATCCGGCCCGCCGACGCCGGACAGGTCGAAGACGACCAGGGCGTGATCACTGACGATCGCCTTGCGTCCTATGTGGCCAAATACGCCACCAAGGGCACCGGCAAGAGCGAAGCCGTCGACCGGCGCATCCGCACCCAAGCCGACATCGACCGCCTCCGCGTCACCGAGCACCACCGGCGGATCATCCAGACCGCCTGGGACCTCGTTGCCCCGGTCCCGTGCCCGGACTGCCACTCCGAGGGCTTCCACGCCCCTGAGGGCTGCGGCTGTGAGCACGCCCAGTACTGCACGACCTGCAACAACGGCGGCGAAGTCACCCGCACCGTGCTGTGGCACCGGCTCCACCCCGAGCAGGGCGACAAGCCGGACCCGCTGGACGCACTCAAACCCCGGCACTGGGCGCACATGCTCGCCTTCCGAGGCCACTTCCTCACCAAGTCGCAGTACTACTCCGTGCCGTTCCGGCAGATCCGCGACGACCGCCGCCAGTACCGGCACGAGGAAGTACTCGACGAGCTCGGGGTCACCGACGACTCGATCACCGTCATCAACGACTGGTCGCTGGTCAGTGTCGGTCACCGCACCCCTGAAGAACGCGAACTCGCCGCGGCGATCGCCGAACGGCAACGCGAGGCACGCAAACACCGCCAAAGCATCGAAAGGAAGGACTGACCATGCGCAACCTGTGGGGAATCGACGACGTTGCCAGCTACCTGGGTGTGCCGGTCGGCACGCTCTACCAGTGGCGCAGCCGTGGATACGGCCCGACTGGGCGCAAGATCGGAAAGTACGTCAGGTTCAAGCCCGAGGACGTCGAGGACTGGTTCGAGTCCCAAGCTGCGGGGGTGATTTGAGGTGGCGGGTCGTTTGCCGCTCCCGCTGGGAACGATGGGGGAGGTCTCGGTCAAGCAGGTCGGGAAGTCCTGGTCGGCAAGGGCCTGGTACCGGCGTGAGGACGGGACTTATGCCGACGTGCGTCGCCGCGGCCGGACCAAGGAGCTGGCTCGGCAGGCTGTCCGGGATGCGATCAAAGACCTGGTGCCGGTGTCTGACGGTATCGACCTCACGGCCACATCGCTGTTCGCGGATGCTGCTAATGCCTGGTTCGACCAGTTCAGGAAGGACGCCGAGAACGGCACATACTCGCTGACTTCGTTGGACACGTACGAGAACGTCTACGAGAACCACGTCAAGCCGAGTCTCGGTGAGCTGCGCCTGTACGAGGTGAAGACACCGGTGGTCAACAAGCTCTGTCAGTCGAAGCTCAAGGGCAACAGCCTGACTCTGGCGAAGCTCGTCAAAGCGGTGATCAGCAACGTCATGATCTTTGCGATTCAGGCTGGGGCTGTCGAGACCAACCCAACGAAGGGCATCGCTGCCCTGTCCGAGCGGAGAGCCAAGATTAAGCGGAAGAAGCCGCGGGCTTTGACCAAGGACGAACTGAGCGACCTGCTCAAGATCCTTGACCAGGATGAGAAGGCGAAGAAGCAGGACCTGCCTGACCTCGTGCGCTTCTTCATCGCGACGGGCGAACGAGCGGGTGAGGCTCTGGGTGCTCACTGGGAGGACTTCGATCCGGAGTCCAAGAAGCTGCGGATGAGCGGCAACCTGATCCGTGCACGCGGCAAGGGTGCGCTGCGCAACGATGGGAAGACGGACGGATCGGCGCGAGACATCGCGCTCCCCGATTGGGCGGTGAACATGCTCCGGGAACGTGCCGAGCAACTGGGTGAGGTTGATCCTGGTAATCCGATCTTCGTCAACACGAAGGGTGGGTACCTCAACGCGTCGAACGTCTACAACCGGACGTGGGCGCCGTTCCGGAGCCGCGCTGGCTACGAGTGGGTGACCTTCCACACGCTGCGCAAGACGGTCGCGACCCTGCTGGACGAAGCTGGCCTGACCGCTCGCCAGGTGGCCGACCTGCTGGGCCACTCGCGGGTGTCGATGACCCAAGACGTGTACTTCGGCCGGGGGCAGCAGTCCCGAGCCAGTGCCGAAGCCCTGGCCTTCGTGGTACCCATCGAGGGGCCGGGGAAAGTTGGCAATTGATTGGCAACCGGGCCTCGGCAACAAAGAACCCCAGGCCTATGACCTGGGGTTTTTGGTGGGCCGCCAGGGGATCGAACCCTGAACCCGCGGATTAAAAGTCCGCTGCTCTGCCAGTTGAGCTAACGGCCCGCGTGCCCAAGGTTACAAGGTCCGGATGATCTTCGCGGCTCGTGGTGGCGGCAATCCGGACCGAAGTCGCACGAAGCATCCTAGGGGCCGCGCAGCCGGGCTGTCCGGGTGCGTGCGCTTCCGCTGAACTCGAAGGGTGGGCGACGTCGTGACCTACCAGCACCGGCTCGCCACGCGCGAGGACTTGCCCGCGATCGTGGACATCTACAACTCGGTGATCCCGGAGCGCTCGGCGACCTGCGATCTGGAACCGGTCACGGTCGCCTCCCGGGAGGCGTGGTTCGCGGAGTCCGATCCGCAGCGCCATCCGATCTGGGTCGGCCACGAGTCCGGGAGGCCGGAGGTCGTGACCGGTTACGTGTCGTTGGAGCCGTTCCTCAACGGGCGCCGGGGCTACGACGTCACCGCCGATCTGGCGCTGTACCTGCATCCCGAGCATCGGGGCAGCGGCCAGGGCGCGTACCTGCTGAGCCAGGCCGTCGCGCGGGCGTCCGCACTGGGCTTTCGGACCATCGCGACCACGATCTTCGCCTCGAACGAGCGGAGCCTCCGCCTCTTCCGGTCTCACGGTTTCCGGGAGTGGGGACGTCTTCCGGCAGTGGCCGATCTCGACGGTCGTGCGGAGGACGTCGTCTTCGTGGGGCTTCCCCTCGGAGGCTCCTCCCGGGAGCAGGGCGGCTCGGGGCTGGGCTGACCGGGCCTGACGGAACTGGATCATGGTCCGCCGGGTCGGTTCTCGAGTGTGGTGGGGGGTGTTGACCGGGGGC
>NZ_SMKV01000082.1 GCF_004348445.1 Saccharopolyspora aridisoli | reverse complement strand
CACCCAGCACACCGCCTACGACCGCGACACCCACACCCTCGTGCTCGCCGCCGGCCCCCAGCTGCACCTCATCGACACCACCAACGGCAACCGCCGCACCCTCGACCTGCCCGCACCACCGGCCAACATCCACGCCCAACACGGCCAGGTCCTCGCAGCACTCCCCGACGCCGACCAGATCACCCGCATCGACCTGCGCACCACCACCGCACACCCCACCCCGGTGGCAGGCGCACCCGTCGACGCCATCGACCTCGACCCCCAACGCACCGCCGTCGCCCTCCGCGACACCGGCACCACCACCATCCTCAACCACGGCCAACCCGGCACCACCACCGAGAAGTTCCAGGGCCCCGCGCAACTCCTCCACCACGCCGGCCAGGTCTACGTCCTCGACCGCCTCACCACCGCCATCACCCCCATCAACACCACCACCGGCGACAAAGGCGCAGGACTTCGAGCGGGCGAAGGCGCCACCAACACCACCCAGGACCGCTACGGCCGCATCCTCACCATCGACACGCGCGGCCAAGCACTCCTCGCCTTCAGCACCGACCCCCTCATCCTCAAACAGCGCTACCC
>NZ_SMKV01000008.1 GCF_004348445.1 Saccharopolyspora aridisoli | reverse complement strand
CGGGGTGGCTCGGGGAACGCGGCGTCCGGGGCGCGTTGGTGGGGAGGTCGCGGACTGCGCCCGGATGTCCCGAGGTGCCAGTCCAGCCGCCCTGCCCCTGACGTCCACCGCGCGGCGACGGCGTTGCGCCGCTGGGAGCCGACGGGCTCGCCGGAGAGCCCGCTGCGCCGGCAGGGGCGTTGCCCGAGGGCTGGTCCGGGCGCGGAGCCGCGGGGGCCGACTGCGGAGCGGCCGCGTCCGGCCTGGCCGGGGCGTCGACGGCGGCCGCCGAGGTGCTGGAGGGGGCTCGCGGGACGTCGGAGGTGTGCGCACTGGACGTCGCACCGCCCGAGCCGGCGTTGCTCGACCCCGTGTCGGCGCGAGTCGCTCCACCCGGGTCCGCGTGCGACTGGGTCCCCGAATCGGGGCGGGCCTGCGGTCCTCCGGAGTCCGCGTGCCGCTGAGAGCCCGAGCTCGGATCGGAATCGGCCTGCGATTGCGATCCCGAACCGGAGTCGGATCGCGTCGAGTCCGAAGCATCCTGCGACTGAGAACCGGAATCGGTGCGGTTCGAACCGCCCGAGCCCGAACCGTCCTGCGACTGGGTGTTGGACCTAGCCGAACCGCCGGAGTTCGAACCGTCCTGCGACCCGGCACCGGAATCGGTGCGCGTCGATCCACCCGAATCAGCGCTCGACCGCGAATCCGGGCCCACGTCGCCGCGCCCGCCAGCGGAACCCCCGGGACTCGAACCGTCCGAAATGGACTCGGAACGCGGAGAGCCGGTCTCCGCGATGGATTCCGAGCGGGCCGAAGACGGCGAATCCCCCTGCCCCGAAGCACCGCCCGACGACCGAGGACCTGACTCCCCACCACCGGAAGCCGAATTACCCGAGGACGACTCGCCGTCCCCGGAGCTCGGAGCGTCCGGGCCGCCGAACTTGGCGTTGTGCTTGCCGACGACGTCGGTGCCGAAGGTGTCGTCGACCTTCTTCCAGGCCTTCTCCGCGATCCGCTCGGCGACGTCGAGCTTCTCGGCGACCTTCCCGATCGCCCCAGCACCGGCCTTGCCCTTGTCGCCGAGGGTTCTCATGATGTCGCCGAAGACCTCGGCGAGCTTGGCGAGCTTCGGGGAGACGTTGCTGATCGTCCTGGTCAGCTTGCCGACGATGTCGGCGATCTTGGTGACCGTCTTGGAGATGAACGCGACCGCCTGCGGGATCACCCAGGCCAGCGAAGCGATCGGCGGCAGCAGGGCTTCCAGCGCGTAGGTGATCAACCGCGAGATGCAGTCGGCGACCAGGTCGCGGACGAACTCTCGGACGAACGAGACGACCTCGCCCATGATCGTCACGACCGAGCTGATGGTCCCCGCGAGCTTCGCCGCTCCGTCGAGGGCTTCGCCCTTCTCGGCGGCGGTCCTGCGGTAGGCGTCGCCCGCGGCACCGGTCCAGCTCGCGGTGTCGGCCTTGACGGCGTCCTTGTACTGACTCGCGGCCCCCTCGACGGCCTTGGAGACGTTCTCCCAGGTCTTGCCGTAGGCGGTGACGCCGTCGGGGTCTCCTGCGAACCAGTCGAGGGCTTCCTTGAGCGGCTGGACGTGCTCGATCAGCCAGGTCAACCCGTAGGAGAGCAGCGTGCCGATGGGATCGACGGCGAGGCTGATGCCCTCCAGCGCGAGACCGCCGTAGCCGAGGCCCGACTCGACCCAGCTCGAACCTTCGTCGAGGCTGGAGACGTCGTTGACGGACTCGGCGATGCCGATGCCGCTCGCCCAGCCCGCGTCACCGCTGCCCTGGGTGACGAAGCCGTCGTTGCTCTCCGGCTGCTTCTCGACGAGCGGGTTCGTCACGGCTGCACTCCGCGGATCAGCGCGCTGTTGGAGTCGTCGACCTGCTGGTAGTCCTCGGCGGTGGCGCGCACGTCGTCGGCGATCTGCCGCATCGACGTCACGGCCTCGCGCAGCGCGTCGACGCCGTTCTGCTCGACCGGGTCGATCATCCACGCGAAGGGGCGGCACAGGATGCCGTAGGCGTCGTTGTCCAACGAAACCTGCTGCGAGGCATCGACGGCCGTGTTCAGCTGGTCCACCACACCATCCACTTTGGACGCGTGGATGCGCAGGTCCTCGATGGCGACGTTCATCTCGTCAGGCATGTGCAGTCCCCAGGTCAGCGCAGGAAGGAGCCGTTGCCGAAGTCGTCGTCGAAGTCGTCGGGCCTGCGGCGGCCGGGCGACTGCCGACGTTGCGGCGGCTGGTGGTCGTCCTCGACGGCCGGGCGGATCTCGTTCGGCCGGGTGCCGCGCGGCGGCTCCTCCTCGGGCGGGGGCTCCGGGAAGTGCTTGCGGGCCTGGTCGAGCACGTGCTGGGCGGCCGAGTCGGCGAGCCCGACGGTGCCTTCGACGGCCTCCTGCATCTGCCCGGGGATCTTGGCCTGCGCTTGCTGCACCAACCGCATGATCTCCGCACCGAGCCTGGGCATCGGGCGGTTGTTGGCGTTGTCGGCGAGCTGCAGGTCCTGCAGCATCCCGGTGGACGCCACGGTCACCCTAATCGCGCCATCGCGGGAGGACTCGGTCACCGAGATCTGCTCGACCTGCTGCTGCAGGCGGTTGAACTTCTCGGCCTTCTCCGCCGCCCGGTCCTGCCACTCGCGAACCATCCGCTCGGCGGCACCGATGTCCCTGCCGAAATCCTCCGCCACAACACTCCCCGTCGATCAACTGTCCAGCGGCTGAGCACGTTATCAACCGATCGTGCACCGGCAGGGTCGAACGGATCTTTCCCACCGAGGCGATGATCACGACGAGCCATGAGGCACCGCTGCGCGGACCGAGCGCCGCTCGAGGTACTAAGGTCTGCACCGTGACGGTGGGATGGTTCGCTGGGCTGGTTCACCCGGACAGCAAGCAGCTGACCGAGGCCCTCAGGGCCGCCGTCCGGGACGGATCTCTCGCGGCCGGCAGCCGGGTTCCCTCGACGCGTTCGCTCGCTCAGGAGCTCGGGATCGCGCGCGGCACCGTCACCCGCGCCTACGACCAGTTGGTGGCCGAGGGGTTCCTGGTGGCCCGGCAGGGCGCTCCCACGGTCGTCGCCGAACTGCTCGCGACCCCCGCGCAGCCCGACGCGCCCGAGCCCGCGCAACCGGGCGTCGCGCGCTGGGACTTCCGCTCGGGACGGCCGGACCTGAGCTCTTTCCCGCGCCGGGACTGGCTGGCGGCCAGCCGCCGCGCGCTGCGCGACGTGCCCACCGACGACCTCGACTACGGCGATCCGCAGGGGCATCCGCGGCTGCGCGTGGCGCTCGCCGGCTACCTCGCGCGCGAGCGGGCGGTGGCGACCACGCCGGGCAACATCATCGTCTGCAATGGCTACACGCAGGCGTTGTCGCTGCTCAGCAATGCGCTTGCCGATCAAGGCGAGTCCTCCGTCGACTTCGAGGACCCGTCGGCGCCGCACCTCTGGGACATCCCCGCCGGGTTCGGGATGTCGGTGCACGGCATCCCGGTCGACGGCGAAGGAATCGACGTCTCCCAGCTGCGCAGCCGGGCCGTGGTGGTCACCCCGGCGCACCAGTTCCCGCTCGGCGTCAGCATGAGCTCGGCACGACGGGCGGAGCTGGCGCGGCGCGCCAAGGACGAGGACCTGCTGGTCATCGACGACGACTACGACGGCGAGTTCCGCTTCGACCGGCAGCCGATGGGCTCGCTGCAGGGGATGGGCCCGGACAACGTCGTCTACGCCGGGACGGCGAGCAAGACCCTGGCGCCCGCGCTGCGTCTGGCCTGGTTGGCGCTGCCGTCGCGGCTGGTGGGACCAGTTCGGGAGCTCAAGCGGAACAGCGGGTTGCACGCTCCGCTGTTCGAACAGCTGGCCATGGCTGAGTTGATCTTGTCGGGGGCCTACGATCAGCACGTCCGCCGATCGCGCGCCACCTACCGTCAGCGCCGCGAGCACCTCGGTGAAGCGCTGCGCGGAATGCGTGCGAAACACCGGCCCCACCCGGCCGGTATCTCGGCGGGACTGCACGTGACCTTGCAGCTGGATCCGGAAGGACCCACGGAACTCGAAGTCCTCGACAGGGCGCGGCGGCGGTCGGTGGAGCTCCAGGTGCTGGGGCCGCACTGGCTCAGCCCCGGATCGCACCCACCCGGCGTGATCGTCGGGTACGCGGCGCCCTCCGACCACGCGTTCCGTCCCGCACTGCAAGCCCTGGTCAGCGTCCTCGAACGGTGACCTGATCAGACGACACTGCGCGTCGTCGGCGTGTCCACTGCAACAGCTGGGGAACACCTGTTCTATTCTGGTGTCCCCTCCCGCGATAAACAGGAGCACAGAGTTGACCGAAGACCAGACCACTCCGGCCGAGAACACCGGCGCGGACAGCACGGCGCCCTCCGCTGTCGCGACCGAGGCCCCCTTGTCCGAAACCCAGGCCCCGGCGGCCACCGAGACCTCCGAGGCTCAGGCTGAGGCGCCCAAGAAGCGCCAGACCCGCAAGAGCACCGCGAAGAAGACCCGCACCGTCGAGCTCACGCTCACCGTCACCGGCACCGCCGACGGCGAGTGGCAGGCCGACCTGCTGCACCAGGGCAAGCGCGTCGTGCAGGCCCTGCCGGTCGCGGCCGCCGCGGTGTCCAAGGCCGCCGCCGAGCTCAACTCGGAGATCTCCGAGACAATCGAGGGCGTCATCAACGAAGCCCGTCAGCAGCACGAGGCCAAGCTCGCCGAGCTCGAAGCCGAGGTCGAACGAGTCCGCAAGGCCCTCGCCGAGCTCGAAGGCTGACCCGAGGACTCCCGGGGCGCCGTGGTCCCCTCCCAGGCATGGCCCCCTGGACATGAAGAAGCCCCTGCCCAGCAGGGGCTTCTTCATGCTCGAAAGTCAACGGAATGATCACCAGAGGTTCCGCTTGACCATGGACTGCACTAACTTCCGTCGCATGAGTCCAGCCCCCGCTGAACAGACGCTCCCCATGCCCAAGATCGAGGCGGAAGCCCTCGCCGACCACTACGACGCGCAGTCCTCCCCCGCGGATGCCACCGCGGACGAACCTCAGCACTAGTAATAGCGCACAACAACACCACGACGAACATCGGTTGATGCGATGGAAGCGCCCCCTGCCCGGAGGAGTCGGGCAGGGGGCGCCTGATCACTTCGGACCTCAGCGGTAGTCGCGGCCGAAGTCGTAGTCGTCCAGCGGGACGGCCGCACCGGTGCCGGCGCCGAACACATCCGGGGTGTAGTAGCTGTCGTCGTAGGACGGGATCGCGTAGGCCGCGGCCCGTGCCTCCTCGGTCGGCTGCACCTGGATGTTGCGGTACCGGTTGATGCCCGTGCCAGCCGGGATCAACTTACCGATGATCACGTTCTCCTTCAGGCCGACCAGCTTGTCACTCGCGCCCTCGATAGCGGCGTTGGTGAGGATGCGGGTCGTCTCCTGGAAGGAAGCCGCCGACAGCCACGATTCGGTGGCCAGCGACGCCTTGGTGATGCCCATCAGCACCGGACGGCCGGAGGCCGGGTCCCCGCCTTCGGCGACGACGCGGCGGTTCTCGGCCTCGAACTGCGAGCGCTCGACCGGCGAGCCGGGCAGGAACTCGGTGGCACCCGAGTCGATGATGATGACCCGGCGCAGCATCTGGCGGACGATGACCTCGACGTGCTTGTCGTGGATGCCCACACCCTGCGACCGGTACACCTCCTGCACCTCGTTCACCAGGTGCAGCTGGGCCTCGCGCGGGCCCATCACGCGCAGCACCTCGTGCGGGTCGACCGCACCTTCGAGCAGCTGCTGACCGACCTCGACGTGGTCGCCGTCGGAGATCTGCCGCTCGGTGCCGTCCACCGAGATCGCCGCGAGCCGCTGACGCTTGGACAGCTTGTCGTAGACGATCTCCTCGCCGCCGTCGTCCGGAATGATCGTGATCTTCCAGTAGCGGTCGTTGTCCTCCAGCCGGATGCGTCCGGAGGTGTCGGCGATCGGGGCCTTGCCCTTCGGAACGCGGGCCTCGAACAGCTCCTGCACACGCGGCAGACCGGTGGTGATGTCGTCACCGGCGACACCGCCCTGGTGGAAGGTGCGCATCGTCAGCTGCGTGCCGGGCTCACCGATCGACTGGGCGGCGACGATGCCGACGGCCTCGCCGACGTCGACCAACTTGCCGGTGGCCATCGAGCGGCCGTAGCAGACCGAGCAGACGCCGACCGCGGACTCGCAGGTCAGAACGCTGCGAACCTTGATCTTCGTGATCTTCGCGGCGAGCAGCTTCTCGATCGCCGGGTCGCCCAGGTCGGACCCGCGAACCAGCACGATGTTGCCGTCGGCGTCGGTGACGTCCTCGGCGGTCGTGCGGGCGTAGACGCTGGTCTCGACGTGCTGGTCGCGCAGCAGCTTGCCGTCCGGCAGCAGCTCCGCGATCGGCATCTTGACGCCGCGCTCGGTGCTGCAGTCGGTCTCGCGGACGATGACGTCCTGCGAGACGTCGACCAGACGACGGGTCAGGTAACCCGAGTCGGCCGTGCGGAGCGCCGTGTCGGCCAGACCCTTGCGGGCACCGTGGTTGGAGATGAAGTACTCCAGCACGGACAGGCCCTCGCGGAAGTTCGCCTTGATCGGGCGCGGGATGTACTCACCCTTGGGGTTCGACACCAGACCACGCATACCCGCCAGCTGAACGACCTGGGTCATGTTACCGGCCGCCCCGGACTTCACGATCGTGCTGATCGAGTTGTCGTCGGGGAAGTTGGTCTCCATGGCCTCGGCGACCTCGTCCTTGGCCGCGGTCCAGACCTTGACCAGCTCGGCGTTGCGCTCCTGGTAGGACAGCGCACCACGGCGGTACCGCTTCTCGACCTGGTCGGCCTTGGCCTCGTAGCCGTCGAGGATCTCGGTCTTGTTCGGCGGCACGACGACGTCGGTGATCGACACGGTCACACCGGAACGGGTGGCCCAGTGGAAACCGGCGTCCTTCAGCTTGTCCAGCGTCTGGGCGACGGCGACCATCGGGTACCGCTCGGCGAGGTCGTTGACGATCGCGGCCTGCTTCTTCTTCGGCAGCAGGTCGTCGACGAACGGGTAGTCCTCGGGCAGCAGCTCGTTGAACCAGACGCGGCCCAGCGTGGTCTCGGCGATCCACGCCTGCCCCGGCTCCCAGCCCTCCGGCATCTGCTGCGCGTTCGGGACCAGGTCCCGCAGGCGGATCTTGACCTTGGCCTGCAGGTCCAGCACGCCGCGGTCGAAGGACATGATCGCCTCGCCGACCGACGAGAACGCCAGACCTTCGCCCTTGGCGCCCTCGACCAGGCGGGTCAGGTGGTACAGGCCCGTGACCATGTCCAGACGCGGCATCGCCAGCGGCCGACCGGAGGCCGGCGACAGGATGTTGTTGCTGGACAGCATCAGGACCCGGGCCTCGGCCTGAGCCTCGGCCGACAGCGGCAGGTGGACCGCCATCTGGTCACCGTCGAAGTCCGCGTTGAACGCCTCGCAGACCAGCGGGTGCAGCTGGATCGCCTTGCCCTCCACCAGCTGCGGCTCGAACGCCTGGATGCCCAGGCGGTGCAGCGTGGGAGCACGGTTGAGGAGCACGGGGTGCTCGGCGATGACCTCTTCCAGCACGTCCCACACCTGCGGGCGCTGGCGCTCCACCATCCGCTTGGCGGACTTGATGTTCTGCGCGTGGTTGAGGTCGACCAGCCGCTTCATGACGAAGGGCTTGAACAGCTCGACGGCCATTTCCTTCGGCAGACCGCACTGGTGCAGCTTCAGCTGCGGGCCGACGACGATGACCGAACGGCCCGAGTAGTCGACTCGCTTGCCCAGCAGGTTCTGACGGAAACGACCCTGCTTGCCCTTGAGCAGGTCGGACAGCGACTTCAGCGGCCGGTTGCCCGGACCGGTGACCGGGCGTCCGCGGCGGCCGTTGTCGAACAGCGCGTCCACGGACTCCTGCAGCATCCGCTTCTCGTTGTTGACGATGATCTCGGGGGCGCCGAGGTCGATCAGTCGCTTGAGGCGGTTGTTGCGGTTGATCACGCGGCGGTACAGGTCGTTGAGGTCGGAGGTCGCGAAACGACCACCGTCGAGCTGCACCATCGGACGCAGGTCCGGCGGGATGACCGGCACGCAGTTGAGCACCATGCCGCTCGGGTCGTTGCCGGTGGCCTGGAAGGCCGCCACGACCTTGAGCCGCTTGAGGGCGCGCAGCTTCTTCTGGCCCTTGCCGCTGCGGATCGTCTCGCGCAGCGACTCGGCCTCGGCACCGATGTCGAAGTTCGACAGCAGGGTCTGGATCGCCTCCGCGCCCATGCCACCGGTGAAGTACTCGCCGTACCGGTCGTAGAGCTCGCGGTAGAGGACCTCGTCGGCGATGAGCTGACGGGGCTCCAGCTTGGTGAAGGTGTCCCAGATCTCGTCGAGCTTGTCGAGCTCGCGCTGCGCGCGGTCGCGCAGCTGCTTCATCTCGCGCTCGGCGCCTTCCTTGACCTTGCGGCGCTGGTCGCTCTTGGCGCCCTCGGCCTCGAGCGCGGCCAGGTCGGTCTCGAGCTTCTGGGCCCGGGCCTCCAGGTCGGCGTCGCGCTGGTCAGCGGTCCGCTTGCGCTCGACGCTGATCTCGCTCTCCAGCGTCGACAGGTCGTTGTGCCGCAGCTCGGTGTTCACACCGGTGATCACGTAGGCCGCGAAGTAGATGATCTTCTCGAGATCCTTCGGGGCCAGGTCGAGCAGGTAACCCAGCCGCGACGGAACGCCCTTGAAGTACCAGATGTGGGTGACCGCGGCGGCCAGCTCGATGTGGCCCATCCGCTCACGACGCACCTTGGCGCGGGTGACCTCGACGCCGCAGCGCTCGCAGATGATGCCCTTGAAGCGGACCCGCTTGTACTTGCCGCAGTAGCATTCCCAGTCCCGGGTCGGACCGAAGATCTTCTCGCAGAAGAGCCCGTCCTTCTCCGGCTTCAGGGTTCGGTAGTTGATGGTCTCGGGCTTCTTGACCTCGCCGTACGACCACTGGCGGATGTCGTCGGCCGTGGCGAGGCCGATGCGGAGTTCATCGAAGAAGTTGACGTCAAGCACGTCGGGTCTTCTCCCTTGGTCGAATGGTGCCTCTCCCGGTGCCACCGGTTGAAGCAAGTGCCAGGTTGGGTCGGTCGCCGGCCCGCGGGACTAGGCCCGCGGGCCGGCGGCGAGGGTCAGTGCGCGATGTCGTCGACCGACGGGTTCTCGTTGCGGGACAGGTTGATGCCGAGGTTGGCAGCGGCGCGCTCCAGGTCCTCGTCCTCGGTGTCGCGCATCTCGATCGCGGCGCCGTCGCTGGAGAGCACCTCGACGTTCAGGCACAAGGACTGGAGCTCCTTGAGCAGCACCTTGAACGACTCCGGGATACCCGGCTCGGGGATGTTCTCGCCCTTGACGATCGCTTCGTAGACCTTGACGCGGCCCACCACGTCATCGGACTTGATCGTCAACAGTTCCTGCAGCGTGTAGGCGGCACCGTAGGCCTGCATGGCCCAGCACTCCATCTCACCGAAGCGCTGACCACCGAACTGCGCCTTACCACCCAGCGGCTGCTGGGTGATCATCGAGTACGGGCCGGTGGAACGGGCGTGGATCTTGTCGTCCACCAGGTGCGACAGCTTGAGGATGTACATGTAGCCGACCGCGGTCGGGTACGGGTACGGCTCACCGCTGCGGCCGTCGAACAGCTGCGCCTTGCCGTCTCCGCCGACCATCCGGTCGCCGTCGCGGTTCGGCTTGGTCGAGCCGAGCAGGCCGGTGATCTCCTCCTCCCGCACACCGTCGAAGACGGGGCTGGCGGTGTTGGTCCCGGGCTCGACGTCGAGCAGCTCCTCCGGCAGGCGCTTGGCCCACTCGGCATCGGGGTCGATCGTCCAACCGCGCGAGGCGATCCAGCCGAGGTGCGTCTCCAGCACCTGGCCGATGTTCATCCGTCGCGGAACACCGTGGGTGTTCAGGATGATGTCGACCGGGGTGCCGTCGGACAGGAACGGCATGTCCTCGGCGGGCAGGATCTTGCCGATGACGCCCTTGTTGCCGTGGCGGCCGGCGAGCTTGTCGCCGTCCTGGATCTTGCGCTTCTGAGCGACGTAGACCCGCACCAGCTGGTTGACGCCCGGGGGCAGCTCGTCGTCGTCCTCGCGGTTGAACACGCGGACGCCGATGACCTTGCCGGTCTCGCCGTGCGGCACCTTCAGGGAGGTGTCGCGGACCTCGCGGGCCTTCTCGCCGAAGATGGCGCGCAGCAGCCGCTCCTCCGGGGTCAGCTCGGTCTCGCCCTTCGGGGTGACCTTGCCGACCAGGATGTCACCGCCCTGGACCTCGGCACCGATGCGGATGATGCCGCGCTCGTCGAGGTCGGCCAGCACGTCGTCGGAGACGTTCGGGATGTCCCGGGTGATCTCCTCGGCACCGAGCTTGGTGTCGCGAGCGTCGACCTCGTGCTCCTCGATGTGGATCGAGGTGAGCACGTCGTCCTGCACCAGGCGCTGGCTCAGGATGATGGCGTCCTCGTAGTTGTGCCCCTCCCACGGCATGATCGCCACGAGCAAGTTCTTGCCCAGGGCCATCTCGCCGTTCTCGGTGCACGGTCCGTCCGCGATGACCTGCCCGGCCTCGATCCGGTCGCCCTCGTTGACGATCGGCTTCTGGTTGATGCAGGTGCCGTGGTTGGACCGGGAGAACTTCTCCATCCGGTACGAGCGGCGGGTGCCGTCGTCGGCCATGATCGTGACGAAGTCCGCGGTCAGCTCCTCGACCACACCGGCCTTGTCAGCGGTGATGACTTCACCGGCGTCGACCGCGGCGCGCAGCTCCATGCCGGTGCCGACCAGCGGGGACTCGCTGCGCAGCAGCGGCACCGCCTGACGCTGCATGTTCGCACCCATCAGGGCGCGGTTGGCGTCGTCGTGCTCCAGGAACGGGATCATCGCGGTCGCGGCGGAGACCATCTGCCGCGGCGAGACGTCCATGTAGTCGATCTCGGTGGGGGCGAGCAGCTCGACCTCACCGCCCTTGCGCCGACCCAGCACGCGCTCGTCGATGAAGTTGCCCTCGTCGTCGATCACCGCGTTGGCCTGGGCCTTGACGTAGCGGTCCTCTTCGTCGGCCGTCAGGTAGTCGATCTGGTCGGTGACCCGGCCGTCGACGACCTTGCGGTACGGCGTCTCGATGAAGCCGAACGGGTTCACCCGCGCGAACGTGGCCAGCGAGCCGATCAGGCCGATGTTCGGGCCTTCCGGCGTCTCGATCGGACACATGCGCCCGTAGTGCGAGGGGTGCACGTCTCGGACTTCCATGCCCGCGCGCTCACGGGACAGACCGCCCGGGCCGAGCGCGGAGAGACGACGCTTGTGCGTCAGACCCGCGATCGGGTTGGTCTGGTCCATGAACTGCGACAGCTGCGAGGTGCCGAAGAACTCCCGGATCGCCGCCGTGATCGGGCGGATGTTGATCAGGGTCTGCGGCGTGATCGCCTCGACGTCCTGCGTGGTCATCCGCTCGCGGACGACCCGCTCCATGCGCGACAGACCGACGCGGACCTGGTTCTGGATCAGTTCGCCGACGGTGCGCAGGCGGCGGTTGCCGAAGTGGTCGATGTCGTCGACCTCGACCGGGATGTTGTCGCCGGCGTCCTCACCGCGAGCGGGCATCTCGATCTCGCCTGCGTGCAGGCGGACCAGGTACTCGATCGTGGTGACGATGTCCTCTTCGGTCAGCACGCCGGTCTCGTAGGACTGCGAAAGACCGATCTTCTTGTTGACCTTGTAGCGGCCGACGCGAGCCAGGTCGTAGCGCTTCTCCTTGAAGAACAGGTTCTCCAGGAGGGTCTGGGCGCTCTCCTTGGTCGGCGGCTCGCCCGGGCGCAGCTTGCGGTAGATGTCCAGCAGCGCCTCGTCGGTGCCGCCGGTGTGGTCCTTCTCCAGGGTCGCCATCAGCGTCTCGGAGAAGCCGAAGCGCTCGCGGATGGCCTCTGTGGACCAGCCCAGCGCCTTGAGCAGCACGGTGACCGGCTGACGGCGCTTGCGGTCGATGCGGACACCGACGGTGTCCCGCTTGTCGACGTCGAACTCGAGCCACGCACCGCGGCTCGGGATGATCTTGACGCTGAAGACGTCCTTGTCAGTGGTCTTGTCGACCGACTGGTCGAAGTAGACACCGGGGGAACGCACGAGCTGGGAGACCACGACCCGCTCGGTTCCGTTGATGATGAAGGTGCCCTTGTCGGTCATCATCGGGAAGTCACCCATGAACACCGTCTGGCTCTTGATCTCGCCAGTCGAGTGGTTGGTGAACTCAGCGGTGACGAACAGGGGCGCCGCGTAGGTCATGTCCTTGTCCGTGCACTCCCCGACGGAGGCCTTGACCTCGTCGAAGCGCGGATCGGAGAAAGACAGCGACATCGATCCGGAGAAGTCCTCGATCGGGGAGATCTCGCTGAGGACCTCCTCAAGACCACCAACCGGATTGTCCTCGCCGGCGTCGACCCGGCGCTGGAACCAGGCCTCGTTACCGACAAGCCATTCGAAGGACTGGATCTGCAGGTCTAGCAGGTTCGGCACGTTCAGCGGTTCGCGGATGTTCGCGAACGAGACCCGCTTGGGTGCCCCAGGGATCCCCGACGTGTAGTTGGAAGCTGCAGAGACCTTGGTCGCGCGGGAGACTGCCAAGATGCGTCCTTCCGGGACTCTGAACTGGCTACAGCCATGCTCACGGCGAGAAGCGCGCGTCAGGCAAGCGCGCAAATCACTAGCACAGCTGTCAAGGGTGCAATGGCGCCGACCATCCTACGGTCCAGTGCGGGCAGACCAATAGGAGGGCAGCGCAAAGTAGCAGTCTAGCCGGAAGGACGCCAGCTGTCGAGGGGGCCCACCGATGGCGGCCCAGCCCCGCGTTGAGGACCAGAGTGAACCCGCGCGCGCTTTCAGTCAAGAGATCACCGATCGATCACTCTCGTGGCGGAAGACACGATCACCTCGCGTGATCACCGAGGGGCTTGTTCAACCTGGTCAGGGCCTTTTGATCAGCACATGAGGCAGTTCCTTCACGCCCTCGGCGAACCCGTCCGATCGGCTCTTGACATCCGTTCAGGAACTCCCTTCGGGCTACGGTGCAGGGACCCCGGAACGCGCTTCCGGCGCGCCCGCGGGCGCACCGAGACCGCCCGGGACCGCCTCGACGCGGGCGAACTTCACCTTAAAGTGGTCATTCACTGTCGGCGTGTCACTTCCGCGACGCACGCCACACAATTCCCACAGGCCCCATGAGCCCCAATTCGCACGCGCCCTGAGTGGAATCAGCCAGAACTCGGGCGCGACATTTCGAAGCGTCGGTGTCGCGATCTTGAAAGGATTGGCCCAGACCATTTATCGGGACCACCCGAGACCACTCGACGAGATCGGGAATCTGGAAACGCCCGTTCATGATCGACTACGTTGAGTGGTGGCAGGTGTTGTGACCTGGACGGCCGCCACCCGAACGTCGTAACGCTCCGAGGCTTCACTTCGACTCCGGGCGACCGTCGACGCGGCTTGACCACATCGAGACCCCAAGATGCCGCAAACCTTCCCCTATGGGGCTGATGCCGTCGCGCAGAGCTAGTAGTTTCACCAACCGAAGCTCAGCAATTACATCCAACGGGGGGACGCGTCACCTCTGTGGCGATCCCACCTAGTAACACATGGGCTACTCGACAGATACCTCCGCCGGTAACGTGAGACGACCACCGGCTTCCCCGACCGGTGCCCGGCAGGCCACAGGAGAAACGACCGATGACAGACGATGCACGCCGCGCGAGCGAGCGGTTCCGCGGGCTGCAGCGTTGGACCGGAGGCAAGGACCAGAGCGGCCCTCAACCCCCTCAATCCAGTTGGTTCGCGCCGGAGGACGACGGCCAGGCCACCGCGGACAGCCCCGACGCGCGACCCGGCGGCCCGCACACCGGCACCAACCCCGGCACCGGCACCAACCCCGGCTTCGGTGGCGGACCCGGCAGCGGCGGCCCTGCCACCGGTGGGAACAGCGCGGTCGCCAGGCCCGGGGGCACCGAGCGCCGCAGCGCCGAGCAGCGCTACGCCGACGCGATCGCGGCGATGAACCAGATCGTCACCACGCTCGACTTCAGCAATCTGCAGTGGGTCACCGAGGTCTTCCGCACCACCGCGGGCGTGCTGCGCGAGGACGACCCCGCCCGAGCGGGCGTGCTCAACAACCTCGGCAGCGCCGTCCAGCTGACCTACGTGCGCAGCCGCGAGCTCGCCGACCTCGAAGACGCCATCGGCTACTACCGAGCGGCGACGAACTCCGCGCACTCCGGCGACCGCGACCGCATCCTCTACTACTGCAACCTCGCGCTGGCCCTCACCGACCTCGCGGGCAAGACCGGTCAGGCCCAGTTCGCCGCTGACAGCGCGCACGTCGCGCGCGAAGCCGTCGAGATCACCCCCAAGCGCGACCAGCGGCGCCCCATGGTGCTGCTGCGGCTGGCCAACGCGCTGAAGTTGCACGCCCAGCTCGCGGACTCGGCGGAATCCGACGTGGAATCCATCTCGGTCTTCCGGGAAGCCGCGCGGATCTCCCCGGCTAGCGACGCCACCACCTCCGAGCTGCTGATCAACCTCGGGGGCGCGCTGATGCGCCGCTACCAGCGCAACGGCGACCAGGACGACCTCGACGAGGCGATCAAGCACCTCTCGGCCGGATCGGGTGCGCTGCCCGACGGCGACGCCCGCCGCGGCGGGCTGTGCCGGTACGCCGAGGCGCTGCGGCTGCGCTTCCAGCGCAACGGTGACCTCACCGACCTCAACTCCGCGATCAACGAGCTGATCGGCGTCCTCGGCGTCCTCGAAGGCGGGAACCCGCAGCTGGGCCTGGCCGTTTGGCAGTTGTCCGTCGCCACCGCCGAGCACGTCGACGCCACCGGTGAGTCCGGCCAGCTGCGCCGGGTCCTGCGCCCGATCACGCCGGCCGTGCGGGCGCTGGCCAACGAGGACACCCACCGCTCGCTCGCACTCGGCGGGTACGCGATCCTGCTGCGCAGGCACTTCATGCACGGTGGCGAGGTCAAGGCGCTGGACACCGCGGTCACCGCGGGCGAAGCGTCGGTCGAGGCCGCCGCTCCCTCCCAGCGCGCGCGGATGATCACCGCGCTCATCACGAGCCTGCTGGTGCGCTACGAGCACGTCGAGAACCGCGACGACCTGGACCGCGCGGGCGAACTGGCCCGCGAGGCGGCGAAGGCCTCGGACTCCCAGACACAGCACATCGCGTGGGTGCAGCTGGGCGCGGTGCTGGCGCACCGGTTCCAGCGGGCCGGGCGCGCGCAGGACGTGGAGACAGCGATCGAGCTGTTCGACCAGGCGCTCATCGGGATGCCGGACACCACTCCCGGGCGGGCGGCGGTGTCCATCCAGCTCGGCCGGGCGCTGCAGGCGCTTCACCAGCGCACCGGTCGTCGCCGGTACCACCGCTGGGCGCGCAAGGTGCTCACCGAGGCTGCCACCCAGATCAACGCGCCCGCCGAGCAGCGGCTTCGGGCAGCCGCGCTGGCCGGACGCATCAGCGCTCAGGAGCAGCGCTGGTCGGAGGCGCTGGAGTCGTTCACCACCGCCGTCGAGCTGCTGCCGCTGATGACCCGCGGCAAGCGGGTCGTGGCCTCCCCGAGCGCGCAGCAGCGCTGGGCATCGATCGTGGCCGACGCAGCGGCCAGCGCCATCGAGGCCGGCGAGCCGGACAAGGCCGTGGAGCTCATCGAGCACGGCAGGTCGGCGATCCTGGCGGACTTCCTGCCCAGCGGCGGCGAGCTCGGCTCGCTGCACCGCGAGCACCCCGACCTCGCCAACGAGATCGTGCGGCTGCGGCGGTTGCTGGACCGCCCGGCCGAGGACCCCGACCTGGGCGACACCGACGACCGCATGCGGCTGGCCGAGGCCTGGGCGGTGCTGATCAACGAGGTCCGCGAAGTCCAGCCGACGCACCTGCGGGTCCAGCCGTTCTCCGAGCTCAGCGGTGTCGGCGGCGACGGGTCGGTGGCGATCGTCAACCTCAGCCGGTACCGCTCGGACGTGCTGGTGATCTTCGGCGGTCGGGTGCTGACCGTGCCCATCCCGCACGCCACCCCGGAGAAGGCTGGTGAGCAGGCCCTCGCGCTGCTGACCGCTGCGCAGCAGGACGACCACGCGTCGATGGCCGAGGTGCTGGACTGGACGTGGGTACGACTGGTGCGCCCGGTGCTGGACCGGATGGGATACCTCAACACACCTGCCGCGGGCGCGCGCTGGCCCCGGGTCTGGTGGAGCGCTTTCGGCGCGTCGGCCTACCTGCCGCTGCACTCCGCGACGGCGCATGCCGGCGCCTCGGCGCTGGATCGCGTCGTCTCGTCGCACACGCCGACGCTCGGTTGCCTGCTGCGCGCCCGCACCCGGCCCGTGCCGGAAGGCGACGCGCTGGTGGCGGCCGGATCGGCCGAGCAGGTCTCGCGCGAGCTCCCGCCGCAGAACCAGGTGCTGGCCCAGCACTGGCCGAGCGCGGAGATCATCTCCACCGAGAGCGCCAGCGCGACCGACGTGCTGCGGATGCTGCCGAACTACCCGTGGGTGCACATCTGCGAGCCGAGCTCGCAGTTCCCCGCCCAGCCCGCCGCCGGGATGCTGCTGGACCGCGACGGCCAGCGGCCGCTCGGCCTGGTCGAGCTGGGGCAGGTCGCGTTGGACAAGGCGGAGTTCTGCTACCTGGGTCAGGTCGCGACCGCGGCCGATCATCCGTGCGCGGCTGCGCTGTCGCTGGCCTCGGCGCTGGGGTTCGCCGGGTTCACCCACGTCATCGGCACCCTGTGGGAAGTCGACGTGAGCAGCGCGGTCGAGGCGCACGCGGACTTCTACTCGGAGGTGTTCGGGCAGCGCGGGTACGGAACCGACGGTGCCGCCTACGCGCTGCACAACGCGGCCCGGGAGCTCCGCAACGCCCGTCCGAACGACCACGCGACCTGGAGCGCCCACATCCACGTCGGTCCCTGAGGGAGCGGCTGCTGCGACGAGGGCGGTCCTGGTCCGACCAGAACCGCCCTCGTCGTGCAATGCCGGGATCAGCGCAGCGTGAGCTGGGTGATCTTCCACTTGTCGCCCTGCTTCTCGGCGCTGACCGAGAGCTGGGCGGGGCCGATGTTGGACTCACCGGTGTTGGCGCGCATCGCGTGCTGATCGACGAAGATGAGGACCTCGGCGCGGTCGCCTTCCAGACGCGTCACCGCGCTGTTCTTCACCGTGGTGGTGACGATCAGCTGCTGCTGCGGCGCCTGCTGCTTGACCAGGGCGAACAGCTCGTCGTACTTCTGCACCGCCGGGCCGACCAGGAGGTCCTTGGCGGCGTTCTCGGTCTTGGCCGTGTCGTTGAAGTCGTAGGAGAAGAGCTTCTCGATCCCGTCGCTGACCTGGCCGTTGACCTCGCTGGTCGCGCCCGCCGAGGTCAACGCCTCGTTCGCGGCAGGGCCGGTGTTGTAGGTCGTGTAGGCCGAGACACCGAAGAAGATCGCCAGCGCGAACAGCAGCGCCGTCACGCCCCACAGCACCCACGGCTTGCCGGCCTCGCCGGACTCCGCGACCTCGGACTTCGAGCTCTCGGGCTCGGCATCCTCGGTCTCGGTCCTCTTCGGCTCCGAGGCGGACGACTCCGCCTCGGATGACCGCTCGTCGGCCGCGACAGCCTCGCTGACCTGCTGTTCCGGCTCAGCGGCGTCGGGCTCAGCCGCCTCGCTCTCGGCTGTCTCCGGCTCAGCGGCCGCAGGTTTCGCAGCCTCCGGCTCAGCAGGCTCCGGCTCGGCGGCCGCAGGCTCCGCAGCCTCCGGCTGCTCGGTCACCGCAGTGCCGTTGACCTGGTCCTCTTCCTCCGGCTTCGCCGTCTCCTCGGAGGAGGCGGGCGAAGTGGGGCGCTTGCGCAGGCCGGCCACCTTCGGCCGGCGTGCCGCTGGCTGCCGGTTCGTGCCGGAACGGCGGTTGGTAGGCACTGGCTGTACTCCTCGAATCGCTTTCGGGTCTCGCCGTTCAGCCGACCGGGACGGTGCCCAGTCCGCTGATCTTCCAGACGTCGCCCTCACGCGTGAGTTCTGCCTGGTAGCGATCCTGCTTGTTGGCCGGGGGCTGGCCCTCCACGGTGACCGTGATCTGCACGACCGCGATCATCCGGGCCTTGCCCGCGTTCTCGTCGAGCTCGACGATGCCCGCGTCCAGCACGCGAGCGGTGGTGCTGCTCTTGGCCTGCTGGATGCGGGTGGCGTAGTCCTTGCGGCCCTTCCGGACCTCGTCCCGCAGCGCACCGGTGGAGTTGTCCTCCCACCGCTGCAGACCGCGGTCGATGTCCTTGTGGTCCAGCGAGTTGAAGTTGACGATCGCTTCTTGGCCCTGCTGCAGCGCCTCATCACGCGTCGCCGCGTAGGCCACCGACGAGTTGTTGCTGGCCAGCACCCACAGCACCCCGAGGACCAGGGCGCACACCAGGCTCACCACGAACAGCACCAGCGACAGCTTGTGCCGCCGGCGAGCGGTGTCGGCTTGAACGGTCACGTGTTGCCTCTCTTACTGCCCGGGTGCGTTCTGCGCGCCGCGCACTGAGGTCGGACTGCCCGGAGGCTCCGCGCAGTGCGCGTCCTTGTTGAGCGGGACCGGCGACATGTCGGTACCCGTCCGTTCGGGTGTTCCCTCGTACCCCTTGGTACACGGCATCGGGTGGAACATGTTGAGAACCAGTCCGAAATGAGCGGTGCCATCCCCGGGGACGACCGTGTTGGAGACCGCGACCTGAGCCGGGTAGCTGACGAAGAGCTGCTCCATGCCGTCGGTGTGCGACGACAGCAGCTTCGCGGTCGTGGTCAGGTTGGCCAGCAGCGGCCCGATCCGGGGGTTGTCCTCGATCAGGCCGGACAGCTGCACCGCAGCGGGCGGCGCCTTCCGGATGACGCCGCGCAGGTCGCCGTCGGAGCGTTCCAGCGACTGCGACAGCAGGTTCAGGTCCTTGCTGAAGGACTTGATCGCCGAGCCCTGGTCGTTCTGCGTCGCCAGCACGGTCTTGCCGTCCTCCAGCAGCTGCACCGTCTGCGGCAGGTGGTTCTGCGCCTGCGTGGTGAACTCCCGCGAGGTGTCCAGGATCGTCTGCAGGTGGCCGCCGTTGTCGCGGAAGGCGGTGCCCAGCTCGCTGACGACGGTGCGCAGCGAGTCCTGCGGCACCGAGTTGGCGAACGAGTCCAGGTTCATCATCAGGTCCTGGACCGGCAGCGGCGTGGTGGTGCGGGATTCGGCTATGACCGAGCCCTCTCGGAGGTACGGGCCCTCGTTCTGCTTGGGACGCAGGTCCACGTACTGCTCACCGACCGCGGACCGGTTGGTGACCACGGCCTCCACGTCGGACGGGATCGCCGGCGCGTTCTCCTCGATGTCCAGCGGCACCTGGACGCCGTCGTCGGTCAGCTTGAGCTCGCCGACCCGGCCGATCGGCACGCCCCGGTAGGTGACCTCCGCGTTCTCGAAGACACCACCGGTGCTGGCCAGGTTGAGCGCCACCTCGTAGCCGCGGTTGCCGAACAGGCGGTCCAGGCCGGCGTACTTGAACCCTGCGTAGCTGCAACCGATCAGCGCGATCAGCACGAAGCCGATGATCTGGAATCGGGCTCGACGGGTGAGCATCAGTTGTCACCTCCGAACAGCCAGCCCAGCGCGCCGCCACCGGATTGTTCTTCCGGCTTCGGCTGGGGCGGTGCGGGTAGCTGGGGCTGCTGGGGCTGCGGCGCCTGCCCGTCGAGCGGCAGCGGGAGCCCGTCGGGAACTGGCAGCAGCGGCTGGCGGGAGCGCCCGAGGTTCTCCACGATCGTGCTCAGGTTCAGGTCGACCTCGAGGTACAGGTTGTTGTAGTCGCTGCCCCCGATGCCTTCCACCGCGTTGTCCGGGAACGGGAAGGTGACCAGGGTTTCCAGCGATTTCGGCAGCGAGTCACCGGCGGCTGCGAGCTGGTGCAGCGTCGGCGCGAGCTGGTTGAGGTCGTGCACCAGGTCTTCGTGCGACTTGTCGACGACGTTGGTGGCCACGCCCGAGAGCCTGTCCAGCGACTGCAGCATGGTCACCAGCTGTCCGCGCTGCTCGTTGAGCACCTGCAGACCGGGGCCCAGGTCGCGCAGCGCGGTGTCGATGCTGCCGCGCTGCTCGTTGAGCTTGGCTGAGAGCCGGTTGATGCTGTCCAGCGCGCGCACGATGTCGTTGCGCTGCGCGTCGAGCCCGGAGACCAGCTCGTCGAGGTTGTTCAGCAGGCCGCGGATGTCGGACTCGCGGCCGCTCATCGCCTTGTTGAGCTCCCTGGTGATGTCCTGCAGCTGCGCGACACCACCACCGTTGAGCAGCAGCGACAGCGCGCCGAGGACCTCTTCCACCTCGGGGTTGCGGTTGGAGCGGTTGAGCCCGATGGTCGCGCCGTCGGTCAGCCGCCCGGAAGCCGCCTGCGGTGGCGCCGCCAGCTCGACGTACTTCTCACCGAGCAAGCTGGACTGGCGCAGCCGGGCGATGGAGTTGGCCGGTAACTTCACGTCGCCGTTGACGGTGACGGTCACCTCGGCCTCCCACGTCCCCGGAGCGAGGGCGATGTTCGAGACCCGGCCGACCGCGACGTCGTTGACCCGGACGCCCGCGTTGGGCACCAGGTCCAGCACGTCGGAGAAGCGGACCTTCACGTCGTAGGGGCGGCTGCCGACGTCGGCGCCGCCCGGCAGCGGCATGTCGTAGACACCGCGGGAGGAACACCCCGACAGCGCCAGCAGGCCGACCGTCGCGACCGCGCCGACCTTGACGGCCGAGGAGCGGGTGAAGACGGATCGCACCAGACGAGTCAAACCGGACCGCATCACCGGCCACCTCCAGCGGGCTGAAGTCCGTTGGTCAGCGGGAGCGGCAACGGCGGCAGCTTGCCGTTCTGCACCGCGTTGAGCGTTTCGGCCGGTGTCGGCAGCTTCTCGGCGCCGGCCAGCACCGGGCGCAAGGCGTCGCAGGCGCTGCTGACCTCGAGCGGAACCTGCTGCGGTGTCGACTGGTCGAGCAGCTTGCACACCGCCACCAGCGGCGGCTGGTTGAGCTCGTTGAACATCGCGCGTTGGTCCAGCGTTCCGGAAGCGCCGTTGTAGGAGTTGTTCAGGTTGCTCATCGCAAGCGGCGCGGTGGTCAGCGACTCGTTGAGCGCGGCCTTCTGCTTGACCAGCACAGCGGCAACGTCGTGGAGCTGGCTGACGTTGGACTGCACCTCGGAGCGGTTGTCCCGCACGAAGGATTCCACCTTGCCCAGCGCCACGGACAGCTCGGCCAGGGCCGCGCTCATGTCGTTGCGCTCTCCGGCGAGGTTGCTGCTGACCTCTTGCATCTGCGTGTTGAACCGGCGCATCTGGCCGTCGTTCTCGGCCAGCATCCCGGTGAAGCGCTGCAGGTTGTCGACGGTCTTGAACAGCTCTTCGCTGTTGCCCGACAGCGTCGTTCCCGCCTCACCGAGGTTGCGCAGCGTTTCCGACAGCGCCTTGCCGTTGCCCTCCAGGTTGGCGGCACCGGTGTTGAGCAGGTCGGTCAGCGCGCCGTTCTTGTTGGCCCCGTCGGGTCCCAGCGCCTTGGTCAGGTCGTTGAGGCTGCGGTAGATGTTGTCCAGCTCGACGGGCGTCGCGGTGCGCTCGGCGGGGATGACCGCGTCGTCTCCCAGCTTCGGGCCTCCCTTGTAGACCGGGGCGAACTGCACGTACCGGTCGGAGACGATGCTGGGGGAGACCGCCACCAGGCTCGCGTTGGCGGGGATCGCGGTGTCGCGGTCGACGCTCAGCGTGACCTTGACCTGCTTGCCCTGCGGCGTCACCTCGTCGATGGTGCCGATCGGGACGCCGAGGACGCGCACGTCACCGCCCGGGTACAGGCCGACCGCGGCGTCGAAGTAGGCGGTGACCTTGCGCTCCGCCGCGCCGTAGAACAGCCACCAGCCGCCGACCGCGCCGAGCAGCACGACCACGATCCCGATGGTGAGGACCTTGGCCAGGTTCGAGCTCTTGAGGGGTGCGTTCATCATTGCTTGCAACCCTCCTGGTTGATCGGACCCACGGCGGGCGGCAGCAAACCGCAGACGTAGGTGTCGAACCAGCGCCCGTTGCCGAGGACGTTGGAGAACAGCCTGGTGAACGGGGCGAAGGTGTTCAGGCTCCGGTCCAGGTTGTGCTGGTTGCGCTGCAGCATCTTGGTCACCTTGTCCAGCTGTTGCAGCGTCGGCCCGAGCTGCGCCTGGTTGTCGTCGACCAGGCCGGTCAGCTGCTGCGACAGCTCCTGGGTCCCGGTCAGCAGCGACGAGATCGAGTCGCGGCGAGCCCGCAGCTCCTGCAGCAGCAGGTTGCCGTCGGAGAGCAGCTTCTCGAAGTCCTCGTTGCGGTCTGCGAGCTGCTGGGAGACCTGCGTGGTGTTGTTCAGCAGGTGCTCGATCTGCTCGTCGCGCGAGGAGATCGTCTTGGAGAGCTGCGAAAGCCCGTTGAGGGCGCCGCTGACCTCGCCCGGGGTGTCCTTGAACGTGCTCGACAGCGTCTCGAAGCTCTTCGCCAGCTGCGCTGTGTCGATCTGGTCGACGTTCTTGGACAGGTCGCTGAACGCCTCGATGACGTCGTAGGGCGACATGGTCCGGCTCAGCGGGATCGGCTGGTCGTTGTCGAGCTCCTTGGAGCCCTGCGGGTCCAGCGCCAGGTACTTCTGGCCGAGCAGGGTCTTGACCTTGATCGCCGCGGTGGTGCGGTCACCGAGCTCGACGTCGGAGACCCGGAAGCTGACCAGCACGTGGTCACCTTCGAGCTCGACGTCGGAGACGGTGCCGACCTTGACCCCGGCGACCCGGACCTCGTTGTCCTCGCGCAGTCCTGCGGCCTCGGTGAACTGCGCGGTGTAGGTGGTGCCGCTGATCAGCGGCAGCCGCTCGTAGTTGGCAACCAGCAGGAACGCCAGCACCAGCACCAGGATGCCGGCGACGCCGATCTTGAGGGGGTCGCGCTGGGAGAAAGCAGTCATCGCTGGCACCTCGGCTGGGTCACCGGCATCAGCGGCAGCGGCAGGGTGATGTCGCCGACGCCGACGTTGCCGGAGCTCTTGCACATGAAGAAGTTGAACCACGACCCGTGCGAGGCGGTCCGGCTCAAGCTCTCCAGCTTGTTCGGCATGTTGCGCAGCACCCGGTCGACCAGCTGCTCGTGGTCGTTGAGGTTCTTCGACACCTCGCCGAGGCCGGCGATGTCCTGCTGCAACCCTGGCCTGGCGTCCTGCAGGAGCCCGGCGGTGGTGTTGGTCAGCCCGTCCATCGCGGTGATCGCGCTGCCGATGGAGTCGCGGTCCTCGGCGAGTCCGGACACCACCTGCCGCAGCTGGCCGACCAGCTCGGAGAGCCGCTGGTCACGCGTGTTCACGGTGTCCAGCACGCCGTTGAGGTTGTTGATCACCTCTCCGATCACCTGGTCGCGCGAGGCGATGGTGGTCGTCAGCGAAGCCGTGTGCGACAGCAGGCTCTCCACCGTGCCGCCCTCGCCCTGCAGGACCTGGATGATCTGGTAGGACAGCTTGTTGACGTCCTCCGGCGACAGCGCCTGGAACAGCGGCTTGAAGCCGCCCAGCAGCACCGTCAGGTCCAGCGCGGGTTTGGTGCGCTCCAGCGGGATCGTGCCGCCCACCGGCAGGTACCCACCTCGGACGGTCCGGCCGGAGGCGCCGCCGGAGCCGGTGGTGGGCGTGGCGCCCTGCTCCAGCGCGAGGTAGCGCTGCCCCACCAGGTTCCGGTACTTGATGGTCGCGGTCACCGAGGACGGCAGCCGCCGGTCGGCGACGTTGAACTCGACCTCGGCGACCTTGTTGTCGACGAGCTCGATGTTCTCGACCTCACCGACCTTCACACCGGAGATGCGCACCTCGTCACCCACGTTGAGGGCGGTGACGTCGGTGAACCGCGCGGTGTAGGAGTTCGCCGAGCGCAGGTCCTGGTTGGCGATCGTCATGATCAGCAGGCCGGTCGCCAGCGAGGTGATCACCACGAAGACCAGGAACTTGACCAGTGGTCCGCGAACGCTGATCCCGTTCATCGGTAGCTCACCTCCGCACCCCGCAGGACCGGTCCGACCAGCAGGCTGCCCCAGCCGGGGACCTCCGAGGAAGGACGGCCCAGAGCAGGAGCCAGCACGGTGGCGACCATGTCGCGCTCAGCCGGCGAGTTGACCCACTGGGTCGCGGTGGCCGCCGGTGCCGACTGGGGAGTGCTGCCCGCGGGTGGGTTCAGGCCACCGTTCGACGGGCGCGATGCGGGCGGGGGAACCGAGCCGTCCTTGAACGGGCCGTCCGGCGGGTACTCCGGCATCGGGTCGAGGTTCTCCCAGAAGTTGTAGCAACGCGGTCCGCGCTTGTCGCGGAACTCCGGCTCGTCCTGGTTCGGGCGGTACTCGCCGCGGTGCGGCGCGACCTCCAGGGTCACGTGCAGGCCGGGCTCGTTGGTGCCCTCGCCGAACGCCTGGCGGATGCGCGGGACGAACTCCTCCATCTCCCCGAGGAAGCACGGGTAGGACGGCGAGTACTTCGCCAGCACGTCGAGCGTCGGACGCTGGGCGTCGGCGAGCTGGATGAAGTTCTGGCCGTTGGCGTCGAGGAACGTCGTCAGGTCACCGGAGGTGGTGGTGAGCTGCCCGGTCATCTTCTGCAGGTCCTGCTTCTGGTCCACCAGGGTTCGCGCCGTGGTGGAGAAGTTGTCCAGCGCGGAGATGATGTCCGGTGCGGCTTGCTCGTAGGTCTGCGCGACGCCCACCAGCTCCCGCAGGTTGTCCCGCAGGGCCGGCACCGACGGGTTGAGCCCGTCCAAGTAGGTGTTGAGCTGGGACAGCGTTTCGCCGACCTGCTCACCGCGGCCCGACAGCGCCTGGTCCAGCGCGTTGAGCGTGGCGGACAGGTCGTCGGGGTTCACCGCCTGCAGCACCGGCATGGTGTCCGCCAGCACCGTTTCCAGCTCCAGCCCCGCGCGGGTGCGGTCCTGCTCGATCACGCCGCCGGAGGCCAGCGTCTTCGACGAGGGCTTCTCCGGCAGGTCCAGCGCCACGTAGCGCTCGCCGAACAGGGTGCGCGGCAGCAGCTGCGCGGAGACGTTGGCCGGGATCTTCTCGGCCATCTCCGGCTGCAGCGCCAGGTGCAGCTCGGCGCCCTTGCCGTCGGACTTCACCTCGACGACCCGGCCCACGATCATGCCGCGCACCTTGACGTCGGATTCCGGCAGCAGCTGGTTGCCCGTCGAGGCCGCCTTGAGGATGACGTCCGAGGACGCCGTGAACGCCTTGTTGTAGAACGCCAGGCACAGCACGACGAACATGACCATGCTCATCAGCAGCGCCAGGCCCATCAGCCTGCGCTTGACCTTGGTGACCGCTCCCTGCGCGCTCATCCGGTGATCCGAACGGTCGTCGTGGTGCCCCAGATCGCGAGGCTGAGGAAGAAGTCCAGCAGGGCGGTGGT
The DNA here is from genome assembly GCF_004348445.1 of Saccharopolyspora aridisoli. Classification (GTDB taxonomy): domain Bacteria; phylum Actinomycetota; class Actinomycetes; order Mycobacteriales; family Pseudonocardiaceae; genus Saccharopolyspora; species Saccharopolyspora aridisoli. The sequence goes on along the minus strand of NZ_SMKV01000008.1, from coordinate 179,598 downwards.
CACGATCGCGGTTCGCACCGCGCGCCCCACCGCGACGCCGACGCCGGCGGGGCCGCCGCTGGCGCGGTATCCGTAGTAGCAATGCGTCATGATCACCACCACGCTGAAGATCAGCACCTTCCCGAAGGACCACAGCACGTCCTCGGGAGGCAGGAACAAGTTGAAGTAGTGGTCGTAGGTGCCCGCCGACTGGCCGTAGAGGTGGACGGTGACGCCTCGGGCCGCGACATAGGACGTCAGCAGGCCCAGCACGTACAGCGGGATGACGGCGACGAAGCCGGCCATCACGCGGGTGGTCACCAGGTAGGGCAGGCTCGGCACGCCCATGACCTCGAGCGCGTCGATCTCGTCGGAGATCCGCATCGCGCCGAGCTGGGCGGTGAAACCGGAACCGACCGTCGCCGACAGGGCAAGACCGGCCACCAGCGGCGCGATCTCACGCGTGTTGAAGTAGGCCGAGACGAAGCCGGCGAAGGCAGAGGTGCCCAGCTGGTCGAGAGCCGCGAACCCCTGGATGCCGACGACCGTTCCGGTGAACAGCGTCAGGCCGATCATCACGCCGACCGTGCCACCGATGACCGCCAGTGCGCCGCTGCCGAAGCTGACCTCGGCCAGCAGGCGCAGCGTTTCCTTGGCGTAGCGCGGGATCGCCCGCGGAATCCATGCCAGCGATCGGATGTAGAACGACATCTGGTCACCCAGGTCGTCCAGCACCTCCACCGGCCGTCGGGCCGCGCGCTTGGCGCGCTGCGAGATCGTCACCATGTTCCCATTCCCCTGGCGGCCATCACATTCCCTTCGGCGGGACCAGCTGCATGTACAGCGTCGTGAGGATGAAGTTCACCGCGAACAGCAGCAGGAAGGTGATCACCACCGACTGGTTCACGGCGTCCCCGACGCCCTTCGGGCCTGGTGGCGGGTTCAAACCCCGGAAGGCGGCCACCACGCCTGCCAAGAAGCCGAAGATCAGGGCCTTGATCTCGCTGATCCACAGGTCAGGCAGCTGCGCCAGCGCGTTGAAGCTGGCCATGTACGCACCCGGCGTGCCGTTCTGCATGATCACGTTGAAGGTGTAGCCGCCGACCACGCCGACGACGCTGACCATGCCGTTGAGCAGCACGGCGACCAGCATCGCGGCCAGCACCCGGGGCACCACGAGGCGCTGGATCGGCGAGACGCCCAGCACCTCCATCGCGTCGATCTCATCGCGGATCTTGCGCGAGCCGAGGTCGGCGCAGATCGCCGAACCACCGGCACCGGCGATCAGCAGCGCCGTCACGATCGGGCTGGCCTGCTGGATGATCGCCAGGACGCTGGCGGCACCGGTGAACGACTGCGCACCGATCTGCCTGGTCAGCGATCCCAGCTGGAGCGCGATGACCGCGCCGAAGGGGATCGAGACCAGCGCCGTCGGCAGGATCGTGACGCTGGCGATGAACCAGCACTGCTGGATGAACTCGCGGACCTGGAACGGTCGCGAGGGCATCGCCCGCACGATGTCCATCCCCAGCGCGAACAGGCGGCCCGTCTGGCGCAGCCCACCGGCACCGGGGAACTGTGCCCGGGACGCGCTCACCGCTCACCTCGCTTCCGGCCGAACCAGCGGCGACGAGCGCCCGCCGAATCCTCCTCGGCCTGCAACCCACCGGGCCACGCCGACTCTTCCTCCGGCTGCCGCGGGTGCGGCGAGGGCCGCATCTGCTGCTGGGGCTGAGCGGGAGCGGCCTGCTGCGGTTGAGCAGGAGCGGGCTGGGGCGCTTGAGCGGGAGCGGTCTGCGGGGGTGCCTGCGGGACGGCCTGCTGCTGCGGCCAGGAACCCGTCGTGGGCGACTTGAACCCGTACAGGGCGAGCTCGTCCGACGACAGGCTCTTGAGGATCTCCTCCTGCGCGGAGGGGTTCATCGAGCGCAGCTGGCGCAGCACGCGGTCCTTGCGGCGGTGCACCGCGGTGCGGTCCGGCAGTCCGGGACTGACCTCCAGCTGCGGCATCATCGGCGGCACCTGGGGTCGACCGTGCTTGGCCAGCTCCGCTTCAACCAGCGCGGTGTCCTTCTCCTCGCTCATGCCGATCGGGCCGTCGGGGCGGCCGTTGAGGAACTGCACCACCACCGGCTCGTCTGAGGTCAGCAGCACCTCGCGCGGCCCGAACATCACGAGGTTGCGGCGGTAGAGCATGCCGATGTTGTCCGGCACGGTCCGCGCGGTGTTGATGTCGTGGGTGACGATCAGGAAAGTCGCGTCGATCTGCGCGTTGAGGTCGACGATCAGCTGGTTCTGCACCGCGGTCCGGACGGGGTCCAGGCCCGAGTCGGGCTCGTCGAACAGGAGGATCTCCGGGTCGAGCACGAGGGCGCGGGCCAGACCGGCGCGCTTCTTCATGCCGCCCGAGATCTCACCGGGGAGCTTGTCCTCCGCGCCGATGAGACCGACCATCTCCATCTTCTCGAGCACGACGTTGCGGATCTCGGACTCGCTCTTGCGCGTGTGCTCGCGGAGCGGGAACGCGATGTTGTCGTAGAGGTTCATCGAGCCGAACAACGCGCCGTCCTGGAACAGCACGCCGAATAGCTTCCGGACCTCGTAGAGATCTTTTTCCGAGCAAGTGCATATGTCCGTCCCGTTGATGACGACCTTGCCCTCATCCGGCTTGAGCAGACCCACCAGCGACTTCAGGAACACCGACTTACCGGTGCCGGAAGGCCCGAGCAGCACGCTGATCTCGCCCTGGGGCAGGTTCAGCGAGACGTCCCGCCAGATGGTCTGCGGGCCGAAGGACTTCGAGAGCCCGTCGACAACCACCTCGACGCCCATCGGAACCTCCGCGTCCTCGATTACACCGATTTCGGGGAGGCAATCCGTCCCCGAAGAAGCACCCTCGCACACGTGACGCGCATAACGAAGGTAGTTGGCGTCACACCTATGCAACGAGCTCGACGCAGCAGGGTTACTCATGAGTTCACTGCAAATCAAGGTGCCATCTCGGATTCGTCCGAAAAAAGGCCCTTGTTTCCGCGCAAAGGAAAAGAGAACGGGCACCCGCAACAGCGAGTGCCCGTTCTCTTACCGTGAGTCAAAGACCCAGAACCCGTTCCAAACCCAGTGCGAGCGGCGGAGCCGAGTGGCGCCGGAATCCAGACGGAGCGTCAGGTTCCGCTACCGCCATGCAGCGGGAGCACCGGATCAGGAAAGCAAGGTCACTTGACGGAGACGGAAGCGCCAGCTTCTTCCAGCTTGCCCTTGGCCTCTTCGGCCTTCTCCTTGTCGACCTTCTCCAGGATCGCCTTCGGGGTGCCCTCGACGAGCTCCTTGGCCTCCTTCAGGCCCAGGCCGGAGACGATCTCGCGGACGACCTTGATGACCTGGATCTTCTTGTCGCCGGCGCCCTCGAGGACGACGTCGAACTCGTCCTGCTCCTCAGCGGCGTCAGCCTCGCCACCGGCGGCCGGCGCAGCGGCGACCGCGGCCGGGGCGGCGGCGGTGACGTCGAAGGTCTCCTCGAACTGCTTCACGAACTCCGACAGCTCCAGGAGGGTCATCTCCTTGAAGACGTCCAGCAGCTCGTCGTTGCTCAGCTTCGCCATGTCGGCGTTCCTTTCTGCTCAAAGCCCGGATGCCGTCGGCATCCCGGTGGGGGTTGTCGCGAAAGACGGTCCGCGGACCCGCATCGGCGGCGCGCTCTCCCGCACCGTCCACTGCGGACTGCGGAGAGCCTTACTCGCCCTTCTTCTCCTGAAGGGCGGCGGCCATGCGAGCGACCTGCGAAGCAGGTGCGACGAACAGCGCTGCGGCCTGGTTCATCTTGGCCTTCATGGCACCGGCCAGCTTGCCCAGCGTGACTTCGCGCGAGTCGAGGTCGGCGATGCTGTCGACCTCGGACACGGACAGCGCGCGGCCGTCCATGTACCCGCCCTTGATCACCAGGTTCTGGTTGCCCTTGGCGAATTCCTTGATCGCCTTGGCTGCGTCGACCGGCTCGCCCTCGACGAAGGCGATCGCGGTCGGGCCGACGAACAGGTCGTCGAGACCCTCGACGCCCGACTGCTCGGCGGCACGCTTGACCAGCGTGTTCTTCGCGACACGGTAGCTCACGTTCGAACCGAGCGCGCGGCGCAGCTCAGACAGCTGAGCCATCGAGAGCCCGCGGTACTCGGTCACAACGGCAGCGGTGGAGCTGTTGAACTTCTCCGAGATCTCGCTGACCGCATCGACCTTGTCGGACTTCGCCATGTCGCCTCCTCTCTGTTTCCGACTGTGGCTGACCCATCCAGTCGGTCCTGAGACGACAGAACGCCCCGGCGCAGGGCAGCACGGGGCGTGAAGATCGGTGCGCGCGGACAGGACACGCGTGACCAGCCTCGTCCCTCCTGCGCGGGTCGCCCGCATCTCACGGGACCTTCGTTCCTCCCCGCTCGTTGCCGAGCCGGGAGGAAGACCAGCGGTCTTGGGTGGAACCTCGACAAGACTACTCGACTCGGGACGGGCGCTTCCACCGGCCCCCGTCGCCCGGCATCATGTGGGCGTGGCTGATCAGCGGGAACCGCGCTCCGACAACCTGCCCGAGATCGTCGACGCGGAAGTCGTCGAGGTCGCCGAGTACGACCCGCTCCCGGAACCGGCTCCGCGCGGCGACGCTCCGAAGGCGGCCGACGACCCGGAATACCAGGAGTTCCTGGAGTTCAAGCGGTTCAAGGAGTGGCAGGCCTCCCAGGGCGGTGGCACGACCGCCGCGGCGCCCGAGAAGCCCGGGTGGAAGAAGGCTCTCGGCCTGCTCCACCACAAGTGGGTGCGGCGGATCATCTACGTCCTCGTCGCGCTGCTCCTGCTAAACCTGGCATACGACCACTACTTCGGCGGCAGCGACGGCTCGTCGAGCGGCAACGGCTCCGGCGGGAGCGCACCGGCCGACTCGGTGCCGATGACCGCGCAGAACCCGCAGCAGGCCATCCGCAGCGTTTTCAACTACCTGCGGGCCGAACCGCCGGAGCAGGCGTGCGCGCTGTTCGACGACCAGGGCAAGGCGGATTTCGCCGCCGCCTACGGCACCCCGGACTGCGCGGGCGCGGCGCGCGCGGTGCACGGTCAGATCACCGACTTCAACGCCTACGCCAATCCGAAGTTCGCCCACGACGCCATCGTGGAAGCGGGACCGGAAGCGCAGGTGCCGGGTTGCCGCCTCCGAGTCAGCGGCGGACCGGGGCTCGGAACTTTCAAACTCACCCGCACGCCACAAGGCGGTTGGACCATCTCCGCTTACGCCCTGACCAGTTCCGCGTGCCCCTGACCGAGCAATTCCCGGACTACCCGAATCGTATTTCCGGAGTAATCATCTCGGCACTGCCCGTCACCTCTTCCGGGAGGCGGGTCGGTTCTGCTCAGAATGTTTCCGGGCAAATGGGATACCGATCATGCCGGTTTGACGGAAATCGTCGTGGAATGCGAAAGAGGGCGAGCGCTCGTGGAGCGCTCGCCCTCTTTCGAAGGGGTATCGGGTCAGGCGGACGCCGACACGCGCGTGGCGGTCGGGTCGACCGGGATGCCCGGACCCATCGTGGTCGTGAAGGTGACCTTCTTCAGGTACCGGCCCTTCGACGCCGACGGCTTGGCGCGCAGGATCTCGTCCAGCGCGGCCGCGTAGTTCTCCACCAGCTTCTCGGTGTCGAACGACGCCTTGCCGATGATGAAGTGCAGGTTGGCCTGCTTGTCGACGCGGAAGTTGATCTTACCGCCCTTGATGTCCGCGACCGCCTTGGTGACGTTCGGGGTGACGGTGCCGGTCTTCGGGTTCGGCATCAGACCGCGCGGGCCGAGAACCCGAGCGATCTTACCGACCTTGGCCATCTGGTCCGGGGTGGCGATCGCCGCGTCGAAATCGAGCCAGCCGCCCTGAATGCGCTCGATCAGGTCCTCGGAACCAACCGCGTCCGCGCCGGCGGCCTCGGCCTCAGCGGCCTTGTCGCCGGTGGCGAACACGATGACGCGGGCAGTCTTACCAGTGCCGTGCGGCAGGTTCACGGTGCCGCGGACCATCTGGTCTGCCTTGCGGGGGTCGACGCCCAGCCGCAGAGCGACCTCGACGGTGGCGTCGTACTTGACCTTGGTGGTCTTCTTCGCCAGCTCGGCGGCTTCCGACGGGGTGTAGAGACGCTCCCGGTCGATCAGCTCGGCCGCCTGCTGGTATGCCTTGCTGCGCTGTGCCATTTCTGTCCTAAGAGTCAGGTTGGATCAGTTGTGGTTGGTCGGGCTGCGCATGAGCCCTCCCACTACCCGTGCGCGCCGGTGGAACCCGGCAGCGGCTCAGGCTTCGACCGTCAGGCCCATCGAACGAGCAGTACCAGCGATGATCTTCGCGGCCTGGTCGATGTCGTTGGCGTTGAGGTCTTCCATCTTGGTCTGCGCGATCTCCTTGACCTGCTCCATGGAGACCTTGCCGACCTTGGACTTGTGCGGCTCGCCGGAGCCCTTCTGCACGCCAGCGGCCTTGAGCAACAGCTTCGCGGCCGGCGGGGTCTTCAGCTTGAAGTCGAAGGACCGGTCTTCGTACACGGAGATCTCAACCGGCACGACGTTGCCACGCTGAGCCTCGGTGGCCGCGTTGTACGCCTTGCAGAACTCCATGATGTTGACGCCGTGCTGACCCAGCGCCGGGCCGACCGGCGGAGCCGGGTTGGCTTGGCCGGCCTGGATCTGCAGCTTGATGATCCCTGCCAGCTTCTTCTTCTTGGGCGGCATGTTTGCTTCCTGTGTCTTCGCTATCCGGTTGCTCGGTCCCGCCGGAAGGCGGCACCGAATCTGGCGAGACCACGAGACGGTGGAATCGCCCCTGCTGCGCGGGTCCTGCCAGGTCCACGCGCAGCCCGCCGCGCTCCCGCAGACGGGAGAGCGGTCAGAGCTTGGAGACCTGGTCGAACGAGAGCTCGACCGGGGTCTCGCGGCCGAAGATCGACACCAGCACCTTGAGCTTCTGGGCGTCGGCGTTGACCTCGTTGATGGTGGCCGGCAGCGTCGCGAACGGGCCATCCATCACGGTGACGGACTCGCCGACCTCGAAGTCGACCTCGACCGCTGTCTTGGTCGCGGCGGCGGTCTGTCCCGCACCGGCCTTCTTGCCCGCTTCCGGCTTCTTCTCCTCGACCTGCGGCGCGAGGAACTTCAGCACGTCATCGATGGTCAGCGGCGAAGGCTTGGAGGTCGCACCGACGAATCCGGTCACACCCGGCGTGTTGCGCACGGCGCTCCACGACTGGTCGTTGAGATCCATCCGAACCAGGATGTAGCCGGGCAGCACCTTGCGCTGCACCATCTTACGCTGGCCGTTCTTGATCTCGGTGACCTCTTCGGTAGGCACCTCGACCTGGAAGATGTAGTCCTCGACGTCGAGCGTCTGAGCACGGGTCTCGAGGTTGGTCTTGACCTTGTTCTCGTAACCCGCGTAGGAGTGGATCACGTACCAGTCGCCGGGCGCGCGGCGAAGCGCGGCGCGCAGCTCCTCGACCGGGTCCACCTCTTCGGCTTCCGCCTCTTCAGCGTCGCCCTCTTCAGCGTCCGCCTCGTCGGCGTCCGCCACTTCAGCGTCGCCCTCGTCAGCGTCGCCCTCGTCGGCGTCGGCCTCTTCGGCTTCCGCCTCCTCGGACGCGGTCTCTTCACCGCCAGCGGCCACGGTCGCAGTGTCGTCGGCCGCGGCGTCGTCGGCCTCTTCGGCGGAGTCGGTTTCCGAGGAATCGACTGCGCCGGCCGCTTCAGCCTCGACGGACACGGCCTCGGCTTCGGCAGCCTCGGGCTGCACCTGCTCGTCGGTGAGGCCGGTGGCTTCCTTGGAGGTCTCCTCGTGCGAGGTCACAGTCGGTCTCGCTTCCTCTCGTGCGTTGCGTGCCGGGTCGTTGTTCCGCCGCCGGCACCACTTAGGCGGGCCCGGAGGTTCAGCCAGTGCCGAACAGCCAGCCCACGCCCTTCGCGAAGAGCACGTCCACGCCGGCGACGAACGCCACCATGATGCTGACGAACACCAGCACCACAAGCGTGTAGGTCACCAGCGCCTTGCGTGTCGGCCAGATGACCTTGCGCAGCTCGGCGACGACCTCGCGCAGGAAGCGCCCGATCTTCCGGAACAGCGAAACCCGACCCTGCCGGCCATCCCGCGAGGGAGTGGGCCGACCCTTCGACTCAGTTGTGCGCGCCGGACCGGAGCCCGACTGGGAACGGGCGGAGGCACGACGCTCGCGCCGCGCCGCGGCGCTGGACGGACGTGCGCCCTCGCGCGCTCCGTCCTGGCCCTGCTCGCGGTCCTCGCTCACGACCATCCTCCGCTCACCGTCGCATCGACGCAGGGGTGACAGGACTTGAACCTGCAACCTGCGGTTTTGGAGACCGCTGCTCTGCCAATTGAGCTACACCCCTCTGCGGCCTGTGGAGCCCGACCGCAAAGTCGGGACGCCATTCACCAGCCTTGAAACTGTGTATTTCAAGGTGCTCAGGCATCCCAGGTTCGAAAGTGTACGGCACGTGGAGAACGCAACTCCAACGGCACCCCCGTGTTGGCGGGAACACGACTTCGCCGCTGGTGAGCGCACTGCGTCACGCAGCGATGCGGACCGTGGCCGAAGCGCCCCCGAGCACGCCCTGGTCGGCGGACTTCGCGGTGATGCTGACCTTGATCGTGCCGTCTTCGTTGATCTTCGCGACCTTGCCGCCGAGCTCCACCACGGCGCCGCTGCCGTCGTCCGGGACGACCACAGGCCGGGTGAAGCGCACGCCGTAGCGCACGATCGCGCCAGGGTCGCCGGTCCAGCTGCTCACCAACCGCCCGGCCAGCGCCATGGTCAGCATCCCGTGTGCGATCACGTCCGGGAGGCCGACGTCCTTGGCGAACCGCTCGTTCCAGTGGATCGGGTTGAAGTCGCCCGATGCGCCCGCGTAGCGGACCAGGTCGGACCGCTCCAGCGGCACGCTCAGCGGCGGCAGCTCGTCCCCGACGTTGATCTCCGACAGCTTCACGCCTCAGGCCCCCTCACGACCAACATCGACGTGGCGGTGCAGACCTGCTCCCCGTCGGTGGTGGTGATCTCCGCGCGGACGGTCAGGAAGTCGTTGCCCGCCCGGGTCTTGATGTCGTCGACGTGCGCGACCGCCAGCAGCCGATCACCGGCGCGGATCGGCCGGTGGTGGACGAAGTCCTGCTGGCCGTGCACCACTCGGCCGTAGTCCAGGCCGAGCTGGTCGTCCTCGACGATCTGGTCCTGCGCGGCCATCGAGAGGATCACCGCGAAGGTCGGCGGCGCGATCACGTCCGGGTAGCCGGCGGACTTGGCTGCGTCGACGTCGTGGTGCAGCGGGGAGTCGTCCTTGACCGCGCGGGCGAACTCGCGGATCTTCTCCCGGCCCACCTCGTAGGGCTCGGTGGGCGGGTATTCACGTCCGATGAATGACTGGTCGAGCGGCACGCGGGAAGGCTACTAGGTCTCATCCGGAACGGCGGAACCGCTTTGACCTCCCGGCGACCACCCGAGCAGTCCCGCGCCCGCGGGAACGAGAAGAGCCCGCCCCCCGGACCAACCGGGGGACGGGCTCTCGAAGGCGTTCCGAAGGAACCGCTGGGGTCAGCGGGTCTCCTTGTGGAGCTTGTGCGTGCCGCAGTTCATGCAGAACTTCTTCATCTCCAAGCGGTCCGGGTTGTTGCGCCGGTTCTTGTTGGTGATGTAGTTGCGGTTCTTGCACTCCTCGCACGCCAGCGTGATCTTGGGTCGAACGTCGGTGGCGGCCACGGGGGTGCCTTTCTCTCGGTCGTAACGTGTCGGTTCGCTGGAGAAGTCCTCGCGAACCCGTGACTGGTAGCGGTGGCCGGACTTGAACCGGCGACACAGCGATTATGAGCCGCTTGCTCTACCGACTGAGCTACACCGCCATGCCGAGGCCGCGGTGTGCACCGGTTGCCTCAAGCGACGCAGGATGTCCCACGCAAAACAGCCACAGCACTCAGTTTACCGAGCACCGCGGCTGCCTTTCGAGCCCCAATACGGAATCGAACCGTAGACCTTCTCCTTACCATGGAGACGCTCTGCCGACTGAGCTATTGGGGCGTGCCCTTGCGGAGCGATTAGAACTTTACACACCCGCAGAACCCGCCGGAACAGGGGGGTACCTTCTTGCGAAAACGCAGGTCATAGCCGACTTTTCACAGGACACCTCACCGGATCGGGCGAATTCGGACATCAGTGCAGGAGTGTGAGCACGGTCTCCTCGCGGCTGCCCTGGTCGCGCTTGGTGCGGGCCTGCAGCCACGCTTCGAAGCGCTCCTCGGACAGCGGGCGGGAGATCAGGTAGCCCTGGGCCACGTCGCAGCCCATTCCGACCAGCTGGTCGCGCGCGGCGTCGTCCTCGACGCCCTCGGCCACCACGGCGAGGTCCAGCGAGTGGCCGAGCTCGACGATCGTGCGGACCACCGCGAGGTCGCTGAGATCGGTTCCCATGCCCAGCACGAAGCTCTTGTCGATCTTGACCTCGTCCACCGGCAGCTGCCGCAGGTAGGCCAGCGACGAGTAGCCGGTGCCGAAGTCGTCCACCGCGAGCACCACGCCCATCGCGTGCAACCGCCGCAAGACCGGCAGCGAACGCTCCTTGTCGGCCATCACGCTGGACTCGGTCAGCTCCAGGGTGAGCAGCTCTGGCGGGATGTCGTGGCGTTCGAGCGCCTCGGCGACCCGCTCGGGGAAGGTCTCGTCAGCGAGGTTTCGCACCGACAGGTTCACCGCCACCGACATCCTCAGCCCGCGGTCCAGCCACTGCCGGATCTTGATCAACGCGCACTCCAGGACGAACGCGGTGAGCGCGTCGACCAGCCCGGTGGCCTCCACCAGCGGCACGAACTCGTCGGGATCCAGCCTCCCGTACTCCGGGTGCGACCAGCGCACCAGGGCCTCGGCGCCGACGACCTGACGTTCCGGCAGCGCCACCTTCGGTTGGTAGTGCACCTCGACCTGGCCGGTGTCCAGAGCCTGCCGGAACTGGGTGACCAGCTGGAAGCGGCGCAGGAACACCTGACCCATGGCCGGGGCGTAGCAGCGCACGCCGTCCTCGCCGTTGCGCGCGGCCCGCACCGCCACATCGGCGTGCTGCAGCAGCGTGTCGACGTCGGTCTCGGCCTCACCATCGGCGGGCGCAGAGGACGCGTAGCCGGCGACCCCGGCGGCCTCGACCACTATCCGGTCCAGCGGGTAGGACATGGCGATCACGTCGCACAACCGCAGCGCCACCTGGTGCGCCTGCTCCTCGGTGTGGTCGAGCAGCAGCACGGCGAAGGAGTTGGCCTCCAGCCGTGCCACCGGAGCGTCACCGAGGGCTTCGCGCATCCGCTGCCCGGCGGCGATCACCATCCGATCGCCCCAGGTGTAGCCGAGGGCTTCGCTGACCGTGGTGAGCAGGTCCAGGTCGATCCGCAGCACGACGGCGGCACGGCCGGCGCGGAGCTCGTCGCCGGAGATCTCGCGGAAGCCGGTGCGGTTGAGCAGCCCGGTCAGCGGGTCGTGGTAGGCGTCGTGCCGCAACCTGGCCAGCAGCCTGCGGTTGTCCATCGCGGTGGCCAGGTGACTGGCCAGGGTGTGCAGCAGTCGCACGTCCGCGCGGCCGAAGCCACGCCAGCGGCTGACCCGGTCGTGGACCTCGACGGCACCGAGCAGCTGGCTGGCACCCCGGAGCGGGACCACGAGCGCCTCGTAGGCGCCGCGCTGCCGCAGCGCGCGGCGAACCTCCTCCGGCGCTTCGAGGGTCCGGAACGACCGCACGTGGCTTCCGGGGAGTTGCAGCAGCGGGTCGTCGCGCAGCGCGTCCGGTGCCGCCTGGGTCGCGGCGTCCGGCATGGCTTCACCGGCGACCAGCGTGGTCACCTCGCCGCGCGGGTCCAGCCGCAGCCGCAGCACGACCCGGGTGGCGTTGAGCTGTTCGCGGATCCGCTCGGCGACGGGTTCCCACTCGCTGACCGGCACGGCCTGCTCGCCGACGGGATCGGGCGCGGTCTGCGCACCCTGGCCGGAGCGGGCCACGCTGAGGCTGACGTCGCTGAGCGCCTCCAAGTCGCGCTGCTCGCGCAGCAGGTCGGAGTAGGCGCGGTACAGGCCGATCACGGCGACGGCGACGAGCCCGACCAGCAGCCAGCCCCAGGGCGTGCCGATGGCGACCTCGTACCCGATGAGTCCCACGGAGGTGTTGAGCAGGCCGACGGCCAGCGTGCGCGCGGCCAGTCGCGCGCCCGCGGCGACCTTCATCGCACCGCCCAGCACGGTCAGCGCGGCCAGCGCGAACCCGCAGCTGATCAGCGGCGAGGTCAGCGTGCCGACAACGGGACCGAACCAGTCGGGAGCGACGCCGATGAGGACCTGGTTGACCAGGTTGGCGACCGCGAACGGCACCGCGATCTCCAGGCACAGCACGCCGGCGTTGTAGACGACGTGGGTGGCCGCGCGCCTGCCCACCTGGGCGCCGAGCCCGGCCAGCAGGTTCGCGGCGAGCACCACCTCGAACGGCGCGGTGAGCAGGCCGAGCAGCAGCGGGATCTCGGTGAAGGAGATGGTCCAGCCGACGCGCTTGACGTCGACGTCGATGGTCAGCTGCTCGGCGAGGAGGAACCCGACGGCCAACAGCGGACCGATGAACAGCAGCTCAGGGGTGTAGCGCGCCTCGAGGCCGCCCGCGGTGACCAGGGAGATGCCCACGCCCGCGGCGAGGACCACGAAGGAGAAGGTCGCGAAGGTCCGGCGGCGCACCGGATCGACTTCGGCTCTGACCGGTGGCCTGGATGGTTCCAGACCGGGATGCGGACTGAGGGAGCGGTGACGCTCGATCATCCACGCTCCTCCCGCTGGCGATACGGCCGTACCACATATGTCCGTCCGCCGATCGTGACGCACGAGAGCACGGTTGGCCAGGGTCGAACGGCCCTCCCGGCACACTCCGGATGCACGCATCAGATGAGTTCAACCGGCGGGTGGCGCGGGAAGGCTTTCTCTCAAGACCACTCTGACCTGCGGAACCTTCGCCGAGCACGGTGGAGCGCAAGAGCCCCTTGGGCTTCTCGCGGCTAACTCGCGACTGTGTGAGGATTACCGCAACAACATCAGATCGAGGTAACGGTACGTATTCGTTCTGACCACAAGAAGTCATCCTTGTAGATCGAACTCGTCCAGGAAGTCACGCACAGCACGGTCCAAGTCGGCCAGCCCGGACTCCTCGACGGGCAGATGACCGGACCCGCGCAGGGCGGTCGTGCGGGTCGGCCCGGCGATGCGGTCGAAGAACTCCTTCGACAGCAGCGGCGGCGTCCAGCGGTCCTCGTCGGGTTGCGCGAGCAGCAGCGGCGTCCCGGTGAAGCGCTCGGGCGGCACGACCGGTGCGGTGACCAGGCAGCTGCGGGCGAAGCGCAGCGAGATCCAGCCCCCACCGGCGAGCTCGTCGGCCCAAGCGAGGTTGGCGTACTGGGTCTGGTTGGACACCGCGGCGATGTTGACCAGCCAGTGCACGGGAACCCGCATCGCGGACAGCGGTTCGCGCACGAGCGAGAGCAGACCGGCCCAGCGCGCCATCTCGGGTCGCGCGGCCAGCACCCGCCTGACCTCGTCGCGGCAGGGGTCGGCCAGGCAAGTGGCGATGACGCCGTCGACCTCGGTGCTCGCCGCGACGTCGTAGGCGAGCCGTCCTCCGGTGCTCACGCCCAGCAGCACGACGGGGCGGGAGTCGCGCTCCTTCTCGCGCTCCACAAGGTCGCGCGCGCAGTCCAACCAGTCCGAGTAGGTCGCGCCGAGCAGCGGTGTCCCGGTGAGGCCGAAGCCGGGCAGGTCAGGGGCGATGAAGTCGAGGTCGGCCAGCGCGGGCAGCCTGCCGTAGGGGGCGAGCATCCGCCCGTAGGTGCCGACGCCGTGCAGCGCGATGACCTTGGCGGGAGCGCCGGCGCGCTCGACGCGGTCCACGTGCACCTTCAGCCCGCGCCACTGCCACCACTGCTCGTCGGGTGCGTTGTCGACGCTCAGGCGCAGCGCGCCGGGGAAGAACGCTTGATAACGCTGCCAGTGCAGGTGGTCGTGGTAGCCGGGGTCGACGTCGGTGGCAGACCCTGGGGTGGATGGAGCGCTCGAGGGCACACTTCGAACATACGGAGTCGGGCCGACCGCGCGCATCAGCCGTCAGCGGGCGCGGGCTGGTCTAGGCCGAAGGCGAACGCCTGAGCCGCACGACGTTGGAGTCCAGGTCGAGCGGACCGGCACCGGACTCGCGTTCGTCCTCCTTCGCCACCTCGACCCAGGCCAGGTGGTCGAGCTGGTGCTTGACCCCAACGTTGAACAACCCCTCGACCTCCATCGCAGCGCTCGCCGCGCTGGAGCGCTCCGGGGTGGGTGCGGGCGCGGTGGCCCGCAACTCCTCGCGCCGCTTCGCGCGTGCCGCGCGGTCGATGGCCATGGCTCCACGCTAACCCGGCGAAGCCGCTGAGCAGCACCGCCGACATCGACCCGCCACCAGTAAGGTCGTGCCCGTGCTCGATCCGTACTTCGTCCAGGTCGAAACGTCGGAACTCGCGGATCTCACGCGAGCTCTGGAACTCCTCGACTCCCGCGCGGACCTCAACCACCGCTACCGCAAGATGCTCGACGAGTCCCGCCAGCTGCTGACGGCCGACCAGATCCGCCTCACACAAGCCCGAGGCCTGGCGAAACGCCTCATGGTCCTGATCAAGGCAGCGGGCCCGGACTTCCCCGGCACCCTCGAGCACGAGTCCCGCGAAATCCTGCGCGCGGGCGAGACCAAAGCCGACGACCTGGTCTTCCGCCCGGAAGGAACTTGACGCCCACCCCCACCGAGGAACCGCGGTAACTGGTCTGTATGCTCTTCTCGCAAGCCAGCACGCTGGCGAGCACGCCGGGTTGCCCGAGCGGCCAAAGGGAGCTGACTGTAAATCAGCCGGCATTGCCTTCGGAGGTTCGAATCCTCCACCCGGCACAAGCAGGAAAAAGACCCCGTGACCAGCATCAAAGCGGTCACGGGGTCTTTGCTTTGCAGTCCGGCTGTGTCCGGCGTCGTCCGGCCGTGTACGACCGTCCACGGCAAATACACGGCAAAACTCAGGCTTGGGCTAGCGCCTGTTCCACTCGCTGGCGGGCTGCCTGCTCGCCGCCGTCCAGACACTTCGCGTAGACGTGAAGCAGCACGCCAACGCTGTGGCCGGCCCATTCGGCGACACGAGTCGGCTCGACCCCGCCGTTGAGCCAGGTGGACACGGCAGCATGACGTAGGTCATAAGGCCGTTTCCCGAGCGGCGAGTGAGCCTCCCGGGAGTGAATGCCGTTTCCCAGGCCTTGGCCCAAGCCCGGCCGTAGACCGTGCTCGAGATCCGTCCTCCGTTTCGCCGTCCCCGGAAGAGGCGGCCGTCAGGCGTCGTGCCGAACCTCGTGAGGTGGTCATGCAGGTACTGCGTCAGCTCAGGCGGGCACGGCACCTGGCGACCGGTGCCGTCCTCCCGATGCTTCAAGGAACGCTGCTCGCTCCTGGTTCGAGAGTCGGTCTACTCGGCTCCGATCTCAGGAGCCGAGGCTTCGAGGTAGAGCTCACCCCAGCCCTCCTTCGGTAGCGACAGGTTGTGCTTGCGGGAGGTCTGCGGCCTCTTCTGGACGAAGCGCCGCGAAGTACATCAGGGCGAAGAACGCCGGAAGGCGCTCGTTCGACTCGCCGACGGCGTGCAGCAGCTGTCGAGCCTGCACCGGGTTGACGACGCTACGACGATCAGCCTGGTGCAGCTTCGCCCGATGCCTTTCACTCGGACCTCCGAAAGCTGGATGTGTTGATCGGTTTTCCCTGCTCAGCAGCCGTTGTTCGCAGTTAGGCACTTTTGGTGCTGATGCCCGGGCAGCATTGTGATTCATCGGTAATGGTCGCCGCATCTAGCAGACATCGTTGTAGCCCTGGAGATCAGCCTGAGCTTGGTCCTTCTGCGGTTCTCGTGGGTTCATCGCGGGCTGCCAGCTGTTGCTGCACGCGGTCGGCGTCGCCGGTTCGATATTGCTTGTGGTAGAGCGTGAGAGCTAGCTGCCAGCTGTGTCGTGCTTGATCGTGCGTGCCCATAGCTGTGTGGGCCTGGCCGAGGCGATCGAGCACGTCGCTTTCTGCGTAGGTGTGGTTGAGTTCCTGGAATCGCATGAGCGCTTGTTCGAAGCATTTGATGGCCTGGCTGTGGTCGCCACTGTGGTGGGCGATGTAGCCGAGGCTGTCCAGCGTGTGCGCCTCGCCGAGGCGCTCGTTTCCGCGGCGGAACAACGTGAGGGCGGCTTCGCAGTTGGCGTGGGCCTGTTCGTGGTGGCCAAGTCGAGCGTGGAAGTAGCCCACCAAGTTGAGCGCTGGGGCTTCCTCATCCGAACCCTGGATGGTTTGGACGAGTTCGAGCGCTTCGCCGGCGTGCTCCAAGGCTTGCTGGTAATTGCCTTGCTGTCCCCATGCCCACGCCAACGCGCGATGGATGTTCGACCGCTCACCGATGTCACTGGTAAGGGCCAGGCCTTGCTGGAGATGGCCGATAGCTTCTGCCGATCTGTCCACGCGTGTGCATGCGTTACCGAGAGCTCGCCGGACTCGGGCTTGCACAGCTGGTTCCCGCAATTCGTCGGCAGCGGTCAGCGCCGCACGCCATGCAGCGAGCTGATCATGACGGTGCCCGCGCCTGTAATGGAAAGTTGCCAGCGTCCACGCGACTTGCCACACGGCCGTGTGCCAACCGCGGTTGAGGGCTAGTTGTTGGATCTCAAGTAGACAGTGGTGCTCAGTGTCCAGCCATGTCCAAGCTGTCGCGTCATCTCGGAGTGTCTCGGAAGCGGAACCGGAAGCGGCCGGTGCGATCTCGAATTGGGTGCGTCCAGGCTTGATTCTCTGGTCGGCGGCGTGCGCGGTATGCAGGTAGAACTCGACCAGCCGCTTTAGCTCCAGTTCGCAATCTTCATGGAACTGATGGGCTTGTTCGGCTGCGTACAGGCGAATGAAGTCGTGCATCGTGTAGCGGCCAGGGCGGTGTTGCTGAACGAGGGACACTCGCTCCAACGCCTTGAGGTGGGCCTTGGTTTGGCGTCTGGTGAGACCGGTGAGGTGGGCGGCGGCGGGCAGGCTGATGTCCTGGCCGGGAACTACGCCGAGCAGCCGGAAGACGGTCGCCTGCTCTGACGTGAGCGCAGCGTAGGACCAGGACAGCACTGCGCGCGGGCTTATGGCCGGGTCGCCTTCATCGAGGGCATCCAGTCTGTTGGCGCTTTCCTCGAGCTCCGTTGTGAGGACCTCTAATGGCATCTGCGGTTCGAGAGCGGCGCGGCTCGCAACAATGCTCAAGGCAAGGGGTGACCCGCCACAGTAGGTAATCAGCTTGTCGACCACATCCTGTGGTTCGGCAGCCAGCCGCTGCTGGCCGAGACGATGGGCCAAGAGATCCTGTGCTTGTTGCTCATCCAGCACATCCACTGCGACTGGTCGGGCGCCATGCGCGATGACCAAGCCTGCAAGCCGATCACGGCTGGTTACGAGCACAGTGCAATTCGCGCTTCCAGGCAGCAACGGAGCGACCTGACTGGCGTCGCGGGCATTGTCCAGCACGATCAGTATGCGGCGTCCAGCGACAAGGCTGCGGTAGAGAGCTCCCTGGCCGTCGATCCCCATGGGAATTGCAGCTGGTTCCACCCCCAGAGCGTCGAGGAAGCCCCGCACAGCGACTGCCGGGGGCATAGGCGTGCCCGAGGGAGCGAATCCCCGCAGGTCGACGAACAGCTGACCATCGGGAAAGGAATCGGCATTCAAGTGGGCCCAGCGTAGTGCGAGGGAAGTCTTGCCGATGCCGCCGGCTCCGCTGATCACGGAGATCGCAGCCGGTGCCGGGCGATCGGTGGTACTTCCGAGTGCGTTGGTCAGCGCGTCGAGTTCGGACGAGCGCCCGCTGAATACCCAAGGCGCAGCAGGGAGCTGGAGCGGGATGCCCCGTTTGGGGGCTGCTGGATTGAAATGGACGTCGCCGTGAATGGTGTTGGCCTGCACGATTCCGTGAGCGACGGTGCCGCTCAGCTGGTTGTGGACGCCATACCTACCAGACATGACGATCAGTGTGACGTGCAATAGCCTGGACCAGCCACCGCTTCAGACGAAAACAGCGAAGCCGAAAGTTATGGCCCAGTCCACTCGGTGAGCGGCGCAGTAGGTCAGATACAACGCCGTGCGGCCTGCGTAGACCCTGATCGTGTTCGGTGGGTCCCGACCCGTCAGCCCTACCAGGAACGCGGTCGCCTCGACATGGATGTCGTAGGACTCGACGTTCACCACGTGCCGGTGGTCAATGTCTGGACAGCGGAGCACCCACTATTGCGGTCACCACAGGGCGGAGACTGGCAGCCCGACCGACGACCGGACGCCCCAATCACAGTTGATCAAGCTCGCCCACGTCCTATCGCCCAGCCCGTCCTCGCGGTCTCGTCGGCGCCCGCCTGCTCAACGTTCATGTGGTCGCAGCGGCTCGTGACGTCAGGCTTGCCACGACGACTGGGCTACCGCCGTCCCACTGCGCGGCTAGCTGCCGTTCGCCGCCCGGATTGGCGTCCAACACGTGCGGGATCGTCAGCCGCACGGTGTCCACGGTGGCAGTTGCTGCGGGCATGTCATGCCCGTCCAACCCAGGCCCAGATGTGATGGTCACCCGTACCCCCGTTCCACGGCGGGCGATGAACTCGGCGCCTTCCCAGACCTCCATGTCGGCTTGTTCGAGCTGTCCTAGCAAGGCTCTGACGAAGCAATCGAAACCCACCGGATCACTCGTCGCAAGGTAGATCCAGCGCCTCCCGAGTGCGGAATGCTCCATCGTGGTCAGCAGCCGGGCACCGGCGTCGTCCATCGGCGCCCCCCGATAAGTCAGCGGCAGCTGAAAATGCGTTCCCCCGCGCCGTACAACGAGAGACTCAACACCCACCTCCCCCGCCGGGTCGTCGAAGCGGTAGCTACCCAACATCTCGACCCGCCCTTCAGCTCCCCAAGACTGCGCGTCGAGCCATGAGGTGACGATTTCCTGCTTGGTCGGCGAGACGGTCGCCCGGTGCACGATGGCCATGCCCGAAGGCTATTGCAGTCCGCCGGCACGTTGTGGCGTCCGCGGACTGCTCTCAGCAAGACGCTGCCGACGGTGCAACTGCTGTCGTGATTGGCCGAACGCCGCTTCGAGCCGATCACTGCTGCTTGCTCCCACCTGGAGTCGCCGAAGCACGTCCGGCTCAGGTCGACCAGGCTCTTGCGATGACCGGGCAAGGTCGGGGTGCGTTGGTCGGCCGCCCTGCGCATGAGCTTCGGTCGGCTGCCCAAGCGGCATCGTCCCCGGCAGTGCGAACCCCTCTCCGCGGGGGGACCGACGATTCGTTCCAGGTCGTCGCGGGTACCAATTGAGGATGACCAATGCGCACCCACGGTCGAACGCGTTCGCCGATGCATTGCGGGAGTTCGAAGACACAGGCGACAACTCCCAGCTCTACGAGCTGTTCGGCGAGAACCCCGAGCTGGTGCGGCCCGAGGTGGCTGGGAGCGACCACGACACCTCTGACGTGGCTCGGTTCTGGGAGGAATACCGCTCTCAGTTCTCCCGCATCTCGACCGAGTTCGTCCGCATAGCGGAAGCCGGCGACATCGGTGTGCTCGAGTGGACATCCAGCGGCACCCTCGCCACCGGCCGACCGATCGAGTACCGCGGGGCCTCGCTGCTGACCTTCGACGGCCAGGGCCGGGTACGCCGATTCGCAACCTATTTCGACACCGCTGCCTTCCTGCGGCCGGAGCCCCCAGGTGGATGACCACGGGACACCACCAACCTCGAAGGCGCCTACCTCGCCGATGCCCACCTCAATGGCGCCGACCTCAGCGCCGCCGAAGCATCAAAGCGGTCACGGGGTCTTTGCTCTGCAGTACGGCTGTGTCCGGTGCGGTTCGGCCGTGCACGACGGTCCACGGCAGATCGAGTGTTGATCTCCGGTGTCGGTGGCGGCGAGCAGTTGCTCGCCGGACGAGCATCGAGCGCGGCTAGCCTCGGCTCCGAGCTTTGCGGACGTACATGTCGCGGTCGGCGGCGTCCAGCAGCTCCACGCGGGAGAGCGTCGGGAAGGTCGTGGTGGCAAGCCCGACGCTCGCCTGCAGGGAGATCCGGCAGCCCGACACGGGGACGTCGGTCTTGAGGCACTTCTCCACGCGGTCGCGAAGCGCCTCCGCCGCCGCGAGATCAGGCACGTGGCTGACCACCACGAACTCGTCTCCCCCGAAACGGGCCACGGTGTCACCGGTCTGCGCGGCGCGCAGCAGCGCGTCACCCACCGAGATCAGGAGCTGATCGCCGACGGCGTGCCCGTGGCGGTCGTTGGTCTCCTTCAGCTTGTCGAGGTCCACCAGCATCACGGCCAGCACGCCCCCGTCACGTGGTAGTTCCGCTAGTGCGTGATCCAGCCGATCGGCCAGCAGTGCGCGGTTGGCCAGCCCGGTCAGCGGATCGTGCAGGGCCAAGTGCGCGAGGTGCTCGTCCGACATGCGCCGATCACCGATCTCCTCGTACTGGCCGACTACGCACACCGGCGCTCCCTCTGGGCCTGGTACCGCGCTGACCCGGATGAACAGCCAGACCGGGTACCCGGCCTTGTGCCGGTAGCGGGTTTCGACGCTCACCCGGTCCAAGCGCCCCTCGAAGACATCGGCGAGCGCCGCGCTCGCCTCTTCGTCCGGGTAGGTGAGGGCGGTGGGATCCAGGTCCACCAGCTCGTCGTGGCTGTAACCGAGCAACTCGCACAAGGCCGCGTTGACCTCTGTCCAAACCCCGTGCGCGTCCAGCAGAGCCATCCCGATGGGAGCGTTGGCGAACGTCCGTTGCCATCGGTCGTTGGATTCGTGCCGGTCTGTGATGTCCTGCGCGTGGGTCACGATGCAGAGCGGACGGTCTTCGTCGTCCCGGATGACCGAGGCGGACAGGAGCAACCAGACGACCCTCCCGTCGGCGCGCACGCATCGGAACTCCTGGGAGACCTCGCCCGAGGGTTCCGCGAGCACGTCGCCGATCATGTCGAGCCCCACCGTGTCGTCAGGGTGGATGTAGTGGTGGCGGTGGTTCCCGACGATCTCGTCTCGCTCGTAGCCCAGGAGCCGGCACAGTGCCCGGTTGACGTAGAGGAAGCGCCCCTCGAGGTCGAGCACCGTCATCGCGGATGCGGCCTGGTCGCACACGACCTGCCACGGAATCCGATCCTGGTCACCCGATGAGGGCATAAGCCGACCGTAGGCGGGCTCGTGCGCATGTCGAGCCCGTTTCACCCCTGTGAGTGATTTGCCTTGCCACGGTGACGAGTGACCGGCAATCGAAGCACCGCAGAAGCCTCGCAACGCACGGGGCCTCAAGATCTGGAGCTGATCGCGCATCCAGCGGATGCTCTCCGGCCGGACGTGACGTTCGGGTGGGCGCCCGCGCACCCGGAACACGGCCGTGTTCGGGCACCGACCACTGCGGTGGTCTGCACATCTCGGAGGAGGGGCGAATCCGCTGGCGGCCTGGCGGGAGGATGGGTTGATGCGGGTCTCTTTGGTTTCTCTCGTGGTGGATGACTACGACCGGGCGATCGCGTTCTTCGTGGACGTGCTGGGTTTCGAGCTGGTGGAGGACTCGCCTTCGCTGACCAACGACGGGCGGGAGAAGCGGTGGGTCGTGGTGCGGCCACCGGAGGCGGGAACGGGCATCTTGCTGGCCAAGGCGGACGGGGAGCAGCAGGTCGCGGCCGTGGGGAACCAGACCGGTGGCCGGGTGGGCTTCTTCCTGCACGTCGACGACTTCGACGCGCAGCACCGGCGGATGGTCGAGGCCGGGGTGACGTTCCTCGGCGAACCCCGGAACGAGCCCTACGGCCGGGTGGTCGTGTTCCTCGACGTCGCGGGTAACAGGTGGGACCTCCTCGGACCCCGGTAGCGTGTCTTGGCAGACCTGAACAGCGGCTCAACTGGGAGGTACTCAAGGTGGCAAACCCGTCCTTCGACGTGGTCAGCAAGGTGGATCACCAGGAGGTGGACAACGCGGTGAACCAGGCGGCCAAGGAGCTCGCCAACCGGTTCGACTTCCGCGGCACCGGAACCAAGATCTCCTGGTCCGGCGAGGACGCCGTCGTACTGGAGTCGGAGACCGAGGAGCGTTGCAAGGCCGCGATCGAGGTCTTCAAGGAGAAGCTGATCAAGCGGAACATCTCGCTGAAGGCCCTGGACATGGGCGAACCGGCGAGTTCCGGCCAGATCTACAAGGTCACCGGCAAGATCGTTCAGGGCATCTCGCAGGAGACCGCGAAGAAGATCTCCAAGAAGGTCCGCGACGAAGCGCCCAAGGGCGTCCAGGCGCAGATCCAGGGCGACGCGCTGCGCGTGTCAGGCAAGAAGAAGGACGACCTGCAGGCCGTCATCTCGCTTCTGAAGTCCTCCGACTTCGACGTGGCACTCCAGTTCGAGAACTACCGGTAGGTCCTCACCTCGTCCGCGCTGGGCCCGGCCCAGCGCGGAGGTCGGGGCCAGCAGCGTTGGCGGCGGTATCGGCCAGTGCTGGTCCGAACGGTCCGTGGTCGATGTCGCTCTTGCCCGGTAGTCCGGCAACACTGCCCGGCTCCCGCGCCGCGCTGGCGGGAACCTGCCTCGGAGCTGCGCGGATGTCCTCTTCATGCCTCTCCCGGATACGCTCGTCGACGTGTTCGGGGCGGGTCCGCCGCGCCGGCTGATCGGGAAGGTGTTCGTGTGAAGGGGATCGTGCTGGCCGGAGGCAGCGGGACTCGGTTGCACCCGCTCACCCAGGCGGTGTCGAAGCAGCTTCTCCCGGTCTACGACAAGCCGATGATCTACTACCCCATCTCGGTGCTGATGCTCGCGGGCATCCGGGAGGTCCTGCTGATCTCCACCCCGTCGGACCTGCCACTCTTCCAGCGTTTACTGGGCGACGGATCGCAGTTCGGGCTGGACATCTCCTACGCCGAGCAACCGCAGCCCAACGGCCTGGCGGAAGCCTTCGTCATCGGGGCCGACTTCGTCTCCGACGAACCCGTCGCCCTGGTGCTCGGCGACAACATCTTCTACGGCCAGGGCTTCTCCGGAATCCTCCGCAACTGCGTACGTGACCTGCGCGGATGCACCCTGTTCGGGTATCCGGTGCGGGATGCGCAGCGGTACGGGGTAGGCGAGGTCGACGCGGACGGCAAGCTGCTGTCGATCGTGGAGAAGCCCACCGAACCCAGGTCGAACATGGCGATCACCGGGTTGTACTTCTACGACAACGCCGTCGTCGACATCGCCAAGGGGCTCTCCCCTTCGGCGCGAGGCGAGCTGGAGATCACCGATGTCAACCTCGCCTACCTGCGAGAAGGCCGCGCGCACCTGACCGAGCTGGGCCGCGGCTTCGCCTGGCTGGACACCGGGACGCACGACTCGCTGCTGGAGGCCGGCCAGTTCGTGCAGGTGCTCGAACACCGCACGGGGGTGCGCATCGCCTGCCTGGAGGAGGTCGCGCTGAAGATGGGCTTCATCTCCGCGGAGGCCTGCTACGAGCTCGGCGCGAAGCAGTCCAAATCCGGCTACGGCGAGTACGTGATGGAGGTCGCCCGCAAGGCGGGCGCCTAGTGGATCGGGGGCAGTTGCCTGCCCGCCATGCCCTCCAGCCGCGCGATGCGCTCGTCCATCGGCGGGTGCGTCGAGAAGAACCTGGTCAAGCGCTCGCCCGGGCGGAACGGGTTGGCAATCATCAGGTGCGACTGCGACACCAGCCGCGGTTCCGGCGCGAGCGGCGCCGCCTGCGTCCCCAGCTGCAGCTTGCGCAGGGCCGAGGCCAGGGCCAGCGGATCGCCGGTGAGCTGAGCGCCCGAGGCGTCCGCCTGGTACTCCCGTGACCGGCTGACCGCCATCTGCACCACCGCCGCCGCGACCGGCCCCAGCAAGGCCACCAGCAGCATCGCGAACGGGTTGGGGCGGTCCTCGTCACTGCCGCCGAACATGCCGAAGAAGATCCCGAAGTTCGCCAAGAACGTCACGATGCTGGCCAGCGCCCCGGCCACGCTGGAGATCAGGATGTCGCGGTTGTAGACGTGCGAGAGCTCGTGGCCGAGCACCGCGCGCAGCTCGCGCTCGTCGAGCAGCTCCAGGACCCCGGTCGTGCAGCACACCGCGGCGTTGCGGGGGTTGCGGCCGGTCGCGAACGCGTTCGGGGCGCGGGTCGGGCTGATGTACAACGAGGGCATCGGTTGGCGCGCCGAGGTCGCCAGCTCGCGCACGATCCGGTACATCGCCGGCTGCTCGGCCTCCGAGACCGGCCTGGCGCGCATCGATCGCAAGGCCAGCTTCGCCGAGTTGAAGTAGGCGAACCCGTTCATGCCCAGCGCCACGACCAGCGCGATGACCAGTCCGGCCCGACCGAAGATCGCACCGACCAGCAGCACCAGCGCGCTCATCCCGCCGAGCAGCACCGCGGTTCTCAGACCGTTGAAATGACTGCGCACCTCTGCCTCCGCCCGTGATTCAACTGGAAAACGCGTGGCGTCGGCGGCTGGTTCCGTTGAACGGATGTGCGGAATGCAACTACGCCCTCCGATCGGGTGAACTCGGTAGTCAATCTAGGCTGAAACACCCAGTGATTGAAGCAGAAACTTTTCCTCCGCTTCCCGTCCAGGAGGACGCTCAGAAGGGATTCTCAATGGTCCTCGCCAAGCTGCGCCGACGGTTGTCGGCCAGCCCCGGCACTCCGGCACGCTCCCCCCGCGGCGGATTCTCCCTGCACCCCACGCCACTGGACAGCGGTCTGGTGAGCGGTCAGGTGCACGACGAGCGCGGCTCGCTCCTCCCCGAGGTGAGCGTCACCATCGTTGACCGGCTGAACCAGGTCATCGGTGAGACCAAGACCGACTCCTACGGCGGCTTCGCCGTCTCAGTCGCCCCCGGCACGCACAAGTTGTCCCTCACCGCCGGCGGTTACCGCCGCTACAGCACCCGGGTCCAGGTGCAGGTCAACCAGCACTCACCGCTCGGCAGCATCGGGGTGGAACCCGATGACTCGCTGCAGTTGCCGCAGCCCGGTCGCTACCGGTTCGACCCGTACCACACCGAGATCCGGTTCGTCGCCCAGCACATCGGGCTGTCCAAGATCCACGGGGAGTTCCGCCGGTTCGACGGCGTGATCGACGTGGCGCCCCGGTTCGAGGACTCCCGTATCGAGGTCGTCATGGAGGCCGATTCCATCGACACCGGCGTGAAGATGCGCGACGACCACCTCCGGTCGGCGGACTTCCTCGACGTCGAGTCGCACCCGCAGCTGCACTTCCGCAGCAACCGGCTCACGCACGTGCGCGCGGACCGCTGGAAGGTCAGCGGCGCTCTCACCTTGCGCGGCACCACGAGTCCGGTGGAACTGGCCGCGGTCTACCTGGGGCAACGCACGTTCCAGGGGCCCGGGTTCGACGGCGACCTGCGGGTCGCCTGCGACGCCACGGCGACCCTGCGCCGCGAGGACTACTCGGTGAACTGGCAGGCCACGCTCGCCAAGGGCATCGCGGTGGTCGGCCCCACGGTCAGCATCGAGCTGGGCGTTCAGGCCGTCATGGTGTGACGACGCGGAGAACGGCTGCACGATCGGCTCGCGCAGCCGTTCTCCCAGGTCAGTCGTGCAGTTCCATGGTGCAGCACTTGGGGCCGCCACCGGACTTGCGGAGCTCGGAGATGTCCAACCCGATCACCTCGTACCCGCGTTCCACCAGCTGCCCGGCCAGGCCCGTCGCCTCGAACGGCAGCACCACGTGGTGGCCGTCGGAGACGCCGTTGAGGCCCAGGCAGGAGGCGTCGGCCTCGTCGGCGATCACCGCGTCGGGGAACATCCGCGCCAGCACCCGGCGCGAGCCCTCCGAGAAGGCGCCCGGGTAGTAGGCGATCTGCGCGTTCGGACCCTTGTCCAGGACGAACAGGGCGGTGTCCAGGTGGTAGTAGCGCTCGTCGACCAGGCTGAGCGAGACGACCGGAACGCCCAGGGCCTCCTGCGCCTCGGCGTGCGCGGCGGGGTCGGTGCGGAACCCGGTACCTGCCAGCAGCACCTCCCCGGTCCAGGCGAAATCACCCTCCGCCTCGTTGATCCGGGTCGGCATCACCAGGTCGCGGTGGCCGTGGTTGACGAACCAGCGGCGGAAGTGCTCGGCCTCCGCCGCGCGTTCCGGGGCCCGGAACTTCGAGCCGAGCACGCGGCCTTCGATCACCGTGCCGGAGTTCGCGGCGAAGACCATGTCGGGCAGGCCGGGCTGAGGCTCGATGGTGTCCACGGTGTGGCCGAGCCGCACGTAGGTGTTCTTCAGCTCTTCCCACTGGGCCATCGCCAGCGCCGCGTCCACCGGTTCGTCCGGGTTCATCCACGGGTTGATCACGTACTCGACGGTGAAGTACGCGGGCGGGCACATCAGGAAGTGGCGGGTGGTGGCCTGCTTGGCCGCGAGCGTTTCGGCGGGTCGCTCCGCTGTTGCCGTCATGAATCGAAATCTAAGCGCTACGGATACCTACCATCAACGCCGCTACGTTCGTCGTTTGCGGCAGAATGTTGCGCATGGATGCCTTGGACCAACGAATCATTTCGCACCTGGTCGCCGACGCCCGCGCGAGCTACGCGGAGATCGGTTCCGACGTGGGACTGTCCGCGCCCGCGGTGAAGCGACGGGTCGACAAGCTGCTCGACCAGGGCGTTCTGCAGGGGTTCACCGCGGTGGTCGACCCCGAGGCGCTGGGCTGGGGAACGGAGGCGTTCGTGGAGGTCCACTGCCACGGCAACGTTCCCGCGCACCGGATCCGGACCGGGCTCGAACCGCTGCCGGAAGTCGTGGCCGCCTACACGGTCTCCGGGCAGGCCGACGCCATCGTGCACCTGCGCGCGGCCGACATCCACCACCTGGAGGAGGCGATGGAACGGCTCCGCGAGGTCGACTTCGTCTCCCGCACGGTCTCCACCGTCATCCTCTCGCGCCTGCTCGAGCGCCAGCCCCAGCCGGACTGACGCCGGACCCCAGCAGCCTCAACCGCGTGGGATCAAGAGCGGTTCCAGGCTTGGAAACCGGCGATCTCGGCGTCGGAGGGCGTGCGGAACCAGACGTCCGCGCTGACCTGGTCGTACTGCGGGGAGTCCGGGGTGTGGTACTTGCGGGACGCCGAATGCCCCTTGATCATCGGACCGCCTGAGGCGGGGACCTGGGCAGGCTGGGGCTTGGGCGGAGGGGCCTCGGCCCCGGCCCAGCGGGGTTCCGGTCGGTCCGGGACGGGTTCTTGGGCACGGGGGGTTTCCGAGGGCTTCTCCCACTTGGCGTCGCGGCCCGGATGAGGGCCTGCGCCGGGGGTGCGGCGGGGAAGCGGAGCGGAGTCGTCGGGGTTGTCGACCAGCTTGATCTCCGGGGCTTCCGCACCGTCGTCACCGCGCGAGAGCGGTTCGCCGTTCTCGACGCGCTGCCGCAGCGAGTCCGGGATCTTCGGCGGATCGGACTGCGCGGGGGAGTCGGAGCGCGGCTGCGGAGTGCGCTTCGGCAGCGGCTCGACCTCGGCACCGTCGCCGTTCGGGCTGCCGGCCTGCGGCTGCTCTCGGGGAACGGCCGGGAGGACCTGCGTGGCGTCGGCGCCGACCGGCGGCGTGTACGGCTCGCCGGCGTCACCACCGGACTCCGGCTCGAACAGCGAGCGGAGCTGACCCGAGAGCTGATCTGACTCCTCGTCGTCGGCTCCCGGCGGGAAGCGCGACGGGCGCGACTCGGCCTTGGGATCCTCCACCTCGGGATTGCGGAACCAGGTGTTGTCCCCGGACGGCCCCTCCGGCTCGGGTTCCGGTTCCGGCAGGCGCTGCGTCTCCGCTGGAGCGGAGCGGGTCGTCGCCTCCGTCGCGACCCACGGGCGCGGCCTGCGGTCCCACTCCTCGAGCTGCTGCTCCTCTGGGGACTCCCACCGGGGCGGGCGCTGTTCGAGCAGGTCCAGCGACCGGTGCTCGCCGACCGGCTCGTCCTCGTAGGTCTCGTGGACGGGCTCGTCGTAGACGGGTTCGGCGTAGCGCGGCCTGGCCAGGTCGGCCTTGAGCCTGCGCCGCAACGGCCGGACGAACAACGCCCAGGTGACGAGCGCGCCCAACAGGAAAGCGGCGAGGCTCCACAGCCACACCTGGGTGAACAGCCAGGTGATCACGAGAGATGTCCCTCCTCCGGGGCTCCAGCAGCTCCGCCGGTCACACCCGGGTTCCTACCACGCGTGCGAGCCAACCCGGTACCTCTTTGACCCGCTCGTGACTCAGACGGCGAGTTCAAGACAGGCCTCGCGTCGGCAGCGGCACATCACCAGGTGCGGGCGACCACGTAGTCGACGAGGGAGGACAGCGACTCCCTGGCCGGCACGTCGGGCAGCGAGGCGAGTTCTTTGCGCGCGTCGTCGGCGAACTCCTGCAGCGTGCCGCGCGTCCGCTCCAAACCGCGCGATCCGCGCAGCAGCTCCAGTGCCTCGGCGACCTCGGCGTCGGAGGACAGCGGACGTTCCAGCAGCTCGCGCAGCCGGGGCGGGCAGTTCTCGTCGGCCAGCGCGTAGAGCATCGGCAACGTCTTGACGCCCTCGCGCAAATCGGTGCCCGGGGTCTTGCCGGAATCCCGGGAGGGCGAGGCGATGTCGATGATGTCGTCCGAGATCTGGAACCCGGTGCCGATCAGCTTGCCGATGCGCTCCAGCGAGTCGATGGTCGCCCCGTCGGCACCGGAGAACCAGGCGCCGAACCGGCCTGCGGTCGCGATCAGCGAACCGGTCTTCTCGTAGATCACCTTGAGGTAGAAGTCGACGGCGTCATCGCCCTCGCCGACCCCTTCGGTCTCCCGCATCTGACCGGTGACCAGCGCCTCGAAGGTGGCCGCCATCCGGCGGACCGCCTCGGCGCCCAGGTCGGCGATCAGCTGGGAGGCCTTGGCGAACAGGAAATCGCCGGTGAGGATCGCGACGGAGTTGTCCCAGCGGGCGTTGGCGCTGGTCGCGCCTCGCCGCATGGTGGCCTCGTCCATCACGTCGTCGTGGTAGAGCGTCGCGAGGTGGATCATCTCCACCACAGCGCCGGACTTGACCACCTCGTCGGTCTCGGGGTCGCCGAACTGAGCGGCGAGCAGGACGAACAGCGGGCGGAAGCGCTTCCCGCCCGCGTCCACCAGGTGCAGCGAGGTGCGCGTGGCGAAGTCGAGGTCGCTTCGCACCTCGTCGTGCAGCAGCTGCTCGACGCGTGCCATGCCCCGCTTGACCGAGTCTGCCAGCTCCGTGTCGGTGATCTGGAAACCACCCAACCCGGCTGCGCTCAGTTCACTGATCGGGTCATCCGCTGGCCTGCTCACGTCACCGTCGCCTTCGCTCCCCCACGATCGCCCTACGGGCGAGCACTCTACGACACGAATCCCCCGACGTTCGCCCAGTCCAGAGCCAACGTCGGCAGCACGCCCAGCAACAACGTCACGACCACGCCCAGCGTGATCGCCGCCGTCGTGAACGCACCCGGCACGCTCACGGTGGGGCCGTCAGCAGCCGGTTCTTGGAAGTGCATCAGCACGATGACACGAAGGTAGAAGAAGGCCGCAACCGCACTCGCCACCAGGGCCACCACCACCAACGGTGCCATGCCGTCGCTCAGGGCGGCCTCGAAGACCACGAACTTTCCGACGAAACCGCTGGTCAGCGGAATTCCGGCGAGGGCCAGCAGCAGGAAGGTGAACACCCAGGCGACCAGGGGTGAACGCTTCGCCAGGCCCGCCCAGTCCGAAAGGTGAGTTGCCTCACCGTCGGACCGGCGTACGAGGCTGATCACACCGAACACGGCGATCGTGGTGAACCCGTAGGCGAGCAGGTAGAACAGCGTCGCCGCCAGACCGCGGTCGGACAGCGCGAGCGCCCCCAGCAGCATGAACCCGGCGTGGGCCACCGAGGAGTACGCGACCATGCGCTTCACGTCGCGCTGGGTCAGCCCCAGCACCACGCCGATCACCATCGACACCACGGCGATCGTCCAGACGACGCCGCGCCACTCCCAGCTGGACGCCTCGAAGGCGACCTGCAGCACGCGCAGGATGCCGCCGAAGGCCGCGACCTTCGTGCAGGCAGCCATGAAACCGGTGACCGCGGTCGGGGCGCCCTGGTAGACGTCCGGCGTCCAGGTGTGGAACGGGCCCACCGAAGCCTTGAACAGCAGGCCCACCAGCAGCAGGCCCAGACCGGCGAACAGCAGCGTGTCCGAGCGCTCCGAACCGGCCGTGGCGTCGGCGATCGCTTGCAGCTTCACCGAGCCCGCGTAGCCGTAGAGCAGCGCGAGGCCGTAGAGGAAGAACGCCGAGGCGAACGCGCCCAGCAGGAAGTACTTCACGGCCGATTCCTGCGACAGCAACCGGCGGCGCTTGCCCAGCCCGCACATCAGGTACAGCGGCAGGCTCAGCACTTCCAGCGCGATGAACATCGTCAGCAGGTCGTTGGCCGCGCAGAACACCATCATCCCGCCCAGCGAGAACAGTGCCAGCGGGAAGACCTCGGTGCGCATCCCGGACGCCGACGCGGCGGCGCGGCTCATCGTCCCCGGCCCCTCGGCCGGGATCGCTTCCGCCACGAACGCACCGCCCGGCTCCACCGAGCGGTCCGCGATCAGCAGCACCGAACCCAGGCCGAGCGCCAGCAGCGTGCCCCACAGGAACAACGTCGGCGGGTCGACGGCCAGCGCGTCGGACAGCGTGGTCACACCGGTCCCGGCGGACCGCGCGAACGCGGCCAGCGCGACACCCGCGATGACGATCGACGCCAGGCTGAGCCCGACCTGCACCGACCAGCGCTGGTGGCGGGGCAGGAACGCCTCGACCAGGATCGCCAGGCAGGCGGCACCGAGGATCACCAGCACCGGCGCGATCGCCGCGTAGTCGATCGGCGGAATCTCGACGGTACCCAGCTGGCTCGGGAATCCCTTGACCACTGTCAGTTACCTCCCTGCGAGGTCACGGGGTCGGTGACGCCGACCTCGCTCATGGTTGCCGCGACCGACGGGTTGATCACGTCCAGCACCGGCTTCGGGTACACGCCGAGCCCGATGATCAGCACGACCAGCGGGGCCAGCACGGCGATCTCCCGAGCGCCCAGGTCGGCCAGCCGGAGCCGGTGCGCGCCTTCGCGGTTCGGGTCGGTCACCGCCCCCGGCCCGGCCGCGGTGCCCAGCAGCGCGTCACCGCGCACCGGGCCCTGCATCATGCGCTGGTACAGCCACAGCACGTAGACCGCGGCCAGCACCATGCCGATCGTGGCAAGCGCCGTGTGCACCGGGCGGGTCGGGAAGGACCCGACCAGCACGAGGAATTCGCTGACGAAGGAGTTGGTGCCCGGCAGCGACAGGGTGCTCAGGCCCGCGATCAGCAGCGTGCCCGCCAGCAGCGGCGTCACCTTCGCCATGCCGCCGTAGTCGGCGATCCGGGTCGAGCCGCCGCGCACGATGATCATGCCGATCACCAGGATCAGCATGCCCGTGGCGATGCTGTGGTTGATCATGTACGACACCGCGCCGACCTGCGCCTGCGAGGTGAACGCGAAGATGCCCAGCGCGATGAACCCGAAGTGCGCGATGGAGACGTAGGCGATGAAGCGCTTGAGGTCGGTCTGCCCGAACGCCTGCAGCGAGCCGTAGAGCACCCCGATCACCGCGAGCACCAGCACCAGCGGCGCCAGCTGCTGCGACGCCTGCGGCGTCAGCGGCAGGCTGTAGCGCAGGAAGCCGAAGGTGCCGACCTTGTCCAGCACGCCGACCACGATCACCGCGACGCCGATCGGCGCCTGCTGCGCGGCGTCCGGCAGCCAGGTGTGGAACGGGATGAGCGGGGCCTTGATCGCGAACGCGGCGAAGAAGCCCAGGAAGAGCCAGACCTGCACGTTCAGCGGGGCGTCCGACAGGATCGGGACGAGCTTGGCCCAGTCGAAGGTGCCCTCGCCGGTGACCTGCGCGCTGTAGCTGTACGCGCCGATGGCCGAGGCCAGCATGATCAGGCCGCCGAGGAACGAGTACAGGAAGAACTTCACCGCCGCGTAGCTGCGGTTCTCACCGCCGTAGCCGCCGATGAGGAAGTACATCGGGATCAGCATGATCTCGAAGAGCACGTAGAACAGGAACACGTCGGTGGCGGCGAAGACGGCCACGGTCAGCGCCTGTTCGAGCAGCAGGAGCGAGAAGAACCCGCCGTGCGTGCGGCCCTCGGGCAGCCGTTCGCCCCAGCTGTAGCCGAGCACCAGCGGCATCAGCACGGCGATGACCAGGACCATCACGAGCGCGATGCCGTCCACGCCGAGCGAGAAGTTGATGTCGAACGACGGGATCCACGGGATCGAGCTGGTCAGCTGCAACCGCGGGCCGGCCGGGTCGTAGGCGAACCACGCGGCGACGGCGATCGCGAGCTCGGCGAGGGAGAACCCCAGCGCGGTCCACTTCGCCGCGCCGGCGTTGCCGCGCAGCAGCGCCACCACCACCGACCCGACGATCGGCAGCAGCACCAGGGCGAGCAGCAGGGTCATCGGATCTCCTCCCGGAGCTCACTGTGCCGAACAGGACTGGGCAGAACGGGTGCGTGCGAGGTCGTCATGCCGGGATCCCCACTGCCATCAGGGCGGCGATCACCACGACGCCGCCGAAGAGCATGGACAGCGCGTAGGACCGGACGAAACCGGTCTGCCAGCGGCGCATCCGGCCCGAGCTGGAGGTCAGCAGCGCGGCGATGCCGGTGACCGTGCCGTCGACGCCCTCGCGGTCGACCGCGAGCAGGCCCTTGGTCAGGCCGAAGGTCGGGCGCACCGCGAGGAGGTCGTTGATCACGTTGCCGCCGAGGTCGGCGCGAGCCGCGCGCACGACCGGCGAGACCTTCACCGGGCGCTCGACCGGAACCGGCTTGCGGCCCACGACCAGCCACGCGATCACCGCGCCCAGCGCGGAGATGGCCACCGTCAGCACGGGGATCATCGCGTGCGGGATGGCGGTGTGGTGGGCTTCCTGCAGCTCGCCCAGCGACGGCGACAGGAACGCCACCAACCGGTCGCCGCCGGCCAGGAACATGCCGGCCCCGATCGAACCGACGGCCAGCACGATCATCGGCGCGGTCATGATCGCCGGCGACTCGTGCGGGTGGAACTCCTGACCGTTGCTCGCCTTCAGGTTCTTCCAGCGCTTCTCACCGAAGAACGTCATCAGCACCAGCCGCGTCATGTAGAAGGCGGTGATGCCGGCGCCCAGCATCGCGGCACCGCCGAAGACCCAGCCGCGCCAGCCCTCCTGGCCGAACGCCGCCTCGATGATGGCGTCCTTGGAGTAGAAGCCGGACAGGAACGGGAATCCGATCAGCGCGAGGTAGCCGAGGCCGAAGGTGCCGAAGGTGATCGGCATGTACCTGGCGAGGCCGCCGAACTTGCGCATGTCGACCTCGTCGTTCATGCCGTGCATGACCGAACCGGCGCCGAGGAACAGCCCGGCCTTGAAGAAGCCGTGGGTGAGCAGGTGCATGATGCCCAGCGCGTACCCGGCCGGGCCGAGCCCGACCGCCAGCATCATGTAACCGATCTGGCTGACGGTGGAGTACGCGAGGACCTTCTTGATGTCGTCGTAGGCGCAACCGATGACGCACCCGACCAGCAACGTCACCGCGCCGACGATGGTGACGGCCAGCTGCCCGCCCGGGGAGAGCGAGAACAGCGGGTTGGAGCGGGCGACGAGGTAGACGCCCGCGGTGACCATCGTCGCGGCGTGGATCAGCGCCGAAACCGGGGTCGGGCCTTCCATGGCGTCCGGCAACCACGCCTGCAGCGGGACCTGGCCGGACTTGCCGCAGGCGCCGAGCAGCAGCAGGAGCGTGATCGCCAGCAGCACGCCCGGTGAGAGCTCACCGGCGCGGGCGAAGACCTCCGCGTACTGCGTGGTGCCGAGGTTGGCGAACAGCAGGAAGATCGCCAGCGCCAGGCCGACGTCGCCGACCCGGTTCATCACGAACGCCTTGGTCGCCGCCGCGGCGGCCGACGGCCGGTGCTGCCAGAACCCGATCAGCAGGTACGACGCCAGACCAACTCCCTCCCAGCCGAGGTAGAGGGTCACGAAGCTGTTGCCCAGCACCAAGATCAGCATCGAGGCGACGAACAGGTTCAGGTAGGCGAAGAACCGGCGGCGCTCGGTGTTGGCCGAACCGGTGCGCCCCTGCTGGTCGTGGCTCATGTAGCCGATCGAGTACAGGTGGATCAGCGATCCCACACCCGTGATCAGCAGCAGGAACACCATGGACAGCGGGTCCAGCCGGAGCCCGAAGTCGACCTGCAGCGCGTTGACCGGGATCCAGGAGAACAGGTGCAGATCGCGGACCTGCTCACCTTCCGGACTGCCGGCGACGGAGGTGAACAGCAACAGCCCGTAGACGAACGAGGCGATCACCGTGGCCGACCCCAGCAGGTGTCCCCAGCCGTTGGCACGGCGTCCCGCGATCAGCAGGATCGCGGCACCCACCAGCGGGAACGCGACCAGCAGCCAGGCGTAGGACTGCGCGGGCCCGGTCGCCTCGGCGACCCCCGCTGCGGTTTCAAGCGTCTTTGCCGTCACCACGCGCCCTCTCAGTACTTGAGCAGGTTGGCGTCATCGACCGAGGCCGAGCGACGCGTCCGGAAGATCGACATGATGATGGCCAGGCCGACCACCACTTCGGCGGCCGCGACGACCATCACGAAGAACGCCATGACCTGCCCGTGCACCGTCCCCTCGATGCGGGCGAAGGTGACCAGCGTCAGGTTGACCGCGTTGAGCATCAGCTCGACGCACATGAAGACCACGATGGCGTTGCGCCGCACCAGGACTCCCACCGCGCCGATCGAGAACAGCAGCGCGGACAGCAGCAAGTAGTACGTGGGGGTCACTGGTGAACCTCCTCGGTGGCGTGCCCGGCCCGCTGGTTCGAACGACCGTTGGCGCTGCCCGGCTCCGGAATCTCGGGACCCGCGTCGATGACCGGTTCACCGGACTTGCCGGAACCGGTCTGCTCGGGCGGCTCCGGCCGGTCGGTCAGCGCGTGCGCGTCGGGTTCGGGCTCGTCACCGGCGACCGCGCTGCGCTCGTGGTCCAGCCGTTCGGCGGGCAGGTTCTCCAGCAGCTCCGACAGCGACTCCGGCGCGACCGAACCGTCCGGCAGCAGCGCGGGCACCGCGACCGAGTTGGCCGTGGCGTACACGCCGGGTCCGGGCAGCGGCGACGGGCGCTCGCCGCGGAACCGCGCGTTGGCGCGCTCCCGCTGGCTCAGGCGCGGGCCGCGGCCCTTGCCGCCGTAGGTAAGCACCATGGCCCCGACCGCTGCGGTGATCAGCAGCGCGGAGGTCAGCTCGAACGGGAACAGGTAGTCGGTGAAGATCAGCCGGCCGAGGCCGCCCGCCCCACCACCGACGGGCTGCCACGGGTCAAGCGGCGGTGCCGCCTGCACCGAGGTCAGCGACCGGGCCAGTCCCGAGACCAGCAGCGCTGCCAGGCCGACCCCGCCGATCCCGGCCCAGAGGCGTTGTCCGCGCAGGACTTCCACCACCGAGTCCGAGGAGTCGCGGCCGACCATCATCAGCACGAACAGGAACAGCATCATGATCGCGCCGGTGTAGACGATGATCTGGGTGAAGCCCAGGAACGGCGCGCTCTGACCCATGTAGAGCACGCCCAGGCTCAGCATCGTCAGCACCAGCCACAGCGCGGAGTGCACCGCGTTGCGGGCGAAGACCATGCCGAGCGCGCCCAGCAGCGACAGCGGACCGAGGACCCAGAACAGCGCCGCCTCCCCGGTTCCGACCACGTTGCCGGCCTGTGCCAGCACGATTCCGGTGCTCATCGCGCATCAACCTCCGGACCGGATTCCACCGTCGATCCCGCGGGAACCCCTCGCTGCTTGGCGAGCTCGGGACCGTTGACGTAGTAGTCCTGCTCGTCCTCGCCGAGGCGCATCGGGTGCGGTGGCTGCTCCATGCCGGGCAGCAGCGGCGCCAGCATGTCGGCCTTGGTGTAGATCAGGTCCTGGCGGTTGTCGTCCGCGGTCTCGTACTCGTTGGTCATCGTCAGCGCCCGCGTCGGGCACGCCTCGATGCACAACCCGCAGCCGATGCAGCGCAGGTAGTTGATCTGGTAGTCCATCCCGTAGCGCTCACCGGGCGAGTAGCGGGCCTCGTCGGTGTTGTCGCCGCCCTCGACGAAGATCGCATCCGCCGGGCACGCCCATGCGCACAGCTCGCAGCCCACGCACTTCTCCAGCCCGTCCGGATGCCGGTTGAGCTGGTGGCGGCCGTGGAACCGGGGCGCGGCGACCTTCTTGACCTCGGGGTACTCCTCGGTGACGACCTTCTTGAACATCGTCGAGAAGGTGACGCCGAAGCCCTTGATCGGATCAAACATTCCCATGGGGCGCCTCCTCGCCTTCCGGACCCGCGAGCTCGCCGGGACCGGTGCCGCTTCGCACCGGGGTGCGTCGCGGCGGGGTCTTGGGGACTTCCAGGTCGATCGGCGGCACCGGGAACCCGCTGCCCGCGAGCGGCACCTCGTCGGGGTCCTCCTCGGGCTTGCGGTCCGGGATGAGGAACGTGGCCGCGACCAGGATCACCACCACGACCGCGCCGCCGATCATGAACTGCTGGGTGCTGACGGTGTCGGAGTTGCGCAGCGCCCGGATCACGGTCACCGCCACGATCCACACCAGGCTGACCGGGACCAGCAGCTTCCAGCCGAGGTCCATGAACTGGTCGTAGCGCAGGCGGGGCAGCGTGCCGCGCAGCCACACGAAGAAGAACAGGAAGGCCAGCGTCTTGCCGAGGAACCACAGCACCGGCCACCACCCGGTGTTGAGCACCCCGTCGCCGATCAGCGACAGCGGCCACGGCGCGTGCCAGCCGCCGAGGAAGAGCGTCGTCGCCAGCGCGGAGACGGTGACCATGTTGATGTACTCGGCGAGGAAGAACAGCGCGAACTTCAGCGACGAGTACTCGGTGTGGAAACCACCGACCAGCTCGGACTCGGCCTCGGGGAGGTCGAACGGGGCGCGGTTGGTCTCGCCGACCATCGACACCAGGTAGACCAGGAAGCTCACCGGCAGCAGCGCGAAGAACCAGCCGTTCTCCTGCGCTGCGACGATGCCGGAGGTCGACAGCGTGCCCGCGTACATGATGACCGCGACGAACGACAGGCCCATCGCGATCTCGTAGGAGATCACCTGCGCCGCCGACCGCATCGAACCCAGCAGCGGGTAGGGGGAGCCGGAGGACCAGCCGGCGAGCACGATGCCGTACACGCCCACCGAGGCGCAGGCCAGCACCACCAGCAGGCCGACGGGCAAGTCCACCAGCTGCAGCGCGGTGCGCTCGCCGAAGATCGTGACCTCGGGCCCGATCGGGATCACCGCGAACGACACCAGCGCGGGCGTCGCGGAGATCACCGGAGCCAGGAAGTACACCCACTTGTCGGCCATGACCGGGCGGATGTCCTCCTTGAAGGCCAGCTTCAAGCCGTCGGCCAGCGACTGGAGGATGCCGAACGGTCCAGCACGGTTCGGGCCGGGCCTGTGCTGCATGCGGCCGATGACCCGGCGTTCCGCCCAGATCGTCAGCAGCGTCATCAGCACCAGGAAGGCGAAGATGGCCACTACCTTGAGCAGGATCAGCCAGATCGGGTCGTCCGCGAGGAGTTCGGCTGTTCTGGTCATGCGTTCCCCCCGTTGTGGTGGGCCGGGGAATGGC
Source organism: Saccharopolyspora aridisoli (assembly GCF_004348445.1). Taxonomy (GTDB): domain Bacteria; phylum Actinomycetota; class Actinomycetes; order Mycobacteriales; family Pseudonocardiaceae; genus Saccharopolyspora; species Saccharopolyspora aridisoli. Next base: position 141,801 of record NZ_SMKV01000008.1, on the reverse strand, counting down.
CGTTCAACGAATGCCCGTTGATCTCCAGGCTCGCGCTGCTCGGCGCGATGTCGACGAGCGCTCCGTGCCCGGAGCCGAGAACCTCGAGCACGCGGGCCTCACCGGAGTCGGTGGGCACCCACACGACGTCATCGGGCATGTCGGCGATCTCGACCGGCAGCACGATCTTGCCCTGCGCGGTGCGGACCTCCAGCCGCTGTCCAGAACTGATCTCGACGCGCTTGGCGGTCTCCGGCGAGACGATCGCGACCCGGTTGCGGGCCGTACCCGCCAGGCTCGGCTCCTCGGCCTGCAACGATCCGTTGTCCAGCAGCTGCCGCCAGGTCGCCAGCACGGCCTGGCCGGGGCCGGGTCGTGGTGCGTGCGCGACGGCCTCGTCCGGGGCCGCGGTGCGTCCGCCGGTGTGGGTGCCGAGCCTGTCGAGCTCGGCGCTCGCGGCGGCCGGGCTCTGGGTGAACAGGTCGGCGTCCATCTCGACCGCGAGCGTGTCCAGCACCCGGCAGTCCGGCAGCGCGCCGGTGCCCTCGATGGTGGTGGCGAACTCGCGACGGCGGCCCTCCCAGTTGAGGTAGCTGCCGCTCTTCTCCACGCTGGGCGCGATCGGCAGCACCACGTCGGCCTGCTCGGTCACCGCGCTGGGGCGGAGCTCCAGGCTGACCACGAAACCGGCCACGGTCAGGGCCTTGCGTGCCAGTTCCGGGTCGGGCAGGTCGTTCGGGTCGACGCCGCCGACCAACAGGCCGGAGAGCTCCCCGGAGGCGGCGGCGGTGAGGATCTCGGTGGCGTCGCGACCCGCAGCGGCGGGCAGCGAACCGGGCGCCATGCCCCAGGCCCGCTCCACGTCGGAGCGGGCGTGGTCGTCGATGACGGGACGCGCTCCGGGCAGCAGGGTCGGCAGCGCGCCGGCCTCGATGGCGCCGCGTTCGCCGGCTCGGCGGGGGATCCAGGCGACGCGCGCTCCCGTCCGCTGGGCGGTGCGCAGCACCTCGGACAGCAGGCCGGGCACCTCGGCGGCGCGTTCGCCGACGATGAGCACCGCGCCCTGCTGCCGGATCGCTTCGTCCACATCGGCCGGCAACGACTCCAGCGCGGCCCCCTCGCCACCGGGCACGCACCGCACCAGCGAACCGGTCCGCACCGGGCCTCCGGCGTGGGTGATGACCGTGGTCTTCTCCACGCCCGGCGAGTTGCGCGGGGCGAGGTGGAAGACCTGCGTCTTGCCCGTCCGCGCGGCCTTGCGCAGCCGCAGGAAGACGATCGGCGACTCCTCCTCCGGCTCGAACGCCACGCACAGCACCGCCGGGGCTGACTCCAGATCGCGGTAGGTGACACCGTTCTCCGGCGTCACCCCGACCACGGTGGACTCCAGGAACCGCAGTTCCTCGGTGGAGTGCGGCCGCGCGCGGTGGTCGATGTCGTTGGTGCGCAGCGCTACCCGCGCGAACTTCGAGTAGGCGTAGGCGTCCTCGACGGTCAACCGGCCACCGGGCAGCACCCCGACCCCACCCGCGTCACGCGCGGCGGTCAGGCCTTCGGCGGCTGCCTGCAGCGCCTCGGTCCAGGACGCCTCGCGCAGCTGGCCGTTCTCCCGGATCTGCGGCCGGGTGATGCGGTCGGCGGCGTTGGCGTAGCGGAACGCGAAGCGACCCTTGTCGCAGATCCACTCCTCGTTGACCTCCGGGTCGTCCCCGGCCAGCCGGCGCATCACCTTGCCGCGCCGCCAGTCCGTCCGTGTCGCGCAGCCCGACGCGCAGTGCTCGCACTGCCCGGGGGTGGAGACCAGGTCGAACGGCCTCGACCGGAACCTGTAAGCGGCGCTGGTCAGCGCTCCGACCGGGCAGATCTGGATGGTGTTCCCGGAGAAGTAGGACTGGAACGGCTGCTGCTCGCCGATGCCGATCTGCTGCAGCGCACCCCTTTCCAGCAGCTCGATGAACGGGTCACCGGCGATCTGCTTGGAGAACCGGGTGCAGCGCTGGCACAGCACGCAGCGCTCGCGATCGAGCAGCACCTGCGAGGAGATCGGCACCGGCTTGGCGAAGGTCCGCTTGGTGTCGTGGAAGCGGGAATCCGCGCGGCCGTGCTTGAGCGCCTGGTTCTGCAGCGGGCACTCGCCGCCCTTGTCGCAGACCGGGCAGTCCAGCGGGTGGTTGATCAGCAGGAGCTCCATCACGCCCTGCTGCGCCTTGTCGGCCACCGGCGAGGAGTTCTGCGTCTTGACGACCATCCCGTCGGCGACCGTCATGGTGCAGGACGCCTGTGGTTTCGGCATCGCCCGGCCGTTCACCTCGACCTCGACGAGGCACTGCCGGCAGGCACCGGCGGGGTCCAGCAGCGGGTGGTCGCAGAACCGGGGGATGGTGATGCCCATCCGCTCGGCGGTGCGGATCAGCAGCTCGCCCTTGGGCGCCTCGACCTCGATGCCGTCGATGGTGAGCCGGACGTAGCCCTCGGGGACCGGGCGCGCTTCGGATTCGGGTGCCAGGGTCATCGGGCCGCTCCTACCAGTTCCGCGGCGGACTTGTTCTTGTCGCACAACGCGAGGAACTCCTCGCGGAAGTACTTGATACCGCTGGTGATCGGGCTGACCGCGCCGTCGCCGAGGGCGCAGAACGAGCGGCCGAAGATGTTGTCGCAGACGTCCAGGAGGGTGTCGATGTCCTCCTCGGTGCCGTGCCCGTCGACCATCCGCTCCAGCACCTGCGCGAGCCAGTAGGTGCCCTCCCGGCAGGGGGTGCACTTGCCGCAGGACTCGTGCTCGTAGAACTGCGTCCACTTCATCACGGCCCACGGCACCGACACGGTCTCGTTGAACACCTGGACGGCCGTGGTGCCCAGCATCGACCCGGCCTCGGCCGCGCCCTCGAAGTCCAGCGGGACGTCGAGGTGCTCGGCGGTGAACAGCGGTGTCGAGGACCCGCCCGGGGTCCAGAACTTCAGCGGGACGCCGTCCTTCATGCCACCCGCGAGTTCCAGCAACTGCCGCAGCGTGGTGCCCATCGGGGCCTCGTACTGGCCCGGGTCCTCGACGTGCCCGGAGATCGAGTAGATCTTCGGTCCCGGCGACTTCTCGCTGCCCATGGTGCGGAACCAGTCCGAACCGCCGTTGACGATGAACGGGACCGACGCGATGGTCTCCACGTTGTTCACCGTCGTCGGGCAGGCGTAGAGCCCTGCTGCCGCGGGGAACGGGGGCTTGAGCCGCGGTTGACCGCGCTTGCCCTCCAGGGAGTCCAGCAGCGCGGTCTCCTCACCGCAGATGTAGGCGCCCGCCCCGGCGTGCACGACGATGTCCAGGTCGAACCCGGAGTCCAGGATGTTCTTGCCCAGGTACCCGGCGGCGTAGGCCTCGCGGACCGCGTTGTGGAGCCGCCGCATCGGGTGCAGGGCCTCACCGCGCACGTAGATCATGCAGTGGTTGGCCCGCATCGCGTAGCTGGCGATGATGCAGCCCTCGATCAGCGAGTGCGGGTCGGCCATCATCAGCGGGATGTCCTTGCAGGTCCCCGGTTCGCCCTCGTCGGCGTTGATGACCAGGTAGTGCGGCTTGACCGGGTCCTTGGGCATGAAGCTCCACTTCACGCCCGCCGGGAACCCCGCGCCGCCGCGACCGCGCAGCCCGGACGCCTTGACCAGCTCGATCAGCTGGTCCGGGTGGGCTCGCAGCGCCTTGCGCAGGGCGGTGTAGCCCTCCAGCTGCTCGTAGGTGCGCAGCGTCCAGGAGTTCGACGACAGCCACCGCTTGGTCAGCACCGGGGTCACCGGGCTGGTGCTCGGTTCGGTCATGGCCACCCTCACTTCTTCTCCGGCAGCGGCGGGAGTTCCGCGTCATCGGGCATGCTCGGCGCGGTCCAGCCGCGGTCCCGGGCCAGTTCCGCACCGCGCACCGTCTCGGTCGCCTGCGACGGGCCGGTCACGGTCTCGTCGAGGTCGTCGAAGAACCCGGCCAGCTGGCGTTCGGCACCGCGGAAGTCCGACAGCGCCGGTCCGCGCGTCGGCGCGGGCTTCTCGCCGCGCTGGAGGGCCTTGACCAGCTCCAGAGCCTGCTCGGGCGTCTGGTTGTCGTAGTACTCGTAGTTGACCTGCAGCACCGGCCCGAGATCGCAAGCAGCCAGGCATTCGGCGTGCTCCAAGGTGATCGAACCCTCGCTGCCGGGTTCCCCGGCCGTGCCCTCGTGCCCGACGTCCAAGTGCTCGCCCAGCGCCTTGTAGATCGCGTCGCCGCCCAGCACCGCGCACATCGTGTTGGTGCACACGCTGACCAGGTGCTGACCGCACGGCTTGCGCTTGTACATGGTGTAGAAGGTCGCCACGGCGCTGACCTCGGCGACCGACAGCGCCAGCTCCTCCGCGCAGAACTTGATTCCCGCCGGGCTGACGTGCCCCTGCACCGACTGCACGAGGTGCAGCATCGGCAGCAGCGCCGATCGCGACTCCGGGTACCGGGCGATGATCTGCCTCGCCTCGGCCCGGGTGTCCTCGCCGAACACCGAGGTGTCGACCGCGTCGGTCTGCTCCTCGGTGGTGGTGAACTCGAACTGCTCGGTCATCGATCCACCCCGCCCATCACCGGGTCGATGGAGGCGACGGACGCGATCACGTCGGCCACCAGTCCGCCTTCGGCCATCACCGGCATCGCCTGCAGATTCACGAAACTGGGTTCGCGCACGTGCACCCGCATCGGCCGGGTGCCGCCGTCGGAGACCAGGTGGACACCCAGCTCGCCGCGCGGCGACTCGACCGGCGCGTACGCCTGTCCGGGCGGGACGTCGAAGCCCTCGGTCACCAGCTTGAAGTGGTGGATCAGCGACTCCATGGACTGGCCCATGATCTTGCGGACGTGCTCCAGGGAGTTGCCCATGCCGTCGGCGCCGATGCTCAGCTTCGCCGGCCAGGCGATCTTGGCGTCCTCCACCATGTGCGGACCGGACTCCACCTTGTCCACGCACTGCCGGATGATCTTCAGCGACTCGTGCATCTCCTGCACCCGCAGCAGGTACCGCGCGTAGCAGTCACCGTCGTTGCTGGTGGGCACCTCGAAGTCGTATTCCTCGTATCCGCAGTACGGTTCGACCTTGCGCAGGTCCCACGGCAGTCCCGCGGCCCGCAGCAGCGGTCCGGTCACGCCCAGCTGCAGCGCGCCGTCCAACGGCAGGTAGCCGACGTCCTTCAGCCGCTGCTTCCAGATCGGCTGACCGCTGAACAGCTTGTCGTAGTCCGGCAGCCGGGTGTCCATGACCTTGATGAACTCGCGCACCTTGTCCTGCCAGCCCTCCGGCAGGTCCTGCGCGACACCCCCGGGCCGGACGAACGCGTGGTTCATCCGCAGGCCGGTCAGGAACTCCAGCAGGTGCAGGACCTCTTCGCGCTCGCGGAAGCCGTAGGTCATGCCGGTGGTCGCGCCCAGCTCCATGGCCCCGGTGGCCAGGAACACCAGGTGCGAGGAGATCCGGTTGAGCTCCATCAGCATTACCCGGATCGTCTGAGCCCGCTTCGGCGCCTCGATGCCCAGCAGCTTCTCGATGCCGAGGCAGTAAGCGCTCTCGGTGAACAGCGGCGCCAGGTAGTCCATGCGCGTCACGAAGGTGACGCCCTGGGTCCACGTCCGGTACTCGGTGTTCTTCTCGATGCCGGTGTGCAGGTACCCGATGACCGAGCGGGCCTTGGTGACCGTCTCGCCCTCGAGCTCCAGCACCAGCCGCAGAACGCCGTGCGTGGATGGGTGTTGCGGGCCCAGGTTGATGACAATCCGCTCCTCGCCGCCGGTTTCGTCCAGGAACTCGTCCCAGTCGCCGCCGGTGACGGTGAAGATGCGGCCCTCGGTGGTGTCTCTCGACTCGGCGGGGTACGCGCCGGTGAGTGATTCGGTGGTCATTGCCCACACCTCTCCGCGATCACGAGTAGGCCCTGCGCTGGTCCGGCGGCGGGATCTCGGCGCCCTTGTACTCCACCGGGATCCCGCCGAGCGGGTAGTCCTTGCGCTGGGGGTGACCGTCCCAGTCATCGGGCATCAGGATCCGGGTCAGCGCCGGGTGCCCGTCGTAGACCAGGCCGAACATGTCCCAGGCCTCGCGCTCCTGGAAGTCGGCGGTCGGGTAGACCGACACGATCGACGGGAGGTGCGGGTCCTCCACGTCCACGGCGACCTCCAGCCGGATGCGGCGCCGGTAGGTCATCGACGTCAGGTGGTAGACCGAGTGCAGCCGCTGCGGCGCGTCCGGCCCGTAGTCCACACCGGACACCGAGCTGCACAGCTCGAAGCGCAGCGCCGGGTCGTCGCGCAGGGTGCGGCAGACCTCGACGAGGTCGTCGCGGCGCAGGTAGAAGGTGATCTCGCCGCGGTCGACGGTCACCTGCTGCACGGTGTCGTCCGGAAGCCCCTTGGCGCGCAGCGCGTCGAAGAGCGCGTCGGCGACCTCGTCGGACCAGCCACCGTAGGGGCGCTCGCCGGCCGGCGGCACGTAGGCCGGCAGGCGCAGCCCACCGAAGCCCGATGTGTCACCGGTGCCGCGCACGCCGAACATGCCCTGCCGCTCGCGGCCGGCTGCCGGAGCTCCGGCGCGCGCCGGCTCGGCTCCCGTGGGCGTCAGGTCCGCGGCGCGCTCGGCGCTCGAACCGGGTTCGCCCGGGGCCGGGGTGGTTTCCTTGTCCGCCATCGAATTCACCTACCCGACTTGAGTTCCGGGCGCTCGGGCGCGCTCTCGAACGCGCCGAGCTCATCCGTTCCGCCCATCTCGCGTCGCTGCGCGGCCTGCTGCCGCTCGGCGCGCTTGCGCTGCGAGGCGTTCTTCGGCGCGTACCGGACCGAGGACGGGATCATCGGGGTGCGGTCGCCGCGTTCGAGCTTCTCCTGCGCGCGCTTGGCGTTGATCGGCTCGTCCATGATCTTGGCGTGCAGCTTGAGGATCGAGTCGAGCAGCATCTCCGGTCGCGGCGGGCATCCCGGCAGGTACATGTCCACCGGCACCACGTGGTCGACGCCCTGCACCACCGCGTAGTTGTTGAACATGCCGCCGGTGGAGGCGCACACGCCCATCGCCAGCACCCAGCGCGGCTCGGGCATCTGGTCGTAGATCTGGCGCAACACCGGGGCCATCTTGTTGGTCACCCGACCGGCCACGATCATCAGATCGGCTTGTCTCGGGGTGGCGGAGAAGCGCTCCATGCCGAACCGCGAGATGTCGTAGCGGGAACCGCCAACGGTCATCATCTCGATGGCGCAGCAGGCCAGCCCGAACGTCGCCGGCCACATCGACGTCTTCCGGGTCCAGTTGACGAGCTTCTCCACGTTGGCCAACAGGATGCCGTTGGGCAGCTGCTCTTCGAGCCCCATCGCCGGCACTCCTTCCCGCGTCCTTGCGGCTAGTCCCTTTAATCCATCTCGGGCGAGTTCCACTCGAGCGCCCGGCGAACCGGGCGGTAGCGCTCGGTTAGTTCCAGTCCAGTCCGCCTCTCCGCCAGACGTAGATGTAGGCGAAGCCGACGGTCGCTATGAACAGCACGATCTCGACGACGCCGAACATCCCCAGGGCGTCGGCCGAGACCGCGAACGGGTAGAGGAAGACCATCTCGATGTCGAAGAGGATGAACAACATCGCGGTCAGGTAGTAAGCGACGGGCATCCGGCCGCCGCCGATGACGGGCTGCGGCGACGGCTCGATCCCGCACTCGTAGGCGTCGAGCTTCGCCTTGTTGTAGCGGCGGGGACCGACGAGCGGTGCGATCGCGACCGAGAAGACCGCGAATCCCAGCGCCAGCGCGAACAACAGCACCAACGGGATGTACGGGTCGAGCACCTCTGCTCCCCTCCAACCGGTTCCGGGCCCTGTGACCCGGAACACACATCGTCAGTCCCCGCCAAGGCGCAGGTCACGCCTCAGGCCTCCGATGCGCACTCTATGCGGTCGGCCGATTCGGCTCCGTAGTGAGGCGCACCTAACTTTATGACTTCCCTCACGGTTACCGGGACATCTGACCAGACACTCAGGGTCACGCGCTAGGGGTGACGCGAGTAGTGGTGCTGATCACACGGTCCATGACGTCCCCACCCTTCTCGTCGTAGAGATTTGCCAGCAACTTCAACACGAAACGCATCAACGTCTGCCGCGGCAGGCCGTGCTTGGTGGCCATCCGCATGACCGTGGGATTGCCAATCAACTTGCTGAAGATATTGCCGAGCCGGAAGTAGCCGCCGAGCTCTTGCTGCACCGCCGTCGGGTACCGGCTCAGGGCCTGCTCGCGGGAGAACGCAGTCGGTCGCGCCATCGCGTGCACCGCGCACTCGGCCGCCAGCCGGGCCGACTGCAGCGCGTAGGCGATGCCCTCGCCGTTGAACGGGTTGACCATGCCGCCCGCGTCGCCGACCAGCAGCAGGCCGTCGCGGTAGTGCGGGGTGCGGTTGAACCCCATGGGCAGCGCGGCGCCGCCGATCTTGCCGGTGGCGTTGTCCTCCCGGAATCCCCACTCCTCGGGGGTCCCGTCCAGCCAGGACCGCAGCAACTGCCGGTAGTCGGTCTTGCCGTAGGCCGACGAGGTGGACAGGATGCCCAGCCCGACGTTGACCGTCCCGTCGCCCATGCCGAAGATCCAGCCGTAGCCGGGCAGCAGCGTCGGGTCGGCCGGGTTGGACTTGTCCCACAGCTCCAGGTGCGACTCCAGGAAGTCGTCCTTGGTGCGCGGGCTCGCGTAGTACCGGCGCACGGCCACGCCCATCGGCCGGTCGTCGCGCTTCTGGATGCCCACCGACAAGGCCAGTCGAGCCGACACCCCGTCGCAGGCCACGACCAGCGGCGCCCGGTAGGTCACCGGCTTGCGCTCGGGCCCGGTCTTGGCCTCCACGCCGACGACCCGGCCGGTGCGCTCGTCGGTGATGGCGCCGCTGACGCTCGTCTGCTGGAACAGGCGGGCCCCGGCGAGCTGGGCGTTGCGGGCCAGCAGGTCGTCGAAGTCGTTGCGCGGGCGGACCACGCCGTAGGGCGGGAAGTCGGACAGGCTCGGCCAGTCGAGCTCCAGGCTGACTCCGCCGCCGACCACCCGAAGGCCCTTGTTGTGCAGCCAGCCGGCTTCTTCCCTGGTGTCGATGCCCAGGTCGATGAGCTGCTTGACGCCCCGTGGCGTGATCCCGTCGCCGCAGACCTTCTCCCGCGGGAAGACGCTCTTCTCCAGCAGCAGGACGTCCAGTCCCGCCCTGGCCAGGTACGTCGCAGCCGTCGAGCCGGCCGGTCCCGCTCCGACGACGATCACATCGGCGTCATCGTCCGGTCGGCGGCGGCTGGTGGCGCTGGTCATGACACTCCTCGAACTAGTGCAGTGCTCGGTGCGAAACCCGCTTGTGAACGAGTTCACTAACTCCGAGTCTAAGCCGCTGCACCAGCGCGATCGACCCTTTCGCGTAGGCCACCTGAGTGAGGAAACCCGCCATCCGGTTCAAGGTCCGCGAACCTCGCCGAGGGCAGACCTGGTCCGGACTGACCGGGCGGTGGCGGATTTCGATCACGGACGGATCGGACCACAACCGCCCACCAGCCCCACGCGCTCCTCGCGACTCACAGATCCAGGGCGAGGAGGCGGGAGCTGAGGGTCTTCCCGTGGGTGTCCAGGGACAGGGACGTGGTCACGCCCCCGTCGAGGGCTCGGTGGCAGGTGAACTGCAGGGCTTTGAGCAGGGGGAGCTCGCAGCGGGTGACCTCGCCGCGGACCTGGCAAGCGAGGTGGGTGCGCACCCGGTCGGCGGTGAGCTCCCGACGCAGGCGGTCGTAGTCGGCGTCGTCGAGCGGGAACACCGACAGGATCGAGGTGTCCCCCTTGTCGCCCGCTCGGCAGTGCGCGATCTCATGCAGTCGCATCGTTCACCTCCAGGGTCCTGACCTGCGATGTCACATCAGACCTGGGGATCAGGGCGGAGACGATGCCGATCACCTCGCGCACGTCGGTGCGCACTCCGCCGCCTCCGGCAGGGCCGTTGGTGTAGAGCGATTCGACCTCGTGGCAGACCGCCTGCACCGCCGTCCGGTCCTCCGCGATGGCGGCCACTCGCAGCCGGCACTCACCGTCCGGATCGCCCATCGCCCCCAAGACGTCGGCGCGCACGCGCAGCCCGGTGCCGCGCAGCCGCTCGCTCACCACGTCCGCAGCCAACCTCGCCCGTTCGGCCGCCCCCGGTCCGGCGTAGCTGATGCCGCATTCGGCGCGGTGCCCCGCGCGGTAGCCGACGCTGACCTTCAGCTCCTCCGGCCTGGTCCGCCCGCGTGCTCCGCTGATGCGCACCCGGTCCGCACCGGTCCGCTCGGCGCGGACCTCGCGGAAGTCCAGGACCACATCGGGCGTGCGGTAGGCGGTCGGGTCGGTGACCTCGTAGAGCAGCTGCTCGCGCACCGTTGCGACCGTCACCATCCCGCCGGTCCCGTCCGGTTTGCCGATGGTCGCGCTGCCGTCGGCGTTGACGTCGGCGAACGGGAACCCGAGCTCGGCCAGCCCGGGGACGTCCTTGGCGCCCGGGTCGGCGAAGTAGCCGCCGGTCACCTGCCCCGCGCACTCCAGGACGTGGCCGACCAGCGTCGCGGCGGCGACGCGCTGAACGTCGTCGAGATCCCAGCCCATCCGCTGCGCGATCGGCGCCACGAACAACGAAGGGTCGGCGACCCGCCCGGTGATCACCACGTCCGCGTCCAGCGCGGGCAGCAGCGCCTCGGCGCCGAGGTAGGCGTTGGCGGAAACGATCTCGCCGTGCTCGGCCAGCGGGAGGCCGTCCTCCAGCGCCGGCGTGGCCGGGTCGAGCCGGTCCAGCACGTCGTCACCGGTGACCACGGCGATGCGGCCGGCCAGCCCAGCGGCCGTCATCACCTCCCGCGTGACCTCGCCCGCCCGCAGCGGATGGGCGGCGCCCATGTTGGTGATCACCCGTGCTCCGTTCGGCACCGCGACCGGCAGCAACCGCTCGAACCGCGCGCGCAGCAACGGGTCGTACCCCTGATCCGGATCCCCCAGCCTGCGTTGCTGCCCGAGGGCGATGGTGCGCTCGGCCAGGCACTCCAGGACCAGGTCGTCCACACCCGCCCGCACGAGCTCCAGCGCCGGTTCGAGGCGGTCACCGGCGAAACCGGCTCCACTGCCGATGCGCATCTACAGCACCCCCGTGAGCAGCGCGACCGCCGTCATCACCAGCGTGGTGCCGAAGGCCCAGCCGAAGATGAACCGCTGGTGGTCGCCGAGATCGACCTTGGACATGCCGAGCAGGATGAACGTCGAGGCGGTCAGCGGGCTCAGCGGGAACCCGGTGGTCATCTGGCCGAGGATCGCCGCCCGCCCGATCGCGGCCGGATCGCCGCCGAGCGCCGCGCTGGTCTCCGCCAGCACCGGGACGACCCCGTAGTAGAAGGCGTCGGGGGTGAAGACCAAGCTCAGCGGCATCCCGGCGATGGCCGTGACCACCGGCAGCAGGGCGCCACCGGCGTCGGGGATGACCGCGACCAGGCTCTCGGCCATCGCCTTGATCATGCCGGTGCCGGTGAGGATGCCCGTGAACACGCCGGCAGCGAAGATCACCACGACGACCAGCACCACGTTGTAGGCGTGCTTGGCGAACAGCTCCTGCTGGCCCTGCCACGACGGGCGGTTGATCAGCAGCGCGACCAGGAAGGCCACCAGGAACAGCACTTCCAGGTCGGCGAGCTGGAAGAGCAGGCAGCCGACCAGGGCCAGCGTCAGCGCCGCGTTGATCCAGAACCGCACGCGGTCCGCGCCGGTCAGCCGCGCCCGCTCGCCGACTTCGATGCTCACCACGCCGAGTCGCTTCCGCTCGGATCGGCCGATCAGGTAGGCGGCCACCAGCACCCAGCAGATGCCGGCGAACATCGCGGGCAGCACGGGCAGGAACAGCTGCGCGGAATCGAGCTCCAGCGCGGCCATCGCGCGGGCGGTCGGACCACCCCACGGCACCATGTTCATGACTCCGGCGCCGAGGCAGACCACGCCGGCCAGCACGATTCGGCGCATCCCCAACCGCTGGTAGATCGGCAGCAGCGCGGAGACGGTGATCAGGAAGGTCGAGGCCCCGTCGCCGTCCAGCGCGACCAGCAGGGTCAGCAGCGCGGTGCCGACGGTGATCTTGAGCGGGTCGCCCTTGGCCCAGCGCAGGATGCGGGTGACGGCGGGGTCGAACAGCCCCGCGTCGATCATCAGGCTGAAGTACAGCACCGCGAAGGTGATCATGATGGCCACCGGGGCGACGGTGAGCAGGCCATCGGCCACCAGCTCACCGAGCCCCGCGCCGTGACCGCCGAGCAGTGCCGCGGCGATCGGCACCAGGGTGAGCGCGAACAGCACCGACACCCTGCGCGAGAGCACCAGGGCGAGGAACACGCCGATCGTCAGGAATCCACTCGCGGCCAGCATGGGCAACCTCCGAACACCGCAGTTGGGCCGGGCGAGAGAACTGTGATCCACCTCGCTCATGCTGGTCAAGCACTGAAAATTGATAGATTCATGCGCCATGGGCATGGATTTGACCGTGCAGCAGCTCCGGCTGGTCCTCGCTGTGCACGACACCGGTGGGTTCACCGCCGCTGCCGAGCAGCTCCACCAGGCGCAGTCCTCGATCAGCCGCGCGGTGCGCGACGTCGAGCGCAAGCTCGGCATCACGCTGTTCCAGCGCAGCACCCGCAACCTGGTCACCACACCGGAGGGCACCGAGTTCTGCCTGGTCGCGCGGCGGGTGGTGGACTCGTTCGACGCCGGGATCAACCACTTCCACGGGTTCCTGGCAGGCACCCGCGGCCGCGTCCGGGTGGCGGCGCTGCCGTCGATGGCGGCGATCCTGCTGCCCCCGGTCGTCTCGGCCTACCGCGCGGAGCACCCGGACGTGGAGCTGTCGATCGAGGACGGCATGTCCGACGAGGTCCTCGCCAAGGTTCGCGCGGGCACCGTCGACCTGGGCGTCACGGTGGTCGCCGAACCGCTGCCCGACCTGGCCGTGCACCCCATCGCCACCGACCGGATGTGCGCGGTGTTCCCGCAGGAGCACCGCCTCGCCGCGCGCGAATCGCTGACCTGGGCGGAGCTGGCGACCGAACCGCACATCGCGTTCGCGCCGAACTCCAGCATCCGCCAGCACGCCGACCGCGCCTTCGCCGCCGCGGAGGCGCACCCCCGCGTGGTCCTGGAATCGGGCAACATCACCGCAGTGGCAGGGCTGGTCGCCGCGGGCCTCGGCACCGCCATCATGCCCGGGATGGTCCTACCCCTGATCGCCTTCGCAGGCCTGGTCCACGTCCCCCTAGCAGCACCGGAGACTCACCGGCGGATCGCGGTGATCCGCACTCCCAACCACCCGCAACCTCCGGCCACCAGGGCCTTCACCCGGTCCCTCACCTGGGCCAGGACCACGACACCCGAGACCACCTGGCTCTGAGCCGCTCCCGTGCCCGGTCGATCAGGACGGGTTCTTGGCGTGGTGGACCGTCACGACGCCGCTCGTGAGGTTCTTCCAGGTGGTGTCGGACCAGCCGGCTTCGCCGATGAGCTCGGCGAGGGCTCGCTGGTCGGGCCAGGAGCGGATGGACTCGGCGAGGTAGACGTAGGCGTCCGGGTTGGAGGAGACCGCGCGGGCGATCGAGGGCAGCGCGCGCATCAGGTAGTTCATGTAGACGCCGCGGAAGGGCTGCCACGTCGGCGTGGAGAACTCGCACACCACCAGGCGCCCGCCGGGCCGCACCACGCGGCGCATCTCGCGCAGGCCCGCGACCGTGTCGGCGAGGTTGCGCAGACCGAAGGAGATCGTCGCGGCGTCGAAAGCGCCGTCGGCGAACGGCAGGTGCAGGGCGTCGGCCGCCACCAGCGGCACACCCCGGCCCTTGCCGACCGAGAGCATGCCCAGCGAGAAGTCGGCCGCGACGCAGTAGGCGCCCGAACGGGAGAACTCGACGGTCGACACGCCGCTCCCAGCGGCGAGGTCGAGGACCTTCTCGTCCTGCTGGGGCGCGAGCAGCTGCCGGGTCACCTTCCGCCAGCGCCGGTCCTGCCCGAACGACAGCACCGTGTTGGTCAAGTCGTACCGACGCGCGACGCCGTCGAACATCGCCGCGACTTCGCGAGGGTTCTTGTCCAAGCCTGCCCGAGACACACCCGAAGCGTACGTGGCCCGCTCCGGAGCCGGTTCAGGCAGCTGCCGACTCCACGTACCCGCTCACCGACGCGTAGTGGTCCACCAACTGGCGGCACAGGGCCGGCCAGGTGCGACCTGCCACGGCGTTGCGGGCGTGGGTGCCGAAGCGCTCCCGCAGCGCGGGATCGCGCAGGTCGGCGATGGCGCGGCGCAGGGCCGCGGCGTGCTCGGCGTCGTCGTGGGCGGGCAGCAGGTAGCCGGTGCGCCCCACCTCGACCAGGTCGCGGGGCCCGCCCGCGTCCGGGGCGACGACCGCGACTCCGGAGGCCATCGCCTCCTGCACCGCCTGGCAGAACGTTTCGTGCGGGCCGGTGTGCACGAAGACGTCGAGGCTGGCGTAGATGCGGGCCAGCTCATCGCCGGTGCGCTGACCGAGGAATGCGGCGTTGGGCAGTTCCGCGTTCAACCGCTCGCGCTCCGGGCCGTCGCCGACCACGACCAGCCGCACGCCGGACGTGCCGTCGAGCTCGGCGAGCCGCTCGATGCGCTTCTCCGGTGCCAACCTGCCGACGTAGCCGACCAGCAGTTCACCGTTCGGAGCCAGCTCGGCCCGCAGCTGCTCGTCGCGCTTGCGCGGCGTGAACCGCTCGGTGTCGACCCCTCGACCCCACCGGTGCACGCGCGGAACGCCGTGCTCGCGCAGCGTCTCCACCGCCCACGTCGAGGGGGCCAGCGTGCGGTCGGCGTGGCAGTGCAGGCGGCGGATCCACTTCCACGCCGCCTTCGCGGTCAGCCCGAGCCCGTAGGACTCGGCGAAACCCGCCACATCGGTCTGGTAGACGGCGACCGTCGGAACGCCCAGCCGACGCGCGGCGTTCATCCCGCGCGCCCCGACCACGAAGGGCGAGGCCAGGTGCACCACGTCGGGCGCGAACTCCTGGAGCCCGCGCAGCACGCGGCGGCTCGGGAACCCGATGGGCAGCGACGACACCATCGGCAGGTCCACCGCCGGCAACCTGATGACGGGGAAGCCCGCGTACTCGTCCGGACCGGGTCCGGGGGCGATGACCAGGGCCTGGTCACCTCGACGACGCAAGTGCTCCAGCACCCGCAACACCGAGTTCGTCACTCCGTTGATCTGCGGCAGGAAGCTCTCGGTCACGATCGCGATGCGCACGGACAACACGGTCGCCGCCGGTTCCGGCGAGCAGCCGAAGGCAACGTGACGCGATCCCCAACGACAACCGAAGAGCACCCCAACTCGCCGATCGGCCCGCAAACGTGGCTTGCGGCTCCGCAGCCGGTCACCTCGACGTTGCTGAGCGGTCACCCGCCACGCGGAGGCTGGGGACGCATGACGGCCCTGCCTACTCCACCCGCCCAGATCGAACCGGCCCTGGTGTCGCGGGCGTTCGAGGTCGCCGGTCGGCTGGCCAACGACGCCGCCGACGTCATCATCGCGACCGCGGGCAGAGGGGCGCGGCCCGAGCCCAGCGAGTCGCCGTTCGACTGGGTCACCGATACCGGCCGCACGCTGGAACGGCACACCCGCCGCATCCTCGCAGACGAGTTCCCCGGCACGCCGGTGTTCGGCGAGGAGTTCGGGGACGAGCCCAGCGTTCCGCCGCAGCAGGGCGCCTCGGAGTTCCGCTGGTCGGTCGACCCGGTGGACGGCACCGCCAACTACGTGGCCGGGCTGCCCTGGTGCGCCTACAGCCTGGCGATGCTCGACGGCTACGGGCCCGTGGTCGGCGTGGTCGCCGACCCCTACCGGACCCAGATCTACGCGGCCGCGCGAGGCCGGGGCATGCGGGCCAACGGCACTCCGGTGCGGTTGCCCGACCGCACCGAGATACGCGGCGGCATCGTGTGCACCGAGCTGACCAAGAACGGGCCGTGGCCTGGGATGAACCGGTTCATCACCAACGCGGCCAGCGCGCAGGTCGGCGTGCGCTTACTGGGTTCACCGGCGCTGGCCATCACCCAGGTCGCCCTCGGCCACACCATCGCCGCCGTGCTCGACGACTACGAGGAGTGGGACGTCGCCGGAGCGCTCGCTCTGGCCACCGAGGCCGGTGCCACGGTCCTCGACCGGCGCGGCGAGCCCAACCCGCTGCCGCGCGACGGGCTGCTCGTCGCCGCGCCCGGTGCGGCCGTCGAGGTCCACGCGTGGTGGGCGCAGGCGGCCGAGGTACCGGCTAGCTGACCGGATCGGGCAGGACTGCCGAGATCGGTCGCAGCAGCGGGAACCGCCCGCGCAACTCGCCCACCCGCTCGGGGTCGGGGTCCTCGACGAGTTCGAGCACCTCGCGGGTGACCGCGCCGAAGCGCTCCTCGGCCTCGGCCAGCTCGTTGCGCACCCGGCCCGCGATCTCGACGTCGCGGGAGGTCGCCCCCAGACCGCGTCCGAGTTCGGCGAGCACGCGCAGGTTGGGCAGCTCGGCGTCCATCCGGCGCACGACGGTCAGCAACCGGTTGCGGGCTTGCTGCGAGGACATCGCCTCGACGGCCCGGCTCGCGCGCAGCACCGCCTGCTCGCAGTGCCGCACGGACGGACCCCAGCCGTCCGGCTCCCGCTGCGGCAGCGGCTCGGGTGCGGGTTCCGGTTCCTCCGCGACCTGCTCGGCGGGACGTCCGCGCACCGCGAGGACCACGCCCGCACCGGCACATCCCGCCATCAAGGCCATGAGCACCTGCAACCAGATCTCGTCCATCCGCGTTGCGCCCTTCCACTAGTCCCCGACCGAGGAGCGCGGAAGACCCCAGGCACTGCTCCCGCCGCCTCTACTGCCCCTCGATCACTGTGCGCCCGGCCGGTGCTCATCGGCTTGCGGGGAACTACTCATCTTCCATTGCATTTCTGAAACTTCGCTCGTCCTGTTGAGGCTTCTTCGGGGGTTGCCCGCTGGCCAGCCCCGCCCTGACCAGGTACTGCATGTCGGCCAGCAGGAACTCCATGGATTCGGTGTGCGCGCCGTCGCGACCGCCCGGCCGGACGAACTCGCCGAACTCGGTGGTGTCCGGGTGCTGGAGGCGAGCGATGGAGAACACCTCGTCGAGCCCCTGCCCCACCCGAGCGCGCAGTCGGGAGGTGTCCACGCCGTAGCCGGCGTCGGCCAGCCTCGCTTCGACCGGGTGCGAGACGAACAGCTCCGCGGCCAGCGGCCACACGCGTTCCAAACCGGCGCTCATCAGCTGCGAGCCGTTGGGGCCGTGATCGCCCAGCTTGATCACCCACTGAGCGGCGTGGTTGCGGTGTTCTGCCAGCCGGTGCAGCGACCTCGCCGCCAACGTCCCCAGCACCGCGTCCCGGCAGGTGGCGAGTTCCTCGAAGACCACGAGGCGCCAAGTGGTGAACAGCAGCAGGCGGGCCACCGTGGTCGGGAAGTCACCGCCCGGCCCAGGGCCGCAGTCGACCTCGGCCAACCGCACGTTCCGGAACTCGGCGGGCTCCCGGTGGTAGGCGAGCAGGTCCTCGTCCTGCTCGCCGCGCACCTCGACCGCCCGGCCGTACAGGACCCGGGCCTGTCCGAGCAGGTCGTGCGCGATCTCCCCGAGCGCTGCGGACTCCTCCAGACCGGCGCGCATCCCCCACTCGGTCAGCCGGTGGGAGAGCACCAGGGCGTCGTCGCCGAGCATCGTGCAGTACAGCGCCAGTTCGGCGGGATCCACCTCAGCGGGTACCGACCGGTCGACGGTGGACAGCACCGGTGCGCCGAGCACCCACTGCTGCTGAACCTGGGGCCAGTCGGACAACGCTCTAGGGCTGTTCATGGGCAACGACCTCGCAGACGCGGGGTCGGCCCTTCGGAGTGTGACCACCGACCCCTTTGCGGCGGATACCCAGTCTGGCACCGGCCGAAAGGCGCCGGAAGGGCCCTCAGTCCCTGTCCGATCTCCTGAGCAGCCAATACGTTGGCAGCAGCACCGCCCACAGGACCGCCAGCGTGCTGAACACCGGCAGCAGCGAGATCATCGCCGTGCGACCTGCGACTCGGACCAGGTCGGGGTTGCGGGAGTCGTACTCGACTCGCACCAGCTGCCCCGCTTGCAGGTCGGTCGGGTAGATCACGCCGTTCGGCGGTATGTAGACGCGGCCGTCCTCGGTGTTGAACCGCACCACGGTCCGGGTCAGCGAGGTGTCCACGACTTCGGCCACCGCTTGGCCCCGTGATTCCATGATCGTGCGGTCGTTGATGAAGCAGGCACCGATGATCGACAAGCCCATCACCGACAGCAACAGACCCGTGATCAGCACACCGCGTCTCACTCGGCGGCGGACCCTCCCAGGTGAGGGCTGTGCTACCGACTGATAACCGTCCGTGTTTGACCTGGTCACAAAGTCGGCCGCGTCCTGGGGCACCGCGTCGCCTGCCACGGTGACCGATTGTAAGGGCCGGGGGTCGTGTCCAGGGCCACGCGGCCGGTCAGCCCACCCGGATTCGCACTCCGCATACGCTCCAAGCGTGGCGACTACATCCAGGCGGCTGACGGCGCGCACCCGCAGGCTCGATCCTGCCGACCCACGGCACGACCGCCCGCTGCTGGACCTGCTCCCCGCCGGCGAGTCGCTGAGCTGGGTCCGCGAGGGCCAGGGCCTGGTCGGATGGGGCTGCGCGGCACGGCTGGACACCTCCGGCGCGGATCGCTTCACCGACGCCGACGCGTGGTGGCGGCAGCTGTGCGGGCACATCGACGTCGATGACGCGGTGGGGCTGCCCGGCTGCGGACCGGTGGCCTTCACCAGCCTGGCCTTCGCCGACCGCCCCGGCGACTCGGTCCTGGTGCTGCCCGAGCTGATCATCGGTGAGCGGGACGGCGTCCGCTGGATCACCACCATCGGCGACGCGCCCGAACCGGCCCCCGAGCCGGTGCGCCAGCCCGGCACGGTCTCCTACAGCGATGGTCGGCTGTCGTCCACGGCATACCGGCAGGCGGTGACCGAAGCTGTCCGGCTGATGCGGGAGTCCGGTGGTGAGCTCCGCAAGGTGGTGCTCGCGCACGACCTCGTCGCCAACACCTCCGAGCCGCTCGACGTGCGCTTCCTGCTGCACAACCTGGCCGCGCGCTACGCGAACTGCTGGACCTTCGCGGTGGACGGCCTGGTCGGCGCCACCCCGGAACTGCTGTTGGAGCGGCGCGGGTACGAGGTCCGCTCCCGGGTGCTGGCGGGCACGGCCTGGCCACACCCCGGCCGCACCGACCACGAGATCGCCGCCGAACTGCTCGACTCGACCAAGAACCGCAGCGAGCACGCCTACGCCGCCGAGTCGCTGGCCGAGAAGCTGCGCCCGTTCTGCAGCGAGCTGTCGGTGCCGACGTCGCCGTCGGTGCTGCGGCTGCGCAACGTGCTGCACCTGGCCACCGACGTCGAAGGCAAGCTGGCCGACACGCCTGACGGGTCGGGGCTGCTGCAACTCGTCGAAGCGGTGCACCCCACGGCGGCGGTCGGTGGCACCCCGACCGAGGACGCCGTGCCGCTGATCTCCGAACTCGAAGGCATGGACCGCGGCCGCTACGCGGGTCCGGTCGGTTGGATCGACGGCGCGGGCAACGGCGAGCTCGGCATCGCGCTGCGCTGCGGGCAGATCGAACAGCAGAGCACCGCCGGAGCTGGCTCCGGCGGTGCTCGTGGCGGCCGGGTCCGGCTGTTCGCCGGAGGCGGGATAGTGCCCGACTCCGAACCGGACCTGGAGGTGGCCGAGGTGGAAGCGAAGCTCCTCCCGGTGCGCGAAGCCCTGGAAGGAGTTCGTTGACCGGTTAGTGGTCGTGGAGGTGTTCGTGCGCGCGGTCGATCTCGGCGACCGCCGGGGGCGTGGGCACGTGCTCGCGGGCCGCGCTGGCCGCGACTCCGGCCGCCGGGTTCACCGCGGGCTTGCCCTTGGTGAACAACCAGGTGTTGAACACCTCGTCGAGCTGCTTGCCGGACTTCTGCTCCGCCAAGTCGATGAACTTCTCGATGGTGCCGGTCGAGAAGCGGTGCTCCGCCGCCCAGGTGCGGGTGATGTCCAGCATCACCTCATCACCGACGACGCTGCGCAGCGCGTGCAGCGTCATCGCGCCCCGGTCGTAGACGGCGTCGTGGAAGACGTTCTCGGCACCCGGGTCTCCCGGCAGGACCTGCCAGAACGGGTCATCCGCCGGGTGCGAGTTGTAGTAGTGGTCGAACAACTCCTGCGCGGTGCCCGTGCCGTGCGCCTCCGACCACAGCCACTCCGAGTAGGACGCGAATCCTTCGTTGATCCAGATGTCGCGCCAGGTGTCCACCGACACCGAGTCGCCGAACCACTGATGGGCGTTCTCGTGCACGACCACCGACACGTTCGACGCGCTCTGGAAGAACTTGTGGCTGTACGTCGGGCGGGTCTGGTTCTCCAGGGCGAAGTTCAGGCCCTCGGACGGGACGACACCACCCTGCGCGGAGAACGGGTATTCCCCGAACAGCTGGGTCAGGAAGTCCACGACCTCCGGGGTGCGCTCGATGCTGGCCTTGGCCGGTCCGGCCAGCGGGCCGAGCTTGTCGGAGTAAGCGGTGACGAACGGCTGGCCGAACGCACCGGTCTTGCTGCTGATCTCGTACTGGCCGATGGTCATGAACGCCAGGTAGGTGGCGGTCGGCTCGGTGTTGCGCCAGTTCCAGGTGGTCCACCCGGCCAGGCTGCTGTTGCGGGTGTTCACCCCGTTGGAGATGGCCTCGGTCCCGTCGGGCACGGTGACCGCCACGTCGTAAGTGGCCTTGTCCCTCGGGTGGTCGTTGCCTGGGAACCACCAGGAGGAAATTTCCGGCTGGCCGATCGCCAACGCTCCGTCCGAGGTGCGCACCCACGGGTTGAAACCGTCGACGTCCGCGGTCGACGGCGTGCCCTCGTACTCCACGACGAAGGTCGCCACCTCGCCCTGCGGCAGGGTCGACGGCGGGGTCACGGTGAGCTCCAGGCCTTTCTGGGAGAACTGCGCCGGCACGCCGTTGACCCGCACCGACTTCGCGGTCAGGGCGAAGTCCAGGTTGAACGCCGTCAGGTCCTGCGTGGCGGTCGCGACGATCGTCGCGGTGCCCTGCAGGTGATCATCGGCGGGTTGGTAGCGCAACTGCAGGTCGTAGTGGGATACGTCGTAGCCGCCGTTGCCGTAACCGGGGAAGTAGGCGTCGCCCGCTCCCGGTGCGCCTGGTCCTTCACTCCCCGCCAACGCCGGCGCGACGAACACCGCGCTCGCACAGCATGCCGCGATCACCGCGCGCAGGCCCTGTCGTCGAATCACCCTGCACCTCCTCGAACTCTTCGGTCCGATCAGGAGACTAGGCACTCACGTTCACACCGGGCGCGCTTTTCGCGCCGAGTTTTTCCCATCGCCACGCGGAAAAACGCGAATGCACACCAACGGGCTAACGCACCCGTCCGACCACTGTGTCCGGTCGCACCGCACCTCACCTTGCGGCTGACCCAGGGCGTTCACGTTCCCGAGGCGCACGAGGAGTGTCGCCGCAACGGTTTTCGCCCGGTCGTTCTCACCCGAGCAGGGCGGAGCGGACGGCGGCGTGCAGCCGCTGGTGCACCGCGCGCAGCTCGTCGCGGTTGGCGCGCACCTCGACGACGCGCAGGCCGGGTTTCGGCCGCAGCGCCTCGCGGAGTTCTGCGTGGCCCGGCACCTTGACGTGGTCGACCCCGTGCGCCGCGCACAGCTGCCCCAGGTCGGTGCCGTGCGGCGTGCCGAAGACGCGGTCGAAGGAGTCGCTGTGCTCGGGACCGCCCTGCTCCAGCAGGCTGAAGATGCCTCCGCCGTCGTCGTTGAACACCACGATCGTCAGGTCCGGCCGCTGCTCGTACGGACCGAGCACCAGACCGTTGCTGTCGTGCAGGAACGTCAGGTCGCCCAGCAACGCGTAGGTCGGCCCGCCGTGGCCGGTGGCCGCTCCGAGCGCCGTGGACACCGTCCCGTCGATGCCGGCCGCGCCGCGGTTGCGGTGCACCAGCACATCGGGCCGCTGCCGCCCGGCGAGCGCGACGTCCCGGCTCGGGTTCGACGACCCGAGCACCAGCAGCGAGTTCTCCGGCAGCGCGTCGACCACCTCGCGCGCCACCGCCGGCCCGTTCGGCCACCGCTCCAGGTCGAGGGCGGCGTGCAGGGCAGCGGAGGCCTTCTGGTCGGCTTGCTGCCAGGCCGTCAGCCACTGCGGGTCGACGAGTCCGGGACCTCCGGAGTCGGCCCCGAAGGTCTCGGCCACCTCGCGCACGTTGTGCGCGGGCGCGGGCCAGCCGATCCCGCCGTGCGCGAGCAGCACCTCCACCCCGGAATCGGCGAGCAGTTGCTGAACCTGGCGGAACACCGTCGGGCGTCCCACGCACAGCACCTGCTCGGGCCGGTGCTCGCGAATGAACTCGGGCAGGTTGAGGAGCCACATCCCGGTGCTGATCGCAGCCGGTCCGGACACCCCGACGCCGCCGACCTCCGACAGCACGGGCCAGCCGACGCGCTCGCCCCAGGCGCTCGCCTCCTCGGCGCCGTCCCAGTCGCCCACCAGCACGAGCCCGCGACCGGAGCTCAGCCTCCCCAACGAGCTCGGCGACGTTCCGCGATCGGCGACCTCGGTCCACCGCGCACCACCCGGTCGTCCCTCCAGCAGCTCGAACCACTCGGTGTCGCCGTCGGGCACCAAGGGCTCGCGGAACGGCAGGTTGAGGTGCACCGGCCCGCCGCGCATGCCGCACGCCGCAGCCGCCCAGGCGCGGCACACCTGACTCCGCCAGTAGGCGTTCTGCCCGGAACGCGCCTCGGCGACGCCGAGCTCGTCGAACAACCGCACCTCACTGCCGTACAGCCGGTGTTGGTCGATGGTCTGGTTCGCTCCCGCCGCGCGGAGCTCCGGCGGCCGGTCGGCCGTGATCACCAGCAGCGGCACTCCGGCGTGGTACGCCTCGCTGACCGCCGGGTGGAGGTTGCTCGCGGCGGTGCCGGAGGTGCAGAACACCGGAACCGGCCGACGGGTGCGCGCCGCCAGGCCCAGGGCCAGGAAGCCGGCACTGCGCTCGTCGATCCGCACGTGCAGCCTCAAACGCGCAGCGTGTGCGGCCCGGTGCAGAGCGTAGGCGAGAGGTGCGTTACGCGACCCCGGGGCGAGCACCGCGTGGCGCACCCCGTTTCGGACGAGCTCGTCGACGATGACCTCAGCCTGAGCTGTGGACGGGTTCAACCGATCACCTCTGAAATCGCCTGGCGGACAACGGCGGAGGGTCCGCGGCTCCCTCCGTCGACGTCCACGCAAGCACCGGGCGGTCGCGGGGAGGACCCCGCGCCGAGCACTTGCGCCCCCTATTGTCCCAGGTGTGCAGAATCCCGTTGTCTCTGAGCTGTTCGATCCGAAGTTGTGGGAGCCCATCGAGGGCTTCGACTTCACCGACATCACCTACCACCGCTGCATCGAGGACGGCCCCGGAAAGGGCACGGTGCGCATCGCCTTCGATCGCCCCGAGGTCCGCAACGCCTTCCGCCCGCACACCGTCGACGAGCTCTACCGCGCCCTGGACCACGCGCGGATGAGCAGCGACGTCGGCTGCGTGCTGATCACTGGGAACGGCCCGTCCGAGAAGGACGGCGGCTGGGCCTTCTGCTCCGGCGGTGACCAGCGCATCCGGGGCCGTTCCGGGTACCAGTACGCCGGTGGCGAGACGGCCGAATCCGTCGATCCCGCTCGTGCCGGCCGGCTGCACATCCTAGAGGTGCAGCGGCTGATCCGGTTCATGCCCAAGATCGTCATCGCGGTCGTCCCAGGCTGGGCCGCCGGTGGCGGGCACAGCCTGCACGTGGTGTGCGATCTCACCCTCGCCAGCGCCGAGCACGCCATGTTCAAGCAGACCGACGCCGACGTCGGCAGCTTCGACGGTGGCTTCGGGTCGGCGTACCTGGCACGCCAGGTCGGGCAGAAGTTCGCCCGCGAGATCTTCTTCCTCGGACGCCCCTACACCGCCGAGCAGGCCCACCAGATGGGCATGGTCAACGAGGTCGTCCCGCACGCCGAACTGGAGGCCACCGCGCTGCAGTGGTCCCGGGAGATCAACGGCAAGTCCCCGACGGCGCAGCGCATGCTCAAGTACGCGTTCAACGCCATCGACGACGGGCTCGTCGGTCAGCAGCTCTTCGCCGGTGAAACCACCCGGCTCGCCTACATGACCGATGAGGCCGTCGAGGGCAGGGACGCGTTCCTGCAGAAGCGGGACCCCGACTGGTCCACCTTCCCCTGGTACTTCTGAGACCTCCCCCTCCTCTTCGACCAGCACTCCGGACAGGAACAGCCCCGGCGGGCGTCCCTCCTCCGGCGTCTTCCGCACGGGTCCGGCCGGGCCGGTGTCAGCACCGGCCCGCGGCTGGCCCTGCGGCGAACCCGACGACTGCTGCGGATGCGGCGGAGTCCCGGCGGGGACCGGGACGACCAGCACGAACACGAGAAACATCGCCTCCTCCTTCCGCTCGCACCAAAAACATCGACCAATCCTTTCGAACACTTGATCGCTCGAACAGGTGAGCTAGTGGCGAACCTCTCGGGCACCGGCGGAGTGGCCAGCGACGCCGGTGCCGAGAATGGAGCTCATGCCGAACCTTCGGGACCTCCAGCCGCTTCCAGTCCCCTCGGGCACCGGCGCGCTGGACGTGCTGCCGGCGCTGCGCCGGGCGCTGGACGGTGAAGGCCCCGCGCTGCTGCCTGTCGCGGCCGACGACCCCGGGCGAGCGCACCACCTGATCGGACCGCTGAACCCCGGCGAGGACGCCGAGCACGACCCGACCGCCCTGGTCGTCACCACCTCCGGCTCGACCGGAACCCCCAAGGGCGTGCTGCTGCCCGCCGGCTCGCTGCGCGCCTCGGCCGCGGCCACCCACCGCAGGCTCGGCGGCCCGGGCGAGTGGTTGCTGGCGATGCCCGCGCACCACGTCGCCGGGATCCAGGTCCTGGTCCGCGCCCTGATCGCGGGGACCACGCCGGGCGCGGTCGACACCTCCGGCGGCTTCCGCCCGGACGGCTTCGCCTCGGCGGCGCGCGAGCTGCTGGCCTCCGACCTCCCGCACTACACGGCCCTGGTCCCGACTCAGCTGTCCCGGCTACTCAACGACGGCGGCGAGGGCCTGGACGCGCTGCGCGCCTTCGACGCCGTGCTGCTCGGCGGCGCCGCCACTCCGCCCGCCGTGCTGGCCCGCGCCCGCGACAGCGGCGTCCGGGTGACCACCACCTACGGCATGAGCGAGACGTCCGGCGGCTGCGTCTACGACGGCGTGCCGCTGGACATCACCGAGGTCGACGTGGACGGCGAGCTGGGGCCGATCCGGCTCGCCGGACCCATGCTGGCCAGGGGTTACCGCAACCAGCCTGAGGCTGCGGCGTTCGCGGGCGGCTGGTTCCGCACGGGCGACCTCGGTCGCTTCACCGACGGCGAGCTGGAAGTGCTCGGGCGCGCCGACGACATGATCATCACAGGCGGGGAGAAGGTCGCCCCGCTGCCGGTCGAGCGGGTCCTGGCCGAGCAGCCGGGCGTGCACGATGCCTGCGTGCTGGGCGTTCCCGACCCGGAGTGGGGGCAGGCGGTGGTGGCCGCCGTCGTGGCCGATCCCGCGGCCCGGCCGGACGAGGAGATCTTGCGGGCCGCCGTTCGCGAACGCCTCGGCGCCGTGGCCACCCCGAAGCGCATCGCGCTGGTCGACGAGCTCCCGCTTCGCGGCCCCGGCAAACCGGACCGACGCGCGCTCGCCGAGCAGCTGACCTGCTAGCCGGAGGACTTGCCGCGTGAGCGAAGATGAGGCTCATGGCGACTGTCGCGCAATGGATCGAGGGTGCCCGTCTGCGCACCTTCCCGAATGCGATCGCGCCGGTGCTGGCCGGGTCCGGCGCCGCCGCGGGAGTGGACGAGTTCGACCCGCTGATCGCACTGCTGGCGCTGGCCGTCTCGGTCAGCCTGATCACCGGCGTGAACTTCGCCAACGACTACTCCGACGGCATCCGCGGCACCGATGACTCCCGCGTCGGCCCGTTCCGCCTCGTCGGGTCGCGTTCGGCGCGGCCGGGCGCGGTGCGCAACGCGGCCTTCGCGTGCTTCGGCGTGGCCGCGCTGGCCGGTCTCGGCGTGGTCGCGCTGAGCGGGCAGTGGTGGATGCTGGCGATCGGCGCGCTGTGCATCGCAGGCGCCTGGTTCTACACCGGCGGCAGCAAGCCCTACGGCTACGCCGGGCTGGGCGAGCTGGCGGTGTTCGTGTTCTTCGGCCTGATCGCCGTGCTGGGCACGATGTTCGTGCAGGCCGGTACGGTCTCGGGCTTCGGCATCGGTGCCGCCGTGGGCGTCGGCGCGCTGTCCTGCGCCGTCCTGGTGGCCAACAACCTCCGCGACATCCCCTCCGACCGAGTCACGGGCAAGCGAACCCTCGCCGTCATGCTCGGCGACCGCGACACCCGCACGCTCTACACCGCCCTGGCGCTGATCCCGTTCGTGATCACGGTCCTGATCGGCCTGCGCAACTCCTGGGCGCTGCTGGGATTCCTCGCCCTGCCCCTGCTGCTCGTCCCGCTGCGTGCGGTCGTGCGCGGAGCCACCGGCCGCTACCTGATCCCGGCGGTCCGGGACACCGGGTTCGCCATGCTCGCCTGGGGCGCCATCACGGGCCTGGCGCTGGCCTTCGGCTGACGGTGGTGTCCCGCAGCGGGCCGCACCGCTGCGGGACACCGCTCGATCAGGCGTGGGTCTTGCGCGCTCCCAGGCCGAGAACGCTGACCGCGAGGAACGGCGCGACGGCGACCACTGCGGCGCCGAGCTGGACGATCCGGTCCTTGGTGCGAGCTCGTGGACCATCACCTGAGACCCGGTGCGGATGCGCACGGGCGCGGTGCAGGTCATCTTCGCCGGGCAGCAGAACCAGGGTTTGATCAGCTGGAGCGTTCCTCCGCAGAGCGCGGTGACCGCCTCCACCGCCGGGACCAGCACCACCATCAACCCGGTGGAGCTGGTGTCGGCCGCGGTGCTCTCGGCCCACTCGCCGATCCTGTTCGAAATGGCCGGTGCTTCGGTCGAGAAGTCCTTCGAAGCCGTTGAGCTCCGACGGAATCACCCGCCATCCCACCCCTCTGCTCGCCGTTCGGGGAGTGCGTTGAGGAACCTGCGCGCAACCACGAGGCACGTCCGGGCGAGAACCGGCAAGATGATCTCCCGGCATGTGCGCGTTCGATCCAGCGCGCTGCGAACTCCCCCAGTCGCGAGCATTCAAACCGATCCGGTCAGACCGCGAACGAGCTTCCGGCTAAGCGTTACGGGTTGGAGGTCTACCGCGTCACGCGACCACGGCGGGCAGCACGTACTGGGCGACGTGCGAAGCGATGCGGCACTGATCGGTATCGGCCTGGTCGGCGATCACCACGATCTGCAGGGTGGCTCCGGCGACGGGGGCGTAGACGGTGCAGCCGTCGGCCCGCAGGACCTGCGTGCCGCGAACGGCTCCCAGCTCGACCTCCTCGGTCCCCAGGTCGGCGAAACCGGGAGCCTGAGCTCCGATGAGCACTTCCCGTCCTCCGCTGCGGTCGGGGAACCCGCACCCGCGCACCGGGGGCTGGATCCCGACCTCGCGCGCCCGTCCGGGCTCGGTCTCGAAGGCCAGCGCCGCGATCTCGTCCGGCCGGACCAGCCCGCACAGCTCCTGCGCCGACATCGATCCCAGCATCCGCCGCTGCTCCGGCCGGACCTCGCGGGTGATCGACGGCGCGGTGCTGGTCGCCGTGGACTCCTCGGAGGTGCTGGGCTGCGACGACGGAGGACTGGGCACGACCTGCTGCACAGCGGTGCAACCGGCCAGTGCGGCGCTCAGGAGCACCGCGCTGATCAGCAGGCGCTTGGCGACCACCGGACCTCCACCACGCGATCGTTGAGGAACTGCTCTGCTCGGCGGTGCGGTAGCGGGACCAGACCTGGCGCGCGAACTCCGCGCGCCACTCCTGATCCATGCCAACACACGGGTCGCGGCGTCCTCGCCGCGAAGCCGATGAGGAACCCGCCGCGGGGCCAGCTGAGTCCCACACCGGGAACAGCGGCCCCCGCCGCACTCATGAACAACTCCTAGTCTGCCTGGAACTCACCGGTGGTGTGGAAGTGGTCCAGGATCTTGCGCGGGGTCTCCAGGTCCATGCCCTGGTCGGCGACCCAGCGGTCGTCGAAGTAGGTGTTGGTGTAGCGCTCGCCGCCGTCGCAGAGCAGCGTGACGATGCTGCCTTCTCGGCCCTCGGCGAGCATCTGCGAGATCAGCGCGAACACGCCCCACAGGTTGGTCCCGGTGGAGCCGCCGACGCGGCGTCCGAGGACCTGCTCGGTGCAGCGGATGGCCGCGATGGAGGCGGCGTCCGGGACCTTGATCATCCGGTCGATGGCCTGCCCGATGAACGACGGTTCAACCCTCGGCCTGCCGATGCCCTCGATGAGCGAGCCGGAGTCGCTGGTGAGCGAGGAATCGCTGTCACGCCAGGCTTCGAAGAACACCGAGCGCTGCGGGTCGACGACGGCCAACCGAGTCCCGAGCCTGCGGTAGCGCAGGTAGCGGCCGATGGTGGCGCTGGTACCGCCGGTGCCGGCGCCGACGACGATCCAGGCGGGTTCCGGGTGCGGTTCGAGCGCGAGCTGCTCGAAGATCGACTCCGCGATGTTGTTGTTGCCCCGCCAGTCGGTGGCGCGTTCGGCGTTGGTGAACTGGTCCATGAAGTGGCCGCCGAGCTCGGAGGCCAGCAGCCGGGACTCGGTGTAGATCGCGCCGGGCTCATCGACGAAGTGGCAGCGGCCGCCCTGCCACTCGATGAGCGCGACCTTCTCGCCGCTGGTGGACCGGGGCATCACCGCGATGAACGGCAACCCGAGCAGTCGGGCGAAGTAGGCCTCCGAGACCGCCGTCGATCCGGACGAAGCCTCGATCACGGGCGTGTTCTCGGTCACCCAGCCGTTGCAGATGGCGTAGAGGAACAGCGAGCGGGCCAGTCGGTGCTTGAGCGAACCGGTCGGATGTGTTGACTCGTCCTTGAGGTAGAGGTTGATCCCCCACTCGGCGGGCAACGGGTACCGCAGCAGGTGGGTGTCTGCGCTGCGGTTCGCGTCGGCCTCGATGATCCGGACGGCCTCGCTGGTCCAGGCTCGCGTGCGCTCGCAGGAGCGGTCGAGGTCGCTGGTCATTCGGCATCCGCCGGGGCGTCGCCGCGCAGTTGGGCGCGCAGCTGCTCGCGGCGTTCGCGGCGGTCCTCGGTGCGCTCGGCCATGCCGACCGCGACACGGCGCCGGAGCTTGCCGAAGACGAGCAGCGACAGCGGCATGACCACGACGACGGACACCGCGATGGCGACCAGGACCGGCACCTGGGCCAGCATCAGCAGCACCGCGACGATCGCGACCAGGCCGAACCGGGCTGCGGTGTAGAGCGCGATGTCGCGGGCCAGGTTGGGCTTGACCTCGGACGTCTCGCCGGTCGGCTGCTCAGGGCCTGCTCCGGGCATCTTGACGTCGGCGGTCTCGGGCTCGTCGGTTCTCGTCTCCTGCTGTTCCCGCACGTCATCCAGGGTAGAGCACCCTTGACAGCGACCGATTCGGCGGCCGGGGACCGCAGGCCAGAGCGCCCGAAGCGCCGGTTTCGTCCCTTACCTTCCCTTTACCTAAACCCAAACGTTCGAGTACCTGACCCTTCAGGTGCCACGATTGCGACCGGAATGCCCGAA
The DNA here is from genome assembly GCF_004348445.1 of Saccharopolyspora aridisoli. Taxonomy (GTDB): domain Bacteria; phylum Actinomycetota; class Actinomycetes; order Mycobacteriales; family Pseudonocardiaceae; genus Saccharopolyspora; species Saccharopolyspora aridisoli. Next base: position 111,985 of record NZ_SMKV01000008.1, on the reverse strand, counting down.
TACCAGTTATCGCAAAAGTGGAGGTCACCTGTGACCGCGTCGACTCAGCAACCTCGCCAGAACGGTCAGGAGCAGCTCCTCACGCCGGGTGAGGTCGCGGCGCTCTTCCGGGTCGACCCCAAGACCGTGACCCGATGGGCGACCGCCGGCCGGATCGGTTCGATCCGCACCCCCGGTGGCCACCGTCGCTTCCGCGAGTCTGAGGTCCGCACCCTGCTGGCCGAGCTGACCAACGATGTGAACCGCACCGCCTGACCAACCGGTCCGGCAGCGGCGAACATCTCGAAGCGGCGCGGACGTCAACGCGGCGGTGCGCAGGCCCACTCGCCAGACCCCTCGTGGTGAGTGCACCGAGCACCGCTGCAGGCGCCGAACAAGCAGTCGCAACAGCCGTGGATCACCGCACCAGGTCGAAGATCGCTCGGCGGCCGGCCGATGACGACCGCCGTCCCTGGTGACGCCTCGCACATCCACGAGGCGTCACCAGGGACCCCGCTCGAACCGGACACCTCCGGACAAAGACACCGCCTGCTCTGATTGGCTAGTGTCGTAAGCGGAACGGTTGGAGGTGGCCACGATGATCTATGCCCTCGCCGCCATTGGCGCGCTCACCATCGCTGTGCTGATGTGGAAGGCGTTCGGCCCGCAGGTCGCCGCGCCCCGCGCCCGCAGAGCCCCCGTGGCACCCGACGACGACCCGGAATTCCTCCGCAGGATCGCCGAAGAACAACGCAAGAACCAGCGCCGCGCAGAAGAGGACGGCGGCCTCGAGTGATCCCGTCAGGCAAGCGGCGAAGCCGCTCGCTCAGCACCCCCGAAGCAGCAGGCACCGCCGCGGATTCTCAGACGTCTTCTGGCGAGGACAGCCGCAGCGCCGCGCGCATCGACGTGCTCGAGTCGCGATTCCCGGAGCCAGGAGGCGACTGAGGTTGCTGCGAACGCACCGCTGAGCGCACCAGGCACGGAGCCCTAGGACTGAGCCTGACGCCCAGGAGCGTGGGGGAAGTCGTCGGCGACCATCGCTGCCAACTCCAGCAACGCCATCCGCGTCGGAGCCGCCAGCTGGTCGAGTTCGACCTCCGCACCCTCTTCCAGGTGCGGGTCGAACGGGATGCGCGAAACGGCGCGGCAGCGGGACGCGAAGTGGGCGCCGAGCTTGTCCACGTCGACCTTGCCCGATGCCGGGCGCACCGAGTTGATCACGGCAACGGAGCGGGAGACCAGGTCGCCGTAGCCGTGGGCGTCGAGCCAGTCCAAAGTGGCCGAAGCGCTGCGGGCGCCGTCGATCGAGCTGGAGGAGACGATCACCAGCGAGTCGGCGACGTCCAGCACGCCCTTCATGGCCGAGTGCATCAGACCGGTGCCGCAGTCGGTGAGCACCACGTTGTAGAAGTGCTCCAGCAGCGTCACGGTGCGCCGGTAGTCGTCCTCGCTGAACGCCTCGGACACGGCCGGGTCCTGCTCGCTGGCGAGGATTTCCAGTCGGCTCGGGCCCTGCGAGGTGTAGGAGCGGACGTCGCTGTAGCGGCGGATCCGGTGCGCGTCGCGCAGCAGGTGCCGGACGGTCGCGGTGGTCTCCAGCGGGATCTTCTGGCTCAGCGTGCCCCGGTCCGGGTTCGCGTCGACGGCGATGACCCGATCGCCGCGCAGCGAGGCGAAGGTCGCACCGAGCGTGGCGGTCGCGGTGGTCTTGCCGACGCCGCCCTTGAGGCTGAGCATCGCGATCTTGTAGCAGCCCTGCAGCGGCTGGTTGATCCGCGTGATGAGCTCGCGGCGTCGGCGGTCGGTCGGTCCCTCGCCGAAGTTGACCGTCTTACCGCTGGCCAAGTAGACGGCCTTGCGCCAGCCGGACTGCGGCGGCCGCTTGGTCTGCCGCAGCAGCTGTGCGGACGACAGGTCGGCGTTCGGCTGCGGCTGCTGGTGACCCGGCTGTTGCGGACCGGGCTGCTGGGGCGGCTGCTGCGGGTACGGCTGGCCGGTCGGGAACGGCCCGGACGGACCGCCCGAGACGGGCGCGTACGGGCTCACCGGAACCGGCCCGGAGCCGCCCTCCGCGACCGGGTGCGGGCCCGAGACCTGGTGGGGGCCCGAGACCTGGTGGGGTCCGGAATGGTTCCCCGGGTAACCGGGCCACGGCTGCTGCTGCGGGTGCGGATCTGACTGGGACGGGTCGGGGTACACCGGCGCTCCGCTCGGGTAGTACGGCTGCGGGGTGCCCGCGACCGGGAAGGGACCGGACACGTCGGGCTGCGACGGGTCCACGTACGACGGTTCGGGGTGCTCCGGAACCGGCTTGGGCTGGTGCGGCCGGGTCTCCGGGTCGGTGTAGGAACCGTTGCCGCCGGTCTTGCTCCCGGCCTCGGTGCCCGCCGGGCCGTCTGCCTCCGGCGGGACAGCACCGGCGTCCCGCCTCGTCTCGGGCTCTTCGTACTGTCCCGTCACCGTCGCCGTCCCTCCAACGTTCGAGCCGAGCTGTACCGCGCTTGCGCACAGCAACCTAAACCCACGCACACCCCCAGTCACCATAGGTGGCAGGTAGGCGCCGCGGGTTCCTCACGTCACCAAACGCGATTCGCGCCACGGCTGCGAGCCGAACGCGCCGTCGCACTCCTGCGAACGCCGGATCGAGTGCTGCTCACAGCCCGGCGTAGGAGTGCAGACCCGTGACGACGAGGTTCACGAAGAACAAGTTGAAGATCATCACGGCCAGGCCGAGGACGTTGATCCACGCCGAACGCACCCCGCGCCAGCCCGCGGTCGCGCGCGCGTGCAGGTAGGCGGCGTAGACGATCCAAGCGATGAACGCGCAGGTCTCCTTGGGGTCCCAACCCCAGAACCGGCCCCACGCGGCCTCCGCCCAGATGGCGCCGGCGACGATCGCGAACGTCCACACCGGGAAGATGATCACGGTGGCCCGGTAGGCCATCCGGTCCAGCGCCTGGCTGGTGGGCAGCCGCGAACCGATCTTCGCCATCTTCAGCGGGTTGTTCTCGTACCGGCAGCGCAGCAGGTAGAGGACGCTGGCGACACCGGCGAACAGGAGCGCGCCGCTGGAGACGATGGCGGCGGCGACGTGGATGATGATCCAGTACGACTGCAGCGCCGGCTGCAGCGGCGCGGCCTCCGCGTAGAGCACGGTGCCGGAGAGGAACAGCAGCAGCGTCACCGGCAGCATCAGGAATCCGCCGAGGCCGCGCAGCTGGGCCGGAGTGGCCTCGCGGCGCGCGTTGCGCAGCTGCCGGAACAGCACGATCAGCCAGGCGACCACGGCCGCCAAGCAGATCGCCGAGCCGAACTCGTACATGTTGCCCCACGGCACCCGGCCGGTGGCCAGACCGCGGGTCAGCAGGGAGACGAAGTGCACCAGCGCACCCAGCACGGTCATCGACACGGCCATGCCGCCGAGCCGCTCGGCCAGCGGCCGCTTGGGCTGAGCCGGGACGTGGCCGACGACGTCCTTGGCCTCGGACGACTTCTCCGCGCCCACCAGGGCGGCTTCGCGGGTCCGGGTGGCAGTGGCGACCCTGCCGTAGGCGAACTCGCCGAAGTACAGCAGCATGGCCGCGATGTAGATGACCACCGAGGTGGCGTAGGCCATGTCGCTGTAGTTCGACAGCGTCTCGTTGACCGGCATCAGCTCTTCCTTTCGCGCGCGGTCCCAGCGTCCGCGCGGGGCTGGGGCGAGTGGTCGACATCCGCACCGAGCAGGTCATCGGCGATCCGGGCGAACTCCTCGCCGTACCCGGCCTGGTCGGTGCGGGCGAGCCCGCCGACCTCGACAACGGTACGCGCGGCGGGGCTTTCGCCGGATTCCGGGTGCGGAGCGGCCCGCACCCAGATGCGGCGGCGCTTGACGATCAGCGAGGTGCCGAGTCCGAAGATGATGAGCACCGCGAAGGCCAGCACCGATGTCTGGAACGGATCGTGCGAGACCTGCAGGTTCGCCCAGCGCTCGACGCCGTCGAAGCGCACCGTGGTGCCATCGTCGAGGCGGATCTCTTCGCCGACGCGGACGTTCTCGCGGGCGACCCGGTTGAGCCTGCCCTGCTCGACCATCGACTGGTCGACGCCGAAGATCGACTGACCGCGCCCGGAGTCCAGACCCAGGTCGCCGCGCATCACGTCGATGGCCGCGGTCGGGTCCAGCAGATCGGGGAACCCGGAGCTGAGGATCTTGCCGTCGAACGCCGCCGTCGGCGCGAACAGGCCGGTGATGGCCAGCTGGCTCTGCCTGCGCTGCACCTCGTCGGTCACGCCGGGCTGGTCGAACTTGGTGGCGCCCTGCGACAGCATCGTCTGCGGCGACATCGGCTGCCACTGCACAAGACTGGTGCGCTGCTGGCCGTCCGGCCAGGTCACGGTGAACCGGGGCGCGTAGCCGTTGCCGGTCAGGTAGATCCGGTCACCAGCGGTGCGCAGCGGGTGGTTGACCTGCAGCGTGTAGGGCTGCCAGGTGTTCGTCTCCAGCCCCTCGCCGGACTGGTACTGCATGCCCACGCGGTAGTTGGCCACCTGGCCGTTGGGCTGGTAGTCGACGTCGAAGTCGTCGACCTTGACGCAGAACGGGGACAGCTGGGTGCCGTCGACCGACAGTCCCGCGCGGAACGAGTCGTAGTTGTAGGTGCCGGAGTTGCAGAACTCGGAGCCGTCGGCCACCACGATGACCTGCCCCTCGTAGCCGTAGAGCTTGCCGCCCGCGAGGCCGATCAGCAGCCCGACCAGCGCGAAGTGGAACACCAAGTTGCCGATCTCGCGGAGGAATCCGCGCTCGGCGCTGATCGACCGGGCTCCGTCGCTCTCGGTGTGCTCGACCATCCGCCAGCCGTGCAGCCGAGTCTTCGCCGCGGCGATGGCCTCGTCGACGGAGGTGCCGTCGAGCGTCTTCTCCGCGTGGTGCGGCAGCCGACCCAGGTTCCGCGGGGTGCGGACCGGCTTGCTGCGCCACTGCTTGTAGTACTCCCAGCAGCGCGGCAGCAGGCAGCCGATCAGCGAGGTGAACAGCAGCACGTAGATCGAGGCGAACCAGACCGAGCTGAAGACCTCGAACATGCCGATCTTGTCCAGCAGCGGAGCGATGTCCGGGTACTGCTGGAAGTACTTGTCCACTTCGGACCGGTTCAGCGAGCGCTGCGGGATCAGCGCACCCGGCAGCGCGGCCATGGCCAGCAGGAAGAGCAGCACCAGCGCGGTGCGCATGGACGTCAGCCCGCGCCAGGTGTTGCGCAGGAGAGCTAGGGCGGTCTTGAGGTGGTCGCGCATCAGATCGGCGTCTCGAATCCGGCGATCGGGCCACGAAGCATCGAGATCAGCTCTCCCCACAGACCGGTGACGAGCAGCAGACCCACCACCACCAGCAGCACTCCGCCCGCGATCTGGATCGCGCGGCCGCGCCGCCGCAGCCAGCCCGCGCTGCGCACCGCCCAGCGGGCGCCCAGGGCCAGCAGCACGAACGGGACTCCGAGGCCGACGCAGTAGGCGAGCACCAGCAGGATTCCGCGCAGCGCGGTGCCGGTGTCCACATCGGTACCCGCGGCGACCGAGATGACGCCCACCAGAGTCGGTCCCAGGCACGGGGTCCAACCGAGGCCGAACACCGCGCCGAGCAGCGGCGCGCCCCACACCCCTGCGCGAGGCACGCGGTGCATCCGCACGTCCCGCTGCAGGGCGGGGATCAGGCCGAGGAACACCAGGCCCATCGCGACCGTGACGACGCCGCCGATGCGCTGCAGCAGCAGCTCGTTGGTCAGCAGCGCATCGGACACACCGAGCAGCAGCAGCGCTCCGGCCGCGAACACGACGCTGAAACCGGCCACGAACAGCAGCGCGGCCCCGGCCACCCGCCAGCGACCGCGCCGGTTCTCCTCGGCTTCGGCTTCGTCGACCGGCGGCGAGTCGGCGCCCACGACGCCGGCGAGGTACGCCAGGTAGCCGGGCACCAGCGGGACCACGCAGGGCGAGGCGAAGCTGATCGCCCCGGCGAGCGCCGCGATCGCCGCCGCGAACAGCAGCGGTCCGGACGCGGCGAGCTCGGTGGGGTTCACGCTTCGAGGGTAGGAAAGCCGACGTCGCCCTCACGCACCGGGCTCGGTGAACCAGCCCACGAACCCCCAGGTGAAGGCAATGCCCAGGCACGAACCGCGCACCAGGAGGACGTGGGTCCCACCCATTTCAGGACCAACGTCCACCACCGAGAGGCACAACTCACAACTACCGGCATCGGGCCATCAGCCCCAACCACCGTCAGGCAACCGGCGAAGCCGCTTCCTCAGACTCCACCTGATCGACCGGCACAGCCGCGGGTTCTGAGCGGCTCTCTGGGGAGGACAGCCGTAGCGCCGTGCATTAAGCGTCTCGGATCCCGGAGCCAGAAGGCGTGTCAGGTTCCGCCACCCGCACCGCTGAGCAGAGAGACCACTAAGAGTTGCAGTAAACCCGGTCGAGCAGTTCAGAACCGGAGCTAGAAGGCCGCCCAGGTGTCGCTACCCGCACCGCGAGCAACGAGGCCAGGGGGACGCAGCAAGCACCTACGCAGGCTCGGAAGCGATCTTCTGCACCTCGGGGAGCAGTTCGCTCTCCAGCATCTCGGTCAGGAAGATCGCCGCGACCCGGTGCTGGCGGTCGAGGACGATCGTGGCCGGCACGGTGCTGCGCGGGAACTGGCGCAGCGAGAGCAGCGTGCGGCCTGCCGGGTCGAAGATCGACGGGTAGCTCAGGCCGCGGTCGCGGTGGAAGTCCGCCGCCGCGCTCTGGTTGTCCCGCACGTCGATGCCCAGCACCTGCACGCCCTGCGGACCGAGCTTGTCCTGCACGGCCTGCAGGTCGTCGGCCTCCGAACGGCACGGACCGCACCAGGAGCCCCAGATGTTGAGCACCACGACCTGGCCCTGGAAGTCCTGAATTCCCAGCTGCTTCCCGGGTTTGAGCAGGTCGTCGCCGGAGAGGTGGCTGATCCGGCCCCGCTCACCCGCCGGGTAGAAGATGCGCGTCTGCCCGCCGGGCGAGACGAAGGTGAACTCGCCGCCCGCCTTGCTCGAGTCGTCGCCCTCGGTGGCGCAGCCACCGAGCATCGCCAGCACGGCCGTCATCAGGCCGAGCCGCACCAGGAGCTTTCTCATGCGCCCGTCACTCTCGGATCGGTGCCACCTGCGGGTTCCACGTAGGCAACCCGCACCAGCTGTTCGCCGCGGAACACCAGCGTCGTCACCGACGCCAGCGAGCACTGCCTGCGGCGGGGGTCGTGCCACATCGGCTTGCCCTCGACGTAGCGGCGCAGCGTCCAGATCGGCAGCTGGTGCGAGACGCACACCGCTTCCCGCCCGGCCGCCGCGGCACGCGCGCGGTGCGCGACGCCGAGCATCCGGTGCGCGATCTCCAGGTACGGCTCGCCCCAGGAGGGCGCGAACGGGTTCCACAGCTTCGGCCAGTGGCGGGGTGAGCGCAGGGCCCCGTCGCCGACTGAGACCTTCAGGCCCTCGAAGCGGTTGTCGGCTTCGATGAGCCGGTCGTCGGTGGCCACGTCGACCTGGAACATCGAGCCCAGCGGGCGGGCGGTCTCCTGGGCGCGCTGCAGCGGTGAGGAGATCACGCGGGCGATGTCGTGCCCGGAGAGGAACTCCGCGACGAGCTTGGCCTGCTGCTCTCCCTTGTCGGACAGCCGGTAGCCGGGAAGCCGGCCGTAGAGGACGCCCTCCGGGTTGTGCACCTCGCCGTGGCGGAGGAAGTGCACGAGGGTCTTCTCAGCCTGCGGCTCGGTCATTTCGACGCCTCCGGGGCCGTGGCGGCGGCGGCTGCGCGCGCGGCGTGCGGCAGGGCGTCGGCGATCTGCTCGAACGCCTCGTCGTCCATGGCTGCGTTGACGAACCAGGTCTCGAAGGCGCTCGGCGGCGGGTAGATGCCGCGCGCGAGCAGCTCGTGGAAGAAGGCCGGGAAGCGCCAGGTCTTCTGGGCCTGGGACTGCTCGTAGTCGTGCACCGGTGTCTCGCTGAAGAAGACGCTGAGCATGTTGCCCGCCGAGGCGATCTGGTGGACAACGCCTTCGGCGCTCAGCGCGGACCCGATGAGCTCGCGGAGCCGTTCGGCGTTGCGGTCCAGCGCCGCGTAGGTCGAGGCGTCGGCGGCGCGGAGGTTGGCCAGGCCGGAGGCGACGGCGATCGGGTTCCCCGCGAGCGTGCCCGCCTGGTAGACGGGGCCGGTCGGCGCGAGGCGCGACATCACGTCGGCACGACCGCCGAAGGCCGCGGCCGGGAGACCACCGGACATGACCTTGCCGAAGGTGTAGAGGTCACCGGCGACGCCGTCGATGCCGAACCAGCCGGCAGCGGAAACGCGGAAGCCGGTCATCACCTCGTCCATGATCAGCAGTGCTTCGTTCGCGCTGGTCAGCTCCTTGAGCCCGGCGTTGAAGCCGGGCAGCGGCGCGATCGTGCCCATGTTGCCCGCGGCGGCCTCGGTGATCACGCAGGCGATCTCGTCGCCCTGCTCGGCGAAGACCTGCCGCACGGCTTCGAGGTCGTTGTAGGGCAGCACGAGGGTGTCGGCGGCCTGCGCGCCGGTGACACCCGGCGAGGTCGGCAGGCCGAGCGTCGCGACGCCCGAGCCAGCGCTGGCCAGCAGCGCGTCCACGTGGCCGTGGTAGCAGCCCGCGAACTTGACGATCTTCTGCTTGCCGGTGAAGGCGCGGGCGAGCCGCACGGCGCTCATCGTCGCCTCGGTCCCGGAGTTGACCAGGCGGACCTGCTCGACCGGCTCGACGCGGTCGATGATCTCCTGCGCCAGGTCGATCTCACCGGCGCCGGGTGTCCCGAAGGACGTGCCGTGCACGGCCGTGTCCCGCACCGCGGCGACGACGTCGGGATGGGCGTGCCCGTTGATCATCGGGCCCCAGGACGACACCAGGTCGACGTAGCGGTTGTCGTCGGCGTCCCAGAGGTAGGCGCCCTCACCGCGCACCATGAACCGCGGCGTGCCGCCGACGGACTGGAAGGCGCGGACCGGGGAGTTGACGCCGCCGGGCGTCACCGCCTGCGCACGCTCGAACAGCTGCCGCGACTGCGGAGCCGGATCGTCGTGCCGGGTCGAAGCGGAGTTCGCAGAAGCTGTCACGCCCCCCAGTTTGACACTCCCCGCACTGTGGCCGGGCGCACACCGACCTCGTGTCCGAGAGGGCGGCGGAACCGCTGCGCTGCCCCCTTCGGGGGTTTCCGCCACCCAGACCGCGACGCAAGGCGGCCCGCAGCAGCAACCCTAGCCGCCCGCTCGGATGGCGAGGCCGATCTGGCGCGGCGCGTCGACGAGCAGCAGTCCGGCGAAGGTGGCGGCGATGACGGCACCGGACAGCCAGCTTCCGATGGAGCGGGTCACCACGTCAACGGCGCCTCGCTGCCCGGGCAGGTAGGTGGTCACCACGCCGCGGTGCCACGCCCACCACGCGAGCAGCACCAGCGCTACCGCGGCGACCAGTTCGAGCCCGGCCACGGCCGCGCGCCACGGCTGGTTCAGCCGACCACCCGAGCGCACCGGTTCGGCGTCGCCGTCGAGCTTCGGCCCGCTGGCGGGCCCCTGTTCGGCAGTCGTCACGGCGGAGAGCGTCTCACACGTCGCGGGCGTCGAGGACCGCGCTGATCCGGTCGGTGCGCTCGGCGTGCCGGGCCGCGTCGTGGGAGAGGTGACCGAGCAGCCGGTAGATGCGCTCGTGGTACTCGGGCAGGTCGAGGTAGAAGATCGGCTCGTGGTGCATGACCCGGTTGCGGAAGTCGAGCAAGCCCATGAAGTCGTCGTGCAGCGCGTTGCGCGGGCCCGTGTAGTGGGGGAAGGCGCGGTGCGCCGCGGGAACCCAGATCTGCCGGTCGTGGGTGCGGCTGAGCAGCGAGACCCAGAACCCGAAGGTCAGCTCGGCCACCACGTCATCGGGGGAGGAGTCCGCCCGGCGTTCGACCTTGCGGCGAGCGCGGCCGATCTTGAACTTGGCGTTGTCGGCCAGCTGCGCGACCTCCCACCAGTCGTCCCGGCCGAAACGCTCACGCAAGCGGTGGTGCAGGGCGTTGCGCAGCGACACCTCCAGCCAGTGCAGCGGGCCGTAGAAGGCCGCCGAAACCTGCACGTTCCAGTCGTAGAGCCGGACCGCGACGTCGACGTCGCCTCCGGCCTTCTTGAGGTAGCGGTCGAAGCGAGATTCCGACAGCAGCTCCCTCACCCAACCGGGGAGCTCGACGTCGTCCCTGGTCATGGGGCTTTCCTTTCGACCGCTGCGGATCTCGTGCTAGGTTGGGCGGCGTAGGCCCCGGGTTCGCCTCTGCTCCGCGCATGCCACCCGGGGCACTTTGCTGCCTAGAGCTCCGGCGAGCGCTCCTCGACGAGCTCCGCGAGTTCGGCCGACAGCTTCTCGTGGTCCTTGGCCCAGGCCAGCACCACGGTGTCGTCGGTCAGCCGCAGCGGGATCTCGCCGGTGCCCTTCGGGACCGTCCAGCTACCGCCCAGCACGCGCGCCCCTACGGGCGCTCCCACGTCGTTGACCTCTGCGATCTTGTCGACCGCGACCGCCTCCCTGCCGAGCACCAGTTCGGACGTCGTCAGGCGCACCGCGAGGAGCCGCTGCCTGCCGTAGACCCAGGTGGCGGCGCAGACGGCGAGCGCGAGTCCGACCAGGACCCACATCGCGACGTGCTGCGGGCCGAGCGTGAGCTGCTCGGCGAGGAGCCCCAGCAGCGCGAAGGCCGGGCCCCACAGCACCGGCCACCAGCTGCTGCCGCGTTCGGAGTACAACACCGGATCGCTCATCGCTCACCCGTCAGGAAGTCGGAGCTCTGCTGCGCCCACATCAATACGGTCCCGGCGACGCCGAGCACAAGGAGCAGGACGGGCATTCCGAAACCTGCACCCGAAACGACCATCAGCACCGCGTGCACCGCGGCGAACGCGCTGAGCAGGAACCGCGCCCACCCCCGGCGACGGAGCACCAGCGCACCCAGCGCCAGGTAGATCGCCGCCATGACGACCCCGACGACGGTGTTGACCAGCAGCAACCGACCTTGGACGGCGGGGTCGAACCAGGCCTGCCCGGTCTCCAGCAGGAGCAGCAGGGCCACGACCCACCACAGCACGACCGCGATGCGCAGCGGTTTCGGCGGCGCCATCAGTACTGGCGGTTCGACGCGTCGAAGTAGGCGTTGGACTTCGCCGTGAAGACCAGCACCACGAAGGCGACCGTGCCGACCACGCCCAGCCCGCCCTGCACGTAGCTCAGGGCGTAGTAGCTCCCGGGCAGCGCCTCGGTATCGCTCAGACCGGTCGCCATGCCGCCGGAAGCCAGGGTGCCGGTGCTCGACATCGCCCAGAACGCGGCGAAGATCGTCAGGGTGACCCGCGCCCAGTTCCGGCCCGCCCGCAGCTTGAAGCCGAATGTGATCCACAGGCCGGTCAAGATCAGGTAGAAGATCGTCACGATGACGAAGAAGACCATCATCACGCCGTTGACCGCGGAGGTCACCTCCGCGGTGACGTCCTCCGAACCTCCGCCGATCGAGTCTTGCACCCAGCCCTGCAGCACCAGGTAGCTGACCACGTTGAGCACCGTCACCAGCAGTGGGAGCACCACGGCGATCCAGAACGCGGTCTCGACCGTCGCGGGCCGCTGCGGCACGGCCATCTCGTGGACGGGCACCGGCGGCGCGCTGAACGGGTTCTGCGAGTAGGGCTGGTATCCGCCGAGCTGCTGCTGCGGAAAACCGCCGGAAGGAGTCCCCGACTGAGGGTGCCCACCCTGCTGCCAAGGATTCTGCGGGAAGTTCACGCACGAACCCTAGGAACCAGCCGATACCCCTGTCCACCGGTTCAGGTCAAGTACCGCGAAGAGGACGTTCACATCACCACCCGGGTCCGGCAAGCGGAGCAACCAGGTGGGTCAGCGGGGCTGGAGGTACTGGTTCGAGGGAGCCAGGTAGGCGTAGACGATGGTGGCGGCGATCGTCGCGAGCTGGAGGACGGCGACGAGGACCGTGGCGATCCCGCCTGCCGCGCCCCCGATGACCGTGGGGATCGTCAGCAGGAACCACAGCGCGCCGACCACCGTGATCACAACGCGGGCCCAGTTGCGGCCGTTGCGCATGAAGATCAGGAACATGATCCACAAGCCGGCCAGAACCAAGCAGAACACCACCGCGATCGCGATCGCGACCTGGAACAAGGAGCGGGCCTGATCGAGGCTGAGCGCCGGCTGACCGGTCGCTCCCGCCTGGTTGAGGACCATCTGCAGCTCGGCGTCGCTGATCGTCGCGAACGCCAGCGCGAACATCACGAACCCGACGACCGGGCTGGCGATCCCCGCCCAGAACGAGTTGTCGATCGTGCGCGGGCGCTGCGACCCCGGCGGCCGTTCCGGCGGTGGCGGTGGGGCAGCGCCGTACGGGTTGACTGCGTCTGGCGGCGTCACCAGGTCAGCCTAGGAACAGGCCGAGGCCGTGTCCACCGAATGGTCACCACACGTTACGGGGCGGTTGCGGGCGGAAGCGTCGGGACTCGCGGAAGAACCGGTTGGCCTCGGGCCGGTACATGAACACGATCGCCGCGACCTCGACCGCGGCCACCAGCACCGCGAACACCACGTCGACGCCGCTCACGGTCATCCCGGTCAGCTGCTTGATCAGCGCGGGACCGACCAGCGACACCGTCAGCACGGTGATCACGGCGTTGAACACGCCGAAACCGCCGAACACCGCGAGCGTGATCCGACCCCAGTTGCGACCCTCCAGCATCCGCTTGCACAGCAGCACGTACACCATCAACGTCAACGCCTTGAACATGAAGGTGAACATGATGCCGCTGTTGGCGGCGGCGTCCAGGTCGGTCTGGGTCATCTCGGGTTGCAGCTGGCGGAGCTCGCCGATCAGCCGTTGCCGGTCGAGGAGCTGGACGAACGCCTGCACCACGCCGACCAGCACGGCACCGATCCACAGCCACCGCGCGGTCTGCAGCGCCTGCGGCGGCTCGGGGGGTTCCGGCGGCGGGACCGGTCGGCCGAAGGCGTCCACCCGCTGCTCCAAGTCGGTCATGCGCGCGCGTCCTGCAGCCACTGCGCGGCTTCGGTGGCCCAGTAGGTGAGCACGACGTCCGCGCCCGCGCGGCGGATCGAGGTCAGCGCCTCGAGCACCGTGCGCTGCCGTTCGAGCCAGCCGTTGGCCACCGCCGCCTCGATCATCGCGTACTCGCCGGACACCTGGTAGGCGGCGACCGGGACGTCGGCGACACCGGCGATGTCCCGCAGCACGTCCAGGTAGGACATGGCCGGCTTGACCATCACCATGTCGGCGCCCTCGGCCAGGTCCAGGTCCGCTTCGCGCAGGGCTTCGCGGCCGTTGGCCGGGTCCTGCTGGTAGGTCTTGCGGTCGCCCTTGAGCTGGGAGTCGACGGCCTCGCGGAACGGGCCGAAGAACGCCGAGGCGTACTTCGCGGAGTAGGCCAAGATCGACACGTCGTCGAAGCCGGTGGCGTCCAGCGAATCCCGAATCACGCCGACCTGACCGTCCATCATGCCGCTCGGCCCGACCACGTGGGCACCGGACTGCGCCTGCACCACGGCCATCTCGCCGTAGATCTGCAGCGTGCGGTCGTTGTCGACGTTGCCGTCCTCGTCCAGCACGCCGCAGTGGCCGTGATCGGTGAACTCGTCCAGGCACAGGTCGGCCATCAGCACCGTGCTGTCGCCGACCTCGGAGCGCAGGTCGCGCAGCGCGACGTTGAGGATCCCGTCGGGATCGACCGCGCCGGACCCGTCCGCGTCGTGCTCCTCCGGCACCCCGAAGAGCATCAGCCCACCGACGCCCGCGCTGACCGCCTCGGCCGCGGCCTTCTTCAGCGAGTCGCGGGTGTGCTGCACGACCCCGGGCATGGACTTGATCGGCACCGGCTCGGAGGCCCCTTCGCGGACGAACATCGGCAGCACCAGGTGCCGCGGCTCCACGGAGGTCTCGGAAACCAGCCGACGCACCGCCGGGTTGCGGCGGAGTCGACGGGGACGGCTCGTCGGATACATAACAGCGGCTCCCCAAGCTGACTAGGCGGGGTGACTCCCCGAGCGTAACCACTCCGTGAATTCAGACTCCCGGAGACCTCACCCGACCGTGATCGTCCCCTCAACCCGAGGCGGTCGCCAGACCCCTCCCGAAGGACTTCAACAGCGGTGTCCGTCCCGGTGAGGTGCCGAAGGGCGCCTGGACGTGGTGTCCTGGGCGCCCTTCGAGGTCTCGATCGGCTTTCGACGCCGCGCCGGATCAGCTCCGGCGGGCTCGCTTGGCCTTGCGCGGAGGCGGCAGCGCGCCTTCCGCGCGGAGGCGGGCCGCGTGAGCGGCGAGGGCGTCGACCAGCTCCTCGACCCGGGGGGCCTCGGGCTGGACGTCGACCCGCAGACCGAACTCCTTCGCCGTTTCGGCCGTGTTCGGCCCGATGCAGGCGACGAGCGTGCGGGCGTGCGGCTTGCCCGCGATGCCGACGAGGTTGCGGACCGTGGAGGACGAGGTGAAGCAGACCGCGTCGAAACCACCGGTCTTGATCATCTCGCGGGTTTCCGCGGGCGGCGGAGCGGCGCGGACGGTGCGGTAGGCCGTCACGTCGTCGACCTCCCAGCCGCGCTCCTGCAGCCCAGCCGACAGCGTCTCGGTGGCGATGTCGGCGCGCGGCAGCAGCACCCGGTCAACCGGGTCCAGTATGTCGTCGTGCGGCGGGAACTCCTGCAGCAAGCCCTCGCTCGACTGGTCGCCCGAGGGCAGCAGCTCCGGGAAGATGCCGAAGGCGCGCACCTTCTCCGCAGTGGCCTCGCCGACGCAGGCGATCTTCACACCGGAGAACGCGCGGGCGTCCAGGCCGAACTCCGCGAACTTCTCCCACACCGCGCGGACCGCGTTCGCCGAGGTGAACACGACCCACTGGTAGCGGCCGTCGACCAGGCCCTTGACCGCGCGCTCCATCTGAGCGGGGCTGCGCGGCGGCTCCACGGAGATGGTCGGCACCTCGTGCGACACCGCACCGTGCGACCACAACCGCTCGCTCATCACGCCGGCCTGCTCCTTGGTGCGCGGCACCAGGATCTTCCAGCCGTACAGGGCTCGGGACTCCCACCAGGACAGCTTGCTGCGCTCGGAGACGATGTCGCCGATCGTCACCACCAGGTGGCCCTGCAGCTCGCCGGCGTCGGCGGCGAGCGAAGCCAACGTGGTGTCGATGGTGCGCTGCTGCACCGTGGTTCCGGAGGCGGTCACCGCGACCGGGGTGGTCGCCGGACGGCCGTGCTCGACCAACCGCGAAGCGGCTTCGGCGAGGTGGCTGCCGGTGGTGTGCAGCACCAGCGCGCCGGGCACACCGGCCAGCGCCGGCCAGTCGGCATCACCGCGGACGTCGACCTCGGTGTGCACCGCGCCCAGCGCGATGCCGGCGTAGGCCGGAACCGCGCTGCCGCCGGAGACACCGGGGATGACGTCGAACGGAGCCTCGGTCTTGGAGACCTCCTGCGTCTCGCGGACCACCGCGTCGGCGGTGAGCGGGTCACCGGCGACCAGGCGCACCACGTTGCGGCCTGTGTCGGCCTCGTTCACCAGGTCCTTGGCCACGTCGGAAGGATCGCCGACGGCGGGGCGAACTTCCGCCCCCTCGGCGGCCATCGCGACGATGTCGGCGGGTACGTCCGGGTCGGTCACCAGCAGCGAAGCGCGGGCGATCACATCCCGGCCCCGAACGGTGAGAAGTCCCGCGTCACCGGGACCGGAACCCACGAAAGCAATCCGTCCGGGGGTCTTACGTGCTCGGGTCATCAGGGCACTCCCCATCAACTACTGCCGGGACCGCTGAGCAAAGCGGCCCTGGCTTCGAGCAGCTCATCGGCCAGTTCCAGGCCAAGCTGCTCTGCGGCGGTCGTCTCACCAGTGGCGGAAGCGCGGACCAGGACATCGTCGTCGGTCGCTACCACTCCACGAAGGGACAGGCGCAGCGCCACGCGCCCGTCGTCGTCGAGGTCCTCCACCACTTCGGCCAGCGCGCCGACCGGCGCGTGGCAGCCGGCTTCGAGCCGGGCCAGCACAGCGCGTTCGGCGGCAACCGCGGCGCGGCTGGCCTGATCGTCCAAAACGGACTGCAGCAAGTGCTCTGTGTCCACGTCGTTGACGCGGCATTCCACTGCGAGCGCGCCCTGAGCGGGCGCGGGCAGCATCTGCAGTGGATCGAGCGTTTCCGTGATCACCGAAAGCCGGCCCACCCGGGCCAGCCCGGCGCGGGCGAGGACGACGGCGTCCAGCTCGCCGTCTGTCACCTTGCGCATTCGGGTGTCCACATTGCCGCGGATGCCGCGCACCTCCAGCCCCAGGCCCGCGGCCCGGAGCTGACTGGCGCGGCGCGGCGAACCGGTGCCCACAACGGACCCCGGGGGCAGTTCGCCGAGCGTCAGACCGTCCCGTGCCACCAGCGCGTCCCTCGGGTCCTCCCGGACCGGGACAGCGGCCAGCGACAACCGGGGGTCCGGTTCGGTCGGCAGGTCTTTGCAGGAGTGGATGGCCACGTCGACCTCGTCGTTCACGAGCGCTTCGCGCACCGCGGAGGTGAACACGCCGACGCCGATCTCGGCGATCGGGGCCGTCGACTGGTCACCGGGGGTCTCGACGGCCACCAGCTGGGTCGGGTAGCCGGCCGCCTCCAGCTGTTCGGCGACCCACGTGCTCTGCGCCATCGCGAGCGCGCTTCCGCGGGTGCCGATCCGGAGGGTCTTGTTCAACGGTCCTCACCGTCCTGTTCCGCCCGGCCGCGCAGCAGCGCCTGGGCGACCGTGACCCCGCCTGGGAGGTTCTCCTCGGCTAGCGGGGTGCCGATCACCGCAGCGGCCTGCGGGTCGAGCTCGAAGAGCTCACGGAGTGCGTCGGCGTAGCCGGAACCACCCGGCTGCGACGCGAGTTGCTTGACGCGGACGGTCGGCGCGTGCAGGAGCTTGTCCACCACGCGGCGCACCGTGCGGCTGAGCTCCTCCCGCGTCGGCGCGTCGATGTCGGGAAGCCGCGAGTCCAGTCGCAGCAGTTCGCTGTCGACGACCTCGGCGGCGCGCTTGCGCAGCGCGGTGACCGTGGGGGTCACCTCGGCCGAGCGCTGCGCGGCCAGGTAGCCGCGCACCTCCTCGGCGACGATCTCGGCGGCCCGGTCGGACTCGTTGCCGCCCTGCTTGGCCGACAACCGGTGCTGCAGGCTGGCCAGGTCAACGACGGTGACACCGGGCAGGTCGCCGACCTCGGCAGCGATGTCGCGCGGGAGCCCCAGGTCGCAGCACAGCAGCGGCCGGTCGTCCCGGACCACCAGCGCTGCGGAGACGACCTCTTCGGTCACCACGGCACCGACCGCGCCGGTGCAGGCGACCAGCAGGTCCGCCGCGGCGATCGCGTCGGCCAGGTTCGAGAGGTCCGCGGTGCCGGCGTCCACGCCGTCGGCGCGCAGGGACTCGGCCAGCCGCTCGCCGTTGGCGGCGGTGCGGTTGGCGATGACGACGCGACCGATGTCCGCTCGCTTGAGCTGCGCGGCGGTCAGGCCGCCCATCGAACCGGCACCCACCAGCAGCGCGCTCTTGCCTTCGAGGCCGTCGAGCGCGGCCTCGGCGTCGGCCAGGGCCTCCGAGACCACCGAAGCGCCCTCGTTGTCGATGCCGGTCTCGCTGTGCACGCGCTTGCCGACGCGCAACGCCTGCTGCGCCAGCTCGTGCAGCGTCTTGCCGACGGTGCCGCGCTCGTCGGCGGTTCCGTAGGCCTGACGCAGCTGGCCGAGGATCTGCGCTTCTCCGACGACCATCGAGTCCAGCCCGGACGACACCGAGAACAGGTGCTCGACGGCGGCGCCGGCGTAGTAGACGTAGAGGTGGTCGGCGAGTTCACCGACCTCGGTTCCGGAGTGGCGCGACAGCACGGCCGTCACGTCACCCAGGCCGCCGTGGAAGGTCTCGGCCAGCGCGTAGATCTCGACCCGGTTGCAGGTGGAGATCACGAACGCCTCGGCGATGTGCTCGCGCAGCACGAGCTCGTCGAGGATCTTGTTGATGTCCGCACCACTGATGGCGACCCGCTCCAGGACCCGGACCGGTGCGCTGTGGTGGGAAATCCCGACGGTGAGCAGGTTCACAGCCGTTCCACCATCCTGTTCGCCGAATCGATCTCACCCGGAAGCCCCGCGCCGCCGCCCGGCGGTCCGCCGTCGGACGCCGCGGCGTCGACCGCGTTCGCGGCTTCCTGCTGCCGTCGGGCCACGTGGAAGGAAAGGATCTGCATCTCCACCGCCAGGTCGACCTTGCGCACCTCGACGTGCTCGGGGACCTGCAGCACGATCGGGGCGAAGTTCAGGATGCACATGACGCCGCCGGCCACCAAGCGGTCGCAGACCTCCTGCGCGCCCTGGGTGGGGGTGGCGATGACGCCGATGGTGACCTCGCGCTCCGAGCACACCTCGACGATGTCGTCGATGTGGCTCACCGGGATGCCGCCGACCGGTACACCGACCAGGTCGTCGTCGAGGTCGAACAGCGCCGAGACCGGGAATCCCCGACCCGGGAATCCGCCGTAGTTGGCCAGCGCGTGCCCGAGGTTGCCGATCCCGACCACGGCGACGCTGTGCTTGCGGGTCAGGCCGAGCGTCCGCTCGATCTGGCCGATCAGCACCTCGACCTCGTAGCCGACGCCGCGGGTGCCGTAGGAGCCGATGTAGGAGAGGTCCTTGCGCAGCTTGGCGGAGTTGACGCCGGCCGCGGTGGCGAGCTCTTCGCTGGAGACCGTGGTGATGTCCTGCTCGGCGAGCGCGGACAGGGCGCGCAGGTAGACCGCGAGCCGGGCGACGGCCGCTTCCGGGATGGAACGGGCGCGCTCGCGGGCGGCCGGGACGGCGATGGAGGTGCCGTTGGGGTCGGCGGCCCCGTTCGACGCCCCCGAGGACGCAGCGGTCCGGGCAGTGGTCTGCCCGTCTCCTTCTGGCACGTCCGCTCCTTGGGCCGTCACGCTGGATCTCCCTCGCCTGCTGGTGGTCTGCGCCTCGGGCGGCACCGAAGTGGTGCGAACACCGGGGAAACGGTGAGGCGGAACCACCCGACCCGCTGTTCCGCGCCGGAAAATCCGACGGGGAGTCCCGGCGGCACGACCCTTACACCGTAGCCATTTGTGAATGCATGCACAAAGTCGGCGGGGGTGAGCGCACCGGAGGCGCGAACCTTCCCCGCCATCATTGCGGATACCCCCCTGAAGTGCCAAAACGGGTGGTACAGGGCACGTGACCGACGTCGCCGGGCTCCGAGACGGGTCAGTTCCGCAGCGCGCGGCGGAAGCGCTCTTCCTCGACCTTCCAGAAACCGTGCTCGACTCCATCGATCAAGATCACCGGGACGCGGTCGCCGTACTCGGCGCGCAGCTCCGAGTCGGTGTCGACATCGCTGACCGACCACGCCACGCCCAGCTCATCGCAGATGCGACGCACGTCGGCGATCGCGTCGACGCAGGAGTGGCAGCCCTCGCGGGACATCACGGTCACCTCGTGCACGTCGCCTCCTCAGCGAGCCGTTCGAAGAATTTCGGCACTTCCAACCTACTCAGCCCGTGGCGCCGCGGAGACCGGGCTCACCTCGCCGACCGAGCAGCTCACGTGCGCAAAATCACGCGGCGTGATCATGGTCATCCAGCGCGGACAACACGGAGCGCGACCGGACCGTCACCGCAAAGATCTACCTACTTCCGAGTAACAACACGTATGCTGCTGCTCCAACGCCCACCCCGGTGAGCGTTAGCCAGTCGAGTGAAGGCCCGATCGAGCGGTACCGGCGCGACCCGTCGTAGCTGATCGGCCCCCGGATCAGGTGCCCGTCACGGGCACGACGACATGGTTGCCGGCCCGATGCGTCCCAGATCCACCAGCGCCGGTGAAGCCAACGAAGGCAGGAGGTCGCCGGAGATGAGCAGCCCCAAGACGCTCACACCCCCCGCCCCCGACACCGCAGACCTCACTCAACACGTCTCGCCGCGGCCGTTGAGTTCAACGCGCACGAACGTCTCCGTGCCGGACAGCTGGCCGACCGAGAAGTTCACCCCGGACACCTGGGCCTACGTCAGCGCGGCGCAGCAAGGCGACAACGACGCCTTCGGCAGGCTCTACGACGAGTACTCCCAGACCGTCTACCGGTACGTGCTGTTCAGGGTCAGCGACCACTGCCTGGCCGAGGACATCACCAGCGAGACCTTCCTGCGGGCGCTGCGGCGCATCGCCTCGATCAGCTACCAGGGCCGCGACGTGGCCGCCTGGTTCATCACCATCGCCAAGAACCTCGTACTCGACCACATCAAGTCGAGCCGGAACCGCCTGGAGATCCCCACCTCCGAGGTCACCGACCACCTGCCTTCCAAGGGCACGCACGTCGGTCCCGAGAACCAGGTTCTGCTCGACGCCACCAACGACGAGCTGCTGCAGTGCATCCGCCAGCTCAACCCCGACCAGCGGGAATGCATCCGGCTGCGGTTCCTCGAGGACATGTCGGTGACCGAAACGGCCATCGCCATGCAACGCAACGAGGGCGCCGTCAAGGCCCTGCAGCACCGCGCGGTCCGCAGGCTGGCGCAACTCCTGCCCGACGATCTCCGATAGTGCTTGCCGATCCCGGCGGAGGTGCGCAATCGTGGCGCGGACGAGGTCTTAAGCTGTGAGGCAGCCGCCCCCGGGACCGGGGCCGGTTGGATCACGGACTTCGCACACCACCACTCCGGAGGACCCTGGGAGGCGCGGCGGTGCCGACACGGCAGGGCTCGGCCGATGACGCGGACCACAACGGCATGCGCACGTCCAGCACAGAGCAGATCGACAGCGCGAAAGTAGCAGGTCGCGCCTCGGCCGAGGCGGCGGTTGCAGCCGCCACGGTCCAGGACGGCACGCTCACGACGCCGCCGGACCTCACCGCGGCGGCGTTCTTCGACGTCGACAACACGATGATGATGGGCGCCTCGCTGTTCCACTTCGCGCGAGGCCTGGCCGCCCGGAAGTTCTTCAACCCGGGGGACCTGGCCGGATTCGCCTGGCAGCAGCTGAAGTTCCGGATCGGTGGCCGGGAGAACCCGCAGGACATCCAGGCCAGCCGCGAGCAGGCGCTGTCCTTCGTCGCCGGGCGCAGCGTCGAGGAGCTGGTCACCCTCAGCGAGGAGATCTACGACGAGCTGATGGCCGACCGGATCTGGGCGGGCACCCGCGCGCTCGCGCAGATGCACCTCGACGCCGGGCAGCGGGTGTGGCTGGTCACCGCGACACCCGTCGAGCTGGCCTCGATCATCGCCCGGCGCCTCGGCCTGACCGGCGCGCTGGGCACGGTCTCCGAGAGCGAGAACGGCACCTACACCGGTCGCCTGGTCGGTGAGATGCTGCACGGCCGCGCCAAGGCGCACGCGGTGCGCGCGATCGCCGCCAGCGAAGGCTTGGACCTGCGCCGCTGCACCGCCTACTCCGACTCGGCCAACGACATACCGATGCTGTCGGTCGTGGGCACCGCCGTGGCGGTCAACCCGGACCAGCGGCTGCGCGAGATCGCCCGAGCCCGGGACTGGGAGGTCCGCGACTTCCGCACCGGGCGCAAGGCCGTCCGCATCGGCCTCAACTCCATGCTCGGCGCGGGCGCGGCAGCGGGCGCCGTCGCAGCAGGCCTCGCCTACCGCCGCCGTGACCGCTCCTGACCAGCGCTCACAGGCACTGGCGCTTCCTCAACCCCGCAAGGGCAACCCGCACCGCCGGGAATTCTCCTGAGGACGAGCGCGCGATTCGACACGCCCAGGTCACCCACCCGCACCGCTGAGCGAGCCGACGACGGTCAATCCGAGATGTCGACCATCCAGTTGGTGCCGTGTCGGTCGGTGCACATCCCGAACTCGTCGCCCCACATCTGCTTCTCCAGCGGGACGTGGACCTGTCCGCCTTCGGCCAGCTTGACGAAGTAGCCGCGCAGCGCGTCGGCGTCGGCCGCCTCGCCGCTGATGCTGATCGAGAAGTTGTTGCCGGACTGGGTGGGCGTGTCCGGCGGGGCATCGGCCGCCATCAGCGTGAAACCGAGCTGCGTGATCAGGTTGCCGTGCATGATCTTGTCCGCGGACGGCCCGTCGGCCTGACCGAACTGGCCGTAGGTGTTCAACGTCAGATCCCCGCCGAGCACCGACTGGTAGAACTCCAACGCCTGCCTGGCGTCGCCGTTGAACTGCAGGTACGGGTTGAGCTTCGCCGCCACCGTCGATCGCCTCCAGCACTAGGGGTGCGGATGGGCCGGCGCGGCGACATCCCCGCCCGCCGCGCCGGCCCGCTACATCCTCGTCATGCGGCGGCGCACCACGCACGCCCGACGGCCCGGGATCATCAGTCCGAGTGGCCTTCAGCCCAGGAAGACGTTCGTGCGCTGCGACAGCAGCCGGTAGAGCGTCTGCTGGATAATCTCCCTGACCTGGTCGGACAGGCTGAACACCAGCATCGGGTCGTCCGCCGCGCCCTCCGGGTACCCGGAGGTCTCGATCGGCTCACCGAACTCGATGTACCACTTCGAGGGAAGCGGCACCGCGCCCAGCGGGCCGAAGTGCGGGAACAGCGGCGTCACCGGGAAGTAGGGCAGGCCCAGCAGCCGGGCGATCGGCTTCAGGTCCGCCAGCTTCGGGTAGATCTCCTCGGCACCCACGATCGCGCAAGGGATGATCGGCGCGCCCGTGCGCAGCGCGGCTGAGACGAAACCCCCGCGGCCGAAGCGCTGCAGCTTGTAGCGGTCCTTGAACGGCTTGCCGATGCCCTTGAAGCCCTCCGGCCACACCCCGACGATCTCCCCGCCGGTCAGCAGCCGCTCGGCGTCGGGGTTGCAGGCCAGCGTGTGCCCGGCCTTGCGGGCCAACGCGCCCAGCATCGGCATCCGGAACACCAGGTCCGCGCCCAGCATCCGCAGGTGCCGCTCGGCTGGGTGGTGGTCGTGCAGCGCGACCGTGGTCATCAGCGCGTCCCACGGCAAGGTGCCCGAGTGGTTGGCGACGACCAGCGCACCGTCATCGGGAACGTTGTGCGCGCCGATGGTCTCCACCCGGAACCACTTGTCGTAGAACGGGCGGATCATCCGCAGGAGGACCTCGTCGGTGAGCTCCTCGTCGAAGCCGAACTCGTCGACGCGGTAGTCGCCGAGCAGCCGACGCCGGGCGAAGGCGAGCACGTCGATGACGGCCTCCTCCCAGCCCGGCTCGTCCGGGGTGGGAGGAGGCCGGACGCCGTTCTCCGGTCGCAACGGGATCACCTGCGCATCGGCCATCGCGCCTCCGTCTCGCCTCCCGCTCACCGCGGTCTCGAAAGCAGTTCCCCGGCGCGCCGCTCCAGCGCCATGATCTTCTCCGGCTCCACCACCGGGCGCAGGCCGCGGCCGCGCACGAAGTCGTCGAACGCTTGCTGGGTGGTCCAGCGCGGGGTGAACCCGAAGGTCTCACGAAGCCGCGTGGTGTCCAGCACCCGGCCGAAGTTGAGGAAGCGCAGCTGCTCCGGCGAGAAGTCCACCAGCCGGGCGCTGCGGAACAGCTGCGTCACGGCGGGCACCGACGGGCTCGGCAGCGGCAGCGCCACCCGGCCCGCGCGGCGGATCGCCTGCGACAGCATCAGCACCCCGTCGCCGGCCACGTTGTAGACACCGGTCCTGTCGCCCAGCGTCGCGCGCTCCAGCACGGCCAGCGCGTCCTCGGAGTGCAGCAGCTGGAAGCGCGCGTCGAAACCGAGGACGGTCGGCACCACCGGCAGCATGAAGTAGCGGGACAGCATCGCGTCGATGCGCGGGCCGATCAGGTTCGAGAACCGCAGCGTCGTGACGTCCACGTCGGGCCGGCGGCGGCCGAAACCGCGCACGTAGCCTTCGATCTCCACGGCGTCCTTGGCGTAACCGGACGACGGCAGGTCCTTGGGCTCGACGTCCTCGGTGAACACGGCGGGATCGCGCGAACTGGACCCGTAGACGGCGCAGGTGGAGCGCACCACGACCTTGCGGACCCGCGGAGACTGCTGGCAGGCCGCCAGCAGTTGCATGGAGCCGATGACGTTCATGTCCTTGAGCGTCGCCCGGCCGCCGGGACCCGTGTGCGTGTTGATCGCCGCGTGCACCACGGTGTCGACACCGGCGTTGTTGATCACCTTGCTGATCAGCGGGTTGCGGATGTCGGCGCGCACGAACTGGGTGCGCCCCATCCGCCGCATCAGGTCACGACCGGGCTGGACCGTGTCCACGCCCAGCACCCGATCGATCGCCGGATCGGCCGCCAGCCGCGCCGCCAGGTGGCCGCCCAGGAAGCGGCTCACACCCGTCACCAGCACGACGTTCGGCCCCATGTTTACCCCGCGCAGTCGAAGGAGTGCCGCCCGAGATCGATGCTACAGGCGGACCCGCCTCCCACCAGTCATCCCGGCGTTACCGGGCGGGGTCGAACAAGCAAAACCGCCGTCGACTCCGAGGGTCGACGGCGGCTTTTGTCAGATCACTTGCCCAACTTGCGACGCTGGACCCGCGTCTTGCGAAGCAGCTTGCGGTGCTTCTTCTTGGACATGCGCTTGCGGCGCTTCTTGATGACCGAGCCCATGCGGACTCCTTCACTCTTGACGGCGGTTCGAACGTCTTCCGTGCCGGAGCAGCTGCCAGGAGCGCATCAGGCACGACCAACCCAAAACTTTACCCGCCCTGGTCTCGGGCCTGCCGCCGTGGTCCGGCAAGCAGGGTTCGATCACCCCCGGGCGCGCCTGGGGGTGATCTTCGCGAGCGGCTCAACCCGCGTCGTAGTAGGCGTGTTCGAGGTAGGCGTGGACGTCCTTCTCGGCGACGCGGAACGAGCGGCCCACCCTGGCGGCGGGCAGCTCGCCTGCGTGCACGAGCCGGTACACCGTCATCTTCGACACCCGCATCAGCTTGGCCACCTCGGCGACGGTGAGGAACCGCACCTGGCCCATGCTCGGCGGTGCCTGGCGACCGGGTTCGGAGTTCGCAGACATGCTTCACCGTGCCCTCCACACGTGTCGCCCCCGGCGGCTTCCCCGCCCGCCGGAAACCTCACGCACGTGCTCCACCGAGACTAACGGGACACACGACAATTGTTGAGTTGACTTTTTGCTCGTTGGTCGCCTTTCGTGGCGGTGCGGTGGCCGGGCTCGATCGGCTTGGTGGACTCCGCGCGCCGATCCTCGAGTACCTGAGCGCGGCGTCGCGGTGCACTCGCCACGACGCCGCTGAAGACCCGCGGCGGCAAGCTGCGGGGGTTGGGGCGCGGAGAGAATCGGCTCGCCGGTTGCCTGACGCGGCCCGGCTGTGCTCAGTCGTCCTCTTCGTGGGCTCGGCCGAGTTCGACCGAGCGGTCCCGGGCTGCTTCGATGGCGTCGATGAGGGCTGCTCGGACTCCGTGCTTCTCCAGCTCGCGGATGCCGGCGATGGTGGTGCCCGCCGGGGAGGTGACCGCTTCGCGGAGCATGACCGGGTGTCCGCCGCCCTCGCGGAGCATGGCCGCTGCGCCGACCGCGGACTGGACGATGAGGTCTGCGGCCGTGGCCCGCGGGATGCCCAGCAGGATCCCAGCGTCGATCATGGCCTCGACCAGGTAGAAGAAGTACGCCGGACCGGAACCCGACAGCGCGGTGACCGCGTCCTGCTGGCCCTCCGGAACCCTCGCGACCTTGCCGACGCTGCCCAGCAGCTCCTCGACCAGGTCCAAGTCCCGGTCCGCGGCGTGCGCGCCACCGGAGATGGCGGCCATGGCCTCGCCAACCAGCATCGGGGTGTTCGGCATGACCCGGACGACCGCCGTGCCCTCCGGCAGCCGGCGCTCGAACAGCTTCGTCGGCAGGCCGGCGCACAGCGACACGACCAGCTTGCCGCCCGGGACCTTCGGCGCCATCTCGTCCAGCAGCGGCTCGATGTCCTGCGGCTTGACCGCCACCACGATCACGTCCGCGCGCTCCACCGCCGTGGGCACGTCCACGTGCGAGATGCCGTAGGTCTTGGTCAGCTCCTCGGCACGGGTCGGGAAGCGCTCGGTGAACAGCAGGTCGGACGGCGCTCGTCCGGCTTTGATCAGGCCCGAGAGCAGGGCTTCTCCGATCTTTCCGGCTCCGAGCACGGCGATGGTCGTCATGAGGCTCAGGGTGCCAGACCACGCTGCGTGTCGACCCCTCCCGTTGGCCCGCACCTGCGGCTACCGTGTTCCGCACCACAATTCTGAAGGTCTTTCACCCCGCCGCCACCACGCGACCCCCACAGCGGAGGAGCTTCGACCATGTTGAGCACGATGAACGACGGCCCCCTCTCGATCGCCCGGATCATGCGGCAGGGCACAGGCCCGCACGGTGCCACCGCCGAGGTCGTGACCTGGACCGGCGCCGAGTCCCGGCGCAGCGGGTACGCCGAGATCGGCCGGGAAGCCGCGCGGCTGGCGCACGCGCTGCGCGGACTCGGCGTCACCGGCGACCAGCGCGTCGGCACGTTCATGTGGAACAACGCCGAGCACCTGACCGCCTACCTCGCGGTGCCGTCCATGGGCGCGGTGCTGCACACCCTCAACATCCGCCTGTTCCCCGAGCAGCTGGTCTACGTCGCCAACCACGCCGAGGACCACGTGGTGCTGGTCGACCACACCCTGCTGCCGCTGTTCGCCAAGCTGCTGCCCGAGATGAAGACCGTCCGGCACGCGGTCGTGGTGGGCGGTGACGCGAGCGCCTTGGAGGCGCCCGCGGGCGTCGAGGTGCACGGCTACGCGGATCTGCTGGCCGGGCAGCCGGAGGAGTTCGACTGGCCCGAGCTGGACGAGCGCTCCGCCGCGGCTATGTGCTACACGTCCGGGACCACCGCCAACCCCAAGGGCGTCGTCTACTCGCACCGCTCCATCTACCTGCACTCGATGCAGGTGTGCATGACCGACGGCATGGCCCTCGAGCAGGGCGACCGGGGCCTCGCGGTGGTGCCGATGTTCCACGCGATGTCGTGGGGCCTGCCCTACGGGGCGTTCATGGTCGGTGCCTCGCTGATCATGCCGGACCGTTTCCTGCAGCCCGAACCGCTGGTGGCGATGATGACCGCCGAGCGCCCGACGATGGCCGCGGCGGTGCCGACGATCTGGCAGGGCGTGCTCGCGGAGCTGGCGAAGGAACCCCACGACATCTCCTCGCTGCGCGAGGTCGTGATCGGCGGTTCGGCGTGTCCGCCGACGATGATGCGGACCTTCCAGGAGGACTACGGCATCACGGTCGTGCACGCCTGGGGCATGACCGAGACCTCGCCGCTGGGCAGCCTCGCACGGCCGCCCGCTGGAGTGACCGGCGAGGACGAGTGGCCCTACCGCGTGAGCCAGGGACGGCTGCCCGCCTCGGTGGAGGCGAGGCTGGTCGACGACGACGGCCGGATCCTGCAGTGGGACGGCCTGAGCATCGGCGAGCTGGAGGTTCGCGGCCCGTGGGTCGCCGAGGCGTACTACGGCGACGACGATCCGGAGAAGTTCCACGACGGCTGGCTGCGCACCGGCGACGTCGGCTACCTGACGCCCGAGGGCTTCCTGCACCTGACCGACCGGGCCAAGGACGTCATCAAGTCCGGCGGTGAGTGGATCTCCTCGGTGGAGCTGGAGAACCAGGTCATGGCGCACCCCGCGGTGGCCGAGGCGATGGTCATCGGAGTTCCGGACGAGAAGTGGTCGGAACGCCCGCTGGTGGCGGTGGTGCTGCGCGAGGGCGAGACCGCCGACGCGGCGGGCCTCCGCGAGTTCCTGTCCGGTTCGGTCGCGCGCTGGCAGCTGCCCGAGTACTGGACGTTCATCACCGAGGCGCCGAAGACCAGCGTCGGCAAGTTCGACAAGAAGCGCCTCCGCAAGCAGCATTCCGAAGGCGATCTCGACGTCATCCACCTCA
This sequence comes from Saccharopolyspora aridisoli, assembly GCF_004348445.1. Lineage (GTDB taxonomy): Bacteria > Actinomycetota > Actinomycetes > Mycobacteriales > Pseudonocardiaceae > Saccharopolyspora > Saccharopolyspora aridisoli. The sequence continues at coordinate 84,079 of NZ_SMKV01000008.1, read as the reverse complement.
CCTGATCGGGGCGGCGAGGGCGGGACGAGATCCGGACGTGCCCGCCCTCGCCCCGCATCAGGAGGGGGACAGGGCGAGCTGGCGGGCCTGGCAGATGAGGCGGCCGACCGAGTCGATGACCTGGACGTCCTCGTCGAACCACTGGCCGTGCACGGCACGGCAGTCGACCAGCATGCGCAGCCACCCGTTGGCCGGGTGGGCGCGCAGGTAGGCGGTCAGCTGCACCGTCGGTGCCCAGCCGAAGCGGCCCATGTTGAGCGTGACCGGGACCGTGAGATCCCCCGCGACCAGGCCGAACAGCAGATCTGGCTGGCCCTCGCGCGGCCTGACCCACATCCGGTAGCGCGGCTCACCGGTGCCGCCGTTGAGGAACTCGGCCGTGTTCGGGTCCAGCCGCATGTCGCAGACCTCCGCGAGGTGGAAGAACCTCGTGGACTGGCTGAGGTCGATGGCGTCCGTCGGCGGGTTGACCGGCATGGACGGCAGATCAGACCACTCCGGCTCGGCCGCGGGCATCCGTCCCGCGGTGACCGTCGCGTCAACGCACACCTGGCCGCGCTGCTCCAGCGCCGCGCGCACCACCGTGACGGTCTTGCCGGTCTTGAGCGCCTGCAACCGGATCATCACCGGCCCGACCCGCGGCGGGCGCAGGTACTGCGCGCTGATCGACAGCGGTTCGAGCCCGCTGCCGTCGCTGACGGCTCTGGTGAGCAGTGCCAGTAGGTACCCGCCGTGCGGGTTGTCACCGACAGCCCAGTCCGGGTGGAGGTTCGCGACGTAACTGCCGTCGCCGAGCGAACGCACCGAAGTGGCCGCGGAGAACGGATCCTGGACCTCGGTCACGTGCGATCCACCGGTCGAACGCCCACTACGCGCAACGAGTTCATGGTCGAAGATTCTAATGACCTCCACCGAAGTTGATCATCAGGTATCGGTTAGCGGCCCTAAGCTCCCAGCGGTTCCAGGTGCAGACGGGCGAACAGCAGCGCTTCGGCGAGTATTTCCGCTCGTTGCTGGGGATTCCGCGCCTTGCGGGTGTTGACCTCCAGCACCACCGAACCGTCGAAGCCGTCAGCCGCCAGCGCCTCGCAGACCTCCGCGCACGGCTGGCTCCCCTGGCCGGGGAGCAGGTGCTCGTCGCGGGAAGCGCCGGTGCCGTCGGCGAGGTGCACGTGCGCGAGGCCGTCGCGCATCCGCTTGAGCAGTTCGATGGCGTCCACGTGCGCCGCGGCCGAGTGCGAGAGGTCCAGCGTGTAGTTGCGGAAGCCCACGTCAGTGGGGTCCGGCGAGGGCTTGAACGCCGAGAGCCCGCCGTTGGTCCGACCGCTGCGGAGCCGGTTGAGCGTGTTCGGCGGGCGCAGCGGGAACATGTTCTCCACCGCGATCTTGAGGCCGCTGGTCTCCTCCAGCTCCTCGACCAGCTCCGGGAACGCGTCGGCGTAGCGGCGCTGCCAGCGGAACGGCGGGTGCACCACGACCGTCGAAGCGCCCAGCTCGCCGGCCACCACCACGGCCTTGCGCAGGCGCTCCTCGGGCTCCGGCGACCAGACCCGCTGGGTGATCAGCAGGCAGGGCGCGTGCACCGCGAGCACCGGCACCCCGTGCTGCTGCGACAACCGGCTCAGCGCGTCGACGTCCTGGCTGACCGCATCGGCCCAGACCATCACCTCGACCCCGTCGAAACCGAGGTCGGAGGACATCTCGAACGCCGCGCGAGCAGGCTGCGGCCACACCGAGGCGCTGGACAGCCCCACCGGAATCCGCCCGGGGGTGTCCTGGCGCTCAAGCCGCGAAGGTTGTCCCGTCATCTCGAACCAAGCATGACCCACGGCCCTGGTGAGGTTGCGCGGCGGTGGGTCGTCCGGCCTCGCACCGCCCGGCGGTCACCTGTCCGAGCCAACACCGACAACCTCTCACTGATTGATCAACAGCAGTGCGGCCGGAGACACCGTGCAGAACAGGCCGACCAGCACCGAGAGCAGGATGGTCTGCAGATCGTTGGTGCGGAAGAACTTCCACGCAACGAGCACCAAAAGGCCGGTGAACACCAGTGCCGCGCCGAACGCGGCGATGGTCGCGTTGATCCACAACCAGCGGAAACCCACCCACACAGCACCGCCGCCGACCAGGCCGAGGACGCCCTGCAGGGCGAGCGTGCCCCACTCCTTGCCCGCCGACGGCGGCCGGTCGGCCTCCTCGTCGGGGTCGTAGTCATCGTTCAGCCCGGCGGGAGCGGAGCTGTCGTAGTCCTCGTCGTAGGACTGGTCGTAGTCCTCGTCGTAGGGCTGCTCGTAGGCACCGGAGTAGCTCTGCTCGGAGTCGTCGAAGGGCTCGTAGTCGTACGGATCGGCGTGGGGCTCGGCCTGCGCCGCGTACGACTGATCAGCACCGCCGTCTATGCGCGGCAGCTGCTCGGTGAAGTTCTCCGGCAGCTGCGGCGGACCGGCCGGCGCCATCGGCGGCCCCGGCCGAGCGGGCGGTGTCGGCAGCGCCGGCTGCCGGATGGTCGCCTCGGCGTCGCTGCTGGGCGCGGAGGGCGTCAACGGGGTCGAGGCGGCACTGCCCGGGCTCCCGAAGCGCTGCGCCCAGTAACCGGCGCTGCCGGGCTTCGGGCCCGACTCCGCCGGCGGTTCGGCCGCGGGGCGCGCGGGCGGCGCGCTGGGCGGCGACACCGGCCCGGCGGCCTGCGGCGGCTTCGCCGGGGGTTGAGCGGCCGGAGGCTGAGCGGCCGGAGCTTGGGCCGTGGGGGGCTGAGCTGGTGGTGTCGCCGGGGGTTGGGCTGCCGGAGGCTGAGCGGGCGGCTGGCTCGCCGGAGCCGCGTGGGGCGGGGCGGCGGCCGGCCCTGCCTGCCTGCGGCTGCTCGGCGGCTCCTCGTCCGGCTTGACCGGGCGCATCTTGCCGCTGTCGGACAGCACCCGGTTGATGATCTCCTGAGGCGCCGTCTCGGTCGGGTCCTCGGCCTTCCTGCGCCGGCGCCGGGAGCCCTTCTCCGAGCTGCCGCCGTACTCGGCGAGCAGCTCTGCAACGGTGCGCTGGGTGGGCTGGTCCGCCCCGCTGTCCCGACTCATCGTTCCCACCGTGCCCCGTGCCGCGTTCGCAGTCCAGTTCCGTCCACCGGTGCCTCGGTTCCATCCCGTGTCGGGCCGGACGCATTCTCCTGCGCCGGCACGAGCCCGTCCGTGCCCCCCGCACGCACCGGAACGCCGCTCCTGAACGCAGTGTGACTATCTCCGTTGGTGTGGTCCAGCCGCCGAAGGATGACTCCCTCGCGCAGGGCCCACGGGCAAATCTCGAGTTCGGTGACTCCCAGCGCCTTCATCGCGGACTCGGCGACCAGCGCACCTCCGACGAGCTGGTGCGACCGCGCGGCGCTCACACCGTCGAGCGCGGCCAGGTCGCTGGCGGACATGCGTGTGATGAACGCCAAGAGCTGCCGCAGGCCCGTGTCGGTCAGCGTGCGCGACACGCGCTGCCCCGCCGAGGACGGCGCCGCACCGGTCAGCCGGGCCAGCGAGCGGAACGTCTTCGACGACGCCACCACCCGGTCCGGCCGGGCCAGCTTGCGGAACTTCTTGGCGGTGGGCGCCAGCTGGCCCTCCAACCAATCCCGCGCCTTCTTGATCTCGTCCTGCTTCGGCGGGTCCTTGAGCATCGTGCGGCTCATCCGGCCCGCGCCCAGCGGTAGCGAGACCGCCAGGTCCGGCTGCTCGTCGATGCCCAGCGCCATCTCCAGCGAACCACCACCGATGTCGAGCAGCAGCAGGTTGCCCGCCGACCAGCCGTACCAGCGGCGGGCCGCGAGGAAGGTGTAGCGGGCCTCGTCCTCGCCCGGCAGCACCTCCAGTTCGACCCCGGTCTCGACGCGCAGCCGGTCCAGGACCTCCACCGCGTTGTCCGCGTCGCGGATCGCCGAGGTCGCGAAGGCCATCAGCTCCTCGCAGCCGGCCGCCACGGCCGAGTCCCGGGCTTCGGAGATCGTCCGGATCAGTTCGTCGGCGTCGTCGTCGGAGAGCCGGCCGTGGTGCGCACCGATCCGCTCGGCGAGCCGCAGCACGGTCTTCTCCGATGTCATCGGGGTCGGGTGCGCACCACGGTGCGCGTCCACCACGAGCAGGTGGACGGTGTTGGAGCCGACGTCGAGGACTCCTAGGCGCATGACCGACAAATTACCGGCTGCGCATGCGCCGGGGCGGCAGGTGGGCGGGAAACTGCGGTCCGGAACACTCCCGCCACGCCCGCTACCAGGTCAGCAGCCCGTCGGGAATGCGACCGGGCACACCCGGCCGGCTCAGGCCTCGAACTTGTAGCCAAGACCACGCACGGTGATCAGGTAGCGCGGGTCCGCGGGGTCCGGTTCGACCTTGGAGCGAAGCCGCTTGACGTGCACGTCGAGGGTCTTGGTATCGCCGACGTAGTCCGCTCCCCACACCCGGTCGATGAGCTGACCGCGGGTCAGCACCCGGCCGACGTTGCGCAGCAGGTACTCCAGGAGGTCGAACTCCTTGAGCGGAAGGCTCACGTCCTCACCCTCGACGGTCACCACGTGCCGCTCGACGTCCAGCCGAACCGGGCCCGCCGCCAGGACTTGCGGTTGGAGCTCCTCGGCCTCACCGCGGCGGCGCAGCACGGCGCGCACGCGGGCGATCAGCTCGCGCGCCGAGTAGGGCTTGGTGACGTAGTCGTCGGCTCCCAGCTCCAGTCCCACGACCTTGTCGATCTCGCTGTCGCGCGCGGTCACCATGATCACCGGGACCGCGGAGCGCTGCCGCAGCTGCTTGCACACGTCGGTGCCGCTCATCCCGGGCAGCATCAGGTCCAGCAGCACTATGTCCGCACCGTTGCGGTCGAACTCGTCCAGGGCATCGGTGCCGTTGGTCGCGACGGCGGCCGTGAAGCCCTCCTTGCGGAGCAGGAAGGCAAGTGGGTCGGCGAAGGACTCCTCGTCCTCCACGATCAACACTCTGGTCACCGGACTCCTCCCGTTTCGACGGTTGTCACGCCGTCCGCGCTTTCCGTGATCGACCGCGCGGCTGGTGCCGCCCGATCCGGTTCGGTGGTCGCCACGTCGCCTCCGACTTCGCCCGCGCCGTCGACTCCGCCCGTGCCGTGCCTGGGCACCCGGATGGTGAAGGTGGAGCCCGTCCCCGGCCTGCTCCACAGCTTCACCTCGCCTCCGTGGTTCGCGGCGACGTGCTTGACGATGGCCAGCCCCAAACCTGTACCGCCGGTGGCCCGCGAGCGAGCGGGATCCACCCGGAAGAACCGCTCGAACACCCTTTCGTGGTGTTCGGGTTCGATCCCGATCCCGCGGTCGGTGACCGCGATCTCGACGAAGTCCTCGGACAGCCGGCGCGAGATCGACACCGGGCTCCCGTGGGACGAGTAGTTGACCGCGTTGGTGATCAGGTTGGTCAGCGCGGTGACCAGCAGCGCCCGGTCGCCTTCCAGCAGGTACCCGGACGGCCCGTCCACCGCGATCTCGATGCCCGCGGACTCGGCCGCCAGTCGGGAGCGGCCCAGCGCCTCCTCGACGACCTCGTCCACCTCGACCGAGTGGAGCTCCGGCAGCCGTTCCGCGCCCTGCAGGCGGGACAGCGCGATCAGCTCGGAGACGAGCGTCCCGAGGCGCGTCGACTCGTGCAGGATCTTGGTGGAGAAGCGCCGGACTTCCTCCGGGTCTTCGGCGGTGTCCAGCAGGGCCTCGGCCAGCAGAGCCAGCGCGCCCACCGGCGTCTTGAGCTCGTGGCTGACGTTGGCCACGAAGTCCCGCCGGGTCGCCTCCAGGCGCACCGAATCGGACTGGTCCGCGGCGTCCACGACGGTGAAGCCGTCGCCGAGCGGGCGGACGTCGCCGATCACTGCGGCCGGACCGCGTCCGGCCAGCGAGGCGCGACCGTCCAGCGGGCAGAGGTCAACGGTCACCGTCTCCCCGGTCTTGCGCGCCTGTTCAGCGGCCTTCTGCGCCCGGGGGTCGGCTCGGTAGTCGTGGATCACGCCCAGCTCGACCGCGCGCGGGTTGTGCAGCACCACGTCGCCGAAGCGGTTGAGCAGCACGACGCCGCTGGTGCTGGTGTGCACCTGGCGCTGGAGCAGCTCTGCGACGGTGGGGCCCTGCGGCTGGGACTTGCGGTAGGGCCGGGGTCCTCCGGCTGCCAAGAATCCGCCGACCGCGCCCAGCAGGAGCGCGGCGATGATCAGGGCGGTGTAGCCCAAAGCGGTCACATCTGCATCGTAAGCAAGCGCGGGTGGGGAAAGGCCAGTCCACAGGGGCGTTCAGTGACGCCCGTGACACGAATCGGGCCGTTCTTCACCTCTGGTTCATCCCCTGCTCGGAGCTGATTCAGCTACCGACCGAGCCTCGGTAGCGCTCCGTTCCCCAAGTCGGCGATTTCTCGCCACTCCTCACCCACGTGAGTGACGCGTGGAGGGCACCGGACCTCGGGTTCGTGCCGTGGTGCCCTCCACAGCGGGCTGCAGCTCAGCGACCCTGGTTCGCCACGGCGGCGGCGGCCTTCGCAGCGGCCTCCGGGTCCAGGTAGGTGCCGCCCGGGTTGGTGGGTTCGAAGTTCACGTCCAGGTCGTAGCGCAGCGGGATGCCGGTGGGGATGTTCAGCCCCGCGATGCTCTCGTCGGAGATCCCGTCCAGGTGCTTGACCAGCGCGCGCAGCGAGTTGCCGTGCGCGGCGACCAGCACGGTCTTGCCCGCCTCGAGGTCCGGGACGATCGCCGATTCCCAGTACGGCAGCAGCCGGGCCACGACGTCCTTGAGGCACTCCGTGCGCGGCATGCCGGTGCCGAGGTCGGCGTAGCGCGGGTCGGAGTCCTGGCTGAACTCGTCACCGAGCTCGATCTCCGGCGGCGGGGTGTCGTAGGAGCGGCGCCAGAGCATGAATTGCTCCTCGCCGTAGGCGTCGAGGGTCTGCTTCTTGTTCTTGCCCTGCAGAGCGCCGTAGTGGCGCTCGTTGAGCCGCCAGTCGCGCTTGACCGGGATCCAGTGACGGTCAGCGCCGTCGAGGGCGATGTTCGCGGTGGAGATCGCGCGCCGCAGCAGCGAGGTGTGCAGCACGTCCGGCAGCACGCCCGCCTCGCGCAGCAGCTCGCCGCCGCGCTTGGCCTCGGCCTGGCCCTTGTCCGACAGCGGGACGTCCACCCAGCCCGTGAACAGGTTCTCGGCGTTCCACGTGCTCTCACCGTGCCGCAGCAGCACCAAAGTCGAAGTCATGGCCCCAGGCTATCCGCACCCCTGAGCAGGGCAGCCAGGTTGTGAGCTTCACCCGAGAGTTACTCAATCACCGTTCGACTGTGACACGATCGTGGCGGCCGTCACTTCCCGTGGGCGAAATGGCCCTCTCCAAGGCTCCTGCTCTGGTTTTCTTTTCGAACATCACACGAATGGAGTAATGCGGCAGCCTTGTGGCGGCTACACAACTCTGCGAGGTTGGCAATGCTCTCCTTGATCGGCTCCCACGCACTCCCCGATCCAGCGAGAGCGAGAAACGCGGTTCAGCTCCCCCAACGAACCGCACCCGCCGGGTCCCCGGGTGCCCCCCGCCCTCCAGGCCCGTCAGGCGGGACCAGCGTGGTGGGGCGGCTCGAGCTCGTGACTCCCCCTCTCTCCCGAGCCGCCCCCCTCGTGGGGCTCTTCGTCGCCTGACCGTGGTCGTTCTGCGAAGCGGTGCGGGTAGGGGTCATGACCGGCGCTGGAGTCGCGCCGGGCTCGTGCCACGGCGTCGCGCACAGCACCGCTGCAGAACCCCCGGCGAGCCGGTCGCTCGGGGTGGTGAGCAACAGCGCGGCGCTTGCCTGACGGGTGTTGGGCTGTCAGTCGCCTTCTTCTTCCACCAGTTGCTTGAAGGGTTGCAGGTTGGCGAGGGATTCTCCTCTGGACTCGCGCCAGGCCCACTCCCTGCGGATCGCAGTGGCGAAGCCGAGTTCCAGCAGGGTGTTGAAGTCGCCGTCGGCTGCTTCCAGGACCTGGCCGAGAACCCTGTCCAGCTCTTCCTCGGTGACCGCGTGGAGACCGATCCGGCCCACCAGGTAGATGTCGCCGGACTTGTCGATCGTGTAGTGGACGCCGTAGAGCTTCGCGTTGCGGCGCAGCAGGTAGCGGTAGACGTCCTCGTGCGCCTCGTCCGGCTGCCTGCAGACGAACGCCTCGATGAGCAGGGCGTGCTCGGCGACGATGAGCCAGCAGTTGGTCTGCAGCTTCTTGGTGCCGGGCAGCGTCACGAAGAACCGGCCGCCGCCCTTGTCCTGGTAGCCGAGCTCGTTGGCCTCCAGCGTGGACGTGATGACCTGCTCGGGGCTCACGCCGTCACCTCCTCGATCCGCAGACTCCGGTGGAAGGCCAGTTTGGCCTGCGCGTAGGCGTCGAGCAGCGACTCGGTCGTGCGCGTCCAGGAGAACGTGGTCGCGTGCTCCCGCGCGTTGCTCGCCAACCGCTCCCGCAACCCGCGGTCCAGCACGACCGGACCGAGCGCGTCGGCCCACTGCCCGGTGCGGTGCCCGTCGACGAGCAGTCCCGAAACACCGTCGCGGACCGCGACCGGAAGACCGCCGACCGCCGCCGCCACGACCGGCGTTCCGCACGCCTGCGCCTCCAGCGCGACCAGGCCGAACGACTCGTTGTGGCTGGGCACCGCCACCACGTCGGCGGCCCGGTAGACCTGCGCGAGCTCCGCTCCGCCGCGCGGCGGGAGGAAGCGCACCACGTCGTCGATGCCCAGGTCCACCGCCAGCTGCTGCAACGCCCGAGGTCGCTCCAACCCGCTGCCGGACGGCCCGCCGACGACCAGCACGACCAGCCGTTCGCGCAGTTCGGGGCGCCGGCCCAGCAGCTCGGCGGCCGCGCGCAGCAGCACGTCCGGGGCCTTCAGCGGCTGGATCCGGCCGATGAACGCCAGCACCAGCGCATTGGCCGGAACACCCAGCTGCTCGCGGGCGGCGGCGCCGTCGCCGGGTGTGAAGGCCCCCAGGTCCACACCTGGCGGGATGGTCGCGACCGCGTCCGGATCGGCGTCGTAGCGGTCGACGAGATCCGCGGCCTCGAACTCGGTGTTGGCGACCAGCATGTCGGCTTGATCGACGATCTGCTCCTCGCCCAGCACGCGCACCCGCGGTTCCGGCAAGTCCCCTTCGGCGAGGTTGGCGTTCTTGACCTTCGCCAGGGTGTGCGCGGTGTGCACCAGCGGCACGCCCCAGCGCTCCCGCGCCAGCCAGCCGACCTGCCCGGACAGCCAGTAGTGCGAGTGCACTAGGTCGTAGTAACCAGGTTCGTGCCGGGCTTCCACCCGCAGCGCGCCAGCGGCGAACGCGCACAGCTGCGAGGGGAGGTCGTTCTTGTCCAAGCCCTCGAACGGCCCGGCCACCACGTTGCGGACCAGCACCCCCGGGGCCATTTCCGCGATCGGCGGGATGTCGGAGGAGGTCGCGCGGGTGAAGATCTCGACCTCGGTGCCGAGTTCGGCCAACCGCCGGGAGGTCTGAGCGATGTAGACGTTCATCCCACCGGCGTCACCGGTGCCTGGCTGCTCCAGCGGGGAGGTGTGCAACGAGAAGACGGCGGCGCGACGAGGCCGCATGCGTAATGTCCTGGAACTCATCTGCTGCCCTCGCAAGCCGGTCCGCCCGAGTCGTTCGGACGCTGATCAACTCCGACATCGCGCGCCGCTGAAACATTCCCGTCCAGTCGGCGAGACCTCGGAGCCAACGCTGGACGCTACCGCCGAGGGGCGGCGAAGCCTCCGCTCCGCCGCCCCTCGGTGGCTTCCGTCACAGCAGTCCTCCAGGCGAACGGCGAAGCCGATTCTCCTTGCCCACCTTCGCAACCGGCACCGAGGGAGGTTCTCTAGCGGCTCTCCTGGGAGGACGACCGTGGCGCCGTGCACTGGTCATGCACCAGTCCCGAACCCGGAACCAGACGATCGGTGAGGTCCCCACCAGCACCGCTACGCAGGACGAGTGCATCCGGACTAGAGCGCGGACTTCGCCTTCCACTGATCCCAGGAGAGGATCCAGTCGTAGACGTCGTAGCGGGGCTCCATCGAACTGGCCGAGCCCGTGACCTCGACGGGATCGCCCAGCAAGGCGCTGTCGTAGTAGGCCTTGGCGTCGGCGGCGCTGAGGTTGATGCAGCCGTGCGAGTTGTTCACCTTGCCCAACGCGGCGGCGTTCTCCTGGTTCTCGTGGATGAACTCGCCGTGGTTGGAGAACCGAGCGGCCCAGGTCTTGCGCACGTCGTGGTAGCCGTAGCGCGGGTTGTCCATGATCTCGACCGGGTTCTTCTGCATCACGATGTAGGTGCCGTTCGGGGTGTTGCGCCCCGGGTCGTACTCCTCGCCGAAGCTGGCCGGGTAACTGGCGACCTGCTGCCCGTCGCGCATCACGACCATCTGGTGGGTTCCCACCGCGGCCTTGACGATCTGCTCGCGGCCGATGTCGAACTCGCTGGTCAGGTCGGCCAGGCCGTAGGCGCCGTTGCCGTAGGGCACGCCGTAGAGATCAGCCTTGACGGTCACGTGCGTTTTGGCCGGCCAGTACTCCTTGGGCCGGTAGTCGACCTGCTTGTCCGACAGCCACGCCCACGCCCCCTCGACGGGCGTGGAGGTCTGCACGCTCAGCGCGCGCTCGGCCGCGGCCTTGTCCTTGACCGGCTCGTCGAACTTGACGCTGATCGGCATCGCGACCCCGACCTGGGCGTCGTCGGTGGGGTTCACGGTCGCGCGGACCGTCTTCTTCGGCTGCACGGTCCGGAAGGAGCCCCGCACCGGCGCCTTCTTCCCGTCGGTGCCGACGGCCTGGCCGGACCAGGTGTAGTCCTTGCCGTAGCCGAGCGCCTCGCCGGCCTGCCACGTCTTGCCGTCCGCGGACAGCTGCCCGGCGACGGCCTTGCCGTCGGCGTTGGTCAGCTGGACGGATTCGAAGCGGCCCTCCTCGACCGTGGCCTTGATCGGAGCGGTCGGACTGACCTCACCCGCACCGGCACCCGGTTCGAAGTGGACCGCGGCGACCGCCGGAGCGGTTTCGGACCGCCCCGGCGGTTGCGCGGAACAGCCCGAGATCAGCAGGACGGCCGCCAGCGCTCCCAACAACACGCGGGCCGGCAGCCGCATCACACCACTCACCCTGAAGAATCCTCTCTGGAATCGAACCATGACGAAGGGGACATCGCCGAAAAAGCGGAGAACGGCCCACTTCTCGTCCAGCCGACGGTTCTACCCCGCCCCCACGATGAAGACGTGCGAAAGGCCGAAAAGATGTCCGAACCTCGCTGTGCATCGCATCACAACTGCTGAACCGCACGTCAACCGGCCCGGAATGCGCGCATTCCGCCGAACGGTGTTCAGCGGGAACGGGAAGACGATTCGCGCGGAATACCGCTCACACGCCGAGCGGCTGCGATCGCGGGTTGAGCCGGACGTCGAGTTCAGCGAGAACGTCACCGATGGGCGTCGCGTAACCGATCCCGCCGTCGGAGGCACCCGCGACGTGCAGGCCCACCAGCCGACCACCCAGGTCGAGGACCGCCGCGCCCGCATCACCGGGACCGCAGAAGCGCGGCCGGTCGGTGGCGATGCGGATCTGCTCGCGCAGCACCCGCACCCCCAGCGCCTCGCCGTGGTCCACGCGGATGGTGGCGTCGGTCGAGGTCACGAAGCCGTCGGTGAGACCGGTGCCGAAACCGTGCTTGCGGACCAGCTCACCCGGGTACGCACGAGCGCGGCCGGTCACCGGCCCGAGTCCGCCGACCTCGGGCGAGGCCGCCAGACCGGGGACGAGGCTGACCGCTGCGGCATCGACCCGGCCGGACAGCGCCGCCCGCGCGAGCTCGGCGTGCACCCTCCCGCTGTCGACGTCGACCATGCGGTCGCCCACCGCCCAGGCGTCGTCCAGGCAGCCGACGTCGAAGGTCGTCAGCCCCATCGGTTCGGCGGAATCACTGGTCACGAGCGCCCCGAGGGTGCCGACGCGGCGGTACTCGTCGGACCCCACCCGGACCGCCCTGCACGGCGCCAGACCGCTTCCGCCGCGCACCGCCCGAATCGGGCAACCCGCGCTGCCGCCGTCGGAGCCGATCGTCCGGGTGGGCCACCGCAGCGGTTCGCCGCACGCGCGGTGGATGTGCTGCAGGAGCGGCTGCTCCTCGACGACGTCGGTGGGGATGCCGAAGACCTCCTCGGGCACGCAGTCGTCGCGCCCGAGGCCCTCCCTCGGCCGCTTGCCCACGACCGACACGACGATGACCTGCTCCCGGAGGCGGGTGCCCGCGCGGGTCCGGCTGCCGATGTCGACGCCCGTCACGCCGGGCAGGTCGAGCAGCTGATCCTCGACGGCGCGCTTGATCGGGCGGATCACCGCCCGATCCCGAAGTTCCCTGATGCTCAACATGGTGGCCCCCTCCACCCACATCATTTAACACTCAGGGTTATCGATCAGTCACTAAGAGTCACCCTTACGGCGGCTGGTCAGACCTCGCAGTCGACCATGACCGGCTCGGGAACGAGGGTGACGCCGAAGGCCGAACGCACGCCGTCGCGGACCTCGCGTGCGAGTCCCAGCAGATCAGCGGTGGTGGCACCGCCTCGGTTGGTCAGCGCCAGCGTGTGCTTGGACGACAGCGCGACGCGCCCACCCGGACCGCCGTGGCCCTTGGCGAAGCCCGCGCGCTCGATCAGCCAGGCCGCCGACAGCTTCCCGCCGCCCGCCGCCGGGTACTGCGGGATCCGCTGGTCGGCGCCGACCTGCGCGGCGATGCGCGCGATCACGTCCGGCAGTTCGGCCTCGGCGATGATCGGGTTGGTGAAGAACGAACCCGCGCTCCAGGTGTCGTGATCGGCGGGATCGAGCACCATTCCCTTGCCGCGCCGCAGTTCCAGCACCGCCTGCCGCGCCTTCGCCGCGTCGACCCGCTCACCGGGCTCGACGCCCAGCGCGCGGGCGAGCTCGGCGTAGCGGATCGGCGCCGACAGCCCGCTGTCGTGCAGCTGGAAGCGGGCGCGCAGCACCACCGCCGCGTCGCTGTGCTTGAGCACGCTGTTGCGGTAGGTCAGCCCCAAGTCCGCGGCCCGCACGGTGCGCACCCGCCCGGTCGCCCGGTCCAGCAGATCCACCGAGACCAGCAGCTCCGAGACCTCCACGCCGTAGGCGCCGACGTTCTGCACCGGGGTCGCCCCGGCCAGGCCCGGGATGCCGGACAGGCATTCCAGCCCGCCCAAGCCCTGCTCGACCGAGTCGGCGACCACGTCGTCCCAGTCCTCGCCCGCCTCCGCGGTGAGCTGGACGATCCCGTCACCGACGTTGTCGTACTCGCGGCCCTTGGTGGCGATGCGCACGGCGTGCCCGTCGAACCCCTCATCGGCGACGACCAGGTTCGACCCGCCGCCGAGCACCAGCAGCCGGTGCCCGTCCCCGTCGGCTGCCCGGACCGCGTCGATCAGCGCGTCGTCGCTGGTGGCGACCACCAGACCGCGCGCGGGGCCACCGAGACGCAGGGTGGTGAACTCGGCCAGCGGCGACCCACCGCCCGGCCGCTCACCAGGCAGGGCAGTGTTGTCGCGCACTTCGTCGGCACCGGACATGGAGGCACTCACGATTGCCAAAGGTAACCTCCGCTGCATGGCACGCCGCATCGAGCACCGCAGCACCTCCGAACGGTCCGCTGTCGAGGTGTACCGGGCGCTGATCGATTCCGGTTACCTCGCAGCCCGGTTGGAAGAGCTCGGCGGACCCACCGCGTCCCTCGTCCAGCACGTGGGCACCGAGGACGGCGCGCGCTTCCAGACCCGGCAGGGCGTCTCCGTCGACAAGCTCCCGTCGCTGGCCCGCACGGTGGTCGGCGGTGACCTCCTCATCGACCGCAGCGAGTCCTGGCGGCGCGAGGAGGACGGCCACTACACGGGCGAGATCGCGGCGGAGATCGCCGGAGCGCCGTGCTCGATCACCGGCTCGATGTGGCTGCGCGACATCGTGGCGCCGACCGGCACCGCGGTCAGCGAACTCGTCGTGGAGGGTGCGGTCAAGGTCACCGTCCCGTTCATCTCCGGGAAGCTCGAAGACCTCATCGCCGACCAGGTGCAGAAGATGCTGGTGGACGAGGACAACTTCACCGCCGCCTGGCTCGCCCAGCACGGCTGATGAGCGCTTCGACGTCCCGCCGCGCTCGGGCGCTCACCGCGACGAGAAGGCGGCTCCTCCGCTCCGCGACGGAGTTCAGCCCGCGATGAGCGTCCCGAAGAAGCGCAATCCCCGGCTCGCCGCCGGACGCGCCCGCGCGATGGGCGTGCCGACGCGCGGCACGACCAACCCGAACCGGCTGCGCCGCATCGACCGCTGGATCGCCGGCACCCCGTGGGTGGCACGCGCCGTGCGCAGCGCCGTCGAACCGGTCGTCATCGACCTCGGCTACGGCGCCACCCCGACGACCACCGTCGAGCTCGCGCAACGGCTGTCCGGTCTGCACCCGCGGTTGCGGGTCGTCGGCCTGGAGATCGACCCCGACCGGGTGGCGGCGGGCAGGGCCGTGGCCGACCCGCCCCGGCTGGAGTTCCGGCGCGGCGGTTTCGAACTCGCCGGGCTCGCAGCGGGGATTCGCGACTTCCCCGGCCCCGCGCTGATCCGCGCGCTCAACGTCCTGCGCCAGTACACCGAACCGGAAGCGTGGAAGGCGTGGGACGAGGTGTGCTCGCGGCTGGCGCCGGGCGGACTGCTCGTCGAAGGCACCTGCGACGAGATCGGCCGCCGCTGCTGCTGGGTGACGCTCACCCGGGAAGGGCCCCGCACGCTCACCCTGGCCTGCCTGCCCTCCGACATCGACAAGCCCTCCGACCTGGCCGAACGCCTGCCCAAGACGCTGATCCACCGCAACGTCCCGGGCGAACGGATCCACGCGCTGCTCAGCGGGCTCGACGTCTGCTGGGCGAAAGCGGCCCCGCACGCACCCTTCGGGCCCCGGGCGCGCTGGGCGCACACCGTCCGCCTGTTCGCCGAGCGGTGGCCCGTCCTCGACCGGCACCCCCGCTGGCGCCTCGGCGAACTCACCGTCCCCTGGACGGCGGTCGCCCCGCAGGTGTGAGATTTTCCGTTTCGCGCCACGGGCTCAGCACCTTTAATGGGGGCATGGATCTCGACTTCCACCTCGAAGCCACGCACGAGCAAGGGGAGGCGTTCCGCCGCGCGGTGCTCAAGGCCGGCCCGGACGCCGCTGTGCCCACCTGCCCCGGCTGGGACGTCCGGCGGCTGACCGGGCACGTCGCGCAGGCGTACTGGCGGGCGCGGGAGTCGTTGAAGGTCGAACGCGGCGGCAGCAGACCGGAAGCACCCGAAGCGCCGGCTGCTCTGGACGCCGCGCTGTCCTGGTGGGACGAACTCCGCACCGAGCTGCGCACCGAGCTGTCCACGGTGGACCCCGACCTCCCGGTGTTCGCGATCTTCGCCGACGGGACCCCGGCCGCCTGGGCGCGCCGGGTCGCGCACGAGACCGCGATCCACCGGCTCGACGTCGAACTCGTCCTCGGCCAGGGCGGTGACCTGGTCTTCGACCCCGAGCTGGCGGCCGATGGCATCGACGAGATGCTGGTGAAGCTGCTGCCGCTGGGCGATTGGACGACCCGCGAGCACCACGGCACCGTGCTCTACCACGCGGCCGACGCCGGGCGGGCCTGGCTGGTGACCTACCGACCGGGCGAACCACCCACGACAGGCGCTCCGTCGGACGCCGGGCTGGAAACCGACGCGACCGTGGCGGGCACCGCCGACGCCCTCTACCGCCGGGTGTGGGGACGCCCGAGCTCGGCGCTGGTCACCGGCGACACCACACTCGCCGGGGTGGCGGCCGGACGCTGATGCAAACCACCCCACCTGCGACAATCATGGTCGTGAGCTCTTCCGAACGCCGCTTCGTCATCAGCCTCGGCTGCCCAGACCGAACCGGGATCGTCGCCCGGGTCTCCGGATTCCTGGCCGAGTTCGGCGGCTGGATCGTCGAGGCCGGTCACCACACCGACACCGCGACCGGCTGGTTCTTCACCCGGCAGGAGGTGCGCGCGGACTCGCTCCCCTTCGGCGTCGACGAGCTGCGCGAACGCTTCGCGGCCGTCGCGGAGGAGCTCAGCGACCGGGCGGAGTGGCGGGTCTGGGACACAGCTGAGCGGCGCCGGGTCGTCGTGCTGGTGTCCAAGGAGGCGCACTGCCTGCACGACCTGCTCGGCCGCGTCGGGTCCGGGGAGCTGGACGTCGAGCTGTGCGCGGTGATCGGCAACCACCCGGAGCTCGGGCCGATCACCGAAGCGCACGGCATCCCGTTCCACCACGTGCCCTTCAGCAAGGACCCGGAATTCAAGGCCGCCGCGTTCGAGCAGGTCAGGACGCTGGCCGAGGAGCACGATCCGCACGCGATCGTGCTGGCGCGGTTCATGCAGGTGCTCCCGCCGGAGCTGTGCGACCGGTGGGCGGGCAAGGCCATCAACATCCACCACAGCTTCCTGCCTTCGTTCGCGGGCGCCCGGCCGTACCACCAGGCGTACGAGCGCGGCGTGAAGCTGATCGGCGCGACCTGCCACCACGTGACGGCGGAGCTCGACGCGGGCCCGATCATCGAGCAGGGCGTGATCCGCATCGACCACACCGACGACGTCACCGACATGGTGCGCAAGGGTCGCGACATCGAGAAGATGGTCCTGGCCCGGGGCCTGCGCGCCCACGTGGAGGACCGAGTCCTGGTCCACGGCAAGCGCACCGTCGTCTTCTAACTCCCGCTCCCACGCGAAGCGGAACGTCGCCAGCGGGCAGTGCTGGTTCGAGCCGACCGGACACGACGGTTCGGTCATGCTCGGTCCAGCCACGACTGCCTGCACGCGAGGGGCTCAGCGAGGTGAGAGGGCTCAGCGGGCGAGGTCTTCGATGAGTTCCGCTCCGGGGCGCTCGGTGAGGACGTCCGCTGGAGTGATGATCTTGCTCCGGCGCAGGCCACTTCCGACGACGACCGCGCCCGCCTCGGCCACCCTCGGGTCGATCAAGATCGGCCACGTGTCCGGGAGCCCGAACGGGGTGATCCCGCCGTGCTCCATGCCGGTGAGCGACACCGCCTCGTCCATCGGCGCGAACGAGGCCTTGCGCACGTCGAGGCGGCGCTTGACGACGCCGTTGACGTCGGCGCGGGTGGTGGCGAGCACGACGCAGGCCGCGTATCGGACCTCTCCGGAGCGCTTGCCCGCGACCACCACGCAGTTGGCCGACCGCTCCAGCGGCGACCCGTACTCCTCGCAGAACGCGGCGGTGTCGGCGAGCTCCGGGTCGATCTCGGTGACACCGACCCGATCGTCACCGAGCGCGCGCACGACGTCGGCGACCGGGTCGGCCAGCAGGTCGAGCCGCTCCAGCGCCGTCGTGACTTCCAGCGTTCCCGCCGCAGCGGACCAATCGAAACCCATGGTCGCCCACGATAGAGCGCTCAGCGCAAGAAGTTCGTCAGCAGGTCGCGCAGCTGCCTGCGGTGGGTGAGCATCGGGGCCCGCGATTCCAGCAGCTCCAGCCGCGCGGAGCGGAACGCCGCAGCGGTCGCCTTCGCCGCCGAGGCGGGATGCACGGGGTCGCCGGTGGCACCGATGACCAGGACCTCCGCGATCGCGTCCGACAGCGCGCCCGCGTCGGTGACGGGGACCTGCTCGGGCAGAGCGCGCAGCGCCTCGGAGAGCCGGGACAGCGCCCGTGCTCGCTGGTCGAGGTGGTCGCCGACCTCGATGCCCGGAGGGATCTCCGCGGCCAGCACGTCGTGCAGGCTCGCCCCGCCGTCGTCAGCGGCGACCGCCGCCGCCAGGCGCTCGTAGGCCCAGGCAGCAGCGGGTTCGCGGGGATGGTCGAGAGCCGCCGGGAGCAGCAGCGCCAGGCGCTGGAAGCGGTCGGGGCGTTCGGCTGCGATGCGGGTGAGAGCGCCCGCGCCGAGCGAGACGCCGACCGCCTGGGTCGCGCCGACCTCGTCGGCGACCGCGAGCACGTCGGAAGCGACCGAACCGTAGTTCCAGTAGCCGGCCGGGGCGTCCTGCGCTGCACCGTGGCCGGGCAGGGTCACCACGACCCGCGTGCCGCGCAGCCCGGATGCGGGAATGCGCGCCTCGCCCTCCGTCGCACCGAGTCCGTGCACGACCAACGTCACCGGGGTGCCGTCGCCGAACACCCGCCAGCGGGCGTGCACTACCAGGACCGCCCCTGGACTTCCCTCACCTTGGGACGGACGTCGACGATGTAGACGAGGGCGGCGACCAGACCGGCGATCCAGATGATCCCGTAGGGACCACGCATGTCGAGGATCAGCAGGAGCGCGGCGGCACCGGTGATCCCCATCCAGGCCAGCTTGTTCAGCTTGTCCGCGGCCGTGAAGGCATCCGCGCGCTGCAGCGCGGCGTGCACGAAAGCGAACACACCGACCGGGATGCCCACGACCCAGATGACCGTCAGGATCCACCAGTACAGCGGCATTCCGCTCGAAAAACCCACGTCCCCACCTTACGTGCTAGTCAACGCCGAAAGCACCCACCTCCACAGCAACCGGTCCCGGCACCCGCGTCGGGTACCGGGACCGGCGCTCGCGGAGATCAGTTGCCGCTGGTCTTGGTGGTGCTCGTCTTCTTGGCGGCAGGGGTCGGCTTGGTGGCCGTCACCTTGGCCGCCGGGGTGGCCTTCGCCGCGGGCTTGGTGGCAGCGGACTTCTCGGTGGCGGTCTCGTTCTGTGCCGTCCCGTTCTGTGCCGTCCCGTTCTGGGCAGTCCCGTTCTGGGCCGTCCCGTTCTGGGCGGTAGCGGTCTGGGCCGTCCCGTTCTGGGCCGTAGCGGTCTGGACCTTCCCGCTCTGGGCCGTCTCAGCCTGGGCGGTCTCCGTCTCGGTGGACTCGGTCTGAGCGGTCGCGGCCTGCGGAGCCTCGGCCTGGGCCTCGTCCTTGGCGAAGGTGCGGGTGACCTTGCCCAGCACGTCGTCGGCCAGGCTGCGCACGTCACCGACACGCCCCTGAGCTGTGCCGACCTGCTCGCGGACCTTCTTCACCTGCGAGGAGTCCTGCAGCTTCTTGAAGGTCTCCTCGCCGTGCTCGCTGAGCTGGTCGTAGATCTTCTTGGCGGACTCGCCGTAGGTCTCCAGCTGCTTGCGGACCTCGGAGGGGTCCAGCTTGGCCTTGAACTCGCCGAAGTCCTTGGGCAGCTCGGCCTTGGCGGACTCGGTTCGCTCGGTGACCTCGGTGCGGAACTTGTTCACGGCGTCCAGCACGGCCTGCGCGGCGAGGTCACCGGCGCCGAGGGCGGCCAGCAGGGGGGTGCGCGCCTGGTCGACGCCGTCCTTGAAGGCCTTGTTGACGTCGTCGGGGTTGGGGAAAGTCGGCATTTCGCGTTCTCACTCCTCGGGTTGGTGGGTGTTCCCGTTGGCGTCCCCGTCCTCCGTCGCGTCCTGCTCGCGACGGAACGAGGAGTAGATGTCCAGGAGGACTTGTTTCTGCCGCTCGTTGAGCTCCGGGTCGGCGAGGACCGCGTCGACCACGGGCCCGGACTCCCGGCTTTCCAGGATTCCGGCCTGCACGTAGAGCGCCTCAGCGGAAATCCTCAGCCCCTTGGCGATCTGCTGCAGGATTTCCGCGCTCGGTTTGCGCAGTCCGCGTTCCACCTGGCTCAGATACGGGTTGGACACGCCAGCGAGCTTCGCCAGCTGCCGCAACGAGATCTGCGCGTTGTTGCGTTGTGCCCGGATGTAGCTCCCGAGGTCGCTGACCGCCTGGTTCACGGCTTTGGGGACGGCTTTGTCCATGCGTTCCATCGGGCACCTCTCCGGTTCACGACCCACCATAACGCCGAGTGCTAGCTCTTGCAAGCACCCAGCTAACACCCTTTTGCGCTCGGCCGACAACCTTACTGAGCTGCGCACATGCAGAAGGGGTGACCTTCTGGATCGACGTAAACCCGAAAGCTAGCGTCGAGCTGGTCGGGCGGCTGCGGCAACTGCACCGCGCCGGCGCCGATCGCCCGCTCGTGCCCCTCGTCGAGCGTGCCCACCCGGACGTCGAGGTGCGCCATCTGCGGAACCTCCCGATCCGGCCAGGTCGACGGCCGGTGATCGGGGTCGAGCTGGAAGGCCAGCGGAGCACCGCCCGCGGGGTCGGCGAGCTCCACCCAGCGATCCCCGGACTCCTCCTCGTCGATCTGCCAGCCCAGCAGCCTCCCGTAGAACTCGGCGAGCCGACGCGGGTCGGCGCAGTCGATCGCGTACGCGGCGAGCTTCAACGCACTCATCGCACTCCCTCTCGAACCAGTCTCGACGTTTTGGCAGTTACTAACCGCCGACAAGCAGAATGCTGGTTACAGGGGTCGGCCGCAACCCCCTACTGGCTTACGATGGTGTCCGTGAACAGCAGAGCTGTCGCTCCGGAAGTGGGCCGAGCGCCTGTGCTGGAGGCGGTCGAACTCGACTTCGACCACGACATCGAGCTAGTCCTGGCCTTCCTCAACACCTGCGACGCCGAGAAGGGCACCGAAGTCCTCGACGATCGCGCCCAATGGCAGCGGTGGTGCACCGCGCGCGGTCTGGGCGTGGTTCCCGAAGTCGAAGCCGCCCGCGAAATCCGCGACACGATGCGGTCAGCGGTGACCTACGGGATGCGCCCCTCCGGTCTGGCGAACACGACGTGGCCCGTGCAGGTACAGCTGCGCAACGGCATCCCCTCGCTGGTCGGGGTGGACGCGCTGGGCAGCGTGCTGGTCGCCGCCACGCGGCTGGTGCACACCGAGCACTGGGATCGGATCAAGATCTGCCCGGCCGAGGACTGCCTGTGGGCGTTCTACGACCGCTCGCGCAACAGATCGCGCACCTGGTGCTCGATGCGCGTCTGCGGCAACCGCGAGAAGGCTCGTTCCTGGCGCGAAAGGCACACGCCGGCTTGAGAGCGGTACGAGCTGCGAGGGGGTTCCACGCCTCGGGCTACGCCGCTGAACGCGCAATGCGCGTTCAGAACAGCAGGTCCGAGATCGCGTAGATCGCCAGGCCGGCGAGGGCGCCGACGACGGTGCCGTTGATGCGGATGAACTGCAGGTCGCGGCCGACCTGCAGCTCGATCTTGCGCGAGGTCTCCTGGGCGTCCCAGCGCTCCACCGTGTCGGTGATCAGCGTGGTCAGCTCGTCGCGGTAGTTCGACACGACGTAGGTGACGGCACCTTCCAACCAGCCGTCGACCTTCTCCCTCAGCTCGGGTTCGGTGTGCAGCCGGGCGCCTAGCGAGCGCAGGCCGTCCCGGACCCGCACCCGCAGCTCGCTGGAGGGGTCCTCCGCGGCGTCGAGCAGCATCTTCTTGGCCGTGCCCCAGGCCGAGGACACCAGGTTCTGCACCTCGGGGTGCTCCAGCACCTGGTGCTTGATCTGCTCGGCCTTGGCCATCGTCTTCTCGTCGTGCTGCAGGTCGTGGGCGAACTCGACCAGGAATCGGTCCACGGCCTGGCGCATCGGGTGCTCGGAGTCGGTCCGCACCGCCCAGGCGAACGAGAGCACCTCGGCGTAGATCTTGTCGGCGAGCATCGCGTCGACGAACTTCGGCGACCACGACGGCGCCCGCTGGCTGACCACCCGCAGCACGGTCTCGTGGTTGTCGCGCACCCAGTCGTAGGCGCGGTCGCAGACCAGGTCGACGAGCTTGTGGTGCGAGCCGTCGGTGAACACCTGGCCCAGGATCCGCCCCAGCGGCGGGCCCCACTGCTGGTCGACCAGCTTGCGCACGACACCGTGCTCGATGATCGCCTGCACGTCGTCGTCGCGGAGAACCTGCACGGCACCGCGCACGGCGGTCGCCAGCTCGGAGGTGACCCGCTCGGCGTGGTCGGCGTCGTCGAGCCAGTGCCCGACCCGGCGGCTGATGCCCGCGCTGCGCAGCTTGTCGCGCACCACCTTCTCGGTGAGGAAGTTGGTGCCGACGAAGTCACCGAGGCTGCGGCCGATGGTGTCCTTGCGGGTCGGGATGATCGCTGTGTGCGGGATCGGCAGGCCCAGCGGGTGCCGGAACAGCGCGGTCACCGCGAACCAGTCCGCCAGCGCACCGACCATGCCCGCCTCGGCCGCGGCTCGGACGTAGCCCGCCCACGGCCCGGCTCCGGCGGTCTCCTGCCAGCGAGCGAAGAAGTAGACCACCGCCGCCAGCAGCAGGAATGCGGTGGCGACGGTCTTCATCCGCCGAAGACTCCGGCGCTTTTCCGAGTCGGGAACCGATGTGGGGTGCACGCATCGATTGTTGCAGCGATTCCGGGCAAGCCGGGGCGAACGCGACCACGTGGCTCTGCTAACAGCAGCGACGACGACCTGGTGAGGCCCCCGAGCGGCTGCTCGGAACCGGTGCTGCGGTGCGGACGTGCGTTGGCGAGAACGCGTCGGCGCGCCCCGAGCCGACTCCGGTCCCGCCACGCGGGACGACCACCGGGCCGCTAAAACGCTGGTCATCGGCTTCGTCCGATGCATTAGCATCCGGAGGCGTGCGCACTCCTGCTCTGACCTCCCGCCTCCGGCCGTTCACGTCCACGATCTTCGCGGAGATCACCGAGCTGGCCCGCCGCACCGGCGCGGTCAACCTCGGCCAGGGCTTCCCCGACACCGACGGCCCGGAGAGCATGCTGCGGGTCGCGCAGGAAGCGATCGCGGGCGGCGTGAACCAGTACCCGCCGGGGGCCGGTGAGCCCGAGCTGCGCGCTGCCATCAGCGAGCACCGCTCCGCCCGCTACGGCACCGAGTACGACCCGGGAGGTCAGGTGCTGGTCACCGTCGGTGCCACCGAGGGGCTGACCGCGACGATGATGGCCCTTGTCGAGCCCGGTGAGGAGGTCGTACTCGTCGAGCCGTACTACGACTCGTACCCGGTCGCGGTGGCCATGGCCGGTGGCGTTCGCAAGACCGTCGGCCTGCGCCAGGGCCCCGACCACCGCTTCGAGCTCGACCTCGACCAGCTGCGGTCGGTCGTCGGCCCGCAGACCCGCGCGCTGGTGCTCAACTCGCCGCACAACCCGACCGGCACCGTGTTCACCGATGCGGAGCTGGCCGCGATCGCCGAGGTCTGCCGGGACAACGACGTCATCGCGGTCACCGACGAGGTCTACGAGCACCTGCTGTTCGACGGGCGCGCGCACCACCCGCTGGCCGGGTTGCCGGGCATGGCCGAGCGGACCGTGTCGATCTCCAGCGTCGGCAAGAGCTTCAGCGCCACCGGCTGGAAGATCGGCTGGGTCTGCGGCCCGTCCGAGCTGGTCTCCGCCGTGCGAGCTGCCAAGCAGTTCATGACCTTCGTCGGCGGCGCGCCGTTCCAACCAGCCGTCGCGCACGCGCTGCGCAATGAGCTGGCGTGGGTGGACCAGCTTCGCGCCGACCTGCAGCGCAAGCGGGACCGGCTCTCCGACGGCCTCAGCGAGGCCGGGTTCGACGTGCTCGACAGCGAGGGCACTTACTTCATCTGCGCCGACGTGAGACCGCTGGGCTTCACCGACGGGGCCGACTTCTGCCGCTCGCTCCCCGAGCGCGTGGGAGTCGCCGCCATCCCGGTGCAGGTGTTCTGCGACAACCCGGGCGACTTCCAGCACCTGGTGCGCTTCGCGTTCTGCAAGAAGGACGAGGTCCTCGACGAAGGCATCCGCCGGCTGCACAAGCTGCGGTAGTCCTCAACCACCTCCGTACCCGATGCAGATGAACCCGGTTTCGCCGTGCCGCGCTTGGGCTTCGGCCAGGGCAGCGGCAGGCGGCACGCCTGCGTCGAGCCCGTCGTGGAGCGACAGCATCACCTCCACCGTCCGCTCGTCGGGGACCGGGACGACGCTGGCGATCACCGTCGCTGTGCCCCGGTCCAACAGGGTCGCGGTCAGCCCGCTGAGCTGATCACCCCTGCTGATCGCGGACTTCCCGACGTCGCAGGCCGACAGCACCACCGTGGTGGGGCTGCGGCGGAGGCCGTCGAGGTCGTGCGCGTAGAGCGGGCCGTTGTCGAGGTCCAAGCAGGACAGCAGCGGTTGGTCGTCACGGAAGTGGCCGTGCGCGGCCAGGTGCGCTACGCGGGCTCCGTCCAATGCGGACAGAACGCGGTCGGTTCTCGCGCCTGATCCGGTGAGCAGCCGCCCGCCTCCGCGGTGGTGCAGCGTGCGGACCTCGCGTTCGGCGTGGTCCAAACGCGGCCCGGCGATCCACGCCTTGCCGCCGTGCGGATCCGCCTCACGTGCCCGCTCGGCGCCTCCCAGCCAGCAGCGGATCGACGGGCTGACCGTGACGGGGTTGCCCCGGCACGCGGGCAGCGCCGCCCACGGCAGCAGGTGCAGCCGACCGGTGGGCACCACGACGAGTTCGCGCCCCTGCTTCAGGGCTGGGAGGACGGGTGCCAACAGCTGCGCTTGGAGTTCGGCCGCGGCCAGCTCGACTCCGTGCTCGAACATCGGGGCCGCGCGGGAGTCCACGCCGCACGCCTGTCGCGCGAGCAGGTGGCGGAGGCGGACGGCCTGGCCCTCCGCCGTTGTCTCCGGTCCGAGCACGTGCAGCGCAGCCTCACCGTCCACGATGGACACCGCGAAGAGCCTGCCGTTCTCGGAGAACAGGCTCAGCAGGACGGCGTCCGTGAGTGCGGCGCTGATCTCCCCGATCTCGGCCGCCGCCCGCAGCCGGTCCGTGCGACCCTCCACGAGCATCGCCTGGTGCCGCACCTGTTCTTCCAGCTCGGCGACGGTGTTCAAGGCCCGCTTCGGGTCCGCCGCGCGTTGCGCGTCGAGCACCGCACCGCGCAGCCTGACCAAGGCCGCGTTCAGCCGCGGGTCCGACGGCGGTCGCAGCGCCCGGCGGTGCAGCGCGCTGGCCCGCGAGCGTTCGGTCCAGCGCAGCACCAGCTGCGGGTCTCCGATGCGCAGTGCGGCGCGCACCGCGACCTCACCGAGCTCGTCGCCCAGTCCCAGCGCGTGCACCCGCATCTCGAAGGCGGCCATGCCGACCGCCTGGCCGTCGACGGCCTTGAGCCCGGCTCGGCACGCCCGCAGCAGCCGGGCGGTGTTGCCCTCCTGCTCGGCGAGCAGCGCCTCGGCCAACCAGCCCAGGGCTCGCAGCTGTGGTGGCACGGCGAGCTCGCGCAGATCAGCGCAGCGCCCGAGCAGCTTGCGCGCCACCGAGGTCAGGCCCGCCAGCTGCGCGGTGCGCCCTGCGGTGAGCCGGAGCTCGGCGGCGGCTGCGCGCCACCCGAAGTCCTCGCACGCGTTGGCGGCTCGTCGCGCCGCTGACAGGGCGTACCGCGTGTTCTGCCCGGACCGCAGCTTCGCCTGCCACACGATCGCCGACGCCAACGCCGCCCAGGCAGGCCGCTTCTGGCCGCGAAACAACCGCCTCGCCTCGCTCGCCGCCTCCGCCGCCGCAGCCGGGTCGCCGTCACGCAGCGCGCATTCGGCCAGCGCGAGCCGGGTTTCGGCGAGCCGGCCCTGCCGTCCGGTGGCGGCCAAGCGCTGCGCCGCCTGTTCCATCACCGCGCGGGCGTGCCGGGTCAGTCCCGCCGCCGCCAATGCTTCACCTCTGTCCACAGAGGCTTCCGGGTTCGCGGTGACGTCGAGCCCGGCCGCCTCCGCCTGCTCGAAGAGCCGCAGCGCCCGGGGCAGATCGCCCGCCCGGAACGCCACGCAGCCCCGGTTGTGCCGGCAGCCTGCGGCGCGCGCACCGCGCGCGTCGTCGATGAAGATCCGCTCGGCGTCGGCCAGGTCCTGCTCGGCCTCCTCCAGCCTGTTGGTGTAGAGGTTGGCCAGGCCGCGACCGAGCAGCGCGTTGGCCTTCCACCGCCGATCCCCGTCGAGGTGGACCAGAGCGCTGGTCAAGCGCAGTCTCGCGTCCCGGTGGTGGCCGCGCTGGCAGTGCAGCAACCCGCGAAGGCACGTCGCCCTGGGCCGGTCTTCGGCGGGCAGGTGCGGTTCGGCGGCGGCGAGGTTCGCCCAGCTCGCTCCGGTGGCGCCTCGTTCCAGCTCGATCCACGCCAGCGTCAGCTGCAGCTGCGCGGCCCGCTTGGACCAGCCACCGCGTTGCGCGGTGGACAGCCCGAGCCGCACGTGCCTGCGCGCCTCGTCGACGCGGCCGAGCTCGACCGCCGCCAGCGCGGCGATGTGCCGGGCCAGCACCCGCAACTCACCGTCCGGAGCCGCACCCGACAGCAGTCGTTCGGCCTCTCGCGACGCGTCGTGCGGTGCCGCGGTCGCCTCGTCGCGCCACCGCAGCGCGGCCTCGATCGCACCCGGCGGCGCCACCGCCGTCGCCGCGCTCAACAGACCAGCCAATCCGCGATGGCGGGCTCGGCCCGCTCGGGGCGGAACACCACGCTCAGCGGCCCGCGCGGTACGTCGGCCACCTGGAACGCGCCGTGCCGGTCCAGTTCCCCGCTGCGCTCGCCGGACGGGTGGCGCAACACCACCTCGCCGGTCGGCGGTGCCTGCCCGGACCGGTTGAGCACCATCCCGGACACCCGGACCAGGCCCGCCGCCGTGGGCACCACGTCCATCTCCAGCACCCGGCCGGGCATCGCGAACGTCAGCACGCGGGACTGCGAGCCGCCGGTGCGCACGCCGATGCGCTCGTCCGCGGAGTCACCGACGAGCTTGAGCTCGCCCCTGTCACCGCGCGCCGCGCGCATCGCGACCGCCGCGTACGAGCCGGCCAGCACTCGGTCCGGGACCGGGTCCTGGTTCTGGAACAGTTCGCGCAGTCGGCGCAATTCCGCCGGAATCCGCTGCTTCATCCCGCCACCTCCTCGGGCAGGTCGGCGCTGACCAACCGCCTGCGCAGCTCAGCCAAGCACCGGCTCTTCTTCGGGCCGATCGTTCCTCTCGGTATCCCCAACGCCTCGCTGACCTGCGCGTAGGTGGTCTCCGGCGCGACGGCCAAGACCCGCAGCAGCTGTTGGCAACGCTGCGGCAACGCGCCGAACGCCTGCGCCAACCGGGTACCGGAGACCACGCGCAGCGCCAGCTTCTCGGCGGCCTCGGAGTGCTCGGTCGCGCCCAGGTGATCGGTGTCCAGGCCGACGGGCGCTTCCCGCGCCCGCGCGCGGCGCAACCGGATGCGTTCGAGGTTCTCCGCCAGCGACAACCAGGTCGCCTGGCAGACGTCCTCGGCGTCCGCGGTGTTGCCGGCGTACGCCCGCGAGACACCCCAGATCACCGGCGTGTACAAGTCCACCAGCTCCCGCCACGCCTGTTCGTCCCCGGACGCTGCCCGATTCAGCAGCACCGCAGCCGGACCGGCTTCTCCGACCTCGTACACGACCAGCACCTCCGGAGCTCGGTGTCTCTCTTCCTTCCCACCGAGTAAGAGGACGAAGGGGGGCTCAAAGATTCAGTTGGCGGTGGATACCGCACGATCGGGTCAAGAATCGCGGTACTGAATCACTCGGCCGCGACGGGCTCAGGCAACGCGGTGTCGTACGGGTAGCAGTGCTCGACGAGCTCGCGGGCCCGCGCGGGGACCCGCTCCGCTTGCAGGGCCGTGGCGATCATGGCGGCGACCCTGGGCGCGGCGAAGGACGTCCCGCTCCAGCGCGCGTAGCCGAAGTCGCGGTCACCGCCGGGCGCCATCTGGACGAAGCAGCTGCGCACGTCCACGCCGGGGGCCGCGGCGTCGACCCAGCCGCCGGTGTTGGAGAACGACGCGATCTTGCCGTCGGCCCCGGTCGCGGCAACGGCCAGCACCTCGGGCGCGGCGGCAGGCCAGAAGGGCCGGGTCCGGCCGTGGTTGCCGGCCGCGGCCACCACGACGGCCGGGTCCATCGCGCGCAGCGCTGAGGCCAGGACCTCCGGGCAGCGGTCGTCGGCGGTGTGGCAGCCGGAGGTCAGCACGACCACGTCGATCGACTCGCCCCGGCGCTGCGCCGAGCGCCGCAGGGCGCGCAGTCCGGAGGCGACGGTGCAGTCGTCGGTGAATCCCAGCGAGGACAGCACGCGCTGCGGCCGGATGACCGCGCCCGGTGCGTGCTGCAGGACGATTCCGCTGACGAAAGTGCCGTGCCCTGCCTGCCGGTCCTGACCGGAGTCATCATCGGCGTCCAATTCCTCCGGAACCGCTTCGAAATCCGGGCGGCCGGTGAACCAGGGATGCCGATCACAACCGGTGTCGAGCACGCCGACGAACACCGGTGGTTCCCATTCGGCCGAAGGCGGCGCTGCGAATGGAAGGGTGAATTCCGGTTCGTCCCCGGTACCGAACATCACCGGAGTTCCGAACATGACCGGACTGCCGACGTGGACGTTGTTCACCGAGGCACCGGCACCCTCTCCTGCCAGGTCGACGCAATGGTCGCGTTCGGCATCGCGGAGCCGAATTCTGGCGAGCAGCAGGTCTTCGTCGTGGTGCACCCGATCGATCCACCTGCGGTACCGGTCGAGCACCGGGTCCAGCGAGTCCGCCGGAGCCAGCAATTCACCGCGCCTGACCAGGCATTCGCCATCGCCGCCGAGATCGTGCAGCAGCATCTCGTGCCCGTAGGACGTCCAGATGCGGTGGAGTTCTTCTAGACCCAGCTGTTCCTGATTCTGATCCTGATCCACAGCGGACACTGTGCCGCTTTCGGGCTAGGTCCACAGCGGACGAGACCCCTTCGGGGAAAGGGGATCATCCTTAACGACAACATTTGGCCCCTTCCGGAGTCCTCCAAATGCATGGAGAATGCTGGCCCAACTGTCGTGATCGTCGCTCAAGGTGGTCCGAAATCGCCCCCTGGGGTGGTTGAATGTCAGCCGGAGGCGCCGATCATGGTGCAGCCGTTGCTCCACCGCGCCACGCGGCGCGACTCGACCGGAATTGGCGGTGGTGACCGTGAAGGGAATTCGCGCAGTGCGCGGTCCCCATTCGCGCACCGCTGCGTTCCTGGTCAAGGCTTCTCTCTTCAGCGGTTTGTGCCTGGGGGTGACGGTCGGCGGTGCGACCGCGGCTTCAGCCGGCGAGAATGCGCACGCCGACAAACCGGTCGTATCGCAGCAGTCCGCTTCGGCATCAGCGTCGAGTAAGCCCGACTCCGCTGATCACTCTCCCGGATCAATGGCCACGGGCTCGGGGTCTGGAGAATCGTCGAAGCCCGCTGGGAAGCTCTCCCAGCAGAGGACCCCCGGGCCCCAGAAGGCGGTCGAGACCGAGGAGCCCGACCCGCCGAAAAGGGTTCAGCCGGAAAGGCCTGAGAAGGCCGATCCGGCGAAACCGGAGAAGGCCGAACCCGGCGAACCCGCCGAACCGTCGGTCACGACTCCCGCGGTCCCCGACAACGCGTCGGCGAACGCCAACGCGAACGAGACCTCGAGCGGGGACGCCTCCGCGAACGCCAACTGCTCGTCCAACGGGAGCTCGGCCCAAGCGAATTCCGGTACCCAGAGCGAGCGCGATTCGCTGGGCAAGGGCAGCAGCGCACGTCACAAGAACACCCACGCCGTCGCCGACGAGCAGTCGAGCGCACCGTCCAGCGCCGCCTTCACGGGGCCGACGGTCCGCGAATCGGTGAAAGCGTCGGGAACCAGCACCACTCGCGATGATGCACGGCCCCGGGCACCTGATGCGGACGAAACGCCGGACGGCGACCCTTCGGACAGCCCGAGCCCTGCCGTGCCGTCGCCCTGCTCGCCTCCCGCGAGCGCGCTGACCACGGCGAGCGTCGGTGGTGTCGGTGGCCTGCGCCAAGCTCTTGCCATCCTGCCCACCGCACCCGACCTCTCGGGCAGCGCTGCCACCTTGGTGGCTCAGCGCGACATCGGACCGAACGTCTGCACCCGATCGGCCGAAACCACGGCGTCGCCTGACTGATCGCGGCCGTTCCGGCCTGCGCATCACCGCTCCTGCGGTGACCCTGGTGTCAACACCACCCGATGAACTCCGATCCGGACGTCTGCGCCCGACCGGATCGGAACGGGGCGCCACCAGCCTGTCCGGCAGCGTCGATCAAGAACATCGCTGATCAAGCGTTTCTGACCTGCTGAGAGTAAGGCTGGCTCTGGCCCCGGTGCCGCAATTGCCCCTGCGGCGCCGGGGTGGCGCCCTCTGGCCGCACCGCCCGTCGGCACGTCGAGGGGCCGTGCCGACGGGCGGCCGGCGACTACTCCTGGGTGCGGGTCCGTGCGAAGCGCGCACAGGAACTCGCACGAATTCCACCGGCGTGGGCCTGAAGCTTTCTACGAGGGGTGTCAGCTTCAGGCGATCGGAACGGTGAGCGGGTTCGGTGCTGGTCCTGGCCGCACCGAACCCGCTGCCGCAGCGAGCCGCTGGATGGCTTCGACCAGCCGTTCACCCGGCAACGTGTAGGGCACCCGGATCCAGCGCTCCAGTGATCCGTTCACCGAGAAGCGAGCTCCCGGCGCCAACCGAACAGCGTGCGCCTCGGCCGCGACCGCCAGCCTGCTGGAGACGGGTTCGCCGACGTCGCACCAGAGCGACAGCCCGCCGTCGGGCAGGCGGAAACGCCACTCCGGCAAGTGTTCTCGCAGCGCGGCGACCAAGACCGCAAGCCGCTGCCGGGTTTCCTCCCGCCGCCGGGCCAGAACCGGTTCGGCGTCCTCGAGCAGTTCCGCGAGCACCAGCTGCTCCAGCACCGGGGTGCCCAGATCGATGGCCGCCCGCCCGAGCACCAGTCGCTGCACGAACTCCTCGCCGGCCCGGATCCAGCCGAGCCGCAGCCCTCCCCAGAACGACTTGCCCGCCGAGCCGATGGTGATGGCGCGCTCGGTGAAGCTCGCCATCGGCGGCGGCGGTCCCTCCTCGGTGAGGTCGATGTCGATCAGCGTCTCGTCGATGACCGCGTTCGTGCAGGTCCTCGCCAGGGCCGTCGCCAGCCTGGAACGGCCCTCGGCGTCCAGCCGCACACCGGTGGGGTTGTGGAAGTCGGGGATCAGGTAGGCCAGCCGGGGCGCGGTCTGGCGCAGCGTGGCGGTGAGCAGCTCCAGGTCCCAGCCGTCGTCGGTCATCGGCACGGCCACCGGGGTCACGCCGTGACCACGCAGCGCCTCGACGGCGTTGGGGTAGGTGGGGTGTTCGACGAGGACCCGCTCGCCCGGTGCGACCAGCGTCCGCAGGACCAGCGCGAACGCGTGCTGAGCACCGTTGGTGACCAAGATCTGCTCGGGGTTGGTCGGCAGACCGCGCGCGGTGTACCGCTCGGCGATGCGGGTGCGCAGCGCGGGGAGCCCGTGCGGCTGGTAACCGTGGTCCCCGAGCTGCTCGGCGAGGCGCACCTGCGCGCGTTCCACGGCTCCGCGCATCTCGGGCGGAGCGCCCGGGGTCGCCTGGGCCAGGTTGATCACGCCCGGGTCGTTGGACGGGAACCAGCCGCCGTGCATCTCGTTGCCCCGCCGCGAATCCGGCAGCTTCACCCACGAGCCGGCACCTCGGCGACTCGCCACGAAGTCGTCCTCCCGCAACCGCTCGATCGCCCTGGTGACCAGGGTCCGGCTCACGTCGAGAGCGGCGGCGAGTTCGCGCTCGGCGGGCAACCGGGTTCCCGGCGGCAGCCGTCCGTCGAGCACCAGCTGGCGAATGCCCTCGGCGAGCAGCTGCGAGGAGGGTCGGGACGTGCCGGGCCAGGACCCGAGGAGATCGACGAGCTTCTGGCCGTAGATGTGAGCGCCCGGTGTCGGCAACATGAGTCCAATCTAGCCACATTGGCTATCGATATGAAGTCCAATTCACCGGTAAGAAGGGAGCATGGCTTCGATCCCCGCTCCACTGGACCTCTCACCGCTGTCGATGCGCTTCCGCCCGCACGCACGGTTCCCGCAGCTC
The DNA here is from genome assembly GCF_004348445.1 of Saccharopolyspora aridisoli. Lineage (GTDB taxonomy): Bacteria > Actinomycetota > Actinomycetes > Mycobacteriales > Pseudonocardiaceae > Saccharopolyspora > Saccharopolyspora aridisoli. The sequence goes on along the minus strand of NZ_SMKV01000008.1, from coordinate 52,325 downwards.
CTCGGCGGCCTCCTGCTCTACGGGGCGAGTCTGGCGCTCATGGTGCGCGGCGACCTCGGCCTGTCGCCGTGGAGCGTGCTCGACCAGGGGATCTCGGAGCGGCTGGGCGTGAGCATGGGGATGGCGAGCGCGGTGGTGGGCGTCGCGGTCCTGCTCTCCTGGCTACCGCTGCGGCAGCGGCCGGGCGTGGGCACGATCGCCAACGTGCTGCTGATCGCGGTCGCGGTGGACGCCACCCTCGCCCTGCTCCCTCCGGTGGAGGGCCTGGGGGTCCGGGTTCCGCTGCTGATCGCAGGGATCGTGCTCAACGCCCTGGCGACCGCGACCTACGTCGGCGCCCGCCTCGGACCGGGCCCTCGGGACGGCCTGATGACCGGGCTGCACGCGCGAACGGGCTGGTCGGTGCGTCTGGTGCGGACGTCCATCGAGGTCTGCGTGCTCGCAGCCGGATGGCTGCTCGGCGGCACTGCGGGCCTGGGGACGGTCCTCTACGCGGTGGCGATCGGTCCACTCACACAGACCTGCCTGCGGTTCACCGCCGTGCGAGTGAAAAAAGATCTCTGCCCCTAGAGACATCTCGGATACCACGCAGTAGCATTGACGCCGTCCACCTGACCCCCAGGGGTGGACCTTGACGCCCCCGCACTCCCGGTAACCCCCAGGCCGGTTGAGCGCGGGGGCGTCGCTACGTTTGGATCGCGTTCGACCGCGGACACCGCCCGATCCACCCTGCTCAGCGCTCGCAGCAGCGCGTTCTGCCGGTGCCGCCGGGCGGCCGAGGTGGACGAGCACCACCGGGTCGAACACATCGGACGGCAGCGCTGTGGTCTCCCACCACGATCCCTCCCCGCCCTCGATCATCCGAACGCTACCGGCGGCCACCGACGAACGCGGGAGGCCGTCGCGGCGATGACTTCCCAGCGGATCGCCGGTCTACCTCTGCGACAGTCCGAGAGGAGGAGCGGGCATGCAGAAGCGCGAACCGGTGACGGGTTCTGAGCTGGTCGGGTTGTTGGAGGGGGCCTTCGAGGCCACCTCGGCGGTGCTGCAGGCGGTGCCGTCGCAGCGGTTTGGAAATCCGAGTCCTTGCGACGGGTGGACCGCCGGCCAGGTCGGCAGTCATCTCGTCGGTGGTGCGAGGTACTTCGGGCAGGTAGCGGCGGGGCAGGCCACCGGGCTGCCCGCCGAGGACCCGCGAATCCCCGTCGACGAGGTGGCGACGGCGTTCGCCGAAGCAGCGCGGCTCAACCTGGCCGCCTTCAGCAGGCCGGGGGTTCTCGATCAGCAGCTCCCGTTCGCGTTCGGCCCGACGCCGGGCTGGGTGGTCGCCAACATCAGCCTGTCGGAAGCCGTGATCCACGGCTGGGACCTGGCCCGCGCTGTCGACCTGCCGTACTCGCCGGACGACGCCGCCGTCGACGCCGTCATGCGGTTCCAGTCCCAGAGCAGCGAGGACGAGCTGCGCACCGGAGGAATGTTCGGCGCGGCAACGTCGGCGCCCCAGGACGCGAGCCCGTTCGAGGAGCTGTTGGCCTTCACCGGCCGCGAACCCTGATCCGGGTCCCGGGATGAAACGGGCGCGGCTGTCGGACCGGCGTGGCAGGATTTCGCAGGTGGGTGGGTCATCGGGCAGGTCGGCGCGGTTGCGGGACCTCGCGTTGCTGAGGCGGGTCCGGGATCGGATCGATCGCGAGTACGCGCAGCCGCTGGACGTCGAGGCGCTGGCGCGCGGGGTGAACATGTCCGCCGGACACCTCAGCAGGCGTTTCCGGGCCGCCTACGGCGAATCCGTGTACGCCTACCTGATGACCAGGCGGATCGAGCGGGCGATGGCGTTGCTGCGGCGAGGCGACCTGAGCGTCACCGAGGTGTGCTTCGAGGTCGGCTGCTCGTCGCTGGGCACCTTCAGCACCCGGTTCACGGAGCTCGTCGGGGTCTCGCCCAGCACGTACCGGCGCGCAGCGGCCGGGACGGCGGCGCTCGTGCCATGCCTGGCCAAGCAGGTCACCAGACCGGTCAGGAATCGAGAAGCGCCGTCCCCGAGCAGCTCATAGCGTGATTGACATGGACATCAGCATCAACGCCAGCTTCCTCCCGCAGGACGATTCGGAGGCGGCCCTGGCCTTCTACCGCGATCTGCTCGGCTTCGAGGTCCGCAAGGACGTCGGCTACGCCGGGATGCGCTGGCTGACCGTCGGCCCGCCCGGGCAGCCCGGCACCTCGATCGTGCTGCACCCGCCGGGCGTCGACCCGGGCATCACCGACGACGAGCGGCAGGTGATCAGCGAGATGATGGCCAAGGGGACCTACGCCGGAATCCTGCTGGCCACACCGGATCTCACCGCCACGTTCGACGCGCTGCAGGCCGGTGACGCCGAGATCGTCCAGGAACCCACCGACCAGCCCTACGGCGTGCGCGACTGCGCCGTCCGGGACCCCGCCGGGAACCTGATCAGGATTCAGGAAGCGCAGTGAACGGAGCCGCGATGCACATCGCCGACAGCCACGACCTGATCCGGGTTCACGGGGCGCGGGTCAACAACCTCCAGGACGTGAGCGTCGAGATCCCCAAGCGCCGGTTGACCGTGTTCACCGGCGTGTCGGGATCGGGCAAGAGCTCGCTGGTCTTCGGCACGATCGCCTCCGAGTCGCAGCGGATGATCAACGAGACCTACAGCGCGTTCCTGCAGGGCTTCATGCCGACGCTGGCGCGACCCGACGTCGACGTGCTCGACGGGCTGACCACGGCGATCATCGTCGACCAGGAGCGCATGGGCGCGGACCCGCGTTCCACGGTCGGCACCGCCACCGACGCGAACGCGATGCTGCGGATCCTGTTCAGCAAGCTCGGGAAACCGCACGTCGGCTCACCGCAAGCGTTCTCGTTCAACGTCGCCTCCATCAGCGGGGCGGGCGCGGTCACGGTGGAGCGCGGCGGGACGAAGGTGAAGGAGCGCCGCGAGTTCAGCATCACCGGCGGCATGTGCCCGAGGTGCGAGGGGCGCGGCAGCGTCTCCGACTTCGACCTCACCCAGCTCTACGACGACTCGAAGTCGCTGCGCGAGGGCGCGCTGACCATCCCCGGCTACACCATGGACGGCTGGTACGGGCGGATCTACATGGGTTCGGGGTTCCTCGACCCGGACAAGCCGATCCGCGAGTACACCAAGAAGGAGCTGCACGACCTCCTCCACAAGGAGGCGACGCGGGTCAAGGTCGAGGGCGTCAACGTCACCTACGAAGGCCTGATCCCGCGGATCCGGAAATCGATGCTGGCCAAGGACCGCGAGGGGATGCAGCCGCACATCCGCGCTTTCGTGGACCGCGCGATCGCCTTCGCCACCTGCCCGGAGTGCGACGGCACGCGGCTCAGCGAAGGAGCCCGGTCGTCGAAGATCGCGGGCATCAACATCGCCGACGCCTGTCGGATGCAGATCAGCGACCTGGCCGAATGGGTCAGCGGGCTGGACGAACCGTCGGTGGAACGGCTGCTCGGCAAGCTCCGCCACACCCTGGACTCGTTCGTCGAGATCGGCCTCGGGTACCTCTCGCTGGACCGGCCCGCCGGCACACTGTCGGGCGGTGAAGCCCAGCGCACCAAGATGATCCGGCACCTCGGATCGTCGCTGACCGACGTCACCTACGTGTTCGACGAGCCAACGATCGGGCTGCACCCGCACGACATCCAGCGGATGAACGACCTGCTGCAGCGGCTGCGCAACAAGGGCAACACGGTCCTGGTCGTCGAGCACAAGCCGGAAACGATCAGCATCGCCGATCACGTCGTGGACCTGGGTCCCGGCGCGGGAACCGACGGCGGCGCGGTCTGCTTCGAAGGTGACGTGGCCGGTCTGCGCACCAGCGACACCGTGACCGGCAAGCACTTCGACGACCGCGCCTCGCTCAAGTCGGAGGTCCGCCAGGCCACCGCTGCGCTGGAGATCCGCGGCGCGACGGCCAACAACCTGCGCGAAGTCGACGTCGACGTGCCGCTCGGCGTGCTGTGCGTGGTCACCGGCGTCGCGGGTTCCGGCAAGAGCTCGCTGATCCACGGCTCGATCCCGGCCGGACAAGACGTGGTGTCCATCGACCAGAGCGGCATCCGAAGTTCGCGGCGAAGCAATCCGGCGACCTACACCGGGCTGCTCGACCCGATCCGCAAGGCGTTCGCCAAGGCCAACGGTGTGAAACCCGCTCTGTTCAGCGCGAATTCCGAAGGCGCCTGCCCCACCTGCAACGGCGCCGGGGTCGTCTACACCGACCTCGGGATCGTGGAAACCGTTGCCACGACGTGCGAGGAGTGCGAGGGCAAGCGGTTCAACGCCTCGGTGCTGGAACACCTCCTCGGCGGGCGCGACATCAGCGAAGTGCTGGACATGTCCGTCGTCCAGGCCGAGGAGTTCTTCGGTGACGGGGACGCCCGAACGCCCGCCGCGCACAAGATCTTGCAGCGCATGAACCAGGTGGGCCTGGGCTACCTGCGCCTCGGCCAGCCGCTGACCACGCTCTCGGGCGGTGAGCGACAACGCCTCAAGCTGGCCACGCACATGGGCGACAAGGGCGGCGTCTACGTCCTCGACGAGCCCACCACCGGTCTTCACCTGGCGGACGTGGAACAGCTCCTCGGCCTGCTCGACCGGCTCGTGGACTCGGGCAAGTCGGTGATCGTCATCGAGCACCACCAGGCGGTCATGGCTCACGCGGACTGGATCATCGACCTCGGTCCGGGCGCCGGTCACGACGGCGGCCAGGTCGTCTTCGAAGGCACCCCGGCCGACCTGGTCGCCTCCGGCAAGACCCTGACCGCCCAACACCTCGCCGACTACGTCCGAGCCTGAGCACCCGACGTGGTGCACACCCTCGCCACGACCGGCTGCATGAGGGCGCGCTGAAGCAGCAGGCCCGACAGCGGCGAACGCAGGGGTGCCGTCGCACTCGTGGCAGCGGGGCTTTGTCGACAGTGCAGCAGACCAAGGACACGCCCTCGTGGAGGAGTCCCCCTTCCGAGATCGGGAGGACACTGCCGTTGCTCAGCGCTGCGCCGCGGGCACTGCGAACACCGAGTTCCTCCGCGGCCATCCCTTTCCGGCGAGATGTGCACCGCTTCGGGCGCCCATCACGCGCGACCAGGCTCTTCGCAGGCGCGCCCGGAAACGGCTTATAACGCGGTTAGCGGCCATCGGGGTGGTGAGGACCCGACAGGCGCACCTCCCGCGATGGCCAACCCGTTGGTACATCCGCCCGGTGATGTTGCCTCCAAGCGAAGGGGAGCCCATGCGTGGAACCCGTCTGCTCGTGACCGCCGCCTTAGCGGCAGCTACCGCTCTGCCCCTCACCGCAGCCCCCGCAACAGCAGTCGAACGCGATCCGGTGATCTTCGTGCACGGCTGGAACGGCAGCGCCTCCAACTGGAACGAGCTGGTGGCCGACTTCAAGGCCGACGGCTACACCGATGGCGAGCTCACCGCCTGGAACTACAACACCGCGCAGTCGAACAAGACCACCGCCGATCAGCTCTCCGCCGTCGTCGACGACGTGCTCGCCAGGACCGGCGCAACCAAGGTCGACATCGTCACGCACTCGATGGGCGGGCTCAACAGCCGCTGGTACCTCAAGTTCGCCGGTGGAGCCGACGAGGTCGACGACTGGGTTTCGCTCGCCGGGCCGAACCACGGCACCACGTCGGCGAACTCCTGCTTCGACGCGTCCTGCGTGGAAATGCGGCCGGGGTCGGAGTTCCTGACCACCCTCAACGACGGGGACGAGTCACCGGGCGCGGTCACCTACGGCACGTGGTGGTCGACCTGCGACGAGACCATCGACCCCGACGACAGCACCGTTGTCGCGGGTGCGCGCAACACCCAGACCGGGTGCATCACGCACCTCGGCTTCCTCACCGACGACGGCGTGTCGCAAGACGTCCGCACCTTCGTCGCATGACGGTGATCTGAGGAAACCGGGGCGTGCCAGGCACTTTCGATCGGTGCGCCGGCTGAGGTCCACTGTGGGGGCCTTGCCGCCTGCCGCCGGGCAGGAGCCTGTCGTCATGGCGCGTTCGCATCGAGACGACCTGGTCACCGGAGGATGTCACGGGCCCTCGGGTGCTGTCCGGGACCGCACCGAACGGTCGTGGTCGGGTGGGTCATGCCGGTGGTACTACCCGAACCACCTTCAAGGGCATCAACGGATTCCTCTAGTCCCCTACGGCCACGACACGCTGGAACGCCTGGTCGAGATGCGTGTGATGGGGGCAACCAACCACCCACTCAGCGTGATCAACTCTCGCTCGAGCTTGCGCAGCAGCTTCCGTGTCGATGGCAGTAACACGGCCTCGTGAACATCACCCCTTGGCCGGGCCCAAGCCGAGATCAGTGTCGGATCATCACGGACATGGTCCAGGCAAGCGGTGAGCGGCGAACAGCAGCGACAACCCGCGTGTGGCCACAATGGCCACAACACGCGCAGCTGGCCTTGGTCGCGACCATGAGTGCGTTGGCCGGTGCACTCATGTTCCTGATCGCACGTCGTGGCCTCGGGGACGACGCTTACATCACGGTTGATTACGCCCGCAACCTCGCCTTCTTCGGGCATTGGGGGATCATTCCCACGCAGACGGCGAATACCGCGACATCACCTTTGCAGGTCTGGTTGCTCGCGCTCCTCACGGCAGGCACCGGTGCGCCGATCATGGCAGTTGGGCTGCTGCTGGTGATCACGACGACAGCCTCGGGCGTGTGGCTCTACCGGATCGCGGATCTGACGGGGCTACCGCGACGGGTCCTGCCTCTGCTCGGAGTAGCGCTGCTGGTGTCGAACCCGCTGCTGGCCTCGACGGTGGGCATGGAGACCTATCTCGGGGTTGCACTGCTGATCGCATTGGTACGGCACGCGCTCCCGGGGAACTGGGTGGCCACGGGCGTGGTCGCCGGAGCGCTGGTCTTGACCCGCCCCGATTTCGCAATCATCGATCTAGCTGTCGTGCTGACCATCTCGGCAGCTCGTCGTCGCGCCCTGCGCAGTGCGCTCGTGGCTTCGGCAATCGCCCTGCCGTGGCACGTGCTGAGCTGGCTCACCCTGGGATCGGCGCTGCCGGACACGCTCATGACGCGAATGGGCGAGTCCTGGGGTGCGACCTACGCCACCGGGCTCGTCTGGTACTTCCAGCACTGGACAACAGCAATCGGCACGACCTTCTTGCTGCTGCTGTGCGGGCTCGTGTCTGCCTGCTGGGCTTGGTCGGCGAGGAGGAAACCCCGCAGCGCTGCCCCTGCCCAGGCGACGCTGGGATTCGCAGTTGGCGGCGCCGCCCACGCGATGGCGTTCGTGCTGCTCGCGCCACCACCTGCCCACTGGTACTACGGTCCGGTCGTCGCAGGATTCGCCCTCGCATCAGCAGTCGCGGTCTCGACCCTCGTGCGACAGCACGACCGCAGCGATGTTGTGCTCAGTATCGCGACCCTCCCAGTGCTGTGCGCACTCAGCGTCGACATCGGCCACGGGCTCCCGTGGGCCACCGCACCTCTCAACGGCAACTGGGCAACCGCGAGCCAGTACCAGCGCATGGCCGAGTCGATCTCCGCCACAAGACCCGGCTCGACGATCGTGAGCCCGGCCGAGGTGGGAACGCTCGCCTACTACTGCCAATGCCAGATCGTCGACGATCTGTCCGACCCCGGCCGCACCGCGAAGTACATCTCCCGGCAACTCGACCGAGCCGGACCGTTGACCCGGACCTTGCTGACCATCAACTACTTGCACCGATCACCGGCTGAAGCGGTACCGGCCCAGTACCACATGGAGTGGGAGAACCGACCTGCCAACGGTCCCGATCAGTGGCCAGCGCGGTTGCCCACCGACCCGGACGCGCATGTACGAATGCGGCTCGTCCCATTCCATCACGCACCCTGAACGACCGAACCGGACCGGTTCTCGCGAACCACGACTCGGCACGAGGGGCCGGTCTCACCGCGGTCTGACGGCTTCGCGGGCGGTCGAGTCACCACGAGGCTAGGTCTTCCCGAGCGGTGGGTTAGTTCGAAGGGTGACGAGTGCCCACCAGTAGCCAGTGATGGTTCGGTGCCAGGCCAGCAGGACACCGGGGGACGGTTCTGCTGCTGGACATGTCGGCCAATCCCAAGCGTGTCACTCGATATGCGGGCGTTGCCCGAGTCGTGCTGGTGTCAGCACCGTGCGCAGAGTGCTGGGCGCCTACGAGCTCGCCCCGTGGCCCGAGGACACCCAGCGGCAGGAAGTCGTCGAGGAGCTGCGGGACCAGTTCCGCGACGAGGGGTTCCACTAGATCTGCCCGTGCGTCAAGCGATCATCAAAAGCGGGCAAACCGGCACCATCCCACCGCCCGTCCCGACATGGCAGCCTGCCGCCCCATCTGACTGACATGCCCTCTTTCGAGTGACCTGCGGCTTTATGAGGAACTCCACGCGGATCCTTCGCTGGGTGAGCGCACTGGTAAAGAAGTTGCCAGCACCCGCAGTCCCAGAGGGTGGTAGTTCGGCCCGTTGGTGGCGGCGTAGGTGGAGCCAGTGGGGTTCCGCCATGTACGGCGCTGTGCTCGGGCTGGCGCTGTTCCTGGTCACGCACCGAGCCATGTCGGACGATGCGATGATCACGCTGACTTATGCTCGGAACCTCGCTGAGCACGGGGTGTGGGGCGCATTGCCCGGGGTTACGGCGAACACGCAGAGCTCACCCCTGAACATGTGGCTGCTGGCCGCAGGGAGCCTTCTCGCCGATGGTCGCGTGGTGCATGCCGTCGGGATCGTTCTCCCCCTGACCCTCGCTGTGACCGGCCGGTGGGCCGAAGGGCTGCGCCGTTGTCTCGGGCTTCACTGGGCAGCGCCGTACCTTGCGTTGACCTTGGTGGCGTGCTCACCCCTGTTGACATCCACCGTGGGTCTCGAGACCTACCTCGGGGTCGCGACCCTCGCTGGTGTCGCCCGCTACGCGGCCGCCGACCGTGCCGCGGCCGCCGGAGTGGTCGCAGGTGCGGCGCTGCTGACTCGACTCGACATGATCGTGCCGGTGGCCGTGCTGATCTTCGCTCTGCTGCCGTGGCGGCGGTCATTTCCAGCGACCGCCGTTGGCGCCGTGGTGGTCGTGCCGTGGCACGTGTGGTCGTGGTTCGCCCTCGGCGGTGCGGTGCCGGACACGACATGGCTCAAGAGCAGCAGCGGCGCGTCGCTCACAATGGCGACGTCAGTGGGCTCGTACTACTTCGCCGGGTGGCCGGTCGCGACGTTTTTGACCTCACTGCCGGTGGCGATGGCCTTGGCTTGCGGCGTGTGGGCTCTGACCCGGGGTGGCCGTCATGCGCGCGTTGTGTTGGCAGCGCTCATTGCGGGTTGGGCGCATTGGGCGATGATGTGGCTGGGTGGGGCCTACCCGCAATTTTGGTACTTCGCGCCATTGGTGGCCTGCTCGATCCTGGCTACGGCACTCAGTCTGTACTCCTCGAACCGTCTCGGGCTCGCCACCTTCGTAGCCGCTCTCGTGCTAGCTACCGGATCGCTGGTCGCGTCGCTGCCAGTTCCTTGGACAATGGCCTACCTGACTGGAAACAATGCCCGCACCCCGCAGTACGCCGCCGTCGCCGCGGATCTCGGGCGACTCACCGGCGGACAGCCCGTCGGCAGCCCTGGGGAAGTAGGTGCGTTGGCTTTCCACGCGCCGGTCCCCGTCGTGGACTACCTCACCCACCCGGCCTTGACCCGGCCGCTGCTGGATGAACGCTACCGTGATGCCGGGCCGATCAAGCAGACCTTGCTGCGGTGGAACTGGGCCCACCGCGAAACATTGACTCCGACGCCACTACCGCGTTACCAGCTCGCGTTCATTGGTGTCGGGCTTCCGTCCGGTCGGGAAGTGGCTCGCTGGCAGGTGCTGGATTCGGCCGAGCAACCGCGCACCCTCATACTCCTCGACACCGCACTGACTCGCTGAACCCTGTCAACTGACGCGCAGGCGCGGTGGACGCGACCACGCCGCACTCGGGGCCGGCAGCGGCCGACCCACCCGTCCCCAGCGGCGGAACTCGCTCGCCGGCTGATGCTGCTCGCTGAGCTCGCGCAGCACGCATCATCACGTCCAGCCGTGCAGATGCTTCCAGGCCGACCTCGTCGACGCTCTTCCCGAGTTGCTCAGCAGCAGCCGATCGACCACCGCACCCCCCGCCGCTGACCGAGCGGCGATACCTGTCGATGACACCCAAGACTACGAGAACGAACTGAGACGAAAAACGAGATGAAGAAGCCCCCGTCGAGATCGGCGGTGGCTGTTCTTGCAGCGCTGAGCGGTGGCCAGGTGCGGGGTGTGACCGAAGTTGATCAAACACCCGAAATCAGACACGTCGATCATTCTGAAACGCGCTGCAAACACGATCCTTACAACTCAACTCTCTTCAGCTTCAGTGGATTGCCGACTGGTGGCAATCTCCCTTGGTATATCCGACGAGCTCGTCCAGCACGGACTGCAGACGTTTCGCTTGTACGGATCTGGATTTGTGCTCACGCATGTATGCCACAGCGTTGTCCCGCATCTGCGCGAGCATCTTATCGTCCAGGTTGGCCAGTGCGCGTATGCCATCAGCGAGGTCTCCCGGGGCGACGCCGAGGCCGGCGTTGGAGGTTTGGACGATCGCGTGCGGTTCGCCTTTGGCATTTGTGACCACGGGCAGACCAGCCGCCAAGTAGTCGTAGAGCTTGTTCGGGCTCATTCCTAGGCGGAACAGCGGCAGATTGGCGACTGCATGCACTCCGATGTCGGCTCCACCGAGGATTCCGCACAGTTCTTTTTTGGGCAGCATGTCCAGGAAGTAAACATTGAACAGTTCCTCTTCGCGCGCGTGTTCGACGAGCCGGGACTTGTCCATCCCGTCGCCGATGAGCACGAAAGTATGCTCCTGGAGTTCAGCAGCCGCCTCCAACACCGCTTGTACACCGTCCTTGACGCCGTGTGCTCCGGCGAACACGATCAGTCGGCCGTTCACTGGAACGCGTTCTCGCAGAGGTGTCATCGAAGGATCGGGCTGGAAGTCGTCGGGCTCGGCGCCGTTGCTGATCGTCGTTACCCGCCGCAGATCTATGCCCAGCTGGTCAAAGTAGGGACGCCAACCGTCAGTGACGATCACAATATGGTCGGCCCTGTAGTAAAGCCACCGCTCCAGTGTGGATAGGGCCCGGTGCAGCATGGAACCTTCGCGCAAGTGGCCGAGCTCAACCAATGATCTCGGCCAGAGGTCTTGAACCTCGAAGACGAAGCGGGAACGCCACAGTCGGGCAAGCAGCCAGCCGACGAGTGGGGTGAGTAGGTGCGGTGACACCGCGTACACGACACTTGGACGCTCGCATCGGATGCCGGACCAGATTGTGCCAACACAGTAGCTGAGCCAGTTGAGGACCCGACGATGGTCGTTGCGATTGTAACTGCTGACTCTGATGGTGGTAAATCCCGGCTCTCGGACGGAGAACCTGCGTCGGCTGTAGAAGTCACGGTCGCCGGCGATAATACGGAACCGTCCGCGCAACCGTTCGAACAGCTCGACGTGTCGGGTGCAGCCAGTTTCGCTGCGCGGTTTGGCGAACTGGTTAAGCACCAGGATGGAGGGCGACAAGCAATGCACGGTCACCTCAATTGTTCGCGGCGGAAGCTAGCGTCGTCCGCTTCGGACGGTTTGAGGAAACCGTTCAGCGACGAGGTCGCCCCGAAAGTGGTAAATCCATAGCTGCGGCGGACAACCGATGGACGGGCGACCACCCAGCCGGCGGGTGGGGAACTGGCATGTAGTTCTCGCCGGACTGCGGGCAGGCCAAGCGCTACCCCAAGCATTACGAAGAAGGCTCGGTTGTCGTTGACATCACCGGAAAGGCAAGCGTTGAGCAGGAAGAACCAGAGCAGGGACATGACACCAATGCCTTCCAGCTGGCGCAGCAGCGCGCGTGCGCGTGTGAGCGCCAGCACCACCACGGCAACCAGTGCGGCAGCAGCGATCCATCCACCTTCGACTCCAACCTCAACAAAGATGTTGTGAGGATATTGGCGCAGTCCGCTGTCCAGCTGAGCCCAGGGAGGAAGCTCCGCCGAAAGATCACCCCAACCAACACCGAGTGGACGCAGCACAGCAAGGGCCAAGGTGGCCGAGTAAAGACGTGCACGAGCGAGCGCAGAAGCGTCCTCATTCCCGTCGATAATCCCTTTGATCCGTTGCTCCGATAGTTCTGGCGCGTTTGACAGGCCCCACAAGGCGAAAATCAACAGCGCTACGGTCGCGAGTGCTAGCCGTGCGGCGCGACGTATCGGAGTGCCTGGCACCGAGATCGCGACGAGGATGACCGCCGCGGCCAGCGCAATCAGCGGGCCGCGTGACCCTGTGGCAAAGGCCGATCCGGCCAGGAACGCCACCACCACGCCGCAGCCCATGATGCCCCACATCCAACCGCGCGCGCGTCGCCGCTGCAGGTGCAGTATCAACACTCCGATCACGCATATGGCTGCACCCGCAGCCCTGCCGAGGTGGACGGTGTTGGATCCCACCAGTGCAAGACGCTCTTCACCCATCCCGACTGCTTGCGCTTGGGCAATAATGATTTCCAACAACCCAGCCAGTGCGAACCACCACAGCAACCATAGGATTCTGGGGCGGGTACGGACGAGTGTTACAGCTGCTGCCGTGGCGAGGCAGGTGATGAAGAAGAATGATGGTATTTTTGTTTGTCCATACTCATTGAAAGAGGACAGCAGTACGGCGGGAATGCAGGTCGCAAACAAAACAGCGACCGGCGCGAATCCGGTCAGCCACTGCATGCGGGCGCAGAGCGTCAGCAAAGTAGTCACGCCGAGGGTGAACCCGACAAGTGCGGTCAAGTCGACCGGCAAAGAGCTGAAGACCGGCAGGCTTCCCAGAACACTGCTGTTGAGGAGCGCGACAATCAATCCGGTGATGAACCCGTCAGCGAGCCACGGGTTGCGCTGATCCACTTCAGTCTCGACAGCCATGGAGTCAATCGTGCTCAACCTCGTCATCATCCCCACAAATATCGTCGAATCCCGTTAGCGATCGATACATAGTTAGCAGGCGTATTTTTTCGCGGCCCCAATTGAACTCCTCAACAATGGCACGTCGGCCGTTTGCGCCCATCTCCTCGGCCCTTGCCTGCTCGGCAGCGAGCCCGCTCATGGCTTCGCCAATCACCTTCGGATCCAGTGGATCCACCAGCAGACCACAACTCTCTTCTTCGACAATCCCGCGCCAATAAGGAAAATCTGACGCGACCACAGGAATACCTTCTGCCATGTATTCGAGAAGCTTTGTCGGAAGAGCGTCGACATAGGCGCGTGTCGGATGCAGCACCACTATGCCGATCCTTGACCTGGCCACCAGGTTCCGTGCTTCGCCTGGGGAAACGTGGCCATAGTAGTCCACACGCCCCCACGCAGCTTCACGCCGCAAGGAATCGAGTAGCGTGGGCGGATGCACTGGACCGGCTAAGGTCAACCGCCAACTCTCTGGCATGTACTTCATCGCGGCCAGCATTTCGTAGATACCGCGATCTACTGATATCTCACCGACATAGACGAGCAAATTCCTGCGCAGCCCATTAGCAGTCGTGTCAGCATATTCCCCCTCGACATCTTGCCGCAGCTGTGGGTAATTGCGGACGACCGTCGTCCGATGCGAGGGGAATCGGTTGGCGACTGTATTCGTAGCAGCTATCACTTGGTGGCAACTGTACCCGGCAAACCAATACAACGCCTTCGCGAAGGCCGCGGCCGCCTTGCGCGTGGGCCGCGGCAGGTAATGCTTGTCAAGGACCTGGTTCGGAAGGTCTTCATGCGCATCAAAGATGACGCTGGCACCGCTCCGGCGCAGCAGCGGTGCCAGCGGAATCAGTTCAGGATCATGCAGGTGGTAGACATCGGCGCGGCGGCCCCGAGCGATCAGAAGCGCCCGCGGAACTCCTCTCGTGATACGCCGAAATCGTCCGCGTTCTGGCGGGACGGGATGGATGTGGACTCCGTAGACCTCGCGCTCGACTTCGGTGCCCGCGATGAGTTCGACCCGGTAACCGCTTTGCGACAACGCGCGGCATTCCCGTTGGAGGATCCGGTTGTCTTCCCACGGGTGTGCGGTCGAGATGTGGACAACCCGCGGGCGGTTATTCGTCGCTGATCGCTGCACGCGCGCGACGCTACGGCCAAACAGCACGCGGGGCAGCCTGCGATTGCACAATCCACCGAATCGGGTCTCGTTCCGCGGGACGTTTCTAGAGGTTGTCCCGAACCAAGAGGTCGCTGAACGTAACCGTCGTAAGGGGTCCGGCTAGCCCGCGTTCAATGACGCACAGGTCATCTCCACCGCTGATCTGCTGCGCCAGCTTAATTCCGACCTTGATGCCTCGTGGCGCGACTACGGCCTGGCGTATTGAGCCCGGCGAAGCTTTCCAAGCTGCTGGCCGAGTTCGAGATCCGGTCAGCGAACGTTCGGTTCCCCGACGGGACTCAGGCCAAGGGCTACCGCCGCGCCGATTCCGCCGACGCCTTGGCCCGCTACTGCCCGTTCGAGCCCACCCCCGGGTAGGCGTCCCAGCCGTCCCAAGCGTCCCAGCCCAGGTCAGCGCGGGACGGCAACACCGACCGGGACGGCTCAAGCCGTCCCACCCAGATCACCGGCCCAGTCCCATGGGACGGCAAAAGCCGTCCCAGCAACCCAAGCCGTCCCAGCCTGACCTGCATTGGGACGGCTGGGACGGCAACCCCACGCACCATCAACACCAGGGGGATCGCATGACAGCGAACACCGCACAACTCGCCGCCACCCTCGCCTCACTCGCGGCAATGCTCGCCGAACAGGAGATCCCCGAACCGGCCGCCCCGACGCCACCCGCCCGCAAGATGCCCGACCGCGTGCTGCTGACCGTCGAGGAAGCAGCCGAACAGCTCGGCATCGGCAGGACCAAGACCTACGCACTGGTCAAGGCCGGCGAACTCGAATCCGTCCAGATCGGCCGACTCCGCCGCGTGCCCAAGGCGGCGATCGAGGACTACGCCAACCGACTCATCAGCCAGCGCAACGCCTGAAGGGGGCCGAGGTGGAAGAGAACAAGACGCGAAACCCCAACGGCCGCTCCTCGATCTACTTCGGCAACGACGGCCTCTGGCACGGCCGCGTGACGATGGGTGTCGGTGACGACGGGAAGCCGGATCGTCGACACATCAAGCGGAAGAACCGGGACGAGGTTGCCGCTGCGGTCAGCAAACTGGAGTCCGAGCGATCCTCCGGGAAGGTCCGTAAGAAGGGCCGTAGCTGGAAAGTCGAGCGGTGGCTCTCTCACTGCGTGGAGGACATCGCGCCGCTCACGACCAGGTACACGACCATGCGCGGCTACCAGACGGCCGTGTACAAGCACCTGATCCCCGGGTTGGGAGCTCACCGGCTGGACTACATCGAGAAGCACCCGGAGCTCTTCGAAAAGCTCTACCGCCGAATGCTCGACGCCGGCCTCAAGCCCGGCACCGCGCACCAGGTGCACCGCACGGCACGGACCGCTTTCGGTGAGGCGTACAAGCGGGGTTACAACAGGAATCCGCTGGAGATCGCCAAGGCGCCTCGCCTGGAGGAAGAGGAGATCGAATCTCTCGATGCTGAGGACGTGCAGCGAATCTGGCACCGTGGCTGTCGTTCCGTCTGAGGGAACCACCTCTACGAGCCCCCTCCGACCCGGGGCCGCGCCATCATCGACAACCAACTGAGACCCAAACCGAGACCCAAAAAGGCCCCTCCGGGATCCGGAGGGGCCTTCTCGCAGCTCTGAGCGGTGGCCAGGGGCGGGGTCGAACCGCCGACCTTCCGCTTTTCAGTTCTACGATCACCGGTTCAGCGGGGGCCACTGACAGCAAACCAGCTGGTCAACGGATCGCGCCGAACATCCGAAGCCACCTTCGAACTGCCGTGAACCCTGACGAATGAGACCAAAACTGAGACCATGCAGCTGATCCGCAGGTGCCCCGGTCGCAGTGTCTCGCCTGCCACTACACCAGCGCCGCAAGGACTTTCCTCCCCGTTCTCGCCGACCGGGACCGTGCGACTTAAAAGACGGCCCGGCCGCCTGAGACAGCTAACTTGCAGGCTCACGCGAGCGATGCACCACGCAACAGCAATAAGGCCACGTCGCAGTTAGGGCTTATGCGGCTGTCCATCTTCTTGTTCACTGTTTGGGTTGCGGTAGTAATCCTGTTTGAGGACGGCAGTTCCGTCGCCATTCTCCTCCACTTTGACGGACTCAGGCCAAGAATGCCTTCTTCTATCAAACTTACCGACCGTCACGCCACTCAAAGTTGGGACATCACTTGTCATCGAAATCTGGCCGCGACCACTGAAATGACACCCTTCAAATCTTGCCTTGATACTGAAATCCGTCCGATAGAAGTCAGCAGATTCTGCAAAATTGGCACGGTGCCACCAGCTCTCCCTAGAGAAGCGTGCATCTCGGAAGCTCACATAACCAAATCTCGCGTCCTCGAACCAGCTAAGACCATCGAAGATGGTCGAATCAAAGTTAACGGAACCGGACTCAGCATCGAACTCGTCAAACCGTGCATCATCCTCGAAACTAGCCAGGGAGAAGTCAGCACGGGCCGCCTTAGCCTTAAAGAACTGGGCGTCACCCTTGAACCTTGCGCCAGTAAAGTCAACTTTCCCCGAAAATTCTGCGAACTCGAACGAGTGCCCCCTAGCGAAGGTTGTGCCGCGAAAGTCAGCATTGGCAACCCTGCACCCTTCGAAGTCAAAATCCTTAAGGACCGCCCCCGAGAGATCAATATCAATCTCTCCCCAGAAACTAGGATCGTCCTCGGCCGTAAATCCAGGCACCGGGTAAGGCTGAGCTTTCTTGGGGGCAAGATGCCTGAGGAGGACTCGCTGCACCATGCGCAGAGCCTCCGCTTCGTGCTCCCTAGACAGACCGCCACTCCACCCAGCGACTTTCCGTGCCATACCAGCAACCTGATTCCTCGATGATATCGCCATTGACTTGGTGGAGTTTTCCGGCAATTGGACGTGAGCGCGCGGAGGCGCCATTCGAATATAGGAACACAGCAAATCTGTCACCGTTTGACGCATTGCCGGGTAGTCCTTCGCTAGCCTTTCAAGGGCGTGGATCCCAGCCATTCGCATCGTAAAGTTTTCCGCGCCGAGCTGCTCGGAAGCTTTCGTATAGATCTCGGTGATACGGCGTTCCGTCGCATCGTACCTCTGGTCCTCTGCGGACTCCTCTTTTTGGGCGAGATCTAATTCCGTTGAACGTTGACGGCGCACCGCTAGCCAGAGCGCGATACCGCCGCCGGCACTTGCGCCGAAAGTAAGCGCCGTGCGAACCGCCTCAAGTTGCACACGCAACATCCCCGGATCCACGCTGGCCCGAATCCAAATGATGGCGGCAGCTAGAATTCCACTCGTAAGAGCAACTGCCCCGGCGACTACGGCTGCTTCAGATCGGCGCGTCATGGGCTTCATCCCACTCCGCTTTACGTCTTCTCGTTCAGACACGGCTGTATCATGCAACAACTACGCATATCGGAGCATGCGTTTTACGCTGATTCGTCAAGCGACCCGTACATGACCTTCTGGATCTCAGGTAGGGGCTGGTGCACACCTGGTTTCCAGGTGTCGAAATCAGCTTGGGGGCTGCCTGTTTTGGCGTTGCTCTCGATCTCACGTAGTGGTGCTGGCATGCTCGATCTTGCCTCCCGCCGGAGGTGTTAGCCCCCAGGGGACGCTCTGGGGGCGCCGGTGGGGGTTTCCGGCGGGAAGGTAGAGGACCATGTCCGAGGAGTCTTTCGGGCAGGCCTTGCGGCGGCATCGTCGTGCGGCCGGCCTGTCTCAAGCCCAACTTGCCCAGGAACTTCACCTCGACCAGGGCAATCTCTCCCGGTACGAAAACGACCGGCAACGCCCCGAGCCCGCGACCGTGCGCGCCTTAGACGCGCTCCTGTGCGCCGGCGGCGAGCTCCGCGCCCTGGCCAACGCCACCACCCCGCAGCCCGCGACCAGGGGAATCCCGGCCGCCGGTGCGATCCATCCGAGTGATGAGACCGATGCGATGGAGTTGGCCCGCAGGGTCGCGGCCTCCGACATCAGCACCGAGACGCTGGCCCAGCTGGAAATGGCCTTCGACGATCTGGCCACCGCCTACCCCGCGTCGAGCCCGCACGATCTCCTGCCGCGGCTGCGGGAGCACCTGGGCTACATCTCCCAGCTCATCGACGCGCCCCGCAAGACCCTCGCCGCCCACCGCCACCTGCTGGTGCTTGGCGGCTGGTTCTCGCTGCTGGCCGCCACCGTGCACATCGATCTGAATCAGCACGCGCCGGCCACCGCCCGGCTACGCACCGCCGCAGGCCTTGCCACCCACGCCGAGCAGGACGAGATCCGCGCCTGGTGCTACGAAACCGAAGCCTGGCGCACGCTGACCGGCGGCGACTACCGACGCGCCGCCGAGCTCTCCCAGCACGCCCAGTCGATCGCCCCGTCCGGCAGCTCGGCGGAGATCCAGGCGACCGCTCAGGAAGGCCGCGCGTGGGCACGGCTTGGTGAAGCCGATGCCACCTACCGCACCGTCGAACGCGTCCACTCGCTCTCGGCACACCTGCCGAAGCCGGTGCCGGCCGAACACCACTACCGCTACGACCCCGGCAAAGCCGCGGCCTACACCGCCACCACCCTGGCCTGGCTCGGCGACCCCGAAGGCGAACAGCACGCCCGCCAGGTCATCGAGCGTTTCCGGCCCACCAACGACTCCCAACCCTGGCCCCGCCGCTACGCCACCGCCCACGTCGATCTCGCCCTGTGCACAGCCCGCAACGGCCGCCTCGACGAAGCAGCCGACGCCGCCCACACCGCCATCGAATCCGGGCAGGTCGCCCCGTCCAACTGGTGGCGCGTCCGCGAAGTCGTCAACCACGTCACCGCAGGAAAGCTCCCAACCGCAGGCGAGCTCCAGGACTCCTACCGGACCATGACCAGCCGCTAACCAGCATGGCTATGCGCATCAGCCCATCGTTGATGCGCATAGCCCCGCATTTCCGATCACTCGCGGTCGCGTTTCGGCAGCGTTGGGTGCATGGATGCGGCACGACCAACGCCACCGCTCGACGCGGGCCTGTGGACCAGCCCTGACGGCTGCGTCCACATCCGCAACGCCGGCACCGGAAACACCTTCTGCGGCCAACCCGTCGGCAACTACGGCACCCAACCCACCCACGCCTGCGACGACTGCGTCGCGGTGAGCCTGCGCGAGTACGCACGCATCTACGCCTGCGACCTCATGTGCCGGAAGCGGAGCGAATCGTGAGCGCCCCGACAAAGTCCGAGCAGCGCTACGCCCAGGTGTGGACCGATCACCTCGGCGTCGCGCACGAACGCCACCACAACGACCACGGCCGGACCCTCTGCGACCTCAACGCCGGCGAGAGCAACCGCCCGATCTCCGCCCGCGCCTGCCGCAACTGCATCACCGAACGCCTTGCATCCGAGATCCCCTAGCCGCCGAGGGGCGCGGATGGCCCCGAACTCCGCGCCCCTCGGTGTTCCACACCCCTCCCACCCCTCCGGACGTGCCCGAACAAGCCGCGTACGGCGCTCTCAGCGCGCCCTGAAATCGCCAACACCTTCACTGACCAGCGAGGCAAGGACAAGGCCACGCCTCCCCGAAAGATCCGCGAGAGCCCGGCACAGCGCTCCGTAATCGCCGAGCTCCGATGCACAACCCAACTCGCCGATGACCGTTTGAGACCGTGAAAGGTAGCGTGAGCGCACATGGAGCTGGTCCAGCAAGCCGCCGAGACCGCCGAACGCTTCGTGGCCCCGCTGGGGCGCCGTTGGGAGCATGTTCAGGCAGTCGCCGCACGAGCGGCTGAGCTCAGCGACGCCGTGCCACCGCAGGACCGTGACACCTTGGTCGCCGCGGCTTGGCTGCACGACATCGGATACGCCCCCGAGATCGGTCACACCAAGTTCCACCCGCTCGACGGTGCCCGGTACCTCCGGGAAGAGGAGTGGCCCGAGGTGATCGTGAACCTCGTCGCGCACCACTCCGGGGCGCGTTTCGAGGCGGCCGAGCGCGGCATGTCCGACGAGCTGGCCGAGTTCCCGTTCGAGGACTCGGCATTGCTGGATGCGCTGGTCATGGCCGACCTCACCACGGGGCCGGCGGGGCAACGCCTGGACTACGACGAGCGGATCGAAGAGATCTTCAGCCGGTACGCGCCCGAAGACCCGGTTCACCGCACGTGGGTGAAGGCGCGTCCTGTCATGGCTGAGGCAGTCCAGCGAACCGAACAGCGCTTGGCCGCTCAGCCCAAGTAGGGCTGCGTACGCGTCTCGTCCAGCGCGTGATCGATGCGCAGACGCATCGAGGTGTGGATGTTCAGGCGATCGAGGTCCGCTGGGGCGACCCAGCGGACCTCCTTCGTTTCGCTGCCGTCTTCGCGCGGCTGGCCACTGACCCACTTGGCCTCGAAGCACAGCGAGAACTGCTGCCGCACTTCCCCATCGTCGTAGGCCATGACGTGCTGGGGGTTGGTGTAGGTGCCGACCAAGCGCACGACCTCGACATCCAGGCCGGTCTCCTCCTTGACCTCGCGAACCACAGTGTCTGTGAGGGATTCGCCGGCGTCATGGCCACCGCCCGGCAGCGCCCACAGGTCGTTGTCAATCTTGTGGATCAGCAGGATGTCGCCAGCGTCGTTGCGGATGGCTGCGGTCACCGAGGGAACGACCGAGTTGGCCGCCGGTGCATTGGGGTCGTTGAAGTAGTCCACGCGGGCCACGGTTGTGCTCCTCAGACGGTTTCCGGAGTGGCTTCCTGCCACACGCGCTCGAACGACCGCAGGTAGTGCTCCCACATCGGTCCGTCGTCCACCTGACGCAGGTGCAGAACGGGATTCTCACCGGCGAGGGAGCCGAAGGCGTGCCCGTTGACCAGCATCTGATCGTCGAAGCGGTAGATGGAGTTGTAGAGGATCGTCCCGTGGGTCCGGATCTCGACGTTGTCCAACTCCGCGACCTTGCTCAGATAGCGCCGCATCATCTGAATCCGGCCTTCCAAGCCTCCGGTCGTACCCTCCTCGACCGCGCGCTGGATGACCGCCGGCGAGGTCTCATCCCCCACCGCGAAGCGAAAAACTGTGCCCTCTTCGGCTTTCCGCCTGATCACGGGCAGGATGTTGTGCTGCTCAACGAGGAATTGCCCCGAGAAGACCAGCACCTCCATGCGCTCCTGGACGCCGTGGATCAGCTCGTTCCACAGCTCGAACGGCACAGCTGAGCGAGACGGGAACAGGTGCACCAGCTCAACGTCCTGGTTCGGCGTGGTGTGCGGGTCCTCCGCCAGGGACGGCCAGAGCTGGACCTCGGACGTGCCGAGCAGCTCAGCGACCTTCCTCCGGGTCTGCGGGTGCGGCTTCCGCTCCTTGGTGATCCAGCGTCCGGCAGTCTTCTCATCGACTCGCACCTTGGCGGCGACCTGCTCAATCGTGAGGCCGGCCGCGCGCACCGCTGCGCGAAGACGCTCGTTCGCCATCTCTACCCCGGGGACGTTTTGAGGATTTTTTGGGACGTCGAGCAGACGGTATAGAGCTGCGAGGACGTCTGCAACCGACCCGGAAATACCCGTGGGAACGTCCGCGGTTTCGCGGTGAACTTGTTGCCAGAGACGGAAAAACCCCCGACCACCAAATCGGCGGCGGGGCTGACCGAGGAGGCAACTATGGCGAAGAACGCGTTTCCGATGATGCCGCAGTCCGGCGGCGGCGTGATGCCGAAGCTGATCGGCTTCCTGGTTCTGTTCGCAGTCGGATCGATGATCATCAAGCAGCCGGTCGAGTCGGCCCACCTGATCGGCGACCTGTGGACGAAGTTCGCCGGCGCCGGCGACGCCCTGGCGACCTTCCTCCAGGCGATCGGCGGCTGACCGATGTCAGGCCTGCTTCTCCTCCAGAACGCCGAGGCGTTCCCGCAGCTCAGCCACGTCCTTGCGAAGGCGGGCGACTTCCGCGCGAAGGTCCGCTTCCTCTTCGGGGGACTCGCCTTCGAGGACCTGGGCCAGGTGGTCGGACGGCCAGCGGAGCGCTTCGGAGATGGCAGCCAGCAAGCGCGGACTACGACGACGCGGCTCGTAGTTGTTCTGGAGCTGTCGCAGAGTCGCGGTGCTCACCCCAGACCGCTCGGCGAGCTCCCGCTGCGTCAGGTCGAGCTCCGCCAATCGGGTGTTGATTGCGGTCGCTACTGCGTCCCAGTCCTTGCCCACGACACCTCCCGTTGACCCACTCCTATCAGCGCAAATCCTAGCGCTGAAGTTCCACGTTCCCCGAAAAATCCCAAGCCGGAGTTTTCCGTGACCATCCCCCAACGCTTCCGTAGCGCTAATAGTTGCGCTAATGTTCTCGCATCGCTCAAGGAAGGAGCCCGAGAGATGGACTCTCACAAGTACGACGCGTTCGCCCCTGACCTCGACAGATGGCACGGCACCGAGGACTTCGACTCGTTCGGCGCCGAGCTCGCCCACTGCGAGGCCGAGCTGAACGAGTTCGGACAGCAGGCGGTGCAGAACTACTGGGAGCAGGTCATCGCCGAGGAGTTGGGAGCGTCCGCGCTGCCGACCACGCCGTTCGCCTGGTCCGAGCTGGGGACCCGTGAGCGCACTCGGCTGCGCCGCTACGACCGCCGCGAGGCCGGCGCGACGCTGCGGCTGATCACGACCGAGGCCGACGAGGCTTCCAACTCGGGGGAGGCCGCCTGATGTCGGACCTGAAGTCCGCCCTCGTGTTCGCTGTCGTGCTCCCGACGCTGTTGGTGGCGCACAACGTGGCTGATCACTGGGTGCAGACCTCGCATCAGGCCGCGACGAAGGGCATCCCGGACTGGTCGGGTCGGTGGGCGTGCTTGAAGCACGTGGCCACCTATACCGCCACCACGGCCAGCGCGGTTGGCCTGGTGTGGGCGGTGCTGGGTCTGCCGATCCACCCGGTGGCGTTCGCAGTTGGCCAGTTGGTTTCGGCGGTGACGCACTACTGGGCCGACCGCCGCCACACCCTCGCCCAGCTCGCCGAGATCACCGGCAACGGCAGCTTCTACCGGCTCGGAGCCCCGCGCACCGGCCACGACGACAACCCCTCGCTGGGCACCGGGGCCTATGTCCTGGATCAGTCCTGGCACTGGCTGTGGCTGTTCGTCGCAGCCCTGATCACCACCCTCTGACCACCGTCATACCGAAGGGGATGAGTTTCATGTCCGAGCGCAAGCAGATGAGCGACAAGCAGGCCGAGGAGTTCGTCAAGCAGCACGGCCCGCACGTCGCACGAAACGTGGCCTACGTGGCTGATCACCGCCACGACGTCGGCACGGCCGACGCCCTGTGGGAGGCCGCCGAGCGCGCCGACGGCGGCAACACCACCTCGCCGAACTGACCAATCACGAGGAGAGGAACAGCGAAATGCGTTTGTTCGGAAAGCGAAACCAGCAGGACAGCGGCGGTGTCGGGACGCCTGGGCCGACGAAGCCGGACCCGTCGTGCAGCCACGAGGCGTACTCCGCGACGCCCAACGACTACGGCGAGTGGCACGTGCTGTGCAGCCAGTGCAGCGGCGAGTGGGTGCAGAAGCGGGGCTCCTAGTTTCGCCCCGGCCCAGCAGGACAGTCGCCAAACCAACTGCTGGGCCGGGTCTCCCACCGATCACCAAACCGTTAGGAGATCTCTGATGCTACGGATCGCCACCAGCCCCGTTGGGGGTGTGCGATGAAGACCCTTCTCATGGGCGCGCTGTACGTCCTGATCGAGCTGACCGTCCTCGTGGTGCTGCCGCTGGTGCTGCTGGCTTTCGCCGGCCTGCTGCGGTTCACCGTCGTCACCGTTCTACCCGTGGCCGTGGTGTTCGCCCTCGCTGTGGCCTCCGGTGCCGTTCGCACGGTGGGTGTCGGCCTGTTCCTACTGGGTGCGGCGCTGCGTGTGGTGATGGCCGGCATCGAGCGGGTGGGCGCGTGGGTGCCCGTTCCGCGGTTCGGGTCGGGGGTGGCCCGATGACCGCCGCGAAGAGCGCCTACCCGGTTCCGGTCGACGAGCTGCTTCCCCAGGCCCGCGACCTGGCCACCGAGCTGGGCCGCACACCGAGCCGGAACCAGTTGATGACCACGCTGCGGATCGGGGCTCCCAAGGCCCGCGAGATCCTGGAGCGCCTGGCAGAGGAGACCCCGGCAAAGGCTTCCAACCCGGCGGGGCTGCACGTCGTCACCGAACCCACCCAGACCCACGACGACAACCCGGCCGACACCCAGTCCGAGTCCACCGAGGTAGAGCCGATGGCCGAGTCCGAGCCGGTTCCGGCTGAGGAGTCGGAGCCGGTAGGCGGAACGGTGTCGGAGCCGATCACGGCGGCCGCAGACCCGGACAAGCCCGCCGACGATCAGGCGGTGAAGTCGGTGGCGGTGTGGCCGGTGATGCTGCTGGCACTGCCGGCGTTCGTGGCGATCTGGTCCGGCTGGGTCGGACTCGGCCAGCTCACCGGGTTCGGCATCGTCCACCCGCTTCCGGGCATCGCCGACGGGTTCGCGATCAACACGGCGATCACGCTTCCGATCGGGGTGGAGACCTACGCCGCTTACGCCCTGCGGGTCTGGCTGTCCGGACAGGTCCCGCCGCGTGCCCGCCGGTTCGCCAAATACTCCGCCCTCGGCTCCCTCGCTCTCGGGGCGTTGGGGCAGATCGCCTTCCACCTGATGAAGGCCGCCGGCATGACCGAAGCGCCCTGGCTCATCACCGCCGCGGTCGCCTGCCTGCCCGTCGCCGTACTCGGCATGGGTGCAGGTCTGGCCCACCTGATCAAAGACAACCACCGGGAGGTGCAGCGATGACCGAACAGCCCCACATCCCCAAGCCCGACGACGACAACGAGCACCAGGCCGAGGAACAGGCGCGGGTGCTGCGCTTCCCCTCCGAACGACTCAACGACGATCAGGCCACCGGCGAGCCGCAGGTGATCGACGGCGAGCTGGTCGACGACGCCGACCAGGCCCCGCAGGTCGACCAGGCCGCCGCGACGGAGTCGGGTTCGGGTCTGGTCCGCCACGAGAAGCGCGAGCCCGTGCTGCCGAAGTGGGCGAGCGACGTCGACGAGTTCCGTGAGACCGCGAAGTGGGCGGTGGGCTACGCCGGCCACACGCTGGCGTTCCACACGGTGCGCTGCCCGGTCTACATGGGCCGCATCCTGCTGCGGGTTCCGCAAGGCACCCTGCGCCTGCTGGGCGGTTTCCTGCGGTGGGTGACCGACGCCGAAGGCCGGCCCGTTCGCTCCGATGCCGCTCACCGAGCCGATGCCGCCGAGTACCTGCGCCTGTCCGGACAGCGTGATAACCGGGTTCGAGGCCGGGTCTACACCACGGTTGGCCTGGGCGCAGCTGCCCTGGCGGCGTTCTTCCTGGGCCGGGCGATGCTGCCGGAACTGGTGCAGTACGCGATCGTGGCCGGTGCCCTGGGCGCGGTGGGTTGGTTGGGTGCTCCGGCGGATCAGCCGATCGCTTCGCGAGCGGTGGAGGCGACGAAGGTGCCGAAGCTGACCAGCAACGCCGTCGAAATCGCCCTGTCCGCCCTCGGCATCTCCGGCATCAACCAGGCCATGGCCAAGGGCGGCGAGGGCGTCGGATTCCCCAAGCCCATCTCGCGTGACGGCAAGGGATGGCGCGCCGACGTCGACCTCCCGCACGGTGTCACGCCGGGCGACATCATGGACCGCCGCGAAAAGCTCGCCTCTGGTCTCCGCCGGCCGCTGGGCTGTGTGTGGCCCGAGGCCGACAACGGCGAACACGCCGGCCGCCTCATCTTGTGGGTGGGGGATCAGGACATGCGCAAGGCCAAGCAGCCCGCCTGGACGCTGCGCAAGGGCGTGCGCGTGGACCTGTTCCAGCCGCAGCCCTTCGGGACTGATCAGCGTGGACGGTGGGTCGACCTGCGGTTGATGTTCACTAGCGTGGCGATCGGGGCGATCCCGCGCATGGGCAAGACCTTCGCCCTGCGTGAGCTCCTGCTCATCGCCGCGCTGGACCCGCGCGCGGAGTTGCATACCTACGATCTCAAGGGCACCGGCGATCTCGACCCCTTGGAGAAAGTCACCCACGCCCACGGCGTCGGCGACGAAGACGAGGAAATCGAGAAGGCCATTAGTGACCTGCGGAAACTCCGTGACGAGCTCCGACGCCGCGCCAAACTGATCCGAGACCTGGCAAAGCAGGGTCTCGCCCCGGAGAACAAGGTCACCCCGGAGCTAGCCGGCAAGAAGAGCTTGGGTCTGCACCCGATCGTGATCGGTGTGGATGAGTGCCAGGTGTGGTTCGAGCACCCTGACCACGGCGAAGAGTTCGAGGCCATCTGCACCGACCTGGTCAAACGCGGACCCGCGCTCGGGATCATCATCATGCTGGCCACCCAGCGCCCCGACGCCAAAAGCCTGCCCACCGGCATCTCCGCGAACGTCTCCACCCGCTTCTGCCTGAAGGTGCAGGGCCAGACCGAAAACGACATGGTCCTCGGCACCAGCAAGTACAAGCAGGGCGTCCGCGCGACGACGTTCGCCTGGGCCGACAAAGGCATCGGCTACCTGGTCGGCGAAGGCTCGGATGCACAGATCGTGCGCACCGTGGCCGGCCTGGACGGTCCGGCGTCGGAGAAGGTCGCCGCCTACGCCCGCACCCTCCGCGAACAAGCCGGCACCCTCACCGGCCACGCCATCGGCGAAACCCCCGAGGTCGACGACTCAGTGTCCAAGAAGGACACATTGCTCGAAGACATCCTCGCTGTGGTAGGCGGGACCGAGAAGAAGGTTTGGAACGAGCGTGTCATCGCCCGGCTCTACGAGCTCAAGCCGGAGGTCTACGGCACCTACACCGAGTCGGCCGACCTCACCGCGGCTTTGAAGCGGCACGGCATCCGGACCGGGCAGGTGTGGGGCACCACCGACGACGGCAAGGGCGCCAGCCGCATCGGCATCACCCGCGCCGACATCACCAAGGAAGTCGCGGAACGTAACCGCCGCGACAGTGCCGGCTAGCCCTCGCCGGGTCTCTAGACCTAGACGACACCGCCTCTAGGTCTAGAGACCCCGCTAGAACCCCATCCCGCTTGTCACCAGTGCCCTAGTCCCTAGAGGCGCCGGGCCGAATGCGCCCAAAAAACGCCCCGGAGGCCATCTGTGACCCCCACCGACCCCACGAGCGTCACCCTGTTCGTCGCACTCGCGGTGTTCACGCTCGGTTACGCCGCGACCTGCTGGCTCTGGCCGTTCAAGGCGTGCCGCACCTGCCGAGGAGCCGGGAAATTGCGTTCCCCGTTCCTGCGAGCCATCCGACTCTGCCCCGCCTGCAACGCCACCGGACTCCGGCCGCGCGTCGGGCGCAAGGCCTACAACGCCCTGCTCCGCGTTCACCGCGCCCACCGCCGCCACTGACGTCAGGAAGGACCCGATCCCGCATGAGCACCACATTCGACATCGCCACCTGGCTCGCCGCCCAAGCCCTGCACGTCTTTCCGCTCCGGCCGGGCAGCAAGCGCCCTTTCGGCAACTGCCCGCACTGCAAGGCCAGCCACGCCGCACCGGCCGCCTGCGAGTGCCTGACGGCCGAACGCCCTTGCCACGGGCTGCTTGCGGCCACAACCAACCCCGCGCTGATCCGGCAGTGGTGGGCCCGCACCCCGAACGCCGGCGTCGGCATCGCCGCCGGCCCGTCCGGACTGGTCGTGCTCGACCTCGACCGCAAACCCAAGCCACCAGCGCCGGCCGCGCACGACGTGCCCAGCCCGGTCGGCGACGGGTTGGAAGCCCTCGACGCCCTGGCCATTGCCGCCGGAGCGACCTGGCCGGCCACGCTCACTGTCGCCACTCCCTCCGGCGGCCGGCACCTGTACTTCAAGGCCGGTGGGCTGAAGGTTCCAAGCGACGCCACCGGCCGAGTGGGACATCAGATCGACGTCCGCGCCCAGGGCGGCTACGTCGTCGCTCCGGGCTGCGCGATCTCCAACCCGCCGGAGGAGATCGCCGGCACCTACAGCCGCATCTCGTCGACGACCGAGATCGCCGAACTGCCTGCTTGGCTGCGACACCGGGTCACGCCGTCGGCCGCGCCGATGCCGGTGGCTCCCAACCCCGGGGAGGGTCAGCCGGGCAGCCACGCACCGGGCTACTGGCAGCGCGTCTGGGAAGGCCAGCTGACCAAGGTCGAAACCGAGCCGGGGGAGCGCTGGCGCCTGGTCTACGCCGCCGCTCGCCGCCTGGCCAACCTCGCCACCCACGACACCGCCCCATGGTCAGCCACCGAGGCGATCGACGCCCTCACCACTGCCGCACTCCGCCGGCGGGAACGCACCGGCAAGCCCCTCGAACCCGCTGCCGCCCGCCGCAACGCCATCCGTGGTTGGGAGCGCGGAACCCACGACGGCCCGGAATCCCTGCTCGGACGCGGCGCCGCATGAACCCCACCGACACGAAAGGAGACAGCTCGATGACGGCACCCACCACAGGCGCTGAGCTCCTGGACCAGCTCCACCAGGCGTTGACCCGCTACGTGATCCTGCCCAGCCCGCAAGCTGTGGATGCGGTGGTGCTGTGGATCGCCGCGACCCACGCCCAGCCCGCATGGGCGCACGCCCCGCGACTGGTGATCCGTGCACCGGAGAAGCGCTGTGGGAAATCCCGGTTGCTCGACGTGGTCGAGGCCGTCTGCTACGAGCCGCTGATCACCGTCAACGCCTCGCCGTCGGCGATCTACCGGTCCATCACGGACGACCCGCCCACGATGCTGGTTGACGAAGCCGACACGATTTTCGGCGCCGAGGCCGCGAGCAACGAAGACCTGCGAGGTCTGCTCAACGCCGGTCACCAGCGCAACCGCCCAGCCATCCGGTACGACGCCAACACCCGCAAGGTCGAAGCCATTCCCACGTTCGCTATGGCCGCGTTGGCCGGCATCGGCGCCATGCCCGACACCATCGAGGACCGCGCGGTAGTCGTCCGGATGCGGCGACGCGCTCCGGGCGAGTCCGTCTCGCCCTACCGCCACCGCCGCGACCGCCCGGCCCTAACGCACTTGGGCGACCAGATGACCGCCTGGCTTCGAGGCGACCTCAACCTTCTCGAACGCGCCGAACCGGAGATGCCGCTCGAAGACCGAGCGGCGGACACGTGGGAGCCGCTGATCGCAGTGGCAGACCACGCCGGCGGCAGCTGGCCGGACCGCGCACGCCAAGCCGCAGTTGACCTCCTGGCCGAAGCGACCGACAACGACCAAGGCACCATCCGCACTCGGCTGCTCGTCGACTGCCGAACCGCGTTCAACGACGCACAGGTCATCTCCACCGCTGACCTGCTCCGGCAGCTCAACTCCGACCTCGAAGCCCCGTGGCGCGACTACGGACCTGGCGGGTTGAGCCCGGCAAAGCTTTCTAAGCTGCTCGCCGAGTTCGAGATCCGGTCGGCGAACGTGCGCTTCCCCGACGGATCTCAGGCCAAGGGCTACCGCCGCGCCGATTTCGCCGACGCCTGGGCCCGCTACTGCCCGCCGGAGGCGACCCCGGAGGAGCCGTCCCAGCCGTCCCAAGCGTCCCATCCCAGGTCAGCGCGGGACGGCAACGCCGACTGGGACGGCTCAAGCCGTCCCACCCAGATCACCGGCCCAGTCCCGTGGGACGGCAAATGCCGTCCCAGCGACCCAAGCCGTCCCAGCCTGACCTGCATTGGGACGGATGGGACGGCTGGGACGGCTACCCCACGCACCATCAACACCAGGGGGATCGCATGACAGCGAACACCGCACAACTCGCCGCCACCCTCGCCTCACTCGCAGCGATGCTCGCCGAGCAGGAGATCCCCGAACCAGCCGCACCGGCACCACCCGCCCGCAAGATGCCAGACCGCGTGCTGCTGACCGTCGAGGAAGCAGCCGAACAGCTCGGCATCGGCCGGACCAAGACCTACGCACTGGTCAAGGCCGGCGAGCTCGAATCCGTCCAGATCGGCCGACTCCGCCGCGTGCCCAAGGCCGCGATCGAGGACTACGCCAACCGACTCATCAGCCAGCGGAACGCCTGAGGAGGCCAAGGTGGAAGAGAACAAGACGCGAAACCCCAACGGCCGCTCCTCGATCTACTTCGGTAGCGATGGCTACTGGCACGGGCGGGTCACCGTGGGGATCGGCGACGACGGCCGACCGGACCGACGGCACGTCCAACGACTCGACCGCGACGAGGTCGTTGCCGAGGTCGGGCGGCTCGAAGCCGAGCGTGAGTCCGGCACGGTGCGCAGGAAGGGCCGTAGCTGGAAGGTCGAGCGCTGGCTGATCCACTGGGTTGAGGAAATCGCGCCGCTGACCAGCCGCTACAAGACGATGCGCGGTTACAAAACGGCGGTCTACAAGCACCTCATCCCCGGCCTGGGTGCCCACAAGATGGAGCGCATCCAGCACCACCCGGAGCTGTTCGAGAAGCTGTACTTGAAGATGATGGAGTCCGGGTTGAAGCCTGGTACGGCGCACCAGGTGCACCGGACTGCCCGCACGGCTTTCGGCGAGGCGATGAAGCGCGGCTATATCGTGCGTAACCCCCTGGAGATCGCCAAAGCGCCTCGTGTCGACGAGGAAGAGATCGAGCCACTGGATGCCGAAGAGGTTCAGCAGATCCTCAAGGTCGCGTTGGGCCGCCGAAACGGCGTCCGCTTCGTCATCGCGTTGGCCCTCGGCACTCGGCAAGGCGAGTCACTTGCTCTGAAGTGGGACTGCCTCGACGAGCGGCGGAAAACCCTGCGGATCAAGAGGGCTCTCCAACGGCAGACATGGCAGCACGGGTGCGACGACCCGCACCAGTGCGGGCAGAAGTACCACAAGACGAAGCCGTGCCCGCCCGCGTGCAAGCGCCACACTCGCGCGTGCCCACCACCCTGTTCCGCGGATTGCACCGATCACGCCCGCTGGTGCCCCCAGCGCAAAGGGGGAGGCTTGGTCGAGGTCGACGTCAAGTCGAAGGCTGGCCGCAGGACGATCTCGCTCCCCGACGAGCTCTTCGAACTCATCCTGCGGCACCGAGATGTTCAGAACACCGAACGCGAGAGGGCAGCCAACGAATGGCACGAGGAGGGCTGGATGTTCGCCCAACCGAACGGCCGGCCACTGGATCCCCGCCGTGACCTCGACGAGTGGAAATCTTTGTTGGCGGAGTCCCATGTCCGAGAAGCCAGGTTGCACGATGCTCGGCACACTGCCGCAACGGTGCTTCTCATCCTGGGCGTTCCCGACCGAACGGTCATGGACCTCATGGGCTGGTCGACTATCTCAATGAAGCAGCGCTATATGCACGTCACGGACGCGCTCAGGCGCGACGTTGCCGTCCGCCTCAACACGTACTTCTGGGGCATGAACTGAGCTGAGGGGACCCTCGCCAAGAGACGGGGGTCCCCTCACTGATCTGCAACCGAGGAAGCGAGCGATCTTGAGGTTGCGACTCGCCGGGTCGAATCGACATTCGCATCGCGAGTTGCTTCTAACCTTGGGGGACTGCTTGATCCCGGCGGCGTAGCTACCTGCCGGGGTCGAACGGCCTCGGTGGGTACTCAGTAAGCCGCCTACCGAGAGGAGCCAATGTGGCTCACAGGAAGAAGCAGCGACGGCGCCGGGGAAACGAACCCCGTACCAACAAGAAGCGCCTGGGCTTTAGCACCCAGACGCTTCTTGCCGTGCTGGTTCGCATACTGCTGTGGATCTTTATGAGCGACTTCCACAGCTAACAGCAGTTGGCCGGGCCGGAGTGGCAGCTCCGCGCCCGGCCTCTGCGTGCCGGGCGTTGGCCACGTCACCTGGCCATCATCATGATGAAAGCCAGATCGAGCTGTTCCGCTCATAGTACACAGCATTGACAGAAAATTGGCCGCCAAATATGCCACCTGACCTGCTGTTTTCTTGAAAATGTGGCCGCGCCACAAGCGTCCCGATCGGCGTGTCGTTCTTTGCGCCAATGCGATGAGCTCATACTCAGCAGCTCCACTTCGTGGGTGACAGCCACAGGGCTAGCGGCACCTCGGCGCCACGCCCGTTGCCCCGCCCCACACGAAGGAACTGAGACGAAAAATGAGACGAAGAAGCCCCCGTCGAGATCGACGGGGGCTGTTCTCGCAGCTATGAGCGGTGGCCAGGGGCGGGGTCGAACCGCCGACCTTCCGCTTTTCAGGCGGACGCTCGTACCAACTGAGCTACCTGGCCGATAGCGTCCGGCGTGCTGCCGTTCGCCTTGGCGACCCAGACGGGACTCGAACCCGCGACCTCCGCCGTGACAGGGCGGCGCGCTAACCAACTGCGCCACTGGGCCATGCTTCAATCTTCAGTTGTTCGTACCCCCAACGGGATTCGAACCCGCGCTACCGCCTTGAAAGGGCGGCGTCCTAGGCCGCTAGACGATGGGGGCTTGACCGATCCGAAACCGGTCCGGCCTTCGCCTCCAACCGGCTTTCCCTTTCGGGGCGCCCCGTTGGCAGTGATGAAAGCTTACGACACACGCTTCCAGCCACCTGAACCGGGGGCCCCTTCAGCCGCGCGGCACCGTCGCGGACCGCCCCAGCGCTCCGCGCCCGAGGCCGATACTAGTCCCCTGACCTGCCGAATCGCCACCATCATCCGAGGCGCCCTGCGTGCCGCACCAAGGAGACCGAGGGGCCCCGCCAGGCCCAGGAACGGTCAAATCGGGCCGTGGTGGGATTTTGTGATCCACGACTCATGATCAGCCGACTGCTGCGGCCACCCGGGTGCCGTCCACGGCCAGACCCGGGAGCAGGACCCGCCACGACTCCTCCAAGCGGGCTGCGAGACGTCGCGGGTCGCCCGCCACGAGCAGGTTCGTGCCGACGGCCACCGCGTAGCAGAGGCGAGCCGTCGCGGCCGGGTCCACGCCCGGACGCAGCAAGCCGTGGTCGGCGGCGCGGCCGATCAGGTCGTCGAACAGGAACTCCCAGCCGTCCGTCTCCGTGCCGACGTGGTTGCAGGCCAGGGACAGGCCCGCGCGCAGCAGCACGTCCTCCTCCAAGCGGCGAGCCGTGTCGCAGGTGAGGCCGACCATCGTCGCCAGCGGGTCCTGCCCGCGCTCGTACCAGCGGGTGCTCAGCTCAGCGAGGTGCTCGCGGTAGCGCTCGACCAGCGCGTGGGCCACCTCCTGCTTGCCGCTGAAGTGGAAGTAGAACGCACCCTTGGTGGTTCCGCAGCGGCGCAGGATCGCGCTGAGCCTGGCCGCCTCGTAACCGACCTCGTCGATCTCCTCCGCCGCGGCGACCATGATCGAGTGACGGGTGAGATGCGCCCGGTGCTGCTGTGCCATTGATCGACTCCGACCCCCGGTGGCCATGCATGACCGCCCATGCGGGCGACACCACGCCCGAACGGTTGATCAAATATGCCACCGGAAGTTACCCCGGATGCGCATTGTTCGCCCAGCGGAACACCTGGGTGTCACACGTTCGTAGAACGCCTGCCGACGGTGAGTTCGGCAGCGAGCTCACCGCGCCTCCAAGACCGGCCCACACGGGGTCCAGCCACGACGCGGTCCAGGTCAGCGCGCCACGGGTGGTTGCCCGTCCTCGTCCGGGACCAGGCCCAGCATGTCCAGCAGCAGGCGGCAGTCCTCCGCGCTCTCGGCACTGCGAGCGACCGCGATCCTGGCTCGGTGCACTTGCTCGTCCGAGATGCGCGAGGGCTCGCCGACGCGCTGCCCGGGCACCGCGGACTGCTGCCGCGACTGCCCGTCTTCCTGCTGCCACAAGAACTTTCGTACATCCAGCGACCCGTACATGACGCCTCCCAGGCCCTCGGGTTCCGGCCGCAGGTTATCCACAGGTTGTCAACAGCCGCAGCCCCCCAGAGAGTGATTCGACATCAACTGAGAGTAATCGCGTGCGTGGGTCGATCCACTTCGGATATTGCCTGCGTCACACCGTGCGTCCACCCCGGACAACGAACGGGACGCCGCTCGCATTCCGGATCATCGCGATCTCGTGTTCCGCAGCGGGCGAGCGAGACCGCCGACCGGCCGCATGCGGACCGTGCCGGATGCACGAATCGTGGTCGCAACGCTCCCCGCGAGGGGGAGGCGCGTGCCACAATCGGCGGCGCTGACACACCCCCCGGTCAGCACCTGTGGAGATCCCTCCAGCCCCCGTGCTCCTCCCCCTGGCGCGGGGGCCTTCCACGTCAGAGCGGGTTTTCGCCAGATCTCACTCGATCGGAACACTCGCTGGTGGCGGCCCCGCGCCCAGAACCGCGAGCCGAACTCCGAGGTCGCCACGATAGGCAGGCCGCAATACAACCGTTATCGTGTCCGCGTGGCTCTAGGACGAACGAAGGCGAATCGGCAGCGCAATTCAGCCGAAGAAGCCGAACCGGACCCCGAATTCGAGTCGTACCTGGCTGCGCTTGACCCGGAGGAAAGCCCCGAAACCACCGGATCAGGGCGTCGCTTCGGTGCCGCTCAGGTGTACCAGCTGCGGCTGCCGCTGCTGGCAAACGAGCGTCTCCGCGAGCTCGCCTTCAAGCAGGGAACATCCCCGGCCTCGCTCGCGCGGGACTGGGTGATGCAGCACCTCGAGATCGCCGAAGAGGAGCACGCGGCCCAGCCGCAGGCGCAGCAGCAGCCGATGGCTCAGGCACCCGCGTGGCCCGGTCAGGACGGCCCCCATCCCGACAACACCCCCGACCCGATGCAAGCACGACTCGCCGGCGGAATCCCCGACGTCGAGCAGACCGAAGAGATGACCGTCCCGGTCGACCGCTATCGACCCATGTGAGACGGCGAAGGAAGAGGTCGTGGCCGCGAAGCCCCCCGCTCGCGACCACGACCTCTCGTTCTTGCTCAGGCTGGTAGGCCGAGCTCCCTGGCGATGAGCATGAGCTGCACCTCGCTGGTGCCCTCACCGATCTCCAGGATCTTGGAGTCGCGGTAGAAGCGACCCACGGGCGTCTCGTTCATGAAGCCGTAGCCGCCGAAGATCTGCGTGGCGTCGCGGGCGTTGTCCATCGCCGCGTTCGACGAGGCGAGCTTGGCGATCGCGGCCTCCTTCTTGTACGGCTCGCCGCGCACCATCCGCGAAGCCGCGTCGTAGTAGGCCAGCCGGGCCGTGTGGGCCCGCAGCTCCATCTGGGCGACCTTGAACTGCATCGCCTGGTACTCGCCGATCTTGTGCCCGAACGCCTCGCGCTCTCCCAGGTAGCGTAGGCACTCGTCGACGCAGCCCTGGGCCGTGCCGACGCCGAGCGCGGCGATCGCCACCCGGCCCTCGGTGAGCGTGGCCAGGAACTGGGCGTAACCCCGACCGCGTTCGCCGACGAGGTTGGCCACCGGGACCCGGCAGTCGTCGAAGGACAGGGCGTGGGTGTCGGAGGCGTTCCAGCCGACCTTCGAGTACTTCTTGGCGACCGTGAAGCCCGGGGTGCCCGAGGGCACCAGGATCGCCGAGATCTCCTTGCGGCCGTCCGGACGCTCACCGGTGACGGCGGTGACCGTGACGAACCCGGTCATCTCGGTGCCGGAGTTGGTGATGAACGCCTTCGATCCGTTGATCACCCATTCGTCGCCGTCGAGCACCGCCGTCGTGCGGGTAGCGCCTGCGTCGGAGCCGCCGTCGGGTTCGGTGAGGCCGAACGCGCCCAACGCCTCGCCCTGAGCCAGCTTGGACAACCACGTGCGCTTCTGCTCCTCCGAGCCGAAGCGCAGGATCGGCATGATGCCCAGCGACACCCCGGCTTCGAGGGTGATGGCCACCGACTGGTCGATGCGCCCCAGCTCCTCCAACGCCAGGCACAGCGCGAAGTAGTCGCCGCCCATGCCGCCGTGCTCCTCCGGAACCGGCAGGCCGAACAGGCCCATCTCACCCATCTTGCGCACCAGCGGGTAGGCGAACTCCTCCCGCTCGTAGTAGTCGGCGATGACCGGGGCTACTTCCTTGCGCGCGAACTCCCGCACGCTTTCGCGCAGCGCTTCGTGCTCCTCGCTGAGCCGGTGGTCAACCATCGCGTCTTCCCTCCCCTTCGGCGGTGAGAACGGCCAGCGGCTGATCGAGCCCGACCGACTGCCCCTTCCTCGCGTGGACTTCGGTGACGGTTCCGTCGATCGGGGCGGTGACGGTGTGCTCCATCTTCATCGCCTCGACGACGAACAGCCGCTGGCCGCTGCTCACCTGCTGGCCCTGGGTGACGTCGGCGACCAGCACCGTTCCCGGCATCGGGGCGGTGACGACGCCGTCGGAGCGGCCGGCGGCGTCGCCGCGTTCGGCCAGCAGCCGGTGCTCGGTGAGCGCCCAGGTGTGCCCGTCCGCGGCCAGCCAAGTGGTGCCGTCGACGTGCGCGCACCGGTACCAGCGGGTCCGTCCCTGGTAGGTGACGGTGAGGACGTCGCTTCGGAGGTGGCCAGAGGCTTCCGCCGACGCCGTCGTGTCCCCGTTCTCGACCGCGACCTCCGCGCGCTCCGGGGCGCCCCGGAGGTGGACCTTGAGGTCTCCGGTGAAGCGCCAGGTGCTCCACGCCGGGCGACCGAGGCGCCAGCCGGTGAGCGCGTCCCAGGGAGTGGACCCACTGCTCGGCTGGGCGGCGATGAGCCGTCCCATCGCTGCTGCGACGTAGGCGTGCTCGGGCACCGCGCTCTCGGTCAACGACTCCAGGTCGCGTTCGACCAGGCCCGTGTCGAGGTTGCCCGCGAGGACGTCGGCGTGCTGCAGCAGGGCGCGCAGGAAGGCGATGTTGCTGTTCAGGCCGAGGATCGTGGCGTCGGCGAGGGCCTTGTCGAGACGGCGCAGGGCGTCTGCCCGGTCGGGAGCCCAGGCGATGACCTTGGCCAGCATCGGGTCGTAGTCCGAGCCGACGCTGCCGCCGGGGCGGATGCCGGAGTCGACGCGGATTCCGGGACCGGTGGGTTCGTGGACGGCGAGGAGCTCACCACCGGTGGGCAGGAAACCGCGGGCCGGGTCCTCGGCGTAGACGCGGGCCTCGACGGCGTGACCGTCGAGCGTCAGGTCCTGCTGCTCCCAGGTCAGCGGCTGGCCCGAGGCCACCCGGACCTGCTGCTCGACGAGGTCCACACCTCGCTCGCCGCGCACCGCCGTGACCAGCTCGGTCACCGGGTGCTCGACCTGCAAGCGGGTGTTCATCTCCATGAAGAAGAACTCGTCCGGCCGGTCGGCCGAGACGATGAACTCCACCGTGCCGGCGCCCGTGTAGCCGACCGCGCGCGCGGCGTCGGCCGCCGAGGCCCCGATCCGGGCGCGCGTCTGGGCATCGAGCAGCGGCGACGGCGCCTCTTCGATGATCTTCTGGTGCCGCCGCTGCAGGCTGCACTCCCGTTCGCCGAGATGCACGACGTTGCCGTGCGAGTCGGCGAGGACCTGGACCTCGATGTGCCGGGGCCGCGAGACGAACCGCTCGACGAACAGGGTGTCATCACCGAAGGACGAACCGGCCTCGCGGCGCGCCGAGGCGATCTGGTCGTCCACCTCGGCTTCGGCGTGCACCAGCCGCATCCCCTTGCCGCCACCGCCCGCCGAGGGCTTGATCAGCACGGGGAACCCGACGCCCAGCGCGGCCCGGTGCAGGTCGGCGTCGGTCATGCCGGTGTCGCTGCGGCCCGGCACCACCGGAACCCCTGCTGCCGAGACGGCCTGCTTGGCGCGGATCTTGTCGCCCATCGACTCGATCGCGCTCGCGGGCGGGCCGATGAACACCACGCCGGCCTGCTCGCAGGCGCGTGCGAAGTCGGCGTTCTCGGCCAAGAACCCGTAACCAGGATGGATCGCCTGCGCACCCGTTTCCCGAGCCGCGTCGAGGATCCGCTTGCCGTTGAGGTAGCTCTCGGTCGCCAACGCGGGTCCGATGTGGACCGACGTGTCGGCTTCGGCTACGTGGCGGGCATCGCGGTCGGCGTCGCTGAACACCGCGACCGAGCGGATGCCCATTTCACGCAAGGTGCGGACGATCCGAACCGCGATCTCCCCGCGGTTGGCGACCAGCACGGTGTCGAACATGCTCATCCCTCACATCCGGAAAACGCCGTAGGAGATCGGTTCCAACGGCGCGTTGCCCGCCGCGGAGATGGCCAGGCCCAGCACGTCCCGGGTCTGCTTCGGGTCGATCACGCCGTCGTCCCAGAGCCGGGCCGTCGCGTAGTAGGGGTGGCCCTGGTGCTCGTACTGGTCGCGGATCGGCTGCTTGAACGCTTCTTCGTCCGCGGCGGGCCACTGCTCGCCGCGTGCGTCGAGCTGGTCGCGCCGGACGGTGGCCAGCACCGACGCTGCTTGCTCACCGCCCATCACCGAGATCCGGGCGTTGGGCCACATCCACATGAACCGCGGCGAGTACGCCCGGCCGCACATCGAGTAGTTGCCCGCGCCGAACGAGCCGCCGATGACCACGGTGAACTTCGGGACCCGGGCGCAGGCGACGGCGGTGACCATCTTCGCGCCGTGCTTGGCGATGCCTCCGGCCTCGTACTCCTTGCCGACCATGAACCCGGAGATGTTCTGCAGGAACACCAACGGGGTAGAGCGCTTGTCGCACAGCTCGATGAAGTGCGCGCCCTTCTGGGCGGACTCGCTGAACAGGATTCCGTTGTTGGCGATGATGCCGACCGGCTGGCCGTGGATGCGGGCGAAACCGGTCACCAACGTCTGGCCGTAGTCGTGCTTGAACTCGGCGAAGCGGCTGCCGTCGACGATCCGCGCGATCACCTCGCGCACGTCGTAGGGGGTGCGGGAGTCGGTGGGCACCGCGCCGTAGATCTCGTCGGGATCGACCGCGGGCTCCTCGCCCGGCGCGACCTCCCACGGGCGCGGCTCGCGCGGACCGAGCGTGCTCACGATGCTGCGGACGATGCGCAGCGCGTCGGCGTCGTCCGCAGCGAGGTGGTCGGTGACCCCCGAGGTGCGCGAGTGCAGCTCGCCGCCGCCCAGCTCCTCGGCTGTCACCTCGGCCCCGGTCGCAGCCTTCACCAGCGGCGGACCACCCAGGAAGATCGTGCCCTGCTCGCGGACGATCACGGCCTCGTCGCTCATCGCCGGCACGTAGGCACCGCCGGCCGTGCAGGAGCCGAGGACGGCGGCGATCTGCGGGATGCCGCGAGCGGACATCGTGGCCTGGTTGTAGAAGATCCGGCCGAAGTGCTCGCGGTCGGGGAACACGTCGTCCTGCCTGGGCAGGAACGCGCCGCCAGAGTCGACCAGGTACAAGCAGGGCAGGTTGTTGTGCAGCGCGACTTCCTGCGCGCGCAGGTGCTTCTTGACCGTCACCGGGTAGTAGGTGCCGCCCTTGACCGTCGCGTCGTTGGCCACCACCACGCACTCACGACCGGACACCCGGCCGACTCCGGTGATGATCCCCGCCGAGGGTGCCTCGTCGTCGTAGAGCCCGTGGGCGGCCATCGGCGAGAGCTCCAGGAACGGCGAGCCGCGGTCGAGCAGCGCGTCAACCCTGTCCCGGGGCAGCAGCTTGCCGCGCTCGACGTGCCTGGCGCGCGCCTTCTCCGACCCGCCCGCACGGGCTCTGTCCAGCTGCGCGTTCAGGTCGTCGACGAGCTTGGCGTGCTGCTCGGCGTTGCGCGCGAACTCCGGCGAGTCCGGGTCCACCGACGTGCGCAGAACGGGCGCATCCATGGGGCACACCTTCCGCTTGGCTCGGTTAGTCATCGTTAACTTGACTCCATGTTAACGGCGGTTAACCGAATCGTCTAGTATCGAGCAGCATGTCGACCGATGCGGCGAAACCGACCCGGCGCGAGCAGATCCTGACCGCGGCGGCGGAGAAGTTCGCCCGCGCCGGCTTCCACGGCGTCGGCATCGACGACATCGGAGCCGCCGTGGGCATCTCCGGACCCGCGCTGTACCGGCACTTCCGCAGCAAGGACGCGATGCTGGCCGAGCTGCTGACAGGCATCAGCGACCGGCTGCTGCTCGGCGGCAAGCACCGGGTCGACGCCGCTTCCGGCTCGCAGGACGCCCTGGACCGCCTGGTGCGCTGGCACGTGGAGTTCGCGCTGCACAACCCGGCGCTGATCACGGTGCACATGCGCGACCTGGACTCCCTCTCCGACCGCGACCACCGCCGTGTCCGGGAATCCCAGCGGCTCTACGTCGAAGTGTGGGTCGCGGTGCTGCGCGACGCCCGCCCGGAGCTGGACCGGCCCCGCGCCCGCGCGGCGGCGCACGCGGTGTTCGGCCTGATCAACTCGACCCCGTTCAGCGCTCACCTGGACACCTCGGCCATGTCGCGACTCCTCCGCGACATGGCGCACGGGGCCATCGCAGCGATCTGAACCCCCGCCGGGCTCCGGATCGTGGAGACGGGGTGCCACCGGGCACGGCGCTGGCCCGAACCGCGCTTGATCAACAACCGTTCGGCTGCCCGGCGCCCTGCGCGCGGGACGAAGGTTGCGTAGGCGGATCCGCGGTTAAGGGCGGAGCATTGGTCGGTACAGGTCGCTCCCGCGAAGGCCGGAGGCTGGCATGGCAACCACCCAGATCCAACCGACGGCGGTGCCCACCAGGACCGCGGCCGGAAGACGCCCGCGCAAGGGCGCGCGGCTGGTGCCCTGGCTGCGGACCACCGACCCCAAGGACATCGGGGTCCTGTACCTGATCACCTCGTTCGCCTTCTTCATCGCAGGCGGAGCGATGGCGCTGCTGATCCGCGGCGAACTGGCCGTCCCCGGCCTGCAGTTCCTGTCCCAGGAGCAGTACAACCAGCTGTTCACCATGCACGGCACGATCATGCTGCTGCTGTTCGCCACACCGATCGTGTTCGGCTTCGCCAACGTGATCCTCCCGCTGCAGATCGGCGCGCCGGACGTGGCGTTCCCGCGGCTGAACGCCTTCTCCTACTGGCTTTT
This sequence comes from Saccharopolyspora aridisoli, assembly GCF_004348445.1. GTDB lineage: Bacteria > Actinomycetota > Actinomycetes > Mycobacteriales > Pseudonocardiaceae > Saccharopolyspora > Saccharopolyspora aridisoli. The sequence continues at coordinate 11,382 of NZ_SMKV01000008.1, read as the reverse complement.
CCTGTTCGGCGGGCTGACCGTGATCAGCGGGTTGCTGATGCCCGGCGGCGCGGCCGACTTCGGCTGGACCGCGTACGCACCGCTGTCGCGCGGCGCGTACAGCGTCGGGCCCGGCGGCGACCTGTGGGCGGCCGGGCTGATCGTCAGCGGTCTGGGCACGATCCTGGGCGCGGTCAACATGATCACGACCGTGGTGTGCCTGCGCTGCCCGGGGATGACGATGTGGCGGATGCCGATCTTCACCTGGAACATCCTGGCCACCAGCATCCTGGTGCTGATGGCGTTCCCGATCCTGACCGCCGCGCTGTTCGGGCTGCTGGTCGACCGCCACCTCGGCGGGCACGTCTTCGACCCGGCCCACGGCGGAGCGATCCTCTACCAGCACCTCTTCTGGTTCTTCGGGCATCCCGAGGTCTACATCGTGGCGCTGCCGTTCTTCGGGATCGCCACCGAGATCCTGCCGGTGTTCAGCCGGAAACCGCTGTTCGGCTACGCCGGGTTGGTGCTGGCCACCATGGTCATCATGGGCCTGTCCGCGGTCGTGTGGGCGCACCACATGTTCGCCACCGGGGCTGTGCTGCTGCCGTTCTTCTCGTTCGCCACGTTCCTGATCGCGGTCCCGACGGGCATCAAGTTCTTCAACTGGATCGGGACGATGTGGCGTGGGCAGCTGACGTTCGAGTCACCGATGCTGTTCTCGATCGGGTTCTTGGTGACGTTCCTGCTCGGCGGCCTGACCGGGGTCCTGCTGGCCTCACCGCCGCTGGACTTCCACATCACCGACACCTACTTCGTCGTGGCGCACTTCCACTACGTGCTGTTCGGCACGATCGTGTTCGCGGTGTTCGCAGGGGTCTACTTCTGGTTCCCGAAGATCACCGGACGAATGCTCGACGAGCGGCTGGGCAAGCTGCACTTCTGGCTGACGTTCGTGGGGTTCCACCTGACGTTCCTGGTGCAGCACTGGCTCGGCGACGAGGGGATGCCGCGCCGCTACGCCGACTACCTGGTCACCGACGGTTTCACGGCTCTGAACACGGTCTCCACCATCGGCGCGTTCGTGCTCGGCGCTTCGATGCTGCCGTTCCTCTACAACGTCCTCACCAGCTACCGCTTCGGCACGCCGGTCGACGTGGACGACCCGTGGGGCCACGGCAACTCCCTGGAGTGGGCGACGTCGTGCCCGCCGCCGCGGCACAACTTCACCGCGTTGCCGCGCATCAGGTCCATCCGCCCGGCCTTCGAGCTGCACTACCCGCACATGGCCAAGCGCCTGGAGACCGAGGCGGACGCCCTCGTGCACCGCGCCCGTGGGCCGAACGGGCGATGACCTCCGTGGCGCGTTTCATACCTGGACGAGGAAGAGCACAGGCCTGCGTACTGTTGAACACGTGTGAAGCGCCATCGGCGCCGGGACTGAATCGTTCCCGTCGACCGCGCACCCACGAGGCGATGACCGCCTGACACGCCGTGCAGCGCAGCGCGCGCGGAACAGACCACCACCTTCTTCACCACACGGGGGACTTCCTTGCCCATTGCCCTGTTGGCTCTGGCCATCGCCGCATTCGGGATCGGAACGACCGAGTTCGTGATGATGGGGCTGCTGCCTGAAGTGGCCACCGACCTGCAGGTGTCGATCCCCGACGCCGGAGGTTACATCTCGCTGTACGCACTCGGCGTCGTCATCGGCGCGCCCGCGCTCACCATGATCGGCCTGCGCTCCCGCCGCAAGACGATGCTGCTGCACATGCTGGTGCTGTTCACGGCCGGGAACCTGTTCTCGGCGTTCGCGATGAACCACGAGACGCTGCTGGTCGCCCGGTTCATCTCCGGACTGCCGCACGGCGCGTTCTTCGGCATCGGCGCGGTCGTGGCCGCCGGACTGGTCTCCGCCGACCGGCGCGGGCAGGCGATCTCGATGATGTTCATCGGCCTCACCATCGCCAACATCGTCGGCGTGCCGATCGGCACCCAGCTCGGGCACGCCTTCGGGTGGCGCTGGGCGTTCGGCCTGGTCGCCGTGATCGGCGTGGTCGCGCTGGCCGCCGTGGCGGTGCTGGTGCCCAAGCAGCCCAAGCCCACCGAGGTCAGCCTCCGCGGTGAGCTGCGGGCGTTCCGCCGCCCGCAGGTGTGGCTCGCCTTCGCCGTCGTCGTGTTCGGCTTCGCCGCGATCTTCTCCTTCTACAGCTACATCAAGCCGGTGCTCACCGACGTGGCCGGCTTCAGCGCCACAGCGGTCACCCCGCTGCTGGCCGTGTTCGGCGTCGGCATGACCGTCGGCACCGCGGTGGGCGGCCGGCTCGCCGACCGCTCGCCGGTGAAGACGCTGTGCGTGGGCATCTCCGCGCTGGCGGTGTCGCTGGTGGTGTTCGCGCTGACCGCGCAGAACCCGATCATCGCCCCGATCATGGTCTTCCTGATCGGCGCGACCGGGTTCACCGCGATCCCGAGCATCCAGGCCCGCATCCTGGACGAGGCCAAGGAGGCCCCGGCGCTGGGTTCGGCGAGCATCCAGTCCACGTTCAACATCGCCAACTCGCTGGGCGCCTACCTGGGCGGCGTGGTGATCGCCGCCGGGTTCGGGCTGGTCTCACCGAGTTGGATCGGCGCGCTGCTGGCGCTGGTCGGACTGGGCTTCGCGGTGCTGTCGGGCCGGCTGGACAGCCGCCCGAAGCGGAGCGGCGTCGTGGCCTCGCACCAGGCATCTCCCGCGACCGAATCCGAGCTCACCGCCTGATCTGCGGTTGCTCAGCTCACACGAGTGCTCTGGAATGCAAGGGGCCCTGAATCAGTTCCAGACGACCGGGGCCCCTTGGCAAGACCAATCCCGATCGGGTGGAGGAAACACGCACATGACTCAGGTTCCGAACGTCACGCTGAACACCGGTGCTTCCATGCCTCAGCTGGGTTACGGCGTCTTCCTGGTTCCGGCCGACGAGGTCATCGCCCCGGTCCGCGCAGCGATCGACGCCGGGTACCGCAGCATCGACACCGCGAAGGTGTACGGCAACGAGGAAGGCGTGGGCAAGGCCATCGCCGACTCGGGCGTCAAGCGTGAGGACCTCTTCGTCACCACCAAGCTGTGGAACGACGACCAGGGCTACGACAGCACGCTCAAGGCGTTCGACGACAGCCTGTCCCGCTTGGCCCTCGACTACGTGGACCTCTACCTGATCCACTGGCCGGTTCCGAGCCAGGACGCCTACGTCGACACCTGGAAGGCGTTCGAGAAGATCTACAACAGCGGCCGCGCCAAGGCGATCGGCGTGTCGAACTTCCAGGTCTCGCACCTGGAGCGCCTCTTCGACGAGACCAGCATCGTGCCGGCGCTCAACCAGGTCGAGCTGCACCCGAACCTGCCGCAGGCCGAGCTGCGCGCATTCCACGCCGAGCACGGCATCGCCACCGAGGCGTGGAGCCCGCTGGGCCGCAACAACGGTCTGCTGGACAGCGCCACGGTCGCCAACCTGGCGGAGAAGTACGGCAAGACCCCGGCTCAAATCGTGCTGCGCTGGCACATCGAGCTGGGCAACGTGACCATCCCGAAGTCGGTCACGCCGTCGCGCATCAAGGAGAACATCGAGGTCTTCGACTTCGAGCTCGCCCAGGACGACATCAAGGCCATCACCGCCCTCGAGACGGGCGTCCGAGTCGGCCCCGACCCGGACGAGATGTGAGCCGACGGCTTCGCCGCTGAAAAGGGCCCTTGACCTTCGCAGGTCAAGGGCCTTCTCGCGGTCAGGCGACGCGGAGGCGCGGCTTCGGGGACAGGGAGCGCAGGACGTTGCTGCCGGAGCGCAGCGAAACGACCTGGCTGTGGGTGGCCAGCCAGCCCGGGAAGCGGGCGAGGCGCTGGATCGGGGTACGGCGCTGCGCCGAGGTCAGCGCAGCCGTGCGGGAGACCTTGAGGACCCGCGGGCGGCGTTCGAACTCGTAGGCGCGCAGTCGCTCGGCCGGGGAACCCTCGGCGTCGGCCATGTACTGGGTGAGGAGCCAGGCGTCTTCGAGCGTCTGGTTGGCCGCCTGGGCGACCGCTGGCGGCATCGCGTGCACGGCGTCGCCGAGCAGGGTGCTGCGCGGCCCGCCCCAGATGTGCGGGACCTTGTGCCGGATGTGCGGGAAGAAGCCCAGGTCGTCGTCAGTGACGGAGGCCAGCAGCGCCTCGACCGGACCCGGCCAGCCGCGGAACATCTCGCGCAGCTCGGCGACCGTGTGGACGCGGTCGCCTTCCTTCCACGGCACGTCGAACCACCAGTGCAGCAGCCCGTCGCCGGTGGGGATGAGCCCGCAGTGCGCGTTGCGCCCGGCGATGTTGAGCGTCTGCCTGCCCGTCGCGACCGGCAGGTCGCTGCGGGTCAGGCCCTGCCAGCTGGCCCACCCGGTGGGCTTCGCGGGATCACCGCCGAGGACCTGCTGGCGCACCACCGAGCGCTGCCCGTCGGCGCCGATGAGCACGTCGCCGACCGCGCTGGAACCGTCGGCGAACTCGACCCGCACGTGATCGGGGTGCTCGCTGACCGAGACGCAGCGCCGACCGAACTGGAGCGCGCCCGGAGGCAGCGCGGTGGCCATCTCCGCGATCAGCTCGCGGCGCGGGATCTGCACGGTCGGCGACCCGAGCCGCTCGGTGACCTCGTCCAGATCGGCTTCCCAGAGCAACCGGCCGGATTCGGCGAGTGACCGAAGGCTGTCGAGCTGATGCCCGCGGTCGGTGATGTCCACCCCCAGCTCGCGCAGCGCCGCCGTGCCGTTGCTCCACACCGTGATGCCCGCGCCAGACGTCCTCAAGGCGTCGTGGTGCTCGTAAACTTGCACGTCATGGCCTTTGCCGAGCAATCCGTTGGCGATTGCGAGTCCCCCGACTCCGGCTCCGATCACGAGAACTCGCATCGTCTCCATCCGTCATCCCCGACGTAGCTGCCCCGACAATTTTATCCACTCGACCGTATGTACCGAATTGTCCTTGGTCACACGCCGTGAACGACCCAGCCGCACCCGATCGGGACAGGTTTTCGAAAAATGAAAACTTGCCTAGGCACCGGGGTACCCGAGAACTATGTTGCGTGCCATGAGCCCACGTGTTGCACCACCGTTCCGGGCCGACCACGTCGGCAGCCTGCTCCGCCCCGAGCGCCTGTTGGAAGCCCGAGACTCGCACGCGGTCGGCCGAATCGACGACGCCGAGCTGCGCGGGATCGAAGACGAGGCGATCACCCAGGTCGTCAAGATGCAGGAGGACATCGGCCTGCAGAGCGCCACCGACGGCGAGTTCCGCCGCAGCTCATGGCACATGGACTTCCTGTACCAGCTGGACGGCGTCGAGCGCGTCGACGACAACAGCCTCAAGGTCCAGTTCCACAACGCCCAGGGTGACATCGAGTTCATCACCCCCGACCTGAAGGTCACCGACAAGATCAAGCTCTCGGGCACCATCTTCGCCGACGCCTTCAGGTTCCTGGCCTCGAAGACCACCAAGAACACGCCGAAGCTGACCATCCCCTCACCGGGCATGCTCACCTACCGGGGCGGTCCCGCGGCCGTCGACTCCAGCGTCTACCCGGACATGGCCGAGTTCCGCGCCGACCTGGCCGCCGCGTACCGGTCGCAGGTGCGCGCGCTGGCCGACCTGGGCTGCCACTACCTGCAGCTCGACGACACCAGCCTGGCCTACCTCAACGACCCGAAGCAGCGCGAGATGCTCAACGCCCGAGGTGAGGACGGCGAGAACGCGCACGTCAAGGACATCGAACTGATCAACGAGTCGCTGCGCGACCGCCCGGACACGCTGACGGTGACCACGCACATGTGCCGTGGCAACTTCCGGTCGTCGTGGGTCGCCGAGGGCGGCTACGACTTCGTCGCCGAGGCGCTGTTCGGCCGGCTGGAGGTCGACGGCTTCTTCATGGAGTTCGACGACGAGCGCTCGGGCACCTTCGCCCCGCTGCGGTACGTGCCCAAGGGCAAGCACGTGGTGCTGGGCCTGGTGACGACCAAGCGCGGTGAGCTGGAGTCCAAGGACGACCTCAAGCGCCGCATCGACGAGGCCGCCAAGTACGTCGACCTCGACCAGCTGTGCCTGTCGCCGCAGTGCGGATTCGCCTCGACCAAGGACGGCAACGCCCTGACCTACGAGGAAGAAGTGGCCAAGCTCCGCCTGGTCGTGGAAACGGCCCAGGAGGTCTGGGGCTGATCGTTCGCGGGCGGTTGCTCGGTGCTCGTACTGCCCCACCAGAGCAACTCGCACCGCCGCAGGTTCTGAGCGGCTTCGTGGCGAGGACGCCGTCGCGTCGTGCATCGGACGTGCACGGGCGACGGCACCCGCAGTCCATGGAGCCGCTCAGGTCCTGCTACCGGCACCGCCACGCACGGCGACCACCGTCAGATGGGTCTCAGGCCGCTTCTTCGAGGAAGCGGCCAGCCACCAGGCCCGGTTCTTCGGCGCCGTCGAACCTCACCCAGAGGACGGGACCTTCGAAAACCTGCGGGAGACCCGTGGCGGTCTCCACCACCGTGCCCTCCTGATCACGGAACCGGCCGAACGTGGCACGCACCCGCACGCCTGGTTCAAACGGGCTCGATGATTGCTCCATGAGGGTGGACGGTACGTGGCGGCACCGACAAGGCGGAAATCGCCCGTCCCTTCCATGAAAATCACCACACGCTGATCGTCGAACCACCAGGTGGGAGGATGGCCGGGGGAGGGTTGATGCGGACGATCAAGCGGTCGGGCGAGCACGAGATCGAGGTGCGCAAGTCCCGGTTCATCTGCTCGTTGGCGCGGGTGACCGAGGAGTCCGATGCGCGGGAGTTCATCCAGCTCCAGCGCAAGACGCACCACGACGCCCGGCACCACTGCTCGGCGTTCGTGCTCGGCGACTCCGGTGAGATCCAGAAGTCCAGCGATGACGGCGAACCCGCGGGCACGGCCGGAGTGCCGATGCTGGAAGTGCTGCGCCGCAACGAGATCACCAACTCCGTGGCCGTGGTGACCCGCTACTTCGGCGGGGTGCTGCTGGGCGCGGGCGGTTTGGTCCGCGCCTACGGGGGCGCGGTGTCGGCGGCGCTGGAGCACGTCGGAACCCTTCAGCGACGACCGGTGCGGGTGCTGCTAATCGAGGTCGACCACGTGCTGGCGGGCAGGCTCGACAACGATCTGCGGTCGGCCGGATACCAGGTCGCCGACACCTCCTACGACGCCGCGGTCCGCTTCCACGTCCACGTGCCGGTGGAGGACGTCGACGGGTTCCACGCCTGGCTGGCCGAGAGCACCGGCGGAGCCGCCCAGGCCGTCGAAGGCCCGCTCGTCCACGCCGAGATGTAGATCAGGACGCCGCCGACGTCGTGGCCGCAGCGGTGTCGGCGCGAGCTGCCGGGGGCTGCCTGGCACCGGGCTTGCCCGCCACCGCGGCGATCGTGCCGATGAGCACTCCGAACAGCAGACCGAGGACCACGTCGTGCGGGTAGTGCACGCCGATGTAGACCCGCAGGAACGCCTCCAGCAGCGCCACGACCGCGACCACCGCGGCGGCGCGCCGCCACAGCGCGGCCACGGTCACCGCGAACGCCGCCGCCGTGGCCGAGTGCCCGCTGGGCAGCGAGAAGATCCCGACCTCGCTGCAGTGCTCGACCGTGGGGATGGGCATCGCGAAGCACGGCCTCGGCTGTTCGATGATCTCCTTGACCAAGCCGTTGAGCACCCACGTGGAGCCACCGGAGAGCAAGATCGCCAGCATGGCTCGAATCCGCCGGTCGACCCTCCACCACACGAACACCGCGACGGGGACGAACGCGAGCAGCAGGGCATCGGTCAGCACCACCGCGACGGCCTGCACCCAGGCCGGAGAAGCCACACCCCACCCCGCGATGACACGGAACAACTCGGAGCTGAAATCCACCACACCCACCCTAACCGGATTCTCGAGCATCGCCCGGCACACCGGCCGCGGCGGCGATTTTCCGAAAGGTCCTCAACGCGATCGAATCATGGACTCAGCGGAAAGCCGTTACCGGGCACCGCGAGCCGGGTGTATGAGTGGGTGGGTACTGATCTCCTGGGAGGGGTCTGCGATGCGTTCGCTGATCGTCGGAAGTGCTGTTGTCATCGCTGTTCTGGGGCTGGGTCTTCCGGCGAGCGCGGAAGGCGCGCTGGACCCGCTGGTGGGTTCGGCCGCGCAGCGCGTGGCGCTGGCCGATCAGGTCGCGGCGGCCAAGTGGGGAACGGAGTCGCCGATCGAAGACCCCGAGCGCGAGCAGCAGGTGCTCGACGGTGTCGCGGAGGAGGCGGCCGAGCTGGGGCTCGACCCCGAGGAGGCCAAGCGGATCTTCCGCGACCAGATCGAGGCCAGCAAGCTCGTGCAGCGGGGGCTGCACGAGCACTGGCGCGCCAATCCAGACGAGCAACCCACCGAGCGGCCCGATCTAGGCGAAATCCGCCCCGAGCTGGACCGCCTGGGGGAGGCGATCCTGCTGCAGCTCCGCGACACCGACGAGCTGCGCGACGGCCCGTCCTGCGACGGCCAGCTGCTCAGCGCCTACGTCCGCGCCGCTCACGACCTCACCGTCCTGCACCACGCGGGGCTGGGCCGGGCGATCCCCTCGTTGTGCTCCTGACCTCCGCTCAGGCGAGGGCCTGGTAGGTGGTCGTCTCGAAGTCCTGGAAGTGCGGTGCGCCGCCGGTCAGCGCGCGCTGCGTGAGCAAGATTGCGATCAACCCCTCGGCCGGTTCGGCGAAAGCGGTGGTGCCGAAGCCGCCGCTCCAGCCGAACTGGCCGACGCCTGCCAGGCCGACCCGCCGGGTCACCACGCTCTGCCCGAACGCCCAGCCGACGTTTTCGGGCAGAGTGGCTGCGGGATCGGGTTTCTGCGACTCGACGAGACGATCCGTGGTGAGCAGCTCGACCGACGCGCGGGACAGCACGCGGGTTCTCCCGTGCTTCCCGCCGTTGCGCAGCATCCGGTAGAACGCGAGTAGATCGTCCGCCGTGGACAGCAGTCCTCCGGCTCCCGAACCGAAAGCGGGCTCCTCGGAAGCGGACGCGGGGAACGGGACGAGCACGCCGTCGTCGGGCATGTAGACGGTGGGAACGCGGGATTCGGCGGAGGTGTGGAAGCCGGTGTCGCGCATCCCGAGCGGTTCGAAGATCCGTTCGCGCAGCAGGTCCGCGAGCTTCCGCCCGGTCGCGCGGGCGATCAGCACGCCGAGCACGTCCGATCCGGTGTGGTAGAGCCACTGGTCACCGGGCTGGTACGCCAGCGGGAGTTCGCCGAGCCGCCGCATCCACTCGTCGGGAGCGACGCCCGGGTCGACCGGGGACGGTGACAGACCCGCTTCGTGCATCGCCTTCGCGATCGGCACGTCACCGGGCACGGCGCCGAGCCCGAAGGTGAAGGTCAACAGGTCTCGCGCGTTGATCGGCCGAGCCGCGGGGACCGTGTCCGACAGCGGCGCGTCCGGGCTGGTCAGCACACGTCGGTCGGCGAGTTCGGGCAGCAACTCCTCGACCGGGTCGTCGAGCCGCAGCACGCACTCCTCCACCAGGCTCATCACGGCCGCGGCGGTGACGGGCTTGGTCATCGAGGCGATGCGGAAGATCGTGTCGCGCCCCACGGGCTCGCCGTCGATCGACAGCCTCCCGTACGACGCGATGTGCGTTTCTCCGCCGCGGCTGACCGCGGTCACCGCGCCGGGGAGCGTGCCGTCGGCGACGTAGCCGTCCATGACGCCGCGCATCCGCGCCAGCCTGGCTCGATCGAATCCCACCGTCGTCCTCCTTCGACATCGTTCGAGTGTCGACTCGACGCAACCCCCGAACTCATCGGCGCTGGAAGAGGCCGACCTGGAGGAAGTCCACGCCGAAGACCGGCGACTCCGGCGGCTGGGCTCGCATCGGCCGGACCTCCACGGGGGTCAGATCGGCGAAGACGTCCCGCAGCTCGTCGGCGGTGTCGTCCGGCTGGGCGGCGAAGAACGGGACACCCCGGTCGCGGCTGGGAGCGGTGATCTGGCGCCAGGATGATCTCGTCGAGCACCTGCAGCAGACCGTCATCGTCGCGCACCGAACGAGCAACACCTCCCATCCATCCTGCCGGAACACCAAGCGGCCCAGGAGGACTAACGACTCCAGAGGTGCTGCGACGCCAGTTGCGCGCCTTCCGCCAGGGCCGAGAGCTTCGCCCACTGGATCTCCTCGTGGACCCTCTTCACGAAGGCGCCCTGCGCGAAACCGCAGTCGGTTCCGGCGAGCACGTTGTCCCGCCCGACGACACCCGCCAGCCGAACGAGCCGCTGCGCCACCAACTCCGGGTGCTCGACGACGTTGGTGTGGTGCGTGACCACGCCTGGGATGAGCTTCTTGCCGTCCGGCAGCTTCACGTCCTCCCACACCCGCCACTCGTGCTCGTGACGCGGATTGGCCTGCTCCATCGCGTAAGCGCCCGCGTTGACCTGCAGGATCAGGTCGATGACGTCGCGCAGGGGGAGGTCGAACGCGTGCGGACCGTGCCAGCTGCCGAAGCAGACGTGGTACCGGACGCGGTCCTCCGGCAATCCCTCCAGCGCGTGGTTGAGGGCCCGCACGCGCAGCTCCGCCCAGCGGCGGTAGTCGTCGTAGGAACCTCCCCCGGACAGGATCGTGTCGCACTCGTGCATCAGCACCGCGTCGTCGACCTGCAGCAGCAGGCCGCTGTCGACGATCGCCCGGTACTCCTGCTTGAGCACGTCGGCCAGCGCGAAGACGAACTCCTCCTCGGAGTCGTAGTGCTCGTTGGTCAGCCAGTAGGCGCTCGCCGGCGCGACCACCGGCAGGAACCCCTCGATCCCTTCGTGCTGCGCCACAGCGGCTTTCACGTTCGCGATGTCGCGGTCGATCGCGGTCCGGTCATAGCGCAGCGGGCCGGTGCAGTACCAGGCCGACGGCGTCTGCTCCTGCGTGCTGCTCTTGCGGACGGCCGCCTCGTCCAGCGCGTCGAGTTCTGCGTAGGCGCGGGGGAAGGCCTGCCGGTCGCGACTGGGCGGGAGCATGCTCGGGCCTTCGAGTTCGATCGGACGCGACTCCAGACCGCTGACCCGCTCGTAGAGGTAGGTGATCCAGCTGGCCTTTCCCATCTCGCCGTCGTCGACGACGTCGACACCCGCCTCCACCTGCTTGCGGACGACGTCGTCGACGGACTGGGACAGGCGGAGCTGGTAGGCGTCCTCGTCCACGACCGCACCTCTGGCCTTCGCGGACAGCAATGACAGGAGTTCGGTCGGACGGATCAGACTTCCGGTTTGCGCCGCAAGGATCCTGCTCACGGCTCTCCTCCTGCCGACGGACCTGACGAACACGGCCCCCAAGACCGCACTCCGAACCCTTCTCCACCCCCAGCCCCCGGTCAACACCC
>NZ_SMKV01000081.1 GCF_004348445.1 Saccharopolyspora aridisoli | reverse complement strand
GGTGGGGAGGTTGATGCGGTAGCCCTGGCGGGCGGATTCGGTGATGTCGGCGCCGACGCACAGGGCGTATCGGAGGGTGTGGTGGCCGTGGTCGGTGTCGGGGTCGGGGAATCGGGGTGCGCGCAGCAGGGAGAGGCGGACGGTTGTGGTGGTGGCGCCGTCGTCTCGGGTGTGTCGGGTGACGTCGTGTCCGTAGGTGGAGTCGTTGACGAGGGTGTGTCCGTAGCCGGGTTCGGCGACGTGGATGTAGCGGTGGGCGCAGATCTCGAAGCGGGCGGCGTCCCAGGAGGTGTTGGTGTGGGTGGGGCGCATGACGTGGCCGAATTGGGTTTCGGATGCTGAGCGGTCGGCGTGGACGTCGAGGGGGAAGGTGGCTTTGAGGAGTTTTTCGGATTCGTGCCAGTCGATGTCGGTGGTGATGTCGATGCGCTTCTCCCCTGCCGGGATGGCGAGGGTTTGGGTGATGGTGGAGGTCCCGTGGCTGCGGTGGATGACGACGGTGTGGTCGTGGACGTCGAGGGTGTCGAGTTCGGTGAGGTCGTGGGTGTTGTGGCGGTAGAAGCCGTCGATGTCCCAGGCGTCCCAGTGGTTGGGGTGGTCGGGGTGGATTTGCAGGAGGTTGGCGGG
>NZ_SMKV01000080.1 GCF_004348445.1 Saccharopolyspora aridisoli | reverse complement strand
CCAAACCCCCTTGGGCACCGGAACCCTGGACGTCCCCGCCATACTCGAATCCGCCGCCGGAACTCCGTGGCACGTAGCGGAAATCGATGCAACCGACCACGACCCCCACGCCCTCCTCGCCACCAACGCATCCCTGCTCCACTCCCACGGAGCCACCTTCACCTGACCTCGTAGAAGTCCCCCGACATTTCGCCCCAAATCACGCCCCAACCCGGATCACCGCCGTGATCGGGTCCCTGCGCACCGCCGTGTTCCCGCAACTCACACGGTTCGGCGGGGAGGATCGGTCATGGCCGAAGCACTGAGCCCGTGACTGACGAGGGGGGCTCAGCAGCGGCTGGCGGAGCAGTTGCCGGAGCGAGCCCAACAGCGGGGAGCTGGTCCGGCCGAACGGGCTGCTCACCAGCTGACGAGGAGGTGCTTCCCGCTGCCCGGACCCCACCGGACGCGGCCGGGCACGATGGGCAGCCAGGAGGGAACCCGCACTCAACGTCCTCATGATCACCTCGAACGCCGCATCGCCCGGAGGAGCTGAGCCCATGTCGAGCCACACCCACCGCTCACCGGACAGTCCCCCTCATCACGGCGGTTCTCCGGGCATCCGACCGCGGCGGTACTCCGGTTCCTGACCATGGCGGCTGCCGCTGGGCGTGCGCAGGGCGGGGACACGTGAGATATCGAACCGGTGACGGAGCGGTGTGCGGGGT
>NZ_SMKV01000007.1 GCF_004348445.1 Saccharopolyspora aridisoli | reverse complement strand
CCACTGGCCCCGGAGACCCCCGCACCCCCTGGAGTGGAGGTCACCGGGGCCTTCGCGGTCCCGGAGGTTGTGAACTCGGTTCCAAGGCGGGTTTCGTTCCGGTCAGGGTGTGGTGAGGTGGGCTCGTGCGAATCGCGTGCGTCGACGGGGACGGGATCGGGCCGGAGCTGATGGGCAGCGCCCGGGAGGTGCTGCTGGCCGCCGCCTCGATGGACGGGTTGTCCGTGGAGTTCGGCGACGAGCCCGGTGGAGCCGCGACCTACCTCGAGACCGGGGAGCCGCTGGTGGCCGGGGCCCTGGAGCGGTTCCGGGACGAGTACGACGCCGTGCTCAAGGGCCCGGTCGGGCTGCCGGAGGTGCGCAAGCCCGACGGGACCGAGGCCGGTGTGCTCGGCGGAGTGCTGCGCAGCGGGCTCGACACCTACGCCAACGTGCGCCCGGTCCGGCTGCTGCCCGGAGTTCGGGACTCCGCGAGCCCGATCGACTACGTGATCGTGAGGGAGAACACCGAGGGCCTGTACCTCTCGCGCGGTTCCGGGGTGCGCAACGAGCGGGCGGCCAGCGACCAGCTGCTGATGACGCGGGACGGCGTCGAGCGGATCGTGCGATTCGCCTTCGAGACCGCGCGAACGCGCAACGGCGCCCCCGGCGACGGGGTGCGCCGCGTGACCTGCGTGGACAAGAGCAACGTGCTGCGCAGCTTCGCGTTCTTCCGGGACATCTTCGACGAGATCGCCGCCGAACACCCCGACGTCGAAGCCGATCACCGCTACACCGACGCCGCCGCTCACGACCTCGTCGCCGACCCTGGGCACTTCGACGTGCTGGTCACCGAGAACTTCGTCGGCGACATGCTCAGCGACCTCGGCGCGGCGACCGTGGGCGGGCTCGGCATGTGCCCGTCTGGCAACATCGGCGAGCGCACCGCCTACTTCGAACCCGTGCACGGCAGCGCCCCGGCGATCGCCGGGCAGGACCGAGCGAACCCGACCTCGCAGCTGCTGACCGCGGCGATGCTGCTCGATCACGTGGGCGCCGCCGACACCGCGAGGCGCATCACCGGCGCCGTCGAAGCCGCCTACGCCGCAGGCGCCGTCCGCCTCAACCCCAACGGCACACCCACGTGCGGCACGAAGGGCGTGACCGCAGCGGTCCTCAGCCGCCTGTGACCGGGGTGGTCAGCTCGCGCTGGGCTCGGGCCGTGCGGGTCCAGGACTACCAGCCGTGGATGACCAGGGCCGCGAAGACCACGTAGATGGCGGCGCTGAAGTAGAGGCCGGAGGCGATCTGCAGCGGCACACCGACCGCGTCCACCGCGAGCCAGACCAGCCAGAACTCGACGAGACCCCGGCCCTGCGCCCAGAACGCGACACCGGTGCCGATGAAGATCCAGGCGTCCGGCCAGGGCGCCCACGAGGCGTCCAGCGCGCTCAGCAGCAACGCGAACGCAGAGGTGCCCACGGCCAGAACGCCGACGAGCACCAGCCGCTCGACACCGGTGGCCTTGCGGATCGCCACGCCGTAGACCGGGTCGCTGCGGCGGTTCCAGGCCCACCAGCCGTAGACGGAGATCAGCAGGATCACCACCTGGCGGACCGCCAGGCCGCCGAGATGGGCGGAGGCGTAGACCGCGAACAGCAGCACGGTCGCCGACACCTGCACCGGCCACGTCGCCACCCAGCGCCGCTGCGCGAGGAAGACCACCGCGAGCGCGCAGAGCTGCCCCACGAGTTCGGCCCAGGAGATCTTCTGGCCCAGCACGGTGATCCCGTTGCCGAGCAGCCATTCCGCCACCGCTTGCACGCCCGTTCCTCCCGCCGGGTGCGCCGGGGTGTGCGCGGGCGATCGCGGAACCGGCGAAACACGGCGTGACGTACCGGGTTTCGCGCGCCGCTGCGGCCCGGGTGCGCCTCTCACCCGACTTCGACCGTCGGTTCCCGGACCCCACCGGGTCGGCCGGCACCCACGAGGGGCCGGTTCGCGGACTCCCACCGCCGGTTCGGACCTCCACCGACCCCGGAGCGCACGAGTTCGTACTGAACTGGCCAACATCCTGCGCCGGTGGATCTGTTCCGCGATCGAGACGTGGGTGGGATCACACGAGCCGACGCCACTGATGGCCGATCGAACACCCGTACCCCGATCACCTAGACTTGATCGTCCGAAGCTGAACGAGGGAGGTACGCCGGATGAACGACACCGACCGCGCCATCCTCGCCTTCGAGTCGGAGCACTGGCAGTACCAGGGCAACAAGGAACGGGTCATCCAGGAGCGCTTCGGGTTCTCCCCGAACCGCTACTACCAGCGCCTCAACCGCCTGCTGGACGAGCCCGAAGCCTTAGCCCAGCAGCCCGCGCTGGTGAAGCGCCTGCTCAACCGGCGCGACCAACGCGCCCAACGGCGCCGAGCGGTCTAGGGGCTGCTGCGGAATCACCTGCTCGCTGTGCGAGCCGCACCTGGAACAGCGGCCACCCCGCATCGAGTTCTCACGCGCCCGGCGCCGATTGGCGTTGCTGCTGGATGCGGACCAGTTCGGCGAGCAGCGGCGCGGCTTGATCAGCTGGCATCGCTTCGAAGGCGGCCTTGATCGCATCCGGCCCCTGGACGGCTCCCCGCGGCGCGGCCTGCGGGTTGCTCGCGGCCATGCTGTTGACCAGGTCCACCAGCATCGCGACGATGGTGCGCGGGCCGACCGCGGTCTGCCACCCCTGGATCTGCCCCTCGGGACCGCGCGGACCCAGCAGTTCGTGCTCCAAGCGCCGCAGCATCGCGTCCTGTTCCGGGGTCATCTCGTCCTCCTGGTCCTTGGTCACGAGGTCAGCGCGGAAGCGGTCCATGTCGACGTGGCCCGGGTCGATCTTGCCGGTGACGCTGGTCTCCTTGTGGCCGCGCGCCGCCTCCAGCGGCCGGCCGAGGTGACGCAGCACCGCGGCGGTGGCGGTGATCGCCGCGCCGTACTGCTCGGGGCTCGGCCCCTGCTCGACGCCCTGGTAGTCCCACTCGAACCCGACGTAGAGGGTGTTGCCGTCACCGGCCGGGTTCGGCCCTGAGGCCTTGGCTTCGCCCGCGTGGTTGGCGCGGCCCGCGGCGATCACGTGCACCACGCCGTCGAAACCGATCACCGCGTGGCACAGCGGCCCCTTGAGATCGCTGCGCCCGTCGATGCACAGCTGCACGCTCGGAGCCGGGTTCTCGTACGAGGCCGGAGTCGCCGTGTGGTGTTCGAGAACGCCGACCGCGGCGGCGGGCTGCACGCCCGAGGCCGTGCGTTCCTCCCAACCCGACGTCTCCACGACGGCCAGGCCAGCCGCGCGCAGCACGTCGGCGAGCCACGCGAGAGGTAGCGCCATCGGTGATCACCCCCAAACGAGATCCCGCGAACCATGGTGTCGGTTCCCCGCACCTGCCCGGAACGGCCAAGAGCGTGAAATCGGGGCCCATCCGATGGATGAGCCCCGACTCCCAGCCTCGCGTCAGAGGGTGCCGCTGTGCCCCTGTTGGCCTGGTCCGGGCTGGCCGGGCTGCCCCGGAGCGGGCATCTGCTGGGTGGGCTGGTCCCTGTCGACGCCCTTGCCTCCGAACTGCGACTCGGCGTTGTCCAGCCACCGGCTCCAGCGCTGCTGCATCGGCTGGATGAGGCCACCGCCGACACCGACGATGACCACGCCCGCGGCCGCGGCCAGCACCGCGACCAGCACCGGAGTGGTCACGGTGACCGCGATCCCGATCTGGTTCAGCGCCGAGATGACGCCCAGCGCCAGGATGAAGCCGAAGGCGATCTTGCCGAGCATCGGGCCGAAAGAGCGGTTGCCCAGCGAGCTGGTGATCAGGTCGCCGACCGCGCGACCGATCGCACCGGCCACCAGGACCAGGACGACGGCGACGACGATCCGCGGCAGGAACAGCACGACCTCGTCGATGAGGTCCTTCACCGCGTTCGGACCGAACGCGCTCAACGCCAGCTGCAAGAAGATCAGGAGGATGAAGTAGTAGATCAGCTTGACGAGGATTCCGCCGATGTCGATTCCCGACCCCGACGTCATGTCCTTCAGGCCGGACTTCGCCAGGAGCTTGTTGAATCCCAGCTTGCTGAACGCCATCTGAACAGCCTTGGAAACGGCCTTGGCGATGAGCCAGCCGACCAGCAGGATGATCAGGAAAACGACGAGTTTCGGCACGAAGGTGGCGACCGCGGACCACGCCGCGGACAATCCATGCTGGAGAGCTCCCATAGTCCTTGCTCCTCGGTGAAACCGTAAAACCCATGGCGAATTCGCGTCTCGGAGATCGTTCTCGAACATCAACTCCGCAGCAACTTCGACAGGCGCCACGTCCGGACGACTTTCGTCGCTCTTTCGCCTGAATTGTTTGACCGCTCCCATTGCGCGATGGAATACGAATGCTCGCCGGGTGAGGCTGCTCGCTTCTCCGCGCTCCCCGCGAACACGCTGATCTCGGACATGCGATTCTGTCGGCATGAGTACCGAAGACGCTGGTGAGCGGGACACCGGTACACAAGTTCAAGTGTGCGCGGCGACGCTGCGCCGGCTCGAGCGCGCTTCCGGCGGGCTCGCCGGCGCGAGCATCACCGCGATGGAGCAACGACTCCCCTGGTTCCGACGGCTTCCGGCCGACCAGCGGGCGAGCGTTCAGCTCGTGACCCAGACCGGGGTCTCCAACTTCGTCTCCTGGATGCAGGACCCAAGCCAATCCATCCGGCTGACCGCCGAGGCGTTCCGCAACGCGCCTCGCGACCTCTCCCGCTGGGTCAGCCTCCGCCAGACGCTGGAACTGGTCCGGGTCGCCATCGACGTCTTCGAGCAGCAGCTGCCGGAGCTCGCCGAGAAGGAGCACGAGCGGTTCGTGCTGCTGGAGTCGATCCTGCGCTACACCCGCGAGATAGCCTTCGCCGCCGCCACCTCCTACGCCGCCGCGGCCGAGTCGCGCGGCGCGTGGGACGCCCGGCTCGAAGCACTGGTCGTCGACGGCATCGTGCGTGGCGACGCCGAGGAGTCACTGCTGTCGCGGGCCGCCGCGCTGGGCTGGGACCCCGCCTCCGAGGCCACCGTGCTGGTCGGCAACGCCCCCTCCGACGACCCGCCGACCGTCGTCTACCAGGTGCGCAGTCGCGCCGCCCGGGTCGGCTGCCCGGTGCTGCTCGGCGTGCAGGGGACGCGGCTCGTGGTGGTCTTCGGCGGCACCGGCGACGGTCGCGACAACGAGCAGATCGCCACCGGGCTGACCGAGGCGTTCGGCGAGGGCCCGGTGGTGGCGGGACCGAGCATGC
Organism: Saccharopolyspora aridisoli; assembly: GCF_004348445.1. GTDB lineage: Bacteria > Actinomycetota > Actinomycetes > Mycobacteriales > Pseudonocardiaceae > Saccharopolyspora > Saccharopolyspora aridisoli. The sequence continues at coordinate 201,798 of NZ_SMKV01000007.1, read as the reverse complement.
CGAGCCTGGCCGACGCGCACCGCTCCGCGGCCGACGCGATGTCGGCCCTGCGATCGGTGGTGGCCTGGCCGACCGCGCCGCGCCCGGTCCCCTCCGGCGACCTGCTGCCCGAGCGCGCGCTGGCCGGTGACCCCGAAGCCGAGCGGCAGCTGGTCGAGCGCATCGTGCTGCCGCTGGTCGACGCGGGCGGTGCGCTGATGGAGACGGTCGACACCTACCTGGAGGTCGGCGGCGTGCTGGAGAACTGCGCCCGCCAGCTCTACGTCCACCCCAACACCGTCCGGTACCGACTCCGCCGCGTCGCCGAGCTGACTGGGCGCACGCCGTCCAACGCCCGCGACGCCCACGTGCTGCGGGTCGGGCTCGCGGTCGGCCGGCTCGCCAAGGCCCGAGGGTTGTGGTGAGCCCGCGACGAGACCGCGAACAGGGAGGAGTTCGGTGGCACGGGGTTCACCAGGCTGTCACCGACCGGACACAGCCAACAACGATTCCCCAGATAGAACCGACCGCCCCCGGTGGCGCTTGTAGACACTCCACAACATTGCGCTCCGGACTTAGTCCTCGTCGGCATCACCCCGATCCCGCCACCGGGTGTTCAGTAGCAAGAGTGATCGCGCTTCTCGCCCCCGGACAGGGGTCTCAGGCCCCAGGGATGTTCAACCCGTGGTTGGAGCTCGACGGCGTCGAGGACCGCCTCGGACGCTGGTCGGAGCTCACCGGCCTGGACCTGATCAGGCTCGGCACCACCGCGGAGGCCGATGAGATCAAGGACACCTCGGTCACCCAGCCGCTGGTCGTGGCGTTGTCCCTGATCGCCGCCGAAGAACTGCGCCGCCGCTTCGAGGTGCCCGCCGACACGCCGGTCGCCGGCCACTCCGTCGGCGAGCTCGCCGCAGCGGCCGTCGCGGGAGCGCTCAGCGCGGACGACGCCGTAGCGCTGGCAGCGGTGCGCGGCCGCGAGATGGCCGCAGCCTGCGCGCTGGAGCCGACCGGCATGGCCGCGGTGCTCGGCGGTGATGAGCAGACCGTGCTGGAGGTGCTGGAACGCCTCGGCCTGGACCCGGCCAACCGCAACGGCGGAGGCCAGATCGTCGCCGCGGGCAAGACCGGCGCGCTGGAGCAGCTGGCCGCCGAGCCGCCTGAAGGTGCTCGGGTCCGCCCGCTCCCGGTCGCCGGCGCGTTCCACACCCGCTTCATGGAGTCCGCGCGCGAAACGTTGGCCAAGCACGCCGAGAACGTCGAAGCCAACGACGCGCTGCTGCCGCTGCTGTCCAACGCGGACGGCTCGGAGGTCTCCTCCGCCGACGACATCCTGAGCCGCCTGGTCAACCAGGTGACCAACCCGGTGCGCTGGGACAGCTGCATGACCGCCCTGGGCGAGCGCGGTGTGGACGCCGTCGTGGAGCTCCCCCCGGCCGGTGCGCTGACCGGCATGGTGCGCCGCGCGCTCAAGGACGTCCAGACCATCGCCCTCAAGACCCCTGCCGACCTCGACAAGGTCGCCGACCAGCTCGGGAGCGCCGCGTGAGCCTGCCCCGCATCGCATCGAACCCCGCCGTCGCGGGCACCAAGCTGCTGGGCTTCGGCAGCACCCAGGGCAACCGGATCGTCACCAACGACGACTTGGCCAAGCTGGTGGACACCAACGACGAGTGGGTCCGCCAGCGGGTGGGCATCATCCACCGCCGCATGGGTGACGAGCACCAGACGGTGGTCAACATGGCCGTCGAGTCCGGCGCCAAGGCGATCGCCGACGCGGGCCTGACGCCGTCCGATGTGGACCAGGTCATCGTGGCCACCTGCACGATGCCGGGCGGGATCCCCAACGCCGCGGCCCAGGTCGCCGACCAGATCGGCATCAAGGCCAAGAGCGCTTACGACCTCAACGCCGCTTGCGCCGGCTTCGTCTACGCCCTCAACACCGCCTCCGACGCGGTGCGCGCCGGTTCCGCCCGCAACGTGCTGGTGATCGGTTCCGAGCGCTTCCAGGAGTGGATGGACTGGGAAGACCGCTCGAACCTCATCATCTTCGCCGACGGCGCCGGTGCGACCGTGGTCGGCGCGTCCGACGAGCCGCAGCTCGGACCGGGTGTGCTCGGCAGCGCCGGCGACCTGGTGGACACCATCTACCTGCGCGAGGGCAAGTACATCCACCAGGAGGGCCAGTCGGTCTTCCGGTGGGCGACCACGCAGATCGCGCCGGTGGCCATCGAGGCCGTCGAGGCCGCCGGGTTGCAGCTCTCCGACATCGACGTGCTGGTTCCGCACCAGGCGAACCTTCGCATCATCGAGGCCATCGGGAAGAAGTTGCAGAGCAAGGGTGCCCGCGATGACCTCGTCGTCGCACGTGACATCGTCTACTCCGGCAACACGTCATCGGCGTCGATCCCGCTGGCCATCGACCACATGCGGGCGGCCGGGGAGATCCCCAGCGGCGCCGTGATGCTTCTGGTGGGCTTCGGAGCCGGGCTGTCCTACGCCGCCCAGGTCGCCATCTGCCCCTGATGTCGCGCCACAACCGGAAAAGCCACCGCGGGTGACGCACCCAGTGGTAGGGACGTAAGAACCAGGAAGGAAGAAACCAGTGTCGAACGAAGAAATCACCAAGGGTCTCGCCGCCATCGTCGAGGAGGTCGCGGGTGTCGACGCGGCCGACGTGACCATCGACAAGTCCTTCGTCGACGACCTGGACATCGACTCGCTGTCCATGGTGGAGATCGCCGTGCAGGCCGAGGACAAGTTCGGCGTCAAGATCCCGGACGACGAGCTGGCCAACCTCAAGACCGTCGGTGATGCGGTGGACTACATCACCAAGAACGCATGACCACCGAAGTCGTCATCACCGGGCTGGGCGCGACGACACCGCTGGGCGGTGACGTCGCGTCCACTTGGGACGGGTTGCTCAACGGCGCCAGCGGCATCCGCCGCCTGGAGGCCGAATGGCTCGACACCTACGAGCTGCCCGCCAAGATCGGCGCACCGCTGGCGGTCGATCCGAGCGAGGTGCTGCCGCGCGTGCAGCTGCGCCGGATGGACCGGTGCGAGGCCATCGCGGTCATCGCAGCCCGCGAGGCGTGGGCGGATGCCGGCTTCGACATGCCCACGGACGAGTCCGAACCGGTCGACCCGGATCGGCTCGGCGTGTCGCTGGGCACCGGCATCGGCGGCCCGCTGACCCTGCTCCAGCAGGACGATCAGCTGGAAGCGGGTGGCCTGCGCAAGGTTTCGCCGCTGACGGTCCCGATGCTGATGCCCAACGGCCCGGCCGCCATGGTCAGCCTGGAGGTGCGCGCCCGCGCCGGTGTGCACTCGCCTGCTTCGGCGTGCGCGTCCGGCGCCGAGGGCCTGGCCAAGGCCGCCGAGATGATCCAGTACGGGCACGCCGATGTGGTGGTGGCCGGTGGTGCGGAGTCCTGCATCCACCCGGTCACGATCGCCGGTTTCGCCCAGGCCCGGACCCTGAGCACCCGCAACGACGAGCCGGAGCGCGCCTCCCGCCCGTTCGACGTGGACCGCGACGGGTTCGTCATGGGCGAGGGTGCCGGTGTGGTGATCCTGGAGAGCGCCGAGCACGCCAAGGCGCGCGGTGCCCGGATCTACGGCCGGCTGGCCGGATCCGGCATCACCTCCGACGCGTACCACATCACCGGAAGCCACCCGGACGGTCTCGGCCAGGTCGCGGCGATGCGCAAGGCGCTGGCCGCCGCCGATCTGCAGCCCTCCGACATCGGGCACGTCAACGCGCACGCCACCTCCACTGTGGTCGGTGACGTGGGCGAGGCCAACTCGGTGCGCAAGGCCATCGGGGACGGTGCGGTGGTGACCGCTCCGAAGGGTTCGCTCGGGCACCTGGTCGGCGGGGCCGGTGCGGTGGAGAGCATCGTCACGATCCTCTCGCTGCACCACGGCGTCATCCCGGCCACGCAGAACCTCGACAACCTCGACCCCAAGGTGGAGCTGGACGTGGTGGCCGACAAGCCGCGCCACGTCGAGCAGACCGCCGCCATCAACAACGCCTTCGGCTTCGGCGGGCACAACGTCGCGCTCGCCTTCGCCACGGCGTGATCGCGGTCCGCGGGGACGGGTGTCAATCCCGTCCCCGCCACGGCCCGCCTCCCTCCCCCGCGATCCGGTGAAGACCGCCCGGAGCTCGGGCGCACCGCGAGTTCCCGCGTGCACGGCGTCGCGATTCGGACGCCTGCGAACTCCCGACATCCCGGAGGGCTTCCCCTCCTGAGGGATCCCGTCGGCACACCGCAGGAGACCGAGCAGGCGCGGCGCGACCACCGCGACCCGGACGTGCGGCTCGAGCAAAGACCGGGCGCCGTCCTGCGCCTGCGTCACGCGCAGGGCACGGCGGTGGCGCTGTTGGGCAGCCTGCTGATGTCGAGGACCGCGTTGCCGTCCTCGTCGACGACCACCGGGTAGACGACGTCCCACTGCACGCAGCGGGCCTTGGCCTGCGGCGGCGCGTCAGCGATGTCCTGCTCGCTCTTGAAGCTGAGCATGACCAGCGCGGAGCGGTCCTGGCCGGGATCGATGCGGTGCACCTTCATGTCGAAGTCCGTGGTGCTGCCGTAGTCGTCATTCCACTTGTCCAGGGGCAGCTCCCGCCACTTGCTGGGCGGGACCGTCGACTTCCACAGCTCGTAGTTCTTGCGGTTGATGCCGTCGAAGTAGTTGTCCAGCAGTCCTTCGATGATCCGCTGGTCCGGGTAGGCGGCGGCGTCAGGCGAGTACTCGACGCCGGAGCGCGACACCGTCCGCTGCGCGGCACCGACGACGCCCGGTGCGGACTCGATGCCCGGAGAACGCGACTCGCCCTCGCCGTAGTAGACGTGTTGGGCCATCAGGACCCCACCGCCGCCCGCCGCGAGCAGCACGACGACGGCGAGCGGAATCCCCCATTTCAGCCAAGGACGCACCTGCTCAGCTTTTCACAACCCGATCATCCGGGTGAGCCCTTCCCCGCGATCGGCCGGAGATCAACCGACGCGGTGCAGCACCGTGACCGGTGCGCCGTCTCCTGCGCGGCGGAACGGCTCCAGGGCGTCGTCCCACTCCGCGCCGAGCAACTGGCCGACTCGGTGCGAGAAGGCCTCCGGGCCCTTGGCATTCGCCGCGAGCGTACGGAGTTGATCTTCGCTCACGACGATGTCACCATTGGCGCTGGTGCAGGCGCGCCAGAGGCCGAGACCGGGCGCATGGCAGAACCGCTGCCCGTCGACCCCGTGACTGGGGTCCTCGGTGATCTCGAAGCGCAACATGGGCCACGCGCGCAGCGCGGTCACCAGGCGTGCTCCAGTACCCGGCTCGCCTGTCCAGGTGCACTCCGCGCGGAGTTGTCCTGGGGCTGCCGGTTGCGCCGTCCAGCGGAGTTCCGTCCGAGTGCCGAGTGCGCCGGAAATCGCCCACTCGACGTGCGGGCAGACCGCAGACGGCGACGAGTGGATGTAGACCACACCGCAGGTGAGGCCACTGTCGCTGCCACGGGTGCTCACTGCTGACCTCCGCTATTCGACGAGGGACGTCTTCCCCTACGACCTCGCGAACCCGACGATCACCAGTTGCGGCGCCATTCTGCATCGCCGGTGGAGATCTCCGCCACCGCGAGATCGTCAACCGTCCATCTGGGACCAAGCCCGGCACCAGCCGAGACCAGTCGGCCCCCGATGGCGGTGATTCACTGAAATCGCTGATCCCAGCGCCGCACCGGGCGATCGACGTCCCTCGGACGCACCAACGCACCTTCGGCGGAGGAGTGGCGATTACCACTCGAACGGGTTAATGCGCAATCCGAGGGACGTGGCCTGGTCACCCCCGCTAACGTCTTCCCAGTCGGTCCGAAAGGACCCGTCACACCGGAATTCTCGTGGAGGTTCGATGCACCTGGTGCGGCTCGGAGCGGAACCGACCGAGGTCGGTGCCGACATCCGGGCGGCCATCGCCGCGTGGGGCGCCGGCCGTTCGGTGCTCGGCGGCATCACCGTGTTCGGCTGCCGCCCTCCGGGCAGCCCTCGCCCGCTGGACGCGGTGATCGTGCTGCCGCGCGGGGTGATCGTGGTGCTGGGTGTGGACCTGCCGGAACCAGCGCTGAAGCTCGACGCCCCCGTCGGCACGCCGTGGACGGTGGACGGATGGCCGCTGGTGCGCACCGAGGGCAAGGTCAACCCGGCGCAGGAAGCGCTGGAGTCGGCTGCCGCGCTGGCCCGCAGCCTGCAGACCCGCGGGCTCGAACCGCTGCCCGTGGCCGCGGTCGTCGCGGTCGGCCCTCACGTCGGGCAGGTCATGCAGCCGACGACCGATTTGCACCGCGGTGTCCGGGTGGTCTCGCCGAACACGACCTCCGTCCTGTCGGCGGCGCGGGAGCTGGCGACCTACGAGAGCCCGTGCGGAGCGGTGCCGGCGCTGGGGCTGCTGCGGGTGCTGGGAGCTGAAACGACCGCAGGAGCCCTGGTCGAGGAGGGTTTTCCCGCTTCGCCCGAGGTCGACCTCGCCAGCATCGACACGAGGCTGATCCCGAAGTGCTCCGAAGACCGCTTTCTCGACCGAGAGCGAGAGGTCGCGAAGTCCCGGACCTCCGCGCGCGGCAAGCTGATCGCCGCGGTGGCCGCGGTGGCGGTGGTGTGCGCGCTGCTCGGCGTCCTGACGCTGGGATCGCCCTCGGCGAGCCCGCCCGTCCTGGCGGTGCAGCGGGTCGACGGTGTGGAGTTCACGCAACACGCGACCGACCAGGTCACCACATGCGGATCGAGCGCCTACGGTGACGTGCAGCGGTGGTTCCACCAGCACTCGTGCCGGAGCCTGCGGCGCGGCGTCTTCGAGGCGCACCTGGGCGCCTCGTCGGTGGCGGTGTCGGTCGCCGCGGTTGATCTTGCGGACCCGAAGTCGGCGACCGAGCTGCGGACGCTGCTGGAGTCCGCGGGAACGGGCGGCATCAGCGACCTCGTCGCGCAGGGCCGGAGCTGGCCCGGGGCGCCCGGGGATTTCGGCGACGCGGCGCAGTCGGTGCAGCAGAGCGGAACCCGGGTCCGGGTCGTGCAGGCCGTGTGGTCGCAACGGCGCTCCAGCCCCGATGACCTGGAACTGCGCGCGATGGCCGAACGCGGTTTGCGGCTCGACGTCTAGGAGCAGTGCAGGAAGTGCTCTGCTCGGCGGAGCGGTTGGCGGGAACTGCGAGCGCAGCGGCTCCGTGGACTCCGGGCGCCACTCCTGATGTGTTACGCTCGCCCCCCGGGTGCTGGACAACGGAGTCGCGGCGTCCTCGCCACGAAGCCCCTGAAGAACCCGCTGCGGTGGGAGCTGAGTCCCACACCTGGAACAGCGGCTCCGCCGCGTCCATGAACAGGGCTCAGGAGCGCTCCTGGTCGTGGACTCGCGATTGCTCGCACCGCTGCGCGGGAATCGGACGCGGCCCCTTGGCGAGGTAGGGGTTTCCGAGCCTGGCCAGGAACAACGTCGGCGCGAACAGCGGCACCACCGCCGACAGCGCGGCGGCCGTGACACCTGCTCGCACGACGTCGTCCGGGAACAACGTGGTCCGGTCCAGGAAGCGGCGGGAGATCTGCGCGGTGATCCACAGCAGCACCACGAAGCCGGCCATGCTCGCCACCGCGACCAGCATCGCGGGCCGGTAGCCGAGCCGCTCGGCCCCCAGCATCACCGCGACCCAGCCGAGCAGGGCCGGGAGCTGCCCCCGCTCGGTGGTGGCCGCCCACAGCAGTCCGCCGAAGATCGCGAGTCCGCCGCCGCTGTGCTGCCAGGTCTCGGCGACCCGCTCCGCCCAGCCGCCGCCGGTCAACCCGACGCGCGCGGCGAGCTCTCCCAGCACGCCCAGCGCGCTCGGCCCGTGTGCGGGTGCGGGTGCGATGAACTGCCCGGCGATCCACGCCAACGCCCACAGCGACACGCAGCACGCCACGAACTGCTGCCACCGAGTCCGGTCCAGAGCCACGAGCACCAACCGCCGCAATCCCCGCACAACCACCCCAACCGTCGGCCGATCTTCCGAGGATGGGCCACCCCCTCCACCCCGACCAGCACATCGCCGATGTCTCGCCCGCTTGGGTGAAGCACACGGATGACGCGTCGGTCAGAACGTCGCGGGGAGAGCGGTGCAGGGTCCGGATGTCGCGCAGGGCAGGGGGATCCTCAGCACTTCGGTGCCGTCCACCAGCCACTGGGCCCGGTCCGGGGCGGAGACGAGAACCCGGCCCTGGGGGTCGGCGGAGAGGCCGACGTGCGCCGGGTCGAGCGGCGGGGTCGCGAACGGCACGCCCGCGGCGAGCTTCCGGCCGGTGTCGGCGGCGTAGGTCGCGACCCGGGCGCGGCCCGGAGCGGTGCAGTCTGCGGGTTCCAGGGCGGCGATGCCCGGGCCGGAACCTGCGATGGCCAGCGGTCCGCACTGGCCGGTCGGGGCCGCGCGGCTTCCGGCGACGGTGGTCGGATCCGGGTCGGTGATCAGGAGTTCGGCCGGTCCGCCGCGTTCGGCGAGCAGCGCCAGCCGTCCGTCACCGGACAGGGCCAGGTCGATCACGCGCAGCTCGGGGGTCGGAAGATCGCGGCGCTCGCCGCCGATCCACAGCACGACCCGGTCGCCTTCGGCGTAGGCGACCCGACCGCCTGCCGCGGTCAGCGCACGACCGTCTCCGGCCTCGGCGAGGTCGCGCTGCCCGCCGCTGGTCACCTCGACGACCCGACGACCGTCCGATGTGGATACCAGTGCGAACACCCGGCCTTGGTCCTCCGCCAGATCGGCCACCTCGCCACCGGAGACCCGAGCGACATCGCCCTGCCTGGTCCCGGACGCCACGTCGAAGGAGGCGATCGCCCCGGCCCCCACGGCGGCCACGTAGTTGCCCGGCCGCACGCTCACCGGCTGCGGGACCGGTGCCTGGGAACCCAGTGCCACGCCGATGAACAGGGCTGCCACCGCAGCCGCGGCAACGACCAGGAACGTCGGTCGGCGGTAGGGCGCGCGACGGCGCCGGGCGGCGGCCAGCAGTCGTGGCAACGAGTCCGGCGCCGGTTCGACATCGGCGACGGCTCGGTGCATCCGGGCGCGCACCAGCTCGGTGTCGCGATCGAGTTCGTTCACACCCGCTCCCCCAGCAACTCCGACAGCCTTGCCACCCCGCGCGAGCAGTAGGACTTCACCGACCCCTGGCTGCATCCCATCACCTCGGCGGTGCGGAGCTCGCTCAGGTCGGCGTAGTAGCGCAGCACGATGGCTTCCCGCTGCCGTCGCGGCAGCCGCGCGAGGGCTTGGGCGAGCACGGCGCGATCGAGTCCGCGCCCGGTGTCGTCGGGAAGGCTGTCGGCCACGGCCAGCTGCGGTAGGTACTTGCGGGCGACCAGCCGTCTGCGCAACATCGACCTCGCCCGGTTGAGCACCGCCTGCCGCAGGAAGGCCAGCGCCTTGTCGGGATCGCGCAACCTGTTCCGCGAGTCGAAGACCCGCAGGTAGGCGTCCTGCACGATGTCCTCGGCGGAGGCTCGGTCGTCCACCAGCAGCACCGCTATCCGCAGCAGCTGCGCGTAGTGCTCCTGGTAGAGGTCGGTCAGCTTGCTCGTCAGCTCGTCCATTGCCGCCGACCCGTCACCCGGCCGGACGGTCACAGGCATTGCGATCGACACCGTCACATCTGTGCACGACGCCCGGGACCCCCTCCTGGGTTGTGGCCGGAGTTCGGTCGTTACCGAACCGGCTGCGATCAACGGCGGCGACTCTACCGACGCGGTGCGCCGTTGATCAGTCCATCCGGCGACTTCACGCCAGTGGACCAAGATCGGGCAGCGGAGTCCCGGTCGGGAGCGGAAGCCGACATGCCGCTCGCCGCGGCGCTGCCCCCTGGAGCACGCCTCCCACCTCTCACATCCTCATTACTCTCGCGAAACGGGCTGGACATTCCAGACGCGTGAGCCGATGCTCTAGAACTGCTGTGCAACCGCATCTCGCGCAGCAGGATTGGAGTCCGAGACGGTGGCTACGACAACGGCCCCGAGCGGTGGATCGGCTCGGAAACGCAGAATGAGTCCCAAGGAAATCACCACCTGGGTGCTGGTCGCGTTGGTCGGCGCGGTCAGCTGGGGTGTGATCGCGCTGGTGCGCGGTGAGGAGATCTCGGCCGCCTGGCTGGTCTTCGCAGCCCTGGCGTCCTATGCCATCGCGTACCGGTTCTACGCCCGGTTCATCACCAACCGGGTCCTCAAGACCGACGACGAGCGGGCGACCCCGGCCGAGCGGCTGAACAACGGAGCCGACTTCCACCCGACCGACCGGCGGGTGCTGTTCGGCCACCACTTCGCGGCGATCGCGGGCGCCGGTCCGCTGGTGGGTCCGGTGCTGGCCGCGCAGATGGGTTACCTGCCCGGCACGATCTGGATCATCATCGGTGTCATCTTCGCCGGTGCGGTGCAGGACATGGTGGTCCTGTTCTTCTCCACCCGCCGCAACGGCCGCAGCCTCGGCCAGATGGCCCGCGAGGAGATCGGCCCGGTGGGCGGCGTGGCGGCGCTGATCGCCGTGCTGGCCATCATGATCATCCTGCTGGCCGTGCTGGCGCTGGTCGTGGTGGGTGCGCTCAAGGGTTCGCCGTGGGGCGCGTTCTCCATCGGCATGACGATCCCGATCGCCCTGTTCATGGGCTTCTACCTGCGATACCTGCGGCCCGGCAAGATCGTCGAGGTGTCGGTGATCGGCATCGCGCTGCTGCTGCTGAGCATCGCGGGCGGCAGTTGGGTCGCCGAGTCCGGGATGGCGGAGTTGTTCACCCTCACCGGCAACGAGGTGACCTTCGCGCTGATCATCTACGGCTTCGTCGCCTCGGTGCTGCCGGTGTGGATGCTGCTGGCTCCGCGCGACTACCTGAGCACCTTCATGAAGGTCGGCGTGATCGTGCTGCTGGCGGTGTCGATCCTGGTCGCGATGCCGGGGATGAAGACCGCGGCGGTCACCGACTTCGCGCTCAACGGTCAGGGCCCGGTGTTCTCCGGCGCGCTGTTCCCGTTCGTGTTCATCACGATCGCCTGCGGTGCGCTCTCCGGATTCCACGCGCTGATCTCCTCCGGCACCACGCCGAAGATGATCGAGAAGGAATCGCAGATCCGGGTCATCGGCTACGGCGGCATGCTCACCGAGTCGTTCGTGGCGATCATGGCGCTGGCCGCGGCCTGCATCATCGATCCGGGCATCTACTTCGCGATGAACATGCCCGACAGCGCACTGGGCGACACCGTGCAGTCGGCCTCGCAGGCGGTGGCGGGCATCGGCTTCCAGGTCACCCCGGAGCAGCTGTCGGCTGCCGCGGCGGCGGTCGAGGAGGAGACGCTGGTGGGCCGCAGCGGCGGCGCACCGACCCTGGCGCTGGGCCTGTCCGAGGTGTTCTCGCAGGTCATGGGCGGGGACGCGATGAAGGCGTTCTGGTACCACTTCGCGGTGATGTTCGAGGCGCTGTTCATCCTGACCACAGTGGACGCCGGCACCCGCGTGGGCCGGTTCATGCTGCAGGACACGGTCGGCAACGTCTGGAAGCGCTTCGGCGACGTCAGCTGGAAGCCGGGCAACTGGCTGGCCAGCGCGGTCATCGTCGGCGCGTGGGGCTACTTCCTGTGGGCCGGCGTGAACGACCCGCTGGGCGGTATCAACCAGCTGTTCCCGCTGTTCGGCATCGCCAACCAGCTGCTGGCGGCGGTGGCGCTCGCGGTGGCCACGACGTTGCTGATCAAGGCGGGCAAGGCCAAGTACGCCTGGGTGACGCTGATCCCACTGGCCTGGGACGCGGCGGTGACGCTGACGGCGAGCTGGCAGAAGATCTTCTCCTCCGACGCCAAGATCGGGTTCTTCGCCCAGCGAGCGTCCTACCAGGCCGCGCTGGACGCCGGGCAGACCAGCAAGGGCACGGCCGACACCGTCGAGGAGATGCAGAAGGTGGTGGTCAACTCCACTGTGGACGGCGTGCTGAGCGTGCTGTTCGCGGTGCTGATCATCATCGTGCTGGTGGACGCGGTCCGCGTCTGGATCAAGGCCCTGCGCACCACCGAACCGCTGCCCAGCACCGAGGCCGAGTACGTGAAGTCGGAGCTGTGGGCGCCCTCCGGACTCATCCCCACGGCCGAGGAACGCCAGAAGCAGAAGGAGCTCGCCTCCTCCGGGAGTGGCGGGGGTTGAGCGGCACGACGCTGACCAGGCTGCGCGGATCCGTCCGCGCGGCCTGGCAGATCGTGCGCGGTGTGGTGGGTGAGACGGCTTACGAGACCTACCTCGAGCACCACCGCGCCCACCACGGCACGGAGCAGCCGATGTCCGAGCGCGAGTTCTGGCGAGCCCACATCGACCGCAAGGAGATCGACCCCGGATCCCGCTGCTGCTGATCCGAGAGCACGAGGGCGGAAGTTCCACCGGGAACTTCCGCCCTCTGCCTTTTGCGAGGAAATTCCTCGCAGCGGGTTTCCACTGAACGGTAGCGAGGCATCCTCAGGGGCGGTCGGCGGATCGGACAGTGATGCTCGTCCCTGGTCCCCGAAGAAGTGAGGCCCAACCTTGCGCACCCAGGTCGCGATCGTCGGCGGTGGTCCCGCCGGTCTGCTGCTGTCCCACCTGCTGCACCTGCAGGGCATCGACTCGGTGGTGCTGGAGCGGCGAAGCCAGGAGTACGTCCAGCAGCGGGTCCGGGCCGGCGTGCTGGAGCAGGGCACGGTCGACCTGCTGCGGGAGGTCGGCGTCGGCGAGCGGATGCTGCGCGAGGGCGACCGGCACGAGGGCGTGCACATGCAGTTCGACGACGAGCGGCTGCACATCCCGTTCACCGAGCTCACCGGTCGCGCGATCACCGTCTACGGCCAGCAGGAGGTCGTCAAGGACCTCAACGAGCGGCGGCGGGCTGACGGCGGCCAGGTGCTGTTCGAGGTCGACGACGTCGCGGTGCACGACGTGACCACCGAGAGCCCGAGCGTGACCTTCACCCACGACGGCCGGGCGCAGGCGCTGCGGGCGGACTTCGTCGCCGGCTGCGACGGTTTCCACGGGGTGTGCCGGGACGTCATCCCGCCGGACGTGCGCCGCGTCTACGAGCGGGTCTACCCGTTCGGCTGGCTGGGCATCCTCGCCGAGGTCGCGCCCTCCACCGATGAGCTGATCTACGCCAACCACGCGAGCGGGTTCGCGCTGCACAGCATGCGCTCGGCCGGCATCAGCCGCTTCTACCTCCAGTGCGATCCGGACGAGACGCTGGCGAACTGGTCCGACGCGCGCATCTGGGACGAGCTGCACGCTCGCCTGGCCGCTCCGGGCTGGAAGCTGCAGGAAGGGCCGATCATCGACCGGTCGGTCACCGCGATGCGCAGCTTCGTGGCCGAGCCGCTGCGCCACGGGAAGCTCTTCCTCGCGGGCGACTCGGCGCACATCGTGCCGCCGACCGGCGCGAAGGGGCTCAACCTTGCGGTGGCCGACGTGGACCGGCTCGCGGAGGCGCTCGTCGACCACTACCGCACCGGCAGCGACGCCGGGCTGGACGAGTACTCGGCGAAGTGCCTGGAACGGGTGTGGCGGGTGCAGCACTTCTCGTGGTGGATGACGTCGATGACGCACCGCTTCGAGGGCCCTGAGCAGGCCTTCGAGCGCCGCCTGCAGCGCTCCCAGTTCGACTACCTGCGCTCCTCGAAGGCCGCGGCGACGACGTTGGCGGAGAACTACGTCGGCATGCCGCTGCGGTGAAAACCGGTTTCGCACCGGTCGCCCGGGCGGAACAATTCGGCGAGTGGACTTCAAGGCGTTCGACGCGCGGGGATACCGGACGGTCGATGTCCGGACCGGATACGGCGAGTGGGTCGCCGACTACGAGAACACCGTCGAGGACATGATGGACCTGGCGCTGCTCGAGCGCCTGGTCGAGCCGAGGTGGTCGGCGGTGAGCCGGGCCGCCGACCTCGGCTGCGGCACCGGCCGCACCGGGCAGTGGCTGCGCGAGCGCGGCGTCGAGCACATCGACGGCGTGGACGTCACACCGGAGATGCTGGACCTGGCGCGCCGCCGCGGCGCGCACGAGCGGCTGGAGGAGGCCGACGCCACGGCCACCGGACTGCCCGGCGGCGCCTACGACCTGGTGATCTGCTCGCTGATCGACGAGCACCTGGACGACCTGCGGCCGCTCTACTCGGAAGCGCACCGGCTGGCCGCACCCGGCGCGGCGTTCGTGCTGGTCACGTTCCACCCGCACTTCATCATGACCTCGGGCATGCCCACCCACTACACCAACGCCGAAGGCGAACCGGTCGCGATCGCCACCAACGTGCACCTGATCAGCGACCACATCGCAGCAGGCCTCGGCGCGGGCTGGCGACTGGCCGAACTCCACGAGAACGTCATCGACGACGCCTGGCTGAAGATCAAGCCCAAGTGGGAGCGCTTCCGCAACCACCCGTTCTCAGCCGCCTACACCTGGCGCGAGGACTCGGGTGCGGTTCAGGGGCTCGGTTCCCCACCGCCGTGGCTCCCGCGATGACGCCGTGACCGACGACCACCCGACCTCCACGACGCCGACCTCCCGCACTGCCCCAGCGCGCGGGACACGGTTCTTTCAGTCTGCACTGAAGCGGAAAAGCCTGCTCACGGCCTCACGGATTCCCCCAAAAGAGTGGACAGCCCGATGTCCGATGAGACCGCCGCGGGTGGTGTGTAAGCTTGGCGCTGGTCGTTGTTTTTCTGGGTTCGTGTTTGCGCACGCTCGCAGGATTTGATGCGAGCGAGCAGCTTGTCCGTGGTTGTAGCTGGATAGCCGCCGTTCGAGATCCCCGGCCCGGGCTCCCACGAAGTGTGGGCTCCCGTCAAACGCTCCAGCTCCCAGGAGGAGACAGACATGGCACAGGGAACTGTGAAGTGGTTCAACGCTGAAAAGGGCTTCGGCTTCATCGCCCCCAACGACGGTGGCCCGGACGTCTTCGTCCACTACTCGGCCATCGACGCCAGCGGGTTCCGCAGCCTCGAAGAGGACCAGCAGGTCACCTACGAGGTCACCCAGGGCCCCAAGGGCCCGCAGGCCAGCTCGGTTCGCGTCTGAGCCTCGCACGCATGAACGCCGCCGGCTGCTCGCCCTCGGGCGAGCAGCCGGCGCGCTGCTATCAGGAAGGTTCCTCATAACCACCGCAACACCCGTGTCCTCCGGGACACCGGCACCCAGGCAGGCCGCTCCGGACGAGATCGCCCCGGTCCAGTTCGTCGAGCCAGAACCCGCCGCCGCACCAGAACAACACCAACCGGTCGCTGATCACAGCGAAGCCGGAATGCTCGACCTCCGCAGCCCTTTTAACGCGTAGAACGCGACGAAGCACCCCCGAGGTGTTCGATCGGCTGGTAGACGTGGTCTCGTGATCAACGGCAGCCTGGGGCGAGTGAACCGAGCCGAGCGCGCGGTGCTCCGAACCGCCCGCTCCGGAGAACCGATCGACATCGTCCTCGACCAACGGGATCGGCCGATCCGCGCGCACGTGCTCGCGGACCTGCTCACCAGGCGACGCGGGAACCACGCACTTCGCCTGACCGGCGCGACCATCACCGGTCCCGTCGACCTCACCGGCTCCCGCCTCGACTTCCCCGTCGAACTGCGCGAGTGCCACTTCGACGAGCCCGTCCGACTCGCGGAGGCCCAACTCGGCTCGCTGCGACTCCCCGGCTGCCGACTTCCCCACCTCGACTACGCCAGGCAGTTGCGCACGAGCGGCGCCGTCGAGCTGAACGAGGGCTTCACCGCTCGGGTCGACTTGGCCGGCGCTCGGATCGACGGACACCTGTCCCTCGACTCCGCCCACCTGACCGGCGACGCCGACCACCCGGGCATCGATGCGGAGCGAACGCTGATCGAGCAAGGGGTCTTCGGTCGCGAGACCACAGTCGACGGAGAGATGCGCCTGTCCCACGCGCGGATCTCCGGCCCGGTGGTGCTAGACGAGTCTCGCCTGCGCAATCCGGGCCGACGCGCGCTGAACACCGAGTACAGCACGATCGATTCCCAGTTCTCGATGAGAGACCTCGTCGCCGACGGAGAGGTCCACCTTGTCGGCTCGCGAATCAGCGGAGACCTGGGAATGCCCCGTGCACGGCTGAACACCCCGAACGCTCTCGCCCTGTCCGCGGACAGCCTCACCGTCGATCGCAGCCTGATGTGCTCCGGTCTCGTCGCCAACGGCGCGGTCAACCTCATCGGGGCTCAGATCGGCGGCGCGCTGGCCTTCGTGAACACGACGGTTCGTCAACCTCACGGCTGGGCCCTGCTGCTCATCGAGACAGACGCGCTCCTGCTCACGCTGCGCTTGGCACCGGAGTCGGAGGGCGCGATCAGCCTACGGGACGGCCGCTTCGGCAGGCTGACCGACGATCCGCCGCACTGGCCCGAAAAGTGCACGATCGAACTGACCGGCACGCACTACCAAAGAGTCACCCAGCGCAACACCGACGTCGAGCCGTGCCCCATCGGCACCCGCTTGAAGTGGATGCACCAGCACTCCATCACCACGCCGTCGGCGGTGACGGACCCCGCAGCCCCTGCGACGTTCTCCCCCGCGCCGTACGCGCAGCTCGCCGCAGCTCTGCAGCGCGACGGCTTCGACCAGGACGCGCGGCGGGTGCAGCGGTTCAAAGAACGCCGCCGCCACCGGGCGATGGGCCCGCTCGGCGCGTGTTGGGGAGCGCTGCAGGACATCACTGTCGGGTTCGGGCACCGCCCCGCTCTCGCGCTGGCCTGGCTCACCGGTCTCCTCGCGTCGGGAACCACCTATTTCTCGGTCGCCGGGCCGGTGACCGCGGTGAAGAAAGGCGAAAGCCCGACCTGGGATCCGTTCCTCTACAGCCTCGACCTGCTCATCCCCCTGGTCGACCTCGGCCACGACAAGGCGTGGGATCCGACGGGGTGGAGCAAGGCGGTCGCGCTCGCGCTGATCATCAGCGGGTGGGTTCTCGCCACGACCGTCGTCGCGGGTGCCGGGCGCGTGCTCAACCGGAGCTAACCTCGAAGGCGACGATCTTTATTGCGGTGCGCCGGTGCTGACTGCGCCCGTAGCATTTGGCGGTGTGGTCCTGACCGTCCGAGGTGGAGGGCTCGTCGCGGGTTTCCCACCTCGGCCCGTGCTTGCGACGGCGTTCGAGGCTTTCGGCATGGCCACCTCGGGACTGTTCGTGGCGCCGTCCGCCACTCCCCCGGTTACGGCGTCGTTTTTCCGCTGCGTCCTCGCTCTCCCGTTGCTGGCACCGCTCGCGCTTGCCGAGCGCGCCACCGGCGGACGCATCTCGCCTGGTCAGGCAGTATGGGCGGCCACGGCCGGAGCGTTGTTTCGCGGCGGATGCCCTGCTGTGAACGCAGGCGATCTACGAGGTCGGCGTGGGGCTGTCCGCCGTGCTGGTCAACACGCCGGTCGTGATGGTGCCCCTGCTGGCGGTGGTCCTCGACCGCGAGACGCTCAGCCGCCGGTTCCTGTTGATCCGGCCGGTGACGTGCACGCTGCGGACCGGCGGCGTCTTCGAAACCGGAGCGACCGGCTCCTCTCCGGCGGTCCACTCTGGATCTCATCCCACTTTCGGAAATCCCCCGGCGGAGTCCATTCCGCGGAAGACCTCCAGGACCTCTCAGGAAGCCGACCGTGCCGATCCCGGGCAAGCTTCCGATCGTCCCATCACAGATCAGCTCGGCGCGCGGTTGTCCGACGACGCAGGACGTCCACACGGGCCGCCGCATCAGAGGTCATCCGGTTCGGAATTGAAGTGCGGGGAAGGTGTACAGATGATCTTCCCCCCCTTTCCCCGCCACATGCTTCCACCTGTGAATACGGGGCCGATGGGACTTGACCCCACGACCTGACGGATGCAGGTCCTGTTCTGTCCTTGTCTGACATCGGTTGCCAACATGGCTCGTGATCAGCATGGATTGCGTCGCAAATGCCCCTCGAGGTGGGTCATCTGCGGATGTTTTTCGTCGTTTCGTAAAGATGCGGTGCACAGCATGTGAGGCACTCAGGCACCGCGAGGAAACGGCGTGATCAGCCCTCGCGCGACGGCAACGTCAGGAGGCTACGTGCCCGGCGACGACGCCTGATTGAGGGCTTGTGCCTCGTCAGGTGCTAGGCAACCATGGTCTTGGCGGGAAACGTCGTAGCAGTGTGTTCCGATGGGGCTGTCACGGGCTCGTGACTACCGACCATCAACCGAGTGTGGGGCTTCCATCAACCGAGTGTGGGGCACGTAAGGGGGTACCAATGAGTTCCGCATTGGCTCTATCGACCGAAGAGCTACAGGCCCAGCGCGCGAAACTGCTTCAGGAAGCTGGCATGGACTACACCGAACCTGCGGAAACGGGCGGAGTCATACGCTCTTCGTTCAGACGAGCGGTCGGTCTGGGGGGCGATTTGCGGCATCGACCTCCTACTCGGCGATGACCGATGACTCCGTCGTTTGACGCTGCCGAGGCGCTCCGGGGACTCGCGGACAATTTTTCGAGTCGACTCAAAGATCGCGCCTGTACACTCTCCACGGCAGTTTGTTTGCTTCTGCGTTACGGGTAACAGTTATCTCGCCATCGAGGAATCGATGGTAGAGCCGTTCACGCAGAGCTCCACTGACCCCCTGTTCCGTATTGAGTGTGGTAGGAGCAGTGGAGCTGCGCCAGTTTCGCACCTGCAGAACCATGCGCATCGCGCAGCCACCCTTAAGGATTGGGCTGCAGTGTTGCCACGCCCAACACTGAACCACCCGAAAATCGCTCACGGTTGACTGCCTACTGATGCGGCCGAACCGAACGTCTGTTCTGTGCCGAAAGAGGGCCGGGACGACCGTACCGCTTCCTTTTGCTCCTCTGCCCACGGACGGCGGAGTGCACGCTGAGGCATCGTTGCCTGCCTCAGAAACAGCTGAATGGATTGCCGGTTGCCAAGCCGCCCCGTTGCCGACCTGCCAGTCACACACTTCCGTCGCTTGGTTCCTGCCGACGCGAAGGCTCATCCTGATACACCCGAAAGAACTCTTCCTGATCAAAACTGAGGGCAGCCTACGATGATCGCGTGCAATCAATGCTACTTGCGACTGGGGGTTGACTGGGGAAATGTCCCTTCTTGGATATCTGCTCTCGGTTCCATAGCAGCCTTCGTTATCGCCTCCATTGCGGCCGCAGCAGCTTGGCGACAGGCAAAATACGCCTCGGCGCAACAGCAACATAGCGACGAGCAGCACGAAATGGACCAGGCTTCCAAGTTCGCCGCCTGGCTAAGTGTCGATCTGAGCAACGACGACAAGACCGAGCTGAAAGTCAATCTGCGATTCGTCAATTCAAGCGACATCCCGGTGCATGACGTCCAATTAATCGCGGGCATCATGCCGAATCTAGTGTTCAGCCTGGATATTGCTGAACCTACGGGCGACATCCAAGATGTCGAAATCGAAGAACTTTCCCGGCTTCTTGTGTCGCACATGGACCACTTCGAGAGCTTGCTAACACCGCGATTGAGGCGCAAATATCACATCGGAGCAATCGCGTCTATGATAGTCAGGAGTGAAGGTTACCAAATCAACTTCACAGATGCGAAGAATAGAAGGTGGGTTCGCAACGAGAAGGGGGTCCTCCACCTTTGGGACGGCACCCCGCATGGAACTAATACTCCGCACCGTGGGCTCGTGGAGATGTTCGGGGAAGATTGCCAAAAAGAGGGGGTGGTTCCTATTTTTCGGTAGCCTATTCCTGTAAAGGGAGGCCCAGTCCTCACCCCGTCGACCTGGCGTAGCCCTCAACAGGCCGTGCCAAGGGGGCGACCGGCGATGTCAGCGGGAGATGCCGGCACTCGAGCTTGCCCCCTCGACGCGGGCTGATAGCCGTTGTGGAGGTCGATGGGGTGAGGACAGAGCAGCCACGACCGAACCGCACCCGATGTGCCAGTCCCCTCACCCTGTTGGCATGCCCGTGCGGCGAGGACATCACTTTGCGCCTGAGCGTGAAGCCGTTCTGGCGGTGCGGGTCCGCCTGCCTTCCCGTGTGGTCGGGGCGCGGGCGCCCGGGACCGGCCGCCAGGCCGCGTGCCCGGGGTACCACTGCCCCGGCCAGGGAAACAGCAGGCAGGCGGCCCCGCAGGGGCCGCCCTCGATTCCCGCCTACAGATCAGGGTGATCCGACGTTTCGTGCATTTAGGTGCAACGCTGCCCCGTGGAAAGATTGCAGCACAGCATTCTGACCAGGGAATACGTGGGGCAGGTGGGACTTGAACCCACGACCTGACGGATTATGAGTCCGCTGCTCTGACCAGCTGAGCTACTGCCCCGGGGGGTGCTCGGTATCGGCGATCGTATCGAGGGCGTCACTGAGCGAGGTCGCCGGGTGTTCCGACCGGACGGCCCATCGTGATAATGGGCGGATCGGCGGAGAAGGCGGTGCATCGGAGTTGCGTCGGTTGGTCTACCGATCTTCGCGAGCGGAGTCGGAATCAGCACTCCGAAGGATCGTTCGAACCGCGTTCGGACGAGTGAGCACGTTGTTGTTCGCCGCTGCTCGGTTCTTGGCCGCAGGTCGTGCCGCAAAGCCGGAAATCCGGCAGCTCGTCATGTTCCTCGAAGGAGTCGGTATCCGGAATCTTGCTGGAATTGCCCGAATCCTTCGCCGGCGGTCCCTCGCTCCACGCGCGACTCGGTCGGCGGAAGCGGTGGGGTCATTCCGGTCGGGGCGCCCTCGCAGGCGAGCAGCGCCACCGCGAGAGCTGTGGTCGCGATCGGCCTGCTCATCACCGCTCCTCCGCCTCGGACGCACCGGTAACGCACGAGCATCAGGGCAGCTGCGGCAGTCCGCGACCGCAGTGATCAGCCGGGCATGACGAAGGCCCGGCGCCTGTGGGGTGCGACGGGCCTTCGGAGGAAGCGCGGGTCTCTTCAGCCGAGCAAGCGGAAGATGTCGAACGCTCCGGAAAGTTGACCGATGATCGCGGTGGTGGCCATCAACGCCCCGAGCGCGGCCACCGTCAGCACGGACATGATGATCAAGTACACGACCGCCCTGATCGGCTTCGGCAGCTTGCTCACCGAATCCAGATCGGGCAGCGTGAAGTGCGGTTCCTTGCCGATCCCTGGTGCGGACATCTGACTCCCCCGTCCCTTGTCAGTTCCCTCGGACGACCACCTGCACCCGAGGGACGAAGCGCGAGCGGAAAACCGTTGCGCCGAATCGCATCACGAAATCATCTCGGTCAAGAAATCGATCGAATCGTCAACGCGGTCGGCCCCTGCGGCTCCGCGCGCCGCGAGGGCTTGGCACGAATCATCCGCACCAGAACCGTCGGCCGCGAGCCGAATCAGGACTACATCGCGCACTTCGACCCTGGATCGTTACCCGGCCGGCGGCCCACGGCGTGCGGACCGGCGATGCTGGCGGATCGGGGTGCCGCCACGCTGGAACACCGCCGACCACACCAAGATTCTCGCACCCGCCAGCTTTGATCTTCGTCCGGGTGGCAGTGCGCCGGAACCGCCGATCGGGCATCGAACATCGTTCGCGATCGCACCGCAGGATGTCGCGTTCAGAATCGATCGACCTGGTACGAATGCGATTTCGAAGCGAGAACTCCCGGTCCGGGAACGAGCGATTCGAATCCGCGGTTCATTCGCGCCCGACGAGCAACCCCGCCGGACCGCCGGAGGATTGTGGACGTCCGTCCCGGGCGTCAGCCCGCGCGCGCTCTGCTAACCGGAACGTGTCTAACCGGATGGGTGCATGACCGGACACCCGTTCGGTGGCAGACTACCGCCGCAAGTGAGAGTGACGTGATCGCTACGATGCGTTACGAATGCACGCGTACCGCGAAGGGGTTCAACCGTGAGTCAGTCGAAGGCGGAGATGTTCGCGCCGGAAGGCGTGGACCTGGAACACCCCAACATCGCCCGGATCTACGACTACTACCTCGGTGGAAGGGCCAACTACGCGGTGGACCGCGTCTTCGGCGAGAAGGCGCTGGAGCGCTACCCGTTCGTCGCGCCCGCCGCCAAGGCCAACCGCCTGTTCCTCCACCGCGTGGTGCGCTACCTCTGCAAGCAGGGGATCCGGCAGTTCATCGACATCGGATCCGGTGTTCCGACGATGGGCAGCACGCACCAGGTCGCCGACGAACTCGTCGGCGACGCCAACTGCGTCTACGTCGACAACGAGCCGGTGGCCGTCGCGCACTCGCGCATCCTGCTCGAAGAGGAAGACGTCACCGACAAGCACTGCGTGCTGCACGCCGACCTGCGCGAACCCGACCAGCTGTGGGAGGCGGTCGAGGAGAGCGGCGTCATCGACGTCGAGCAGCCGGTCGCGTTGCTCCTGATCGCCGTCCTGCACGTGACCCAGCCCGGCCCGAACGGCGAGGACATCGGTCCGCAGGCCGTCGCGCGCTTCCGCGAGCTGGTTCCCGAGGGCTCCTACCTGGTGATCACCCACGGCACCGCCGACGACGTGCCGGACGAGCGCAAGCGGGAGATGGCCGAGTTCGGCAAGATGTACGACAAGTCGGCGACACCGGTGATCTGGCGTCCGCACGACGAGATCGAATCCTTCTTCGGTGACTACGAGCTCGTCGAGCCGGGCTGCACCTGGACTCCGCTGTGGCACCCGGAGGAGAGCGGTGAGAACGCACCCGTGATCGAGTTCGACAGCCCGAACGACTCGGTCGTCTGGGCAGGAGTCGCCCGCAAGCCCTGACAGCGCTCGCAGCCGCCGCGACCCGCTGGTCGAGGCGGCTGCGACGTCTTCCGGAACCAGCACGCACCTGGCGCCGCTGGGTACGCTCGAGGCGATCACCTGGCCCGACGACCTCGGGAGGACCCCGTGCCCGAATGGCGCCCCCGCCCGCTGCGCAGGCGCGGCAGGCACCCCGAGCCGGTCATGTCCCACCGGGAATCCGCGCCCGAGCACTCGATGGACCCCCGCGCGGCCGATGAGCGGCCGCTGGCCGACCGGCCGCTGATCGACACTGCCATCTACCGCCACGGCGTCCGCATCTCCACTCCGGAGAGCCTTAGCGAGACCTACCGGCAGCTGCCCGGCGCGGACGGGACCATGGCCTGGATCGGCCTGTACCGGCCGGCTGAAGAGGAGCTGCTGGCCGCCGCGGATGAATTCGACCTGCACAAGCTCGCGGTCGAGGACGCGATCGTCGCTCACCAGCGGCCGAAGATCGAGCGGTACGGGGACACGTTGTTCGTCGTGCTGCGCGCCGCCACCTACCTCGACGACGTCGAGGAGGTGAACTTCGGCGAGCTGCACCTGTTCGTCGGCCCGAACTTCGTGCTCACCGTCCGCCACGGGCAGGCCCCCGACCTCTCGGTCGTGCGGCGACGGATGGAAACCGACCAGGACCTGCTCCGGCGCGGCCCCGAAGCCGTGCTCTACGCGGTGCTCGACCACGTCGTGGATGGCTACGCGCCGGTCATCGCCGGGCTGCAGAACGACATCGACGAGATCGAGACCGAGGTCTTCGACTTCGAGCCGCACGTGTCGCGGCGCATCTACGAGCTGTCCCGGGAGGTCATCGAGTTCCAGCGCGCGACCCGCCCGCTGCTGGCGATCCTGCGCAGCCTGGAAGCCGGGTTCGAGAAGTACCAGATCGACGAGGAGCTGCAGCGCTATCTGCGCGACGTCGCCGACCACGCCACGACCGTCGCCGAGCGCGTCGACGGGTTCCGGCAGATGCTCGACAACATCCTCGCCGTGAACGCCACGCTGGTCACCCAGGCGCAGAACGAGGAGATGAAGCGCATGACCGAGGCCAGCTACGCGCAGAACGAGGAGATCAAGCGGATCTCCTCGTGGGCGGCGATCCTGTTCGCCCCGACGCTGATCGGCACGGTCTACGGGATGAACTTCGACGTGATCCCGGAGCTGCACTGGACGCTGGGCTACCCGTTCGCGATCCTGCTGATGCTCGTGGTCTGCCTCAGCCTCTACGCCATCTTCAAGCGCCGGAACTGGCTCTAGCCCAGACCTGGCGCTCGAGTCACCAGCAGTCCCTCCAGGCCCCATGCGGACCCTCACGTCGGCGCCGGTGATCGCCTCGAGCCGCCAGACTAGTCACTCGAACGTGCCGACCTTGCGCAGATAGCAAGTGCCGCACATGGATTCGTACCCGACGTCGCCCTCGATGGCGACCTGGCTGCCGTCCTGGGTGAACTCGCCGTTGACGGTGCGCGCGTTGAGCGTCGCCTTGCGACCGCAGCGGCAGATCGTCTTGAGCTCCTCGATGGAGTGCGCCAGCTCCATCAACCGCAGGCTCCCCGGGAAGCCGCGGGTGCGGAAGTCGTTGCGCAGCCCGTAGGCGATCACCGGGACCCCGTCGAGCACGGCCAACCGGAACAGGTCTTCGACCTGCTCACCGGTGAGGAACTGCGCCTCGTCGACGAGCACGCAGTCCGGCACCGCCGCCGCCAGCACGACGCTCCGCACGGCGGTGTCCGCGTCGCAGACGAGATCGACCTCCCGCGACACGTTGATGCGCGAGAGCACCACGGGGCTCTTGGTGTCGATCTCGGGCTTGACCACGAAGACGCGCTGCCCGCGTTCGGCGTAGTTGTGCGCGACCTGGATCAACGCGGTCGACTTGCCGGAGTTCATCGCCCCGTATCGGAAGTAGAGCTTCGCCACGACCGAACACGGTAGCCACACCCGATCACCGACCGACGCAGGCCCGCAACGCGCGTGCGAAAAAGCCCAGACCGTTGGTCTGGGCTTTGCGCTCCTCCGACTGGACTCGAACCAGTAACCCTTCGGTTAACAGCCGAATGCTCTGCCGATTGAGCTACGGAGGAATGTTCTCTTGTGTTCAGCACTCCCTCGCGCTGACGGAACTACTCTAGCGGATGCCCGAATGGCGTTTCACGGCACCCCCCGATTTGCTCCACCACGAACATCTGTGCAGGTCACGCGCAGTGAGCGGTGACGAAGACCCTGCGGAAAGGAAACCAGGTCACGCCGTCGGGCCGTTTCGGGTAGGCGACCGAGAAGCGATGGGACAACTCGGTTCGGAACTCGGCCCACTCATCGTCGTCCAGTGCCGCTCGTACCGGACGCAGAACGGTTCCGCTCACCCACTCCAGCACCGGGTCGTCCCCGCGCAGCGCGTGCACGTAGGTCGTCTCCCAGGCGTCGACCTCGACATCCGGATCGGCGATCTCGTCGGCGTACTCCAGCGGGCCGCGCACGACGTCGTCGTGGCTCAGCACCCCGTCGAGCTTGCCGCGCCAGCGCTGTTCAACGGCCAGCTCGCGGATGGTGGCGTGCGACGGGGCGTCGAAGTTGCCGGGGACCTGGAAGGTGAACCAGGCCCCGCTGGGAAGCTCGGACAGCCAGCGGTGCAGCAGTTCGACGTGATCCGGTATCCACTGCAGGACCGCGTTGCACAGCACGACGTCGGTGTCCGGCTGCGGCTTCCAGTCCCGGACGTCCTCGACCCGCGCGGGCACACCCCGCGAGCGGGCCTCGGCGACCATCTCCTCCGAGGAGTCCAGCGCTTCCACCTCAGCGCGCGGCCAGCGGCCGGTGAGCAGCGAGGTCAGGTTTCCCGCACCGCATCCGAGATCGACGACCCGTCTGGGGCTCTCGACGCGCACTCTGGCGATCAGGTCGAAGGCCGGGCGGTCTCGCTGATCGCTGAAGGCCAGGTACTTGCCGGGGTCCCACATGCCGTCACCTCCGCTAGCAGTACGCCCGTACCGTATACCGGGCGTCCAATCGCGTCGAGGACGGTTCGAGGTGGAACGAACTCAGGAAGGCAGGTCGCGGGACTGCCGCAGGCTCTCCACCAGCGCGCCGACCAGGCGGTCGAGCGCCGGTTCGTCCGTGCCCTGATCGGGCCGGATCTGCAGCTCGATGCCGTTGCGGCCGGGAACCTTGCGCTGGACGAACCAGGCGCCGCCACCCGGCAGGTCCCGGTGATGGCGGGACCGGATCGAGCGGTTGACGCGCTCGTGGACCACGTCGGGCAACCGGCTCTCACCGGTCAGCGCCAGGCGCTGAGGCCGCAGGTCGCGCAGGTAGACGGCGCCGTCGACGTGCCGGGTCTCCTCGGCCTCGGTCACGGTGAGCACGCCACCGCCCCAAGTCGCTTTGCTGATCAGGTGCCAGCCGACCCTCCGCCCCTCCGGGAGCCAGAGGCCCAGGTGGGTGGCCACCACCGACCCGTCCTCGCAGGGCGCGACGGACAGGACCTGCTCGTCGGGGTCGAGCCTGCCCGGGAAGTCCGCCGGGACCTCGGCGGTTCCGCTCAACTTCGCCAGCAGCCTCTTGATCACAGAGTCGTTCCCATCGCCTGGTCCAGCAGTGCCTTGCGGTAGCCCTCCAAGGCGACCATGTCGCCGAACAGGGCGTTGTACTCCTCGGCGTCCTCCAGCGGCGACATCCGTTGGACCTTGGACTTGATGTCCGCGATCTGCCTGCTGACCAGGCGTTCTTGCAGCCGGGCGATGATCGCGCTCACGTAGCGCGGGTCGTCCTCGGTCGTCCACTCCAGGGCCTCGACCGCGAGCTGCGTGCACAACCGGGCGCCGACCTGGCTCTCGCACTGCTGCGAGACCGCGTCGACCAGACCCGCTCCGCTCAGCCCTGAAGCCGTGCCGCCCGCCGCCAGCAACGCCTTCTGCACCTCGGCGTAGACCGGCTCGGTGAACGCCTCGGCGGGCAGCGAGTCGTAGAGCGGACCGGCCAGGGCCGGGACCTGGAGAGCGGCCTTGATGGCCTCCCGCTGCAGCCAGCGGGGGTCGTGCCTCGGCGGGCGCTGCGGCAGCTCGACGTCCATGCCCAGCGACTGCTGGTTCTCCTCGCGGCGCGGGCGGGGCTGCTTGCGGACCGGGGCTCCCGAGCTCTCCCGAACCCGCTTGACCACCTGGTTCTCGTCGTTCCAACCCGCCCACCAGGCGAGCCGGGCCGCGTACCCGTCGCGGCTGGCCGGGTCCTTGATCTGGGCGATCAGCGGCACCGTCCGCTTGAGCGCGGCGACGCGGCCGTCCACCGAGTCCAGGTCGTAGTCGGTGAGCAGGCTGCGGATGGCGAACTCGAACAGCGGCTTGCGCCGGGCCACCAGGTCCCGCACCGCGGCATCACCCCGGGCCTCGCGCAGCTCGCACGGGTCCATGTTGTCCGGGGTGATCGCCACGTAAGTCTGGCCGGCGAACTGCTGCTCGCCGTCGAAGGCCTTCATCGCCGCCTTCTGCCCGGCCTCATCGCCGTCGAAGGTGAAGATGACCTCGCCGCGGAAGGCGTCGTCGTCCATCATCAGCCGCCGCAGCACCGAGATGTGCTCGTCGCCGAACGCGGTTCCGCAGGAGGCGACCGCGGTGGGCACGCCCGCCAGGTGCATGGCCATCACGTCGGTGTAGCCCTCGACTACCACGGCCTGCCTGCGCTTGGCGATCTCCCGCTTGGCCAGGTCGATGCCGAACAGCACCTGCGACTTGTTGAAGATCGGGGTGGCGGAGGTGTTGACGTACTTGGCCTCGATGGGGTCGTCGTCGAAGATCCGCCGCGCGCCGAAGCCGACCACGTCACCACCGAGGTCCTTCAACGGCCACAGCAGGCGCCGGTGGAAGCGGTCCATCGGACCGCGCCTGCCTTCCCGGGACAGGCCGCACTTGATCAGCTCGTCGACCTCGAAACCCTTGTTCAGCAGCAGTTTCGTGAGCTTGTCCCAGCCGCTGGGCGCGAAGCCGCAGCCGAAGCGCTGGGCGGCGGACTCGTCGAAGCCGCGGCTGGTCAGGTACTCGCGGGCCGGTTGGGCCTCGGGAGAGCGCAGCTGCTCGGCGTAGAACTCGGCTGCGAGGCGGTGCGCCTCGACCATGCGCGAGCGGCTTCCGCGGTCGCGCTTCGGTCCCGGCGTGCCGCCCTCGTACTGCAGCTGGAGGCCGACCCGGTCGGCGAGCCGCTCCACGGATTCCACGAAGCCGAGGTGCTCGATCTTCATCATGAAGGCGATCACGTCGCCGCCCTCACCGCAGCCGAAGCAGTGGAAGGTGCCGTGGCTGGGGCGGACGTTGAACGACGGCGTCTTCTCGTCGTGGAACGGGCACAGGCCCTTCTGCGCGCCACCACCGGCGTTGCGCAGCGCGACGTACTCGCCGACGACGTCGTCGATCCGGTTGCGATCGCGCACCTCGGCGATGTCGCTCTCCCGGATCCTGCCTGTCACGTCACTCAGTCTAGGGCCAACGAGATCGGTTACGACCGGGTGTCCACCCGGTGCGGCAGAATCGATCGCGTGAGGCCCGACACCAGCACGCTCGCCGCGGAGTTCGACCGGCACCGGAGCCGCTTGATCGGCCTCGGCTACCGGCTGACCGGACGGCTCGCCGATGCCGAGGACGCGGTGCAGGACGCGTGGCTGCGGCTGACCGACACCGACCACGACGAGATCCGCGACCTGGGTGGTTGGCTGACCACCGTGGTCAGCAGGCTGTGCCTGGACCGGATGCGCTCGGCCGCCGTGCGGCGCGAGAGCTACGTCGGCCCGTGGCTGCCTGAACCGCTGGTGAGCGCCGTGGACTCCGATCCGGGCGACATCGTGGTCGGTCAGGACGACCTGCGGATGGCGGCGATGCGGGTGCTCCACGAGCTTCCGCCGGACCAACGGCTCGCGCTGGTGCTGCACGACGGCTTCGAAGTGCCCTTCGCCGAGATCGCCGAGGTGCTCGGGTGCAGCGTTCCCACCGCGCGCCAACACGCGTCGCGGGCGCGTCGAACGATGGTCGACGCCGCCCCGCCGGAGCGGGTGCCGCTGCCCGAGCAGCAGCGGGCGCTGGAGGACTTCCTGACCGCGGTGGCCGCCAAGGACCTCGCCGCGCTCACCCGGCTGCTGCACCCCTCGGCCACCGTCTACGGCGACAGCGGCGGCAAGGCCCGCACAGCCCGGCGCCCGGTCGTCGGGGCCGACAAGGTGGCGCGGTTCGCCATCGGGCTCATCGACAAGTACGGCGCGGAGCTGCTCGGCGCAGCGCATCCGGTCCTGGTCAACGGCGACCTAGGCGTGCTGATGCCGGGCGACGGCGCTGATGTGGCGCCCCGGGTGTTCGCGCTGGCCGTCCGCGACGGACGGCCAGCGGAGGTGTTCGACATCGTCAACCCTGACAAGCTGACCCGCGTGGAGTTCCGCTGAGGAGTTTCTTGGTTGCTCTGCCCGGGCGGAGCCAGACCGGTGCTGCGAGCTCCGCGCGCCACGCCTCGTGCAGGCCGGCGGTGCCAGCTGGTGCCACACCTGGAACGGCGGCTGCGCCGCACCTTCGACCGCTTCTAGGGCATCGGCACTCGGCAGGCCTCTCCGCTGGTGAAGCCCTGCGCGGTCAGGCCCAGCGCGTGGTTGGTGCGGGTGCGCTGGTTCTCCAAGGCGATCATGTAGGTCAGCTCGACCACCCCCTTGTGGCCGAGGCGCCGGTCGAGTTCGGCGACCTGCTCGTCGGTGACCTGCATGGGCTGCTCGGTCATGGCGTCCGCGTAAGCGATCACCAGCCGTTCCACCGCGGAGTACTTCCCCGAGGTTCGGTAGTCGTCGATCTCCTCGAGGCGGTCGATGTCCAGGCCCTCGTTGCGCTGCAGCATCGTGCCGAAGTCAACGCACCACGAGCAGCCGATCTTCGTGGCCACCCGGTAGACCGCCAGCTCGCGCAGGTTCGCCGGCAGCACCTTGGCCGCTTTCTCCACCGCCATCTCCGACACGCCGGTGGCCATCAGCAGGCCTTGGTGGTGCGCGACCACGGCCAGCGGGTCCAGCACCGCGCCGTAGCGGCGCCGGGAGAACCGGTAGGTGAGCCTGGTCAGCAGGTTGGCTTCGCTGGTGGGCACGCCCGGAATGCGCGGCATGTGCTCGCTCCCTCCTCGCCACCCCGGTTTTCGGGGTTCGTCACCGGAGTGACGAGACAAGTCGCGGAAGCGTGACAGCTCAGCTCGGATCGGTGATGCGGGCCAGGAAGTAGAGCGCGCCGCTGTCGCGGTGGCGCACCAGGAACAGGAACGGGCGGTCCACCTCGACCCGCACCGGCTCGGGTTCCCGCACGATGGCGGTCAGGCGCATCATCATCGCGGTCGCGGCCGCGCCTTCCAGGCCCGCTTCATCGACGTCGAGCACCGATTCGTGCAGCACCTCCGAGACGCGCAGCGACCGGTCGGTCAACGGGGTGAAGTCGGCGGCCGGGGTGAACAGGTCCCGCACGCCCAGCTCGCCGAGCGGATCGGTGAGCTCCGCGCCGCCTGAGACCTTGAAGCGCGGCAGGAACAGCTCGACCTTGCGCTGTTCCAAGGCGCCGAGCAGGCCGGCGAGGCGCTCAGTTGTGAGCTCGCCTTCGGCGGCGGCCAGGTCGCCGTCGGGCAGCAGGACGACCGCTTCCACTCCCCCGGCGGCCGGGAGCCCGATCGCCTGCCAGCCGTCGGTGGCGGCGTGGCCGAGGGTTCGCGCGGCCGTCATCGTGGGCACGTCGCGGTCGCCGTCGGGGGCGTGGAACGGGCGCTGGGTGGTCTTGGTCCTCTCGAACGCCTCGCGCCAGGAGACCTTCAGGTAGAGGGCGTTGACCAGGGCCGCGACGGTCTGCGGGTGGACCGCGCCGGTCGGCAGCAGCTCCGGGACGAGGTCCCGGGTGGTCTCGGCGACGTCGGCGTTGATCAGCTCGCGTGCCGCTTCAGGATCTTCCTGGAACGGGGCGTTGCGCACCGCGCTGCCGGGCCAGTCCTTGAGCGCCAGCCGGTAGGACTCCTCGATCGGCAGGTCCGCGTGCGCCCAGAGGGTGTTGGCGACCGCGAGCACCGGCTGCTCACCCGAAGCCGCGGAGAGCTCCGAGGCCGACCCCAGCAGCTCCAGCAGGTTCGCCGGTTCGTCGCGCAGCGCGGCGACGAGTTCTTCCCTGGTGTTGCCACCGGTCGCGGTGGCTGCGAGCCCGAGGGCGCTGCTCACCGAGTACGGCGACCAGCAGAACGTCTTGGTCGGAGGTGGAGCCAGCTTCTCGTGCAGTGCCAGGGCGAAGTCGAGGTGATCGTTCACGTCCGCAGGGCTCCGTTCCGCGTCGAGGAGACTCGGGCTTGATCCCGAGTCTGCCAGAGCACGGCGCACGGACCCGTCCGCGAGCACTCCCGGCTTCTAGCGGATCTGCCGTACCGCTGTCGGACGGCGCGCGATCGGCGGAGCCGCGAGCTGTGAGCATCACCCTCGCAGCTCGCATGGGGCGGGTTCTGACACGTCTTCTGGTGAGTGCGCCGTGTTGACATGCGTCAGGAGTGGCGCACAGATTCCAGGGGGCGTGTCAGCTCCCGCTACCCGACAGGCCGCTGAGCATAGGTCAGCGGAGGGATTCCTCGATGTCGCTCAGGCCCATGAGGCGGAGCTCCTGGGCGATGTACTCGGCGGCTCGCTGGCCCGCGGGGTCCTGCCAGCGAAGATCTTTGATCCAGTCGGCGAGGTTGTCCGCGTTGACGTACGGCTCGCCTCCGACGACGAGCTTCTGGATGTAGTGCCGATTGCGCATTCGGGGTCTCCTCGCGGCCCGGCGTCGGGGAACGACGGGCCGCCGCCGCTCGGCTCGGGATGCCGCGCGGTACGGGGATCAGGGCACATGCCGCCAGCAGAACCTGCCAGTCGACACTCTGAGTGAGGATTGTCCTGGACAACACGAGATCCATTCACCCCCATTCGGATTAACGTCACAGTTACTTGGCCACGCTGTGCACATGGCGTTCATGCCAGATCACAGCCTGCGCATCCGTCAACGACGCGACCTGGTCCAGTACCACCCGATATCGGGACGAATCGTCCGAAGCTCGTGTCCAAGCATCGTGCATCACCGGATCGAGTGAATCCGGTGCGCTCTCGCTCAGCGCCTCGACGAGCTCGGCCAGCCGCTCCCGCTGCCTGGCCTGCATCCGCCGCCGGTCGCCGTCGTGCAGCACGTAGCGCACCGCCATCGCCTTGAGCACCGTCACCTCGGCGACGGCCTCCTCCGGCAGCACCAGGTCCGCGCGGTAGCGGGTCAGCCCGGGCCCGAAGCGCGCCACCGTGCCACCGACCGCCGCGGCCACGAACCGGCCGACGAGCTCGCTGGTCAGCCGCTTCAACGCGACCTGCGCCGAGAGCGTCCCGTCGTAGTCGAGGACCGCGGCCACCACCGGCCAGCGCACCAGCTCCTCGGCCGCCTGCTCCAGCAGCGCGGTCTCGCCGCTGCGCAGGAACCGCTCGTCCGCCAGCTTCGCGATCTGCGCGCGCTCCTGCGGATCGGTCAGCGCCCGCAACGAGATCCGCCCGGAGATCACCGCGTCCTCGACGTCGTGCACCGAGTAGGCCACGTCATCGGCCCAGTCCATGATCTGCGCCTCCAGGCAGCGCCGGTGATCCGGCGAGCCGTCGCGCAGCCACTCGAAGACCTCCAGGTCGTCGTCGTAGACGCCGAACTTGATCTCACCCGGGCGCTTGCGCCACGGGTACTTCGTCGCAGCGTCCAGGCAGGCGCGGGTCAGGTTCAGGCCGCGCCCGATCTCGCCGGAATCGGTGACCTTCGGCTCCAACCTGGTGAGGATGCGCAACGTCTGCGCGTTGCCCTCGAACCCGCCGTGCCCGGCCGCCAGCTCGTCGAGCGCGCGCTCACCGTTGTGCCCGAAGGGCGGGTGCCCGATGTCGTGGGCGAGACCGGCGGTGTCCACCAGGTCGGGGTCGGCGCCGAGCGCGGTGGCGATGCCCCTCCCGATCTGCGCGACCTCCAGCGAGTGCGTCAACCGGGTTCGCGGGACCTCGGCGCCCTCGTTGGGCCCCATCACCTGCGTCTTGCCGGCCAGCCGGCGCAACGCGGCGGAGTGCAGCACGCGCGCGCGGTCGCGCGCGAACGGGGTGCGGTCGTCCGGGTGCGACGACGCTGCCTCCTTCGGCGCCTCGGGGTGCAGCCGTTGGAGGTCGTTCTCGCCGTACCCGGCCAGTTTCGAGCCCATCGCAGTGAGGCTAAGCCCCGAAGATGACATTTCCACGCCACGAACCCGAAAGCGGAGTCAACACCACTCCTCGATCGGCCCGATGGCCGTGGAGGGATGCGGCGTTGCCGCTGCCTCGGGTGTGGGACTCAGCAAGCACCGCCGCAGAGACTGCTGAGCTCCCACCACCCGCACACCGCCACGCAGAACGACCACGGGTACGACCCTCATCAACCGAGGCCGTCGCCGTTGAGTTCGGCTGGGGCGTGGGTGAGGCGGTAGAAGAGCAGGGCGCCGGTCTCGCGAACGATGTACTTCATCTGGATCTCGCGGGTCTGGACCACCGGGCCCGAGCGGGCCGGTGAGGCCCACGCTTCGAGGCCCATGTCGTTGGCCATGGTCCGAGCCCGCAGCGAGTGCCACGGGTCGCTGACGATCAGCGCGCTGTCCCAGCGGCGCCGCTCCGCCAGGTCCGACACCGCCTGCATGCTGCCGAGGGTGTCGCTGCCGACGTCGACGTCGACGATCTTGTCGCGCGGAACGCCGTTGTCCACCAGCCAGCTCTTGCCGGCCTGGGCCTCGGTGTAGGCGTCACCGGCCTTTCGGCCGCCGACGGTGACGATGTAGTCGGTGAGCCCGTCCTCGTAGAGGCCGAGTGCCTGCTCCAGCCTGGCTTCGAGGATGTCTGACGGCTTGCCGTGGTACTGCGCGGCACCCAGCACCACCACGATGTCCACCGGCTTCCGGTCGTCCGCGCGCGCCACCTGCCACACGCGGACCGCGGTACCGCCGACCACCAGGATCGCCACCAGCAACGCACCGGCCAAGGCGCGCGAGAGGATGCGACCGGTCCGCGACCGGTGGGCGGGATGATGTGCGCTCACCGGGGCATCTTCGCAGATCCACCACCGGCCGCGAGCGGGCCGGGCCCGCTGCGGAACCGGCCTGGTTCTCCGGACTTCCGCATCTGGCTCAGCAGCCGATCAGCCGGGCGCCCAGGTACCCCTCCAGCTCGTCGATGGCCACGCGCTCCTGGCTCATCGTGTCCCGCTCGCGCACCGTCACGGCATGATCGGACAGGGTGTCGAAGTCGACCGTCACGCAGAACGGCGTTCCGATCTCGTCCTGCCGGCGGTAGCGGCGGCCGATCGCACCGGCGTCGTCGAAATCGACGTTCCAGTTGCGCCGCAACGTCGCCGCCACGTCGCGGGCCTTCGGCGAGAGCTCGGCGTTGCGCGACAGCGGCAGCACCGCGGCCTTCACCGGGGCCAGGCGGCGGTCCAGCTTGAGCACGACGCGCTTGTCCACACCGCCCTTGGCGTTGGGCGCCTCGTCCTCGGTGTAGGCGTCGATCAGGAACGCCATCATCGGGCGTCCCACGCCCGCCGCCGGCTCGATCACGTACGGCCGGTACCGGGAGTTGCTGGCCTGGTCGAAGTAGGTCAGGTCGATGCCCGAGTGGTTGGAGTGCGTGGTGAGGTCGAAGTCGGTGCGGTTGGCGATGCCCTCCAGCTCGCCCCACTCCTGACCGCCGAAGCGGAACCGGTACTCGATGTCCACGGTCCGCTTGGCGTAGTGCGACAGCTTCTCCTTCGGGTGCTCGAACTCCCGGAGGTTGTTCGCGTCGATGCCCAGCTCGGTGTACCAGCGCATCCGCTGGTCGATCCAGTACTGGTGCCACTGCTCGTCCTCGCCCGGCTCGACGAAGAACTCCATCTCCATCTGCTCGAACTCGCGGGTGCGGAAGATGAAGTTGCCGGGCGTGATCTCGTTGCGGAAGCTCTTGCCGATCTGGCCGATGCCGAACGGCGGCTTCTTGCGCGCGGTGGTCATCACGTTGGCGAAGTTGATGAAGATGCCCTGCGCGGTCTCGGGCCGCAGGTAGTGCATGCCCTCCTCGGACTCCACCGGACCCAGGAAGGTCTTGAGCATCATGTTGAACTCGCGCGGCTCGGTGAACTGGCCGCGGTTCCCGCAGTTCGGGCACGGGACGTCCGTGAGGTCGTCCTCGGTGACCTCCTTGCCGGTGCGCTCGGAGTACTCCTCGGCGAGCTGATCGGCGCGGAAGCGGCGGTGGCAGGAGGTGCACTCCACCAGCGGGTCGTGGAAGGCGCCGACGTGTCCGGATGCCTCCCACACCTGGCGGGGCAGGATCACAGAGGAGTCCAGGCCGACGACGTCGTCGCGGCCCTGCACCATGTGCTTCCACCACTGGCGCTTGATGTTGTCCTTGAGCTCGACGCCGAGCGGTCCGTAGTCCCAGGCCGACCGGGTACCGCCGTAGATCTCGCCGGACGGGAAGACGAATCCGCGGCGCTTGCAGAGACTGACGATCGTGTCGATCTGGTCGGCGGGCAAGTTCAACTCCGGAAATTTCACTGGAAGCACGTAGAACCAGCAGGTCGAGCTGGAGTTTCCCAGCGTACCGATGGCGCGGGCTCCGGATTCCGGCCGGTCCGTGAGCGCTGCGGGACCGTCCGCTCGCGGCGGGTGACCGCACCCGGCATCGACCGATCGGGGCGATCACCTGCTACCCGTAGGATGGTGCGCGTGGAACGTCATGGCGTGGCCTCCGGCCAGAGCAGCGCTCCGCGTCCGGACCGGCCGGAGGACCACGTCCACTCGCCGGACCGCGACGTGCGGCCGGTGCCGGTGCGCGACCAGCGGGTCCTGCACGAC
Organism: Saccharopolyspora aridisoli; assembly: GCF_004348445.1. Taxonomy (GTDB): domain Bacteria; phylum Actinomycetota; class Actinomycetes; order Mycobacteriales; family Pseudonocardiaceae; genus Saccharopolyspora; species Saccharopolyspora aridisoli. The sequence continues at coordinate 166,207 of NZ_SMKV01000007.1, read as the reverse complement.
GCGGGTGAGCTGCTGCGCGCGCTGGCCGCGCCGGTGCGCATCGCGATCGTGCTGCAGCTGCGCACGTCGGAGCGCTGCGTGCACGAGCTGGTCGACGCGCTGGGCGTGGCGCAGCCGCTGATCAGCCAGCACCTGCGGGTGCTGAAGTCGGCGGGCGTGGTCTTCGGCGAGCGGCACGGCCGGGAGGTCATGTACCGACTGGTAGACGAGCACTTGGCGCATATCGTGGTGGATGCGGCGACGCACGCCGAGGAGACCGCCCGCGCACGGACGGGCGAAGACGCAGACGACGGCGGACAGGAGACGGAGACAGCGTGACCACCGGCCAGGAGCCCACCGTAGGCGTACCGGGACTGCGCGCCACCAAGCAGCGGGCTGCGGTGTCGCAGTTGCTCGACCACGTCAACGACTTCCGCTCGGCCCAGGAGCTGCACGAGGAGCTGCGGCGACAGGGCGAGGGGATCGGCCTGACGACCGTGTACCGAACGCTGCAGACGCTCGCCGACGCCGGCGAGGTCGATGTGCTGCGCACCGCCTCCGGCGAGGCCGTCTACCGGCGCTGTTCGAGCCACCACCACCATCACCTGCTGTGCCGGCACTGCGGTCGCACCGTCGAGGTCGCCGACCCGCCGGTGGAGAACTGGGCCGAGCGCATCGGCCAGGAACACGGCTTCTCCGACGTCAGCCACACCGTCGAGATCGTCGGCACCTGCCCAGATTGCACTGCCAAGGGTTTCTGAGGACTGGTGGAGCATGCGGCGGAGCCGCATCACCCTCCACCGCCCTGGCAGCTTGCACCACCGCGGGTTCTCCAGCTGTTCCGTCGCAGTGCGTCGGCATGCACGAGGATCGGCGCACGGAGATCAGGGAACCGCTCAGGTTCCGCTACCCGCACGGCCGAGCAGAGCACTCACCACCTCCTAGTACTCGTAGGTGTCCGGCGGGGCTGGGATCTGCTGGAGGGTGTGGAGGTCGACCGTTGGGACGTAGCCGTTGGCCTCGGTGGCCGTGCCTGGGCGCAGCCGACCGGTGATCTCGATCCAGGTGTCGGCCGGGAGCTTCTCGGCCTGCGGACTGGGCAGGTCGATCTTGACCGCGGTGGCGTCGGCCGCGCAGCAGCTGATCCGCATCCTGGCCAGCTGTGTGGTCTCCGGCGTCGGGTGGACGACGAATCCCTGCAAGCGGACTGTTCGGTCGTTGAGCTCGCCGGTGTCGTCCCAGACCACGCGGGTCAGGAACTCCGACATGCTCAGCATCGGCGCCTGGCCGGGTGGCAGCGGGGGGAACCGGGCCTGGCTGGGGGCCGCCGGGGCGCCTGCGGCGCGGTCGCGGGTGACCGAGTCCGAGCCGAGCGCGGGCGGGGCGATCAGGAAGATCGCGAAGACCGGAAGCAGCAGCATCCAGGGACTGCGGGTGCCGTGCTCGTGCTGGTCGGCGACCTGTCCGGCGCGGATGTCGCGGACGATGGCGAATCCGGCGAGCCCGATCATCACCAGTCCGGCGACGATCAGCCACGGCTGCAACGAGGGTTTGACGTAGCGCAGGAAGTCGCCGGTCAACGAGATCTTCAGCAGCGCGCCGCCGAGCAGCACCAGCAGGATGTTCTGGCTCTCCCGCCGCATCACGCACCTCCCAGCAGCGCGGCGCCCACGACGCACGCGCATCCGATCGCGACCAGGAACGTCGCCGGTGCGAAGCGGGCGGCGAAGCGGCGGCCGAAGGCACCGGACTGCAGCGCGATCAGCTTCAGGTCCACCGCCGGACCGACCACCAGGAACACCAGCTTCGGCAGCAGCGGCAGGCCGGGCATGGAGGCGACCACGAACGCGTCGGCCTCGCTGCACAGCGCCAGCACGACGGCCAGCACCGCCATGACCAGCACACCGAGCACGATCTGGCCGCCCAGCGTCTCCAGCCACGCGGCGGGCACCAGCACGTTGAACACCGCCGACGTCAGGCCGCCCAGGACCAGGAAACCGGCGGCCTCCACCAGGTCGTGCCGCGCGGACTCGGCGAACACCGCCCACCTGCTGCCTTCGGCCTGGTGCGCCTCGACGCGGCGCAGCGCGCGCTCGGCCAGCCACTCGGCGCGGCCGAGCTTGGCCCACAGCCAGCCCATCACGCAGGCGGTCAGCAGCGAGCCGAGGAAGCGGGCGGGCACCATCCACGGGTCGGCGGGGAACGCCACCGCCGTGGAGACCAGGACGACCGGGTTCACCGCCGGTGCGGCCAGCAGGAACGCGAGCGCGGCGGCCGGGGCGACGCCCTGCTGCATGAGCCTCCGCGCCACCGGCACCGAGGCGCACTCGCAGCCGGGAAGCGCCACGCCGGCGAGCCCGGCGACCGGTACCGCGGCTCCGGTTCTCACCGGCAGGGCCCGGTGCAGCACGCGCGGTGGCACGAACGCCGCGATCAGGCCGCTGACCAGCACGCCGAACACCAGGAACGGCATCGCCTGCACGCACACGGCGACGAACACTGTCGATCCGGTGCGCAGCGCGGGCACATCCAGGACCGCCGTCAGCTGCGGCTGGAAGATCACGGCTAGGACCAGCAGCCCGCACATCACCTCCAACGAGGTGATCACGGGACGGCGCGTCCGCTGCTGCTCGGCGATCTCGGTCACGGGCGCAATCGTGCCAGTGCCGCGAGGGCACCGTTGCGGGGTCGGGCCCCGGTGTGACGAAACCCCAGTTCACGCCGGGGTTCCGACACACCACGGCATCACCCGCGCGGGTATTACCAGCTCGGGCGCGAAGACGATCTCCGCGAGGTCAGACCGTGCCCTCGGACTCCGCGAGGAGCTCCGAGCGCAGCTGCGACGCCGTGGCGACCACCAGCATCAGCAGGGTGCCCAGCGGCGACGGCTCCATGCCCTCCGCCGGGAACGCGTACCGCAGCGTCACGTCCACGCCCCGCTCGGTGCGCACCACGCCCAGCGTGCCGAACAACCCTTGACCCGCGCGTTCGGCGACCGACTGCGCCAGCTCGTCACCCGCGGGAAGGTCCCACGCGACCACGCAGGTCAGGCTCAGCACGGTCAAGCCCTCGGCCAGCTGCATCGCCTGAACCGCGCACGGCACCTCGGAGTGCCTGAACGTCAGCGCGCCGTCGTCGTCGACGTGCACGTCGTGGTAGTTCTCCAACGCTTCCTTGGCCGCGGTCATCAACCGCGCGGTGGTAGCGGCCTCTTGGGTCATCAAATTAGCCCTCCTGGGCCGACGTGGCTGTCGCCGACCGATCGATTGCACCGCCGAAGCGGCGGTCCCGGCGCGCGTACTGCTCGCACGCCTGCCAGAAGTGCGTGCGATCGACGTCGGGGAACAGCGTGTCCTGGAAGACCATCTCGGCGTAGGCGGACTGCCAGAGCAGGAAGTTCGACGTTCGCTGCTCACCCGACGGCCGGATGAACAGGTCCACGTCCGGCATCTCCGGCTGGTAGGTGTACTTCGCGATCGTGCGCTCGTCCACACGTTCCGGGTTGATCTTCCCGGCGGCCGCCAGTCGCGCGATCTCTCGCGCGGCGTCGCCGACCTCCGCCCGACCACCGTAGTTCACGCACATCGTCAGGTTGAGGACTTCGTTGCCAGCGGTGCGAACCTCAGCCGCCTGCAGGGTGTTGACCACGCTGCGCCACAGCTTCGGCTTGCGCCCCGCCCAGCGCACCCGCACGCCCATCTCGTCGAGCTCGTCGACGCGGCGAGCGATCACGTCCCGGTTGAAGCCCATCAGGAAGCGCACCTCGTCCGGACTGCGCTTCCAGTTCTCCGTGGAGAACGCGTACAGCGAAAGCCACTTCACGCCGAGCTCGATGGCGCCCTTGGCCAGCTCCAGCACCACCGCCTCGCCGCGCTTGTGGCCCTCGACGCGCGGAAGCCCGCGCTCGTTGGCCCAGCGACCGTTGCCGTCCATCACCACCGCGACGTGGTTGGGCACGAACTCCGGCGGCAACGCCGGCGGCTTGGCCCCCGAGGAGTGCGGCTCGGGTGCCCGAACGGTCGGGTCGTCCTTGCCTCGCCCACGGCGTCGCAACATATCCAGGTTCTCCTTCGGCGTGCTCGGCGTGCTCGACCATTGTCCCCGCCGAGCTCGATCACCAGTCCAGCGGCCGTCCGCTCTCCCCGTCCGCGGCTCCGACCAGCGCCGCTTCCGAAGCGCGTTCGCGGATCAGCTCGGGCACGGTCCGCTCCACCAACGGCAACGACCGCAACTGCCGCTCCATGTACCACTGCAGGTGCGCGGCGACCAAACCGCTGGCCTCCCGGCGAACCGGGCCGGTGGCGGTCTCGGCGGTGTCCCAGTCACCGCGCAGCAGCGCCTCCATCAGCGGCAAGGTCAGCGCCGAAGGCCGAACCGAACCGGCGGGCCTGCACGTCGCGCACACCGCGCCACCGGCCTGCACGTTGAACGCGGCGTGCGGACCGCCCTGGCCGCAGCGGGCGCACTCGGTCAGCGCTGGAGACCAGCCGGCGAAGGACATCGCGCGCAGCAGGAACGCGTCGAGCACCTGCGAGGAATCGCGGTCCCGCCCGGACAGGGCGCGCAGCGCCCCGACGGCCAGCAGGTACAGGCGCAGCACCGGCTCGCCCTCCTCGGCGGCCAGCCGGTCGACGGTCTCCAGCACCGCGCAGGCCGCGGTGTAGCGCTGGTAGTCCTCGACGATCTGCACGCCGAAGGCGTCGACGGTCTGCACCTGGGTGATGACGTCGAGCGTGCGACCGGTGTAGAGCTGCACGTCGACGTGGCAGAACGGCTCGACCCTGGCACCGAAGCGGGAGGTCGTCCGGCGCACGCCCTTGGCGACCGCGCGCACCTTGCCGTATCGACGGGTCAGCAGCGTGATGATCCGATCCGCCTCACCCAGCTTCTGCACCCGCAGCACGACCGCGGTATCCCGGTAGAGGCTCACCGGTCCATTTTCGCACTTCGAGGTGGCGAGCAGGCGAGTTGTCCCTAGAGGCGCAGCGCGGGGACGGCGTTGCGGACCACGACCCAGGCCACGACCACCGCCAGCAGGACCTGCGGTGACCAGCGCCAACGGGTCCACGTCGGCAGGCGGCGGCCGAGACGACCGGCGACCCACGCCGTCCAGGACCAGGCCAGCACCGGCAGGAGCAGCACGGCGAGTGCGTTGAACTGCAGGGCTGCGGGGAAGTCGCCGTGCAGGATGCTGAACAGCATCCGGGTGCCACCGCAGCCCGGGCAGTCGAAGCCGGTGAGGAGCTTGATCGGGCACGGCGGCAGCGGGAAACCGGCGTCCGAGGTGGGTCCGGCGGCCAGCACGAGCGCGGCGCCAGCGCAGCCTGCCAGCACCGTCGCGCCGGGCAAGCGCATCCGGTGGAGGAACGTCGATGCCGGTGCGGGTCGTCCCGCACCGGCATCGACGTCAATCAAGGGTCACCACTGCTGCGGCAGGCCGTAGCCCGGCTGCGGGGGCTGGCCGTAGCCAGGTGCCTGCGGGGCCTGCTGCCCCTCCGGGACGACGACCACGACGGTCTTGACGATCTTGTCGGCCCAGGTCTGCTTCTTCTCGTCCCACAGCGGGGAGAGCCAGCCGATGGGCAGACCGCAGATCGCCGAGTCCACGACGTGGCAGATCTGGCGCAGGAAGGCGTTGCCGAAGCCGATCGGCTGACCGGTGGCCTCGCCGACCGTCTTGATCTTGGCGACCTTCTGGCCGATCGTCTGACCGGTCGTCCCGCGCCGGTAGCAGGTGTTCCAGATGGTGAACACCAGCAGACCCAGGTAGAGCAGGCCCACGACGATCCCGACGATGATGAACGCCGTCATCGCCGCGTCCTCGTCGCCACCGCTGGCGACAGCGCCGACGACGAGACCGGAGATCATGTAGAGCAGGAAGAACACGGCTCCGGGAATCGCGCCGTCGATCAGGTAACCCAGCACTCGGGTGCCCCACTCGGCGAGCTGACCCGCCGGGTGCGCACCCGGCGCGCCGTACGGCTGTGGCGGGTACTGCTGCGGGTAGCCCTGCTGCGGCGGGTAAGGCTGCTGCGGCTGGGGACCCGACGGCGGACCGAAGGGCTGCTGCGGCTGCGGGCCCGAGGGCGGGCCGCCGTAGGGCTGCTGCGGACCGGGCGGCGGGCCGCCGTAGGGGTAGTTCACGACAGAAGTCTCTTTTCCAGGTTTTTCGGAGTTTCCGGCCCGCTGCGAGGCCGATCGGAAACGTAGCTCAGACGCGCGTGCGTCGTGGGCGGTTCCGACAAAACCAGTCGAGAGAAGTGATCAGAACCCCAGTCTGCGGAGCTGCTTGGGGTCGCGCTGCCAGTCCTTGGCGATCTTGACGTGCAGATCGAGGTAGATCTTGCTGCCCAGCAGCGCCTGGATCTGCCTGCGGGCCTGGGAGCCGACCGTGCGCAACCGCTCTCCGCCGCGGCCGATGACGATGGCCTTCTGGCTGGAGCGCTCGACGTAGATCAGCGCGTGCACGTCGATCAGGTCGTCGCGGCCCTCGCGCGGGTTCATCTCCTCGACGGTGACCGCCAGCGAGTGCGGCAGCTCGTCGCGCACGCCCTCCAGCGCGGCTTCGCGGATCAGCTCGGCGATCAGCGTCGTCTCCGGCTCGTCGGTCAGCTCGCCGTCCGGGTACAGCTGCGGGCCTTCCGGCATCTGCGAGACCAGCACGTCGGAGAGTTCGTCGACCTGGAAGGAGTCCTTCGCCGACACCGGGATGAGCTCGGCGAAGTCCATCACCTCCTGCAGCGCCAGCAGCTGCTCGGCGACCTGCTGCTTGGGCACCAGGTCGGTCTTGGTGACGACCCCGACGACGGGGGTGCGGCGGGAGACCTTCTTGAGCTGCTCGGCGATGAAGCGGTCGCCGGGACCGACCTTCTCGTCGGCGGGCACGCAGAACCCGACGACGTCCACTTCGGACCAAGTCTCGTAGACGAGGTCGTTGAGCCTGCGGCCGAGCAGGGTGCGCGGGCGGTGCAGACCGGGGGTGTCGACGATGATCAGCTGGGCGTCGGGGCGGTGCACGATGCCGCGGATCGCGTGCCGCGTCGTCTGGGGCTTGCTGGAGGTGATCGCCACCTTCGTTCCGACGAGGCGATTCGTGAGCGTCGACTTGCCGGCGTTGGGCCGACCGACGAAGCAGGCGAATCCGGAACGGTGGGCATCTTCGGAGGTCACCGCTCCATTGTGACGGTGCTCCGTCCCCACCTGCTCACCACCCACCGCACGACCCGGTCCACCACCCCGCAACACGGGTGACCGGATTCCAGTGGAAATCCGAGACCGGATTCCAGTGGAAATCCGAGACCGGACTTCAGTGGAACTCCGAGACCGGACTCCAGTGGGAACCGGGACCCGGAGTTCCACTGGGATCGCCGGCCCCGATCCCCACTGGGATCGGGTCAGTCGGCGATGAGGGCCTGGGCTTCGCCCTTGGCGTTCGCTCGGAAGATGGGGGTGTTCTCGGTGAGGTCGTGGGCGGCTGCGACCGAGGCGTGGTCGAGGGTGTCCGCGTCGGTGACGACCGCGGCGGCCTCGAGGCCTTCGGCGCCGCTGGAGACCGCTGCGGCCACAGCGGCCTGCAGCGCCGTGAGCTTCAGGGACGACAGGTCCACCGTGGTGGCCGCATAGGTGCGGCCGTCGGTGTCGCGGACCGCCGCGCCTTCGGCGGCGCCGTTGCGGGCGCGGGAGGAACGCGCGAGCGTGACGATCTTGGCGTCCTCCGGGTCGAGCTCCTGCGGTGCCGCCTTCTCGACGTGCTCAGCCACGGCTGTTGCTTCCCTCCTGGTCGGCACCGCGCAGCGGTGCTTGATCGGTGTTCACCCGGTGGACCAGCAGCGCGTTGATGCGGATCCGGCCCCGGTGGTCCTTGCCGCCCTCGGCGCGCAGCCGAAGACCGGCGATCTCGGTCTCGGCACCCGGCAACGGCACCCGGCCCAGCCGTTGCGCCAGCAGACCGCCCACGGTCTCCACGTCGGAGTCGTCGAGGTCGACGTCGAACAGCTCGCCCAGGTCCTCGACGGGGAGCCGAGAGCTCACCCGGACGGTGCCGTCCTCCAGGTGCTCGACCGGGCGGTGCTCCTCCCGGTCGGACTCGTCGGTGATCTCGCCGACGATCTCCTCCACGATGTCCTCGATGGTCAGCAGTCCGGCGGTGCCGCCGTACTCGTCGACCGCGATGGCGAGGTGACCGCGCGAGATCTGCATCTCGTGCAGCAGCTCGTCGAGCCGCTTGGTGTCGGGCACGAACGTCGCGGGCCGCATCAACCCACCCACCGCGGGCCCTGCGGCGTCGGTGGTCTCCAGCACGATGCGGGTGAGGTCCTTGAGCGTGACCAGGCCGACGATGTCGTCGACGCTGTCGCCGATCACCGGGATCCGGGAGAAACCCGAGCGCAGGCACAGCGCGAGCGCCTGGCGAGCGGACTTGGTCTGCTCAATCCAGATGATCTCCGTGCGCGGCACCATCACCTCGCGCGCGAGGGTGTCGCCGAGCTCGAAGACCGAGTGGATCATCTCCCGCTCGCCGGCGGCCACCACGCCGCGCTCCCCTGCCAGGTCGACCAGCTCGCGCAGCTCCACCTCGGTGGAGAACGGTCCCTCGCGGAAACCCTTGCCAGGCGTGATCATGTTGCCGATCAGGATCAGCAGCCGGGTCAGCGGGTTGAGCACTCGGGCCAGCACGCGGACCGGCACCGCGATCTTCAGGCCGATGCCGTACGGGTGCTGCCTGCCGATCGTGCGCGGACCGACGCCGACCAGCACGTACGAGGCGACCAGCATGATCAGCACCGCGACGACCAGCGCCCAGGCCTCCGACTCCGCGACGCGCAGCGCCACCACCGTGACCAGCACGGTCGCACCCATCTCGCAGGCGACTCGGAGCAGGAGCAGCAGGTTGACGTGCCTGGGCCGGTCGCCGAGCAGCAGGACGAGCTGCTTGGCGCCGGTGCGGCCCTGCCGGGCCAGGTCTTCCGCGCGCGCGTGGGAGGCCACGGTGATGGCCGCCTCGGAGGCGGCGAACACCCCGGCCGCGAGCACCAGCAGCACCGCGAGCACCAAGAACGCGGTGGAACCGGCCAACTCCACTCCCCTAGTTCACCGGAGCCGGACCTGCGCCCGGCTCGTCGTCCAGACCGACCGCGCCCAGGACCTTGTCGTCCGCGCTGCGCTGTGCCTGCGCCCGCTCGGCCTCGTCACGCGCCTCGCGGTACTCGGCCAGGATGCGGTTCTGCAGCGCGAACATCTCGCGCTCCTCCTCCGGCTCGGCGTGGTCGTAGCCGAGCAGGTGCAGGACGCCGTGCACGGTCAGCAGGTGCAGCTCGTCGAGCGTGCTGTGACCGGCCTTCTTCGCCTGGTCCTTGGCGAAGGCGGGGCACAGCACGATGTCGCCGAGCAGCGCCGGGCCGGAACCGGCCGAGTCGGGGCGACGGGCCGAGTCGTACTCGTCCATCGGGAAGGACATCACGTCGGTGGGACCGGGCAGGTCCATCCACCGCTCGTGCAGGTCGGCCATCACGTCGAGGTCCACCAGCACTATGGACAGCTCGGCGAGCTGGCTGACGCTCATCTTGTCGAGCGCGAAGCGAGCCACCGAGACGATCGTCTCCTCGGGTACCGCGACGCCGGATTCGTTGGCGATCTCGATGGTCATGCTCGTCCTCGTCGCTGGCCGTTGCGCCGTTCGTCGTGCTGGTCGGCGTCGTTGATCGCGTGCCAGCGGTCGTAGGCGTTGACGATGTCGGTGACCAGCCGGTGCCGCACCACGTCGTGGCTGTCCAGCTGGGAGAAGTGCACGTCGTCGACGTCGTCCAGGATGTTCTGCACCATCTTCAGGCCGCTGCGCTGGCCCCCGGGCAGGTCGATCTGGGTGACGTCGCCGGTGACCACGATCTTGGAGCCGAAGCCCAAGCGCGTCAGGAACATCTTCATCTGCTCGGGCGTGGTGTTCTGCGCCTCGTCCAGGATGATGAAGGAATCGTTGAGCGTACGTCCGCGCATGAAGGCCAGCGGGGCGATCTCGATCGTCCCCGCCTGGGTCAGGCGCGGCACGGATTCCGGATCGACCATGTCGTGCAGCGCGTCGTACAGCGGCCGCAGGTAGGGGTCGATCTTCTCGTAGAGGGTGCCGGGCAGGAAGCCCAGCCGTTCACCGGCCTCGATGGCCGGACGGGTCAGGATGATCCGGTTGACCCGCTTTGCCTGCAGCGCCTGGACCGCCTTGGCCATGGCCAGGTAGGTCTTGCCGGTACCGGCGGGGCCGATGCCGAACACCACGGTGTGGTGGTCGATGGCGTCGACGTAGCGCTTCTGGTTCAGCGTCTTGGGGCGGATGGTCCGGCCGCGCCGCGACACGATGTCCAAGCTGAGCACCTCGGCCGGCGACTCGCTGTGGTCGGCCGAGAGCATCCCCACGCTGCGGCGGACGATGTCGGGGTTGAGCTGGCTGCCCTTGCCGATGAGGGCGATGAGCTCGGCGAACACCCGTTCCGCGAACGCGACCTCCGCAGGCTCCCCGGAGAGAGTCGCCTCGTTGCCCCGGACATGGACGTCGGCGGTGAGCAGGTCCTCGACGACCCGCAGGTTCTCGTCCCGGCTACCCACCAGCGTCAGCACGACGTCGTCGGGGATGTTCACCTTGGACTGAGCCGTTGCGGTCTGCGGCTGCTCTCCGGACTGGGCGGCGGCGCCACCCGCTGCGATACCGGCCACGTAGTTCGGGCCTACCTTCTGCGCGTTGCGCGCGGGTCGTTCGGTCAGTTCTCCATGGCACCGATGGTAGTCCAAGGGAGCAACCGAGTTGCCGACCTGCTCCCCCGGAACGCGCCGGTCAACCCTTGAGCGGACCGCCGGTCATGCCACCGAGCCATTCCCCGCCGAGCAGGTGCAGGTGCACGTGGAAGATGGTCTGGCCCGCGTCGGCGTTGGTGTTGAACAACAACCGGTAACCGTGCTCGGAGATTCCCTCCGCCTCGGCGATCTCGTGCGCGGTGGTGATCAGCTCACCCAGCAGCGCCGGATCGGCGGCGGCCAGTTCCGCGGCGTTGCGGTACCGCTTCTTCGGGATGACCAGCACGTGCGTCGGTGCCTGCGGGTTGATGTCGCGGATCGCGATGACCCGCTCGTCCTCCCGCACGATGTCGGCCGGTATCTCCCGCGCGATGATGCGCAGGAACAGCTCCGTCTCCTCGCTCATGCCCCGAAGGCTAGCCGAAGTCGATGTTCGAGCCGCGGGCGGAAGTGACACGTCACGCCGTCCTCGAGGTGCTGCGCCGCAACCGGGGCTGGGGGGAGTGCTCCACTTGCGGCGCAGCTCTCGCCGGACCAAGGGGGGAGGTGTCCGGCGAGTGCGGAGAACCCGATGTCCGTGCGACAACGGTGACGACGGTGCCCGTCGCACTCTCGCAGCCACCGAGCGTATCCCCGCGTCAACCGATCGCGCTACACGAACGGCGAAGTTCTCGATCTTCGTCACCCGGGGTGTCAGGACCAGCGGGTGGTCACAGCACCCAGCGCGCCCAGCGCCACGGCTGCGGCGGTCGAAGCCCGCAGAACCGTGTGTCCCAGGCGGGTGACCTGCGCACCGGTGTCGCCCAAGGCGGTGAGCTCGTCGTCGGTGATGCCGCCCTCCGGACCCACCACCAGCAGGACCTCACCCGAGACCGGCAGGTCTGCGCAGGTCAGCGGGCCGGTCGCCGACTCGTGCAGGACGAGCGCGGCGTCGGCCTCGGCGACGAGCGCGGCGAGCTGCTTGGTGCTGACCGGCTCGGTGACCTCGGGCGTCCAGGCCCGGCGGGCTTGCTTGGCCGCAGCCGCTGCGGTGCTGCGCCAGCGGGCCAGGGCTTTGGCGCCGCGCGGGCCGTCGTCCCACTTGGCCACGCACCGGGACGCGCGCCACGGCACGACCGCGTCTACCCCGGCCTCGGTGGCCAGTTCGACGGCGAGCTCGCCTCGATCGCCCTTGACCAGCGCCTGGACCACCCGGACGCGCAGCTCCGGCTGCGGCTCGTGCCAGGTCTCCGACACCGCCAACCGCAGCGAATCGCGTTCGGCGGCTTCCACGACGCATCGCGCCATGCCGCCTTGCGCGTCGGAGAGCAGCAGCTCTTCGCCGACGCGCAAACGTCGCACGGCGGCGGCGTGCTTGCCCTCGGGACCGTCCAGCGTGGTGGATCCGACCGCGGGCAGCCGCTCCACCGAGAAGACCGGCAGCGACACGGGTTACCTCAGCGGTGCCCGAAGGAGCGGAACCGGGAGAACAGTCCTTGCCTGCCGTTGCCGTTGGCGGTCACCGTCGGCTCCGGCTGCTCCTCGCCGCGCAGCTTGGCCAGGTCGCGCAGCATCTCCGACTGGGTGTCGTCGAGGTTCGTCGGAACCACGACGTCCAGGTGGATGTGCAGGTCGCCGTGGCCGCTGACCTTGCCGTTGGAGCGAAGCTTGGGCAGTCCGCGTCCGGTGATCACGTGCTCGGTGCCGGGCTGGGTGCCCGCCTCGACCGCGATCTCCTCGTGCGAACCGTCCAGCGTCTCCAGCAGCAGCACGGTACCCAGCGCCGCCGCGGTCATCGGCAGCTCGACGTTGCAGTGCAGGTCGGCGCCATCGCGGGTGAACCGGTCGTGGGGCTGCTCCTCGACCTCGACGAACAGGTCGCCCGCCGGGCCACCGCCGGGGCCGACCTCGCCCTCACCGGCGAGCCGGACGCGCATGCCGTCGCCGACGCCCGCCGGGATCTTGACGGTGATCGTGCGCCGTGCGCGGACCCGGCCGTCACCGGAGCACTGCTGGCAGGGGTCGGTGATGACCTCCCCGAAGCCGCGGCAGACCGGGCAGGGGCGGGACGTCATGACCTGGCCCAGGAAGGACCGCTGCACGGACTGCACCTCGCCGCGACCACCGCAGGTGTCGCAGGTCGAGGGCGCGCTGCCGGCCTTCGAACCGCCACCGTCGCAGACGTCGCAGAGCACCGCGGTGTCCACGGTGATGTCGCGGTTGACGCCGCTGGCGCACTCCTCCAGCGTCAGCTCCAGGCGCAGCAAGGCGTCTGAACCGGGCTGCACGCGGCTGCGCGGGCCTCGGCCACCGCCGCCGCTCCCGCCGCCGCCGAAGAAGGCGTCCATGATGTCGCCGAGGCCGCCGAACCCGGCGAACGGATCGCCACCCATGCCGCCACCGGCGCCGCCGCCGTTGCCCAGCGGGTCCCCGCCGAGGTCCACGACCTGGCGCTTCTTCGGATCGGAGAGCACCTCGTAGGCAGTGGTCACCTCCGCGAACCGCTCCTGAGCCGCATCGTCCGGATTGACGTCGGGGTGCAGTTCCCGGGCGAGTTTGCGGTATGCGCGCTTGATCTGCTCGGGTGTCGCGTCCTGGGGAACCCCGAGGGTCGCGTAGTAGTCCCTGGCCACCTTCTCCGTACTTCCTCTGCTCGATTAAGTCGAGTGAATGCCGGTCATGCCGGTGCGAACCTCACCGGCCATCCAGGATCTCACCCACGTACGCGGCCACGGCACGGACCGCCGCCATCGTTCCGGGGTAGTCCATGCGGGTCGGGCCGACAACGCCCAAACCGCCCAAGACCATGTCATCCGAACCGTATCCGGTGGAGATCACCGAGGTCGTCTGCATCTCCAACGCCTCGTTCTCCGCCCCGATGCTGACCCGGACGGTACTCGAATCGCGGGCGGCGGCGAGCAGCTTGAGCACCACCACCTGCTCCTCCAGAGCTTCGAGGACTTGGCGCAGCGAGTTCGGGAAGTCCGCGACGTTGCGGGTGAGGTTGGGCGTGCCGCCGAGCACCATCCGCTCCTCCGGGTGCTCCACGAGGGACTCGATGAGCACGCCGCAGACCCGGATGAGCACGTCCCGCAGTTCCGGCGGGGCCTGGTCGGGCAGTTCGGCCACGGCGGCGGAGGCGTCGGCGAGCCGCTTCTCGGCCATCGCCGAGTTGAGCACGGTCCGCAGCCTGGCCACGTCGTCGTCGGTGATGACGTCGCCGAGGTCGACCATGCGCTGGTCGACGCGGCCGGTGTTGGTGATCAGCACCAGCATCAGCCTCGCCGGGGTGATCGTGACCACCTCGACGTGCCGGACGGTGGACCGGGTCAGCGTCGGGTACTGGACGACGGCGACCTGCTGGGTGAGCTGCGCGAGCAGCCGCACGCTGCGGCGCATCACGTCGTCGAGGTCCAAAGCGCCGTCCAGGAAGTTGCGGATGGCACGGCGTTCGGGACCGGTCAGCGGCTTGACCTCGTGCAACCGGTCGACGAACAACCGGTAGCCCTTGTCGGTGGGCACTCGTCCGGCGCTGGTGTGCGGCTGGACGATGAAGCCGTCCTCCTCCAGCGCGGCCATGTCGTTGCGCACGGTGGCGCTGGACACACCGAGGTCGTGGCGGTCGACCAACGCCTTCGAACCGACCGGCTCCTTGGACGACACGAAGTCGGCCACGATCGCCCGCAGGACCTCGAAGCGGCGTTCATCCGCGTTCACCCGCGCACCTCCTCAACAGCCTGCCCAGCGGATTTCGCGGCACCACTGGCCACACCAACCGCGCACCCGAAGTTCGGGCCCTGGGCGCCCCCATCGAGTTTACGGTGTTCGTCCCCCAGAACCGAGGCCGCAGCTCGCACCGCACGGCATGCGGCAGCTCGAGGTGCCGCGCCCCCCGACCGCGCCGCGGAGTCGTCCACGCGCGCAACGTCCAGGTCATCGATGGAGGGCACCTACTGGCCCAACCTCTCATCAGGCGAGGAGGTCTTGGACGACTGCGTCGGCGAGGAGGCGACCGCGGTCGGTGAGGACGCAGTGGCCGTCGGCGAGAGCTCCGTGCTCCAGCAGGCCGTCGGAGGCGGCTTGGTCGGCGGCTCGGCGGCCCGCGTCGTCGAGGGTCCGCACCGACAGCCCGCTGCGCACCCGGAGCTCGAGCATGACGCGCTCGATGCGCTGGTCCTCTGCGGTGAGCAGTTCGCGGGCCTGCGCCGGGGAGCCCCCTCCGGCGAGAGCTGCGGCGTAGCGAGCGGGGTGCTTGACGTTCCACCAGCGGACGCCGCCGACGTGGCTGTGCGCGCCCGGGCCCGCGCCCCACCAGTCGCCGCCCTGCCAGTAGCCGAGGTTGTGGCGGCACTCGGCGTCGGCGTCGCGCGCCCAGTTGGAGACCTCGTACCAGTGCAGACCAGCCTCGGCCAGCTTGGCGTCGATGAGCTCGTAGCGGTCGGCGAGGACGTCCTCGTCGGGCATCGGCAGGTCGCCGCGGCGGACCTTGCGGGCCATGGCGGTGCCGTCCTCCACGATCAGCGAGTACGCCGAGACGTGGTCCACGCCCGCTTCCAGCACCGCGTCCAGCGAATCGCGCAGGTCCTGCTCGCGCTCCCCCGGCGTGCCGTAGATCAGGTCCAGGTTGACGTGCTCGAACCCGGCGGCGCGAGCCTCGCGGGCGGCGGCCACGGCACGCCCCGGAGTGTGGGTGCGCTCCAGCACGCGCAGGACGTGCTCGGCAGCCGATTGCATGCCGAGCGACACGCGCGTGAAACCGGATCTCCGAATCCCTTCGAAGAACTCCGGGGAGGTCGATTCCGGGTTTGACTCGGTGGTCACCTCAGCACCGGCTGCCAGGCCGAATGTGTCCCGAATCGCATCGACGACCGCGCCGAGCCGTTCCGCCCCCAGCAGCGAGGGCGTTCCGCCTCCCACGAACACGGTCTCAGCGGCCGGCACGGGGCCCGCGGAGAGGACCTCCGCGCCCAGTTCCAGCTCGGCTCGCAGACCGTCCAGCCAGCTGCCGAAACTGGCCGAAGATCCCAGTTCATCGGCGGTGTAGGTGTTGAAGTCGCAGTACCCGCAGCGGGTGGCGCAGAACGGCACGTGGACGTAGACGCCGAAGGGGCGCGAACCCAGCCCGGCCAAGGCCGATGCGGGGAGGCCCCCGTCGGCCGGAGCCGGTTCGCCGGTAGGTGGTTGAGCAGGCACGCTTCCACTGTCCCACCATGCGGATGGGGTTGGTCCCGCCGGTTCACGCGTGGCACGCTGCGCGACGTGGGTGCGACTCTGCCAAAGCTTCTCCTGGTCGCCCGCAGGTACGTTGACCTGCGGCGGGTGGCCAGCGCGCTCTGCCCCGGCAAGGTCTGATCCCCCGCCGTCTTTTCGTCTTGTTCAGTCGGCGCCGGGCCTCCGAGGAGTGAGAGCCGTCACGCCGGCGGTACTTCCACGCGGAGGCTTCGCGCCTGGAAGTCCCGGAGGTCGCGGACATGGCTCCCCCCACGGAATCGCCTGCTCGTCCTGCCCGCAAGCGCAAGACCCGCGGCGAGGGCCAGTGGGCGCTCGGTTACCGCGAACCGCTCAACGCCAACGAGCGCTCCAAGAAGGACGACAACCCGCTCAACGTGCGCGAGCGGATCGAGAACATCTACGCCCACCGGGGCTTCGACGCCATCGACCCGGGTGACCTGCGTGGCCGCTTCCGCTGGTGGGGCCTGTACACCCAGCGCGCGCCCGGCATCCCCGGTGCGCGCACCGGCACGATCGAGCCCGAAGACCTCGACGACCGCTACTTCATGATGCGGGTGCGCGTCGACGGCGGTGCGCTGACCACAGAGCAGCTGCGCGTCATCGGCGAGGTGTCGCAGACCTACGCCCGCGACACCGCCGACATCACCGACCGGCAGAACATCCAGCTGCACTGGGTGCGAGTCGAGGACGTGCCGACGATCTGGGAGAAGCTGGAGGGCGTCGGGCTCTCCACCACCGAAGCGTGCGGTGACTGCCCGCGCGTGGTGCTCGGTTCACCGGTGGCCGGCGTCGCCGCTGATGAGATCATCGACGCCACCCCGGCGATCGCCGAGATCACCGAGCGCTACATCGGCGACCGGTCGCTGTCGAACCTGCCGCGCAAGTTCAAGACCGCCATCTCAGGTTCGCCGCGCTGGGACACCGTCCCGGAGATCAACGACATCTCGCTGGTCGGCGTGGTCCACCCCGAGCACGGTCCGGGCTACGACCTCTGGGTCGGCGGCGGCCTGTCGACCAACCCGAAGCTGGCCGTGCGGTTGGGTGCCTGGGTTTCGCAGGAGGACGCGGCCGAGGTCTGGCACGGGGTCGTGCAGATCTTCCGCGACTACGGCTACCGCCGGCTGCGCAACCGGGCCCGCCTCAAGTACCTGCTCGCCGACTGGGGCGCGGAGAAGTTCCGGCAGGTGCTGGAGGACGAGTACCTGGGCCGCAAGCTGATCGACGGGCCTGCGCCGGAGACCCCCTCAGGCCACCGCGACCACCTGGGCGTGCACCGGCAGGTCGACGGCAAGCACTACGTGGGCGTCAAGAGCGCCGCGGGCCGGGTGAGCGGCTCGACGCTGATGGAGGTCGCCAAGGCCGCCGAGCGTGTCGGTTCCAAGCGGGTGCGCACCACCGTGGAGCAGAACTTGCTGGTGCTCGACGTGACCGAGTCCGACGTGGACGGCCTGACCGCCGACCTGGCGGAGCTGGGCCTGCACGCCGATCCGTCGCCGTGGCGGCGCGGCGTGATGGCCTGCACCGGCATCGAGTTCTGCAAGCTCGCCATCGTCGAGACCAAGCAGCGGGCGATCGACCTGGTCTCCGAGCTGGAGAAGCGGCTCGCCGACGTGCAGGCCGGTGTCACCGACCCGGTGACGATCAACCTCAACGGCTGCCCGAACGCCTGCGCCCGGACCCAGGTCGCCGA
This sequence comes from Saccharopolyspora aridisoli, assembly GCF_004348445.1. GTDB lineage: Bacteria > Actinomycetota > Actinomycetes > Mycobacteriales > Pseudonocardiaceae > Saccharopolyspora > Saccharopolyspora aridisoli. Next base: position 148,545 of record NZ_SMKV01000007.1, on the reverse strand, counting down.
CATCGGGCTGAAGGGCCAGATGGTCCCGGACGGCAACGGCAACCAGGTCGAGGGCTTCCAGGTCCACCTGGGCGGTGGCCTGGCCATCGACACCGGGTTCGGCCGGAAGATCCGCGGCCACAAGGTCATCTCCTCCGAGGTCGGCCCCTACGTGGAACGGCTCGTGCGCAACTACCTGGACCAGCGCGAAGAAGGCGAGCGGTTCGCGCAGTGGGTGGCCCGCGCCGAAGAGGACGACCTCAAGTGAGCGAGCGGGCGGTACCGCAGTGCTGCCCGTACTGCGGCGATGAGGACCTCACCCCGGAGGAAGAGCCCGCCGGGGCCTGGAAGTGCCACGCCTGCCGACGGGTCTTCACCGTCCGGCTGGTCGGGTTGGCTCTGGGAGGGAACGGAGACTGATGACCGCCGAAACCACCACACAGATCGGATCGCGACGCGGCGACGAGGAGCTCAAGGCGCTGGTCGACGAGGCCGCGCCGGAGCTGGCCGACGCCACCGCCGAGGAGGCGCTGCGCTGGGCCGCGGAGAACTTCGGCGACGGCAGGCTGATCGTGGCCTCCAACATGCAGGACGCGGTGCTGGTCGACCTGGCAGCCAAGGCCATGCCCGGCGTGGAGGTCCTGTTCCTGGAGACCGGCTACCACTTCGCCGAGACCATCGGCACGCGCGACGCGGTCGAGCAGGTCTACGACGTGAAGATGGTCAACGCGCTTCCCGAGCAGACCGTCGCCGAGCAGGACCAGACCGAGGGGCCGCGCCTGCACGAGCGCGACCCTCAGCGCTGCTGCTTCCTGCGCAAGGTGGTCCCGCTGCGCAACACGCTGTCCCGCTACGAGGCGTGGGTGACCGGCGTGCGCCGGGTGGAGGCGCCGACCCGCGCCAACACCCCAGTGCTGACCTGGGACGACCGCAACGGGTTGGTGAAGATCAACCCGTTGGCGGCGTGGTCGGACGAGGAGTTGCAGCGCTACATCGACGACAACGGCGTGCTGGTCAACCCGCTGGTCCCTGCGGGGTATCCGTCCATCGGGTGCCAGCCCTGCACCGCCAAACCGCAGCCGGGCGCTGACCCGCGCAGCGGGCGCTGGGCGGGCAGCTCCAAGACCGAATGCGGATTGCACGGCTGAGTTCTCAGCGCACACGAGCACGACTTCGACCCGGGTGCGGGTGTCCGGGAGACGACGGAGGGGAAATGACCACAGCAGACACCGAGGTGTCCGCGCCGCCGCAGGTGGACAACCTGGCCGCGCTGGAGTCCGAGGCGATCCACATCTTCCGCGAGGTGGCCGGTGAGTTCGACCGGCCGGTGATCCTGTTCTCCGGTGGCAAGGACTCCACGGTGCTGGTGCACCTGGCGATCAAGGCGTTCTGGCCGGCTCCGGTGCCGTTCTCGCTGCTGCACGTCGACACCGGGCACAACTTCCCCGAGGTGCTGGACTTCCGCGACGACATCGTCGAGAAGCACCAGCTGCGCCTGGTGGTGGCCAAGGTGCAGGACTACATCGACGACGGTCGGCTGCAGGAGCGCGCCGACGGCACCCGCAACCCGCTGCAGACCCAGCCGCTGCTCGACGCCATCGGCGACAACAAGTTCGACGCCGTCTTCGGCGGCGGTCGCCGCGACGAGGAGCGCGCCCGCGCCAAGGAGCGCATCTTCAGCCTGCGCAACGCCTTCGGGCAGTGGGACCCGCGCCGGCAGCGCCCGGAGCTGTGGAACCTCTACAACGGGCGGCACCGCCCGGGTGAGCACGTGCGCGTGTTCCCGCTGTCGAACTGGACCGAGCTCGACATCTGGCGCTACATCCAGCGGGAGAAGATCGAGCTGCCGGAGATCTACTACGCGCACCGCCGCGAGGTCTACCTGCGCGACGGCATGTGGCTGACCTCCGGCCCGTGGGGAGGTCCGCGCGACGGGGAGGACCCGGAGTCCAAGACTGTGCGCTACCGCACGGTCGGCGACGGTTCCTGCACCGGTGCGGTCGAGTCCGAGGCGTACACGGTGGACGACGTCATCGCCGAGGTCGCGGCCAGCCGGCTCACCGAACGCGGCGCGACCCGGGCCGACGACCGGATCTCCGAAGCCGCCATGGAAGACCGCAAGCGCGAGGGCTACTTCTGACGAGGGTCCGCAGTCGACTTGCTCAGCGGTGCAAGTCGCTCAGGTCGAGGAGGCGGCTGACGCCGCTCGGCTCAACGCCGCTCGGCTCAACGCCCCTCCACCCCAACACCCTTCAACACCTTTCCCGACGGCAAAGCCTTGACCACCAGGAGTGGGTTTCCAGATGACCGAGACCACGACTCGCACCGCCCCGGACAGCGGCACCGAGGTGACGCTGCCGGTGCACACCGATCTGCTGCGACTGGCCACCGCGGGCTCCGTCGACGACGGCAAGTCCACGCTGGTGGGTCGGCTGCTGCACGACACCAAGTCGGTGCTGGCCGACCAGCTCGACGCGGTGCACCGTGCGAGCGCGGACCGCGGCCTGGCTACCCCTGACCTGTCGCTGCTGGTCGACGGCCTGCGCGCGGAGCGCGAGCAGGGCATCACCATCGACGTGGCCTACCGCTACTTCGCCACGCCGAAGCGCACCTTCGTGCTGGCCGACACGCCCGGCCACGTGCAGTACACCCGCAACACCGTGACCGGTGCCTCGACCGCCCAGCTGGCGGTGCTGCTGGTCGACGCCCGCAACGGCGTCGTCGAGCAGACCCGTCGGCACGCGGCGGTGCTGGCGCTGCTGGGCGTGCCGCAGCTGGTGCTGGCTGTGAACAAGATCGACATGGTGGACTTCGACGAGGCGACCTTCACCCGCATCGCCGAGGAGTTCGCCACCCACGCCAGGGCTCTCGGCTACGCCGACGACGCCGTGGTGACCATCCCGGTGTCGGCGCTGCTGGGCGACAACGTGGTGGAGAGCTCGGAGAACACGCCCTGGTACTCCGGCCCGTCGCTGCTGCAGCACCTGGAGAGCGTGCCGGTCGCGCCGGACCCGCACGACGTGCCGTTCCGGATGCCGGTGCAGTACGTGATCCGGCCGCGCACCGCCGAGCACCCCGACTACCGCGGCTACGCCGGCCAGGTCGGCGCCGGTGTGGTGCGGGCCGGGGACGACGTCGTCGTGCTGCCCGCCGGGGTGCGCACCAAGGTGTCCAAGGTGGACACCGCCGACGGCGAGCGGGCCGAGGCCGCGGCAGGCCACTCGGTGACGCTGCTGCTGGACGACGACGTCGACATCTCGCGCGGCGACCTGATCGCCGCGGCGGAGACCGCTCCCCGGCTGACCGACGAGCTCGACGCCACGGTGTGCTGGCTGGCGGAGAAGACGCTGAACCCGGGCGCGAAGGTGCTCGTCAAGCACGGTGCCCGCACCGTGCAGGCGATGGTTACCGAGCTGTCGGCGCGCTTCGACGAGCAGCAGCTGACCAGCGTCGCCGCGCCTGACTCGTTGCAGCTCAACGAGATCGGCCGGGTGCAGCTGCGCACCGCCGAGCCGCTGCCGGTGGACGACTACGCCGACAGCCGCCGCAACGGCTCCTTCCTGGTCATCGACCCGGCCGACGGCACCACCCTGGCCGCCGGCCTGATCGGTGTGCCGCTGGCCCCGTTCGCCGAAGCGTCGCGATGACCACCGCGCCGCTGGTCGCCGTCGCGCACGGCAGCCGGGATCCGCGCTCCGCCGCGACGATCCACCGGCTGCTGGACGTGGTGCGCGCGCTGCGGCCGGAGCTGGACGTGCGCGTGGCGTTCCTGGACCTGTCCCAGCCGCTGCTGGGCGACGTCCTGGACGCCGTGCGCGCCGACGGGCACCGGGAGGCCGTGGTCGTGCCGCTGCTGCTCGGCCACGCCTTCCACGCCCGCGTCGACGTGCCCGCCGCCGTCGCCGACGCGCAGCAGCGGCATCCGGACCTCCGGGTGCGCATCGGCGACGTGCTGGGTCCGGACCCGCGGTTGGACGCCGCCGCGTGGCGCCGTCTGCTGGCAGCGGGTGCCGATCCCGATGACCCGGAGCTCGGTGTCCTGCTGGCGGGTGCGGGCTCGTCGCACGCACCGGCCAACCGCCTGGTCGCCGACGTCGCGGCCCGCTGGCAGTCCCGCACCTCCTGGGCTGGAACGGTCGCGACCTTCGCGGCTGCGGCGGCCCCGGACGTCCCAGCGGCCGTCGAGCTCCTGCGCGCACGGGGGGCGCGGCGGTTCGCGATCGGATCCTGGTTCCTGGCACCGGGGCTGCTCCCGGACCGCATCGTGGAGCTGGCCCGAGCTCACTCGGACGCTCCGCTGATCGCGGGTCCGATGGCCGATGATCCGGGCGTGGCCGATCTCGTCCTGCACCGCTACGACCTGGTCGCGGTCGACGCGCCGCTGCCCGTCCTGGTGTGAGGGTGGGCGGCTCGTCCCGCGCAACGGTTTGGCGAGAATTCGCCAAGCGGCTTCGTTCTCGCACGCGCATCTGCATGATGTGATCTGTGCCGTTCACGCCAGGGCTGCGCGCGCAGGAGGTGCTCCGCGATGACGTCGATCCCGCACCTGATCGCGCGGGTGCGCCCTGAGTTCGCGCGCAGCGAGCAGGACAAGTCCTGCCACTTCTTCCCGCTCCCGAACGGTGGCCCGCTGCCTGAGACCTTGCACGCCTACTGCGGTTTCAGCATCGCCCCTGGCCAGGCCGAGGCTCTGGACGGGCCCGCCGGGATGCCGTGCTTGGGCTGTTTGATGGCCGCGGCGCTGTCCGACTGACCCCCGGCTCCGTCCGGTTGAACCATTGCCGTCCCGACCGACGTGTGATCCACCGGACCGCACCGCTGAGATTCACTCAGAGTTGTTCTCACGAAGACTACGATTCATCCCACGAGGCCATGAGAGAGTGCGTTACGGCGCTCGAACGGGAACCGGCAGCTCACCGTGCATCGTTGACCCGTCAGGCTCACGCGATCGAGTGACCGTCGCTGTGGGGGCGATCAATGCAAGGCTGGACAGGGAGTCAGGGACAACAGGGCGAGATGAACACGCAGCAGCCGAGTCGACCGGTCATCACACCGGCTATGCGGGAACAGGCCAAGAAGCAGCCCAACACCTGGCTGTACGTGGTCGACCCGATCTTCACCGACCCCAACGCCGAAGTGCCGCCGTGGGGTTTCATCGGCGGTTACCGCGTCGACGAAAAAGGCGAGATCACCGACGACTTCTCCCCCAACCCGAATTACCGGCCCTCGCCCGTGGCGCTGCGGCTGCCCGCGCCGACCAACGACGTCGAGCGCGCGCTGCAGCTGACCACCACCGGTTACGCGCAGGGCCACTCCCTGCTCGCCGCGATGCTCGACTCCGAGCTGATCCTGTTCGCCCAGCCGCAGGGCAGCGGGCTGTTCACGATGGAGCACGAGTCGGGCCGCCGTCAGCTGCAGGTGTTCACCTCCGACGGCTTCCTGCCGCCGAACTGGACGACCTGGCAGCGCATGACCGGACGGCAGCTGGCGACCAACCAGCTCTCCGGCATCGACCTGCAGATCAACCCCACGAGTCCGGTCAAGGCCCGGATGCCGGGTGAGGACCTGGTCAAGATCGCCGCGTCGGTACCGCCGAAGCCGGTGGGCGTCGCGATGTCGCCACCCGCGGGCACGCCGATGCCTCCGGTTCCCGCACCCGGACCGGTCGCGCCGCCCGCAGGCACGCCGATGGCACCGCCCGCGGGCGCACCGGTGTCGCCGCCCGCCGGAACGCCGGTGCCCACCGCGGCTCCCGCGATTCCGGTCGGTCCCGCGACTCCGATCGTCCCCCAGCCGCCGGCGGTTCCGGCGGACCCCGCCGAGACCGAGTTCGGCCGCCGGTTCCTGGGCTCGATGCTGGCCGGGGCGATCGGTGACGCGCTGGGCGCGCCGGTGGAGTTCTACCCGATCGACCAGATCCGCAGCCGCTTCGGCGAGGACGGCGTCACCGAGTACGACCGCAGCGGCGAGCACCCGGGCGAGTTCACCGACGACACCCAGCTGGCGCTGTTCACCCTGGAAGGGCTGATCCGCGCGCACTGCCTGGCCCGCAGCGGCGACTCGGCCGGTCCGCTGCCCGCAATCCAGCTGGCTTACCAGCGCTGGCTGCACACCCAGGGCCACGCGTGGATGCGGTCGGCCGGACCGTTCGCGGCCAAGCACCCCAAGGCCAACGGCTGGCTGATCGAGCAGTCCGACCTGTTCGCCGTGCGCTCGCCGAACAGCGGTTCCATCAGCGCGCTCCGCGAGTTCGCTTCGGTGGGAGCTCCCGGCACGTTCGAGCGGCCGATCAACGACTCCGACGACTGCGGCGGCGTGGTCCGCGCGGCCCCGGTCGCGCTGTGGTCGGACGACCCGCGCTCGGTCTTCGAGCTCGCCGCCGCCACCGCCGCGCTGACCCACTCCCAGCCCAACGCCTACCTGCCCGCCGGCGTGCTGGCGGTGCTGGTGCACCGGCTGCTGCGCGAGGAGTCGCTCCCTTCGGCGCTGAAGCAGGCCCGCGAACTGCTGGCCGCATACCGCGATCACGAGGACACCGACCGCGCGCTGCAGGCCGCCGAAGAGCTCGCCGAGAAGGGGGTACCCACTCCCGAGCAGCTCAAGGACGCCCTCGGCAGCGGCTGGGCCGGGCACGAGGCGCTGGCCATCGCGGTGTGCGCGGCGCTGTGCACCGACACCACCGCCGACGCGTTGATGCTCGCGATCAACCACTCCGGCGACAGCGACTCGACGGCCGCGATCTGCGGAAACATCGTCGGCGCCCGCAACGGGGCCGCCGCACTGCCCGGGGTGTGGCTGCGCGACCTGCGGCAGCGCGAAGTCGTGGAGTCGCTGGCCAAGGACGGGCTGCTGGAGTTCCGGGGCACACCGCCCGCCGGTGACGCGTGGGCCAAGCGCTACCCGGCTTCCGGTGACGTCTCCGACCTGGACTTCGCCTCGTCGCTGCCCCGCGCGGAAAGCCCTGCGGAGAGCCCGGGGACGTTAGCGGAGACCGACGAGGCGGAGGACACCGCGCCCGAGGTGGAGCCCGGGCCGGAGGTCGCCGCCCCGCAGGTCGAATCCGTCGTCTCCCCACCGGAATCGGCCGCACCGCCACCGCCGTCCTCCCCGGAAGACCTGCGCGCGCAGCGGATCCTCGGCATGCTGCTGGGCGCCGCCGCCGGTGACGCGCTCGGCCTCCCCATCGAGGCCGACTCGCTGGCCGAGATCCGCGCGAAGTACGGCGACTCCGGGCTCATCGACTACGTCGACGGGCACCACCCGGCCGGGTCGATCAGCGACGAGACCCAGCTGACCGCGTTCACCGCCGAAGGACTCATCCGCGCCTCGACAGCGCGCTGCGACAACGGGTACGCCGACCCGGCGACCTACGTGCAGCAGGCGTACCAGCGCTGGCTGCACACCCAGGGCGTCGAGTGGGCCGAGGCCGGGGCCAGCGCGCACGAGCCGGACGGCTGGCTGGTCGAGCAGCGCGAGCTGTTCGACCGCCGCGTCCGCGGCATGACCACGATGCAGGCGTTGCGCGGTTTCGCGGGCGGCAACGAGCCGGGTTCGCTGGACAAGCCGCCGAACGACGCCGCTGACTGGGGCGCGGTCATGCGCGCGGCTCCGGCGGCCCTGTGGTCGGACGACCCGTCCGAGGCGTTCCGCACCGGCGCCCGCACCGCTCTGCTCACCCACGGCCATGCCAGCGCCTACCTGCCCGCCGGTTCGCTCGCCCTGCTGGTGCACCAGCTGCTGGCCGACCGCACGCTGCCGCAGGCGGTGGACCGCACGCTCCTCGAACTGTCCGAATGGGACGGTCACGAGGAGACGATCACCGCGCTGCGCAAGGCCGTCGAGCTGGCCGCGACCGGGACGCCGACTCCGGAGCAGATCGAGGATGCCTTCGGCACCGCGCACTCCGGCGCCCAGGTGCTGGCGATCGCTGTGTGCGCGGCGCTGACCCACCCGGAGTCGTTCCCGGAGGCGTTGGTGCTGGCCGCCAACCACTCAGGCGCCAGCGACTCCACCGCGTCGATCTGCGGCTGCATCATGGGCGCGGCGCACACCGCCTCCGCGATCCCGCAGCACTGGCGAGACAAGCTGGAACTGCGCGAGGCGCTGGAGTGCCTGGCCGCCGACGCGGACCTGGCGTTCGGCCCCAACTCGCCATCCGGTCAGCTGTGGGCGGCGCGCTACCCGGTGCCCGAGGAGCATCCGGCGGAGCTCGGGGATGTGGCTCCGGCCGAGGAAGAGCCCGACGCGACCGAGCCGGAAGCCTCCAGGCCGGATCCCGGCGAGCCGGAAGCCTCCACGCAGGATGCGGCGGAGGCATCGGCCGCCGCGGCCGAGGAAGCCCCCGCCGACAAGGACGACTCCGACGACGGGTTGTCCGACGAGGAACTGCGGTTGCTGCTGGCGTGGCGCAAGTTCCGCGACAACGACGACGGCAACGGCAACGCCGACCTCACCCAGGGCCTGCACAAGCTCTTGGTGGAGGCGTTCGGCGAGGAGCGTGCGGCGCAGCTCACCGGCGAGTCCGCCGCCGAGGACGCCGAGGTCGAGGTCGAGGACGAGCCCGTTGAGGAGGAGCAGGTCCGGCCCAGCCGCCGCGACCGGCTCGCCGGCTGCGTGCTCGGCAGCGCCGCCGGTGACGCCCTCGGCGCGCCCTGGATGTTCAGCGACCTGCTCACCACGCTGCGCGAGAACCCCGACGGCGTGCGCGCGCACGCGGAGCTGTTCGGCCGCTTCGGTGCCGCCACCGCCTACACGCAGCAGACCGCGTTCGTGCTGGCCGCGCTGAGCCGGGAGAACCCGGACCGACCGTCGCTGGTGCGGGCCTCGCTGCGGGACTGGGTGCGCACCCAGGGCGGTCGGCCGACCCCGGACGGCGGCGGCAAGCTCAGCGACGTGGAACCCCTTCGCGCGCAGCGGTTCCCGGACGAGGCGACGCTGACCGCGGTGGCCCGCTGGGGCGACCGAGGTGAGAACCCGACCCCGGGCAACCCGCCGAACGACGCCCGCAACGCCGCCGCCACCGTGCGCGGTGCCGTGGTCGGTTTCGAAACCACCGATCTTGCCGATGCGATTGCGCTGGGCGCCGGTATCGCTGTGCTCACCCACGGCCACCCGGACGGTTACCTGCCCGCGGCCGCGCTGGCGGGCCTGGTGTGCGGGTTGGACGGCGGCCGGACGCTGATCGAGGCCGTGCAGTCGGTGCTGGCCGAACTCGACCGGATGGAGGGCGCCGAGAACACCGCGCGCGGCCTGCGCATCGCGGTGGAGATCGCCACGAGCGGTCCCGTGTCGCCGACGGTGCTGGAGTCGCTGGGCCTGGGCTGGCACGCACCGGAAGCACTGGCCATCGCGGTCGCCGCGGCGCTGTCGCACCCGAACTCGGTGGCCGACGCGGTCTCGCTAGCGGCAACTCACGCGGGCAACAGCGCGGCGACAGCGGCGATCTGCGGCGCCCTGATGGGCACCGCGCGCGGCGTCGAGGAGCTGCCCGAGGAGTGGGTCGACGGGCTGGAACTGCGGGATGTCCTGGATCGGCTGCTGGCCGAGGTGGGCGTCTCCGACGTCGAGGAGCCCGAGCCCCAGCCTGCCGCCAACAGCGCTGGATGAGCCGTAGTGGACGAACGCGGGTTGGACGAGGACGAACGCGTGCTGCTGGCCGCATGCCGGCGGGACCCGGTGGAGCGCCGCCTGCTGACGGTCTGGCGGCGCTGGGAGAGCCACCCCGCGACCCGTCCGCTGTGGGCCGCCGAACTGCAGCAGCGGATCGCGGCGGATGCGGAGTCCGCGGCCCAGGAGACCGGGCTGGTCGACCGCACCGGTGTCCTGCCCGGTTCCTCGGCCCGCGTGCTCGGCATGCTGCTGGGCGGCGCGGTCGGCGAGTTCGCCGCGCTCGGCCGCGTCGGCCAGCGCACCGGTGCTCTGCTGTTCGTGCTGGAAGGGCTGATCCGCGCGCACACGCGGCTGCGCTCGACGGGTTCCGGCGAACCGACCTCGGCGGCGCTGGCGGCGTTGCGCCGATGGCTGCACACCCGGGGTGTGCCGTGGCGGGACTGCGGCGACGACTCACCCCGGCCGAGCGGTTTCCTGGTCGCCGAGCGGGATCTGCACGACCCGGCGACCGATGAGCCGACATTGCTGACCTCGGCGGCGAAGGTCGTCGCCGGGCATCCGCAGGGCACCCGGCAGCAGCCGATCAACAGCTCGGACACGGCCACCGCCGTCCCGTTCGGGGCGCTGGCCGCGCTGTGGTCGAGCGACCCGGGCGCGGTGTTCGCGCTCGGCGGTGACCTGGCCGCGCTCACCCACGGGCATCCGCACGGGCACAGCCCGGCCAGCGTGCTGGGCACGACGACGCTGTGGCTGCTGCGCGGGCACGACCTGGAAACCGCGCTGCGCCAGGGCATTTCCGGGTGGCAGTCGGGCCGCACCGCGCTCGGCGACGCCCTGCGGCTGGGCGTGCTCAGCCCTGCGGGCCTCCGGCCAGGACCGGCGCACCTGGGCATGAACCGCAGCGGGCTCGGTGCGCTCGCGGTCGCCGCGCGCGTGGCGCTGGCCTGCGAGGACGACTTCGGAGCCGCCATCGCCTCAGCCGCCGAGCACGACGGGGACACCGCGAGCACCGCGATGCTGTGCGGGCAGCTGCTCGGCGCCCTGCGCGGACCCACCGCGATTCCCGCGGAACTGCTCGAGGCGTTGCCCATCCTCGACGTGATCGAGCGCCTGGGCCGGGACGCGGCGACCGAGTTCGGCCCCGAACCCGACGAGTCCGCCGCGTGGGAGGACCGCTACCCCGCTGACGATTCCACGTCGGCCGCGGACCCTGCCGGGACGTCGGACTACCGGACCGGGCTGACCGGGGTGCCGCGGCTGGCCGCCTCGCGGGACCGGTTCCTCGGCGCGGTGCTGGGCTGCGCGGTCGGCGAGGCGCTGGGAATGCCGATCGCCTCCGACAGCTGGGAGGAGATCCGGGCGCGTCACGGCGCCGACGGGCTCACCGAGTACGTGCCCGCCGGGCATCCGTCAGGACGGCTCGGCAGCGACACCCAGCTGCTGCTGTTCTCGGTCGAGGGCGTGCTGCGGGCCAACGTCGCCCGCCGCGCGGGCGAGACCGACGACCCGATCCGGCACCTGCAGCACGCCTACCAGCGCTGGCTGCACACCCAGCACCTCAGCTGGCCGCGCGCGGCGGGCGATTTCCTCCGCGAGGCGCCGGAACCGGACGGCTGGCTGGTCCAGCAGCGAGCGCTGTTCCAGACCCGCAACCCGGGGCGGACCATGATGCGCACGCTGATCGCCTTCGCCAAAGGCCAGCAGCCGATGGGCACCCCCGAGGAGCCGGCCAGCGACTCGGCGGGCAGCGGCGCGATCATGCGCGCGGTACCGGCGGCCCTGTGGTCCGACGACCCGTCGGAGGTGTTCGCGCTGGGCATGCGCAGCGCCGCGCTCACCCACGGCCACCCCACCGCCCTGCTCAGCGCGGGTGCGCTCGGATTCATGATCTCCAAGCTGCTGATCGGCGAGCCGCTCGCCGGAGCGGTCACCGGCGCCCTGGCGGAACTCGCCCCGCACAGCGGCCACGAGGAGGTCACCCGCCGGCTCACCGCCGCCAAGGACCTCGTCGGCGGCGCCCGCCTGACCCCGGACGAGCTGGAACGCGAACTCGGCACGGCGGGCACGGCTGCCGAAGCTCTCGCCATCGGCACCTACGCGGCGCTGGCAGCCGACGGCGACTTCGACACCGCTCTGCCGATCGCCGCCAACCACTCCGGCAACAGCTCCACCACGACAGCCGTCGCCGGCGCCCTCACCGCGGCCACCACCGGCGCCGCGAAGATCCCCCAGCGCTGGACCGCGGAGCTCGAACTCCACGACGTCATCAACCGGATCACCCGGGACGCAGCTCAGGAGTTCGGTCCCCGCCCACCCACCTGGGGCACCCGCTACCCACCCACCTGATCTCCGTTGAGATCCGCGGCCGGTGGGTCTCCGGGTGTGGCGTGAGAGGTGGCGGGCTGGTTAACGTCTCGGGCATGGATGAGCTCGTGCACTTCGAGGTGGCCGATGGGGTTGGAACGATCACCCTGGATTCGCCGCACAACCGCAACGCCCTGTCCGCCCAGCTCCGCCGGGAGCTGAAGGGACACCTGGACGCCGCGACGAACGACGACGCGGTGCGCGTGATCGTCCTGGCCCACACCGGCAAGGTCTTCTGCGCCGGAATGGACCTCAAGGAGTCCCGCTCGGCGGACTCCGATCAACAGGGCGTCAACGAGTTCCCGGCGCTGCTGGAGCAGATCTGGACCAACCCGAAGCCGGTCGTGGCCAAGGTCGCCGGACCCGCCCGCGCGGGTGGTGTGGGGCTCGTCGCGGCCTGCGACATCGCGATCGCGGCCCAGAGCGCCACGTTCGCCTTCACCGAGGTCCGCATCGGCGTGGTCCCTGCGGTGATCTCGGTGACCGTGCTCCCCCGGCTCGAAGCGCGCCCGGCGCACGAGCTGTTCCTCACCGGCGAGACCTTCGACGGCCAACGCGCCGCGGAAATCGGCCTGCTCAACTCCGCCGTCCCGGCCGACGACCTGGACGCGGAGGTCAAGCGCTACACCGACATGCTGGCGCTCGGCGGCCCCACCGCCTTGGCCGCCACCAAGTCCATGCTCACCAGCCAGCGGCCGGAGTCGATGAGCGACGACTTCGCCGAGATGCTGCAGCTGTCGGCCCGGCACTTCGCGGGCGAGGAGGGCCAGGAGGGCATCACGGCCTTCGCGGAGAAGCGCAAGCCCAGCTGGGTCCCGGAAGCTCTGAGGTGACCGATGGTCAGTGGCGCCGGGCGGCACTGACCACCTGCGTCCAGCACTACGAGCGGCTGCTGATCAAGACCGGGTCAGCACCGCGGTGAAGCGTCGGCCGCACATGGGACGTTCCGCCGCGTCGCGCAGGACCGAGTTGATGCCGTTGAACGCCTTGGGGTCGTGGTCGGCGAGGTCCTGGAACCCGGACCAGATCAGGACGTGCTCGCCTTCGGGCAGCCAGGACAGGTCGGTCAGGCAGTCGAAGAGGGAGTCCAGGTTCCGCCCGGCCCACTCGGGGAAGTCGAGGACGGCGGCGATGCCGTCGAGAGTGGTGCGCTTGCTGGTCAGGTCGGCACCGTCGAGGACGTGGGCGGTCGCGCCACGTTCCTCGGCTACCACGACGGCCTCGCCAGCCGTGATGTCGGCGCTCGGCTGATCACTCACCGGCTGCTCCTTCCGCAACCTGCTGGCCAGTTTCGTTCCGAACATGGCACTCAACCCGCCGCATCCACAACAACGAACGACTCGTAGTGATCACCTGTGTAGTACACCTCGTCCTGACCACCCGTGACCAGTCGGCGCGCGCCGCGATCCTGAGAGCCCGGGGTCGGCACGGTGTACTCGTGGTAGTAGCCGGACTCCTGCTCGGGCAGCTCACCTTCGCGGTTGCCGAACACCGAGCCGTCCTTGCCCGGGTACGGGAACGGCCCGCCCCTGACGATCAGCTGGTAGGTCTTGCCCGCCTCGGGCGGCAGCTTCGACAGCTGCTCGACCTGCAGTCCTGACTGGCTGGCACCGGGCACCTCTGTGCTCGGTGGATCGGCGACGACGTCCTCGCCGAACCACCCCAGCACGACCAGGGCGACCAGCCCGATCAACGCCGACGAAATGCGCTTGCGCGAGCTCACGCCGTCTTTCCCCTCCGCCCGGCCTCACCGTCGTGGCCGACCGGCAGTTCGGCGCCGCGCCCCCGGGTGACCTTGGCACCGAGGCCGTCCACCGCGCGGTCGACGACTCGCGCCACCCCCCAGCACAGCGGCACCAGGACTGCGAGCACCAGGGCGACCTGAAGCGGATAGACGAGCTGCACCAACCACAGCTCGACGCCGTCGTACCACTCGACCAGCAACTCCAACACAACGCGCAGCGTACGCGCGCCACCACGGCTCTGCGCGGACCCCCGGCGCGCACGTGTGGCACCTTGTTGAGCCACATTGGTTGTACTGTGTGCCACGATGGTGCCATCATGGCGTCATGGACCTCACGACGTACGTCGACAACCTGCGCCACGACCTGGCCGTTGCCGCCGCAGCCGGTGGTGACGAGGCGCGGGAGCTCGCCGATCGACTCACCGCACCACTGGAATCGGCCATCCGCCTGACGCTGTTCAACGCGCTGTCGGCCGCTGCCGACGAGATCACCAGCGACCTCGCCCCCGGCTCGGTCGAGGTGCGGCTGCGCGGCGGCGAGCCCGGCTTCGTCGTGACACCACCGGTCCACACCGAGGACACCGCGAGAGGAGCCACCCCGGCACCACCAGCGCCGGAGACCGACGACGGCGCGATGTCGCGGATCAACTTGCGGCTGCCGGAATCCCTCAAGAACCGCGTCGAAGAAGCCGCCGCCGCGCAGCACCTGTCGGTCAACGCCTGGCTGGTGCGCGCCGCCGCAGCAGCGCTCGACGGCGACCGACCACGCGCCCGGCCGCACGGCGTGGTCGGCCAGCGCTTCACCGGCTGGGTGCGCTGAGGCGCTTCCCGCCGGACTCACCACACGTCTCCGAGAAGCGGAGACGCTCATCCACCACCTTGGAGGGCACCGCCATGCCTGGATTCGACACTCCTGAGCCGATCGCAGCGACCATCGAACTCGCGTGGGGCACCGCGCGGATCCTCGCCACCGACGCGGCCCGCACCACCGTCGACGTCCGGCCCACGGACGCGGCGACCAAGGCCGACGTGACTACCGCGGAGAACACCGACGTCTCCTTCGCCGCCGGAACCCTGCAGGTCAAAGGTCCGAGATCACGCGGACTGCTCGCCAAGCCCGGGTCGGTCGAGATCACCGTCGAAGTGCCCGCGGGCTCCAGCCTGAACGGGCAGGCCGGTGCCGGCTCCTTCGCGACCCAAGGCCGGCTCGGCGACACCCGGATCAAGACGGCGATGGGCAGCATCGACGTCGACGAGACCGGGGCGCTGAAGGCCGACACCGCGGGTGGGCGCGTCACCGCCCGGCACATCGCGGGCAACGCGGAGGTGAGCACCGGGACCGGGGAGGTCGAGCTGCACCGCATCGACGGCACCGCCGCGGTGAAGAACTCCAACGGCGCGACGCGGATCGGTGAGGTCGGTGGCGCCCTGCGGCTCAAGGCCGCCAACGGCGACATCACCGTGCAGCGCTCGCTGTCCGACGTCGAGGCGCGGACCGCCAACGGCAGCGTCCGCATCGACGAGATCGTGCGCGGCTCGGTGCAGCTGGCGACCTCGCTCGGCGACCTTCGCATCGGCATCCGGCCAGGTACCACCGCGTGGCTGGACCTCGACGCCAAGCACGGGCGCGTCCACAACGACATGGACCACGCCGACGAACCCGATCCCGACACCGAGACCGCCGAGGTGCACGCCCGCACCGGCTTCGGCGACGTCACCGTTCGACGAACGGAGTTGGTGCGATGACCTGTCCGGTCGAGGAGTGGGGTATCGACCCCGGCAAGTCCTGGACGCGCTGTGCAGCACCCGGAGTTCCCGGTGCGCTTCGACGACGAGACCGGGTGTGCAACGCCTACGGCCACGCCGAGGCGCTGCAGGTGCTCAGCGATCCGGGCACGTTCTCCTCGAACATCGCCCGCGCGCTGCGGATGGAGAACGAGGCCGCGCGTTCACGCGAAGCGGCGCGCGCCCGCCGACGTTCATGCGGTCCTACGACATCAACGGCCTGAACGGAGTCCCGCTGAGCGGCGTCAGGAGCCGGAGTGCTCGCGGATGGACTTGATGATGGCGCCGAAGTCCTGGCCGCCGCCGCCCTCTTCGTTGAAGCGGCGGTAGAGGTCCGTGGCGAGGCGGCCGATGGACGCGTCGGTGCCCGACTGCTCCGCCGCCGAGAGCGCGAGGTTGAGGTCCTTGAGCATCAGGGCCGCCGCGAAGCCGGGTTCGTAGTCGTGGTTCGCGCGGCTGGTCTCCACCAGGTCCGGCACCGGGCAGTTGGTCGTCAGCGCCCAGCACTGGCCGGTGGAGACCGCCGCGACGTCGTAGAGCGCCTCGTGCGAGAGGCCGAGGCGCTCACCGAGCACGAACGCCTCGCTGACCGCGATCATCGAAGCGCCCAGGATGAGGTTGTTGCACATCTTGGTGACCTGGCCGTTGCCGGGCCCACCGCAGTGGATCACCTTGCGCGCCATCGGCTCCAAAACGCTCTCGGCGCGCTGGAAGTCGGCCTCGGACCCGCCGACCATGAACGTCAGCGTCCCCGCCTCGGCACCGGCCGTGCCACCGGAGACGGGCGCGTCGATGCTGCCCAGACCGGCTTCCTGCGCGCGCTGGTGCGCGGCGCGCGCGTCAGCGACGTCCACAGTGGAGGAATCGACCAGCAGCGCGCCGGAGGCCGCGTTGGGCAGCACCTCGTCGTAGGCGTCCAGCAGGTGCTTGCCGCTGGGCAGCATGGTGATCACCGCGTCGGCCCCGCGGACCGCCTCCGCGATCGAGGACACCGTGGTCACACCGTTGTCCGCGGCGGTGGCCAGGGCGGCCGGGACGAGGTCGTAGCCCTGCACGGCGTGGCCGGCCTTGACGAGGTTCGCCGACATCGGACGACCCATGTGGCCGAGTCCGATGAAACCGATGACAGCCATTGTCACTACCCTTCTGCTCGAACTTCCCGCCAAGGCCGGCGAATCCGCGCTCAGCCGAACAGCTCCGGCTCGTCGGAGGCCGGTTCGAAGAACTTCTGCACCCGCGATTCGTCCACTTCGGACAGCGTGGTGGGAGACCACTGCGGGTTGCGGTCCTTGTCGACCAGCGCGGCGCGCACGCCCTCGACGAAGTCGCCGATCCGCACGCACGCCATGGCCAGCCGGTACTCCAGGGTCAGCGCCTGCTCCAGCGAGTCGTAGCTGCTGCGCAGGGCGCGCAGGGTGACCTTGAGCGCCGTGGGCGACTTGGTCTCGATGGTCGTCGCGGCGTCCTTCGCGGCCTGCTCGGGACGTTCCCGCAGCCGGGCGAGGACGGTCTCGACGTCGGAGCTCGCGTAGGCCGCGTCGATCCACTCCCGGTGCTCGGCCAGGGTCGGCTCGGGCGCCGGCGCGGCGAAGGCTGCCAGCACCTCGTCCACGTCACCGCTGCTCAGTGCCTCGACGAGCTCGGGGAGCCGGGCGCTGTCGACGTAGTGGTCGGCCAGGTCGCAGTACAACGCGTCCGCGCCACCGACCGCCCCGCCGGTCAGCGCGAGGTGCGTGCCGAGCTCACCGGGGGTGCGCGACATCAGGTACGTGCCGCCGACGTCGGGGATGAAGCCGATGCCGGTCTCGGGCATCCCGACCTTGGAGCGCTCGGTGACCACCCGGTGCGATCCGTGCGCGGTGATGCCGACGCCACCGCCCATGCAGACGCCGTCCATGATCCCCACGACCGGCTTGGGGTAGTTGGCCAGCGCGGAGTTGAGCCGGTACTCCTCGGTCCAGAACGCCGCGGGCAGCGACTCGTCACCGGCCTTGGCCGCGTCGTGCAGGGCGCGCACGTCACCGCCGGCGCACAGACCGCGCTCGCCGGCGCCGTCGATCAGGACCGCCTCGATGTGCTCGGCGTCGCGCCACCGCTCGACCGCCTCGGTCATCTCCCGGACCATGCCGAGGGTCAGCGAGTTGAGGGCTTTCGGGCGGTTGAGCGTGATGCGCCCGAGCGAGCCGCTCTCGCTGACCAGGATCTCGGATTCCGTCATGGTGCGAAACTCCATCGTTGTGCGAGGCGCTGCCCCCGAGGCCGCGGTCAGGCCGCCAGCAGACCACGGGAGATGATCAGCCGCATGATTTCGTTGGTGCCTTCCAGGATCTGATGCACCCGCAGGTCGCGGACGATCTTCTCCAAGCCGTACTCGGCAAGGTATCCGTATCCACCGTGGATCTGAAGTGCCTCGTTGGCCACGGTGAACCCGACGTCGGTGGCCAGCCGCTTGGCCATCGCGCACAACCGGGTGGCCGCCGGGTCCTTGGTGTCCAGCGCCCACGCGGCCCGCCACAGCAGCAGGCGCGCGGCCTCCAACTCGGTGGCCATGTCGGCGAGCTTGAACTGCAGGGCCTCGAACTCGCTGAGCTTGGAGCCGAACGCGCTGCGCTCCCGCACGTATCCCAGCGACTTGTCCAGCGCGGCCTGCGCGCCGCCGAGCGAGCAGGCTCCGACGCTGAGCCGGCCGCCGTCGAGCCCGGCCATGGCGATGTGGAACCCGATGCCCTCGTCGCCGAGCCGCTGATCGGCGGGAACGCGGACGCCGTCGAAGATGACCTGGCGGGTGGGCTGGGCGTTCCAGCCCATCTTCTTCTCGTTCGCCCCGAAGGAAAGCCCCTCGGCTCCGGCGTCCACGACGAAGGTGGAGATGCCCTTGTGCCCGGGTTCGCCGGTGCGGGCCATCACCACGTAGACGTCGGAGCTGCCGCCGCCGGAGATGAACTGCTTGACCCCGGTGAGCAGGTAGTCGTCGCCGTCGCGGACCGCGCGGGTCTGCAGCGCGGCCGCGTCCGACCCGGCGCCGGGTTCGGTCAGGCAGTAGCTCGCGAGGTTTTCCATCGAGCACAACCCCGGCAGCCAGCGCGCCCGCTGGGCGTCGGTGCCGAAGCGGTCGATCATGCCCGCGCACATGTTGTGGATGGAGATGTAGGCGGCGATCGACGGATCTCCGCTGGCCAGCGCCTCGAAGATCAGCACCGAGTCGAACCTGCTCAGGCCGCTGCCACCGAAGGCCGCGTCGACGTAGACGCCGCCGATGCCGAGCTCCCCCGCTGCGCGCAGCGTCTCGACCGGGAAGTGCTTGTCCTGGTCCCACTCCACGGCGTGCGGGGCGAGCTGGTCTTGGGCGAAATCCAGCGCGGCGTCCCTGATGGCGCGCTGGTCGTCGGCGAGCTCGAAAGGCGAGCTCGCCACTGCTGCGACGGACACGTCGACTCCCTCCTCGCGTTCGGGCGGGGACCGGGATCGCCGGTCCCCGCCCGCGCGATCAGTGCATCGTCGGGATGGTGAAGCTGGCGCCTTCCTTGAGTCCGGAGGGCCAGCGAGAAGTGACCGTCTTGGTCTTGGTGTAGAAGCGGATCGAGTCCGGGCCGTGCTGGTTGAGGTCACCGAATCCGGACCGCTTCCAGCCGCCGAAGGTGTGGTAGGCGATCGGCACCGGGATCGGCACGTTCACGCCGACCATCCCGGTGTTGACCCGGTTGACGAACTCGCGCGCGGCGTCGCCGTCGCGGGTGAAGATCGCGACGCCGTTGCCGTACTCGTTCTCGCTGGGCAGCCGCAGCGCTTCCTCGTAGTCAGCAGCGCGCACGACCGACAGGACCGGGCCGAAGATCTCCTCGCGGTAGATGCGCATCTCCGGCGTGACGTGGTCGAACAGCGAAGCACCCATGAAGAAGCCGCCCTCGTTGCCGGCCAGCGAGAAGTCGCGCCCGTCGACCACCAGCTGCGCGCCTTCGTCGACGCCGACCCCGACGAGGTCGTGCACCTTCTGCCACGCCTGCTTGGTCACCAGCGGGCCGAAGTCGGCGTCGGCGTCGAAGCTGGTGCCGACCTTGAGCCGCTGGATCTTCTCGACGAGCTTGTCGACCAGCGCGTTCGCGGTGGCCTCGCCGACCGGCACGGCCACCGAGATAGCCATGCAGCGCTCCCCCGCCGAGCCGTAACCGGCGCCGATGAGCGCGTCGGCGACCTGGTCGAGGTCTGCGTCCGGCATGACGATCAGGTGGTTCTTGGCGCCGCCGAAGCATTGCGCGCGCTTGCCGTGGGCCGCGGCGGTGGAATAGATGTACTCGGCGATGTCGGAGGATCCGACGAAGCCGATGGCCTCGATGCGCGGTTCGGTCAGCAGCGCGTCGACGGCGGTCTTGTCTCCGTTGACGACGTTGAAGATCCCAGGCGGGCCCCCGGCCTGGACGAACAGCTCGGCCAGTCGCACCGGCACCGAGGGGTCGCGCTCGGAGGGCTTGAGCACGAAGGCGTTGCCGCAGGCGATCGCCGGTGCCGCCTTCCACAGCGGGATCATCGCCGGGAAGTTGAACGGCGTGATGCCGGCGACCACGCCCAGCGGCTGGCGCAGCGAGTAGACGTCGATGCCGGTGCCGACGCTGTCGCTGTACTCGCCCTTGAGGAGGTGCGGGACGCCGATCGCGAACTCCACGACCTCCAGGCCGCGCTGGATGTCGCCTTTGGCGTCGGCGACGGTCTTGCCGTGCTCGGAGGCCAGCACGCGTGCCAGGTCCTCCATCTCGTCGTTGATCAGCTGCACGAACCGCATGAGCACGCGAGCCCGCTTCTGCGGGTTCGTCGCAGCCCACGCCGGCTGCGCCGCGGCAGCGTTGTCGACAGCCGCCGTGACCTCGTCGGTCGAGGCCAGCGGCACCCTGGCCTGCACCAGGCCCGTGTTGGGGTCGAACACGTCACCGAAGGAACCGGAGGTTCCCGGCACCCGCTTCCCACCGATGAAGTGCTCCAGCTCGCGTGTCATCTCGCACCGCACCTCCGCCGAACCGGCCGTCGAATAATAGGAAGACAAACTGTTTGTAGCCCAATCTTTCCCACAAGGAACGCACCCACAACAGGGTGTGCCGTGTCACAGTATCGATTCTGCGCACTTCACGCCGTTTCATCCACCGGCGGAGGAGGAAGGATCGGACCCGGAGAACCCCGGGAGCGGGGAGGTGTGTTCGGACGTGGGAGTCCGCGACCCGGTCAGACCTCTCCGAAGAGGTGGGTTCCCGGTGTCTCGCCGTCGTCCCCGACCCAGAACTCCACCCAGTGGGTCACGAACTCCGACTTCCCGAGCTCCCCGTCACCGTTCAGGTCGAGCCGGGCGAACGCGACGTCGGTCGGCACGTCACGCCCCGTCCACGCCTGGATCACGCGGGCGTACTCGGACGCGGTCACCCGGCCGTCGCCGTCCTCGTCCACCGCCTCGAACATCGACTCGGCGGTCGCCGTCACCAGGTCGAGCATCGCGCCCAGGTTCTCGACCGCGGCCAGCATCTCCTCCCGCGTGATCCTCTGATCGCGGTTCTCGTCGGCGGTCGCGCTCAGCGCGTCCCACCATCGCATCATGATCTCGCGCAACCGGTTCGCGCCGTCCCCACCGCGGATGCGCGTCCACCGCTCGGTCAGCGCCTCGAAGTCCGCGCGCTCCAAGAACCCGTCGCCGTTGACGTCCATCGCGGTGAACACGACGGAGGTCTTCTTCCGCTGCAAGTCGCTCGCCATGGAATTAAACCTGGCAGGGGCTTCGCGATGGCGACAACAGCCCGGTCGGGCATTCCGCCGGGCGTGCGAGTGATCATCCTCGCGGCTGTTGGTAACGCACCGTGTGCCCCGCCGACCCCGGATCAGGCAGTGGCCCTGGAGCAATCGATCCTGGCGGCGGCGGTGGCGCGCCACTTCTCCGGGAGGTCCGGGAGGCAGCCCGCGACGTGCTCCGAGAGGTCGGCGCGGCCCTGCCTGGTCAGCGCGAAGACCTCCGCGACCTGGACGTCGTGATCGGGCCGGGACAGCTTGCGAACCTCGTCGCCCGCGCTGATCTCGCCCGGCTGCTCGACGGCCAGGTAGACGCCGGTGCGCCCGCGCTGGGTGAACCTCTTGACCAGGCCGGGGACGTCCCAGAAATCGGCGAAGACGCGGCAGGGCTGGCGCGGTCCGGTCACCCGCAGCACGGCACCGCCGATCGCCCAGCGCTCGCCGATCAGCGCCGTGGTGCTGTCCACGCCGGTCAGCGTCAGGTTCTCGCCCGCGTTGCCGGGCACCAGGTGCTTGCCGAGCTCGGCCGACCAGTGCGCCAGCTCCTCGCCGTCGAAGGCGTAGGCGGCCTGGTACCAGGCGCCGTGGTGCTTGGTGTCGCACACCGCATCGCCCTGGACACCGGTTTCGGTGAACATCACCGGCGCGGCGGCGGGACGCTTGTCGATGCCGCTCCTGCCGAGGCGCCCGGCCCACTCCCCGGACCGCACGACTGCCAGGTTCACCGACGACACGACGCTCATGGCGATCAACCTACGCGACCGCTCCGAGCTGCCCCAGCGAGTTTGACGACCGCGACGGTCACAGTCGTCCGGTGACCGCCTGCAGCGCTTCGCGCGCCTCGCGGCGCAGCAGCCCGACCAGGTCGGCGGCGGGCATCGGGCGGGCCTGGGCGTAGCTCTGGCCGGCCCACATCGAGATCGCCTCGGCGTCGCCCGCCTTGCCCGCAGCGCCGCGCATCGGCTTGGTCAGGTTGTTCACCTGCGGATACGCCGCCGGGGCGTCCTGGTTGTCGAGCATGAAGCCGTTCACCAAGCCGCGCGCGGGGCGACCGCTGAACGCACGCGTGATGTCGGTCAGCCGCTGGCCTTCGGCCATCTGGGCCCGCTGCGCCTGCGCGGTGCCCGCTTCGTCGCATACCAGGAACGCGGTTCCCAGTTGCGCGGCTGCCGCTCCAGCTGCCAGCACGGCAGCGACGTCCGCGCCGTGCACCAGTCCGCCGGCGGCGATGACGGGCAGGTCCACCGCCGCGCGCACCGAGCGGACCGCCGGCAGCAGACCGAGCAACGGCCCTCCGCCGGGCGTCTCGGGGTCGTCGTGGAACACGCCTCGGTGCCCACCGGCCTCCATGCCCTGCACGCACACCGCGTCGGCGCCCACGCGGGCCGCCTGCCGGGCCTCGTCGGCGGTGGTCACGGTGACCACGACCTCCGAGCCCACCGCGTGCAGCTGTTCCACGGTGGACGCTTCGGGAAGCCCGAAGGTGAACGACACCACCGGGATCCGCTCGTCTACGAGCCGCTGAACCTTGGTGGGGTAGGAATCGTCGTCCCAGTCGGCCGAGCCCGGCTTCGCCCCGTACCTCCCCGCGGCCTCCGCGACCCGCGACCGGTAGTCGTCGAGGTCGACGTCCCTGCGGTCGCTGGGCACGAAGAGGTTCACGCCGAACGGCTCATCGGTGAGCGAGCGGATTCGCGCGATCTGGCCGACGAGCTGGTCCTCGGTCAGCATGGCGCCCGCCACGAACCCCAGCGCCCCGGCCGCGCTCACCGCGGCGGCCAGTTCCGGCGTGCTGGGACCACCGGCCATCGGCGCGGCCACCAGCGGAATCCTCGACTCGACGATCATGTTAAAAACGCTACCTCCGAACTGTCCGCCACAACATCCGCGTTCGGCGATCCCGAACACCGCCCGCGCCCCGGCAGGCGAGCACCGAAGGTGCTCCCTCCTTCACCACCTGAGCAACTCGCACCGCCGGGGGTACTGGGCCGTGCCGTGGCGAGCACGCCGCGACACCGCGTATTCGACTCAAGGAGTGGCGCGCGGAGTCCACAGCGCAGCTCAGGCTCCCCCACCCGCACCGCCAAGCGGAACGACCCCGATCAGCTCGAAGAGCAAAAAAGTGAGCGGGAACCCGACGCCATGGGTTCCCGCTCACTCGCACCATTGCGATTTTTCCGACACCCCGCCACAGGGCCGCTGGTGCGTTCAGGGGGTGGCCGGCGCAGCAGGCGCGCCGACCACCATCAACCACACGATCAGTGGAACTGCGCGGTCTCGGTCGAACCGGCCAGCGCGGTGGTCGACGATTCCGGGTTGATCGCAGTGCTGATCGTGTCGAAGTAACCGGTACCGGCCTCGCGCTGGTGGCGAGTCGCGGTGTAGCCGCGGTCTTCCGAGCCGAACTCCTTCTCCTGCAGCTCGACGTAGGCGGTCATGCCGTCGGTGGCGTAGCCCTTGGCCAGGTCGAACATGCTGTAGTTCAGGGCGTGGAAGCCCGCCAGGGTGATGAACTGGAACTTGAAGCCCATGTGGCCGAGCTCGCGCTGGAACTTGGCGATGGTGGCGTCGTCCAGGTTCTTCTTCCAGTTGAACGACGGCGAGCAGTTGTAGGCCAGCATCTGGTCCGGGTACTCGGACTTGACGGCCTCGGCGAACTTGCGGGCCATCTCCAGGTCCGGCGTGCCGGTCTCCATCCAGATCAGGTCCGAGTACGGCGCGTAGGCCTTGGCGCGGGCGATGCAGGGCTCGATGCCGTTGTTGACCTTGTAGAAGCCCTCGGCAGTGCGCTCACCGGTGAGGAACGGCTTGTCGCGGTCGTCGATGTCGCTGGTCAGCAGCGTCGCGGCCTCGGCGTCGGTGCGGGCGATGACCAGGGACGGCACACCGGCGACGTCGGCGGCCAGACGGGCCGCGTTCAGCGTCTTGACGTGCTGGCTGGTGGGGATGAGCACCTTGCCACCCAGGTGACCGCACTTCTTCTCGGAAGCGAGCTGGTCCTCCCAGTGCACGCCCGCGGCGCCGGCGCCGATCATGCCGCGCATCAGTTCGTAGGCGTTGAGGACGCCACCGAAGCCGGCCTCGGCGTCCGCGACGATCGGGGCGAGCCAGTGGGTGTCCTCACCCTCGATGGCGCCACCCTCCGGGTCGAGCGCCTCGGCCCAGTTGATCTGGTCGGCGCGCTTGAGCGCGTTGTTGATGCGGCGGACGACCTGCGGGACCGAGTTGGCCGGGTACAGCGACTGGTCCGGGTAGGTCTCGCCCGCCAGGTTGGCGTCGGCGGCGACCTGCCAGCCGGACAGGTAGATGGCCTTGAGGCCCGCACGGACCTGCTGGACCGCCTGGTTACCGGTCAGCGCGCCCAGCGAGTTGACGTAGTCGAGCTCGTGCAGCAGCTTCCACAGCCGCTCCGAGCCCTGGCGGGCCAGGGTGTGCTCTTCCTGCACCGAGCCGCGGAGGCGGACGACGGTCTCAGCCGAGTGCGTACGCTCGATGCCCTTCCAGCGCGGGCTGGTGTCCCACTCGCGCTGCAGCTCCTCAGCGGCCTTCTTCGCCTGCTCGCGGATGCTCATGGTTTTTCCCCTTCCGGGATCGCTGGCGACCTGCTGCAATCAATATTGCGCGCTGCCAAGCGAAACCGGGCCAGATTTTCTGGGTAAATTTCAGAGTTTTTCTGTTAGCATCAACGCCATGACGGAGTTCGCCACCGAAGAAGACCGTAGTTTTTCTACGGAACACGACCTTCTGGTCTTTGGTCAGCGGCTCAGGCACTTGCGCCGAACCGCTGGATTGACTCTTGTTGAGCTCGGCGACCGCGTGGGGAGAGCGCCGTCACAGCTGTCGTTGCTGGAGAACGGCCACCGCGAGCCGAAGCTGTCGCTGCTGCGATCGCTGGCCGACGCGCTGGGCACCTCCGTCGACGAGCTGCTGTCGAAGAAGGCCCCGAACCGGCGTGCCGAGCTCGAGATCGCCGTGGAGAAGGCCCAGCTCGACCCGATCTACCAACGGCTCTCGCTGCCGCCGCTGAAGGTCGGGAAGCGACTGCCCACCGAAGCCCTCGAACACGTGCTGGCCCTCTACGAGGAGCTCAAGCGCCGCGAGACCCAGAAGGTCGCCACGCCGGAAGAGGCCCGCAAGGCCAACGCCGAGCTGCGCGGCGTGATGCGCAAGCACAACAACTACTTCCCGGAGATCGAGAAGGCCGCCAGCGACCTGCTCAAGCGCTCCGGGTACCACGGTGGGCCGCTGTCGGAGGGCCTGATCCAGTCCATCGCCACGCACATGGGCTTCGGGCTGAAGTTCGTCACCGACCTGCCGCGTTCGGTGCGGTCGGTGACCGACATGAAGAACCGCCGGATCTTCCTGCGCCGAGAGTCGCTGGGCATGCACAGCCCGCGCACGATCCTGCTGCAGACGCTGGGACACCTGACGCTCGGCCACAGCCAGCCCCGCGACTTCGCCGACTTCCTGCGGCAGCGCGTCGAGGCCAACTACTTCGCCGCCGCCGTGCTGGTGCCGGAGCAGTCCGCGGTGCCGTTCTTGCAGGACGCCAAGGCCGAACGCGACCTGGCGGTGGAGGACCTGCGCGACGTGTTCTCGGTGTCCTACGAGATGGCCGCGCACCGGTTCACCAACCTCGCCACCCAGTACCTCGACCTGGTGTGCCACTTCGTCCGCAACGACGAGACCGGCATCATCCACAAGGCATACGAGAACGACGGGCTGGTCTTCCCCACCGACCCGACGGGAGCGATCGAGGGCCAGCGGATGTGCCGGTACTGGTCGGGGCGCCAGGTCTTCTCCTCCCCGGACCGGTACTCGACGTACTACCAGTACACCGACAAGCCGGGAGCCACGCACTGGTGCGTCGCGCACGTCGACCCGAGCCGCGGCCGGGACTTCGCGATCACCCTCGGCGTGCCCTACGCCGAGTCGCGCTGGTTCCGCGGGCGGGACACCAACAACCACTCCAAGTCCGGCTGCCCGGCCGGCGAGTGCTGCCAGCGCCCGCCGGCCGAGCTCGCCAGCCGCTGGGAGGGCATGGTGTGGCCGTCGGCGCGAGCCCACTCCCACGTCCTGGCGGCGCTGCCGGCCGACACCTTCCCCGGTGTCGACGAAGCCGACGTCTACGCCTTCGTGGAGGCCCACCAGAGCTGAGAGCTGCTCCGGAAGGCGGCGTGGCCCGCCGTATCAGGGTGGGCTCAGCAGGCACCGCTGTGCCGTCCCTCCCAGCAGCTCTCAGCGGTCTCCGGTGAGGACGGCGAAGCGCCGCGCATTGGCGTGCACGAGCGATCTCAGCGGCGCAGTTCGGCGATGGTCTCGGCCATCGCGACGAACTGCGCCGCTGCTGGTGACAGGGGGCCTCGGCGCCAGAACAGGACGCCCCGGCGCACCACCTTGGGCCGCAGCGGCAGCACGACCGCGCCACGCGCGGCGGCGTCGCGGGCCATCGCGCGCGGCAGCAGCGTCGCGCCCGCTCCGGCCAGCACCAACGGCACGATCATCGCCTGGTGCGCGGTCTCCACCGCGAAAGTCGGTTCGCCACCGCGTGTTCCGACGGTGTCCTCGATGACGGCCCGCGTCGCGGTACCGGGAGGGGTGGCGATCCAGTCCAGGGTCGACAGCTCCGGCACGCTCAACCGCTTCTGGCCGGGCGCGACATCCGACGGCAGCACGGCGAAAATCTCCCGGCCGCGCAGCACCATGCTCTCCAGGTCCCCGATGGGATGTTCGGAGTCGACCAGGCCCAGCTCGCACTCACCGGCCCGCACCGCCGAGGTCACATCCGTCCCCAGCTCGGGGTCGGCGATGTTGACCGCGACCTTCGGGTTCTCGCGCAGGAAAGCACCGATGAGCTCGGCGAGCGGATCGACGGCCAGCGTCGTCTGCGCCACGACGTCCAGCCTGCCGCTGGACAGCCCGAGCACCTCGCGGACCGAGGCCGACGCAGTGCTCAGGTCGCGCATCACCTGCCGGGCGGGTTCGACCAGCGCGTCCCCGGCCGGGGTGAGCGACACGCCGTGCGGGAGCCGGTGGAAGACCTTGCCACCGAGCTCCTTCTCCAGGTTGCGGATGGCGTGCGACAGGGATGGCTGGGCGACGTGCATGGCCTGCGCGGCGGCGGTGAAGCTGCCGTGCTCGACGATCGCCAGGAAGTACTCCAACTCCCGCCGGTCCATGTCACCTCCCCACGCGAGAATTCCGCCTGCCCGGCATTACACCAGGCAGGCGGAACATCGCCAGACCAGTACCGCCTACTCGTGGGCGGTGCGGAACGCCGATGCGGCCTCCACGTCGGCCCACTGGTCGTCGTCGAGGTCGACGCGCAGCCGCCGCAGCACTCCGGTGAAGGCGTTGTCGACCGGTGCGTAGTCGTCGGTGACCGGGCTGGCCCGGTCCACGCCGATGTCGAAGGTCTCGTCGAAGGCGAAGTAGTAGGGGATCGTCGCGTCGACCCGGCCCGAGGCGACCTCGGTGCCGTCCACGCGCAGCGTCACCGCACCGCCCTTGCCGACACCGCCACCGTCGTAGTCGAACCGCAGGCTGACCTCGTGCTCGCCCGCGGGAACCGGCCCCGGAGCGCGGACGTGCTGAACGACCGAGCCGAAGTAGTTGTAGGCGTAGTTCAGCTTGCTGTCGTGGAAGTAGAACGACCAGCCACCGGTGTGCCCGCCCTGGGCGGCCAGAACGCCTTCGGCACCGCTCTCGGGCACCTCGACCACCGCGGTCAAGTTGTGCGAGCGGTTCTTGACGTTCGGCGCGGTCTCCTCGGTCAACCGCTTGGCACCGGCGTGGAAGGTGACCGAACGCCGATCGCCCATCAGGTCCAGCCGGCCGGCTTCGAGGGGGTTCTCCCGCTCGGTCATCCGGTCGTCCAGCGGCAGCACGTCGTGCTTGGCGGCCTCCACCAGGAACAGCTGCTGGAGCTCGCGCAGCTTCTCCGGGTGCTGCTCGGCGAGGTCGTGGGACTGAGTCCAGTCAACGTTGGTGTTGTACAGCTCCCACTCGTCGTCGTCGAAGGAGCGGCGGACACCGTCCTGGACCATCACCCACGGCGTGCCATGGCGGGTCACGGCCATCCAACCGTCCTGGTAGATGCCCCTGTTGCCAACCATCTCGAAGTACTGCACGCGGTGCCGGTCGGGCGCGTCTGCGTCGTTGAAGCTGTAGAGCATGCTGGTGCCCTCGATGGGCTGCTGCGCGATGCCGTTGACCTCGGTCGGGTGCGGTAGGCCTGCCGTTTCCAGGATCGTCGGCACCACGTCGATGACGTGGTGGAACTGGTCGCGCAGCCCGCCGCGCTCGGCGATGCCGTCGGGCCAGTGCACGATCATGCCGTCCCGGATGCCGCCGAAGTGCGAGGCGACCTGCTTGGTCCACTGGTAGGGCGTGTTCATCGCCAGTGCCCAGCCGACCGGGTAGTGGGCGTGCGTGGTCGCGTCGCCCAGCGCGGCGTCGTGGGCGTTGATGAACTCGGCGCTGTCGGGGATGCCGCTGGCGAAGCGGTGCTCGTTGAGCGTGCCGCCCAGTCCGCCTTCGGCGGAGGCGCCGTTGTCACCGAGGATGTAGACGAACAGCGTGTTGTCGAGCTCGCCCAGCTCGTCGAGGGCGTCGACGAGGCGTCCGACCTGGTCGTCGGTGTGCTCGGCGAAACCGGCGTAGAGCTCCATCAGGGACGCCGCGGCCCGCTGCTCGTCGGCGGAGAGCTCGTCCCAGTGCGGCACGCCTTCCGCCCACGGCGCCAGTTCCGCGTCCTGCGGGACGACGCCGAGCTCCTTCTGCCGCTCCAGGGTGATCTCGCGCTGCCGGTCCCAGCCGTGGTCGAACTTGCCCCGGTAGCGCTCCCGGTACTCCTGGGGAACGTGGTAGGGCGCGTGGGTGGCGCCGAAGGGCAGGTAGGCGAAGAACGGGTTGTCGGGCTTGAGCGAGGTCTGGTCGCGCACCCAGTCGATCGCGTTGTCCACCAGGTCTTCGGACAGGTGGTAGCCGTCCTCGGGTTTGCGGGTTGGCTCAACGGGTTTCGTGCCGTCGAACAGCACCGGGTACCAGTGGTTCATCTCCGCGCACATGAACCCGTAGAACTTCTCGAAGCCCTCGCCGGTGGGCCACCGGTCGAACGGCCCGGCGGCGCTGACGTCGCGGGCCGGGGTCTGGTGCCACTTGCCGAAAGCCGCGGTGTTGTAGCCGTTGCCCTGCAACATCTGGCCGATCGTGGCGGCGCTGAGCGGGCGGATGCCGCAGTAACCGGGCGCGGCGCTGGCCATCTCGGTGGTGACGCCCATGCCGACGGAGTGGTGGTTGCGACCGGTCAGCAGCGCCTGCCGGGTCGGCGAGCAGATCGCGGTGACGTGGAACCGGTTGTAGCGCAGGCCACCATCGGCCAGGCGCTCAGCGGTGGGCATGTTGCAAGGCCCGCCGAACGCGCTCGGGGCGCCGAAGCCCATGTCGTCGATGAGCACCACGACGACGTTCGGCGCGCCCTGCGGCGGGCGCAGCGGCTGGCGGGGCTGGAAGGCCGGGTTCTGGTCACGGGCGTCGAGGGATGTGGCGGCGGGGGGCTGAGGGTCGGGGATCGGTAAGCGTTCGCGGGAGAAGTCCACCAGCAACCTCCAGGCAGCGTCGAGCCCGCCACTTTTGGTGGCGCACCAGGGAGAACATCGATGTGCTCGGCGGAAACCGAAACACCGCAAGACCTTTGCGATCGAATGCTAACCACAGGTCCGAACCGCACAACCCCGTTCCACCAGCCAAGACCGTGACCCGAGTCATGATTCACCCGGGTTTCCCCTGATCACCAGCAGAGCAGACCAATGCTCGATACATCCCATAGAGGACTTCTATGAGATTGGGCCGAGTCGATCCGACGACACCTGGCGATCGGCGACGTGAAGCCCTCATGACTACCGACGGCCGAGCTCCAGCCCGACTCGCTGGTCGCTCGGGACGAGGACCTCACCGAGGCGAAGGGGCAGAACCACTTCCCGAAGCCAGGCGCGGGGGTCACGAGGAGTGCCCGTCGAGGAGCTCGTACCGATGGCCGTCATCGGGCATCGTCTCCATGTCGTGCACCGTGAACGGGCGAGGGGGACGATGCCGTGCGGACCAGTCGTCTCCGCCATGGCTGACACGGCCCCCTCCTTCCCGATTGGCGGAAAGTCAACGAGGGGGCACCGGCAGTCAGTCACGGCATTGCACTGAGAGTTACTTCTTGCCGCCCTTGGACTTGTCGTCCTTGCCCTCTTCCGTGGACAGGGCTGCGACGAAGGCTTCCTGCGGGACCTCGACACGGCCGATGGTCTTCATCCGCTTCTTGCCTTCCTTCTGCTTCTCCAGCAGCTTGCGCTTCCGGCTGATGTCACCGCCGTAGCACTTGGCGAGCACGTCCTTGCGGATCGCGCGGATCGTTTCGCGAGCGATGATGCGCGAGCCGATTGCTGCCTGGATCGGCACCTCGAACTGCTGGCGCGGGATGAGTTCGCGCAGCTTGGTGGCCATCTTGGTGCCGTAGGCGTAGGCGCCGTCGCGGTGCACGATCGCGCTGAAGGCGTCGACCGGCTCGCCCTGCAGCAGGATGTCGACCTTGACCAGGTTCGAGGCCTGCATCCCGGATTCCTCGTAGTCCATCGAGGCGTAGCCGCGGGTGCGGGACTTGAGCTGGTCGAAGAAGTCGAAGACGATCTCGCCCAGCGGCAACGTGTAGCGCAGCTCGACCCGGCTCTCCGACAGGTAGTCCATGCCCTCGAGCTGGCCGCGGCGGCTCTGGCACAGCTCCATGATCGTGCCCACGAACTCGGACGGGGCGATCACCGTGCACTTGGCGACGGGCTCGGAGACCTCCTTGATCTTGCCCTCGGGCCAGTCGGAGGGGTTGGTCACCACGAGCTCGGTGTCGTCCTCCATCTCGACCTCGTAGACCACGTTGGGGGCGGTGGAGATCAGGTTCAGGTTGAACTCGCGCTCCAGGCGGTCCCTGGTGATCTCCAGGTGCAGCAGACCGAGGAAACCGCAGCGGAAGCCGAAGCCCAGCGCTCCCGAGGTCTCCGGCTCGTAGGTCAGAGCAGCGTCGTTGAGCTGCAGCTTCTCCAGCGCTTCGCGCAGGATCGGGTAGTCGGAGCCGTCGATCGGGTACAACCCGGAGTAGACCATCGGCTTGGGCTCGCGGTAGCCGGCCAACGGCTCGGTCGCCCCCTTGCGCTCGGCGGTGATGGTGTCGCCGACCTTGGACTGGCGGACGTCCTTCACACCGGTGATCAGGTAGCCGACCTCGCCGACGCTCAGGCCCTTCGACGGCTTGGGATCCGGCGAGATGATGCCGACTTCCAGCAGCTCGTGGGTGGCGTTGGTGGACATCATCTTGATCCGCTGGCGCGGGGTGATCTTGCCGTCGACGACCCGGATGTAGGTGACCACGCCCCGGTAGGTGTCGTAGACCGAGTCGAAGATCATCGCGCGCGGCGGGGAGTCGGCCTCGCCCTGAGGCGCCGGGACCTGCTTCACGACCTCGTCGAGGACCGCGTCCACGCCCTCACCGGTCTTGGCCGACACGCGCAGCACGTCCTCGGGCTCGCAGCCGATGATGTGCGCGAGCTCCGCGGCGTACTTGTCCGGCTCGGCGGCCGGCAGGTCGATCTTGTTGAGCACCGGGATGATCTGCAGCTCGTGCTCCATGGCGAGGTAGAGGTTCGCCAGGGTCTGCGCCTCGATGCCCTGCGCGGCGTCGACCAGCAGGATCGCGCCTTCGCAGGCGGCCAGCGAACGGCTGACCTCGTAGGTGAAGTCGACGTGACCGGGGGTGTCGATCATGTGCAGCACGTGCTCGTCGCCGTCGAGGACCCACGGCAGGCGCACGTTCTGCGCCTTGATCGTGATGCCGCGCTCGCGCTCGATGTCCATCCGGTCGAGGTACTGGGCCCGGTAGGCGCGTTCCCCCAGCACACCGGTCAGCTGCAACATGCGGTCGGCCAGCGTCGACTTGCCGTGGTCGATGTGCGCGATGATGCAGAAGTTCCGGATCCGCTCCGGCGGCGTGAACGTGGTGTCGGCGAAACTGCTCACTCAGGTTCCTCGGATGTCGGCGGCGTTCCTACGGCTGTCGGCGTTCGTCGGCAGACGTCGGCCCGGTCTCCCCCGGGCGGATGCCGCGCACGGGGTCACCCCATAGTCCCACGCCACGCCCACTACCCGACGCCCAACTCCCGGTCGCCCCGCACGAGACCTGGTTGCCCGGGCGTGCTCAGCTCGGTGATGCTGATCGACCCCGCAGAGCACAGCCCCGTCATCCACCTGGAGACGCGGACGCTCTTCTTCGAAGACCGCCCTGATGTCGGTGCCACGCGGAGGCGCTGCGGGCCGACCCCGTGTCACCCGTTCTCCTCCCCGGGCAATACAGCTAGTCGCCGCGGGTGTCGCGGCGGATGGGGTGGTCGGCGGGGACCTCGACGAGGACGATGCGCAAGCCGTCGGGATCGGCGATCCAGCCTTCGTGCAGGCCCCAGGGCTTGTGCTCGGGCTCGGCGAGGACCGTGACGGCCTGCTCGCGGAGCTCGTCGAAGGTGGCGCGGAGGTCCCGGACCTGCAGCCACAGCACCTGGTCCGGGCTCGGACCCTGATCACCCTGACCTGAGACCTCCAGATACCCCTGCCCCAGGAAGAACACCGTGCCACCGGGGAACTCGCGGCAGACCGCCAACCCCAGCACGTCGCGGTAGAACCGCACCGACCGATCGTGGTCACCGGGGCGAAGGATCATCCGGCTGTTCAAGACCTCCATGCCGCATTTCTACCGGCTAACCCCCGAGCCCACCGAACGCCAGGCGGATCGATTGCCTGCACGACTCCGATGCGGCCCACCGCCGGCACGCTCATCGTCCGGTACCGGGCAGTTCTGGTCAGAACTTCCGGACATGGGCGACATCGATCATGGACGGTGGCACCAGGACTACCGCATTTCCGGCGGCGAGGAACCACATCCAGCGTCACCGCAGGACGGTGACGCTCCGCCTGACCGGGCGTTCGTCGGTGCTGTCGACGAAGAGCCCGGGGGACTCCGCTCGGATCCTCTCGACGTCCTCGAACACAGCGCGCAGGTGGCCGCGGAGTGCCGCGAGGGCTGCTTCGAGGTCGCGGGATTCGATGCCGTCAACGATCGAGGTGTGCTGGTCGATCAGGGCCGACACGGGGCTGACCGTGCGCAGGCCGAGGCGACGGGCGCGGTCGAGGTGGGCCTTGGCCTGCTCGACCGTGCGCCAGGCGTTGATGTGACCGCCTGCGGTGAGCAGGCGCTGGTGGAAGGCCTCATCGAGCTCGAAGAACCTGCCCACGTCATCGGCGGCCGCGCGCTGCTGCTCCAGCAGGTCGCGCAGGGCTTCGACGTCCTCGTCGGTGCGGTGCTCGACGGCGTCGGTCAGCGAGGCGACCTCGACGGCTTCGCGGACGAACTGGGCGTCGGCGATGCGCTGCGGGTCCACCCTGGCGACGAACGAACCGAGCTTCGGGAAGACCCGGACCAGGTCTTCCTCGACGAGCAGCAGCAGGCTCTCGCGCACCGGTGTCCGGGAGACCTCCAGCTCGCCGGCCAGCTCGTTCTCCGACAGCGGATGTCCCGGCGGCAGCTGCAGGGTGATGATGCGCTGCCGGATCTCGCGGTGCACCGTCACCCGAGCCGAGGCCTTGCCCGCCGTTGTCGCCATGGTCACCACCCTATCGACCACCCTTGACCCGTGGCATTCCAGCGCTTGTATGGTAGCGCTGGTATTCATGATCGCCGGCCCGTTCACGTGCTGAGCCTGATCGGCCTGCGCCGCGCCGAGCCGCCGAGGAATGCGCCGACTGGCCCCGCACCGAACAGAACTAGCCGATCGCAGAGAGGACCGAGTTGTCCAAGATCGTTGATGCCAAGGTCATCGTCACCGCTCCCGGCCGCAACTACGTGACGCTCAAGCTCACCACCGCCGACGGCGTGGTCGGCTGGGGCGACGCCACGCTCAACGGGCGTGAGCTCGCCGTGGCGTCCTACTTGCGCGACCACGTCTGCCCGCTGCTGATCGGCCGCGACCCCCAGCGCATCGAGGACACCTGGCAGTACCTGTACAAGGGCGCCTACTGGCGGCGCGGCCCGGTGACGATGACCGCGATCGCCGCGGTCGACATCGCGCTGTGGGACATCAAGGGCAAGGTAGCCGGGATGCCCGTCTACCAGCTGCTCGGCGGCGCGGCCCGGGACGGCGTGCTGACCTACTGCCACGCCACCGGCGAGGACGTCCCCGCGCTGCTCGACGACGTCGCCGCGCACCTGGACCAGGGGTTCCTGGCGGTCAGGGCGCAGGCGTCGGTGCCCGGCGTGGACAAGGCCTACGGGGTTCCGGCCAAGGGCGAGTTCTACGAGCCCGCGTCCTCAGCGGTTCCGGAGGAAGGCCACTGGGACACCGAGGCCTACCTGCGGCACGCGCCGCAGGTGCTCGGCGCGGTGCGGGAGCGGTTCGGCTTCGACTTCCACCTGCTGCACGACGTGCACCACCGGCTCACCCCCATCGAGGCCGGGCGGCTCGGCAAGGACCTCGAAGAGCACCGCATGTTCTGGATCGAAGACCCGACCCCGGCTGAGGACCAGAGCGCGTTCCGGCTGATCCGGGAGCACACCACGACCCCGATCGCGGTCGGCGAGGTGTTCAACTCGATCTGGGACTGCCAGCAGCTGATCACCGAGCGGTTGATCGACTACATCCGCACCTCGGTCTCGCACGCGGGCGGCATCACGCACCTGCGGCGGATCTTCTCGCTCGCCGAGCTCTACGGCGTGCGCACCGGCTGCCACGGCGCCGGCGACCTGTCACCGATCTCGCTGTCGGCCGCGCTCAACGTCGACCTGGCCGTGCCGAACTTCGGCATCCAGGAGTACATGGGCCACACCGAGCAGACCGCGGAGGTGTTCCACTCCGGGTACACCTTCGCCAACGGCTACCTGCACCCCAGCGACGAGCCCGGACTCGGCGTGTGGGTCGACGAGGAGGCCGCGGAGCGATTCCCGTACGAGCCCCGGTACCTGCCGGTGAACCGGCGCCGCGACGGCTCGATGCACGACTGGTGAGACGCGGAACGGCCCCTTCCCCGCTGCGGGGAAGGGGCCGTTCCGTCGACTGAGGAAACTCAGATCTTGTTCACGCGGGCGGCCATCGCCGACTTCTTGTTGGCGGCCTGGTTCTTGTGGATGACGCCCTTGCTCGCAGCCTTGTCCAGCAGACGACCGGCGGTCTGCTGCAGCTCGACGGCCTTGTCCTTCTCGCCGGCGTCAGCGGCCGCGCGGAACTTGCGGATGGCGGACTTCAGCGTGGTCTTCACGGCCTTGTTGCGCTGGCGGTTCGCCTCGTTGGTCTTGATCCGCTTCATCTGGGACTTGATGTTGGCCACTGGTGCGCCTCTTCCTCGTCAGTCGAATCGCGTGCCGCACTCGAATCGGCCCGGCCCGAAGACCGGTTTTCCTCCACGGCGGAATGCCGTACGACACGGTCGTCCATGTTAACAAGGCTCACCTGCGCGTTCGCCGGGTGGTCCGAGTGCCGCGAGGACGCTCACAACCGCTCGGAATCCGCTGTGCGCAGGCCATACGGTGATGCCTCGTGCTGACCGCGTTGAACTGGCCCGGGTTCGCCGATCTCACCCTCGCGGGACTGCTGTTCCTCTGCGCGGCGGCGTTCCTCGCCGGAGCCGTGGACGCGATCGTCGGCGGCGGTGGCCTCATCCAGCTGCCCGCGATGCTCGTGCTGCTGCCGGGCGGCGAGGCCATCTACTCGCTGGCCACCAGCAAGGTCGCCGCGATCGCCGGGACCTCGGCCGCGGCCCGCACCTACGCCAAGCGCACCCCGATGGACTGGCGGGCCGCGCTGCCGATGGCGCTGGTGGCGCTGGTCGGATCGCTGGGCGGGGCGGCGTTGGCCGATGCGCTGCCCTCCTCGGTGCTCAACGTCGTGGTGCTGGTCGCGCTGGTCGTGGTCGGCATCTACACGTGGCGCAAGCCCGATCTCGGCTCGGTGCACGCTCCCCGGTTCGCGCGCCGGCTCCAGCTGGGGCTGATGCTGCTCGGCGGAGCGGTGATCGGGTTCTGGGACGGCATCGCCGGGCCGGGAACCGGCTCGTTCCTGGTGTTCTGGCTGGTCAGCCTGGTCGGCTTCGCCTTCGTCACAGCATCGGCGACGGCGAAGGTCGTCAACGTGGCCACCAACCTGGGCGCGCTGTTCTTCTTCATCCCGGCCGGCAAGGTCCTGTGGGGTCTGGGGCTGGTGATGGCCGCAGGCAACATCGCGGGCAGCGTGCTGGGCGCGACGCTCGCCGCCGGTCGCGGATCAGCGTTCGTGAGACGGGTGTTCCTGACGGTCGTGGTCGGACTCGTGGTCAGCCTCGGCTGGAAGATCGCGCTCAGCGGTTGACCGGAGCTGAGCTCCCCGGGCCCACGGGGGCTCCGCAGTCGTTTCCGTCGTCCTGGCCGCTTCCGCGCACGCCGACTGGCACTTCTTCGCCGCGCCCGGCTCGTCCGGGGCGGTTCGTGCTCGGGGTGTGCGGCGGTCTGCTGGTGGTCGCCGGAATCTTCCTGATCGGCCCGTCCGACGGGATGCCGCACGCCGGGGCGAACCTTCCGGGGTCGGGTTCGGACTGCTCACCGCAGCGCTGATCGCGACCTGCACGGTGTGGGACGCGCACACCGTGACCGGGCTGGCGTCACCGCTGTTGTTCGACTGGGCCAACACCTCTCCCGCAGCGCCATGCTCGCGCCCTACGCCGCACGACGGCGCGGTGCGCTCGCGCGGACCTGGGTCGAGCACCGGCGGTAGCTCCTCGCCGTCGGGCTGCTGTCTCCCCTCGCCTACATGCTGGTGCTGTTCGCGATGCAGGTGGCGCCGGTGGGCCTGGTGGCCCCGCTGAGCATCGTCATCGCCGGGCTGCTGGCCTGGCGGCTGCTCGGCGAAGCGCAGCCGGTGCGGCGGATGACCGGTGCGGTCGTGGTGCTCACCGGAGTCGTGCTCGGCGTGGCGTGATCAGTTGCGCTGGTTGCGCAGCGAGACCAGGCGCAGGACCGTCTTCTCCAGGGCGTAGTCGGCGTCGGCGGCCATGCCCTTCACCCCCGCGTTGACCTCGGCGACGACCTGCAGCGCCGCAGCCAGACTCGTCGGCGTCCAGCCGCGCGATTGCGACTGGGCCTTCTTGACCTTCCAAGCGGGCATGCCGAGATCGCCCGCCAGGCGGTAGGGATCCTTGCGCCCGCCCGCCGCCGCGACGCGGCCGATGGTGCGGACCGAGTCGGCGAGGGCGTCGGCGATGAGCACGTGCGGCACGCCCAGCTGGATCGCCCAGCGGAGCGCTTCGAGAGCGCCAGCCCGGTCACCGACCACGGCCTTCTCCGCGACGGCGAACCCCGTCACCTCGGCGCGGCCCCGGTAGTAACGACCAACGGCGTCCGCGTCGATCTTGCCGCCCGTGTCGGCCACCAGCTGCGAGGCCGCAGCCGACAATTCCCGCAGGTCCGAGCCGACCGCCTCGATCAGCGCGCTAACTCCGCCGGGGTCGGACTTGCCACCTGCTCGGCGGATCTCGTCGCGGACGAACGCCTCGCGGTCGGCGGGCTTAGTGAGCTTCTTGCACTCGGTGACCCGGGCGCCGACCTTCTTCAGCGCGTTGGGAAGTTCCTTGGCGTGCTTGGCCCGCCCGCCACCGTTGTGCAGGACGATCAGGGTCACGCCCTCGACCGGCTGCTTGGCGTGCAGCAGCAAGGCCTCAGCGATCTCCTTCCCGGCGTCCTGCGCCGATTCGATCGCCAGCACTCGAGCCTCTGCGAACAGCGAGGGACTCAGCATTTCAGCCAGCTCCGGAGGGGTGAGCTCACTCACCTTCACCCTGCTGAAATCGGCCTCCGGATCGGCCGCGCGAGCTGCCCCGACCGCAGCCCACATCGCGCGCTCCACCAGCAGCTCTTCGTCTCCGAGAACCAAGTGCAGCGGGTCCGCGACAACGGTCGGTGAGCTCATGGACGAATGGTCCCACGGGCCCGCGACAGTCTCGCCATCTGGATGCGACTGGCCAGGAACGCATTTGTTCAACTAACGTTGCCCTCACAACCGAATAGCTCATCCAGAGGGGCAGAGGGAACGGCCCGTTGAAGCCCCGGCAACCGCTCGTCCGCTGCATCGTGCAAAAAACCGGCGCGAGGTCACGGACGGAACAGGTGCCAATTCCGACCCGTCCGCGGGACAGATGAGGAGAGGACCTCGCGCGATGACTGCTGCTGCCCCCGCCAACACGACCGCTGGCAAGAAGTTCGATCTCGGCAACGCCGTCGAACTGGTGTCCAAGGAAGAGGGGCACCGGCAGCCGCTGGCCCCCGAATTCGTCTCCCTCGAAGACTTCTCGCCGCTCGAGGTCGCCTACGAATTCGGCAAGATCCGCCGCGAGGACATCGAGTCCGGCCCGCGTTCGATCTGGCGCTACAAGCAGTTCCTGCCGGTTCCCAGCAACGTCGACCAGATCCCGAACACCGAGCCCGGCTGTACCCGCTTGATCCAGGCGGACAACCTCGCCAAGGCCCTCGGCGTGAAGAAGATCTGGATCAAGGACGACACCGGCAACCCCACGCACTCCTTCAAGGACCGCGTCGTCGCCGTCGCGCTGGCCGCCGCCCGCGAGTTCGGGTTCAAGGTGCTGGCCTGCCCGTCGACCGGCAACCTCGCCAACGCGGTGGCCGCCGCCGCTGCCCGCGCCGGCTGGGACTCGGTCGTGCTGGTGCCCAAGACCCTCGAACGCGCCAAGATCCTGATGAGCGCGGTATACGACGGCTCGCTGCTGGCCGTGGACGGGAACTACGACGACGTCAACCGGCTCGCCACCGAGCTCGCCGGTGAGCACGAGGACTGGGCGTTCGTCAACGTCAACGTCCGGCCCTACTACTCCGAGGGCTCCAAAACCCTGGCCTTCGAGGTCGCCGAGCAGCTCGGATGGCGCATCCCCGAGCAGATCGTGGTGCCGATCGCATCCGGCTCGCAGCTGACCAAGGTCTACAAGGGCTTCAACGAGTTCGCCCAGGTCGGCCTGGTCGACGAGAGCCCGGTGAAGATCTTCGGCGCGCAGGCCTCCGGCTGCTCCCCGGTCTCCACCGCCTTCCGCAACGGCCACGACGTGGTGCAGCCGGTCAAGCCGGACACCATCGCCCGCTCGCTGGCCATCGGCGCCCCCGCCGACGGTCCGTACGTGCTCGACATCGTCCGCAAGACCGGTGGTGCCATCGAGGACGTCACCGACGACGAGGTCCGCGCCGGCATCCGCCTGCTGGCCCGCACCGAGGGAATCTTCGCCGAGACCGCCGGCGGTGTGACCGTGGCGACCGCCAAGAAGCTCATCGAAGCCGGCAAGATCGACCCGGACGCCGAGACGGTCCTGTTGATCACCGGCGACGGCCTCAAGACCCTGGACGCCGTCGAAGGCCAGCTCGGCCCGAAGGCCACCGTCGCCCCGAACACCGAGTCGGTGAACCAGGCGCTCGGCCTCTGATCCAGTTGTAGGCGAACACTCCTCTCCCACAGGTGGGTGGCCGTTCCGACGGGACGCCACCCACCTCCTCGTCGGCTTCGGACGCTCAGTCGTCGGTGGCGCGCAGCGGGTCTCCACGTCCGACGAACCGAGGTCCCCGCGGCCCGGGTAGGACCGCGATGTCTCCTTCCTCGTCGGTGCGCAACACACGGGTGCCCGCTCGGGCCAATGTGTCGATCACGAACGGGTTCGGGTGTCCGTAGTCGTTGCCCGCGCCGACGCTGATCAGCGCGAGCCTCGGCCGCACCGCGCTCAGGAAGCGCGGTGTGGTGTAACGGGATCCGTGGTGCGGAACCTTGAGCACGTCCGCTCGCAGATCCGCACCGGAGGACACCAGACGCCCCTGCCCGGGCAGCTCCACGTCACCGGTGAGCAGCACGCGCCCGGCCGGGGTGGTCGCGCGGATCACCAGCGACGCATCGTTGGCGTCGTCGGCGGTCTGCGTGCGGGTCACGCCCGGTTCCGGCGCGCGAGGACGTCGAGAACGAGACCCGGCCACGCCAGCCGTTGCCCGGCCTGCAGCGTGACGATCGGCGTGCGGTGCGCGCGGGTGTCGCGCACCAGGTCGTCGAAGGCCCACTTCGGTTCGCGCAGCGGCCCGATCGCCACCGCGCCGACCGAGATCTCACCCAGCACCGTGCGCAGCCCGCTGACGTGGTCGGCGTGCAGGTGCGTGAGAACCGCCATCGACAGCCGGCGAATCCCGAGGCGCCGCAGGCAGTTCGCCGCACGGCGCGGGTCCGGGCCGGTGTCGACCACGACGGCCTCCTCCGCCCTCCCGGTCGCCAGCACCAGTCCGTCGCCCTGCCCGACGTCGCAGGCCACCACGCTCCAGCCCTGCGCGGGCCAGCCCGGCAGCATGGTGCGCACCGGCAGCACGACCAGCGCGCTGAGCAGCACCGCGACCACCGCGAGCAGCCGAATCCTCCTTCCTCGCAACGCGATCAACCCCACCAGCAGCAGAACCGCCAGCAGCAGTCCACCGCCGGCGCCCGTCGGCCAGTCGAACACCGCGCCCGGTACCGCCGAGGCGCGATCGGCGACCAGCAGCACCCACTCCAACTCCGGTCCGGCCAGCACGACGCCGACCGCCGCCGCCCACCTCGACACCGGCGCGATGACGGTGGCCAGCACGCCGAACACCGTTGCCGGGGCGATCACCGGCGCCGCCAGCAGGTTGGCCGGCACCGCCACCAGGCTCACGCCGCCGGAGATCGCGGCGATCAGCGGCGCGGTGACCACGTGCGCGGCCACCGGGACCGCAATCGCCTCGGCCAGTCCGACCGGCACGCCGCGCGCCCGCAACGCCGCCGCCCACACCGGCGCCAGCAGCACCAGGCCCGCCGTCGCCACGACCGACAGGGCGAACCCAGCGCTGACCGCCAGCTCCGGCAGCAGGAGCAGCAGCCCGATCACGCTCGCCGCCAACGCCGGCAGCGCCGATCGGCGACGGCCCAGCACCAGCGCGAGCAGCGTGATGGCTCCCATCACCGCGGCGCGCAGCACGCTCGGTTCGGGCCCGGTCAAAGCGACGAACCCGACCAGTGCCGCACCAGCACCCAGCGCGCAGACCAACGGCCCCATGCCCAGCAGCCGCAGCAGCACCAGGACCGCGCCGCACACGATCGCCAAGTTCGCACCCGAGACGGCGGTGAGGTGGCTCAGGCCCGCCGTCTCGAACTCCTGCGACACCTCCGGGTTCAGCCCGCTCGTGTCGCCGACGACCAGTCCCGGGAGCAGGCCAGCCGCTTCGGGCCCCAGGTGCCGCTCGGCGATCTCGCGCAGTCCCGCGCGCATGTCCGCTGCCACGCGCTGCCACTCCGGTGGTGCCGCGACCTCGCTCGGCGCCCGGTAGACCGGCAGCACCGCCACGTCGAGCTGTCCGTCGCGCGGCGATGCCGCCTTGCCGCGGACGGTGAGCCGCTGCCCGGCGATCAGTCCGCGCCACGACTCGGTCGGCACCAGCAGCACCACCGAACCGCCTGCCGCATACCGGCGGCCGGCGATCTCGGCGGTCACCAGCTCCGCTCTGGCGAGCGAGCGGTCCTG
Organism: Saccharopolyspora aridisoli; assembly: GCF_004348445.1. GTDB lineage: Bacteria > Actinomycetota > Actinomycetes > Mycobacteriales > Pseudonocardiaceae > Saccharopolyspora > Saccharopolyspora aridisoli. The sequence goes on along the minus strand of NZ_SMKV01000007.1, from coordinate 106,682 downwards.
CGCCCGGCTGGCGCCGAACGCCGCCCCTCGCAGCGGAGTGGGCTCGCTCGTCAGCTGCACCCGCAGCATCACTCGCTCACCGGCACCCGCCGCGCGGCGGAGCGGATGTACCTCGACGTCGTGGGCCCGGATCGCGATGCCGGTCGCCGACACCGCGGCGAGCAGCAGAACCACCAGCACGGCCTTGGACCCCGACCGCCGCGAGATCACCAAGACCACCGGGAACGCCGCCGCCAGCGCTGTCACCGCGGCCGGCACCCAGCCCGCCAGCAGACCGAGCAGCGTCACCGCCCAGACCGCCGCTGCCGCCGGGACCAGCCGCAGGTCCAGCCGCCGGATCACACCCGCACCAGATCGCGCAGCTTGGACAGCCGAGCGTCACCGATCCCCCCGACCTCCCGCAGCTGGTCCACCGAGCCGAAGCGGCCGTGCTCGGTGCGCCACTGCAGGATTCGCTCGGCGGTGACCTCGCCGACCCCTGGTAGGCCATCGAGCTGCTCCTTCGTCGCGGTGTTGAGGTCGACCCTGCTGTCGCCGCCGCCACCCGCACCGGTCTGCCCCGGCTGGGCCTCCGGTGGCACCGGGATGGCGACGTAGAGCTGCTCGCCGTCGGCCAGACGGCGAGCGAGGTTGAGTGCGGTCAAGTCGGTGTCGGGAAGTGGCCCGCCCGCCGCTGACACGGCGTCGGCGACCCGCGCACCGGCTGAGACCGTGACCAGGCCGGGGCGCTGGACTCGGCCGACGACGCTGACCACCAGCTCCGCGGGAGCGGCGGCGCTCGTCGACACCGGTGGTGGCGGAGCGGGAAGTGGTGGCGGAGCGGAATCGGCCGTCGGGCGGCCGGACCAGGCGAGGACGAGCACTCCGACCAGCACGACGGCCGCGACCAACGACACCGCGAGCACCCCGGTGCGACCGGGGTCCATTCTCGACCTCAGCAGTGATTCGGGCAGCCAGCGCTCGGCGAACCGCGACAACGGCGAACTTCGGCCACCGCCGGGCGGTTTCACCGAGTAGTTGGGCTGGAGTCGTCGCGTCGGCTCGTCGTGCTCGGCCTCGTGGCGCAGCGTCTGCAACCGGGACCGGGTGTCGAGCTGCTCGTAGGAGTCGTCGTCAGTGGCGCGGAAGAGCTTGGTGTCGAACATGCCGACGACGTTAGCGCGCCCGAAACACGTTGCCCACCTTCATTTTTCGTGCATCTGCCTACTGTGGATAGAACATCGCCGGAATTCAGCTCGATGGTGTGGAATCCGCGCCCTGAAGGTTTTTCACGCGCCGAAACGCCACCCGTTCGGGAGAACCACCACGCCCACAGATCCGGGCCCGATGTGCGCCCCGATGACCGCGCCGACCTCCGAGACGACGCACTCCACCGACTCCCCCAGCTCGGCGGTGAGCCGCGCCGCCAGCTCCTCGGCGTGCTCGGCGGCGGCGAGGTGGTGCACCGCGATCGCCGCCGAACCGGAACCGGCCGCGTCCAGCGAGATGTCGCGAAGCCGGGCCATCGCGCGAGTCGTGGTGCGCACCTTCTCCAGCGCTTCGATGCGCCCGTCGTCGACGTGCAGCAACGGCTTGATCGACAGCGCCGTACCCAGCACTGCCGCTGCGGTGCCGATGCGCCCGCCGCGTCGCAGGTACTCCAGGGTCTGCACGGAGAACACGGTGGTCGTGCGCGCGGCCGTCACCGCAGCGGTGTGCTCCACCTCGTCCAGGTCGGCGCCCGCCTGAGCGGCGTCGGCGGCGCCGAGAACCGAGAACCCCAGCCCCATCGCCGCCGAACGCGAGTCCACGACCCGGACCCGGTCCGGGTCGGTCTCGCGCGCGGCCAGCCGAGCGGCGTCCCACGTCCCCGACAGCTGCCGGGACAGGTGCACCGCCACGACTCCCTCGGCGCCGTCGTCCAGCGCCTGCCGGTAAGCGCGGGACAGCTCTCCCGAGGTGGCGCTCGCGGTGGTCACCCGATGCTTGTTCGCCAACGCGTCGGCGAGGTCGCGAGGCGAGAACCCGGTCTCGTAGACGTGCTTGCCACCGTTCACGCTGACGTGCAGCGGAACGACCCGAACCCCGTACCGCGCGGCGTACCCGGACGGCAGGTACGCCGTGGAATCGGTGACGACGGCAATGGACACGGACGCAACCCTACGACGGCAGACGGCAGATGCGATCACACGTGGGCTTGCGCCCCGGCGTTGTAGACCATCAGGCGCCAACGGTGATCGCTGGGGCTGCGGCGGTTGAGGACCACCCAGTGGCAGTTGCGCACGCCGGCCAGACCCGGCCACAGCTCGACCGGCAGTGCCAGCAGCTTCGCGGTGAGCGCGGTGATCAGCCCGCCGTGCGCGCACAGCAGCGCGGTGCCCTCGTACTGGTCGTCGAGCTCGGTGACGACCTCGACGGCGCGGGTGGCGACCTCGATGCGGGACTCCCCGCCGGGCGGCGCCCAGGTCGGGTTCGCCCGCCAGGTGTTCAGCGCACCGGGCCAGCCGTGCTCGACCTCGGCTCCGCTGAGCCCCTGCCACTCCCCGACGTGGGTCTCCCGCAGCCGCTTGTCCAGCTTCACCGGCTCACCGCTGACCTTGGCGTAGGCGGCGGCGGTGGTGCGCGCGCGGTTCAGGTCGGAGCTGATGGCCACAGAAGGCTCGAAGGCCGCGATGGAGGGAGCGGCCTGCTCGGCCTGCTCGACCCCGTTGACGGTCAGCGAGCTGTCGAGGTGACCCTGGATGCGGCCGACGAGGTTGTAGTCGGTCTCGCCGTGCCGCCACAGCACGAGCCGGTCGAGACTCACTCGTCTTCCTCGGCGGGCACGCCCTGATCGACGAACTCGATCCGCGGGCAGTCCTTCCACAGCTTCTCCAGCTGGTAGAAGGAGCGCTCCTCGGCGTGCTGGACGTGCACCACGACGTCGACGAAGTCCAGCAAGACCCACCGGCCCTCGCGGGCTCCCTCGCGCCGGACCGGCTTGACGCCCGCCGCGCGCAGCTTCTCCTCGACCGAGTCGACGATCGCTTCGACCTGCCGCTCGTTCGAGGCCGAAGCGATCATGAAGCAGTCTGTGATGACCAGCTGCTCGGAGACATCCAGCAGGACCACGTCGGTGGCCTTCTTGTCGGCCGCGGCTTGGGCGGCGATCAGGGCCAGCTCGCGGGCGTTCTCGGTGGCTGCCACGTCACTCCTCTCGGCCGGGCTCGGTGTGCCCACGCCGGGTAGCAGGATAGGCCGCCGGTCCCGGCCAGGAGCCGCCCGGCCTTCGCATACATGTCCTTTATGCCCGAGCGGTGCGCTCGAGTTCAATCGCCCCTGCGGGCCCCACCCGCCGGAGCTTCGCGGTGAAGGCCGCGCTCGGTGAGGAGAGTGCACCACGAAAGCCCGCCGACCAGCGACGACACCCCTGATGAGCGTCTTCGGGGAGCGAAGTGGTATTACCGCTCCCCGCCGTCGGACCAGTCCGCCGTGGTGGCGCTGCCGGGCTGGTGCCAGGGCTCTGCACCCCGGGCGCCAGCTCGTAGCGCTGATCTTGGAATCCGAGGATGCGGACGTTGGTCATCACTTCCTCGACTGCCCGCAGGAGAGGCGCGGACTCGTAGTGCTCTTCGAGGGCCAGCTGGTCCTGCCAGCCCTCGCTGAGGTGGAACGACTTCGGATCCGCCAGGTCCCGCGCGAAGTTGCAGTAGACGCATCCGGGAATCGCCGCCTCGGTCTCGAGGCGCGGCAACGGCGTGGTCTGCCGATCTCGGGCGAACGCGGTAGGAGGCGCTGAACACGATCGTGGTGGGCGTTTTCTCGCCCTGTGGGATCACTGGAGCTCCGTCAACATCAGGTTCGTGAGACATGAGCGCCAACCGCGTCGACCCCGCTCGATTCGGCACAGCGCCATTTCCTGCCGACGACGAGGACCCCCTCATCAGGAAACGCCGAGTGCGAGACCGCCGAGCGTTTCCCCTGCTACGGGCCCCACTCGGCTGGAGTTTCGCGGTAGAGGCCGCGCTTGGTGATGTACTGCACGATGCCGTCGGGCACGAGGTACCAGACCGGCAGGCCCGCCCGGACCCGGTCGCGGCAGCCGGTAGAGGAGATCGCCATCGCCGGGATCTCGACCAACGACACCGACCCGTCGGGCAGGTGCGCGCTGTTGAGCGAGTAGCCGGGCCTGGTCACGCCGATGAAGTGGGCGAGCTCGAACATCTCCTCGACCCGGTGCCAGGACAGGATCTGCTCCAGGGCGTCGGCCCCGGTGATGAAGTACAGATCCGCGTCAGGGAACTGCTCGTGGAGATCGGTGAGCGTGTCGGCGGTGTAGGTCGGCCCCTTGCGGTCGACGTCCACCCGGCTGACCAGGAACCGCGGGTTGGAGGCGGTGGCGATCACGGTCATCAGGTAGCGGTCCTCGGCCGGCGAGACGACCTCGTGGCTCTTCTGCCACGGCTGTCCGGTGGGCACGAAGATCACCTGTTCGAGGCCGAACTGCGCCTGCACTTCGCTGGCGGCCACGAGGTGTCCGTGATGAATGGGATCGAAGGTGCCACCCATGACCCCGATCCGGCGACGAGACATAGCTGACAACCCTAGATAAGCGCCACGACCAGGCACGTCAGCGGGGCTCCCCGGGGTGTCGGACGCCACGGTCCCAGCGCAGGCCCCTCGATCCCACGCTGGGAACGCAGCCGGCTGCGAGGTCCGGTCCAGGCTCCCCCCTCGACCGGACCTCGCCGCCCTGCACGATCCTCCGCGGCTGGGGGCGCACTTCGGATCGCGGGCGCTGCCTCCGGGGCGCGCACGGGTGAGACCCGCGCGCACCGGGATTCATGACGGCATCCTTACTGTGATTCAGATCACTCTCCGGGCGCGACGACCTTGCCGGTCGCGACCTCCTTGACCACGATCGCCTCCACCGGGCAGGACTCGGCGGCGTCCACGACCTCCTCGGAGGGCTCGGACTGGTCCTGCAATGTCTTCGAGTAGCCCTCGACCAGCTCGAAGTGGTCCGGGGCGACCCCGGCGCACATCCCCGACCCGATGCAGGTGTTCGTGTCGATCTCGATCGACCAACTCATCAGCTCACCTCTTCTGTCCGCATGAGCGAGATCACTCGACACCTTGCCACGACACCACCATCCGCTGGGGACCCCGAACCAGAAGCCCCGTCTTCCACGTCACGTCCTGCTCGGGTGAGTTCGGGAAGCCCAGTCCCGGCAGCCGGGTGAGCAAGGTGCGCAGCGCCACCTGCAACTCCATCCGGGCCAGCTGGGCGCCGAGGCAGTGGTGCGGGCCGTGGCCGAAGCCGACGTGCGATGCCTCCGCGCGCGCCAGGTCCAACGTCTCCGGGTCACCGAACACCGCTTCGTCCCGGTTGGCCGAGCCGATGCTCGACAGCACCGGTTCGCCGGCGCGCACCACCACACCGCCGAGCTCGACGTCCTCGGTGGCGTACCGCGCGAAACCGGCGCCGACGCCCAGCGGCACGTAGCGCAGCAGCTCCTCGACGGCGGACGGGATCAGGTCCAGCTCCGCGCGCAACCGCTGCAACTGCCCGGGGTGGGTCAGCAGCACGTGGAGGAAGTTGGGGATCTGCGAGGCGGTCGTCTCGTGCCCGGCGACGAGGATTCCGGCGGCCAGCCGCACCATCTCGTCCTCGCTGAGCTCGTCGTGCTCGTCGCGGGCGGTGATGAGGCCGGTGATCAGGTCGTCGGCGGGCTCAACCCGGCGCTGCGCGATCAGACCGGCGATGTAGTCCATCATCCGGTCCGCGTAGTCGGTGACCTGCGCGGCGGTGAGCTTGTTGGTCGACAGGAACGCGTCCGACCAAACCCGGAAGTCCGCGCGATCCTCGAAGGGCACGCCCAGCAGCTCGCAGATCACCGTGATCGGCAGCGGCAGCGCGAAGTCCTCGACCAGGTCGACCGGGCCACCGCGCTCGACCATCGAGCTCACCAGGTCATCGGCGATGTCCTGGGTGCGCGGGCGCAGCTCCTCGACGCGGCGCTGGGTGAACGCCTTGGCCACCAGTCGGCGCAGCCGGGTGTGGTCGGGCGGGTCCATGCTCAGGATCCCGCCGACCTGCTGGCGCGGTCGCAGTCGCGGTTCGTCGCGCTCCACCGTCGCGGCGCGGCTGAACCTCGGATCGCCGAGGACGACCTTGACGTCCTCGTAGCGGGTGGCCAGCCATGCCTCTTCGCCGTAGGGCAGCTTGACGCGGCTCAGCGGCTCCTGCTCGCGCAACTGGGCGTAGGTGGGGTCGAGGTCGAGCGCCTCGGCGACGTTGAACGGATACGTCCTCGGCTCCGTGGTGGTCATGCGCAGCTCCCCGGGGGACATCGTTTGTAAGCAGTCGCTTACAAAGCCACGTTACGCCTGGGGAAGACGCTGCGCACGCCGTGATCACCGATCGTCCGAAAGGTCCGTTCGCTCGAGCAGGACGGATGCCGCGCGGGTGACGTAACCGACGATGACCTCGGGGTCGGCCTCCGCCAACGGGCTCTTCCCGAGCACCGAGCGCACCATCCCGATGCCGAACACCCACGCCAGCACGAGATCGGCGCGCAGCTGCGCGTCCTCGGCATCCGAGAGCTCCGAGAGCCGCTCGGTGTAGCGGGCGCCCAACTCGCCGCGCAACATCTCCGCCGCCCGTTCATCGCTCCACGAGCGCAGCATCGCCACCAGCGGGTGCTCCCCGTTGGGTTCGGCGCTGTCGAGCAGGTTCATCAGCAGCTGCCGGGGCAGCTCCTCAGCGGAGAGCTCCGCGACCACCTGCTCGCTGTTGCGGGTCAGGACCGCCGCGAACAGCTCCTGCTTCGAACCGAAGTAGCGGAACAGCAGGGCCTGGTTGGCACCGGCGCGCGCCGCGACGTCGCGCACCGTCGTCGCGCTGAAACCGCGCTCGGTGAACAGCTCCGATGCGGCCTGCAGCAGGGCTTCCTTGGTGGCGGCGGAGTCGCGCTTGCGTCGCGGCGCCTGCGTCAAGTTCAGCTCCCCGGCTTGGCCGGGGCCGAACCCGGCCGCACGTGGCCGTCGCCGAACGCGACCCACTTGGTGGAGGTCAGCTCCGGCAACCCCATCGGGCCCCGCGAGTGCAGCTTCTGGGTCGAGATGCCGATCTCGGCGCCCATCCCGAACTCACCGCCATCGGTGAAGGCGGTGCTGGCGTTGACCATCACCGCGGCCGCGTCGACCTGCGAGGTGAACCGCTGAGAGGCGCGGAAATCACTGGTCACGATCGCTTCGGTGTGCCCGGAGCCGTGCTCGCGGATGTGCTCGACGGCGGCGGGCAGCGACTCGACGACGGCAGCGGCGATGTCCAGCGACAGGTACTCGGTGTCCCAGTCCTCGTCGGTGGCAGGCACGACGTTCGGGCCGCCGACGGCGACCACCTGCTCATCGCCGTGCACAGCCACGCCGGCTTCGCCCAGCGCGGCGATCGCGCGGGGCAGGAACTCCTCGGCGATGTCGGCGTGCACCAGGAAGGTCTCCGCGGAGTTGCAGACGCTCGGTCGGCGCGCCTTGGAGTTCAGCAGGATCCGCAGCGCCATGTCGAGGTCGGCGCTGGAGTCGACGTAGACGTGGCAGTTGCCCACACCGGTCTCGATGGCCGGAACCGTGGCCTGCTCGACGACCGCCGAGATCAAGCCCGCGCCACCGCGCGGGATGACCACGTCGACCAGTCCGCGAGCGGTGATCAGGTGGTGCACCGAGGCCCGGTCGTGGCAGGGCAGCAACTGGACGGCGTCCGTCGGCAGACCGTGCCGGGCGACGACGTCGCGCAGGACCCGCACCAAGGCGGTGTTGGAGCTCTCCGCCGACGACGAGCCGCGCAGCAGCACCGCGTTGCCCGACTTCAAGGTCAGCCCGGCGGCGTCGACCGTCACGTTCGGGCGTCCCTCGTAGACGATGCCGACCACGCCGAGCGGCACCCGCACCTGGCGCAGCTGGACGCCGTTGGGCAACACCTGGCCGCGCTGCACCTCCCCCACCGGGTCCGGCAGTCCGGCGACCGTGCGCAGGCCGTCGGCCATCGCCTCGACGCGGCCGGTGCTCAGGACCAACCGGTCGATCAGCGCCTCGGTCATCCCGGACTCGCGGGCGGCGGCCACGTCGCGCTCGTTGGCCTCCAAGATCTCCGGCGCGCGCTTGACCAGCTCGTCAGCCACGTCCTGCAGCAGCGCGTCCTTGGCACCGCGTGTGGTCTGCGCCAGCTCGGCGGAGGCCTCGCGGGCGCGGCGGGCAGCGCCGCGCACCTGGTCGCGCAGGTCGTCGCCGGTCGCCTTGTCAGAGGTGGGGAACTCGATGGCGGTCACCCCACCAGCCTAATCCGTGACCGCGCACGCCCGGCAACGCATTTCCCGCTCCTCAGGACAGCGCCACCGGCAACGACGCCAGCGGGGCTCCGAGGCAGTGGTGGATGCCGTGCACGAAGGCGATGTCCGCTCGACTCCGCGCTCGGTTCGAACAGCTCCGGTGGCGTGAAGCGCTGGGGGTCGCGGTTGGCGGCGTCGATCACGTCGACGAAGTGGCGTGCGGGCGATCGGCGTGCCCGCGAGCCCCATCGGCTTCGCCGCCTCACCCATCCCGCTCGGCCGTCCGCGCATCCGGACCCGCATGACCGGCCCGTGCTCCGCCCACCGGCGGTAGCAGTCCTGCGGAGCGACGTCGAAGCCCTCAGCGAACAGTTCCTCCATCGGCAACCGCCTCGTCGTGTCTCAAGCTCCTGAGATCAGCGACTCCGCGGCAAGGGTTCCCGACACGCCCGCGCCGCCCCGGACACGAGGCGTCAGCGGCGTCCGGTAGGAATTCGGGACGTGGACGAAGAAGCGCTGCGGGAACTCGCCGAAGAACGACTCCGAGCACTGGCCGGCCCCGAGGCCGCGCTGCGCGAGGACCAGTGGGCGGCGATCCGCGCGCTGGTGCTCGAACGCCGCCGCGCGCTGGTCGTGCAGCGCACCGGCTGGGGCAAGTCAGCGGTCTACTTCATCGCCACCGCGCTGCTGCGCGAGCTCGGCGAGGGACCGACCGTGATCGTCTCGCCGCTGCTGGCGCTGATGCGCAACCAGGTCGCCGCCGCGGCCAACGCCGAGGTCCACGCCGCCACCATCAACTCGGCCAACCCCGAGGAGTGGACCGACATCGAGGAGCGCGTCGCCGCGGGCGAGATCGACGTGCTGCTGGTCAGCCCCGAGCGGCTCAACAACCCCGACTTCCGGGACACGATCCTGCCCGAGCTCACCCAGAACGCCGGGCTGCTGGTGGTCGACGAGGCGCACTGCATCTCCGACTGGGGCCACGACTTCCGCCCCGACTACCGGCGGCTGCGCACGCTGCTGACCGAACTGCCCGAGGGCGTTCCGGTGCTGGCCACCACCGCCACCGCCAACGACCGCGTGGTCGCCGACGTCTCCGATCAGCTCGGCGTCGGCGGCGAGTTCACCGATCCGCAGGAGACGCTGGTGCTGCGCGGCACGCTGGACCGCGAGAGCCTGCGGCTCGGCGTGGTGCGGTTGCCCACCGCGCAGGCCCGGTTGGGCTGGCTGGCCGGGCAGCTCGGGGAACTGCCCGGCTCGGGCATCATCTACACCCTCACCGTCGCCGCGGCCCACGAGATCACCTCCTACCTGCGCGAGCAGGGTTACGAGGTCGCGGCCTACTCGGGCCGCACCGATCCGACCGAGCGGGAGCAGGCCGAAGCCGACCTGCTGGAGAACAGGGTCAAGGCGCTGGTGGCCACCTCTGCCCTCGGCATGGGTTTCGACAAGCCCGACCTCGGTTTCGTGGTGCACGTGGGCGCGCCGTCCTCGCCGATCGCCTACTACCAGCAGATCGGTCGCGCCGGTCGTGGTGTCCAGCGCGCCGAGGTGTTGCTGCTGCCCGGTCCGGAGGACCGCGAGATCTGGAGCTACTTCGCCTCGCTGGCGTTCCCGCCGGAGCACACCGTGCGCGCCGTCCTCGACACCCTGGCCGAGCAGGGCAAGCTCTCCACCGCAGCCTTGGAACCGCACGTTGAGCTGAGCCGCAACCGGTTGGAGATGGTCCTCAAGGTCCTCGACGTCGACGGCGCGGTCCAGCGGGTCAAGGGCGGATGGGAGGCCACCGGCGAACCGTGGCACTACGACGCCGAGCGCTACCGGCGCATCGAGGCCGAGCGCCAGGCCGAGCAGCAGGCGATGATCGACTACCAGATCACGTCGTCCTGCCGGATGGAGTTCCTGCGCCGCCAGCTCGACGACCCGCACGCCGAACCCTGCGGGCGCTGCGACAACTGCACCGGGTCGGGCTACTCCGCCGAGGTCGACGAGCGAGCCGTGCAGCAGGCGCAGGAGCGGTTGCAGCGGCCGGGCGTGGACATCGCTCCGCGCAAGATGTGGCCGAGCGGCATGTCCGCGCTGGGCGTGGACGCCTCTGGCAAGCTGCCCGCCGATGAACAGGCCACCACTGGTCGCGCGATCGGCAGGCTCACCGACATCGGCTGGGGCAACCGGCTGCGGGAACTGCTGGCCACCGGGACTCCCGACCAGGAGCTGCCGGACGACCTGTTCCAGGCCGCGATCAAGGTGCTGGCCGCGTGGGAGTGGGAGCAGCGTCCGGTCGGTGTCGTGGCCCTGGGCTCGCGGACGCGGCCGAAGCTGGTGCGCAGCCTGGCCGAGCGCATCGCCGGGATCGGCCGGTTGCCGCTGCTCGGCGAGGTCCTGACCAACCCGAACACGACGCCGAACCGCGCCACCAACAGCGCGCAGCGGGTGGCTTCGCTGTGGCGCCAGTTCAAGATCGAGGAGGAACTGGCGGGCGAGTTGGCGGCCTTGGACGGTCCCGTGCTGCTGATGGACGACTACGCCGACACCGGTTGGACCGCAACGGTCGTCGGCCGCATAATCCGCCGAGCCGGTGCGCCCGCCGTGCTGCCGTTCACCCTCGCCTCGACCAGTTAGGACGTGGTCGGGGTCGCCGCGCGCGGCCGTGCGGGTAGGGGAACCTGAGCGGCTCCGCGGACTCCGCGCGCCGCTCCTCATGCATGCCGATGCACATCGTCGCGGCGTGCTCGCCGTGAAGCGCTCAGAACCCGCGGCGGTGCGAGCTGCGAAGGTGCTCACCAGGAGGAGGAAGTGGCTCCGCCACTTCTTCGCAGAGCCCGGCCAGCACCGACATCGGCAGCGGTCCGTGGGCCAGCAGCAGGTCGTGGAAGGCGTGCAGGTCGAACCCCGGGTGGCGTTCGACCTGCGAACGCAGCCGTTGGACCTCCAGCCGTCCGACCATGTAGGACAGCGCCTGGCCGGGAGCTTCGATGTAGCGGTCGGTCTCGCTCTGGACCTCCACCTCGGGCATGAGGGTGTGGGCGCGGAGGAAGTCCACGACCTGCGACCGGGGCCAGCCGAAGGCGTGCAGACCGGTGTCGACGACCAGCCGAGCGGCGCGCGTGGAGTCCATCGCGAGCATCCCCAGGCGGCTGAGATCGTCGCTGTAGAGCTCCATCTCGTCAGCCAACCGCTCGGCGTACAGTGCCCAACCCTCGATGTGGGCGTTGAAGCCGGCGATCCGCCGGATCGTCGGGACGTCGGTGAGCTCCTGGGTGAGGCTGATCTGGAAGTGGTGACCGGGTACGGCCTCGTGGAACGCGAGCGCCTCGGCGAGGAATCGCGGCCGCTGCTCGGCGGCGTGGGTGTTGGCGAAGTAGGTGCCGGGCCGGGACCCGTCGACCGGCCCGGGCAGGTACGCGGCGCCCACGGCGTCCGGGGCCTGGTCGTCCGGGAACGGCTCGACGCGGCAGCGGTGCGAGGGCGTCCGCCCGAACCACCGGGGCGCGGCGGCCTCCGCCCGGGAAACGGCCGTTCTCGCGGCGGCCAGCAGTTCCTCACCGCTCGACCAGCACGGGGCGCTGCGCATCCGGTCCCGGATCTCGGCCGCGTCGCGCAGGCCGAAGACGCGGGACCCGATCTCGGCGTACTCCTCGTCGAGGTCCGCCAACAGTTCGCGACCGGTCCGGTGCAGCTCCTCGGGCGTGCGGTCGGTCGTGGTGTGCATCCGGGCGAGGGCGGTGTAGGTGCCGGCGCCGTCCGGGAGGAAGCAGAGCCCGGGCTCGTCGTCCGACCTGCCGGGCAGGTCGCTCAGGACCTGGCGGTAGGCGGCGAGCGCGGGCCGGACCTCCTCCGCCAGCAAGCGGTCTCGATCCTCGTCCGAGCTCAGCTTCGGCCTGCGCAGCGGATCGTCGTGCGGCGCGGCGAGGTGGGCGTCCAGGTGCTCGATCGCGACCCGGACCCGGCGGGCGACCGGCAGTCTTCCCGCGCTCGCCCCGGCGCGATGCCGCACACCGCTCCTGGCCAGGAACTCCGGTATCGCCGCGAGCATGCTCAGGTAGTCACGCTCCTGGTCCGCGCCTTCAGGATGCTGCTGCGGGATCAGCTCCAGTACCTTGGCGAGCGGTGAGACGACCGAGTCGTGCATCGTGTGCTCCACCAGGCGCGACGCGATGCGGGTGGCCACGCCCTCCGCTTCGGCGATCACCACGTCGCGGGTGAGGTCGTCGCCGTCGAGACCGCGTGCGGTCGAGGCGATGCGCAGGGCGCGATCGCGCAAGCATGATTCGGCCCGCTCGTCCGGATCGTTGAGCCGATCCGCGGTTCCGGGCAACCCCAGCAGCAACTCGTTCAGCGGGTTCTCCTCGACGAGCACCTCGACGAGCTCGTCAGCCGCTTCGCGCACCGTGACCATCCCGGCAGTCTGCACCAGCGCGCGCGTCCGCCTCACCTGGATTTCCGATTCCCGTGAGGACTCGGGGCTTTCGCGCTCCCGGCCGAGCGCATAGCTTGTCGGCACCCCGTTCCGGGGTGTCGACGCGGAGGTTGCGATGTCGCAGGACGAAGCCGTGGCCCACGAGCTCCCGGTTCGAACGCTGGTCGCGGCGAGCATCGGGAACGCCATCGAGTGGTACGACTGGACCATCTACACCGCGTTCAGCGTGTACTTCGCCTCCGCGTTCTTCCCCGGCGAATGGGCGCTCATCAACACGCTGGCGACCTTCGCGCTCGCGTTCTTCTTCCGCCCGCTCGGCGGCTGGATGCTCGGCCGCTTCGCCGACCTCCGTGGCCGCAAGACCGCGATGCTGGTGACGATCTCGCTGATGGCCGGCGGTTCGCTGATCATCGGCATCCTGCCGAGCTTCGAGTCCATCGGGTGGCTGGCGTCGATCCTGCTCATCCTCGCCCGCATCGGGCAGGGCCTCTCGCTCGGCGGCGAGGTCTCCAACGCCTCGGCCTACCTCGCCGAGATCGCGCCTCCGTCGCGGCGCGGCCGGTACTCGTCGTTCTTCTACATCTCCACGGGTGCCGCACTGCTCATCGCCTCGCTGCTGGGATTCCTGCTGACCTCCGCGCTCAGCGAGGACCAGCTCACCTCCTACGGCTGGCGGATCCCGTTCATCGTCGGCGGCGTGCTCGGGCTCGTCGGCATGTGGTTGCGGCGCACGCTGACCGAGACCGAGCAGTACGAGGAGAACAAGACCAAGGCCAAGGCCCTGAAGAACCCGCTGATGCTGACGCTGCGGGAGCACCCCAAGGCCGTTGGCCAGCTCATCGGGTTCTCGATGCTCTCGACGCTGTGCTACTACACGTTCTTCAGCGCGCTCACGCCGTTCGCGGTGAAGAACCGCGACGCCGACGCCACCGACGTGTTCCTCGCGCTGTCCATCGCGACGGCGCTGTTCATCGCGCTGCAGTACCCGATGGGCGCGGTGTCCGACCGCTACGGCCGCAAACCGCAGCTGCTGGTGTGGTCGGCGGCCATCGCGATCCTCATCGTGCCGCTGTCCAGCCTGGTGCGGCCGGGCCTGGGCAGCCTGCTCGTCGTGTTCTGCGTCGGTGTCGGGCTCTACACCGCGATGACCTCGATCGCACCGGCGATCATGTCGGAGCTGTTCCCCACCGAGCTGCGCGGGCTGGGCATCGGCGCCTGGTACAACCTCACCGTCGCCGTCTTCGGCGGCACGGCACCGCTGGTCATCCAGGCCTTCGCCGAGTTCGGCATCGCCACGGGCTTCTTCTGGTACATCGCGGTGGGCGCGGCGATCGCGTTCTTCGTCATCCGCACCTTGCCCGAAACCCGAGCCACCGAACTGCGCTGAATCAGCGCAGCGGCACGAGGTCGTCGGCGTGGACGACCTCTCGGCGCTGCTCGGGCGGGAGGTCGTGGGTGGAGCGTCCGATCAGGGTCGGGAGCTCCTCGGCGTCGTAGGCGACGACACCGCGGGCCACGACCTTGCCGGTCGGGTTGAGGAGTTCGACGACGTCGCCGCCGTCGAAAGCGCCCTCGACCGCGGTGATCCCGGCGGCCAGCAGCGACCGGCGGCGCTTGGCGACCGCGGCGACCGCACCGTCGTCCAGCCAGAGGCGGCCGTTGGCCCCGGCGGCGTGGGCGAGCCAGAAGCGCCGGGCCGACAGGCGGTTGCCGGTCGCGGCGAAGGCCGTTCCCACGTCCGCCGGGCCCAACGCGCTCTCGGCGTTGGCCGAAGACGTGAGCAGTACCGGAATGCCGGAGGTGCAGGCGACTTTCGCCGCCGCGACCTTCGACGCCATACCGCCGGTGCCCAGCCCCGAGGCACCCGAGCTTCCCGCGTCGACACCGACCATGTCGGCGGCACCTGTGACCTCGCGGATCACCTTCGAGCCGCCCTTGCGCGGATCGCCGTCGTAGAGCGCGTCCACATCGGACAGCAGGACCAGCGCGTCGGCGCCGACCAGGTGCGAGACCAACGCGGCCAGCCGGTCGTTGTCGCCGAAGCGGATCTCGGTGGTGGCCACCGTGTCGTTCTCGTTGACCACCGGCACCACGCCCAGCCCGAGCAGCCGGTTCAGGGTCCGCTGCGCGTTGCGGTAGTTGCTGCGGCGCACCACGTCATCGGCGGTGAGCAGCACCTGGCCGACGGTGAGGCCGAAGCGGGCGAACGACTCGGCGTAGGCGTGCGCGAGCGCCAGCTGCCCAACCGACGCCGCAGCCTGCTGCGTCGCCAGGTCCTTCGGCCTGCGACGCAGGCCCATCGGCGCGATCCCGGCGGCGATGGCGCCCGAGGAGACCAGCACGACCTGTCCCCCGGCGGCGACCCGCTTCGCGACCGTGTCCACCAGGACCGACAGCCGCTCGGAGTCCAAGCCGCCCTCGGTGGTCGTCAACGAGGACGAACCGACCTTCACCACGATCCGCTGCGCGGCCGCGACCGCCTGCCGAGTCGCCGAGAGGCTCACTCGTCGTCCTCCTCGCCCCCGACGTAACGGCCGAACTCGTCCAGCCCGCTACCGCGGCGCGCCTGCTTGGCGATCTTGCGCTCGTGCGCCGAAACCCGGTCGTCAGACTCCAGCCGCAGGTCGTGACCGCGTCGACCGAGCAGGTTGGCCATCCCGGCCGGGGTGGAGGGCTCCCAGTCGAAGGTCATGGTGCCGATGGTGACCTGGCTGCCTGGTTCGGCGCCCTGCTTGGCCAGCGCGTCCTCCACGCCCAGCTTCGCCAGCCGGTCCGCCAGGAAGCCCACGGCCTCGCTGTTGTTGAAGTCGGTCTGCCGGATCCAGCGCTCCGGCTTCTCACCGCGAACGATGAAGGCGTCCTCTTCCTCCGGGTCGGGTTCGACGGTGAAACCACCGTCGTCGACCGCGGTCGGCCGGACCACCACGCGCGCCGGTTCCGGTTCGGGCAGCGTCTCGCGGTAGCGCTCGACCTCGGCGCCCATCGCGAAGCTCAGCTCGCGCAGGCCCTCGCGGGAGGCGGTGGAGATCTCGAAGACCGGCCAGCCCCGCTCCTCGACCTCCGCACGCACGAAGTCGGCGAGCTCGCGGGCCTCCGGCACGTCGATCTTGTTCAGCACCACCATGCGCGGGCGGTCGGCCAGGTCGGCGCCGCCCTGCTCGGCGGCCAGCGCCGGGGTGTACTCGGCGAGTTCGTTCTCCAGCGCGTCGATGTCCGAAATCGGGTCGCGGCCCGGCTCCAGCGTCGCGCAGTCGACCACGTGGACCAGCACCGCGCAGCGCTCGATGTGCCGCAGGAAGTCCAGGCCCAGACCGCGCCCCTGGCTGGCGCCGGGGATCAAGCCGGGCACGTCGGCGACGGTGAACACCGTCTCGCCCGCGGTCACCACGCCCAAGTTGGGGACCAAGGTGGTGAACGGGTAGTCGGCGATCTTCGGCTTCGCGGCCGAGACCACCGAGATCAGCGAGGACTTGCCCGCCGACGGGAAGCCGAGCAGGCCGACGTCGGCGACCGACTTCAGCTCCAGCACCAGCTCCAGCTCTTCGCCGGGCTCGCCCAGCAGCGCGAAGCCCGGCGCCTTGCGGGCCTTGGAGGCCAGCGCGGCGTTGCCGAGGCCACCGCGACCGCCGGCCGCCGCGATGAACGTGGTGCCCTTGCCGACCAGGTCGGCCAGGACCTCACCGTCGGGAGTCAGCACGACGGTGCCGTCCGGGACCGGCAGCACCAGGTCCTCGCCCTGGGCGCCGTTGCGGTGGCCGCCCTTGCCGGGCTGACCCTTCACCGCGCGGGCGTTCGGCCGGTAGTGGAAGTCGAGCAGCGTGTGCACGCCGGAGTCGACGACGAGCCGGACGTCGCCGCCCTTGCCGCCGTTACCGCCGTCCGGACCGCCCAGCGGCTTGAACTTCTCCCTGTGCACCGAGGCGCAGCCATTTCCACCGTCGCCCGCGGCGACGCTGATGGTCACGCGGTCAACGAACCGCGACACGAATGCCTCCAGGAAGATCAAGCCGAGCGGCTGCCCGGCGGGTGGAGCTCTTGGTCTCGATTGCAACAGCGGCGCGACCGGCGCGCTTCCCAGCCGCGATGCAGGTCACCCCGGACAACACAAAGCGAGGGGCGGCCCGGTCATGCCGGTTCCGCCCCTCGCCGGGAAGTTGCTGGCCTGCGTCGAGAGCCGGATCAAGCCTCGACGGGCTGCACGCTGACGGCCTTGCGGCCGCGGTAACGTCCGAACTCGACGGTACCGGCGGACAGCGCGAACAGGGTGTCGTCGTTGCCCCGACCCACGTTCAGACCCGGGTGGAACTTGGTCCCACGCTGACGGATCAGGATCTCACCGGCCTTGACGACCTGGCCGCCGTAGCGCTTCACCCCGAGGTACTTGGGGTTCGAGTCGCGGCCGTTCCGAGAGCTGGATGCGCCCTTCTTGTGTGCCATGACTACTCAGGTCCTCACTTGTTGATGCCGGTGACCTTCACCCGGGTCAGCTTCTGACGGTGACCCTGGCGCTTGTGGTAGCCGGTCTTGTTCTTGAACTTGTGGATGCGGATCTTGGGGCCCTTGGTCTGCTCGACCAGCTCGCCGGTCACCGACACCTTGGTCAGCGCGTCGACGTCGGTCGTGACATCGGAGCCATCGACGACCAGAACCGCCGGGAGCGCGACCTCGGAGCCCAGCTCGCCATCGAGCTTCTCGACCTCGACGACGTCCCCGACAGCCACCTTGTACTGCTTGCCGCCGGTCTTGACGATCGCGTACATGAGTCGGAAGTCTCCTGCTGCTCGGTTTCGCTAATTCACCAGTTGCGGCGGACGTCCGCCACGATCACGAGGATCGGGGCTTCCTACCACGCCGCTGGTGCAGCGTCTCGGTGGGTTCCTGCCTCGGCAGCGAGGACCGCGCGAGCGACCGCACTCGAAACAGGCGTTTAATCTCTCCGCCCGTCCGGCGGCGAGAAGTTCTCACCCATCATACAGACCAGGTTTCCGTCCCCGATCGACCGGGGCGGTACCACCAGTGCGGATCCGCGGATCTCGCGCTGACGGGCGAGCCGGAACAGCATAAGCGAACTCACCGCGCACCGGCGAACCGCCCCGCCGCCGTGGCGCAAACCGGCCAGATCTTCCCGTTCCGCAACCATCGTGACCTGCCCTTGCTACCGTCAGTGGCCGCTCGTGATGATCTGGGGAAACGCAGAGTGACTGACACCGCTTCGGAGACCTGCCGCCAGGCCGCCGCACCGACGACACCAGCCGCCCTCGGTCCGGTGCTCCGCTTCGGTCCGCTGCTGCTGGGGCTGTCGGCCGTCGTGCCGCCGCTGATGATGCTGCGCGAGATCCTGCGCTACCCGCAGATGCACTTCTACGACTACTGGTGGGTCCTGCTCGACATCACCGACGTCGACGGCTCGCTGCGCCCCGAAGCGCTGCTGGGATTCCGCAACGAGCACCCGTTCGTGCTGCCGAGCCTGCTGTTCTGGCTCAGCGCCCGCTTCGGGCACGGGCTCAACCAGCCGCTGGGCCTGGCCGTGCTGGCGATGGGCGTGGGCTGCGTCCTGCTCGTGCTGGCGATGCTGCCCAAGCACCTCGACCCCTGGCAGCGGGCGGGCCTCCTCGCGGCGACCTCGACGCTGGTGTTCAACCCGCACGGCATCCACAACTACGTGCGCTCGATGAGCGGCGCCTCCTGGATCCTGGCGATGCTGCTCGTCCTGGGCGCGCTGCTGGCGATGCACCGGGAGCACCGCGTGATCGCCGTCGTGCTGGGCCTGCTCGCCTCGATCAGCTACGGCACCTCCTTCGCGGTGTGGCCGGCGCTGGCGCTGGTGGCGTGGCTGCGCGGCGACCGGCGGACGTGGGTCGCGACCCCGCTGGTGGTCGGGCTCGTGGTGGTCGCGTCCTGGCTGTTGCTGCGCGGCCCGCAGGGCGGCGGCGGGAGCTCGCCGACCGATGATCCGGCGCAGGCGATGCTGGCCGGGTTGAGCATGCTCGGCATGGTGTGGACCGGCACCGAACCCGCAGTCGCGCTGCTGGCGGGCGTGGCCGGACTCGGCGTGCTGGTGCTCCACGCGAACCAGACCACCGCCGAGCGACGGGTCGCCGCTCCGTGGTGGGGGCTGGCGGTGCACGCGCTGGGCTGCGCGGTGATGATCTCCGGCTCGCGCGCCGCGTTCGGCGAGTCGGCCGGGCTGCAGAGCCGCTACAACAGCATGACCGCAGCGCTGTGGATCGCGGTGCTGGTCATCGTGGTCGCCTGGGCGCGCTGGGCGCAGTTCCGCGCGGTCGCGGTGGGCGTCGCGGTGCTGGCAACGGTTGCGCTCGGGGCTCCGATGGCGCAAGGCGTGCGGGCCGACGCGCCCAACCAGCAGCTGCTGGCGGTCGCCGCGCGGATCGGGCACCCCGACGCCTTCACCGACCGGTTCCCCTCGCCCGGTCAGCTGCTGCCCCGCCTCCAGGCGCTCGGGCACTACCCCTTCTCGCCCGAGTTCTCGCTCGGATGCCCGGACGGGCTCAACGTGGGCGACCGGGTCAGCACCGCGACCTGGCGCACGCCCAGCGTCGACTCGCTGCGCGAACCGCGACCGGACGGCCGCGACGTCGTGCTCAACGCCGAGACCGACCAGGTCCAGGGCGGCGCGCGGATGCTCGAGGGCTGGGCGATCTCCGGCATCGAACGCGCGCGCTGCGTGGCCGTGCTCGACCAGACCGGGACGGTCGTCGGCGGCGGCGTGGTCGACATCCCGCGCTCGGACGCCGAGGCCGCGACACCCGGCATCGAGAGCGGGCTCGGATTCCAGGCGGTCGCCCCCGCCCAGCCGGGTTCGCTGCGCGTGGCGTTCCAGTTCCCCGACGGCTGGTGGATCCGGCCGCTCACCGAGGAACCGCAGGTGGCGCGATGAACGTCCCGGTAGTCTCGCTGCTGGCTCCCGCCAAGGACGAGCGCGACAGCCTGCCGGAGCTCTTCGCCGAGATCAGCGAGGCCATGGCACGCCAGCACCGCGAGTGGGAGCTGGTGGTCGTCGACGACGGCAGCACCGACGACAGCTGGCAGGTCATCGCCGAGCACGCCGCGCTGAACCCCCGCATCCGGGGCATCCGGCTGCGCCGCAACTTCGGCAAGGCCGCTGCGCTGGCCGCCGGGGTCTCCGAGCTGCGCGGTGAGCTCATGGTCACCCTCGACGCCGACCTGCAGGACGATCCCTCCGAGATCCCCCGGCTGCTGGCCGATTTGGACTCCGGGGCGGACCTGGTCAGCGGCCACAAGGCGCAGCGCAAGGACCCGCTGCGCAAGCGGCTGCCGTCCAAGGTGTTCAACTGGTTCACCGGCCTGATCACCGGGCTGCGGCTGTCGGACCACAACTGCGGGCTGAAGGCGGCGCGCACCGAGGTGTACCGGCGAGTTCCGCTGTACGGGGAGCTGCACCGCTACATACCGGCGCTGGCGCACCAGCTCGGCTACCGGGTCGTGGAGCGAACGGTCAACCACCGGGCGCGCCAGCACGGGGTGTCCAAGTACGGGTTGGAGCGCTACGCGCGCGGCGCGCTGGACCTGCTCACGGTGATGGCGCTGACCCGCTACGGACGCCGTCCGGCGCACCTGTTCGGCGGGCTCGGGATGCTGGCGGGAACTCTGGGAACTCTGGTGCTGCTGCACTTGACCGGGGTGTGGTTGTTCACCGAAGAACCGATTGGAACTCGTCCACTTCTGACACTCGGGATCCTGCTGGAGATCTTCGGAGTTCAGATGATCTCGCTGGGGCTCCTGGCCGAACTTGTGCTGCACCGAACCGAACGCGAGCACGACGTGACGGTGCTGGTCGCGGACCAGACCACGCGAACCGCGAATTCCGAACAACACGCTTCGTGACCGAACATTTCATCTCTGAGCACAGCGCGGTAACGAGCTCCTGACAAAGCGATTGCGCATTACCTGACGCAAATGCGAAATAGGCCAGGGGGCGGCAGAACACACCCTGTCATCGCCCGTATGGTCTCCACCGTGCAGCAAGAGTCGGCGAAGAAATTGCGATTGCTCGCCACGCTTCTCGGGCTGGTGGGCACCGTCCTGGCGCTACTTGTCCCGTTCCTCCCCGTCAACCACAAGGTGGGGACGTTGCGGTGGCCGACAGCGGAGGGGACCAAGTCGGTTTCCGCCCCACTGGTGACCTACGCACCGGTGTGGCTGGACGCGAAGGTCCCGTGCGCCTCGGCGCGGAGCCTGGACGCGAGAACCGAAGGCCCGGGGTTGTTGCTGAGCACCAACTCGCCCGATTCGGATTCCGGTAAGCTCACCGGTCTCGTCCTGCAGGTCGACAACGGGCAGGCGCTGCTCTACTCCAAGGGTCAGCAGATCGGCACCACCCCGCTGCCCGCCGGTGACTGCACCCTGAAGGTGCACGCCGACGCCGGGGGCACCACCGCCACCATCGGCAAGGAGCGCTGGGTCAACCAGACCGGCGACCAGCGTCCCCAGCTGACCGGCATCTACTCCACTTTGGACAACACCCGCGACGACGTGCGCGGGCTGGACTTCCAGGCCAGGGTGGACAACCGGTTCAGCTCGTGGGCGACACCGCTGAAGACGATCGTCATCGTGCTGACCCTGGCCTCGTTCATCGGCTCGGTGCTGTGCCTGCGACGCCTGGACGCCCTCGCCGGTCGGCGCGCTCCACGTCTGGCGCCGAAGCGCTGGTGGAAGCCGACGCTGCGCGACATCTCGGTGTTCGTCGCGCTGGGGATCTGGTGGCTGATCGGGGCGATGACATCCGATGACGGCTACGTGCTGAGCATGGTGCGCTCGGAGCAGAGCGCCGGCTACGTCAGCAACTACTACCGCTGGTTCGCCAACCCGGAATCGCCGTTCGGCTGGTTCTACGAGGTCTACTCGTTGTGGGTGAGGGTGTCGACCGCGACCCCGTGGGTCAGGTTGCCCGCGCTGCTGATGGGCATCATCAGCTGGCTGCTGATCTCCCGCGAGGTGCTCCCCCGGCTGGGTCAGCAGGTGCGGCGCAGCAACGCCGCGGGCTGGGCCGCGGCCGCGGTCTTCCTCGCCTTCTGGCTGCCCTACAACAACGGTCTGCGCGCCGAGCCGGTCGTGGTGCTGTTCTCGCTGCTCGCGCTGTGCGCCGTCGAGCGCGCGGTGAGCACCGAGCGGCTGACGCCCGCCGCGCTGGGCCTGGTCGCCGCCGCGCTGTCGGTGGGCGTCAACCCGCACGGTCTGATCGCCGTGCTCCCCTACATCGCTGGGTTCAAGCCGCTGCACCGGATGGTGCGCAAGCGGGCCCAGGAGTTCGGCTGGCTTCCGGTGCTGGCGCCGCTCATGGCGTCCGGGTTCGTGATCCTCACGCTGGTGTTCTACGACCAGACGTGGCGGTCGGTGATGGACTCGATGGAGCTCAAGACGACCTTCGGCCCCAACGGCCGCTGGTACGAGGAGCTCAGCCGCTACCTGCTGCTGTTCAGCGAGAGCGCGGACGGTTCGCTCAGCCGCCGCTTGCCGGTGCTGCTGGTCATCCTGTGCGTGGCGACCTGCGGCGTGGTGCTGCTGCGGCGGGGCCGAATCCGTGGTGCGGCGTTGGGCCCGAGCCGCCGACTGCTGGCGGTGGCCGCGATGTCCTTCGCGGTGCTGGCGCTCACGCCTACCAAGCACACCCACCACTTCGGCATCTTCGCCGCGGTCGGTGGCGCCCTCGCGGCGCTCACCGCGCTGGCCACCAGCACCACCGTGCTGCGCTCGCGGCGCAACCGGATGGCGTTCGTGACCGGCCTGCTGGTGATCCTGGCCTTCGCCGCCACCGGGCCGAACGCCTGGTGGTACGTCTCCGGCTGGGGCGTCCCGTGGTTCGACAAGCCTCCGTCGGTCAAGGGCTACAGGGCGAGCACGATGATCCTGGTGCTCGCGGCGATCACCGGCATCATCGCCGTGGTCGAGCACCTGCGGATCGACGAGAACAACCCGGAGGTCGTCGACGAGAGCTGGGAGAGCAAGGAGAAGCGCAACCTCGCGTTGCGCTGGGGCACCGCGCCGCTGTCGGTGCTGTGCGCGCTGATGGTGCTCGGTGAGCTCGCCGCGTTCGGGAAGGGCATCGTCGAGCAGGGGCCGAGCTACACGCTGGCCACCGACAACATCAAGCAGCTCACCCAGCAGAGCTGCGGCCTGTCCGACTCGGTCGGGGTGGAGACCAACCCGCGCGAGGGCGTGCTGAAGGCGTCCCCGCAGCAGCCGACGGTCCCGGCCCCGGCCAAGCAGCCCGATCTAAAGATGCCGCCGCAGCGATTGGCCAACCAGGAGGACGCCCAGCAGTACCTGCAGCCCAAGCAAGTCGGTTTCAACGACCCAGGCGTGCCGCCGACAGACGAGTCCTCACCGGACGCGCCGAGCTGGCGCCCACCGAACCAGTTCGGCGGGCCCGAGGCCCCGGTCTGGGGCAGCTACGACGAAGAGGGCCAGGGCACCGGTGAGCTGCGCACGCCGTGGCTCGACATCCCGGAGGAGGCCCGGTCCGGCAAGCTGCCGGTGGCGATCAGCATCGCGGGTTCGGAGACGGGTGCGAACCAGGTCTACTTCGAACTGGGCAAGGACACCCCGCAGGGCTTCCAGCTGACCAACCGGTACCCGGTCGAGCAGGGACCGCCGCCCGGATGGCGCGAGCACCGCTACATGCTCGGCGGCGAGGCCGAGGGCGCGACCAAGCTGCGGATGGTGCTGGTCGACCAGTCCCTGGGTCAGAGCGGCTGGCTGGCGGTGTCGGCACCGCGCGTGCCGAAGCTGACCCAGCTCACGCAGTTCGTCGGCGACGACCCGACGTTCGTGGAGTGGCCGGCCGGGCTCGTTCACCCGTGCCTGGAAATCTCGGGGCTGTACAACGGCATCGCGGAGATGCCGAAGTTCCGGGTCAGCGGCGGCGAGCAGGTCCGTGGCACCGGTGAGGGCTGGTCCTCGCCGGACGCGGGCGGGCCGTTCGGCTGGATGACGGTGGCGTCGAGCGTGCGCAACCTGCCGACCTACCTCACCAACGACCCGCAGAAGGACTGGGGCTCGCTGTACCAGGTGCACCCCTACACACCGGACGCGTTGCCCGCCTCGGCGGCGTTGGAGATGCACACCGAGACGCACTCCGGCCTGTGGTCTCCGGGGCCACCCGCGCAGGGCCTGAACCTGCCGGGCGACATGCCCAGCTCCGACGACAGGACCGACATCCCGGCCTTCGACACGGACGAGAACTGATCCACCCAGGCGAAGCCCCGGTCCCGAGGGACCGGGGCTTCGCGCGTTTCCGGGCCTCGGCGGTCTCTGGTCCGGACTGACCGGGTGGAACCGGTGTTGATCACGGACGGTTCGGGCCGAACCGTCCGCTGGCGACGTGACGCTCCCCTCGCCCCGCAGGACGTGCGGTGGCGGGTGGTCCTGTCCGGGTGGCGTCGCATACTGCTGGGTGTGCGGTACTGGGAGTCATCGCCTCCGGCGGAGCTGCGGGGGTTCGTGTCCTGCCTGTGGGGGCACGGCACCGCTCCGGTCGAAGGCTCTCAGCTGGTCGTGCCCGACGGCTGCGTCGACCTGATCTGGCGAGCGGGACGGGTCGAGGCCGCCGGTCCCGACACCGGCGCGTGGGTCTCCGGCCTGGACGCCGGCGCACCGATCTTCGGCATCCGGGCCCGACCGGGGATGGCCCGGCTGCTGCTCGGCGTCCCCGCAGCTGAGCTGCAGGACCTGCGGGTCGACGCCACGGAGATCTGGGGTTCCCGAGGACGCGACCTCGCCGACGCCGTCGACGAGCATCCCGAGCTGGCTCCTGCGCTGCTGGAGCGCTTCGCGCGGGAGCGACTGGCCGAGTGGGAGCCCGACCCCGCCGTGGCGGTCGCGGTCGCCGCCCTGGACGATCGACGACCGCCGTCGGTGCGCGCGCTGGCCGGGCGGATCGGGGTGTCCGAGCGGCAGCTGCGACGCCGGATCGGCGACGCCGTCGGGTACGGGCCGCAGACGCTGGTGAGCGTGCTGCGGTTCCAACGGGCCGTGCGCAGCGGCGGCGAGCACCAGCTCGCCGACCTCTCCCACCGCTGCGGCTACGCCGACCAAGCCCACCTGAGCAGGGAGTTCCGCCGGCTTTCCGGTCTGACTCCGAAGCGGTACTTCGCGCGGGATCAGGCCGCGTCGTAGGCGCTCAGGACGCGCAGCGCGTCGAGCGTGACCCGGGGTCTGCCTTCCAGCGCGGTGCTCGGCGACCACTCCAGCCAGTGGATCGGCCAGCCGCCGTCCTCGCGCTGCTGCGAGGCCAGGTGATCCAGCCCCCGCTCGATCTCGGCATCGCTGAACCACCGCCGAGCCAGGCTCGCCGGGCTCGTCGCGTAGTCGCAGACCACCGGGACCTCACCGGAGGCGTAGCCGGGAGCCACCCGCGCCAGCTCCGGGCGTTCGGGATCGAGCAGCACGTGACCGGCCTCGCGGATCAACCCGCCGATGCGCTCGGCCGCTCGCTCGGCCCGCTCGCGGTCGGGCACGTGGTCGAGGAACGCGACCGCGGCGATCGCCTCGTAGGGGTGGGTCTCGGTGAGCGCGTCGACGCGCTTCCAGCAGAACTCCGTCGCGCCCGACAGCCACGGGTGCTCGACGGAGTTCTTGTGCAGCACACCCGCCAGCAGCGCGGTCGTCAGCAGCGCCCCCTCGGGTTCCTCGGCCACCGGGATCCACGGGGCGTGCGGGTAGTCGCCGAGCCGCACGTCGCCGCCGGGCACCCCGCCGTCCGGGCGGGTGATGGCGGCGAGGTGGGCGCAGATGGCCGGAGCGGCCTCGGCGCAGCGGGCGATCTCGTCCAGGATCGTCAGCGCCGTCCAGGTCTGCAGCGGCTGGCTGATGGGGCCGCGCGCGTCCGGTTCCAGGCCGTAGCCGTACCCGCCGTCGGAGCAGCGGTAGGCCTCCAGCGCGGTGTGG
Organism: Saccharopolyspora aridisoli; assembly: GCF_004348445.1. GTDB lineage: Bacteria > Actinomycetota > Actinomycetes > Mycobacteriales > Pseudonocardiaceae > Saccharopolyspora > Saccharopolyspora aridisoli. The sequence continues at coordinate 81,047 of NZ_SMKV01000007.1, read as the reverse complement.
ACCGCCGCTGCCGAGCCCTCGGCGTGGAGGTGTTCGAAGCGGCGTTGTTCCAGCACGCGAGCCGTGAGCCAGATGAAGCGCTCGGCGTCCGCCAGGCGCTGCGGTGTGCAACGAGTCATGCCACCGACGTTAAGCGGAAGTGGCCGACCCGTTCTTGAACGGATCGGCCACTTCAGGTGTTGATCGGATCAGCCCTCGACCGGCGGACCGGACGGGCGCGAGACCGCGCGGCGGCGGGTCCTGCGGACCGGGGCGGCGGGCTCGACGTTGGCCAGGCCGTCGTCGTCGCTCGACTGCTTCGGCTCCGGCTTGGACACCACCAGAGGCTGGACCGGGGCGCCCGCGCTACCGGCGGACCGGACGGCCTTGCGGCGCGGACGGGCCCCGTTGGACTCCGCCTGCGGCTCGGCCGGCTCCGGCTGCTTCTGCTCGACCGGAGCCGCCGGGGCGGGCGGGGCAGCCGAGGGCTCGGCGACCGGCTCGACGGGCTTGGCGGCTTCGACCGGCTCGGGCTCCGGCTTCGGCTCCGCGGCCTTCGGCTCGACCGGGGCAGGTTCGGGCTTGCGCTCCTCGGCCTTCGGCTCGACCGGCTTCGGCTCCGCGGCCTTCGACTCGACCGGGGCAGGTTCGGGCTTGCGCTCCTCGGCCTTCGGCTCCGGCTTGGTGTCCGGCTTGACCTCGGCCTTCGGCTCCGGCTTGGACTCGGTCTTCTGCTCGGCCTTCTGCTCGGCCTTGGGCTCGGGGGCCTGCTGGTCGGAATCCTGCTGCTTGCCGCGGTTGCGGTTGCGGCGGCCACCGCTGCCGCCACCGCTCTGGGCGTTGCCGCCACCGCCGCCGCCACCGCCGTTGCCGTGCTGGTGGTTGATCGGCTCGGTGGACACCATCAGCCCGCGCCCGCGGCAGTGCTCGCAGGTGCTGCTGTACGCCTCGAGCAGACCGGTGCCGACCCGCTTGCGGGTCATCTGCACCAGGCCCAGCGAGGTCACCTCGGCGACCTGGTGGCGGGTGCGGTCCCGGCCCAGGCACTCGGTGAGGCGGCGCAGCACCAAGTCTCGGTTGGACTCCAGCACCATGTCGATGAAGTCGATGACGATGATGCCGCCGATGTCGCGCAACCGGAGCTGGCGGACGATCTCCTCCGCGGCCTCCAGGTTGTTGCGGGTCACCGTCTCCTCCAGGTTGCCACCGGAGCCGGTGAACTTCCCGGTGTTGACGTCGATCACCGTCATGGCCTCGGTGCGGTCGATGACCAGGTAACCACCGGAGGGCAGCCAGACCTTGCGGTCCAGCGCCTTGGCGATCTGCTCGTTGATCCGCTTCTCGTGGAACACGTCGTTCTTGCCGACGTGCTTGTCCAGCCGGGGGGCCAGGTCGGGCGCCACGTGCTGGACGTAGGACTCGATGGTCTCCCACGCGTCGTTGCCCTGGACGGTCATCGACGAGAAGTCCTCGGTGAACAGGTCGCGGACGACCTTGATCAGCAGGTCGGGCTCCTCGTAGAGCAGCTGCGGGGCGTTCGCGCCGGGGGTCTCGGCCTTCTCCTTGATGACCTCCCACTGCGCCTGCAGCCGCCGCACGTCGCGGTCCAGCGCTTCTTCGCTGGTGCCCTCGGAGGCGGTGCGGATGATCACGCCGGCGTTGTCCGGCACGATCCGCTTGAGGATCTCCTTGAGCCGCTTGCGCTCGGTGTCGGGCAACTTGCGGCTGATGCCTGTGGCGCCGCCACCCGGCACGTAGACCAGGAACCGGCCCGGCAGGCTGATCTGGGTGGTCAGCCGAGCGCCCTTGTGACCGACCGGGTCCTTGGTGACCTGCACCAGGACGCTGTCGCCGGTCTGCAGGGCCTGCTCGATGCGGCGGGCCTTGCCCGCCAGCCCAGCGGCGTCCCAGTCGACCTCACCGGCGTAGAGGACCGCGTTGCGGCCCCGGCCGATGTCGACGAAGGCGGCCTCCATGCTGGGCAGCACGTTCTGCACGCGGCCCAGGTAGACGTTGCCGACCAGTGAGCCGCTGCCCGAGGAGGTCACGAAGTTCTCGACGAGGACGTTGTCCTCCAGCACCGCGATCTGCGTCTGGTCACCGTTCTGGCGGACCACCATCTTGCGGTCGACCGACTCGCGGCGGGCCAAGAACTCCGACTCCGACAGCACGGGCGCGCGACGCCGACCGGCTTCGCGGCCGTCCCGACGACGCTGGCGCTTGGCCTCCAGGCGGGTCGAGCCCTTGACCGCGCGCACCTCGTCGTCGCTGGAGTCCTGCCGCGAGGACTCGGCGGCGGGCTCGCGCACGTGCACCACGGTGTTCGGCGGGTCGTCCTCGCGGGTGCCGCTCTCGTCGTCCGACGTGCCCTTGCGGCGACGACGGCGACGACGGCGGCGGGAACCCTCGGACTGGCCTTCGGACTCGCCGGCCTGCTCGTCGGAGGACTCCTCGGAGCCCTCACCGGTCTCGGTCTGGGCGGCCTCGGACTGGTTGTCCTCGGAACCGTCCTCGCCACCGGACTCGTTGTCGGAGTCGGCGCCGCGTCCCCGGCCACGGCCCCGGCGACCACGACGGCGACGGCGGCGGCTGCCGGAGTCACCCGAGTCGTCATCGCCGTCGGAGGCGGAGTCGGACTCCCCCTCGTCGGAAGTGGCCTCAGCGGCCGGCTCCGCGACCGGCGCGGCGGGTGCGGCCTCGGCGGGCTCCGGCTCGGCGGCCGGGCGCTGCGCCGGCGGCTGCGGGGCCAGGAACATGGCCTCCGGAGCCGCGAACAGCGGCGTCAGGCCGACCGAGGACTCCTCCGTCTCGGACGGAGGGGACGCGAAGTCCGCAGCGGGCACCGAAGCGCTCTGCTCGTCCTCAGCGGCCTCGCTCGACCCGGCGGCAGGCTCCTCGGAAGCCGGGGCGGCCTCGGCCGCGTCCTCACCTTCCTCGGCGACCAGCTCCGGGTTGAGCGTCTGCACGACGCGCAGGGCCAAGTCCCGGTTGATGTTCGACTGGGCGCTGCGGACGGGCTCGCCGAGCTCGTCGAGCGCCTTGATGATCTCCCGGCTGCTGGCTCCCAACAGCTTGGCGAGCGCGTGCACCCTGAGCTTCGCGGGCAACTCGATGGTGCCCTGCGCATCCTGGGTGGGTGTGGGCGATTGCCCGCTGGCGTTGTTCCCAGCGGGCGTGTCCATGTTCAACATCCAGCTCCTCCGCCCCCGGGCGCGTCCGGGTGGACGCGGCCGCACAGAGGCATGTGCGATCTTTTAGTTTCCGCCGCCCGCGGGCGACGGCAATTCTTCGTGGTCCCTCCGCCCCGGACCTGCAGGCCGGGAAGCCGTACGGCGGGTCGACGACGTCACGTCCGTCACCCGGCCGCGGGCTCACCCGCCGGAGTCCGGTCGCCGTCTGAGTCCTGGGCCAACGGGTCGGCAATGCCTCCCCCGTCATCGAGCCGACCCTGTTCCAGCCGGGTCGCGCTCGCGGCGGCCGACGGTTCCAGACCGGCGACGACACGCAGGGCGCTCAGTACGTCGTCGGGCCGCACGACGGGTGTTGTCTGCCGCACGACCGTTACGAGTATCCCATACGGTGCGGACGCCTCGGGCCAATCGTCCACCTGGGCGGTCGCGCGGCGTTTTTGATCACGCTGCGCAATCGGCCGAGGACCCTCCCAGACCTCCGCGCTGAGCAGCGCGGCACGCGCATCGATGGTGCGACGACCGTCCTTGGTCATCCGCTCGACCAGGGCGCTGTCGGCGGCCATCAGCTGCTCAGTCGCCTGGCGCAGTTCACCCACTCCGGTGCCGGGCATGTCGATGCGCCACTCGCTGACCACCAGCCGGTCCGCGAGCGGCCCTGAACGCGCCTCCACCGCCGTGAGCAGGTCGATGCCGTCAGGCAGGGCGGCGTCCAGCTCGGCGCGCAGCGACTCGGGCTCGACGCGTTCGACTAACTGCAGCTCGAGGTACTCGGCCTCGCTGGACACACCGGTGGGCACGGCTCCCGCCCAGGACACCTTGGGGTGCGGGCTGAAGCCCTGGGAGTAGGCCATCGGTACGCCGGCCCGGCGCAGCGCGCGCTCGAAGGTGCGCGCCACGTCGCGGTGCGAGGTGAACCGCAGCCTGCCCCTCTTCGCGTAGCGCAGGCGCACCTTCTGCACCGGTGGCGCCGAAGGATTGGGGTGATCTCGCCGACTCAGAATGCCTCCCCGACCATGATCGTCACCGCCGGTCCCCCCGGACCGCTGTCGCTGACGATGCTTGCTTGCTCAACCGCGAGGTGACAACACCCAGCGGGAAGTTTTCGATCCAGACCGTACCTGGCCGACGGCTTCACGCACGTTCGTGCGCGATCGCACTACCGCGCACGAACATGCAGGTCAGCCGTCCGCGAGCGCCGAATTCCGCACCGGCGACCCCTGTCCGACCGGCGAGATCGGGAGCAGTTTTCGCCCGGTCGGGCCGACCTCGATGTCGGTGCCCATGGTCGGGCACACACCGCAGTCGAAGCATGGGGTCCACCGGCAGTCGTCCTGCTCGCGGGCTTCCAGGGCGTCCTGCCAGTCCGCCCAGAGCCACTCCTTGTCCAGGCCGGAGTCCAGGTGGTCCCACGGCAGGATTTCGTCCTCGGTGCGCTCGCGGGTGGTGAACCAGGCCAGGTCCACGCCCAGCTCGGCGAGCTCGTTCTCGGCGCAGTCCACCCAGCGCTCGTAGGAGAAGTGCTCGTTCCAACCGTCGAACCGGCCGCCCTCGCGCCACACCCGCTCGATGACCCGGCCGAGCCTGCGGTCACCGCGCGAGAGGAGTCCTTCGATCAGCGAGGGCTTGCCGTCGTGGTAGCGCATGCCGATGTTGCGGCCCAGCGAGCGGTCGGTGTTGATCGCCTCGCGGAGCTTGCGCAGCCGGTCGTCGACGGTCTCCGGATCGGTCTGCGATGCCCACTGGAACGGTGTGTGCGGCTTGGGCACGAACCCGCCGATGGAGATGGTGCACCGGATGTCCTTGCGCCCGGAAGCCGCACGACCTGCGCGGATGACCTCCTTGGCCATCTCGGCGATCTGCAGGACGTCGGAGTCCTCCTCGGTGGGGAGACCGCACATGAAGTACAGCTTGACCTGCCGCCAACCGTTGGCGAAGGCCGCCGAGACGGTGCGGATGAGGTCTTCCTCGGAGACCATCTTGTTGATCACCCGGCGGATCCGCTCGCTGCCGCCCTCAGGCGCGAACGTGAGCCCGGAGCGGCGGCCGTTGCGGGAAAGCTCGTTGGCCAGGTCGATGTTGAACGCGTCGACGCGGGTCGACGGCAGCGAAAGACCGGTGTTGGTGCCCTCGTAGCGGTCGGCCAGGCCCTTGGTGATCTCGGCGATCTCGGAGTGGTCGGCGGAGGACAGCGACAGCAGGCCGACCTCCTCGAACCCGGTGTTCTCGAGACCGCGCTGCACCATTTCGCCGATGCCCTCGATGGAGCGCTCGCGCACCGGACGGGTGATCATCCCGGCCTGGCAGAAGCGGCAGCCCCGGGTGCAGCCGCGGAAGATCTCCACGCTCATCCGCTCGTGCACGCTCTCCGCGAGCGGGACCAGCGGCTGCTTCGGGTACGGCCAGTCGTCGAGCTCCATCGTGGTGCGCTTGAACACCCGGTAGGGGGCGCGCTCCCGGTTGGGCACGACCTCGGCGATCGCGCCGTCGTCGCCGTAGGAGACGTCGTAGAACTTGGGGACGTAGACGCCGCCGGACTCGGCCAGCCGCAGCAGCAGCTCGTCGCGGCCACCCGGGCAGCCCTCGCCCTTCCAGCGGCGGACGGCCTCGGTGATCTCCAGGACGGCTTCCTCGCCGTCACCCAGCACCGCCGCGTCGACGAAGTCGGCGATCGGCTCTGGGTTGAACGCGGCGTGACCACCGGCCAGCACGATGGGGTGATCGTCGGTGCGGTCCACCGCGTGCAGCGGGATTCCGGCCAGGTCGAGCGCGCCGAGGAGGTTCGTGTAGCCGAGCTCGGTGGCGAAGCTGACGCCGAAGACGTCGAACTCGCCCACCGGGCGGTGCGCGTCCACGGTGAACTGCGGGATCTCGTGCTCGCGCATCAGCTCTTCGAGGTCCGGCCACACCGCGTAGGTGCGCTCGGCGAGCACGTCAGGCTGCTCGTTGAGGACCTCGTAGAGGATCTGAACACCCTGGTTGGGAACCCCGACCTCGTAGGCGTCGGGATACATCAGGCACCACCGAACGGTGGCGTCCTCCCACGCCTTCACGGTCGAGTTGAGCTCGCCGCCCACGTACTGCACGGGCTTGGAAACCCGCGGCAGCAAGGGTTCCAACCTGTCGAAAACGGACTCCACAGCCACGCGACCAGGGTAGAGGTCCCTCGACCGGGCGCCGACCGGGGGCGTTCAGCCGGGCGGGACCCGGCTGAACGACCTCGCAGTCATCTCACGTCGTCGGTCGAAGCGCCGACGCGCAACGACCACCGATGATCAGAGCTCGGGGAACCAGAGCTTGAGCTCGCGGGCCGCGGATTCCGTGGAGTCCGAGCCGTGGACCAGGTTGTACTGGACCTCCAGACCGAAGTCGCCGCGGATGGATCCCGGGGCCGCCTTGTCGACCGGGTCGGTGCCGCCGGCCAGCTGGCGGAACGCCGCGATGGCCTTCGGGCCCTCGACGCAAGCCGCCACGACCGGGCCACCGGTGATGAACTCGATCAAGCTCTCGAAGAACGGCTTGCCGTCGTGCTCGGCGTAGTGCTGCTCGGCGAGCTGGCGGTCGACGTTCTTGAGCTCCAGCGCGACCAGCTTCAGGCCCTTGCGCTCGATCCGACTGATCACCTCGCCGACGAGGCCCCGCTCGACGCCGTCGGGCTTGACCAGCACCAGAGTGCGCTCGCTCACGTTCTCTCTCCTCACGTCCCCGTTGCGCCAGGCGCGACATCCCAGCGCCCGATGTGACCGCCAGCGTATCGGCGCAGGTGAACCCACCTCTCCTGGGGCCCGGAAGGATCACGCCTCCGGAGGTGGGCCCACGACCTCAGTGGAAATCAGATCCCCGACTTCCACTGGAATCGGGATAGTGGACCTCAGTGCTGGGGGTCGAGGGTTTTGGTCCAGAGGGCTTTGCCCTGTTGGTCGCGGAGATCGACCGTGAGCTGACCGGTCGCGCCGTCGATGTTGACTTCGCCGAAGTGCTGGAAGCCCTCCATCGGGGACGCGCCCTGGCGGGTGGGGGCGCTGACGAAGGCGACCTCCGGGCCGAAGGTGGGGTCCATGTCGCTGGGGCCGAAGGCTCCTGCGTGGAGCGGTCCGGAGACGAACTCCCAGAACTCGTCGAAGCCGGTGAACGCCGCGCGCTGTGGCGAGTAGTTGATCGCCGCCGAGTAGTGCACGTCGGCGGTCAGCCAAACGACGTTGCGCACCTCGCGACGGCTGATCTCCTGCAGCACCCGCGCCAGCTCGGACTCGCGGCCGTTGGGGGCTCCAGGCAGTCCGTTGGCGACGGCCTCGATCTTGTCGCCGTCGGGGACGATGATGCCGATCGGCATGTCCGAGGCGATGACCTTCCAGGTGGCGCGGGACTTCGTCAGCTCGCGGACCAGCCAGTGGGCCTGCTCCTCGCCGAGGATGCTCTCCGGCTCGGTTCCCGTGGAGTTCGCGTCGCGATAGGTGCGCATGTCCAGCACGAACACGTCCAGCAGCGGGCCGTGCGAGACCTTCCGGTAGACGCGGCCGTCGACGGCGTCCTGCCGACGGATCGGCTGCCACTCGTGGAACGCCTGGAACGCGCGCTGTGCCAGCACGTCCACGCGCTTCTCGGTGTAGGCGTCGTTGTCCAGGATCTCGCCCGGGTACCAGTTGTTGGTGACCTCGTGGTCGTCCCACTGGATCAGCTGCGGGACGTCGGCGGCGAACGCGCGCACGTTCTCGTCGAGCAGGTTGTAGGCGAACTGGCCGCGGTACTCGGCGAGGGTTTCGGCGACCTTCGACTTCTCCGGGGTGACGACGTTGCGCCAGACCCGGCCGTCGGGCAGCGTCACCGACTCCTCCACCGGCCCGTCGGAGTAGACCGAGTCGCCGCTGTGCAGGAAGAAGTCGGGGCGGCGATCGGCCATCGCGCGGTAGATCGTCATGCCGCCGATGTCGGGGTTGATGCCCCAGCCCTGGCCCACCACGTCACCCGACCACAGGAACCGCACGTCGCTGCGGTCCTGCGGCACCGTGCGGAAGGTGCCGGTCAGGCCCTCGCTGGCGACCCTGCCGTCGAGGTCCTCGGCGGTGACCCGGTAGTGCACCTCGCGGCCCGCCGGGATTCCGGTGAGCCGCAGCTCACCGGTGCCATCGGTGTCGGGCGTCAGGTCCGGGCCGGGGATGCGCAGCGCGTCGCGGAAGTCCTCGCGCGCGGAGATCTCGACGAACATGCGGGACGGGCGGTCGGCCCGGGTCCACACCACGGCGCCGTCCGGGCGCGGGTCGCCGAGCTGCACGCCGTGGGTCAGCACGGGGCGGCCGGAACGCGCGAAGGCGGTGCCGGGGAGCAGCGCGCCGGCCGCGAGCAGACCGGCGCCGGTGGCACCGCGACGCAGCAGCTCGCGGCGAGTCAGCTTCTCGGGAGTCATGTTCCCGGTTCTAATCCGGCGAGGCCGCGCCACGATCACCACAGGTGAACGGGCAGGTGAAACTTCGGTGTTCAATCGCCGCACCACGCAGACCCTGGTGCGAGACCGGTCGGACCGCTAGCTTCACGGCCGAACCGACTGGCCGATGGAGACGAGGAGGTCCCGATGCGCGCCGCCGTTCACACCGCCGCCAACGAGCCGCTGCGGATCGAGCAGCTGGACGATCCGACGCCGAGGGCCGGTGAGGTCGCCATCGACGTGCGCTCCTGCGGTGCCTGCCACAGCGACCTGCACGTGATCAAGGGCGAGCTGCCGTTCCCCACCCCCGCCGTGCTCGGCCACGAGGTGGCCGGTGTGGTCTCCGAACTCGGTTCCGGCGTCAGCGGGCTGTCGGTGGGCGACCCGGTCGTGACCAGCTTCATCATGCCGTGCGGGCAGTGCGTGCAGTGCTCGCGCGGCAACGAGGAGATCTGCGAGCGGTTCTTCCGGTTCAACCGGGGGCAGGGCAAGCTCTACGACGACGACACCCGGTTGCACCGGCCCGGCGGCGAACCCGTCTGGATGTACTCCCAAGGCGGGATGGCCGAGCGGTGCGTGACCCCGGCGACCTCCGTGTACCGGGTCCCGGACGGGGTCGAGCTGTCGGACGTGGCCTCGGTCGGGTGTTCGACGATGACGGCCTACGGTGCGCTGCGGCACGCGGCGAACGTGCAGGTCGGCGACACCGTGGCGGTGGTCGCGGCGGGTGGAGTCGGCTCGGCGCTGATCCAGCTGGCCTCGATCTTCGGCGCCTCGACGATCATCGCGGTCGACCTCAGCGAGGACAAGCTCGAAGGCGCCCGGCGGCTCGGCGCCACGCACACGGTGAACTCGTCCGAAGTGGACGCTCCCGCGGTGATCCGCGAGCTGACCGGAGGGCGAGGCGTGGACGTCGCCTTCGAGGCGCTGGGCGCGGTCCCGACGTTCAACGTGGCCAGGGACTCGGTCGTCGAAGGCGGCCAGGTCGTGGTCGTCGGCATCGCCGCCCGCGGCACCACCGGCGAGTTCGACCTCGCCACGATCGCCCGGCGCAAGCTCCAGATCAAGGGCTCCTACGGAGCCAAGCCCCGCCGGGACATGCCGGTCCTGCTCGACCTGGTGGCCGGAGGTCAGCTCCGCCCTCAGGACGCCATCAGCCGCCGCTACCCCTTCGAAGAGGTCCAGGACGCCTTCGACGCCCTCAACCGCGGCGAGATCCTGGGCCGAGCGGTCGTCGACCTCACCTGACCGTGGGGGACAGCGTAGTTCGAGACCCGCGTGGTGTTTTCGAACTTCGCGCGGATCCGACGGTTCTCGCAGGTGAGACTAGTCGGTGCCCTCGGGGTACCCCGGCGGGTGACCGAGCTGGTCGTAGAGCTGGCCCTCGCGCATGCGCTTGGCGATGTCCTTGCGCAGGTGCAGGACGTAGGCCCAGATCAACGCGAAGATCGCACCCATGATGCCGATCGACGGGTGGATGAAGGCGCACAGGATCATCGCGGCCTGAAGCGCCAGCGCGAATCCCAGGCCCCACGGGCGGCGCTGCACGAAGGCCGCCACCAGCATCAGCACCGACAGCACGATGACGATCACGAAGCCGGCGCTGGTAACCCCGCCGCCGAACTTCCACACCACCGGCAGCGCCAGCAGGAACGTGATGAACTCCAGCGCCAGCGTGGCCGCCATGATGCCGCGCAGACCCTTCCACGGGTCGCGCACGCCCTCCGGCGGCTCCGGCAAGCCCTTCTCGGGCTGGGACTCCTCGGCCACGACCGCTCCCGTCTCGCTCACGCGGGCTCCTTGCCGAACAGGGCGCGGGCCTCTCCCGCGGTCACCACGGACCCGGTGATCACCACACCGCCGCCGGACACCGATTCACCGGGATCGTCGGTCTCCTCGGCCAGCTGGATCGCCTGCTCGACCGCGTTGTCCAACCGGGGCTCGACCATGATCCGGTCCTGCCCGAAGATGTCCAGCGCGATCCCGGCCAGCTCGTCAGGGTCCAGCGAGCGCGGCGAGGAGTTGCGGGTCAGCACCAGCTCCTCCACCACCGGCTCCAGCTCGGCCAAGATGCCGCGCGCGTCCTTGTCGCCCAGCACGCCCACCACCGCGACCAGCTTGCGGAAGGAGAACTCCGAGCTCAGCGCGTCGGCCAGAGCGCGGGTGCCGTGCGGGTTGTGGGCGGCGTCGACCAGCACCGTCGGTGCCGCGCGCACGCGTTCCAGCCTGCCGGGCACGATGACGGAGGCGAACGCGGAGCGGATGCGCTCCGCGTCCAGCTGACGTTCCGCACCCGCGCCGAAGAACGCCTCGACGGCCGCCAGCGCGACCGCCGCGTTGCGGGCCTGGTGCTCGCCGTGCAGCGGCAGGAAGATCTCGTCGTAGACGCCGCCGAGGCCCTGCAGCTTCAGCAGCTGACCGCCGACCGCGACGGTCCGCTCCAGCACGCCGAACTCCTGGCCCTCGCGCGCCACGGTCGCGTCCACCTCGGCGATCCGGTCCATGATCACTTGCTGCGCCTCGGCGGGCTGGGAAGCCATGACCACGATGGACTCGGGCTTGATGATCCCGGCCTTCTCGCGGGCGATCCCCGCGAGGTCGGTGCCGAGGTATTCGGCGTGGTCCAGCGCGACAGGGCAGATCACCGCGACCTTGGCATCGACGACGTTGGTGGCGTCCCAGCTGCCGCCGAGCCCGACCTCGACGACCCCGGCGTCGACCGGGGCGTCGGCGAACGCGGCGAACGCCATGCCGGTGAGCACCTCGAACTTGCTCATCCTGACGTCGCTTTGGGAGTCCACGATGGACACGTACGGCGCCACGTCGCGGTACGCCTCGACGTAGCCGGCCGGGCTGATCGGAGCGCCGTCGACGCCGATGCGCTCGGTGGCCAGCTGCAGGTGCGGGCTGGTGTAGCGGCCGGTGCGCAGTTCGAGCCCGGTCAGCAGGGCGTCGATGATGCGCGTCGTGGACGACTTGCCGTTGGTGCCCGCGATGTGCACGACCGGATAGGTGCGCTGCGGTTCGGCGAGCAGGTCGGTGAGCGCGCGGATGCGGTCCAGCGACGGCTCGATCTTGGTCTCCGGCCAGCGTTCGTTGAGCTCGGCCTCCACCACGCGCAGCTCGTGCAACGCGGCGGGATCCATGCCGGTCAAGTGCCCACTCCCCTACCAACGACGAAAATGCCGAGGTTGAAGTCTACGTCTTGCCTGGTGGACGACCGCCCAGGCCCGCTGGAGGCGGAAAGGGGTCCTCGCCAGGAGGGCCCCTTCCCGTTGCGCGTCAGCCCTGCGGGAGGGCTTCCAGGCGAGCGGTGATGCGGGCGATGTCTCCTTCGGCGACCTCGCGGCGGGCCTTGATCTTGTCGACCACCTCGGCCGGGGCCTTGTCCAGGAACGCCTGGTTGCCGAGCTTCTTGTCGGCTCCGGACAGCTCCTTCTCGGCGGCGGCGAGGTCCTTGGCCAGGCGCTTGCGCTCGGCCTCGACGTCGATCGCCCCGGAGAGGTCCAGCTCGACGTCGACGTTGCCGCCGGCCAGGCCGACCTCGATGGAGGCCGACGAGGTGAAGCCGTCCTCCGGCTCGGTGACCTTGGCCAGCGAGCGCACCGCGGCCACGTGCTCGGCCAGCCCCAGCTCCTCGACCCCGCTGAGCCGCGCCGCGACCTTCTGACCGGGTTTGAGGCCCTGGTCGGAGCGGAACCGGCGGATCTCGGTGATCAGCTTCTGGGTCGCCGCGATCCGGTCGGCCGCACCGGTGTCGGCCTCGGCGCCGGTGGCCTCCGGCCAGTCGGCGATCACCACGGACTCGCGGCCGGTCAGCACCGTCCACAGGGTCTCGGTGAGGAACGGGATAGTCGGGTGCAGCAGGCGCAGCAGCACGTCGAGGACGTGGCCGAGGACCTCGCGGGTGCGCTCGGCGCGCTCTTCGGAGCCGTCCATCTGGACCTTGGACAGCTCCAGGTACCAGTCGCAGAACTCGTCCCACGTGAAGTGGTAGAGGGCCTCGGTGGCCTTGGCGAACTGGAAGTCCTCCATCATGTCGTCCACGTAGGACACGAGCGCGTCGGCGCGGTCGAGGATCCAGCGGTCGGCGTCGGTCAGCGACTCCCGCTGCAACGGCGACTCCGGCACGCGGGCGCCGTTCATCAGCGCGAACTTGGTGGCGTTGAACAGCTTCGTGCCGAAGCTGCGCGACGCCGAGACCCACTCCTCGCTGATCGGCGAGTCGGTGCCCGGGTTGGCGCCGCGCGCCAGGGTGAACCGCAGCGCGTCGGTGCCGTAGGTGTCCATCCACTCCAGCGGATCGACGGTGTTCCCCGCGGACTTCGACATCTTCTTGCCGTGCGCGTCTCGGACCATGCCGTGCAGCGCGATGGTCTTGAACGGGACTGCCTCGGCCGGGTCCCGGTCCTTCATGGCGTACAGGCCCATCATCATCATCCGGACGACCCAGAAGAAGAGGATGTCGTAGCCGGTGACCAGCACGGACGTCGGGTAGAACTTCTCCAGGTCCGGCGTCTGGTCCGGCCATCCCATGGTCGAGAACGGCCAGAGGCCGGAGGAGAACCAGGTGTCGAGGACGTCCTCGTCCTGGTGCCAGCCGTCGCCCGACGGCGGTTCCTCGTCCGGTCCGACGCACACGACCTCGCCGTTGGGGCCGTACCAGATCGGGATCCGGTGGCCCCACCACAGCTGCCGCGAGATGGCCCAGTCGTGCAGGTTGTCGACCCAGTCGAAGTAGCGCTTGGCCATCTCAGGCGGGTGCACGTCGACGCGGCCGTCGCGGACGGCGTCACCCGCGGCCTGCGCCAGCGGGCCCACCTTGACGAACCACTGCAGGGACAGCCGGGGCTCGATCGGCTCCTTGGAGCGCGAGCTGTGCCCGACGCTGTGCGCGTACGGGCGCTTCTCGGCGACGATGCGGTCCTGTTCGCGCAGCGCCTCGCGCACCGCGACCCGGGCCTCGAAGCGGTCCATGCCGTCGAAGCGGGTTCCGGTGTGGGCGATGCGGCCCTGCTCGTCCATGATCGTGAGCATCGGCAGGTCGTGCCGCTTGCCGATCTCGAAGTCGTTCGGGTCGTGCGCCGGGGTCACCTTGACCGCACCGGTGCCGAACTCGGGATCGACGTGCTCGTCAGGGACGATCGGGATCTTGCGGCCGGTCAGCGGCAGTTCGACCTCGGTGCCGACCATGTGCCGGTAGCGCTCGTCGTCCGGGTGCACCGCGATGGCGGTGTCGCCGAGCATCGTCTCGACCCGCGTGGTGGCCACCACGATCGCGTCGTCACCGTCGCCGTAGCGCATGGAGACGAGCTCGCCCTCGACCTCCTTGTGCTCCACCTCGATGTCGGAGATCGCGGTGCGCATCTCCGGCGACCAGTTGACCAGCCGCTCGGCGCGGTAGATCAGGCCGTCGTCGTAGAGGTCCTTGAAGATCGTCTGGACGGCGCGGGACAGGCCGTCGTCCATGGTGAAGCGCTCGCGGGACCAGTCGACGCTGTCGCCGAGGCGACGCATCTGCGACAGGATCGCCCCGCCGTGCTTCTCCTTCCAGCTCCAGACGCGCTCCAGGAACTTCTCGCGGCCGAGCTCGCGGTGGTCGATGCCCTCCTCCCGCAGCTGCTTCTCGACCAGCGCCTGCACCGCGATGCTCGCGTGATCCATGCCCGGCAGCCACAGCGCCTCGTAGCCCTGCATCCGGCGACGCCGGGTGAGGATGTCCATCAGCGTGTGCTCGAAGGCGTGGCCGATGTGCAGGCTGCCGGTGACGTTCGGCGGCGGGATGACGATCGAGAACGGCGGCTTGCCGCTGTTGGGGTCGGCGGTGAAGTACTCGGCGGCTACCCAGCGCTCGTACAGCTCGGCCTCTACGTCGGCCGGATTCCAGGTCGACGGGAGTTCACGGGTTGCGGCTGCATGGGTCTGTGTCACACGTCGGATTCTACGAGTGCCCGAACGGCGGTTCCCCCGGGCATACCCCGGCCGCGACCAGCGGGCGTGTGACACCTGGCACGCGCACGCGAGAGGGGCGCGACTCGTCGAGCCGCGCCCCTCTCGCGATGGCCACCAGGTCAGCCGGTGAACAGCTTGGTGACCTTGGTGATGAGTTCGTAGAGGCCGTAGAGGAATGGGACGCCCACCCAGAGCCAGGCGATGACCAGGAGAAATCGGCGGTTCGCGGTCGTCACTTGTCTCCTCCCTTCGCCGGTTCGTGGAACTTCGGGGCGACCGGGCGGATCAGCTCGTTGGCGATGAAGCCGACGACCAGCAGCCCGATCATGATGTAGAGCGAAACCGCGTACAGCTCGGGCCCCTTCGCGCCGCTCGCTTCCTGCGCGTCGGCGACGGCGTTGACGATCAGCGGTCCGAGCACACCGGCCACCGACCACGCGGTGAGCAGCCGGCCGTGGATCGCGCCGACCTGCAGGTTGCCGAAGAGGTCCTTCAAGTACGCCGGCGCGGTGGAGAAACCCCCGCCGTAGAACGACAGGATCAGGATCGCGCACAGCACGAACACCGGGACGCCGGTCGCGCCGAACAGCAGGATTCCCAGGTACAGCAGCGTTCCGCCGCCCAGGTAGAGACGGTAGATGTTCTTGCGCCCCACCACGTCCGACGCCGACGACCAGACGAACCGACCGGCCATGTTGGTCAGCGACAGCAGCGCCACGAACCCGGCCGCCGCGCCGGTGGCCACCGGAGTCGCGCTGTTGGAGAAGAAGCCCACGATCATCGGCGACGCCTTCTCCAGGATGCCGATGCCCGCGGTGACGTTGCAGCACAGGATCACCCACAGCAGCCAGAACTGCGGGGTGCGCAAGGCGGTGTTGGCCGTCACGTCGGCCGTGGTGATCATCGGCTTGACGACCTGCTGCGGCATCGACTTGGGACGCCAGCCCGGAGCGGGAACCCGCACCAGCAGCGCGCCCAGCGACATGAACACCGCGTAGACCAGGCCGTGCACCAGGAAGGTCTGCGCGATGCCGGAGCGGTCCTCGCCGAAGGTGTCCAGCATCTGCGTCGACCACGGCGAGGCGATCAGCGCACCACCGCCGAAACCCATGATGGCGATGCCGGTCGCCATGCCCGGCCGGTCCGGGAACCACTTCATCAGCGTGGACACCGGCGAGATGTAGCCGATGCCCAGCCCGATGCCGCCCACGAAGCCATATCCCAGCACCACCAGCCAGTACTGGCCCAGCGCGACGCCCAGCGACGAGATCAGGAACCCGAGCGAGAAGCAGACCGCCGAGACGGTCATGGCCCAGCGCGGGCCGCGCTTCTCCACCAGGGTTCCGCCCACCGCGGCCGACAGCCCGAGCATGACGATGCCCAGCTGGAACGGCAGCGCGCTCAGGGTGCCCGACAGACCCAGGGCCTCCTCCAGCGGCGGCTTGAACACGCTCCACGCGTAGACCTGCCCGATCGACAGGTGCACCGCCAGCGCTGCCGGTGGGATCAGCCAGCGGCTCCAATCCGGTGGAGCGACCATTCGACTGGGTGACAGCAGCCCTGAAACCATTGGGCCTCCCGGCTTCGCGACGTTGATCAGCGCGCCGAGCATACTGTTGGCAACGGCCAGAACGAGTCGTCCAACCTCAAACCGAAACAAAGTTCCGAGGAGGCGCAATGGGACGGGTCACGGTGCGGCGTCCGGTGCTCCGGATCGCCGAGAACGGCAATCGGACCAGGCCGGACACCCTCGCCGCCGAGGAACCTCTGGAAATCCGGGTCAACGGCAAGCCGCTGTCGGTGACGATGCGCACACCCGGCCACGACGTGGAGCTGGCGCACGGCTTCCTCCTGACGGAAGGCGTCATCGCCGACCGCGACGAGCTGGCCACCGCCCGTTACTGCGACAGCCCCGGACCCGACGGGCGCAACACCTACAACGTGCTCGACATCGCGCTCGCCCCCGGCGTCGCGATGCCGGAGGCCTCCGTGGAGCGCAACTTCTACACCACCTCCTCGTGCGGGGTGTGCGGGAAGGCGGCGCTGGACGCGGTGAAGCTGCGCACCCGCCACTCCCCCGCCACCGACCCGCTGAGCATCGCCCCCGAAACCCTCATCGGACTGCCCGACGCGCTGCGCGCGGCCCAGCGCGTCTTCGACTCCACCGGCGGCCTGCACGCGGCAGGCCTGTTCGACGCGCGCGGTGAGCTGCTCGTGGTGCGCGAAGACGTCGGCAGGCACAACGCGGTCGACAAGGTGATGGGCTGGGCGCTGATGCAACGTCGCGTGCCGCTCACCAGCTGCGTGCTGATGGTGTCGGGCCGGGCGTCGTTCGAGCTGGTGCAGAAGGCCGCGATGGCGGGCGTGCCGATGCTCTCAGCGGTCTCGGCGCCGTCCTCGCTGGCCGTGGACCTGGCCGAGGAGCAGGGCATGACGCTCATCGGCTTCCTCCGCGGCTCCTCGATGAACGTCTACACCGGAGCGGAGCGCGTGGCGATCACCGAATCCGCGTGACGGACACCTGGTGCGGTTGGGAGGATGCCCGGAGGTGTTCGAGGAGGACTGGTTTGCCCCACCGACGATTGATCGGCGCCCCGCTGCCCCGGCGCACGCTTCTGACCTCGGGTGTCGCCGGTTTGGCGGCAGTCGGGCTCGGGTTGAGCACCGACAGCGCGGGCCATCCGGTCGAGCAGCGCGTGTCGCTCGCCAAGAACGTCTCCGTGGAGCGGCTCTACTCCCAGGCGCGCGAGCAGAACGTGGACGTGGTGGCGATCCGCCCCAGGGATGTTCCAGCCGAGGGGCTTCCGGTTTGCCTGATGCTGCACGGGCGGTTCGGCGACGCGATGGACTCGGTCAGCGGTCTGCCGGTGTGGCTGTCGAACTCCGTTGCGGCGGGACGGGTTCCGCCGTTCATGCTGCTCGCGGTGGACGGTGGTCCGAACAACTACTGGCACCGCCGTTCCGATGACGACGCGATGAGCATGCTGCTCGACGAGGTCCCGCAGTGGCTGAACGAGCGCGGGCTCAGCGCCCCGGTCGCGGCCGCGGGCATCTCGATGGGCGGCTTCGGCGCGCTGGTGTACGCGCGGCGACGCCGCGAGCTCGGCGACCCGTTGCAGGCGGCGGGCGCGATCGCCCCGGCACTGCACACCAACTGGCGCGAGATGCGCAAGCGACGGGCGTTCACCAACGAGGCGGAGTGGAAGGCGATCGACCCGCTGCGCCACATCGACAGCCTCGGTGACCTGCCGATCGGCGTCTGGTGCGGCAACGGCGACCGCTTCATCGAGGGCACCCGCCGCTTCATCCGCCTCGCCAGGCCCACCTACGCCTCCACGACTCCGGGCCGCCACAACAAGACCTACTTCCGCAAGGCCCTCCCCAACCTGGTCGACTTCATAGGCGACCACCTCCACACCTGAGCCACCCCGACCCCGGCTGCGGCAATCGGCATCACCAGACACCGATGACCCCGGACACCGCCGTGATCGGGTCCACCCGGCACCGTGGTGGTGGTGACCCTGATCAACGCCGTGATCGGTCGCTGAGTACGGCGGTGGTCGGTGGGGCGGTGGAGTCAGACGAGCCGGAGTTGTTCTTGGGAGCGGCCTGCGGTGTAGGCGTCGGTGTTGAAGCGGTCGTGGAGGGGGACTGTCCCGTAGAGGGTCCAGCGCAGGATCGCGGGCCAGGGGCCGTAGCCGGCGTCGGTGTTGAGGTGACCTCCGTCGAGGATGATGTCCATCTCGACCTGCAGGTCCTCGGCCAGGGCGTGGGCGCGGTGCATCGGCAGGTAGACGTCTCCGGTGCCGACCACCAGGCGGGTCATGCCTGCCGCGCGGCGCAAGGACGTCGCATCAGCCGGGTACGGGGTGATGTCGCGGGAGTCCGGGTGGTCCCACTCGGTGTCCGGCGGGGCCACCAGCAGGACCCGGTCCGCGCTGCGGTGCTCCGTACCCGCGCTGGCAGCGTGGTGCAGCCACAGCGCCGCTCCGGACGAGTGCGCGGCCACCACCAGCTCCGCTTCCGGCGGCACCGCCGCGAGCTCCTCCCGCAGCGCGGGCAGCCATCGCCGCAGATCCGGCCGGTCGGGGTCCGGCAGCAGCGGTGCGTGGACCTCGACGTCGTGGTCACGGAGCTGCCCGGCCAGCCACTGCTGCCAGTGCCACGGACCTGCACCGGTCATCCCGTGGACCAGCAGAACGTGCATCTCGCTCATGGCAGGCACTCCCGGACTCGTCGTCGCCACCCCATCCAACATCAACTATTCACCGCGGCGCCGCAGGACATGGCACCGGGTGCCCGCGACCTGACCGGCATGACCGGTTGGGTGACGGGCCACGAAAACGCCCCGTGCCGAGACCGGCACGGGGCGTTCGCGAAATGACAGCTCAGGCGGACTTCTCGCGGCGCTCCCGGCGCGATGCCTGACGGGCCACGATCGTCGGGTTGACGTTCTCCCGCACGGTCTGCTCGGTGATCACGACCTTCGCCACGTCCGAGCGGCTCGGGATGTCGTACATGACCGGCAGCAGGACCTCCTCCAGGATCGCGCGCAGACCGCGCGCCCCGGTGCCCCGCAGGATCGCCTGGTCGGCGATGGCCTCCAGCGCGGTCTTGGTGAACTCCAGCTCCACGTTGTCCATCTCGAACAACCGCTTGTACTGCTTCACCAGCGCGTTGCGCGGTTCGGTGAGGATCTGCACCAGAGACGCCTTGTCGAGGTTCGTCACGCTGGCCACCGTGGGCAGCCGGCCGATGAACTCCGGGATCAAGCCGTACTTGATCAGGTCCTCGGGCATCACGTCGGAGAAGTGGTCCGCGGTGTCGATCTCGGACTTGGAACGCAGCTCCGCACCGAACCCGACGCTGTGCTTGCCGACCCGCTCCTCGACGATCTTCTCCAGCCCGGCGAACGCGCCGGCCACGATGAACAGCACGTTCGTCGTGTCGATCTGGATGAACTCCTGGTGGGGGTGCTTGCGACCGCCCTGCGGCGGCACGCTCGCCGTGGTGCCCTCCAGGATCTTCAGCAGCGCCTGCTGCACGCCCTCACCGGAGACGTCGCGCGTGATCGACGGGTTCTCGCTCTTGCGAGCGATCTTGTCGACCTCGTCGATGTAGATGATGCCGGTCTCGGCGCGCTTGACGTCGTAGTCGGCGGCCTGGATCAGCTTGAGCAGGATGTTCTCGACATCCTCGCCCACGTACCCGGCTTCGGTCAGCGCCGTGGCGTCGGCGATCGCGAAGGGCACGTTGAGCATCTTGGCCAGCGTCTGCGCCAGGTAGGTCTTGCCGCAGCCGGTCGGACCGAGCATCAGAATGTTGGACTTGGCCAGCTCGACGGCCTCTTCACCACGCGCCTCACGCCGCTCACCGGCCTGGATGCGCTTGTAGTGGTTGTAGACCGCGACCGAGAGGTTGCGCTTCGCCGGGTCCTGCCCGATGACGTACTGGTCGAGGAACTCGTGGATCTCCGCCGGCTTGGGCAGCTCGTCGAGCTTGACCTCCCCGGCCTCGGCCAGCTCCTCTTCGATGATCTCGTTGCAGAGATCGATGCACTCATCGCAGATGTACACGCCGGGGCCGGCGATGAGCTTCTTCACCTGCTTTTGGCTCTTCCCGCAGAAGGAGCACTTCAGCAGGTCGCCGCCGTCACCGATACGTGCCATGACCGCTGACCCCGTCCCCTCCGGCGCGCCTCCCGAGTAGCGCGCCTGACCGTATGTGCCTCCGACGGTACCTGTCGTTCCCCGAGTTCGGGGAGACTCACAGTGTCCGCCATCGCCGAGCGTGCTGTGACCAGCCTCGCGTTCGGCGTGTCGCGTCCCGGTGACCGGGCGTGGCGCCCGGTCCGCCTCAGGACCACCGACCAGAACTCACCCAGAGCCGGGACGTTTCCCGGGGGCCCGGACGCCCCCGGGGAACGCCACCTCAGGACTGCTGCGCCGAGAGCTTCCGGTACGGCACGACCTCATCGATGATGCCGTACTCCTTGGCCTGCTCGGCGGTGAGGATCTTGTCGCGGTCGACGTCCTCGTGCACCTGCTCCTTGGAGCGCTTGGTGTGCTTGGCCAGCGAGGATTCCATCAGGTCACGCATCCGCTGGACCTCGGCGGCCTGGATCTCGAGGTCGGAGACCTGACCGTAGATGCCCTCCACGGACGGCTGGTGGATGAGCACGCGGGAGTTGGGCAGCGCCTGGCGCTTGCCCTCGGTGCCCGCAGCCAGCAGCACCGCCGCCGCCGAGGCCGCCTGGCCCAGGCAGATGGTGCGCACGTCGGGACGCACGTACTGGATGGTGTCGTAGATGGCCATCATCGCGGTGAACGAGCCACCGGGGGAGTTGATGTACATCTGGATCTCTCGGTCCGGGTCGTCGGACTCCAGGAAGAGCAGTTGCGCCATCACGTCGTTGGCCGACGCGTCGTCGACCTGGACGCCGAGGAACACGATGCGCTCCTCGAACAGCTTGTTGTACGGGTTGGACTCCTTGACCCCGTACGCGGTGCGCTCGACGAACGACGGCAGCACGTACCGGGACTGAAGAGACTGGTAAGGGTTCACGACGGGTGACTCCTCGTAACTAGGTCCGGGTGCGGGGGGTGATCAGCTGGTCGGCAGGTTCGCCGCGCTCGCCACGTAGTCCACGAGCCCGTAGTCGCGAGCCTCGTCGGCGGTGAACCACCGGTCCCGGTCGAAGTCGGTCATGATCGTCTCGATGGACTTGCCCGTCTGCCCGGCGATCAGGGCCGCCATCTCTTCCTTGTGCTTGGTGAACATCTTCGCCTGGATGGCGATGTCCGCCGCGGTGCCACCGAGGCCCGCCGAAGGCTGGTGCATCATGATCCGCGCGTGCGGCAGCGCGAAGCGCTTGCCCTTGGCGCCCGCGGACAGCAGGAACTGCCCCATCGAGGCCGCCATGCCCATCGCGACCGTGGCCACGTCCGGCTTGACCAGTTCCATGGTGTCGTAGATCGCCATGCCGGCGGTGACCGAGCCGCCCGGCGAGTTGATGTACAGCGAAATGTCGCGGTCCGGGTCCTCGGCCGCCAGCAGCAGCAGCTGCGAGCAGATCTGGTTCGAGATGTTCTCCTCGACCTGGGAGCCGAGGACGATGATCCGCTCCCGCAGCAGCCGCTCGTAAACCGAGTCGTTGAGCGAGAGTCCGTTCGTGCCCGTCCGCATGGACGGCGCCTGCGCGTTGGACGCCGGAACAGTCAGGTGCTGCGTCACGTCTCCCCTGCCTTCTCCCACAATGGGCCCTTGTCCACCCTGGTCAGTCGGGTCTTGCCGGAGCTCTTCGCAGTCCTCCAAAGTGGACCGGACGAGCCACCGGGTGTCCTCGGTGACCGCAGGTGATGTCCTGCTTCCCTACTCGGGTGATCCGCTACAACCGACCCTAACGAACGTGGACGGCACCAGCTTCCCAGTACCGCCCACGTTCGCTTAGAGCTTGCGTATCAAGTTGTTCGGCGAGAGCCGGGTCACTCCTTGGCGGACTCCGCCTTCTCGTCGGTGGCCTCGGCCTCGGTGGCCTCGCCCTCGACGACCTCGGGGGTCTCCTCGCCCTCCTGCGGGCCGAACAGCTCGTCCATGTCCATCTCGTTGCCGGCCGAGTCGGTCACGGTGGCCTGGCGGACCACCGAGAACAGCGCCTTGCTGCGGCGGACGTCGGCGAACAGCGCGCCGATCTGGCCGGACTCCTGGGCCTGCTGGACGAACTGGTCCGGGCTCATGCCGAAGCGCTGCGCCTGGTAGATGATCCGCTGGGTCAGCTCCTCGTCGGAAACCGACACGCCCTCTTCATCGGCGATGGTGTCCAGCACCAGCTGGGTGCGGACGGCCTTCTCAGCCTCTTCGCGGGTCTCGGTGTCGAACTGCTCGCGGTTCTTGTCCTGCGTCTCGAGCCAAGCCTCGAAGGCCTTCTCGTCGTGGTCGAACGGGTGCACCGCGTCGTGCTGGCGCGCCTCGACCTCCTGCTCCACGACCTTCTCCGGCAGCGGGACCTCGATGGTCTCCAGCAGCACGTCCAGGACCTTGTCCCGGGCCTGCATGCCCTGCTCCATCTTCTTGACCCGGGCCAGGCGCTCGCGCAGGTCGGCGATCAGCTCGTCGATCGAGTCGAACTCGCTGGCCATCTGCGCGAACTCGTCGTCGGCCTCCGGCAGCTGGCGCTCCTTGATGGAGTTCACCTTCACCGAGACCTCGGCGTCCTTGCCCGCGTGCTCGCCCGCCACCAGCTTCGTGGTGAAGGTCTTGGTCTCGCCCTCGGTCGCGCCGATCACCGCGTCGTCGATGCCCTCGACGAGCTGACCCGAGCCGATCTCGTAGGACAAGCCGGAGGTTTGAGCGTCCTCGACCTCTTCACCGTCGACCGTGGCCGACAGGTCGATGCTGAGGAAGTCGCCCTCCTGCGCCGGGCGCTCGACGCCGGCCAGGGTGCCGAAACGAGCGCGCAGCGAGTCCAGCTGCTCGTTGACGTCCTCTTCCGCGACCTCGACGTCGTCAACGGTCACCGACAGCTCGCCGAAAGCGGGCACGGTGATCTCGGGGCGGACGTCGACCTCGGCGGTGAACGCGATCTCCGCGCCGTCCTCGATCTTGGTCACCTCGATGTCCGGGCGACCGAGGGTGCGCAGCTCGTCGCTGTTGACGGCCTCCAGGTACTTGGCCGGAACCGCCTCGTTGACGACCTCGTCGAGCACGGGTCCACGACCGATGCGGCTCTCCAGCACCCGCGCCGGGACCTTGCCCGGCCGGAAACCGGGGATGCGGACCTGCTGGGCGAGTGCCTTGTACGCGCGGTCGAAGTTCGGCTTGAGCTCGTCGAACGGCACCTCGACGTTGATCCGGACGCGCGTCGGGCTCAGGTGCTCGACGGTGCTCTTCACGTGGTCTCCTAGTGCGAACGTGCTTGATTCCCCGGCGCTGGTCTCAGGGCGCGGCCAAACACCACGTCCAATGCCGGGCTGACCACCGAGTCTATTGCTTCCCACCCGGGCACACGGTCCGGGGTTGCGACAGGGGGGTCGGGCTTGGTCACCGAGCCGCTCAGCGAACCGGCGGACCACCGAGATCCGTCGGTGTCGACGCCGTCACGATGCCCGCCGCCGGAGACGACGCGGGAGCGGAGGGCGGGCCGGGAACCCACAGGGAGATGGCGATCAGCGCCACCACGGCGGCGCACAGCACCGCGCACACCACGGCTGCCGACCGCTGAACGCCGGGCCCGGCCAGAATCGCATCACGCACGCAGGGGAAATCGGCCCGGTTCACCAGGTCGTTACCGGACCCGGTCACCCGTTGCGGTGCGAATCACTCCCGCGCGGGCTCTGCTGAGGAGCGAAACCGGCCACTCGCGAACCTGCGAGCGGCCGGCCGACACGTCGGGGTGGCGGGATTTGAACCCACGACCCCTCGCACCCAAAGCGAGTGCGCTACCAACCTGCGCCACACCCCGTCCGACGTGCGACGCACCCGGGACGACCGGGTGCGTTGCGAAGAGCCTATCGCGACCGGTTAAGCTGGGGCACGCAAGGTCACCAACGGACCGCGGCAACCCCGCGAGACCAGGTGGAACCGGCACGCGGGCGTAGCTCAATGGTAGAGCCCCAGTCTTCCAAACTGGCTACGCGGGTTCGATTCCCGTCGCCCGCTCCGAACAGGGCGGAGACCCCGGTGAGCCCACCGGGATCTCCGCCCTTCGTCTTTCCGGGCCCGCGTCTTGTCCGGGCCCGCACGCGTGAGGCGGTTGTGGGCCCTGATACCGCTGTGACCAGCAGGAAGAACACCTTGGGCGTTGGCCGCCGGGTGGGGGATGCTGGAAGCGATTCCGGATTCGAGCAGGGGGCCACGTGCGGCGGCTGGAGTACAAGTGGCTGGTCGGCACCACCTTCGTACTGGCGCTGATCATGCAGATCCTGGACGTCACGATCCTCAACGTGGCGCTGGCCACGCTGGGGCGTGAGTTCCAGGCCGAGCCTGCCCAGCTCCAGTGGGTGCTGACCGGTTACATGATCAGCCTCGCGGTCTTCATCCCCTCCTCCGGCTGGATCGCCGACCGCTTCGGCAGCAAGAAGACCTTCCAGGCCGCGGTGATCACCTTCACCCTCGCCTCGATGCTGTGCGGGATGGCGATCTCGATGCCGATGCTGGTCGGCTCCCGCATCCTCCAGGGCGTCGGCGGCGGCATGCTCGTCCCGGTCGGGCAGGCGATGATGTTCCGCGCCTTCCCGGCCCACGAGCGCGCGAAGGCCGGAGCGGTGCTGGCCATCCCGATCACCGTCGCGCCGATGCTCGGCCCGCTGCTCGGCGGCGTTCTCGTCGAGTACGCCAGCTGGCGGTGGATCTTCTTCATCAACCTGCCGGTCGGGGCGCTCGCACTGCTGTTCACGATCTTGTTCCTCCACGAGGAGTCGACCCGCGATCCAGGCCGCTTCGACGTGCCCGGTTTCGTGCTCGCCGGCGCGGGCCTGGCCACCCTGCTCGTCGGGCTGGACCAGGGTTCGCAGATCGGCTGGAGCTCGCCGGCGGTGTGGCTGAGCCTCGTCGTGTCGGTGCTGCTCATCGGCGGCCTCGTGTGGCGCGAGCTCACCGTCAGATCGCCGATGCTGGACCTTCGGCTGCTCGCCAACCGCCTGTTCGGCACCGGCAACCTGCTGCTGCTGTGCATGACAGGCGCGATGTTCGGCGTGCTGTTCCTCATCCCGCTCTACCTGCAGACGCTGCGCGGCGTGTCGCCGATGTTCACCGGGCTGACGCTGATGCCCCAGGCCATCGCGATGCTGGCCACGACGCAGGTGGTCAGCCGGGCCTACGGGCGCATCGGCCCGAAGCGGCTGGTGATCGCCGGGTTCGTCGTCCAGCTGTTCATCGGCGGGCTGCTGCAGCTGCAGGACCTGAGCACCCCGCTGTGGGTCCTGGCCTTGATGCTGGCCACCCAGGGCGTAGCGATGGGCCTGCTCATGACACCGGTGCAGACGGCCACGTTCGCCGCCATCTCCGGCCCGGCGATGGGCATGGCCAGCTCGATGTTCAACGTCACCCGCCAGGTCGCCACGGCGCTGGGCACCGCGGTCGTGGCGACCGTGCTCACCGCGCTCATGCAGCACGGCGAATCCACTGTGGACCGCACCGTGCCTGCGATGGTGGTCGACGCTCAGATGAGCGCTTTCCACGGCGCGTTCCTGGTCTCGGTGGTCTTCGCGGTGCTGGGTATCGTGCTGGCATTGCGGGTGCGCGACGCCGATGCCGCGGCCACTCTCGACCGCCCGAAAGCCGCAGCACGGCAGGGTGAACCCGAGCCGTTGGAACCGTGAGATAGGTCAAGCGCGCCCCACTTCCGGACACGTCCGGGCACTATGTGAGGGGTGACCGACATGCCACATGCCGATCAGGTTCGCAATCACACGCGCTGGCGCACCGACTGGCACGCGGGCCGCACCGGGTACGCCTGGGTGCTGCCGCTGGCCGACCAAGCCGGCCTGCGCAAACTGGTCAACGACTACCAGTACGCGCTGCGCGATCTGCCCGGTTTCGACCTGGTCCCGCTGGAATGGATGCACATCCTGGTGCAGGAGATCGGCTTCACCGACGAGGTGGACTCCTCCCGCATCGAACCGTTGCTGGAGGCGGCCCGCCCGAAGCTGGCCGAGGTCATGCCGCTGACGCTGGCGTTCCACCACGCGGTCGTGCTGCCCGAGTCGCTGTCGCTGCCCGCCGAGCCGCAATCCAGCGTGCTCGACCTGCGCGCAGCCGTCCGCGAGGCGACCTCCGAGGTGCTGGGCGCGGACGCGGTCCCGTCGGAACCCGAGGACATCGACAAGCACGTGAGCCTCGCCCACTCCACCACCGACGGCCCGGCGATCTTCGCCATCGCGACCCTGCAGGCCACGATCGTCGAGTCGGCCACCGCGAAGGTCTCGGCGTTGTCGCTGGTCAAGATGAGCCGCGACCACTCCAGCACGGAGTGGGAGACGATCGCCGAGGTCCCGCTCGGCGGCTGACTCTGCGATCGTCCGCGCTGCACCATGCTTCGCGAGGGAGCTGGACGAGCTCGCGGCGGTGTTCGCGGCCGCGTTCCTGGAGGACAGGACATGGCCCGGTTGCGGCCGGCGATGCCGTTCGTCACGGCGCTGGGGGCCTTCGACGGCTCGCAGGTGATCGGCGCCGCCGGTCACCACAGCACCGCGATCACCCTCCCCGGCGGGCGCACGGCGCCGTCGGCGGAGTCACGCTCGTGGGCGTCAAGCCGGGGCACCGCCGCCGCGGCGTGCTGACCTCGCTGATGCGCGAGCAGCTCGACGGCCCGCGCCGATCCGCACGCCGCCGAGCGGAGCATCGTCGACGGGCTGGGGCTGCGGCTGGGCGACGTGCCCGCCGCGCTGCCGCCCGCGAGACGGCGTCGTCGCCCAGGTCAGCGACTCGTTCTGCGAGTGGAACAACGGCCGCTGGCGGCTCGACGGCGGGTCCACCACGACCCCGGCGCAGCTGGCGCTGGACGTCGCCGACCTGGCCGCCGCGTACCTCGGCGGCAGCACGCTGCACCAGCTCGCCGCCGCCGGGCGGGTCCGCGAGCTGGAACCGGGTGCGCTGAGCGCCGCGTCGCGCGCTCTGGCGACCGACCACGCTCCGAGCTGCCCGGACGCCTTCTGGCGTCCCCCTCACGCGAGTACCGTCGGAGGTATCGGTGCCCCCGGGGAGGCAGGGATGACCAGTGCACTCGTAGTCCTGCTGATCGTGCTCGTCGTGCTGGGAGCCACCGTGTGGTGGTCCCGGCAGAAGATCTTGACCCGCCAGCGCAAGCAGCTGGAGGACGACACGGCCGAGGCCCGTCGCTGGGTGGAGCGGCTGGGCGGTCAGGTCCTCAACCTGATCGGCACCAACGAGGCCGCCAAGCAGGCCCTCGCCGACGCGGCCGAACGGCACGGCGCCGCGCTCTCCCAGCTCGACCAGACCACGACCTCCACCCAGGCCCGGCTGACCTCGGAATCGGCGATGGAGGGGCTGTACTACGTGCGCGCCGCGCGCGTGGCGATGGACATGGATCCGGGACCTGAGCTGCCGGCGCTGTCCGGTCAGCGCTACGCGGGTCGCGTCAGCGAGGACCGCGAGGTCGAGGTCGATGGCCAGGTGCAGGTGGCTTCACCGGCACCGAGCGAACGCACCCCGCACTACTACCCGGGCGGCACGGTGGCCGGGAAACCCGTCCCGCAGGGCTGGTACAGCGACCCGTGGTGGAAGCCGGCGATGGCCGCGGGCATGTGGACCGCGGGTTCGTACATGATGATGTCCGCGATGTTCGTGGGCATGACCAGCGTCCCAGCCGAGGCCGCGAACGCGGACGGTTTCGCCGACGGAACCGCAGGTGACGCCGGCGCCGGCGGAGACCCCGGAGCCGCCGACAGCGGAGGCATGGACGGGTTCGACTTCGGCGGCTTCGGCTTCTGAGTCCTCACCCATGACGGCTCAGCTTCTCTTTCGAGGATGTCGTTGCAGGTGACGCAGGTCGAGAGCAAATCGCGACCCGAGTTGAGCTGAGCCCTCAGAAGGGTTGTCGCTGTTCGGGGTCACCACGTCGTCCTCGCCATGCGTTGGCGTTCAGCGGGCGGCGAGCGTGGTGAGCATGCCTTGGAGGCTCTGGGGCGCGCGGAGCCCTCGCGCCGTGGTGGCGGCATCGCTCAACATGCTCGCTCGGGCTGAGGCGACTTCCAGCTTCGCGACCTGTTCTGCGGCACGTTCCGCTTCCGACCAGGAGCGGACCTCGACCAGCGCGGAGACCAGGCTCACCGCGCCCAGGTAGGACGCCCACCGAAACTCCGCGGGAATGAATCTCCGCCGACGTCCAACACCTCATCCAGGCGCTCGACCAGGTTCCGAGCAGGGACTGCGCGGTCGTTCTCCCGACGGGACACGGCCGACTGGTCGACGTGGACGCGCTCGGCCAGTTGCCGCTGCGTCAGTCCCGACGCCGCGCGGTGCCGCCGCAGAATCCGTCCGAACGACTCGTCGGTCATGGGGATCGCACCTCCCGCCGGAGAACTCGCCCGATGCGGGCGTGACCCAGATGAGCGCGTGGGGCCGACGTTTCGGTGAGCCGCTGGTCACTCGGGTTGGCAGGTGGGGCACCAGTAGAGCTTGCGGGCGGCGAGGTCGGTGGTGAGGACCTCGTCGCCGCAGATCAGGCAGGGCATTCCCGCGCGGCGGTAGACGTAGACCTCGCCGCCGTGTCGGTCCTGGCGCGGGGCCCGGCCGATGGCTTCGGGGAGGTGCTGCGGACGGACGGTGTCGATGCGGCCGACCTCGACACCGGCGGCCATCAGCTCCACCAGGTCTGCCCAGATGAGGTCCCAGCGCTGCTTGCCGAGGTCGCGGCCGGGGGTCATGGGCGGGATGCCGTGCCGGAACAGGACTTCGGCGCGGTAGACGTTGCCGACCCCGGCGATGATCTTCTGGTCCATCAGCAGGGCGGCGATGCTGGTGCGCGACTTCGAGATCCGCGCCCACGCCCGCTCCGGTTCCGCGTCGGTGCGCAGCGGGTCCGGGCCCAGCCGGTCGCGCACAGCGGCGGCCTCCTCGGGGGTGAGCAATTCGCACTTGGTGGGTCCGCGCAGATCGGTGAAGTGCGTGGGGCCGACGATGCGCATCCGCACCTGGCCGCGCGGTTCGACGACCGGCAGCTCGCTCTCGGTGAACGTCCCGTAGAGCCCGAGGTGGACGTGCACGACGAGGTCGCCGGCGTAGGAGTGGAACAGGTTCTTGCCGTGCGCCTCGGCCCGCTCGAACACGGCCCCGTCCAGCACCGACGCGCTGGAAGCGAAACGTCCCTGCGGACTGCTGACCCGAACAGCGGCGCCCGCGAACAGCTCGTGGTGCACCCCGGCGAGCCGGTGCAGCGTGTGGCCTTCCGGCAAAACCCGTCCTCCCGAACTCGTCGTGCGCGGGAGGAAAGTCAAGCACACGCCGCCGGAAGGCCCTGCCAGGGGAGCCTCAGATGAGGACCCAGACCACGATCGATTCCAGCAGGTAGATGACCGTGCACCACAGGGCGATCCACAGGCCCCGTCGGACCGGGCGCTCCACGTGCCGGAGGAATCCGGCGACGAACGCCACCAGCACCACCGCGACCGCCCCGGCGATGAGCCACAGCCCCGCGCCCAACCCGCAGTCCGGCTGGGGGCAGGTCGAACCCGGACCGCCGATCAGCACCGGGGACAGGGCGCTGTTGACGAAGAACAGCACGCCGGCACCGACGGCGGTCGCGAGGAGTGCTGTGAGGGCGACGTGGAGACGCATCGTCGAAGTCTCCCAGAGATCATCCGGCAGCCGCACTACGATCCACCCGTGAGCAACGGGTGGATCGAGGTGGCCGAGCGGGTTTTCGCCCGCCGCCACGCCGAACTCGACCTGACCACAGGTCTCGTCGTCGGAGACGATGCCGCGCTGGTGGTCGACACCCGGGGCGATCACCGCCAGGGCGCCGAACTGGCCGAGGCGGTCCGCCAGATCACTCGCGCACCCCTGCGAATCGCCCTCACCCACGGGCACTTCGACCACTGCTTCGGCACCTCGGCGTTCTTGCCCGCACCAGTCTGGGCCCACCACCGGTGCCCGGGCTTCCTCGACCGGACCGCCTCCACGCAGCGCGAGCGCTGGGTCGAGCACTACCGGGAGCAGGACGATCCCGACACGGCCGACGCCCTCGCCGCCTCCATCCCGGCACCCCCAGACCACCTGGTCGCGGACGCGGCGGAGCTGGACCTGGGCGGACGCGCGGTGCGCCTGCACCACCCCGGCCTCGGGCACACCGACCACGACCTGGTCGTCGAGGTCCCCGACGCCTCAGTCGTCTTCGCCGGAGACCTCGTCGAGCAAGGCGCTCCCCCGGACTTCGAAGACGCCCACCCCCAGCACTGGCCCGCCGCGGTGGACGCCCTGCTCGCCCTGAACCCAACAACCGTCGTCCCAGGCCACGGCACCCCGGTCACCCCGGACTTCGTGCGAGGCCAGCACGCGGAACTGGCCCTCCTCGCCGAGGTGTGCCGAGGGCGGCTTCCGGCCGCGAGATCGCCCTTCCCGGACGACACCACCGGCATCGCGCTAGGCCGTTCGACCCAGTGAAATGCATCGTTCGGCCGCATTGTGCTGCTCGGTGGCACCGAGGCGGCGAGGCACACGTCAAACTGACCGGAGCCATCAAATCCGCACTGCGCGTGCTGTTGAGCCGGGGGAAGGCTGGAGATGTCTGGACGGGACTTCGACGCGTCGAGCGACGAGAAGGTGGCGCGGAACGCCGCGTTGCGGAACCAGATCGACGACATGCTCGCTGACCTGCGCAAGCGCACCGCGGACGTCCAGGAGAAGCGGGACACCGCCGCGCAGCAGACCTTCGAGGTCACCTCCGACGACGGCATGGTCGGCGTGCGCGTGGACGCGACCGGGACCGTGCAGGAAGTTCGCCTGTCGGACAAGGCGTTCGAGCGCACCAACCCGGAGAAGCTGGCGCGGGCGATCACCAGCGTGATCCGCGAGGCCTCCGGGACGGCGCAGCGGCGGTTGCAGGCCGAGTTCGAGCCGATGGCCGACACGTCCAACGTGCCCGAGGTTCCCGGGATGCCCTCGCTGCAGGGTCTGCTCAACAGCGGCCCCCTCATCACACCGCCCGATCCCGATGCCGAGCGCGCTCAGCGCCGCAGTGAGGAGGCCCAGACCGGGCGGGCCGCGGCCGCGCCTCAGGTGCAGGCCGCGCCTGACGACTGGGACGACGACTGGGAGAGCAACCGCCGAGGGGGCCGCCGATGAGCGGCAAGATGCGGATGCAGCCCGAGGAGATCCGCTCGGGCGGCAAGAAGATCGGCGACTCCGGGGACGACCTGGATCAGGTCCTGAGCACCCTGAAGTCCTCTTTGGACGGTGAAGGCGAGTGCTGGGGAAACGATGAGGCCGGCCAGACGTTCGGCGGCGACTACACCAAGGGCCGCGACAGCGTGCTGGACAGCCTGAAGAAGGTCGTCAAAGCGCTCGGCGACATCGACGACAACCTCAAAGCCACCGCCGACGACACCGAGTCCGGCGACGCCCAGTCCGCAGGCGGCATCGGCAAGGCCGGCTCGGACATGCCCCGGTAGGGAGTTGACTTCACTTGAGCATCGAGATGCCCGACGAGGTCAAGTGGCTGCTGCCGATCGTCGTCGGACAATCCTGGCCCGAAGGTGACGAGGACGCCATGCGTCGGATGGCCGACGCATGGCGCACCGCCGCCGACGGCATCGACGGGGTCCAGAGCTCCGCCAACGGAGGCGCCCAGCAGGTCAAGTCCGCGATGGAGGGAAAGACCGGCGAGGCGTTCACCAAGCTGTGGAAGGACATCGGCGACGGCGGCGAATCAGCGCTGCCGAAGCTCAAGGAGGCGTGCGAGAAGCTCGCCAACTCGTGCGATGACGCAGCGCTGGACGTCGAGCACACCAAGCTGACCATCATCGCCTCGCTGATCGCGCTGGCGATCCAGATCGCCGCGATGCTCGCCGCCGCGCCGGCCACCTTCGGCGCCTCCACGGCCGGCATCGCCGCAGCTCAGGGCATCACCCGGGCGGTGGTGCTGCAGATCTTCAAGCAGTTGGTGTTCAGCATCCTCAAGAACGTCGCCATCGAGGTCGCCACCTCGGTCGCCATCGAGTTCGCGGTGCAGGGCACGCAGGTCGCCATGGGCAATCGCGACGGGCTCGACGGAGGCAAGTTCAAGGAGGCGGCGATCAGCGGCGCCATCGGCGGCGCCGTGGGTGGCGTCTTCGAGGGCGTCGGCAAGTCCGTCGGCAGGGGTGCCGGAGACGCCGTCGGCGACGCGGCCGGTGACGCTGCGGGCAACGCGGGCACCGCCGCCGGGCGCGCGGCGGGCGACGCCGCAGGTGACGCGGCTGGTGAGGCCGCCGAGAGCGCCGCGAAGTCCATCGGCAAGGAAGCCGTGAAGGAAGGCGCCCTCGGCGCCGCCGAAGGCGCGGTGGGCAGCGTCGCCGAGCAGGCGATCATGGAAGGCAAGATCGACTGGGGCGACGTCGGCACCGGTGCGATGTCCGGCGGCGCCACCGGCGCCGGCATGGGCGGCCTCGGCGCGGGCAAGGAGCACTTCGGCGGCAACGTCGACGTGCCCGACACCGACGGGGGTTCGTCGAGCACGGGTTCCTCGTCGGACTCCGGAGGATCGTCTTCTTCCGACTCCGGGTCGTCCTCGTCCGATTCCAGCAGCTCCGGCTCGGATTCGGGCGGTTCGTCCTCGGACTCCGGCGGTTCTTCGTCGGGTTCCAGCAGTTCTTCGTCGGATTCGGGTAGCTCGTCCTCGGACTCCGGCACGTCCGCGTCGTCCTCGGACAGCGGGTCGTCGAGTTCCGGCAGTTCCTCTTCCGACTCCGGCGGCTCGTCGGAGTCGGGTTCGCGCAGTTCGTCGTCGGATTCGGGTTCTGGCGGCTCGTCGGACTCCGGCGGGTCGTCCTCCGGTGCTTCGACCGCGAGCACGTCGGATTCCTCGGACGGATCCGGTGGCTCCGGCTCCTCGGACCGCTCGTCCGGTGGCGCTGACTCGTCGTCCGGCGGTTCCAGCGCGGCGGACAGCAGTTCGTCGTCCGGTGGCTCCTCAGCGCCGGAGGCGCGTTCCGCTTCGTCCGATTCGCCCTCGCCCACGTCCGACAGCGGTTCTTCGAGCTCCGAGGCCCGTTCCGGGCCGAGCGCTGACTCCCCGTCGTCCGGCGGCGACTCCGGTCGCTCGGCCGCACCCTCCACTTCGGATGCGAGCGGCTCGCCGTCCGGTGGCGACGGCGGCGGTCCCAGCCGATCCGGGGGTGGTGATTCGACGCCCTCGGCCGGGACCAGCGACTCGGGTTCGCGCGAATCCTCCGGCAGCGGAGGCACTTCCGGCGCGGGCATGGCGCATTCCGGTGGCGGTGGGACGTCGCCGAGCTCGCCTTCGGGTGGTTCCGGCGGCAGTTCGTTCAGCGGCACGCTGACCGGTGATCCCGACCGCTCGCCGAGCAGTCCGGCGAGCACGACCGCGTCGTCCAACGTGGACGCTCCCCCGGCGCCTGCGGCCTCGGGTGCCCCGGCTGCGGCAGGTCCTGCACCTCGTGCCGACCAGCCGGCGGCGGGTGGCCCGATGGGCGGCGTGGCCGGTGGCGCTCCAGGCGCGACCGGCGGCGGTTCCACGTCTTCGGCGGGTGGTGGTCGTCCCGGTGGCAGCGGTGGCTGGACCGGCACCGCGGGCACTCCAGGAGCCGCAGCACGACCGACGGGCGGCGACGCGGGTCCGCGCCCGGACACCTCCCGCCAAGGCCCCGCGTCCCGGGGCCCGGCAACCCCGGACGCGCCGTCGCGCCCGAACACCAGGCCGGACGGCGGTGTCCCGCAGCAGCGCACCCAGCAGGGCCCGAGCACGACTCCCCCACGCCCGGAGGCCACGACACCCCGCCCGGACGCGCCGACCCAGCGGCCCGACGGAACGGCACCACGACCGGAAGGACCAGGTCAGCGGCCCAACGGATCGACCCCGGAGGAAGCCGGCCGACCCAACGGGACGAGCCCGGAGACCCAGCGCCCCGACGACGGCTCGAACCCCTCGCGCCCTGACCACGACGGTCCCGATCCGCACGACACCGATGGCAAGCAGGACGGCCCGGACCGCCACGACGACTCCGACCAGCACCAGGACGCCGATCCGGGCACGCCGGAGCGCCAGGAGCAAATCGACGCCGCCGAGGCCAACCGGCAGGGGACCCCGGCCGGCTCGTCGTTCCACGACGACCCCAACATGCGGGACCTGGCGAGCCGGGTCCCGGACGACGGCGTCCACCACACCGTCGACGTCCACGCCTTACCCGACGGCCGCGTCCGCATCGGCGACAACACCTTCTCCGCGAAGGAATTCGCCGACATGCTCCGCCGCGACCCCAACTTCGACGGCAGCAAACCGGTCCGCCTCCTCTCCTGCGACGCGGGAACCAGCGGCCTGGCCCGAGACCTCGCCAACGAACTCGGCACCCCGGTCACCGCACCCCGCGGCCTCGCCTGGACCGACGGCAACGGCCGGGTCTTCGCCTCCGACATGGGCCCCGACGGCCGCCCGGGCTGGCCCCCGAACGGAGGCTGGGACACCCACAACCCCGACGGCACCACGACGTCAGCCAGCAACGACGGCTTCCACCCGCCCCGCGACGGGGAGGATCCAGGCGACGCTCCCGATGACGCCAAAGCCCGCGGAAAGAGCGGGGAGGGCGACTGGCGAGATCGACCGTATGAGGGCTCGGGAAGAACTCCCCGAGACAAGGTCAACGACCCTGACTACATCGACCGGCATTACTACCGACGCGAGAAAGATGGCAGGGTCGAACTCGTCTGGCGGTCGCAGCGCGAGGACGTGGACTCGAATGGAAATGCTCTTCCTGGACAACGCGACGACAACGGCGCGCTGACGCGCAAGCGCACCGACGAGTACGGAGAGCCAAAGCTCGACGTAAAACTCGTTGACGGCAAACCAGTCTTAGCCGACGACCTACCCGCCCCTGAGCCCTACTACCCGAAGGGCTCAGATTCCGCTCCATACCCGCGCGATGTCCAGCAACGCATCGAGCAGCAGATCGAAGCGAATATGGAGCGTCACCGCCGCGAAGGCGACGATCGTCCACTGAGCCACGAAAACCGTCCCTCGATCGCGGCTGATGCCGACCACGCACGAGCCCAATACGACCAAGCTAAGGCGGAGGCGGCAGAATCCGGGAAAATCCAACCTGACTCGTCGAAACGCGAGATCGAGCGAGCGCTGGACGACGACGTCGTCGCGGATAAGAAGTACCATGCAACAATCCGCACGAAACTGGGCGAGGAGACCGGTGAGGCGGTCGCCGACCGCTTCAGCCGCGACTTCATTTCGCGCACTTGGCGGGAGGACGCGAACACCGACCCCGTGCAGACCAATGTCGGATCAGCCGGCGGGCGCAGCGGTGCAGACGAATTCGACCAGATCCGAGAGCCAGTTGATGGAGAGTTCCTCGTCACCGAAGCGAAGGGCCCATACGCGTCGTACGACGATCGATGGGACATGACCGGCTCGCGCCGCGTCCAGCAAGGGCATCCAGCCTATTTCGACACGGTTCTTTCCAAGCTTTTCATCTCGGATCCGGAGCTCGCCACGCGGATTTCACTCGCTCGACAGCTCGACCTCGAAGACGGCCGCACCCCTCCGCGCGTTCAATACATCGGGGTTCAAGCAACCATCAAGGGTGATAGTATCGGCTACCAGGCCACTGAGTTCGATTTGGATCCACCCAAGTTGGACCCGTTGCGAAATCAAAACGACGATGCAGGTGAGCGATGATTACCATTGATAATCATCCTGCGGACACGCAGGAGGCAACCAAGAAGCTTCCCGCGCTCACCACCGGGTTCAACACGCTTGCTGCCGGAATCACCAAGGTTCCCAGCCAGCTGAACACGCTGGCGGACATCTCACTCATTCGCCTTGGGCACCAGTGTTCAGTGGATCGGACCGCCGACCTCCTGGAGACGTGGAAGGCCCTCACCACGGCCGACCAGACGATCTCCGCGATCTTCACCGCGGCGACCGCCGCCGAGGACTCGGTTGACTGCCTCATCGACGGCACGAGCTACGATGTCCCTTCTACCGGCCCGACGCACTACAGCAACGCAGATCGTTGGCAGAGCGCGTTGTGGCTGGCCATCATCAGTCGTGATTTCAAGCGAATTCGCCAGCTGTGCGAGGTTGAGGAATCCACACTGCGGGCCCAATCGGACGATTTCGACGAGTTCATCTACCACTGGATCAAGGCCCTGCAGGCGTACTTCATGAACGACAGCGAACAGCTGAAGGCCGAGATGGAAGAAACATCACGGCTCGTCGCACCCGAACATGTTTCCAAAACACCTCTCCCTTACCTAAGCGATATCTTCCACCCGCAGTTCATCGCCTTTCTCAGGCTTGGTGGCCGAGACAGCGACGGCTTCAGCCAGGCTCTCGCCGATGCTCTGCGTTCCCATCGGGACTTCTGGACGAGCTCCGAGTCTCAGGCGACGAACCCGGTTGGCCAGATTGCGCTCGCGCCACTGGCATTCGCGTGCCTCGCGAATGATTCCGGGCTCCCCGTAGAGGTTTCGTCCGGATACCTGCCGTCCGGTTTCGTCGTGGGGACGAGAAACACTGAGTACCAATTTTAAACACACCGCCGCAAGTTCGCCGTCCGACACCTCAGGGACCGACCGCCTGCGCGTGGCTATACCGTGGATTCCCGGCCATACCAACGGGTCCTGAACACGTTCAAGAACGCTTTCCCGAGACGCGGTCCGGAAACGAGAACGACAGCGGATTGCGACGGAAGACGAGGACTCCGGTGGAGAGCATTCGCGTCAATCGGGCGGAAACGTCGATGGACGATCGCATGATCACGACGTATCAGGAGCGTCCGTTCACCGGCGAAGTGGTCGACTTCGCCGAGGACGGGAGCACGGTCGAACTGACGAGTTTTGCGAACGGGATCGAGCACGGCCCCCAGTCAGAATGGTTCCCCGGCGGACAGAAGCGGCTGGAAGCCAGTGCGATCACGGAAAAGCGGTAGGCGAATGGCGTGAATGGTTCCAGACCGGCCAGCTCGCCAGGTACGAAGAGTTCAACGAGTTCGGTGACCTGGTGAAGCGGCAGCGCTGGAGCGAAGCGGGCGAGCTGACCGAGGACTACGTTGGCTCACCACCCCGCCGCTAGGAGCGGACGCCGAGGCGGCGCTGCGAAGCCGAAGTGGCCCCGAACCGGTGCTGGGTTTGGGGGCCACCGTTGTTGTGGTCAGTTGGTGAAGCGGTCGGACTTCACCGCGTTGAGGAAGATTGCCCACTGGGTGGGGTTGAAGGTGAAATAGCCGCCCTCGAGGTCCTTGATGTCACGGACAGCGGCGCAGTCTCCGAGGCGACCGACTTCGCCCAGATGATCCGTCTGAACGAGGACGAGCTCGACAGCGAGCCGCACGGCCCGCCCGCGGCCGACTTGTGCACTTCCCCTCCCGCACGACGACCGCCGTCCCACCTGGACCCTATTTCACCTGGTGAAACGTCGTGGTGATCGGATTTCAGTGGAGATCGGGTACCTGGTTTCAGTGGAAATCGGGACCCTGAGTTCCACTGAAATCCGGTCACTTCGTGTGCGGAGGCAGGGCCGTGCAGGGGTTGGGGGTGGACTCTTCTCGGCCGGGGGTCGGGCTTGGGGTCAGGTGGATTGGCGGCCGAGGCGGTCTGCGGTTCGGGTCGTTTCGGGGAGGCGGTAGTTCGGGGTCAGGCGGAGCACGAGGTCGCAGGCCGGCTGGAGCGCGTAGCGGTGGCCGATCGAGACGAAGACCGGTTTCACGCCTGTTCGGGTTCGCAGGGCTCTGCCCACCTCGTCGCCGTCCATGTCGAGCGGGGTCCAGTCACCTCGCTTCTCGCCCGGTGGGTCGTAGTGGCTCATGGGGGTCTTGCCGACGCCGATCGCGGGCAGGTCGGTGAGGACGCCGAGGTGGCAGGCGAGGCCGAAGCGGCGGGGGTGGGCCAGGCCTTGACCGTCGCAGACCAGGACGTCCGGGACGACCGCGAGCTCCTGCAGCGCCCTGATCAGCGCGGGGGCCTCGCGGAAGGCGAACAGGCCTGGAACGTAGGGGAAATCGGTGCGACCTCGGACGACTGCGCTGTCCACAACGGACGCGGTGGCCACGTCCAGGACAGTCACAGCGGCGACGAGTTCATCCGCGGATTCGCGGTAGTCCACGTCCAGCCCTGCGGCCGTGCGCACCTCGGCCGGCTCGCCGTCCGTGCGGACCAGCGGCCGCAGTCGCTCCTGGATGGCCACGGCTTCGGCCTCGGTCGTCGGCCAGTCATGGAGGTCGCGCACCTCGATCACAGCAGCGATCGTAGTCCTGAGCCGAGGGCGGCGAGGACTCCGAGGCCGGTGCGGATGTGGTCGAGGACCAGCGGGCGGTCGGCTTCGCGGGCGTTCCCGGCCCTCGGCCGGGACGTCGGACCAGCGCAGTTTCGGCCACCCCCTCGGTCATCCGGCCGACCGCGCCCCATGGACCGCGTCGTGCCGGGTTGCGGGCCCCACGGTCACGCGCCTGCGACGGCCGTCGTGGCTCGGGGGTGACAGCGCGTTCGCGCGGCACCAGCAGCATGAGCAGCGCACCGGCCACGGCCAGCCCTGCCATGACGACGAAACCGCTGGTGAAGCTACCCGTGCTGGACACGATGAAGCCCATCGCCGAAGGCGCCACGATCCCGGACGCCGCGAAGGCCGCGTCGGCGAAGCCGCCAAGTTCACCGGCAACGCCGAGCGGGCGGTGGGAGCGGACCGCGCCGCCGAGATCGTCGCATCGCTGTGGGACCTGCGCGACGACCGCCCGGTCGCCGAGGTCATGTCCGGCTTGCAGCGGACCTGAGCCGGCCCGGCGGCCGAAGCCGTCTCCGGATGGCTTCGGCCTCTGTGGACGGTCGAGAACTGTGATGACCGTTAAAAATTGGCCGCAGGGCATCGCCGCAGGTCGAGGCAGCCTTCCGGGAAAACATCGGGAATGATCTGAAATTTCCCGGAAGTGTGGATCAGTAGTCGAACTGAGGGCTTTCGGTGCGGCTGCGCTTGAGCTCGAAGAAGTACGGGTAGCTGGCCATCGCGACCGCGCCGTCGAAGATCTTCGCGGCTTCCTCGCCCTTGGGGACGCGGGTGATCACCGGCCCGAAGAAGGCGACGCCGTCGACGTGCAGGGTGGGCGTGCCCACCTCGTCACCGACCGGATCCATGCCCGCGTGGTGGCTGGCGCGCAGCTCTTCGTCGTACTCGGTGCTGGTGGCGGCCTCGGCGAGCTCGGCGGGCAGGCCGACCTCGGCCAGGGCGCCCTCGATGGCCTCGGTGAAGTCCTTGATCCCCCGGTCGTGGATCCGGGTGCCCAGGGCCGTGTACAGCGGCGCGAGGACCTCGTCGCCGTGGTGCTTGGCGGCGGCGATGCAGACGCGCACCGGTCCCCAGCCCCGCTCCATCAGGTCGAGGTACTGCTCGGGCAGGTCACGCCCCTCGTTGAGCACCGACAGGCTCATCACCCGGAAGTTCAAGTCGATGTCGCGAACCTTGTCGACCTCCAGGATCCAGCGCGAGGATACCCAGGCGAACGGGCACAGCGGGTCGAAGTAGAAGTCCACCCGGGGGCGGGCAGCGGCGGTCATCCGTGCCTCCATCAGTTGATCTAGTCCAGGTGCCTGCGCGCGGCACCACGTCTAGGAGTAGTAACCCCGGTACGGCCGTTTGTCTTCCCGATCAGGCCGACACGCCGTGATCGCGGAGGTGCCTGCCCGGCAGCGCGCCTCCGCCCGGACGTGATTTGATGCCTGCGCCGGGCATGCAACCGGCCATGACCCATCCCCTACGAGCTACGAGGTGATCCGTGGCACCGCCGAACCTCACCCGCGAACAGGCCGAGCAGCGCGCCGCGTTGCTGGAGGTCCAGTCCTATGTGATCGAACTGGACCTCTCCGCCGGCGCGGGCGGTGTGGAAGTGGAGGCTTTCGGCTCCACCACCACGGTTCGCTTCCGCAGCAACCAGACCGGCGCCGACACCTGGATCGACCTGGTGGCCGACGAGGTGCACGGCGCGGTGCTCAACGGTGTCGAGCTCGACATCTCCGACTACGACGAGTCCACCGGAATCCGCCTGCCCGGCCTGGCCGCCGAGAACGAACTCGTGGTGCGCGCCGACTGCGCCTACACCAACACCGGCGAAGGACTGCACCGCTTCATCGACCCGGTCGACGGCGCGGTCTACCTCTACAGCCAGTTCGAAACCGCCGACGCGAAGCGGATGTTCACCTGCTTCGACCAGCCCGACCTGAAGGCGACCTACCAGATCACGGTGGACGCCCCGGGCGACTGGAAGGTCATCTCCAACGCCGCCGCCCAGGTCACCGAGACCGGTTCCGGCAAGCGCCACACCTTCGACACCACCAAGCCGATGTCCACCTACCTGGTGGCGCTGGTGGCCGGCCCCTACGCCGAGTGGCGCGACACCTTCCCCGGCGAGGACGGGCAGGAGGCGATCCCGCTGGGGATCTACTGCCGCGCCTCGCTGGCCGAACACCTCGACGCCGAGCGCCTGTTCACCGAGACCAAGCAGGGATTCGGCTTCTACCACAAGGCTTTCGGAGTCCCTTACCCGTTCGGCAAGTACGACCAGTGCTTCGTGCCGGAGTTCAACGCGGGCGCGATGGAGAACGCCGGCTGCGTGACCTTCCTCGAGGACTACGTGTTCCGGTCGAAGGTCACCGGCTACCTCTACGAGCGCCGCGCCGAGACCGTCCTGCACGAGATGGCGCACATGTGGTTCGGCGACCTGGTCACCATGCGCTGGTGGAACGACCTCTGGCTCAACGAGTCCTTCGCGACCTGGGCCAGCGTCCTCGCCCAGGTCGGCGCGACCGAGTACGACGCCGCTTGGACGACCTTCGCCAGCGTCGAGAAGTCCTGGGCCTACCGCCAGGACCAGCTGCCCTCCACCCACCCGGTGGCCGCCGACATCCCGGACCTGCAGGCCGTGGAGGTCAACTTCGACGGCATCACCTACGCCAAGGGCGCCTCAGTGCTCAAGCAGCTGGTGGCCTACGTCGGTCTGGACAACTTCCTGGCCGGGCTGCGGGTCTACTTCGACCGGCACGCGTGGAGCAACGCCACCCTCGACGACCTGCTCAAGGCGTTGGAAGGCGCCTCCGGCCGCGACCTGTCCTGGTGGAGCGCGCAGTGGCTGGAGACCACCGGTCTGAACATGCTGCGCCCGCGCTTCAGCACTGACGACGAGGGCCGGTTCACCCACTTCTCGGTGGTGCAGAACGGCGCCCGGCCCGGTGCCGGTGAGCTGCGCACGCACCGCCTGGCGATCGGCGTCTACGACGACGAGGGCGGCAAGCTGGTGCGCGAGCACCGCGTCGAGCTCGACGTCACCGGCGAGGTCACCGAGGTCCCGGAGCTGGTCGGCGTGCACCGCGGAAAGCTCGTGCTGGTCAACGACGACGACCTGACCTACTGCTCGCTGCGCTTCGACCCCGAGTCGCTGGCCACCCTGGTGGACCGGATCGGCGACATCGACGAGTCTCTGCCGCGCGCGCTGTGCTGGTCAACGGCGTGGGAGATGACCCGCGAGGCCGAGCTGAAGGCCCGCGACTTCGTGACCCTGGTGCTGGGCGCCTCAGCGGAGGGCGGCATCGGCGCGGAGAGCCAGATCGGCGTGGTCCAGCGGGTCCTGCTGCAGACGCAGACAGCGCTGAACTCCTACGTCGACCCGTCGTGGCAGGCCGAGGGCTGGCGGCGGTTCAGCTCGCGGCTGTTCGAGCTGGCCCGCGCGGCCGAGCCGGGCTCGGACCACCAGCTGGCGTTCGTCAATTCGCTGGCCGGTTCGGTGCTGTCCGACGAGCAGGTCGGCGAGCTGCGCGGCTGGCTCGACGGTTCCGCTCCGCTGCAGGGCCTGACGGTCGACCTCGACCTGCGGTGGGGCCTGCTGCAGGCCCTGGTCGCGCACGGCGCTGCCGGTGAGGCGGAGATCGACGCGGAGCTGGAGTCCGACCAGACCGCGACCGGCCGCCGCCGCGCCGAGCGGGCCCGCGCCTTGATCCCCACCTCGAGTTCGAAGGAGAAGGCGTGGCAGCGCGCGGTGCACGACGACCAGCTGCCGAACGCGGTCAGCGACTCGATCATCGCCGGATTCCAGCACCCCGCCCAGCGCGAGT
Organism: Saccharopolyspora aridisoli; assembly: GCF_004348445.1. Lineage (GTDB taxonomy): Bacteria > Actinomycetota > Actinomycetes > Mycobacteriales > Pseudonocardiaceae > Saccharopolyspora > Saccharopolyspora aridisoli. The sequence continues at coordinate 38,735 of NZ_SMKV01000007.1, read as the reverse complement.
TGCTGGCGCCGTACGTGCAGCGGTACTTCGAGTCGATCGACGAGGTCTGGCAGCGCCGTTCCAGCGAGCGGGCGCAGCCGACGGTGATCGGGTTGTTCCCGTCCTGGGCGGTCACCGACGAGACCGTCACCGCTGCCGACCAGTGGTTGGCCGGTGAGCGCCCGGCCGCGCTGCGCAGGCTGGTCTCCGAGGGCCGCGCGGGCATCGTCCGCGCCCTCGCAGCCAGGGAGTTCGACCGCTCGTAACACCTGATCGCACGACGAAGCCGCCCGGACGATCTCGACCGGGGCGGCTTCGTCGTGCGATCCGCAACAGGCCCAGCCGCGAGCCGGCCCTCGCAGCTCGCACCGCCGCGGGGTGGTGGCACGTTCCTGGTGAGGACGCCGCGGCGCCGTGCATTGGCCGCCCGGAGTTCAGGAGACGTGCCCGGTTCCGCTACCCGCACCGCAGGCCACCGGAAGGAGTGTCAGTGGTGGTCGGGCTGCTTCCTGAAGGAGGTGCCCGCCGCGTCGGAGAGCATGCGGACGGCGCTGACGAGTCCGTCGATGAGCTCGTCCTCCTTGAAGGAGGCGACCATGCTCATCGCGGCCAGCTGGCAAGCGCGGTCCGGGATGCGCCGGTGGGCCTCTTCGCCGGTCACGATCTCGAACTTGCGCTGCCCCGGCGACACCGCGATCAGCACGCCCTCGGATGCCTGCGCACCGAGGTTGGCGTGCAGCTCCTCGGCCTGCTTGCGGGTGTCCTCACCGAGGTCACCGAGGTAGACGGCGAACTCCAGCCCGGTGCTGCGACTGGCCACCGCCATCGCTTCGTCGAGCCCGGCGAGCTCACGGGCGCTGAAGGGAAGTCGCGGACGCTCGGGCTCGACGCGTCGTGCCACGGACATGCGGCCGGTCGACATGCGCGCCTCACCAGTGCCGAGTTCGTCGGCACCCGCGGTCCGACCTGCGATCTCACCAGTTGCCACGTGCGCCTCCCCGAGCCGTGGCGGGCCGGGCGTCGTCCGGCACGACCACTCCTTCGCTGTCCGCCGACGCAGCGGTGTTCACGCCCTGGGGGTTGGCGGACCAGAACACCGGGTCGAAGTTCCAGTCCTGCCCGGCGCGGTAGCGCGCGCGGGACAGCTTGGGCCACATCGCGATGAGCACGATCAAGCCATAGATGGCCGCTGGGACCACCGCCAGGTACAGCACACTCTCCACGACAGTCACACCCAGCACGGTAGCCGATGACCAAGGTTTCGTGTGCGCATCATCGCGGGCGCCACGGCCTTGAGTCGCGACCTGCAGGATGATCACCTGGCATTTCGCCCGAAGCGGCGGGCTCGCGCTCACCGCCCGCGAAGCCCCGCTTCCGCGATCGTCGAAGCGCTCAGCCCCCGGATTTCCACCTGCTGCCCGACGCCGGGACTATCCTGTGACCGAAATCACTCGCCGTAACTCGTTCGGAGCAATGTTTGCGGCCGAACGGAGTCGGACCGGACGGGGGCAATGCGGGGCAGGTTGGCGGCTTGTTCTGAGCGGTTCCTGATCATAGCTTTTCACCTGTATGGGTCTTGCATATTTGATCGCATGCGCTCAAACCACCCTATGTATGCGGGAGGCACACAATGTCGACCATCGAAGCCGCCACTCAGACCAACGAACTCACCCTTCCGATGAGCGGCCGGCCATTCGCTGATCACGGAGTGCGCACCAGCAACAACCGCCGCGATGGGGTGCGCATCAGCGGCCTCGACGACGGAGTCCGGATCAGCGGGCAGCGCAACGGTGTCCGGATCAGCGGCCGCAAGGACGGAGTCCGCATCAGCGGCGTGCGCGACGGCGCCCGCATCAGCGGCCGCAAGGACGGAGTCCGCATCAGCGGCGTGCGCGACGGCGTCCGCATCAGCGGGCAGCGCGACGGCGTCCGCATCAGCGGCCGCGAGGACGGGCCCCGGATCAGCGGCCTCGACGACGGAGTCCGGATCAGCTGATTCGCGCCACCGCGGATGCGCCCGGTGCGAGGTTCACGCCGCCGACTCGCCCAGGTACGGCAACCACAGCGGGTCCGTCTCGGACAGGCCCGCCAGCAACCGCCAGTGGCGCCCTCGCGGAGCGTGCGGGGCCACCGGCAGCCGCCAGCCCAGCTCGCTCAGCGTCTTGTCGGCCTTGCGGTGGTTGCACTTGGTGCAGCAGGCGACGCAGTTCTCCCACGTGTGCGGCCCCCCGCGACTGCGCGGGAGAACATGATCTATCGTTTCAGCTCGTGCGCCGCAGTAGGCGCACCGGTGGTTGTCCCGGAGCATCAACGCGGCGCGGGTCAGCGGCACCCGGCCGCGGTGCGGCACGCGCACGAAGTTGCTCAACCTGATCACGGACGGGATCTCGACCTCGGCGCTCGCCGAGTTCAGGGTCATCCCGGCCGAGTCGCCGTGGACCACCTCGGCCTTGCCGCAGACGACCATCACGATGGCTCGGCGCAGCGGGAGCGCGGTGAGAGGTTCGAAGGTCGTGTTGAGCAGCAGGACCCGGCGCTTGCGCCACGAGGTGGAGTGACCAGGAGGCCGATCCGCCTGCGGCGGCCCGGAACCTCGGCTCATCGGGCACAACGGGGTCCGCGACGCGAGGCCGGTTGCCTTCAGCGCCGGTTGTCGGATCGGTTGTCGGTCTGGCACGCGACCACCTCCACCGGTGTCGGGCAAAGTTCAGCACAGAACCCGGCCCGAACGCACGTGTGATTCGACACGCCACGCCGACGAGCAAGATCCGCCGCGCGTTTTCGCAGGTGACCGCGCCGTTAAGCGATCACGGTCGGCTCGTCCTCCGTCTCCGGCGCTTCGCCCACCATTGTCGGCCAGCCGAGTGGGAAAACGGTTGATCATGTCGGGTGAATCGGCTCCGCGCCGCCGCCGGCCCCCCTTCCACGCCTCTCCGCAGCACGTATTGTCGCGATCGTGACCGACGTTCGAACCCCCTTGAGCTATCCCGCCACCGCTCGCGAAGAGATCGCGGAGACCCTGCACGGCCGCGAGGTCGCCGACCCGTACCGGTGGCTGGAGGACGCCTCCTCGCCGAGCACCGAGGCGTGGTCGGCGGCTCAGGACGAGCTCGCCCGCACCTGGCTGGACGCGCTTCCCGGTCGGGAGTCGGTCGCCGGGCGGATGCGGTCACTGCTGGCGGCGGGCGCGGTGGGCGCTCCCCTGTGGCGCGCGGGACGCGCGTTCTTCACGCGCCGCGAGCCCGGCCAGGAGTTCGGTGTGCTGCACGTGCGCGAGGCCGACGGCACCGAGCGAGTGCTGCTGGACGTCGCGGAGCTCGACCCGTCGGGGTTGACGACGCTGGACAGCTGGGTGCCGAGCCTGGAGGGCGACCGGCTGGCCTACCAGATCTCGGTGGGCGGCGACGAGGAGTCGCTGCTGCACGTCATGGACGTGGCCACCGGCGAGCTGGTCGAGGCGCCGATCGACCGCTGCCGCTACTCGACGATCTCGTGGATGCCCGGCGGTGAGGAGTTCTTCTACGTCCGCCGGTTGCCGCCGGAGCTGGTGCCCGACGGCGAGGAGCAGTTCCACCGCCGCGTGTGGCGGCACCGCGTGGGCACCGATCCCGAGCAGGACGTGCTGGTGCACGGCACGGGACTGGACCACACCTTCTACTACGGCACGCACGTCTCCCGGGACGGCCGCTGGCTGATCATCGAGGGCAGCATGGGCACCGCCCGCCGCGACTCGGTGTGGATCGCGGACCTCTCCGACGGCGCCCCGGCCCCGAGCCTGCGGCAGATCGTGGACACCACCGACGGCTACCGGGTCGGCGCATGGGTGGAGCGCGACGGCCGGCTGTACGTGATGACCACGAAGGACGCCCCGCGCTGGCGGCTGTGCGTCGCCGATCCCACGGCCCCGGAGCCGGAGAACTGGACCGAGCTGCTCGGCGAGGAGCCCGATTCGGTGCTCGACGCGGTGCGCTACTTCGACGGTGACCAGCCGCGCCTGGTCGTGCTGCGCACCCGGCATGCGGTCTCCGAGCTGACCTTGCACGACCCGGCCACGGGCGAGCGCACCGGCGAGGTCGCGCTGCCCGGAACGGGCCAGGTCACCGCCCTGTCCACGGTCGACTCGGCCACCGAGCAGCACCGCGACCGGCTGTGGATCGGCTGGACCGACTTCGCCACCCCGCCGTGCGTGCACGCCTACGACCGCAACACCGGCGAGGTGGCCCTGGAGACGAGCGCTCCGGGAGCGGTCGAGCTGCCCGAGGTGCACACCCGGCAGGTCACCTACCGGTCGGCCGACGGCACCGAGGTTCGGATGTTCGTGCTGGCACCGGTCGCCGCGCCGGACCGCCCGCGCCCGGTGTTCCTGACCGGCTACGGCGGGTTCTCGCTGTCCCGCGAACCCGGCTACATGCCCTCGGCGCTGACCTGGGTGGCGGCGGGTGGCGTGTGGGCGTTGCCGTCGCTGCGCGGTGGCGGTGAGGAGGGCGAGGAGTGGCACGTCGCCGGGATGCGCGAGCAGAAGCAGCACACCTTCGACGACTTCCACGCCGCCGCCGAGCACCTCATCGACCAGGGCTGGACGACCTCGGACCAGGTGGCGATCTCGGGCGGCTCCAACGGCGGTCTGCTGGTCGGCGCGGCGCTGACGCAGCGACCGGAGCTGTACCGGGCGGTGGTGTGCTCGGCTCCGCTGTTGGACATGGTGCGCTACGAGCGGTTCCTGCTCGGGCGGACCTGGAACGACGAGTACGGCACGGCCGAAGATCCGGAGGAGCTGGGCTGGCTGCTGTCCTACTCGCCGTACCACAACGTGACCGAGCACACGGCCTATCCGTCGGTGCTGTTCACGGTCTTCGAGTCCGACTCGCGCGTGGACCCCAACCACGCCCGCAAGATGTGCGCGGCGCTGCAGCACGCGACCAGCTCGGACCCGGGCGAGAGGCCCATCCTGATCCGCCGGGAAACCGAGGTTGGCCACGCTGCCCGTTCGGTGTCACGTACCGTGGGGCTGACGACTGACCAGCTCACCTTCCTCGCGGAGGCAACCGGTCTCGTGTTGGACTGAGCCCGAACTCGGTTCTGGCCGACCGGTTCTCGATCGTCGTGCGCGGCGGGGCGTGCACGACGCTCGGGCCGGTCAGCACCCGACGCCTCACGGCGCGACCCCCATGAACGACAGCCCATGGAGAAACCCCCGTACCCATGAACCTGCCGCTTTTGTCCCAGCCGCCGACGTGCGACCCGACCGAACGCTGGTGCCAGGCGGTCTTCGACTGGACCCAGAACGCGTGGCTGGCGTCCTACGCCGACCTGCTCATCGCCAAGCCCCTGCAGATCGTGCTGGTGCTGCTCATAGCCTTCACCGCGCGTTGGCTGCTGCACCGGACGATCAACCGCCTCACCCGCGGCAACGACAAGCCCCCGAAGCTGCTCTTGCCGCTGCGCGAGCGCCGCGGTGACAGCCTCACCTACGAGCTGCTCTCCGAGCGGCGCAGGCAGCGCGCCAAGACCATCGGATCGGTGCTGAAGTCGCTGACCTCGTTCCTGATCTTCGGCCTCGCCGTCATCTACGTCCTGCAGGTGCTGGGCGTGCAGATCGCCCCGGTGCTGGCCTCGGCTGGTGTGCTGGGCGTGGCCGTCGCCTTCGGTGCCCAGAACCTCGTGCGGGACTTCCTGTCCGGCATGTTCATGATGGTCGAGGACCAGTACGGCGTCGGCGACTTCGTCGACTTGGGCGAGGCCAGCGGTTCGGTCGAGGCGGTGGGCCTGCGGGTCACCACGCTGCGCGACATCAACGGAACCGTCTGGTACGTCCGCAACGGCGAAATCCTGCGCGTGGGCAACTCGTCGCAGGGCTTCGCGGTCGCGGTCGTGGACTTCCCGATCTCGCACAACTCCGACGTGCAGAAGGCCATCGAGGTCGCGGGCAAGGTCGCTGCGGAGGCGACGTCGAAGGAGCCGCTGTCCGCCGACGTCCTGGAGCCGCCGGAGATGCTGGGCGTCGACCAGATCACCTCGGACACGGTCACCCTGCGGCTGACGGTGAAGGTCCGCCCCGGCCGCCAGTGGGCCGTCCAGCGCAGGCTCCGGGTGGAGGTCAAGCGGGCCTACGACGACTCGGCCATCGAGCCGCCGTACCCCCACGGCCGTCCGCTGCCCCCCGACACCGTCTCCACGACGAGCTGACCAGCAGAACCTCTCCGTGCCGAACCAATCGGCCGCGGGATCCGCGTCCATCCAAGGCGTGCGGTTGCCGTCGCGCCGCAGCGACGGGTTGCCTCCGACCGACCACTGAAACCGGCGAAGCACCACCTGAGAGGATGGAAGTGTGACTTCCGTGGAGAGTTTCTACGAGCAGGTCGGCGGCGAGGCCACCTTCCACCGGATCGTGGCCCGCTTCTACGAAGAGGTGGCCAAGGACGAGCTGCTGCGCCCGCTCTACCCCGAGGAAGACCTCGGGCCCGCAGAGGAGCGGCTGCGGCTGTTCCTGATGCAGTACTGGGGCGGCCCGCACACCTACTCCGACCAGCGCGGACATCCCCGCCTGCGAATGCGGCACGGGCCGTTCAAGATCGGTCCGGCAGAACGCGACGCCTGGCTGCGCTGCATGCGCATCGCCGTGGACGAGGCCGAGTTGAAGCCCGAACACCGCGACCAGCTCTGGCAGTACCTGGAGATGGCCGCCAACAGCATGATCAACTCGTGGTTCTGACCGGCGGACCCGATCTAGGAGCGAAGGACCTGGTGATGCAGCAGGTGGGCACGCAGGATTACCTCGGTGAGCGACCGTGGTGGTTCGACGCGGTGTGCTACCAGATCGACGTCGGCGCGTTCGCCGACGCCGACGGTGACGGAGTCGGCGACCTCGACGGGATTCGCGGCAGGCTCGGTTACCTGGAGCTGCTGGGCGTGGACGTGATCGTGCTGGCGGGCATGGCCAGTTCGGATCCGGTTTCCCCCGCCCTGGCGCGGTTGCTGGGCGAAGCGCGCAGCAACGGGTTGCGGGTGCTGCTGGCGATCGACGTCGACCCCGCGCGCACCGACCCCGATCCGGTGCTGCACCCGTGGCTGGACAACGGGATCGACGGTTTCCACCTGGCACCCCGCAACGACCCGGCGGACGCGGTCGGCGCGGTGCTCGCGGACTACCCGGACCGGATCGTGATCGGCAGCGGCACCGGCAACTGGCACCTGCTGTTCGGCCTGGGCCTCGCGGTGGCGGGCTTCTCCGCGGGTCCGGTGCGCGAGGCGATCACCACGGTGCTGGAATCCCACGGCCCGCGTCCCGCGTGGGCGATGGCCAGCCGGGACAGCACGCGCATCCGCGACCACGCGGCGTTGACGCCGGTGCGCGCGATGGCGTTGGTGCAGCTGGCGCTGCCGGGCGCGGTGTGCCTGCGGCACGGCGAGGAGCTGGGTCTGCCGGGAACCGAGCGGATACGGATGCCCTGGGAGGGCCTGATGCGGCCCTTCGGGTTCTCGGCAGCGCGGGCCGACTGGTCGTCGATCCCGCACGACTGGGTCCACTTCACCGTCGAAGCGCAGTTGGAGGACGAGGAGTCCACGCTGTCGCTGTACCGGCACGCCTTGGAGATGCGGGCGACGCATCCGGCGTTCTCCGGAGACGAAGTGGAGTGGTTCGGCGCCCCGGAGGACTGCTTCGCGTTCCGCCGCGTCGGCAGCAGCCTGATCTGCGCGCTGAACACCTCGGCGGAACCGGTCCCGCTGCCTCCCGGCGAAGTGCTGCTGAGCTCCCGGCCGCTGGTCGCGGGCGAGTTGTCACCGGGCAGCGCCGCCTGGTTGGTGTGAGCGGGACCTCGCCAACGCGGGCAGGTTCCAGGGGGCGTCGAAGCGGTCGGTAGATTTTCCGATCAACGTCCCCGACCTCAAGTGGATGTCATGACTGCTGTTGCGCCCGAACGGACTTCACCTCGGGTGCGGCGAGCTACCGGGAAACCGGGCCGCCTGGTCGGCGTGGACGTCGCCCGCTTCGTAGCGGTGTTCGGCATGTTCTGCATCCACTTCGGCGTGCCGTTCGCAGGCGGCTGGCCCGAAGTGTGGCTGGCGCAGTTCTTCTCCGGCCGGTCGACCGCGCTGTTCACGTTCCTGGCCGGGGTGTCGCTGGCCCTGATGACCGGGCGGTCGACGCCGCCGACGGGCCAGGCGCTGCGCGACGCGAGCCGGCGGGTGGCGGTGCGCGCGGCCGTGCTGCTGGTGCTCGGCCTGGCGCTGGCGAAGGCGACCGAGGCGACCGGCTTCCTGCTGACCGTGATCATCCCGTTCTACGGCTTGTACTTCCTGCTGGCGGTGCCGTTCCTGCGGCTGCGGGCTCGCGGATTGATCATCGCGGCGTCGGTGAGCGCGGCGCTGGGACCGCAGCTGTCGTTCGTGCTGCGCGGCTGGAACGCCGCCGGCACAACCATGTCGGGTCTGGTGTCGCTGGTCAACAGCGTCGACCCCGGGCACCTGATCGCCGAGGAGGGGATCTTCGACCTGCTGCTGTTCGGTTTCTACCCGGCCGCGTCCTACCTGCCACTGGTGCTGGCGGGACTCGCGGTCGGGCGGATGGACCTGACCTCCGCGGGGGTCCGGCTGCGGATCGGCCTGTTCGGACTCGTGATGTCGCTGATCGGCTACCAGGTGTCGTTCCAGCTGGTGCCGGTCGGCCCGCCGAGCCCGGTGGAGGGGACGATCCCGGTCGGGCACCCGGAGTGGCTGCTGGCCGCCAACGCGCACAGCGGAACGACCTTCGAACTGCTGGGGTCGGGCGGGATCGCGATGGTCATCCTCACCGTCTGCCTGGAACTGGCGGACAGGACCGGGCGTGCGCTGACGCCGCTGGCCAAGGCCGGGTCGATGGCGCTGACGCTGTACGCGGCGCACGCGCTGGCGCTGGCCTGGCAGATCGTCACCGGAGGCTGGCCGCTGAGCGGCGTCCCGGAGAACCTGGCTCACCTCGCCAGCATGGGTCCCGCGCTACCGCTGGACGACCCGAACATGCCGTGGTTCCCGCGCGACGGTCAGCAGCCGACGGGGCTCGTCGCGTTCGTGAACACCGCCATGCCGGAAGTGTTCCTGGTCTTCACGTTCGCCTTCACCTACACCTGGCGCCACTTCTTCCGCCGAGGCCCCCTCGAAGCCCTCGTCAGCGACGTGGTCCGCTGGTCCACCAAACCCCACCACACCCCCTCGCCCTGACCCGAGAACCGCCGTGATCCGGTCCCGTCACCAGAACCGCCGTGATCGGGGATACGAGTACGGCGGTTCTCGCGTGACGGCGTCGTGGGGTTGGGGTTGCGGGAGGTGGAGCTAGAGGAGGAGGGGTAGGAGGGCGTGGCGGCGGCGGACTACTGCGCCGAAGCGGGAGTCGAGGCGGAGCCAGGAGTCGGTGGCGCTGACGCGGACGATCTCCTCCTCCGCCGGGGTGTTGACGAGGAACCCCATGCCGGAGAGGACGAACAGGCAGCGCAGCGGGATCTTCACGTCGAGGCCGGAGCCCTGGACGGTGAAGACCTCCTGGTCCAGCAGCGACGCCGGCGGCGTCCCCTTGGGACCGACGTTCTCCTTGGCGACGGCGATGCCGCGCTCGGCTACCTCGCCGACCAGGCGGGCCGGGAGGTCGTCGACGAGCTTCCAGCCGGCGGGCGGCGGCAGCTCCGAGCGCCACATGAGGTCCTTGGGCGCGCCAGGGTCCATCACGTCGCCGCCGGCGACGGTCAGCGTGGCCAGCAGCTCGTTCCCGGAGATCGTCAGGTCGGCCGGGTCGACCGAGCCCTCCACCGAGCGGGTGGACAGCGCGTCGAACGGGGTGGCCGCCCAGACGTCCATGCGGTCGGTTCCGGCACGGTTGCGCATCCGGACCATGGACTGGTCGTCCAGCCGGACGGCGCGGGCGACGAAAGCCCCCAGGTCTTCGCGCTCGACGCGGTCGGGCATGCGGAGTTCAGGCACGGCCGGTCTCCAACTGCTCGGCGCGCCACACCGACAGGAAGCCGCGCTCCTCGGTGGTCAGCCGGCGCGGCCGCCCGGCGCGGAGGTCGTAGGGCACCATCAGGGTCTCGGCGGTGCACACGGCTTCCTGCGCGTAAGCGGTGTAGTCGATGACGAACGAGGCCGTCTTGAGCTCCCGCACCGACATCCGGACCTGCAACGACTTGGCCGCGTACATCAGCGGCGCGTGGTAGTCGATGACGATGCGGGCGACCACCATGCCCTCTGCCATGCCCAGCAGGCCCTGCTTCTCCGCTTCGGTGAACAGCAGATCGGCTCGTGCCTCCTCCAGCAACGTGATCGTCCTGGCGTGGTTGACGTGGCCGAACGCGTCCATGTCAGACCAGCGCAGGGCTACCTCGGCTACGTACGCGCCCACTGGGCCATTCCTCTCTGCCGTGTTCGCGTGGTGGGCGGGGGCTGCGAACCCCCACCCACCACGATGGTCACCGGACCATGCTGCGGAGCTGACGCGCCGCCACCGACAGCGTGGCCAGGTCAAGCCGCCCGGAGCTCACGATCTGCTCCAGCGACGAGTTGGCCCGCGCCAGTCGCGCGGCGTTCGTCGACTCCCACCTGGCGATCTTCTCCTCCGAGCTCTCCTCCGGCTCCGAGGTCCGCAGGACGTCCACGGTGATCGCGCGCAGCGATGCGTAGAAATCATCCCGCAGCGCCAGCCTAGCCAGCGCGTGCCACCTGTTGCCGCGTTCCAGCTCGTTGACCGCGATCAGCATCCGCTCGACGTCCAGGTGCGCCCACAGCGCGTAGTACAGCTCGGCGCTCTCGCCCGGGCTGCGCTCCGCGGAGATCCCGGCGTCGCGTTCGCCGAGCTCGGCGACCTCCCGGATGTCCAGCAGCGCGTAGGCATCGAGCAGCACCGCGACCCGCTCGGCCAGCGCTTCCGGCACCCCGGCGGCCACCCAGCGCTCGATCTGCGCGGTCACGCCTTCGGCTGCGCGACCGCGCAGCAGTCCCCGCACGCTCGGCGTCAGCTCGGCGACGACCGGCCGGAACCGGGTGATCTCGGCGCCAATGGCCAGCGGCTGCGGCCGGTTGGTGAGGATCCACCGCGCCGCCCGGTCGAGCAGGCGCCGGCTCTCCAACACCATCTCGTCGGCGATGACGCTGGGCACCGAACCGCCCAAGGCGTCGATGTCGGCCCACAGCTGCCGCAGGTCGTACACGTTGGTGACGACCGCGAACGCCCGCACGACGTCGGTGGTCGACGCGCTGAGCTCCTCGGTCAGCCGGTAGGCGTAGGAGATGCCAGCACCGTCGACCATCTCGTTGACCAGCAGGGTCGTGATGATCTCGCGGCGCAGCGGGTGCGCGGAGATGGCGTCGCCGTAGCGCTCCCGCAGCGGCCGGGGGAAGTACTCCGGAAGCCGCTCGGCGAACGACTCGGTGTCGGGCAGGCCGCTGGCCAGCACGTCCCGCTTGAGCTGGAGCTTGACGTGCGCCATCAGCGTCGCCAGCTCCGGCGAGGACAGGCCCTCGCCCGCCTTCTCCAAGTCGCGGAAAGCCTTCTTCGTCGGCAGCGCCTCCAGCTCTCGGTCGAGGCCCGCGGACTCCTCCAGCGCGGCGACCTGCCGGGCGTGCACCGGCAGCATCGAACCGGCGTGCGCCCGCGAGATGCCCAGCACCGCGTTCTGCCGGTGGTTGTCGGTGAGCACCAGCTCGCCGACCTCGTCGGTCATCTCGCCGAGCAGCTCGTTGCGCTGCTGGCCGGTGAGCCTGCCTTCGGTGACCAGCTGGTCCAGCAGGATCTTGATGTTGACCTCGTGGTCGGAGCAGTCCACACCGGCGGAGTTGTCCAGCGCGTCGGTGTTGACCTTGCCGCCGTGGCGGGCGAACTCGATGCGCCCCAGCGAGGTCAGGCCGAGGTTGCCGCCCTCGCCGACGACCTTGACCCGCAGGTCACCGCCGTTGACGCGCACGGCGTCGTTGGCCTTGTCGCCGACCTCGGCGTGCGTCTCGGTGGCCGACTTGACGTAGGTGCCGATGCCGCCGTTCCACAGCAGGTCGGCCGGTGCCAGCAGAACTCGCTTGATCAGCTCGGCCGGTGCCAGCTTGCTCACCGACTCGTCGATGCCCAGCGCCGCCCGGATCTGCGGGTTCAGCGGGATCGACTTCAGCGACCGCGACCACACGCCACCGCCCTCGCTGATCTTGCTGCGGTCGTAGTCGTCCCAGGTCGAACGCGGCAGTTCGAAGAGCCTGCGCCGCTCGGCGTAGGAGACGGCGGCGTCGGGCTCCGGGTCGATGAAGATGTGCATGTGGTTGAAGGCGGCCACCAGCCGGATGTGCTCGGACAGCAGCATCCCGTTGCCGAACACGTCACCGGCCATGTCGCCGACGCCGACGACCGTGAACTCCTCGCTCTGGGTGTCGAGGTCGAGTTCGCGGAAGTGCCGCTTCACGCTCTCCCACGCGCCCTTGGCGGTGATGCCCATGGCCTTGTGGTCGTAGCCGACCGAGCCGCCTGAGGCGAAGGCGTCGCCGAGCCAGAAGCCGTAGGACTCGGCCACGTCGTTGGCGATGTCGGAGAACGTCGCCGTTCCCTTGTCGGCCGCGACGACCAGGTAGGTGTCGTCGCCGTCGTGGCGCACCACGTCCGACGCCGGGGCCACTTCCCCGCCGACCAGGTTGTCGGTGAGGTCGAGCAGGCCGGAGATGAACATCCGGTAGCAGGCCACGCCCTCGTCGAGCGATGCCTTGCGGTCCACCGCCGGGTCGCCGGTGGACAGCGGCGGGCGCTTGACGACGAAGCCGCCCTTGGCACCGACCGGCACGATCACCGCGTTCTTCACCGCCTGCGCCTTGACCAGGCCCAAGATCTCGGTGCGGAAGTCCTGCGGGCGGTCCGACCAGCGCAGACCACCGCGCGCCACGGAACCGAACCGCAGGTGCACGCCCTCCACCCACGGCGAGTACACGAAGATCTCGAACTGCGGCCGCGGCTCGGGCAGACCGGGGATCTCGCGCGGTTCCAGCTTGAACGCCAGGAACGGGCGCTCCCGCCCACTGGTGTCGACGAAGTAGTTGGTGCGCAGGGTCGCCCGGATCAGGCTCAGGTAGTTGCGCAGGATCCGGTCCACGTCGAGGCTGGTGACCTCGTCGATCAGGCCGATGACCGCCTCGGTGAGCTCGGTCTCGCGCGCCTTGCGGTCGGCGTCGCTGAGCTCCGGGTCGAAGCGGGTCTCGAACAGCCGCACCAGCGCGGTCGTGGTGGTGCGGTGCGCGAGGATCGAGTCCTCGATGTAGTCCTGCGTGTAGGCGATGCCGACCTGGCGGAGGTACTTGGCGTAGGCGCGCAGTATCGCGGCCTGCCGCCAGTTCAACCCGGCCCGCAGCACCAGTGCGTTGAACCGGTCGACCTCGGCGTCACCGAGCCAGACCGCGCGGAACGCGTCCTCGAAGCGCTGCCGCAGCGAGTCCAGCAGCTGCGCATCGGTGTTGTCGAGCAGGCCGGGGTCCAGCCGCAGCCCGAAGTCGTAGATGTAGAACCGGTCGCCGGAGTTCTCCAGGGCCAGCTCGTAGGGACGCTCGTCGACGACCTCCACGCCCATGCTCTGCAGCACCGGCAGCACCCGGGACAGCGTGACCCGGCCGCCGACGTAGAGCTTGAACCGGCGCTGACCGGCCCTGGCATCGCGCGGCACGTAGAACGACATGCGCAGGTCGTCGGGGCCGGTCAGCGACTCCAGCCGGCGCAGGTCCTGCAGGCCCTCGGCGGCGCTGAAGTCCTCCTTGTATGCCTCCGGGAACCCGGAGGCGTAGTCCTGGCCGGCCTGGCTGATGGCCTCCGACAACGCGCGGGCCGGCCGACCGCCCGCTCCTCGTCCGGAGCGCTCGGCGTCGACCTCGGCGACCATCTGGTCGTCCCAGGTGTGGATGGCCTCGTCGAGCCGCTGCTGGATGCGCGCGAGGTTCGGCTCTATCCGGTCCTCCGGGTCGGTGTGGACCACGAAGTGCACTCGCGCCAGCGTGGATTCGCCCACGCGCGTGCTGTACTCCAGCCCGGTGCCGCTGAGCTCGTCGAGCAGCACTTCCTGCATGGCCAGCCGCGAGCGCGTCGTGTAGCGGTCGCGCGGCAGGTAGACCAGGCAGGAGAAGAACCGGCCGTAGGGGTCGCGCCGCAGGAACGGCTTGAGCTTGCGGCGCTCGGCGAGCGCCAGCACACCGGTGAGGGTTTCCTGCAGGGTCTCGAAGTCGGTGGAGAACAGCTCGGTGCGCGGGTAGCTCTGGATCTCCTCCAGCATGCGCTGGCCCGAGTAGGACTCCAGCGGGAAACCGGCGCGGTGGATCACTTCGCGCACGCGGCGTTCCACGAACGGGATGTCGAGGACGTCCTCGTGCAGCGCGGTCGTGGTGAACAGTCCGAGGAAGCGGTGCTCACCGCTGACCCGGCCGGACTCGTCGTAGGTCTTGACGCCCACGTAGAACGGGTGGACCGGACGGTGCACTGTGGACGGTGCGCCGGCCTGGGTGAGCACCAGCAGCTCCTCGGACAGCGCCTTGGAGTCCGGACCGGTGGTCAGGCTTCGCGAAGCGATGCTGTCGCTGCGCAGCACACCCAGCCCGGAGGCCAGGACCGCCTGCAGCGCCTCGCCGTCGTCCTCGACCAGCTCGTAGTGCCGGTAGCCGAGGAAGGTGAAGTGCCCGTCGGCGAGCCAGCGCAGCAGGCCGGCGCCGTCGGTGACCTCCTCGGTCGGCAGCGGCGGCGGGTTCTTCTCCAGCTCGTCGGCCAGCGCGCGGACGCAGGAGTGCATCCGCTCGGTGTCCTCGACGACCTCGCGCACGTCGTTGAGGACGCCGTCGAGGTTCTGCTCCAGCGCCGCGATGCGTTCGAGGTCGACGACCTGCCCGATCTCGACGAACATCCAGCTCTCCGCCATGGCACCGGCGGGCGGGTCGGACGGGTCGGCCTCCGGGAGCACCTCCAGGAGCTCACCGGCGAGGTCGCGTCTGACCACGACGATGGGGTGGATCACGCGCAGCACGTCGGCGTTGTCGCGGCCGAGCTCGGCGATCAGCGAGTCCACCAGGTACGGCATGTCGTCGGTGACCGTCTGCACGACCGTGGCCTGGTTCTGCCAGCCGTGGTCGTCGAGGCTCGGGTTGAAGACCTGCACCAGGGGACGCCCGGCGGCGCGGCACGCGGCCAGCCGGTGGTGCGATCTGAGGGCTCCGACCAGGTCGTTCGGGTCGTCGTCGACGAGCTCTTCGGCCGGGACGTGGCGGTAGTAGGTGCGCAGCAGCTCGCCGAGTTCGGGAGCGAACTCGACGGCTCGGTCCAGCAACCGCCGCTTGGCCACTTCGGGGTTCTCGGACTGCTCGCCGGTCGTTCCGGTCTGCACGTGTCCGGGATTCGAGGTCATGTCAGGCAGCTCCACGCTTAACGGCACCTCGTTGTGCCAACAGGTTCCACTCTAAGACTGCCAGCCCCCGCTCACGGGGCCGGGATCTGACTGCGGACCGCGGGTGAAAACAGGCGCAACGATCGATGTCCACGAGGTTTCTCAGAGCAACGGATCCACTGCCGCACTGCCGATTCCGGGTGCGCGGTGCCGGGCGCCGAAGCCCCTCCGTCGATCATCCTCTGTGGACTGGTAGCGGTTGTGCCCGGCCTCATCGCCGGTGTCTTGATCGGCGTGCTTCGAATGGCTGCGGCGGTCGCCGTAGCCCGGCTCACCACGACCGGCATTGTGATCATCGCCATACCCGATGGCGGCGATACCCTCGCTGACCTGCTGCTTCGCCTCGTCGGTGCGGCCGGCGTTGTAGGCCATGAGCGCGTCGGCGAGCAGGTCCGCCAGGCTCGCGTCCGGGCTCGGCTCCGGCGGTGCGGGATCGGGCTCCGGGGCCCTGGACCGGGAGCTGTAGTCGGCGCCCGCCGCCGTCGTCGTCGACGACGGCGCGGAAGCCGGAGGCTCGGGTTCCGCATTGATCTGCTCCGGGCGGAACACGGCGAGCGGATCGGGATCGGCGTGCCGGGCGCGACGCCGGGAGGGCTGGTGATCAGCGGGCAGCTGGAGCTCGGCGCGGATCTCGGCCAGCGACTTGCCCCGGGACCGGCGCCCGCCCTGCGGCACGTCGTCAACGACCCGCTCCGGGACCTCCTCCGGAGACTCCTGGGCCGGAAAGCCGTGCGGCGGCGTCGCGGGCTTGGGTCCGCGGGTGTGCTCGCGGCGGTCGTGGGCCTCGGTGATGCGGCGCAGGCTGTCGACCGCCGCCGCCAGCGGATCACCGCTCCAGCGCTGCGAGGGGTCGTCGTCGCCGTAGTGGTCCTCGTAGCCACCGGACTCGTGGTCGGCGTCGAACTCGTGGGCTTCGGCGTAGCCGGCGGTGGTGCGGGAGTGCTCGGACTCGCTGGAAGGCCACCAGGAGCCGTTGGAGCTCTGCGATGCCGGTCCGCCCAGGCCGGAGCCGAACATCTCGCTCGGCGACACCGCGTCGAACGCCACCCGCGGCTCGGGCATGATCCGCTGCTCAGCGGCGGTGGCGGGCTCGGCGTCCTCGGCCTCCTTGGCCCCGCGGCTGGTCAGCGCCTCCAGCAGCAGCCGAGCCGAGTCTGGGGCTCCGGCGTAACCGCCGCGCTTGGGCGCCGACGGTTCGGCAACGACAGGTTCGGGCCGGAGCGGTTCGGAGGCGGTCTCGTCATGGCTGGTCACGGCGGGTTCAGGAGGAGCCGGCTCGGGTTCAGGGACGACGGGCTCGGCGACGACGGGTGCAACCGGTGCGGCCGCGACGGGATCGGGCACCGCCGCGGCGACGTGTGTCCGCCGACCGCTCGGCGCATCGGTCTCCGGCGGATACGCGCTGAGCAAGCTGACCCGCGCGTTGTGCACGGCCGCCCGCCACCGCCGGTCGGCGGAATAAGCACCGCGCAGCGCCTGCAACGCCTCGGCGACCTCCTCCACGCTCTCGTGCGCGCGGGAGAGCGCGTTGAGCGCCTCGGCGAGCAAACCGTCCAGCTTGTGCCGCTTGGAGATCGCGGCGGTCTCGGCCAGCACCCGCAGGGCGGCCTCGTGATCCCCGGTGGGCAGGTGCACGCGGGTGGCCAGGGCCAGCCCGAGCCACCCGGTGGGTCCGGCGGCGGCCGCGCGCACGGGTTCGGCGAGCACGGCCTGGCTGGTCTCGACGGCTTCGACGCGATGGCCCTGGTCGAGCAGGGCGTGCACGCGTTCCAGCAGCAACCGGGTCTGGATCTCGCCGGCTTCGGCCTCCGGGTCGCTGAGCCGCCGCAGCAGCTCCATCCCCGCGTCGGTGGCCGCGACGGCGTCGCCGAACTCGCCGAGCCTGCGGCAGTGCGCGGCGCGGACCACCCACACCCGCGCTTTGAGCACGCGGGTGAGGTCCTCGTCGGCGTCGCAGCTGGCGTAGAGGCGCTCGGCCTCGTCAAGGGCCTGGCTGCGCTCGTCGAGATCTTGATGGGCGGGCAGCGCCGAGGCCAGTGCCAGCAGGGCGTGCGCCCGGACAGCGGGTTCGACCCGTTCGTGCGCCAACTCGCGGCGCAGGATGCGGACGGCCACCTCGTGGCTGCCCGCGCTGACCGCGCACCAGCCGAGCTCGATGCGCAGCCGGGTCAGGACGTCACCGCCCGACGCCTCGGCGTCGCGGATGGCGGCGAGTGCCCGGCCGGTGGCCGGGACACCGCGTCCCAGCCGGTTGGCCGCGAACAGGGCCAGCGCCTCGGCGCGCAACCGCGCGCCCTGGTCGCCGGTGCGCCTGGCGAACGTGACCGCTCCGTCGCTGAGCACCAATGCCAGTTCCGGGACTCTCCACCGCATCTGCCACGCGGTTTCGAGCAACCCCTCCACCGAGCTGGGCTCTGCCACAGCGGCCACGCTCGCCAAGGCGCCTCCGTTCAGCCGCGGGTCAACTTGCGATGGGTAACGCGGTGCGGCCGGGCTGCGTCGGCGCCCAGCCGCTCGATCTTGTTCTGCTCGTACCCCTCGAAGTTACCTTCGAACCAGAACCACTTGGCCGGGTTCTCGTCATCTCCCTCCCACGCGAGGATGTGCGTGGCGACGCGGTCCAGGAACCAGCGATCGTGGGAGATGACCACAGCGCAGCCGGGGAACTGCTCGAGCGCGTTCTCCAGCGAACCCAGGGTTTCGACGTCCAAGTCGTTCGTCGGCTCGTCCAGCAGGATCAGGTTGCCGCCGGCCTTGAGCGTCAGGGCGAGGTTCAGCCGGTTGCGCTCACCACCGGAGAGCACACCCGCGGGCTTCTGCTGGTCCGGGCCCTTGAAGCCGAACGCGCTGACGTAGGCGCGCGAGGGCATCTCGACCTGGCCGACCTGGATGTAGTCCAGCCCGTCGGACACGACCTCCCACACGTTCTTGTCGGGGTCGATGTGCGCGCGGTTCTGGTCCACGTAGGAGAGCTTGACGGTGTCGCCGACCTTGACCGTGCCGCTGTCGGGCTCTTCGAGCCCCACGATGGTCTTGAACAGCGTGGTCTTGCCGACACCGTTCGGGCCGATGACGCCGACGATGCCGTTGCGCGGCAGGCTGAACGACAGGTCGTCGATCAGCAGCTCGTCGAAGCCCTTCTTGAGGTGTTCGACCTCGACCACCGTGTTGCCCAGGCGCGGGCCCGGCGGGATCTGGATCTCCTCGAAGTCGAGCTTGCGGGTCTTCTCCGCCTCGTTGGCCATCTCCTCGTAGCGCGAGAGGCGGGCGCGCGACTTGGTCTGCTTGGCCTTGGCGTTGGAGCGGACCCACTCCAGCTCGTCCTTGAGGCGCTTCTGCAGTTTGGCGTCCCGCTTGCCCTGGACCGCGAGGCGTTCCTGCTTCTTCTCCAGGTAGGTGGAGTAGTTGCCCTCGTAGGGGTAGGTGCGACCGCGGTCGAGCTCCAGGATCCAGCCGGCGACGTTGTCCAGGAAGTACCTGTCGTGCGTCACGGCGAGGACTGCGCCCGCGTAGTTGGCCAGGAACTGCTCCAACCAGAGCACGCTCTCGGCGTCGAGGTGGTTCGTGGGCTCGTCGAGCAGCAACAGGTCGGGCTTGCTCAGCAGCAGCTTGCACAGGGCGACTCGCCGTCGCTCACCACCGGAGAGGTGCGTCACCTCGGCGTCCGGCGGCGGGCAGCGCAGGGCGTCCATCGCCTGCTCCAGCTGGGAGTCCAGTTCCCACGCGTCGGCGTGGTCCAGGTCCTCCTGGAGCTTGCCCATCTCCTCCATCAACTCGTCGGAGTAGTCGGTCGCGAGCTGCTCGG
Organism: Saccharopolyspora aridisoli; assembly: GCF_004348445.1. GTDB lineage: Bacteria > Actinomycetota > Actinomycetes > Mycobacteriales > Pseudonocardiaceae > Saccharopolyspora > Saccharopolyspora aridisoli. Next base: position 19,541 of record NZ_SMKV01000007.1, on the reverse strand, counting down.
CGATCTCGTTGAAGCGGTTGAGCTTCACCTTGATCTCGCCGACGCCCTCCTCGACGTTGCCGAGGACCGTCTTCTCCTCGTTCAACGGGGGTTCCTGCTGCATGATGCCCACGGTGTAACCCGGCGACAGGAACGCTTCACCGTTGTTCGGCTGGTCGAGTCCCGCCATGATGCGCAGCACGGTCGACTTGCCAGCCCCGTTCGGCCCGACGACGCCGATCTTGGCGCCCGGGTAGAACTGGATGGTCGCGTTGTCGAGGATGACCTTGTCACCATGCGTCTTGCGCACGTTTTTCATGGTGTAGATGAACTCGGCCATGCCTTGGATCGTAGTTGCGTCCCACCCGGCACCGCGCATGTGGGCCCCCGGAACCCGAACGGGCGATGGCCGGGTGTTCAGCCGCGCGGCGAGTCCTGATCGGCCAGGCGTTTGAGCATCTCGTTGTAGGCGGTGAGATCGGCATCACCGTCCTTGTCGGCCTTGCGATCGATCCGCCGCGCCTGCCGGTCGTCCGCTCGGGACCACTGGATCAGCAGCGACAGCATCACCACGACCAGCGGCACCTCACCGGACGCCCACGCCAGGCCGCCGCCGAGCCGCTGGTCGGCGAGCAGGTCGACCAGCCACGGCAGGTCGAGGCTGCGGTAGAAGTCACCGCCGATGGGCTTGGCGGACATCATCAGCGCGATGCCGAAGAAGGCGTGGAAGGGCATCGAGGCGAAGACCATGCCGACCTTGCCGATGGGCGGCAGCTGGCGCGGCGACGGGTCGATGCCGATGACCGGCCAGTAGAAGACGTAGCCGACCAGCAGGAAGTGCGCGTTCATCGCCAGGTGCGCCCAGTGCTGGCTCAACGCCAGGTCGAACAGACCGGTGAAGTACAGCGCGTAGAACGAGCCCACGAACAGCACGAGCGCGACGATCGGGTGGGTGAGCGCGCGGGTCAGCGGTGAGTTGACGAACGCCACCAGCCACTCGCGGGGCCCGGCGGGCATCCCCTTCCCGGCGGGCTTGAGCACGCGCAGCGCCAGCGAGGTCGGTCCGCCCAGCACGAGGAAGACAGGGGCGAGCATGGACAGCAGCATGTGCTGCCCCATGTGCACGCTGAACACGGCGGGCGCGTAGCGGCCGACACCGGCGGAGGTTGCGACGAGGATCGTCAGGCAGCCGCACAGCCAGGCGATCGTGCGGCCGACGGGCCACTCGTCGCCCCGGGCCTTGAGCCGCAGCACTCCCCACAGGTAGAGGCCGGCCAAGACCAGCGCCAGCGTGCCGTAGACGAGGTCGAAGCGGAAGTCGAACAGCAGCCGCAGGGTGTCCGGCGGCGCGTCGAGCGCATAGCCGATGATCAGCTCGGTGCGGCTGGGCACGGTGGTGTAGCCGCCGGGCGGCGGGGTGCGGCCGAGCGCGACCGCGACGCCGAGCGTGGCGAACATGATCAGCACCTCGACGGCGCCGAGCCGCAGCAACCCGGAAGAACCCTCTTCCAGCCGGGCGACGACCTTGTTGCGCTGCACGTATCCGAACGCGCCGAGCACCAGCAGGCCGGCGACCTTGAGCAGCACGAGCAGGCCGTAGGTGGAGCCGAACAGCTGCTCCGGCGCGACCCGCACCAGCGCGTTGATCACCCCGGACAGTGCCATGGCGATCCAGCTGACCAGGGCGATCACCGAGAACCGGCGGGCGACCAGCGGGAGGTGCGCCCCGCCTCGGGCTGCGTGGGCGATCAGGGCGATCAGCCCGCCCACCCACAGCACGGCTCCGACCAGGTGGAACAGCAGGCTGTTGGTGGCGATGTCGTGCGCCCCGCCGCTGGCGGAGTGGCCGGTGGCGATGACCGGCAGCAGCCCGGCCAGGCCGAGCGCGAAGGTCACCACGGTCCAGCCCCACGACAGCACGATCCGGCACGCCAGCGCGACGAGGAACGCGATCACCGCGGTCAGCGCCCAGGCCTTGGCCTCCTCGAGCGCGTCGATCAGGCCGAGCAGGACGTCGGCGCTGAGCACCTCGTCCACCGGGCGCCCGGTGGCGTCCGCGCAGATGAACGGCACCATCAGGGCGGCACCGACGAACCACGCCGAAGCGGCCCAGCCCGCCGTGCGCACCGCCGCGTAGCCGTCGGCGAGCAGTGCGCCGGCGCGGTTGGCGGGGATGCCGAAGGACGCCAGCAGCAGCGAACCGATGGCCACCACGGACCCGGTCTCGGCGATGACCCGCACCACCGGCAGCCCGTACTGGGTCACGGGGCCCGGGTCGGGCAACCCGAGCAGGGCGTAGTTGGCTCCGGCGGACAGCGTGGTCAGGGCGGCGGCGATCAACGCCGCGAGCACCCCGGCGGTGAAGACCAGGACGCCGACCGTGCCGGAAGCACTGCGCCTGGATCTCGGTTCGGCGACGGACTCTGATGGCACACACCGAGCGTAACGGCCTTCGTGTCGGCTTCACCGGTCAGGAGGGCGCACCTGGGCGTGGTCTCGCGCACTCGGCGCCGCTACGGTTACCACGTGCCGAATGTCCGTCACCGCCTACCGCGGGTGCTCGCGCTGTGCGTCCTGATCGGCGGATCGGCGTTGAGCGGCTGTTCGACCGCCGTGGTGGGCAGCCCCATCCCCGCCGCGGGGTTCCAGGACCATCCCGAGACGCCGCGGACCCGGTCGGCGATCGCGCAACCACCCCGCATCCCGGCCCCGCGCGGCGAGGTGGACCCGTGCACCCTGCTCTCCCCCGACGACCTGGTCGCCGTCGGGGGCGTGGCGGGACCCCCGCACCCGGGCAACCCGGTGCGGGACGCGTGCGCGCACCTGCTCGGCGGCCACCCGGACAACACGGCGGCCGCCGGCTTCCACGACCCGTTCCCGTCGATCGCCCAGCGCCAGCCGCGCGGCGTCGAAGTGGACGTGCGGGGTTACTCCAGCTGGCTGTACTGCGAACCGGTGACGGGTTACCAAACGTGCACGGCCGCGACTGCGATCCGATCGGACAGATCACTGCTGACGATGCTGTCGCTCAAGGACGCCTCAGCAGCGGACACGGCCGACCGGCTCTTCGGCCTGACCACCGCGGCCCTGCGGAAACTGCCCCCGGCATAACCCGCATGCCGGTTGTCGAAGAGCTTGCCGTTAGGTACCGGCTCGGCAACGTTGCCGCGTAGGTTCCCACAAGCGATGCGGCCGACCGCTACCCTGCTTGCTGCACAACGTCGGGCATACCGCCCACCGAACGGCCCCCATAGCTCAGCCGGATAGAGCAAAGGACTTCTAATCCTTAGGTCGCAGGTTCGAGTCCTGCTGGGGGCGCAAACCCCCTGGTAAAGCAAGCGGGGGCTGATCTAGTTCAAGATCAACCCCCACTTTTTCCCCACAGTTGGATCAGCTCCCCGGATCGAGCTCGTCCAACGCTTCGGCCGCCGAGCCGCCTGTGGACTTGCGGTCCATCCAATGCAGACGTCCTGGGTCATGCTGACCTTCTCGTGACCCAGGTAGTCGGCGATCTCCCGAGCCGACTTGCCAGCGTTGTCCATCTCGGTCGCGACCAGGTGCCGGAAGGCGTGCGGGTGCAGCCCCTCCCACGAAGTGCCGACCACCGCGCTCCTGATGTCGGCTCGTGTGCTGTCTCGCCTGCGCCAACAAGCCGGGCAAGCGCGACCGGTTCACCCCGCACAAACCGCGATCATCGAGCACATGACCGACCTGCTCGGCGACGGATCTGCACTGACCTGGGTCAGGAGTCGGACCGACGGCGCATCTTCCTCAGCTGCAGAACTACGCCCAGAAGGTTGGATCACACCAGCCCTGATCACCCCTGGCGGCCAAAACCGCTGGCGCTACGACGACGTGTCGCCGAGTTGCGCAAGCTCGCCGAGGAGCGCCGCCAGGAATGGGACTGACCTACCGCACCAGCCCCGAACGGCACCAAACTTCATTGACGCTTTGGCACGGTGTTGACCACGAAAACACCTCCGCCACCGTTCCGCCCATCACCGACGGGAGGTGTGAGGTCTGCCGTGGGCGGGTACGCCGATGCGATGTTCGAGCGCTGACCAGGCTACCCACGTGATGGGAGAGGAGAAGCTTGCCATGACTCACCCTCGCGGTGCCGACGACGCCGACCACACGACCGAAGAAGCCACGACGAGCGCGGACCGGAGCTCCTGGACCACGGGCGCGCCGTCGGCTGTGACTCGGGCCAAGACCAGCCCCGTAGCGGTGTTCGCCCTGGTGTTCGGGCTCGCCGCGTTCATCTTCGCGCTGACCGGCGTGCTGTCACCGCTGGCGATCCTGTTCGCCATTGTCGGCATCGTGCTGGGCGTTATGGGCCGGAAGAAGGGCCTGCAGCCGCAGCTGACCGGCAAGGGCGTCGCGACCGGCGGACTTGTCCTTGCCGTTATTGCTCTGCTGCTGGGCATCATCGTCATCGTTGGCGCGGTGATGGGGCTGATCGGCCCGAGCCTGCTCGGTCCTGTGCAACAGCAGTTCAGCAACCTGATCGGCTAACTTTCCACCCGGCCAGAGTCCACTACCCGCACGGATCGATGAACGGGCCACTCGTAGTGCGGCAGGATGGTTTACCAGGTAGATCGACAAGTGGTATGTGGCACGCCCTTCGCATTCGGGTACCCCGTTCGCATGGGCAAGAGCAAGAAGGACTACGAGCGCGACTACACCGATCCGGAGCTTCGAGAGCGGTTGAAGGAGGGCTTGAAGGCTTCGGACAAGGGCGGGGCGGCCGGCCAGTGGTCGGCCCGCAAGAGCCAGCTGCTCGCGCAGGAGTACGAGAAGCATGGCGGCGGCTACCGGCATCCGCAGCAGCCAACCGCGGAGCAGGCGGACCTCGTGGAGTGGACCGAGCAGCGCTGGGTGACCGAGTCGGGCTCTGCCCGGGCCCGCCACGATGGTGAGACCGAGAGGTACTTGCCTGAGCGCGCTTGGGAGGAACTGTCGCCGCGCGAGCGGCGCGAGACCCAGCGGGCGAAGCGGACCGAATCGCGCCGGGGCAAGCAGCATGCGGCGAACCCGCCCGCGGCCAAATCCGCGCGCAAGTTCGCCGAACTCGACGCGCTCACCGCCCGGCAGGCGGCGAAACGCGCTCGCGATCTGACTCCACGTGAAGCCGAAGGAGCCCTGCGGTACGAGCGCGAGCACAAGGCCCGCAAGACGGTGCTGCAGCAGCTGGAAAAGGCGAGACACCGTTGACCTGCGCAGGAGGCGTGTCGCTGATGACCGAGGACGACCGAGATCTGATCGCCGACTTCGAGCGGCTGGTCAACATGACGCCGAAGGAACTCGAACGGTGGCTTGCCAGTGACGAGTCGAAGAATGCCGGGCAGTCCGACGAAGGAGGCGAGACCAAGGGCCACGAATCCGGCCGGCGCATCCTGGCGCTGCTGCGCAAGAACCGCTCCGAGTACAGCAACGACGACTTGGCCCACATGCGTCGGGTTCGCGGCTACGTCAAACGCCATCTCGCCCAGCGCCCGTCCGGGGACCCCGTTGATACGACTTGGCGCTACTCGCTCATGAACTGGGGCCACGACCCGACCCGATGAGCCTGCGTTGCCGCAGCTGAGCCCGATGGGCAGCCCGTTCGTCGTGGGTCTCGATGCCGGGACGAGTGCAGGACTTCGCCGGTGGGATCTCGAACGAGCCGATCCGGAAATCGCCGCCCGGTGCCGCGAGGGCATCAGCGCTCCGGAGCACCTGCACCAAGCGGTATACCTCTTGGTGTTTCTTGCCGAGACTGGTCGTCAGGAACTTCGCCTTCGCTCGGTCCGTGACACCGTTCATCGCTCCTCCCGCTGCTCGATCGTGAGCTTGGCCATGTGCTCCTTCGTCGGGTTCTCGGGTGCGGGCTTCGGTGCAGGGCCGTTCTGCCGTCCACTTCCAGCCGCGACGCCGCCCCAACAACTCGCCGCTGACCTTGCTCGCGTTGGCCGCGTTCTTGGTCAACAGTCCCGTCAGCTTGCTGACCAAGTCCATGTTCTTCGCCAGCGCATCCAAGGCGGTGCCGACGCCGAGGCAGCGAACACAGCGATCGAGGTGCCGAACGTGAAAGGCATCATGGCGTCCGCAGCGATCGCACCACCGATCACGCGCCCAGCGCTGGTGATGTCGCGGACCGCAGACCTGAACGCGGTCACGCAGGCGTTCGTGGTCCCACGATGTTCGACAGCCCCCTTTGAGCGCTCGAGCCCGGGACAGCCAGGATTCGACCGCGGCCACATGGTCGTCCACTGTGGAGCAAATCGCCCTCGCCCGCGTCGGGGTCCAGCTTCAGGTCCGGCTATTCCACGGCATCGCGCATGGCCGCCACGGATTTCGTTGATTCGGCGAGTGACTGCGACGCCTGCTCATCTGACTCGGCCCCCGCCACGCAGGGCAGGGGCCGAGCGAACTCACCCGTCCAGTCGGCCGGCCTTCACCGCGACGAGGAAGTCCGCGAACCGCTCCTTGGAGAAGGCTAATGCGGCCCGGTCAGGCGCCTTCGAGTCACGAAAACCGCTGACGTGCGGCAGGTTCTGCGCCAACTCGACGCACTGCCCCTGATCGGTGCTCCGACTCGACTTCCGCCACACGGCGCCCGCCAGCTCGTTCATGTTCGCGTCCTCCCCTTCGCAGGTGTGTCACAGGGACGACGCAAGGCTATCCATGAACTCCACGGATTCGGCAGGCGTGAGTGCTTCGGCACGCATCTGCTCGAAGACCTCGGTGTAGTGCTTGATGTCGTTCGGGCGCTCCAACCAGACACCACCGCGGAGGTTCTCGACGTACACGGCGTCCATGTCGTCGAACCCCTCGGGGAACCGGAGCATCGAGAACGGCGTCTGCAGACCGAGATGCGCTCCTGTTGCGAAGGGCATGACCTGGATCGTCATGTTCGGCTTCGCGGCCGTTGTGACGAGGTAGCGCAGTTGGTTCCGGAGAACCTCCTCGCCGCCGACTGCTCTCCGCAGCGCCGCCTCATCGAGCACGACGTGCAGCCGAGTCGGGTTCTTCTCGCAGTTGACCCGGTCCTGCCTTGCCTTGCGGAGGCCGATGGAGCGCTGAAGCGTCTGCTCGTCGACAGCTGACGCCCTGACCCCGAACATCGCCTGCGCGTACTCGGGTGTCTGCAGAAGTCCGTCCACGACGATCGGCGAGTAGTTCCACAGCTCGTCGGCGTCGGATTCCAGGCCGACGAACTTCTCGAACCACTCCGGCATGGTGTCGGAGTACATCGCCCACCAGCCGCGCTCGTTGGACTCCTCGGCCTGGCGGACGAGGTTGTCCGACAGCGGTGCCTCCACGCCGTAGAACTGGCAGAGCAGGCGCACGTTGCGCGGCAGGATGACCTGCTTGCCGCCTTCGATCCTGTTGATCGTGGTGACGGTCAGGCCCGCGTACTTGGAGGTCTCGGCGACCTTCTTGCCCGCCTGCTCGCGCAGTTGGCGGAGCTCCCGCCCGAGTTCGCGGCGTCGCAGGTTGGGGCCCGGCCCGTCCTCGTGCTCTTCGACCATCTCTCGCACTCCCTGGCTGCGCATCTGACTGCCGATCATCCTGCAACAAGAGTGCCCACATTGCGTTCACCCATATCGGTAATTGGCGCATGTGCACACATGCAATACATTCGCTCATGTGGAGCTGATCTTGTGGCCCACGCCGCTACCAGCAGAGATCACCTCAGATGGAGGCGTCGCACATGGGCGAACCGCGCTACCGGCCGCACCCGTTCAGCTGGGTCCCCGGGGACGGCCGGCGACACGCGATAGGCGAAGCGCGGCCTCCCGGCGGCTGGCCGGACGAAGCCGAGATCACCGCCCTCTGCGGCGACGACATCCACGCGAACGACTCGACCTTCGCCTGGTTCTGGCCGACCTGCCCCGACTGCAACGTCGCGGCCCACCGCCTCGCCGACGTCCCGATGCCGGGGAACTCGGAACGCTCCTGATCCCGGGAAGACCAGGCTCGACGTCGAGGCCCCCCGACACGACGCCGAGCCCGCCGGACCGGGCGGTGCGCCACCTCCCCGCGCACCGCCCGGTCCTCTCCCCGCCGGTTGTCGGGGGCCGGGGTAACACTGACTTCGATCGGACCACAGCGGCTGGATCGAGGGGGAGCAGCGATGCCGACGGAGACCACCGAAATCGCTGATGGCGTGCACCGGATTTCGACCTACGTGGAGCCGCCCGGCCTGGTGTTCAACCAGTTCCTGCTGAACGCGGACGAACCACTGCTGTTCCACACCGGGATGCGCGGCTTGTTCCCCGAGGTGTCGGCCGCGGTGCAGCGCATCGTGCCGCTGTCCCGGCTGCGGTGGGTGGCCTCCGGCCACCTGGAGGCCGACGAGTGCGGATCGATGAACGAGTGGCTGCACGCCGCCCCCTCGTCGCAGATCGCGCACGGGGTCCTCGGCTGCCGACTGTCGATCAACGACATGGCCGACCGACCGCCGCGGCAGCTCTCGCACGACGAGGTGGTGGACCTCGGCGGCAAACGCGTCCGGCGCATCGAGACACCGCACGTCCCGCACGGGTGGGACGCCGGCCTGCTGTTCGAGGAGGTGACCGGGACGCTGTTCTGCGGCGATCTGTTCACCGCGCTCGGCCGCACCTCCGCGCTCACCGAGGCCGACATCGTCGGCCCGGCGCTGAGCGCGGAGGACAACTTCGGCGCCACCTGCCTCACCCCCTCCACCGCACCGACCATCCGCTCCCTCGCGGACCTGCACCCCACCACGCTCGGCCTGATGCACGGACCCGCCCACACCGGCGACTGCGGACGAGCGCTCAACGACCTCGCCGACGCCTTCGACGAACGCCTCAGAACCGCAGGCGTGCGCATGGCCGAACCACGCCTGCCCGGCGAGTGACGTCGGCGCACCCCGCTGACGCCGCGGACCCTCCCCGCCAGGTGACCGAGCCCTGTCGTGCCGGTCGCGCGGACTCGGGGAAACTGGGGTGATGACTCAGGAGTCGCCCGCGTTGCAGGATGCTCGGCAGATCGCCGAGGACGTGTTCTTCCCCGCCGCGCTGGAGGTCGACGCCGCCGAGCGGGTCCCCGACAGCCACCTGGACCTGCTCGCCGAGCGCGGCTTCTACGGACTCGCGGCATCTCAGGAGCTGGCCACGCTCGACGTCGGCGACCTCGCGTCGGCGCTGCGGCTCATCGAAGTTCTCGCGAGCGGCTGCCTGACCACGACGTTCGTGTGGATCCAGCACCACGGCGTGCTCAACGCCGCCGAGAACACCAAGAACCGCAACCTGCGGGACAACTACCTGTCCGACCTGCTCGCGGGCAAGCGCCGGGGCGGGATCGCGCTGGCGTCGGCGCTGCGGACGGGCCCGGCGCCGCTGCGAGCCTCGCCGGTCGTCGGCGGATACCTGCTGGAAGGCACCGCGCCCTGGTTCACCGGCTGGGGCATGGTCGACTCGCTGCTGGTCGCCGGCCGCAAACCCGAGGACACGCTGATCTTCGCGATGCTCGACGTCGCGGAGACCGACACGCTGCACGCCGAACCTCTCGACCTGATGGCGGTGCAGGCCAGCGGCACCGTGACGCTGCGGTTCAACAGGCACTTCGTGCCGCGCGACCGGATCGCCTCGACCGTGCCGCAAGCCGAGTTCCTCAAGGGAGATCCCAGTTCCGTGCGTCTCAACGGCGCCCTCGCGCTCGGCGTGGCCGGGCGCGCGATCTCGCTGCTCGGCGACGACGCGGGCGGGCTGCCCGGCGAGCTCGACGCCACGCGATCGAAGCTGGTCACGGCCGCCGCCGAGGAGCTCTCCGAGGTGCGGGCGCAGGCGTCAGAGCTCGCGATGCGGGCGGCCTCAGCCGCCGCCGTGCACCACGGCAGCCGATCGGTGCTACCGGGCAGTCACACGCAGCGGCTGGTCCGGGAGGCCACGTTCCTGCTGCTGTTCGGTTCGCGGCCGTCGATCAAGACGGCGCTGCTGAACCGGCTCACCGCTCCGCGAGAACCCGCTTGAGGATTTTGCCGGAGGCGTTGCGCGGGAGTGCACCGACGAACTCCACCGAGCGCGGCAGCTTGAAGTTCGCCAGCCGCTGCTTGCAGAAGGCCAGCACCGATTCCTCGGTGAGTGAATCGTCACCGACCACGTACGCCTTGCCGACCTCGCCGAGGCGTTCGTGCGGCACCCCGATCACCGCCACGTCCCGCACCCCCTCCAGGTAGGCCAAGGCCTGTTCCACCTCGGCGGGGTAGACGTTGAAACCGCCGCAGACGTACATGTCCTTGAGCCGATCGGTGATCCGCAGGTAGCCGCGTTCGTCCAGCACCCCGATGTCACCGGTGTGCAGCCTGCCGTCGTGGTCGATGGCGTGCGCCGTGGCGCTCGGGTCGTCGAGGTAGCCGCGCATCACGTTCGGGCCGCGCAGCACCACCTCTCCCGCCTGCCCCGGGGCCATGTCGTTGCCGTCGGCGTCGACCACCGCCACCTCGAAATCGGCGGCGGCACGACCGCAGGTGTGAGCGACGGTTCCCGCGTCGTCCCCCGGACGGCACATGGTGGCCACGACCGCCTCGGTCAGCCCGTAGGCGGTGAGCACCGTGTCGAAGCCCAGGTCGGACCGCATGCGCTCGACCAGCGCGACCGGGACCGTCGCGGCACCGGTGACCGCCAAGCGCAGTCCCGGCAACCGTCGGCCGCCGCGTTCCGGCGCGTGCAGCAAGGTCTGGAAGACCGTGGGGGCGGCGGCCAGGATCGAGATCCGCTCGGTGTCGATGACCTCGAGCATCGAGGCCGCGTCGAAGATCGCCTGCGGGACCATCGTCGTGCCCGTCAGCAGGGACACCAGGATTCCGGCCTTGTAGCCGAAGCTGTGCGAGAACGGGTTGACCAGCAGGTACCGGTCGCCCTTGCGGACGTTGCCGCACTCGGCCCAGGCCCTGGCGACGCCGAGCGTCTGGCGGTGCAACGACATCACGCCCTTGGCGCGACCGGTGGTTCCGGATGTGAACAGCACGTCGGCGAGATCGTCAGCGGAGACCGCGTGGGCGCGGCGCTCGACCTCCGATTCCGGCACCTTCGCGGCCAGTTCGCCGATCTCGTCCCACTCGTGCACGCCGGGTTCCGCCGGGGACGCGGCGCCGACCGGGACGCGCAGGACCGCCCGCAGCTCCGGCAATCCGGCGACCACCTCGCCGGGGCCCTCGCCGGCGGCCTCGTGGATGCCCGCGAGCCGGTCCACTCCCAGGAACTCGTCGGCCACCACCAGGGCACGAGCCTTGCTGCGGTGCAACAGGTCCGCCGATTCCACGCCCGTGAAGCGGGTGTTGACCGGCACCAGCGTCGCTCCCGCGCAGGAGGCGCCGAGGGCGGCCAGCACCCAGTGGTGGGTGTTCGGCGAGTTCAGGGCAACCCGGTCGCCTGGGCGAACGCCGACGGCGGCGAACATCCGCGCCAGTTCCCGGACTCGCTCGGCGAGCTGGCCGAAGGTCAGCCGGACCGGGCCGTCCACCAGCGCTTCCACCTCGCCGAAGCGTTCCGCCGCGTTCCGGACCGCAGCCGGAATCGACTGCACGCCCTGCGCACGAGCCATCTCGTCCTCCCGGGTCAGACACCGACGTCGCGAACCCGCGACGGAGCCTACCCAAGCAAGCACCCGCTTGGTAGCCCCTCAGCCCGCGGCGGTTCTGGCCCGAACCGGCCCGGGCGAACGGCAGTTCTGGACCAGAACTGCTCACCGGCAACGGACGTCGACGACATGACCACACCGGGCTCCGAGGCGGCCAGCCCAGCGAGCGCCCGCCGTTCGGAGCAGGCCGGGCACGGGGTGGTCACGAAGGGGCCACGGGTCAAGCGGAGGGTTTTCCTTCCGAATTCGCCGTGGCACGATCATCGCCAATGACCCGGACAGGGCGGTTGCGGGCATGCCTCACCAACTGGTTCCATCGCGGAACCCGTTGCTCGCAGGGGTATTTCACGCCCTGGTGCCTCGAGGAGTGACGATGAGCAGCGCCGCCATCGGTTCGGAGCAGATCCCGCCCACTCAGCCGCGAGAACTCCGGCGCGTGGTCACCTCCTCCGTCGTCGGCACCGCCCTGGAGTGGTACGACTTCTTCATCTACGGCTTCGCGGTCACGCTGGTGTTCAACAAGCTGTTCTTCCCCACCAGCGACCCCGCGGTCGGCACCATCGCCGGCTTCGCGACCTTCGGAGTCGGCTTCGCCATCCGGCCGCTGGGCGGTTTCCTGTTCGGGCACCTCGGCGACCGCGTCGGCCGCCGGGCGACGCTGGTGCTCACCACGCTCGTCATGGGCGTGTCGACCGGCCTCATCGGCCTGCTGCCGACCTACGAGACGATCGGGGTCTGGGCTCCGGTCCTGCTCACGCTGCTGCGGGTCCTCCAGGGCCTGGGCGCGGGCGCGGAGTTCGGCGGCGCCTCGACGCTGCTGTGCGAGCACGCCCCGCCCCACCGGCGCGGCTACCTCAGCTCCTACGCCCAGACCGGCGTGCAGATCGGGCTCTTGCTGGGAACCGTGTCGTTCCTGCTGGTGGAGAGCCTAGGCGACGAGGCCGTGCAGGCATGGGCGTGGCGAGTGCCGTTCCTGCTCAGCTTCGTGATGATCGCGCTCTCGCTGTACGTGCGGCTGCGGGTCGCCGAATCGCCGGTGTTCGAGCGCATGTCGGCCGATCGCCGCACCACCAAGCTGCCGGTGTTCGAGGCGATGCGCCGCTACCCGCGCAACTTCTTGATCGGCATCGGCGCGCACATCTGCGACACCGCCGTGGTCTACATCTACGCCACCTTCAGCGTCGCCTACGTCCAGGAGACCCTGGACCTGCCGCGCTGGGTCGGCCTCACCGGCGTGATCGCCTCGACGTTCGTGGTGATCGTGCTGCAACCGCTCTACGGCGCGCTGTCGGACCGGGTGGGCCGCAAACCGCTGAACCTGTTCAGCGTGATCTTCACCGGCCTGTTCGCGTTCCCGTTCTTCGCCCTGCTCGACACCCAGCAGCCCGCGCTGATCTGGATCGCGCTGGTGGTCGCCGCCGGACTGGGCCTAGCACCGATGATCGCGGTGCAGCCCGCGTTCTACGCCGAGCTCTTCGGCGCCCGCGTGCGCTACACCGGGTTCGCCTCGTCCCGCGAGATCGGCGCGGCGCTCGGCGGGTTCTCCCCGCTGGTCGCCTCCGCGCTGGTCCTCCAGGCCGGAGGAACCGGCTGGCTGGTGGCGGTGTGGATGGTCATCACCGCGCTCATCTCGCTGGTGGCGTTCGCGTTCTCCCGCGAGACCAAGAACCTGGACATCACGGCGCCGGAGACCCTCCAGCGGTGAGCGGTCAGCTCGCCACCGCGGCCTCGTCGCCTTCGAGCGCTTCGGCCAGCTCCTCGGCGAAGGACGGCACGGGCGAGAACTGCCACGTGGTGCCGGCCGGATCGCACAGCTCGCTGGCCAGTTCCTCGTAGATCGGCACGCTGTCCGCCGTCTCGGTCGACTGCTGCTCCCCCATTGCCGCATCCCCTCTTGATCGTCAGCGGGCGAGTGTCCTCGTCCCTACGATGACGTGCCGGTCTCGGCACCACCGGCCCGTCAGAGGTGTTACTCCGCTGTGGAGATCCACGCGGGTACCCAAACACAGCGCCGGGTCCCACTGACAAGCTCGGCGGCCACATTTAACCCGACCGGGTGAAGGGTGCGAACGCTGGCGTCGCCATCGATAACGTTGCCGCACGAGTTCACGGCGACGAAGCGTGACCGGACAGCGGCTGCGCGCGCCGACGAAGACGGACGGTCAGCGCTGCGACCAGGTCCCCCCGCGCTGGACGTGATCCCACTCGCGGGCCCACGCGTTCATGGCGATCCGGCGGGCGCCGGCCTGCACCGCGCCGATCAGGGCGAAGCTCCCGATCTCCAGGACGACCAGCAGGAGCAGGGCGGCGAACACGGCCGAAGCCCCGATCGAGCCCTCGTCGGGCGGCGGCGGAACGCGGTGACCCTGCTGGTCGACCCACACCTCGACCTTGTCCCCGACCTTCGCCGAGGACTGCACCTGCACGCGGGAACGCTGCTCGTGCAGACCCGCCCGCCACGCCACCTCCGCCGTGGAGCTGACCGCGTCCTGGGTGTAGACCTCGGAGGCCGGGATGCTCAGCGAGGGCGGGGCGGTGACCACCGCGGTCACCGGACGACTGGTGAGGGACGCCTGCTCGGCGCGTTCGGAGAGGTCCCGATGCGTGGATTCGGCGAACATGCCCGCCACCGGAACCGCGATCATCGCGACCATCAGCAGCATTAACGTGAGTCCGGCGGCGAGCCGGTCGATCGGCCGGCGCAACGGGTTCCGCCCGATGCCCAGCGCGTTGACCAGCCATGCCGCGTGCGCTTTGAGCGCCGCCCCCATGAGCGAACCTCCCGTGGAATCCATTGGCGCGGGCACACCGACGGTGATGCTGTGGTGGCCCTGCGCGATGACTACCCACGAGCAGTATCCCGCTCGGGACATCGATCGTTATCTTACCGTGACCGGTCATACACTATCGATGCACCGATTTGTCCAATATTCACCCTCGGTGTCACGCGTTCAGCCTTACGGCAATCCTTTCCAGTGAGCCTGCTGAACGGCTCCAGACACTCAGCGGCGTCGCTGCCACCACTTGCGAGGGGCGCGGTCGGGTTCCGCCGGAGTCTTGACGATCTCCTGCAACCACTCGTGCCAACCGGCGACGTGATCCGCGGCCGAGACGCGCAGCAGCTTGCTGATCCGCCGGTGATCGGCACGCCTGCCACCGCGCGCCCAGCGCTCCAGCTCTCGGTCGTAGGCCGTGCGCACGTCAGCGGTCGCGGTGTCCGACCAGGCCAGCACGAAGGCCAGCGCGACGGCGCGGTCCCGACGGGACTCCTCGGCCCGCTCGTCGTTCCACACCGAGGGCAGCTCGCGCATCAGCAGCCGCTGCAGGAGCTCACCAGCCGAAACGCTCGCGCGCACCGCCGCGCGGGGGTCGGCGGCCAGCAAGGCGGTCACCACCTCGGACAGCCGCGCGCGCAGCACCCGCTCGGAGACGTCCTCCAACGAGCCGACCTCACCGCCTCGGGAGAACGCGGCCACCCAGGAGCGAACCCGGCCGTCCTCGGACCACAGTTCGCGCTGGTCAGCGCACAAGTGGTGGCTCAGCACTCGCAGCAGGTCGAGGTGGCGTGCGGTCACCTTGGCCTTGCTCAGCACCGAGAACGCGCGCTGTGCGATCGACTCGGTGACGGCCGTGGCCGGCAGCGCGCCGATCAGCCGGTGCAGTTCGTCCACAGTGGGCGGTGCCGCGCTGAACAGCGCGGCCAGCACCGCCTCCGGCGTGTCCGGGAGATCGGGATCGCGCAGCCGGTCTGCGAACAGGTCCACGATCTCGCGGCGGGCGTCGCCCTGGGCGCGCACCGCCGCCGAGATGACCGCGGCGTCCAGCGGCTCGAACGGGTCGGTGGCGATGGGCCGCAGCAGCGGCCACCAGTGCTCGTTCACGGCGGAGAGGACGACGTCGGAGTGCTCGAGCCGCTCCCCGAGGACCTCCCGCAACAACGCGACGAGCTCGTCGCCGCAGGGCCACGCCGCCGGGTCCAGCGAGGCTTCGGGGTGCGAGGCCCACCAGCCCACGAACCGCTCGGCGGCGAAGCGGTCCGGCGGCAGGTCGACGCCGAACCGGGTGGCCGTGCGCAACAGCAGGTCGAGGCGTTCCGGGGCGATTTCCGCGGCGGCCGCCGCCAGCAGCGACCGGGCTTCCTCGGCCTCGTCCGCGCCCCACGGACGCGACGCCAGCGGCACCGGTTCGGGCACCTGCGCTCCGCTGACCAGGTCGGCGGTCTCGCAGCGCAGCAGGGCTATCCGAGCGCGACCGGCGTGCTCGGCGGCCAGCCCGGTGAGCACCTCGCGCGGCGGCTCGGCGGCCAGCACGGCAGACAGCACCGGCCCGCGCACGTCGGCGGGCGCAGAGTGCAGCCAAGCCGCGACCAGCGCGCAGTCCTCGGACGCCAGCGCCTCGCCGAGCACGATGACACCCGCGGCCAGCCGGTCGGCCGGGCCGGCGTGCGGCTCGCCCCGGGCGCGGGCGAACTCGTCGGCCAGCTCGACGACGTTGACCGCCTCGACCGAATCCGGCGTCAGGACGCGCGGCACCCAGCGCCTGGCCGGGGCCTCAGACGGTTCGCCGGTACTCGGTGGCTCCGGCGACTGCTCCGCCGGACTACCTCCGCTCATCGCACGCTCCCGCGCTTCGTCATCGATCAACACCGGAACACCCGGAAAGGTTATCCGCGCCACCCGACATCTCGTGAGTGAATGGGTATCTCAGGCCGAAGAAAGAGTCCTTCCAGCCGATCGGAGACGCATGATCATCGACGCCCTGGACCAGACTTGGCAAGTGTGGGCGCGACTAGGCGGAGAGCTGAGCGACGACGAGTGGAGCCGTCCCACGCGGCTGCCGAGCTGGACGGTCAAGGACGTCTACACCCATTGCAGCGCGTTCCCGTCGGCGACCCTGGCGGGTGTCGAGGCTCCCTCCCCCGACGCCCCGGTCAGCCACGACGACGCCGCCGATCTGCTGGCGTTCATGCAGCGCCCGGGAGGCGTGGCCGAGCAGAGCGCCGAACTGCTGAAGGAGTCGGCGACCACCCGGTCGCAGTCGATGTCCACCGACGAGCTGGTCTCCCAGTTCGCGACCGTCGCCCCGCAGTCCATCGACCGGCTCCGCGAGGCCGACCTGGAGCAGACCGTGCACTACGGCGGCTTCGCGGTGGTGCCCGCGCGCGAGGCCCTGCGGATCTTCGTGATGGAGGGAGTCGTGCACTACTTCGACATCGCCGCCGCCCTGGACCGCGAGCTGCCCGGTCCGATGGCCGGTGAGGCGTTGAGGGTGACGATCCGGCTGCTGGCCGAGACCGCCGATCCGGTCGCCCTCATCGACGCGGCGACCGGACGCGGCGACGCCCCGGTGTTCCCCGTGATGCGCTGAGTCAGCCGATCACGGGCGTCAGCGCCGCGTCGACCGCGATCGCCACGAACACCAGCGTCAGGTACGAGTTCGACAGGTGGAACAGCTTCATCGGGTTCAGCGCCAGGCCCTTGCGGGCGTTGTTGTGCAGGCGCTGCGCGACGACCAGGAAGACCACGCCCGAGATCCCGGCCAGCGCGATGTAGACCCAGCTGGTGATCGGGAACAGCAGCAGCGTGCAACCGACTGTCGCCCAGCTGTAGGCGAGGATGCGCGCCGAGACCTGCTTGGTGGTGGCCACCACCGGCAGCATCGGCACGCCCGCGCGGGCGTAGTCGTCCTTGTACTTCATCGCCAGCGACCAGAAGTGCGGCGGCGTCCACAGGAACACCACGCCGAACATCACGATCGCGGGCCACTCGACCTTGCCGGTCACCGCGGCCCAGCCGACCACGACGGGCATGCAACCAGCCGCGCCGCCCCACACGATGTTCTGCGAGGTGCGGCGCTTGAGCACCAGCGTGTAGACGAAGACGTAGAACAGGATCGCGGCCGTCGACAACGAGGCGGCCAGCAGGTTCGCCCCGAGCCACAGCACCAGGAACGACGCGACGCCCAGCACGATGCCGAAGATCAGCGCGCTGCGGCGCGGCACCTCGTAGCGCACCAGCGGGCGCTTCTTGGTGCGGTCCATGACGGCGTCGATGTCGGAGTCCGCGACGCAGTTGAGCGCGTTGGCGCTCCCGGCGGACATGGCGCCGCCGAGCAGCGTGACGACGACCAGCCACGGCGACGGGATGCCGCGCTGGGCGAGGAACATCGCGGGGATGGTCGTGACCAGCAGCAGCTCGATGACGCGCGGCTTGGTCAGCGCGAAGTACGCGCCGAGCACCGTGCGGCGGCGCACCGGCTTCTCCGGCGCGGGCTGCTCGGACCGGTTCACTGACTCGGGGATGGCTGTCATGAGGCGGTTGTTTCCTCCGCGGTCTGCGGCTGCACGATCGGCTTGCCCGCCAACCGCAGCTCGTGCCAGCGCACGACCTTGCGCTCGGCGAAGAACGCGCCGAACGGGATGGTCCCGGCCAGCAGCACCAGCAACATCCGGCCCACCGGGACCCGCAGCTGCGTCGTGGCAACGAGGGCGACCAGCAGGTAGACCATGTAGAGCCAGCCGTGCGCGATGCCGATCATGGTGACCCACGTCGTACCGGTCTGCTGCGTCGCCGAACCTTCGGGCCACATGCCGAGGAAGTGCCCGTACTTGAGCACCATGGCGGCGCACAAGAGGATCAGCAGCACGGCAGTGACGTACGCCATGATCCGGTAGAAGATCAGCACACCAGGCTTCACGCCAATCCCTCAATCCCGCGTCGTGCCCACACACCGGGCACCTAGCAACACCGGTGTCAATAGACCGTACGACACGCGCAACGCGCGCCCGCCCGCGACCTCGGCATAGAGTGGCCAGGCACACTCCCTCCCGACCGGAACCACCTCCGACCTGGGAATACCCGAATCAGATCATCCGGTAGGACTTCGCGATCAGCTCGAACGAGCGCAGCTTGGTCTCCGCGTCCGGGAGGTTGGCGGTGATCATGAGCTCGTCAGCGCCGGTGCGCTCGCGCAACTCCTCCAGCCCCGCCCGAACCGCGTCCGGGGTGCCGTGGACGGCGTCGGCCAACCAGTGGTCGACGAACGCCCGGTCGAGCTCGGTGTAGGGGTAGTCGCGCGCCTGCTGCCGGGTGGGCAGCTTGCCGGGCACGCCCTGGCGCAGCTTGAGCATGCTCAGCGCGATCGGCCGGACGATGTCCAGCGCCTCCTCCTCGGTGTCGGCGGCCACGGCCTGCACGCCGATCATCGAGTACGGCTCGTCGAGCACCTCGGACGGCTGGAAGGACTCGCGGTAGAGCTCCAGCGCGGGCAGCGTGTTCTGCGCGCTGAAGTGGTGGGCGAAGGCGAACGGCAGCCCCAGCGCCCCGGCCAGCTGCGCGCTGAACCCGCTGGAGCCAAGCAGCCACACCGGCGGCAGCGGGCCGTGCGGCACCGACTGCACCTCGGCGTAGGGGTGGTCCAGCGGGAAGTCGTCGTCGAGGAAGGCGATCAGCTCGCCGAGCTGCTGCGGGAAGTCCTCCGCCGACAGCGGCCCCTCGGTGCGCCGCAGCGCCCGCGCCGTGGCCTGGTCGGTGCCGGGCGCACGGCCGACGCCGAGGTCGATGCGGCCGGGGTGCAGCGCCTGCAGGGTCCCGAACTGCTCGGCGACCACCAGCGGCGCGTGGTTGGGCAGCATCACGCCGCCGGAGCCGAGCCGCAGGGTCCGCGTGTTCGCGGCCAGGTGCGCGATCACCACCGCGGGCGAGGAGCTGGCGATCCCGGGCATCCCGTGGTGCTCCGCCACCCACATCCGGTGGTAGCCGAGCTCCTCGACCCGCTTGGCAAGCTCCGTGGTCCCCGCCAAGGCGTCCGACGGCGAACCCTCGACTCCCACGGTCGCCAGATCCAGCACCGACAACGGCACCGAGGCCTCACCACGCACCAACCCCCGCACGGGGTCACCACCACTCACGACTCCACTCATCCCCACCTGCAACCACCCAACCCACAACGGTGCTGTCTCTTATAACCATCTC
>NZ_SMKV01000079.1 GCF_004348445.1 Saccharopolyspora aridisoli | reverse complement strand
GTCGATCATGGCTTGGTAGGACTGGGCGGTTTTGTCGTAGCGGGTGGCGATAGCTCGGTGTTGTTTGAGCTGGTTGAAGCAGCGTTCGACAATGTTGCGGCGCTTGTAGATGCTGGCCTCGAAGGCGGGTGGGCGCCCACCGGCCTGGCCGCGTCGTTGCCGGTTGGCCCGTTGATCCTTGCGTTCGGGGATCGTGGCTGGGATACCGCGCCGCCGAAGGTAGTCGCGGATCGCGCGGCTGGAGTAGCCCTTGTCGGCCAGTACCCGGTCTGGGCGGGTCCGTGGCCTGCCTGGACCGGCCCGATCGAACCGGACTCCGGCCATGACCTGGGTGAACATCGTGCAGTCGTTGACATTGCCGCTGGTGAGCACCACTGACAGCGGGCGGCCGTGCCCGTCACAGGCCAGATGGATCTTGGTGGTGGGCCCGCCACGGGACCGGCCGATAGCATGATCATCTGGCTCACTGTGTCCGCCGGGATCCGCTCGGGCCCCCTGTGTGAGGTTCTCTCGGGCGGCGGGCGCCGGCGGCGTGCTGATGGGCACGCACGATGCTGGAATCCACCGACACCTCGGCATCCAGCTCATCGATCGCCTCGGCAATCACCCGAACCTGGCCGACCAGCCTGGTCAGCACACCGGTGCGCGACCACCGCCAGAAGCGGTTGTAGACCGTCTTCCACGGCCCGTAGCGCTCCGGCAGATCCCGCCAGGCGATGCCTGTTTTGGCCTTGTACAGCATGCCGTTGATCACCCGGCGGTCATCCACCCGAGGCCGTCCCGCCACCCGAGGCCGGTAACAACGGCTCGATGACCTGCCACTGCTCATCAGTCAGCTCATGCCTACGCACCATCAACCAAGATCAAACCAGGTCACCCACACCCACTTTGAGGACACCCCCTAGCG
>NZ_SMKV01000078.1 GCF_004348445.1 Saccharopolyspora aridisoli | reverse complement strand
TGCAGACAGGTGAAGGCCTCTGGTTGTGAAGTGGAGCTGTCTAGGAACCGCTTCATCAACCGGAGGCCTTCGTGTCCCACCCTAACGCCACGCTGACTCCTCGTACGCGGCTGCGGCTGGCTCGTTTGATCGTCGAGGAGGGCTGGACGGCTACTCATGCGGCGAAGATGTTCATGGTGGCTTCGAAAACAGCACGGAAGTGGGCCCAGCGGTATCGGCTCGAAGGCGTCAAAGGCATGCGTGATCGCAGTTGCCGGCCGCACCACAGCCCGAGAAAGACCCCTGAACAGCTCGTTCGGCGGATCGTGGGGCTGCGCTGGCGTCACCGCCTGGGCCCTGTCCAGATCAGCGGGCGTGTGGGCATGCCCGCCTCGACCGTGCACGCGGTCCTGGTGCGCTGCCGGATCAACCGGCTCTCACGAATCGACCGAGTCACCGGCGAGCCCTTGCGCCGCTACGAACACGACCACCCCGGATCACTGATCCACGTCGACGTCACCAAGTTCGGCAACATCCCCGACGGCGGCGGCTGGCGCTACCTCGGACGGCACCAGGGAAAACGCAACCGGGCCGCCACAGCCCACCGCACCGGCGAGCGAGACCGTCACCACGCACCGCGGCTGGGCACCGCCTACCTGCACACCGTCATCGACGATCATTCCCGGGTTGCCTACGCCGAAATCCGCACCGACGAGAAAGCGACCACCGCGATCGATGTGCTGCACGGCGCTGTCGCGTGGTTCGCCGAACACGGCGTCACCGTCGAACGAGTCCTGTCCGACAACGGCGCGTGCTACCGCTCCCACGCCTGGCGTGACACCTGTCGCGAGCTCGGCATCACCCACAAACGCACCCGGCCCTACCGGCCCCAAACCAACGGCAAAATCGAACGATTCCACCGCACCCTCGCCGA
>NZ_SMKV01000077.1 GCF_004348445.1 Saccharopolyspora aridisoli | reverse complement strand
CATGGTTCGGCGATGGTGATCCCGTCGGAGGGTTTTGATCCGGGGTCGGCGTTGAGGGCGGTGGCGCAGGAGCGGTGCACGTCGTTGTACGGGGTGCCGACGATGTTCATCGCGGAGTTGGATCATCCGGAGTTCGATTCGTTCGATCTGTCGTCGTTGCGGACGGGGATCATGGCGGGTTCGCCGTGTCCGGTGGAGGTGATGAAGCAGGTCATCGATCGGATGGGGATGTCGGAGGTGGCGATTTGCTACGGGATGACCGAGACCAGTCCGGTGTCGACGCAGACGCGTGCGGATGATTCGTTGGAGCGGCGGGTGTCGACGGTGGGCCGGGTGGGTCCGCACTTGGAGGTCAAGATCGTCGATCCGGCCAGCGGGCAGACGGTGGCGCGTGGTGAGCCGGGGGAGCTGTGCACGCGGGGTTATTCGGTGATGCTGGGTTATTGGGAGCAGCCGGACAAGACCGCTGAGGTGATCGATGCGGCGCGGTGGATGCACACCGGGGATTTGGCGGTGATGGATGCCGAGGGGTACGTCTCGATCACGGGCCGGATCAAGGACATGGTGATCCGGGGTGGGGAGAACGTGTATCCGCGTGAGATCGAGGAGTTCCTCCACACCCATCCGGATGTGCTGGATGCGCAGGTCATCGGGGTTCCGGATGCCAAGTACGGCGAGGAGCTGATGGCCTGGGTGCGGTTGCGCGAGGGGGCGCCGGTGTTGACGGCGGAGTCGTTGCGGGAGTTCTGCTCGGGGAAGTTGGCGCACTACAAGATCCCGCGCTACGTGCACGTGGTGGGTGAGTTCCCGATGACGGTGACCGGCAAGGTCCGCAAGGTCGAGATGCGCGAGGAAGCCCGCCGACTCCTCGACCTGTAGCAGGCGCGGACCCGGAAGCCCGCCGCACCCGCGTGAGGGATCGCTGCGGTGGTCCGGGAGCCATCGGGTGGTC
>NZ_SMKV01000076.1 GCF_004348445.1 Saccharopolyspora aridisoli | reverse complement strand
AAACGAGCCAGCCGCAGCCGCGTACGAGGAGTCAGCGCGGCGTTAGGGTGGGACACGAAGGCCTCCGGTTGATGAAGCGGTTCCTAGACAGCTCCACTTCACAACCAGAGGCCTTCACCTGTCTGCAAAACAAACCAACTCACACACCACGACCGGGACAACCTCCCCGGACATCACAACGCTCGCCCTGGCCCGGACCGTCGGCGCCCACGAGACCGTGCTCTCCGACGATCAGGCCGCCGGGAAGGTCCGCGACCTCACCGGAGGCCACGGCGCCTAAGCCGTCTTCGACTTCGTCGGCGCCCAACCCACCGTGGACACCGCCGGCGCCGTCGCCGCTGTCGAAGCCGACATCACCCTGGTCGGTACCGGAGGCGGCACCCTCGCCACCGGCTTCGGCCACCTCCCCTTCGACGCAGCAGTCCGATCCCCTACTGGGGAACCCGACCGGAATTCCACGAATTCCTCGAACTAGCCCGAGCCGGAGCCCTCTCGGTCCACACCGAGACGTACTCCCTCGACGAAGCACCCCGAGCGTACGAACGACTGCATGACGGCCACATTGAAGGCAGAGCAGTCATCGTGCCGAACCCATGACCAGAGAGGTCGGCGCTCAACGAGTGCACGGCTCTGGCTCATGGCCGTGGAAACAAGACAGCGACCGACGCCGCACCATCCAGGAGCTCATCCGACGGATTCCCCCGCACTGGCTCAGCCTCCGCGATGACGAGCATCGAACCCTTCTGATCGGAGTCGTAGTGCTGCGCGGTGAAGCGGATACCCCCGAACTCCAAGAGCTGAGTGCCGACGGGGATCACGTCACCCGTCCCGTACTCGTCCTCCACCCGCTTCAAACCCGCCGCGTCAGACCGTGACCGCATGCTCGCCCACATGACGGACACGACGATCACGTTGCCCTCCGCATCAGCGAGCGGGATCAACCGCTGCTGCAGCCTCTTGCACGGATGCCGCAGGAAGTACTGCTGCACTTCACCGTAGGACTGCACAGCGCACTCGAGATCACGCCGAACGTCGTCCCGAACCCGCCTGAGCCCCATCCGATCCCACGCCTCGCGCTCATTCCCCTTGCGCGCAGCGTTGCGCCCGTTCCTGGTGTTCTTCGCCTGAGTCACCCGAGACCCGGCGGCAGAATCAACCGCCGTCCCCACCGAGGCGGTCGTCCCACCAC
>NZ_SMKV01000075.1 GCF_004348445.1 Saccharopolyspora aridisoli | reverse complement strand
GGAGTGGGAGGTAGGTGTTGAGGGGGTTGATGGCTTTGAGGGGTGTGCCGTCGGGGGTGTAGCAGAGGCCTTCGCATTGGAAGCCGGGGCGTTCGTCGGTGGAGCCGAGGTTGATGAGTGCTTCGACGGTGTGGCCGGCCCAGGTTTCGGGGATGGTGGCGGTGAGGCGGAACCAGGCGGTGCCCCAGGCGGGTCCCCAGGGTTGGCCGATGTGGGTGGGTTGGTAGGTGGCGTTGAGGGCTTGGGTGACGTCGACGGGTTCGCCTGGGGTGTGCCAGACGGCGATGTCCATGGGCAGGGTGTGGGTGTGTTGGGCGGGTTTGATGCGTTGGTGCAGGACGCGGTCGAGGCGTTGTTCGACGATGTGTCGGTCGTCGTGCATGGGGCGGCTCCCTGGCTCGTCGCGTGGGTGTGGTGGTGATCATGCTGGCACAGGGTGGCGTGGTGTCCGGTGGCGTTTCCTCGGTGTTGGGTGCGGTTGCCGGTGTTGGGTGTAGGCCGCATGCTCGCGATGTTGGCTTGTCATCGCGTTGTGGAGGGCGGTCTCATGGGGACCTGCGAGGTGTGCGGGAACGAGTACTGGATGAGTTTCGAGGTCCGCACCGTGGGCGGTGGGGTGCACACGTTCGATTCTTTCGAGTGCGCGGCGCAGCGTTTGGCGCCGCAGTGCGAGCACTGCGGCTGCCGGATCTTGGGCCATGGTGTGGAGGCCAGTGGGCGGTTCTTCTGCTGTGCGCATTGTGCGCGGCAGTCGGACGTGGCGATGGCTGCTGAGTTGCGGGATGCGGTGGGTGCGCATCCGGTCTGATCGCTACGGGGTGTGTTGTGTGGGGTCGCCTGTTCGGGTGTGACTGCCCGCTCATTGTTGTGACCATTCTGTTATGTCACGGTTGAAACAGGCGGACGACCTGCGACGACATCCCGGGTGACGGGGGACGAACTCGGCCGGATCAGTGGGTGCCCGCGCATCCGGGTGTTGACAACGAGCGGGAACACCGTCAACTCCACAATCAATCCCTTAGCTAGAACATGGAGGACGCCCTATGGCAAGTATGGTTCGCTGGCTGGGCGGGTTTTCGCGGGAGCTCGAACGCGCCCGCGCGACGATGCGCCACCCCCGCTCGCAGGGTCACGTGCGGTTTCCGCGCGGATGAGGACCTGGTAGCGCACAACCGAAGATGACTTCACGCCTGCCGTGTTCCCGGTTCCCCGGGGGCACGGCAGACGTCGTTTCGCGGTGCGGGTGCGAGGATGGGCGGGATGGGTGGAGGGGGCGTGGGTGTGGCG
>NZ_SMKV01000074.1 GCF_004348445.1 Saccharopolyspora aridisoli | reverse complement strand
TCAGTAGCGGTAGTGCTCGGGCTTGTAGGGGCCCTCGACGTCGACGCCGATGTAGGCGGCCTGTTCCTTGGTCAGCTTGGTCAGCTTCACGCCCAGCGCGTCCAGGTGCAGACGAGCGACCTTCTCGTCCAAGTGCTTCGGGAGCACGTAGACGTCCTTGGCGTACTCGCCGGGCTTGGTGAACAGCTCGATCTGCGCGATCGTCTGGTTGGTGAAGCTGTTGGACATCACGAAGCTCGGGTGACCGGTCGCGTTGCCCAGGTTCAGCAGACGACCCTCCGACAGCACGATGATGCTGTGCCCATCGTCGAAGGTGTACTCGTGGACCTGCGGCTTGATCTCCTGCTTGGTCACACCCGGCGTCTTCTCCAACCCGGCCATGTCGATCTCGTTGTCGAAGTGACCGATGTTGCCCACGATCGCCTGGTGCTTCATCTTGGCCATGTGCTCGGCCTTGATGATGTCGTAATTACCCGTCGTGGTGATGAAGATGTCCGCGTACTCCACGACATCCTCGAGGGTCTTGACCTCGTAACCCTCCATCGCCGCCTGCAACGCGCAGATCGGGTCGATCTCGGTCACGATCACCCGAGCACCCTGACCCCGCAGCGACTCCGCCGAACCCTTGCCCACATCACCGAAACCACAGATCACCGCGACCTTGCCGCCGATGAGGACGTCGGTGGCGCGGTTGATGCCATCGACCAACGAGTGACGGCACCCGTACTTGTTGTCGAACTTCGACTTCGTCACCGAGTCATTGACGTTGATCGCCGGGAACAACAACCCATCGGCCTTGACCAGCTCGTAGAGCTTGTGAACACCGGTGGTGGTCTCCTCGGTCACACCCTTGATCTCAGCCGCGAGCTTGGTGAACCGCTGCTTGTCCGCCGCCACGGACTTGCGCAAGGTCTCCAGAACGACCTTGAACTCCTCCGGGTCCTCCGCCGACGGCTGGGGCACCGCACCCGCGGCCTCGAACTCGACACCCTTGTGGACCAGCAGGGTGGCGTCGCCGCCGTCGTCGAGGATCATGTTGGCGACCTTGCCGTCACCGAAGTCCCACAACTGATCGGTGCACCACCAGTAGTCCTCCAGCGTCTCGCCCTTCCACGCGAACACCGGAACACCCGCCGGAGCCTCCGGCGTCCCCTTGCCCACCACGACCGCGGCCGCGGCCTCGTCCTGAGTGGAGAAGATGTTGCACGACACCCACCGCACATCCGCACCCAGCGCAACCAGGGTCTCGATCAGCACGGCGGTCTGCACGGTCATGTGCAGGGAGCCGGCGATGCGGGCACCC
>NZ_SMKV01000073.1 GCF_004348445.1 Saccharopolyspora aridisoli | reverse complement strand
GGGATGTCGTCGTGGGTGTGGGGTGCGGCGTTGAAGGTGATGGGGGTGTCGCCGGGGCCGGTGAGGGTTTGCTGGGCTTGGTTGATGAGGGTGTTGAGCTGGTCGGCGATGTCGGTGTAGGTGTGCTCGGCTTCGCGGTGGACCCAGGCGATGGAGGATCCGGGGAGGATGTCGTGGAATTGGTTGAGGAGGACTTGTTTCCAGAGGGTGTCGAGCTGGTCGTAGGGGTAGGGGGTGTGGTGGTTGAGGGTGGCTGTGGTGCACCAGAGTTCGGCTTCGCGAAGGAGGTGTTCGCTGCGTCGGTTGCCTTGTTTGGTGCGGGCTTGGGAGGTGTAGGTGCCGCGGTGCAGTTCGAGGTAGAGCTCGCCGGAGTAGACGGCGGGTTGGGTGTGGTCGTTCTCGGCGGCGGTGAAGAACTCGGTCGGGGTGTGCAGGTGGACTTGGGGGGATCCTTCGAGGTTGTGGGTGCGGTGGGCGCGTTCGAGCATGTCGCGGGTGGGTCCTCCCCCGCCGTCGCCGTGGCCGAAGGGCAGGAGTGAGTGGTTGGCGTAGCCGTGTTCGGAGAAGTTGTTCTGGGCGCGGGCGAGTTCGGCGCCGGTGATCTCGGCGTTGTAGGTGTCGGCGGGTGGGAAGTGGGTGAAGATGCGGGTTCCGTCGATGCCTTCCCAGTGGAAGGTGTGGTGGGGGAAGCGGTTGGTTTGGTTCCAGGAGAGTTTTTGGGTGAGGAACCAGGTGTTGCCTGCTTGGTGGATGAGTTGTGGGAGTGCGGCGCTGTAGCCGAAGGAGTCGGGTAGCCAGACTTCGCGGGTTTCGATGCCGAATTCGTCGAGGAAGAAGCGTTTGCCGTGGATGAGTTGGCGTGCGAGGGCTTCGCCGCCGGGCATGTTGGTGTCGGATTCGACCCACATGCCGCCGACGGGGACGAATCCGCCATGGTCGATGTGGTGGCGGACGCGGTCGTAGAGCTTGGGGTGGTGGGTTTTGATCCAGGCGAGTTGTTGGGCCTGGGACATGGCGAAGTGGAAGTCGTGGTGGTCGAGCAGTGTGGTGACGTTGGCGATGGTGCGCGCGACTTTGCGGATGGTTTCGCGGATGGGCCACAGCCAGGCGGAGTCGATGTGGGCGTGGCCGACGGCGGAGATCTGGTGGGCGCTGGGGTGTGCGGGTGCGGTGAGGGTGTCGGTGAGCTGGTTGCGGGCGGCGGTGGCTGTGCCGGGGATGTCGTGGAGGTCGAGGGTGTCGAGCATGCGTTCGAGGGCGCGGAGGATGTGGTGGCGGCGGGGTGAGTTCTCGGGTAGCTGGCGCATGAGCTGGTCGAGGACTTCGGCGTCGTGGTAGAGGGCGGCGGTTTCGGTGTGGCGGATGGCGATGTCGGCTTGGTGGAGTTGGTAGAGGGGTGGGCTGTCGGGGGT
>NZ_SMKV01000072.1 GCF_004348445.1 Saccharopolyspora aridisoli | reverse complement strand
TTGGAGATGAGGTCCATGACTGAGGAGTCGGCGAGTGTGGAGACGTCGCCGACTTCGCGGTTCTCGGCGACGTCTCGGAGCAGGCGGCGCATGATCTTGCCGGATCGGGTCTTGGGGAGTTCGGGCACGACCATGATCTGGCGTGGTTTGGCGATGGGGCCGATTTCCTTGGAGACGTGGTTGCGGAGTTCGGCGAGTGCGGCTTCGCCGCCGGCTTCGTCGGCGACGCCGCCGCGGAGGATGACGAAGGCGACGATGCCTTGTCCGGTGGTGGGGTCGCTGGCGCCGACGACGGCGGCTTCGGCGACGTTGGGGTGGGAGACGAGGGCGGATTCGACTTCGGTGGTGGAGATGCGGTGGCCGGAGACGTTCATGACGTCGTCGACGCGGCCGAGCAGCCACAGGTCGCCGTCGGTGTCGTACTTGGCGCCGTCGCCGGCGAAGTAGAAGCCGAGGTCGGCGAACTTGGACCAGTAGGTGTCCTTGTAGCGTTCGTCGTCGCCCCAGATGCCGCGCAGCATGGAGGGCCAGGGCTTGTCGAGCACGAGCAGGCCGCCGCCGCCGGGTTCGACTTCGGTGCCGGTTTCGTCGACGACCTTGGCGGAGATGCCGGGTAGTGGGGTTTGCGCGGAGCCGGGTTTGGTGGCGGTGACGCCGGGCAGCGGCGAGATCATGATCGCGCCGGTTTCGGTCTGCCACCAGGTGTCGACGATGGGGGTGCGGTCGGAGCCGATGTGGGTGCGGTACCAGATCCAGGCTTCGGGGTTGATCGGTTCGCCGACCGAGCCGAGGACCCGCAGCGAGGACAGGTCGTACTTGGCGGGGATGTCCGCGCCCCACTTCATGAAGGTGCGGATGGTGGTGGGGGCGGTGTAGTAGAGCGTGACGCCGTACTTCTGGACGATTTCCCAGTGCCGGCCTTCGTGGGGGGTGTTGGGGGTGCCTTCGTAGATGACCTGGGTGGCGCCGTTGGCCAGGGGCCCGTAGACGATGTAGGTGTGGCCGGTGACCCAGCCGATGTCGGCGGTGCACCAGTACACGTCGGTGTCGGGTTTGAGGTCGAAGACGTGGTGGTGGGTGTAGGCGGCCTGGGTGAGGTAGCCGCCGGAGGTGTGCAGGATGCCTTTGGGGCGGCCGGTGGTGCCGGAGGTGTAGAGGATGAACAGCGGGTGTTCGCTGTCGAAGGCCTCCGGGGCGTGGGATTCGGGCTGGGGGTCGACGACCTCGTGCCACCACGCGTCGCGCGGGCTGTTCCAGGTGACGTCGGTGCCGGTGCGCTGGACGACGAGCACGTGCTCGACGCTGGGGGCGTCGGCGACGGCCTCGTCGACGCTGGCCTTCAGCGGCATGGCCTTGCCGCGGCGGTACTGGCCGTCGGCGGTGATGACGACCTTGGCCTGGGCGTCGTTGATGCGTGAGCGCAGCGCTTCGGCGGAGAAGCCGCCGAACACGACGCTGTGCAGGGCGCCGAGGCGGGCGCAGGCCAGCATGGAGAACACGGCCTCGGGCAGCATCGGCAGGTAGATCGCGACCCGGTCACCGGCACCCACACCGAGTTCGGTGAGGGCGTTGGCGGTGCGGGAGACCTCGCGCTGCAGCTCGGCGTAGGTGATGGCGCGGGTGTCGCCGGGCTCGCCTTCCCAGTGGATGGCGACGCGGTCGCCGTGGCCGGCTTCGACGTGCCGGTCGGCGCAGTTGTAGGCCACGTTGAGCTTGCCGCCGACGAACCACTTCGCGAACGGCGCGTCGGACCAGTCCAGGACCTGGTTCCACTCGCTGTCCCACTGCAACCGCGATGCCTGCTCGGCCCAGAACGCCTCGCGGTCCGCATCGGCCTGGCCGTAGAGCGCCGACGTGGCGTTGGCCTGCGCCGCGAAATCCTCGGACGG
>NZ_SMKV01000071.1 GCF_004348445.1 Saccharopolyspora aridisoli | reverse complement strand
CCCCCGCGCGACCCTCGTCCTCCGCAAGGACATCGACCACACCATCAACAGGGTCCGCCTCCGCAAGCTCTGACCCGGACCCCTCATCCCGGATTTCCGCACGAACGTCCCCTCCTGAGCGGGTGACCTGCTCGCGGGACCGTGCCGACCTGGTCAGCGGTGTCGGGTGCGCTTGGTGAGCAGGAGTTGGAGGTGGGTGTTGAGGCGTTCGGTGGGGTCGGCGAGGTCGATGCCCGTGAGGTCGGTGGCGCGGCGGACGCGGTAGCGCAGGGTGTTGGGGTGCACGTGCAGGGCTGAGCTGGCGGCTTTGACCTCGCCGAAGTGGTCCAGGTAGGCCAGCAGGCTGCGTGCGAGGCCCGTGGCGTGCTCGGAGTCGTGTTCGTGGAGAGCGGTGAGGCGGGCGTCCCGGTAGCGCTCGTTGCCCTGCAGCACGGTGAGGATCTCGCTGATCACCACCTGCGCGCGCACATCGGAGATCGTGGCGACCTCGGCGTCGATGTCGTGCACCAGCGCGTCCAGCACCCGGTCGGCCTCGGCCCGCGACTCGGCCACCTCGTCCAGCGTCGGCACGGCAGACCCGACTCCCGCCTGCACCCGCGAGGTCAGGTGCTGCTTGGCGGCGGCGACGATCTCGCGGGTGAGCGACAGCGCCGACTGCGCGGCGGAACGCTCCGGCAGCTCCGGCAGCAGCACGTACACCCGTGATCCGATGGTCGTGACCAGCGCGCTGCGGCGGTAGGCCGAGGCGTGCACCGAGATCAGGCCCGTCATCTCCGCCCGGTGCAGCTCCAGTTCCGAGCGGTCGACACTGCCCATCGGGCGCAGGGTGAACACCGCCACCACTGCCGGCCGGTCCGCGTCGGCACCGATGTTGTCGGCGACCGAACGCGCGTCGACTCGGCCTTCCAACAGCCCGGCCAGCAGGTTCTCCCGGAGCCTCGGTCCCGCGGTGGCCTCTGAGCGCTGCCGGATCAGCTGCAGGGCCGCCAGCCTCGCGGCACCGAGCAGCGCGCGCTCGGACCGCTCCGACAGCGGGCGCCTGCCCTCCTGCACCCAGATCGAGCCGAGCGGTTGACTGCCCGCGTGGATGCCCACCGCCATCCGACGCCGGATGCCCAGATCCGGCCGCTCGTCGATGCGCACCACGTCCTCACCGGCGCGAAGTCGCTGGTAAACGCCCCATTCGCGCAGCATCGCCAGGTACTGCTCGGGACCTTGGCGGCCGAGGATGGACAGCCGCCGCAGCTCGTCGACCTCGTCGTCGGAGCGCGAGTAGGCCAGAACGCGGCTCGCGGTGTCCTCGATGCTGACGATGCCGTCGGTCATCGCCGCGACCGTCTGTGCCAGCGAGAACAGGTCGCCCAGCGCCTCCCCGACATCGGCGTCGCTGGTCAGCCGGGCGTTGTCGATGGCGTTGTGGGCGTAGGCCTCCAGGCGCTCCCATCGAACCTCCGGTCGCACGCCCAGCAGCGCGATGCCGCCTGCGATCGCGGTGTCCCGCAACGCTCGCGCCTCGGGATCGGAGCCGACCTTGACCGCCACCACCGTGGCTCCGTCGCGGGCCGCGGCCCGCACCAGCGGTGCCGCGGCCCGGCCGCGCGCGCCGATGACCAGCGCGAAATCGCTGTCGCGAGCGCTGCCGGACTCCTCCTCGGGGTCGACAATGACCACGTCACGAACCTCGACGTCCAAGCCTCGCGGTGCGGCGAGCACATCCACCAGGGGATCACCGACCGCGGCCAGCAACTGCCGCAGCGGCACTCCCACATCGGTCACTCCGACCGACTCGACATCACGCACCATTTTGTCCGATCCCACAAACCGACACCGTCAACGATAGCCAACTGAACAAGCTCCGGGCGTGAGTCACACCCTAACCTCCAAACAACACACCCACGGCGTCTCAAGGAGGCGGAACAAGCATGGACGCGATCACCTCGGTGCCGGTGCCCTACAACGAGCCGGTCAAGGGCTACGCGCCCGGCTCGCCGGAACGCGAGTCGCTGCAGAAGCGCGTGGCCGAGCTGGGATCCGAGCGCATCGAGCTCACCCAGACCATCGGCGGCACCCAGCGCATGGCGGGCGGCGACCGCTTCGACGTCGTCCAGCCCCACGACCACCAGCACGTGCTCGGCACCGCCGCCCAGGCCACCGCAGGCGACGTCGCCGACGCGGTGGCCGCCGCCAAGGACGCAGCCGCCGGCTGGGCCGCGACCTCCTTCGACGAACGGGCCGCGGTCATCCTGCGCGCCGCAGACCTGCTGGCCGGTCCCTGGCGCGACACCATCAACGGCGCCACCATCCTCGGCCAGTCGAAGTCGGTGCAGCAGGCCGAAATCGACGCCGCCTGCGAGTTCATCGACTTCCTGCGGTTCAACGTCCACTACGCGCGGCAGATCATCGCCGAGCAGCCCCGATCGGTGCCCGGCGAGTGGAACCGGATGGACTACCGGCCGCTGGACGGGTTCGTCACCGCGATCACCCCGTTCAACTTCACCGCCATCGCCGGCAACCTGCCCACCGCGCCCGCGCTGATGGGCAACACGGTGGTGTGGAAGCCGACCCCGTCGCAGCAGTTCGCCGCGCACTTCACGATGCGGCTGCTCGAGGCCGCCGGACTGCCCCCGGGCGTGATCAACCTCGTCACCGGCGACGGCCACGCCGTCAGCGACGTCGCGCTGACCGACCCGGGCTTCGCTGGCCTGCACTTCACCGGATCGACCGCCACGTTCAAGAAGCTGTGGCGCACGATCGGCGAGAACCTCGACTCCTACCGCAGCTACCCGCGCATCGTGGGCGAGACCGGCGGCAAGGACTTCATCGTCGTGCACCCCTCGGCCGACCCCGCTCCGCTGGCCACCGCGTTCGCCCGGGGCGCCTTCGAGTTCCAGGGCCAGAAGTGCTCGGCCGCTTCCCGCGCCTACGTGCCGCGCTCCATCTGGGAGGGCGGTCTGCGCGAGGAGCTCGCCGACCTGGCGCGCACCATCCGCTTCGGCGACGTCACCGACTTCTCCTACTTCGGCGGTGCCGTGATCGACGCGCGCGCCTTCGCCAAGCACAAGGCGGCGTTGGACCGCGCCAAGACCACCGGCACCATCGAGGTCCTGGCTGGTGGCGGCTACGACGACTCGGTCGGCTACTTCGTCGAGCCCACCGTGCTGGTGTGCACCGACCCGGCCGACGAGGTCTTCACCACCGAGTACTTCGGGCCGATCCTCGCCGTGCACGTCTACGACGACACCCAGTACTCCCAAGTCCTCGACGTCGTGGACTCCTCCAGCCCGTACGCGCTGACCGGCGCGGTGTTCTCCACCGACCGCTCCGCGATCGACGAAGCCCACCGCAAGCTGCGCGGCGCCGCGGGCAACTTCTACGTCAACGACAAGCCGACGGGCTCGATCGTCTCCCGCCAGCCCTTCGGCGGCAGCCGCGCCTCCGGCACCAACGACAAGGCCGGGTCGCTGCTCAACATCCAGCGCTGGACCAGCCCGCGCGCCATCAAGGAGACGTGGGACGCGCCGACCGGCCACACCTACCCCCACATGGGATGAGCACGACGGGGCGCCCCGGACGGTCCGGGGCGCCCCCTTTTTCCAACAACAGCTCGAGCGTGGGGAGAATTCGGTGTTGCGCAGTGCTTTGCTGGCCGCGGGACGCTCGCCTTCGGTGCGACGGCTCGTCGAGGCCAACCCGCTGACCAGGCCCGTGGTTCGGCGTTTCGTGCCCGGCACGTCACCCGAGGACGCCGTGCGGGCCACCCGGGAATTGAGCGACCTCGGCTTGTTCGTGACGCTGGACCGGCTCGGCGAGGACACCCTCGACGCGAGCCAAGCCGCCGCCACCGTCCGGGACTACCGGCAGGTGCTGGGTGTTCTGGCCGAGCAAGGCCTCGCAGAGCGGGCCGAGGTGTCGGTGAAGCTGTCGGCGGTGGGCCAGTTCCTGCCCTCCGACGGCGAGAAGATCGCGCTGGACAACGCCCGGCTGGTCTGCGAGGCCGCGAGCGCGGCGGGCACCACGGTCACCCTCGACATGGAGGACCACACCACCACCGATTCGACCTTGGGCATCCTGCGCGACCTGCGCGTGGACTTCCCGTGGGTGGGCGCGGTGCTGCAGGCCTACTTGCGGCGGACCGAGCAGGACTGCCGCGACCTGGCCACGGCCGGTTCGCGGGTCCGGTTGTGCAAGGGCGCCTACGACGAGCCGGAATCGGTGGCCTACCGGGACAAGTCGGAGGTCGACCGCTCCTACGTGCGGTGCTTGAAGGTGCTCATGCAGGGCGAGGGCTACCCGATGGTCGCCTCGCACGACCCCCGCATGGTCGCCATCGCCGGTGAACTGGCCGCCCGCAACGGCCGCAGGAACTCGGAATTCGAGTACCAGATGCTCTACGGCATCCGCCCCGATGAGCAACGCCGCATCGCCGCCTCAGGCGGACGGCTCCGCGTCTACGCCGCCTACGGCGACGAGTGGTACGGCTACTTCATGCGCCGCCTCGCCGAACGCCCGGCCAACCTCGCCTTCTTCCTCCGCTCCCTCGCCACCCAGAGCTGACCGCCGCACCCCCGGCGGCGCCCGGTGCCAGTGGAACCCCGTGCTCAGATCTCCACTGAAGTCAGGAACCCGACTTCCACTGAAGTCAGGGACCCGACTTCCACTGAAACCAGGTGTCGGAGTTCCACTGAGATCGGGAAGACCACCCACCCGAGGTGACTGCAGCGACAAGGCTGCGGGGTCGCCTCGGGTGGGTGGTCTTCCCGATCTCAGTGG
>NZ_SMKV01000070.1 GCF_004348445.1 Saccharopolyspora aridisoli | reverse complement strand
TTTGTGGTTGTTGAGCGTGTGCTGGGATTGTTTCAACAAGGCATTGTTGGAGAGTTTGATCCTGGCTCAGGACGAACGCTGGCGGCGTGCTTAACACATGCAAGTCGAACGATGAAGCCGCTTCGGTGGTGGATTAGTGGCGAACGGGTGAGTAACACGTGGGTAATCTGCCCTGCACTCTGGGATAAGCCTTGGAAACGAGGTCTAATACCGGATATGACACACGGAGGCATCTCCTGTGTGTGGAAAGTTCCGGCGGTGCAGGATGAGCCCGCGGCCTATCAGCTTGTTGGTGGGGTAGTGGCCTACCAAGGCGACGACGGGTAGCCGGCCTGAGAGGGTGACCGGCCACACTGGGACTGAGACACGGCCCAGACTCCTACGGGAGGCAGCAGTGGGGAATCTTGCGCAATGGGCGAAAGCCTGACGCAGCAACGCCGCGTGGGGGATGACGGCCTTCGGGTTGTAAACCTCTTTCGACAGGGACGAAGCTTTCGGGTGACGGTACCTGTAGAAGAAGCACCGGCTAACTACGTGCCAGCAGCCGCGGTAATACGTAGGGTGCGAGCGTTGTCCGGATTTATTGGGCGTAAAGAGCTCGTAGGCGGTTTGTCGCGTCGGCCGTGAAAACCTGCAGCTTAACTGTGGGCGTGCGGTCGATACGGGCAGACTTGAGTTCGGCAGGGGAGACTGGAATTCCTGGTGTAGCGGTGAAATGCGCAGATATCAGGAGGAACACCGGTGGCGAAGGCGGGTCTCTGGGCCGATACTGACGCTGAGGAGCGAAAGCATGGGGAGCGAACAGGATTAGATACCCTGGTAGTCCATGCCGTAAACGTTGGGCGCTAGGTGTGGGGATGGGTTCCACCGTTTCCGTGCCGTAGCTAACGCATTAAGCGCCCCGCCTGGGGAGTACGGCCGCAAGGCTAAAACTCAAAGGAAT
Source organism: Saccharopolyspora aridisoli (assembly GCF_004348445.1). Lineage (GTDB taxonomy): Bacteria > Actinomycetota > Actinomycetes > Mycobacteriales > Pseudonocardiaceae > Saccharopolyspora > Saccharopolyspora aridisoli. Next base: position 4,186 of record NZ_SMKV01000070.1, on the reverse strand, counting down.
TGACGGGGGCCCGCACAAGCGGCGGAGCATGTGGATTAATTCGATGCAACGCGAAGAACCTTACCTGGGTTTGACATGCACTAGACAGCCGCAGAGATGCGGTTTCCCTTGTGGTTGGTGTACAGGTGGTGCATGGCTGTCGTCAGCTCGTGTCGTGAGATGTTGGGTTAAGTCCCGCAACGAGCGCAACCCTTACCCTATGTTGCCAGCGGGTTATGCCGGGGACTCGTAGGGGACTGCCGGGGTTAACTCGGAGGAAGGTGGGGATGACGTCAAGTCATCATGCCCCTTATGCCCAGGGCTTCACACATGCTACAATGGCTGGTACAGAGGGTTGCGATGCCGTGAGGTGGAGCGAATCCCTTAAAGCCGGTCTCAGTTCGGATCGGGGTCTGCAACTCGACCCCGTGAAGTCGGAGTCGCTAGTAATCGCAGATCAGCATTGCTGCGGTGAATACGTTCCCGGGCCTTGTACACACCGCCCGTCACGTCATGAAAGTCGGTAACACCCGAAGCCCATGGCCTAACCCTTTGGGAGGGAGTGGTCGAAGGTGGGACTGGCGATTGGGACGAAGTCGTAACAAGGTAGCCGTACCGGAAGGTGCGGCTGGATCACCTCCTTTCTAAGGAGCTTTTACACCCCTGGTCTTCGGGCTGGGAGTGTCCAGGTTGAATGTCCGTGCGTGGCATTGTCTGGGTGCTCGATGGATTGTGGAACACACTAATCGTCTGGCTGGCTGGTGCTGGTTGGGGCAGTTCACTGTTGGGTATCTGAGAGGACACGCTGCGTGCCTGTTTGGGGTGTGTGGTTGTTTCTCGGGTTGTTGTTTGAGAATTGTATAGTGGGTGCGAGCATCTTTGTGGCCAAGTTTTTTAGGGCACATGGTGGATGCCTTGGTACCAGGGGCCGATGAAGGACGTGGTAGGCCGCGATAGTCCTCGGGGAGTTGTCAAACGAGCTGTGATCCGAGGGTGTCCGAATGGGGAAACCCAGCCCGAGTGATGTCGGGTTACTCATGCCTGAATATATAGGGTGTGAGGGGGAACGCGGGGAAGTGAAACATCTTAGTACCCGTAGGAAGAGAAAACACTGGTGATTCCGTGAGTAGTGGCGAGCGAAAGCGGAAGAGGCTAAACCGTGCGCGTGGGATACCTGGTAGGGGTTGCGTGTGCGGGGTTGTGGGACATCATTGGGAGGATCTACCAGTCTTCCAGCGTGTCAGCTGTGGTTAGTCGAATGGGTTGGGAAACTCGACCAGAGACGGTGAGAGTCCGGTAGGCGAAAATCATGGTTGTGCGTGTGGTGGTGTTCCCGAGTAGCAGCGCTTTCGTGGAGGGTGCTGTGAATCTGGCGGGACCACTCGCTAAGCCTAAATACTTCCTGGTGACCGATAGTGGATAGTACCGTGAGGGAATGGTGAAAAGTACCCCGGGAGGGGAGTGAAATAGTTCCTGAAACCATGTGCCTGCAATCCGTCAGAGCAGTCTTAGCAACTGTGATGGCGTGCCTTTTGAAGAATGAGCCTGCGAGTTACTGCTGCGTGGCGAGGTTAACCCGTTGGGGGTAGCCGGAGCGAAAGCGAGTCTGAATAGGGCGTGGAGTCGCGTGGTGTAGACCCGAAGCGGAGTGATCTACCCATGGCCAGGGTGAAGCGCGGGTAAGACCGTGTGGAGGCCCGAACCCACCAGGGTTGAAAACCTGGGGGATGAGCTGTGGGTAGGGGTGAAAGGCCAATCAAACTCCGTGATAGCTGGTTCTCCCCGAAATGCATTTAGGTGCAGCGTCGCATGTTGCTTGGGTGGGGTAGAGCACTGGTTGGTTGATGGGCCTTCACGGGTTACTGAGATCAGCCAAACTCCGAATACGCCTGAGTTGAGTGTGGCAGTGAGACGGCGGGGGAGAAGCTTCGTCGTCGAGAGGGAAACAGCCCAGAGCATCGGCTAAGGCCCCCAAGTGTGCGCTTAGTGGGAAAGGATGTGGGATCGCTTAGACAACCAGGAGGTTGGCTTAGAAGCAGCCATCCTTGAAAGAGTGCGTAATAGCTCACTGGTCAAGTGGTCCTGCGCCGACAATGTAGCGGGGCTGAAGCGCACCGCCGAAGCCATGCCAATTCAACTTTTGTTGGGTTGGGTAGGGGAGCGTCCTGCACGAGGTGAAGCGTCCGCGTAAGCGTGGTGTGGATTGTGTGGGAGTGAGAATGCAGGCATGAGTAGCGAGTGAAGAGTGAGAATCTCTTCCGCCGGATGACCAAGGGTTCCTGGGGAAGGTTCGTCCGCCCAGGGTGAGTCGGGGCCTAAGGCGAGGCCGACAGGCGTAGTCGATGGATAACGGGTTGATATTCCCGTACCCGTGCGTACGCGTCCATGACGAGGTTTCTGATGCTAACCATCCGCGATGTGTGGATCCTTCGGGTGAAGCACGGAGTGCATGGGACCCGATGAGGTAGTAGTCAAGTGATGGGGTGACGCAGGAGGGTAGCTCTGCCAGTGAGTGGTTGTACTGGTGTAAGCCTGTAGCCCGGTGTGTAGGTAAATCCGCACATCATGTGGGTGAGGGGTGATGCGTAGCCGTTGTGGTGAAGTGAGTGATCCCATGCTGCCGAGAAAAGCCTCTAGCGAGTGTGTGCACGGCCCGTACCCGAAACCGACACAGGTGGTCAGGTAGAGAATACCGAGGCGGTCGGGTGAACTGTGGTTAAGGAATTCGGCAAATTGCCCCCGTAACTTTGGGAGAAGGGGGGCCACTGCTGGTGAACACTTTTTCGGTGGGAGCTGGTGGTGGTCGCAGAGGCCAGGGAGAAGCGACTGTTTACTAAAAACACAGGTCCATGCGAAGCTGTAAGGCGATGTATATGGACTGACGCCTGCCCGGTGCTGGAACGTTAAGAGGACCCGTAAAGCCCTTTGGGGTGTAGCGGAGAATTTAAGCGCCAGTAAACGGCGGTGGTAACTATAACCATCCTAAGGTAGCGAAATTCCTTGTCGGGTAAGTTCCGACCTGCACGAATGGCGTAACGACTTCTCCGCTGTCTCGACCACAGGCCCGGTGAAATTGCAGTACGAGTAAAGATGCTCGTTTCGCGCGGCAGGACGGAAAGACCCCGGGACCTTTACTATAGCTTGGTATTGGTGTTTGGTTCGGCTTGTGTAGGATAGGTGGGAGACTGTGAAGCATTCACGCTAGTGGGTGTGGAGTCGTTGGTGAAATACCACTCTGGTCGTTCCGGGCATCTAACTCGGGTCCGTGATCCGGATCGGGGACAGTGCCTGGTGGGTAGTTTAACTGGGGCGGTTGCCTCCTAAAGGGTAACGGAGGCGCCCAAAGGTTCCCTCAGCCTGGTTGGCAATCAGGTGTTGAGTGTAAGTGTATAAGGGAGCTTGACTGTGAGACTGACGGGTCGAGCAGGTGCGAAAGCAGGGACTAGTGATCCGGCACTGGCTGGTGGAAGCGGTGTCGCTCAACGGATAAAAGGTACCCCGGGGATAACAGGCTGATCTTGCCCAAGAGTCCATATCGACGGCATGGTTTGGCACCTCGATGTCGGCTCGTCGCATCCTGGGGCTGGAGTTGGTCCCAAGGGTTGGGCTGTTCGCCCATTAAAGCGGCACGCGAGCTGGGTTTAGAACGTCGTGAGACAGTTCGGTCCCTATCCGCCGCGCGCGTAGGAGACTTGCGGAAGGCTGTCCCTAGTACGAGAGGACCGGGACGGACGAACCTCTGGTGTGCCAGTTGTTCTGCCAAGAGCACGGCTGGTTGGCTATGTTCGGGAGGGATAACCGCTGAAAGCATCTAAGCGGGAAGCCTGTTCCTAGATGAGGTCTCCCACCCCTTTGTGGGTTAAGGCCCCCGGTAGATGACCGGGTTGACAGGCCGGATGTGGAAGCACAGCAATGTGTGGAGCTGACCGGTGCTGATAGGCCGAGGACTTGCTCACGAAGATGTTACGCACCCACTATACGATGTCTGAGGCAGCAACCGTGTGTTGTGAACTCAAGATTGTGTGTCAACGGTATTGGCACCCGTGGATTTCCCACTTGTTCCAGGTGGGGTCAGGGTTGTCGGTGGCGATGGCGGGGAGGGTCCGCCCGGTCCCATTCCGAACCCGGTAGCTAAGCTCCCCAGCGCTGATGGTACTGCACTCGCTAGGGTGTGGGAGAGTAAGACACCGCCGACACAATCCTCAAG
>NZ_SMKV01000006.1 GCF_004348445.1 Saccharopolyspora aridisoli | reverse complement strand
GTGGGTGGGGGATCTGGGCCGGGCACCAGGGCGGCGAGTCACCCGGCTCGTCGCGGCAACCCAACGCGCGCCCGGCAGAGGGCGCGCCCGACTCAAGAGGTGAACACAGGCCATGGCCGTCGTCACCATGAAGCAGCTGCTCGACAGCGGCGTGCACTTCGGGCACCAGACCCGTCGCTGGAACCCGAAGATGAAGCGCTACATCTTCACCGAGCGCAACGGCATCTACATCATCGACCTGCAGCAGACGCTGACCTACATCGATGGTGCGTTCGACTTCATCAAGCAGACCGTCGCCCACGGGGGCACGATCCTGTTCGTCGGCACCAAGAAGCAGGCGCAGGAAGCGATCTCCGAGCAGGCTCTGCGGGTCGGCATGCCGTACGTCAACCAGCGCTGGCTGGGCGGCATGCTCACCAACTTCCAGACCGTTCACCGCCGTCTGCAGCGTCTCAAGGAACTCGAGACCATGGAGCAGACCGGTGGCTTCGAGGGTCGCACCAAGAAGGAAATCTTGATGCTGACCCGCGAGAAGGACAAGCTGGAGAAGACGCTCGGCGGTATCCGCGACATGTCCAAGGTGCCCAGCGCCGTGTGGATCGTGGACACCAAGAAGGAGCACATCGCCGTTGGCGAGGCTCGCAAGCTGGGCATCCCGGTTGTCGCGATCCTGGACACCAACTGCGACCCGGACGAGGTCGACTACCCGATCCCGGGCAACGACGACGCGATCCGCTCCGCCGCGCTGCTGACCCGCGTGGTCGCCGATGGTGTTGCCGAGGGCCTGATGGCCCGCAGCGGCCGCAACAACGGCGCCTCCGAGGGCGGCGAGGAGAAGCCGGCCGGCGGCGAGCCGCTGGCCGAGTGGGAGAAGGAGCTGCTGGCCGGTTCCGGCCAGGCCACCGAGGGTGGCGAGCAGCAGCCCGCGCAGTCCTGATCACTCGCGCTGCGCACCCGCCGAAGATCAGCGGGTGCGCAGCGCGATCAGGCTTCCCGCCAGTCACACTGGCAACCGACCCACGCCGGGCCGAGAGCACGGCCGCTGATCGCGGCGCATCGCGCGGTGCCGGGTCGAGCATTCGCAAAAGATCTTCCACCTCCGTATCAACAGGGACGGACTACGCACGATGGCGAACTTCAGTGCGGCCGACGTCAAGCGTCTTCGCGAGCTGACCGGCGCCGGCATGATGGACTGCAAGAAGGCTCTTGAGCAGAACGAGGGCGACTTCGACAAGGCTGTCGAGAGCCTGCGCATCAAGGGTGCCAAGGACGTGGGCAAGCGTGCCGAGCGCGCCACTGCCGAGGGCCTGGTCGTCGCCGAGGGCGGCGTGCTGATCGAGATCAACAGCGAGACGGACTTCGTCGCCAAGAACGACGAGTTCATCGAGCTGGCCAACAAGGTCGTCGCAGCGGCCGCCGCCGCGGGCGCGACCGACGTCGACTCCGCGCTGGCCGCGAAGCTGGACGACAAGACCGTGGCCGACGCCGTGCAGGAGCTCTCCGCCAAGATCGGCGAGAAGCTGGAGCTGCGCCGGGTCAAGAAGTTCGACGGTCAGGTGGCCACCTACCTGCACCGCCGTTCCGCGGACCTGCCCCCGGCGGTCGGCGTGCTGGTCGAGTACACCGGTGACGACGCGGACGCCGCTCGCGGTGCCGCGATGCAGGTCGCCGCGCTCAAGCCGACCTACCTCTCCCGCGACGAGGTCCCCGAGGACATCCAGGCCAACGAGCGCCGGATCGCCGAGGAGACCGCCAAGGAGGAGGGCAAGCCGGAGAAGGCCATCCCGAAGATCATCGAGGGTCGCCTCAACGGCTTCTTCAAGGAGAACTGCCTGCTGGACCAGCCGTCCGTGCAGGACAACAAGAAGACCGTCAAGGCCCTGCTGGACGAGGCCGGTGTGACCGTGACCGGGTTCGTCCGGTTCGAGGTCGGACAGGCCTGAGCCCGCGCCGCGGCGGCTGCCGGTCGCACCCCGGTGGGGTTCGGCCGGCGCACCGGCCCCGGCGGCCGTGGATGACGGCACGGCGCCCCGCCTTCGTTGTTCGAGGCGGGGCGCTTTTGCAAGGTAAGGGCGGTTCCGCGCTCGCGGGGCCGCGCCGGGTATCGGTCGCTCACGAGGCGGGTACTCGGTTTTCGACCCGCACCTCAGTTGACGAAGTGCACACTCAAGACCTCGCGGGAGGATTCAAAGTGACCGACGACGGCCCGGCGAAGCGTGGTTACGGTCGCGTGCTGCTCAAGCTCGGCGGCGAGATGTTCGGCGGCGGCGGCGTCGGAATCGATCCCGAAGTGGTCGCCACCGTGGCCCGCCAGATCGGCGAGATCGTCGCCGACGGGGTCGAGGTCGCCATCGTGATCGGCGGTGGGAACTTCTTCCGCGGCGCAGAGCTGCAGCAGCGCGGCATGGACCGCGCGCGCGGCGACTACATGGCGATGCTGGGCACGGTGATGAACTGCCTGGCGCTGCAGGACTTCCTCGAACGCGAGCACGGGATCGACACCCGGGTGATGACCGCGATCACCATGGGTCAGGTCGCCGAGCCCTACATCCCGAGGCGCGCGATGCGGCACATGGAGAAGGGCCGCGTGGTCATCTTCGGTGCCGGCACCGGCATGCCGTACTTCTCCACCGACACCACCGCTGCGCAACGGGCGCTGGAGATCGGCTGCGAGGTCGTGCTGATGGCCAAGGCCGTCGACGGCGTCTACACGGCCGACCCCAAGACCACGCCGGACGCGAAGCTGTTCGAGCACATCACCCACCGCGAGGTGCTGGAACGCGGCCTGAAGGTCGCCGACGCCACGGCGTTCAGCCTGTGCATGGACAACGACATGCCGATCCTGGTGTTCAACCTTATGGAGGAAGGCAACATCGCCCGGGCGGTCGGCGGTGAGAAGATCGGCACGCTGGTCAGCACCCCGAGCGCCGAGCAGCTTTGATGGTGCTGGATCCTGATCTGGTCGTGAGGCCGCCTGGGAAGCGAGCCGAGCGACGCGCAACACTTGCAAAGTCCACTGGTCGGCAGACTTAAGGAGCAGCCGTGATCGACGAAGCTCTTCTCGAAGGCGAGGAGAAGATGCAAAAGGCTGTGGAGGTGGCCAAGGATGAGCTGGCCTCCGTCCGCACCGGTCGCGCGAACCCCGCGATGTTCTCCGGCATCGTCGTCGACTACTACGGATCGCCGACGCCGCTGAACCAGCTCGCCAGCGTCTCCGTCCCGGAGGCTCGGCTGGTCGTCATCAAGCCCTACGACGGCAGCCAGATCCAGGCGATGGAGAAGGCGATCCGCGACTCCGACCTCGGGGTCAACCCGTCCAACGACGGCCAGCTGATCCGCGTCGCGATTCCGCAGATGACCGAGGAGCGCCGCAAGGAGATGGTCAAGCTCGCCAAGACCAAGGGCGAGGAAGGCCGGGTCACCATCCGCGGCATCCGCCGGAAGGTGAAGGAAGAGATCGAGCGCATCGTCAAGGACGGCGAAGCCGGCGAGGACGAGGGTTCGCGTGCGGAGAAGGAACTCGACAACCTGACCCACCGCTACACCGGTCAGGTCGACGACTTGCTCAAGCACAAGGAAGCGGAACTCCTCGAGGTCTGAGTGGTGACGCCCGGCCAGTGTGCAGACGAGTCCGGAATGTCGGCCGACGACGTTCCGGACCCGCCTTCGCGTCCATCCCGGGCCGGTCGTGACCTCCGCGCCGCCATCGGCGTCGGGGTCGTGCTCGGGGCGGCCGTCATCCTCTCGTTGCTGATGGTGCGGTTCGTGTTCATCGGCATCGCCGCAGCGGCTGCTCTGGTGTCGACCATCGAGCTGGCCCAGGCCGTGCGACGCGCGGCGGGCATCCGGGTGTCATTAGTCCCGGTGCTGGTCGGCGGGCAGGCCATGATGTGGCTGTCCTGGCCGTTCGGGCTGCGCGGCATCCTGATCTCGTTCGCGATCACCGTGCTGGGCTGCCTGGTCTGGCGGTTCCGCGACGGCATCGACGGATACCTGCGCGACGTGACCGCCTCGGTGTTCACCGCCGCTTACGTGCCGCTGTTCACGGCGTTCGCCGCGATGCTGGTGCGCCCGGAGGACGGTGCGTTCCGGGCATTGGTGTTCCTGATCTGCGTGGTTGCCTCGGACACCGGTGGGTACGCGTTCGGCGTGCTGTTCGGCAAGCACCCGATGGCGCCTGTGATCAGCCCGAAGAAGTCCTGGGAGGGCTTCGGCGGGTCATTGGTCGGCGGCGTCCTGGCCGGTGCGCTGTCGGTGTGGCTGCTGCTCGACGGCCAGTGGTGGATGGGCGTGCTGGTCGGCGCCGCGCTGGTGTGCAGCGCGACGATCGGCGACCTGATGGAGTCGGTGATCAAGCGCGACCTGGGCATCAAGGACATGGGCAGCCTGCTGCCCGGTCACGGTGGCCTGATGGACCGGATGGATTCGCTGCTCCCGTCGGCACCGCTGGCGTGGATGATGCTGTTCTGGCTCATCCCCAGCTGATGCGGACCTGGCGGGAGGAGCAGGTGCCAGAGGTCACGCCGAGTCCCAACATCTGGAACTGGCCCGAGGTCTACGAGGCGGAGAACCAAGCCCAGGACTCGGTGGGGGCGCTGTGGAAGGCGTTGCGCGCCGAGCGCGACTGGGCCGGCCTCGACGTGGTCGACGTGGGCTGCGGTGACGGCTTCCACCTGCCTGTTTTCGCTGCCACGGCTCGTTCGGTGATGGGAGTCGAGCCGCACGAGCCGCTGGCCGAACGCGCTCGCGCCCGCATGTCGGGCACGCCGGGCGTGGACGTCCGGGTCGCTCCTGCCCAGCGCCTCCCGCTGGCCGACGGCAGCGTGGACCTGCTGCACGCGCGCACGGCGTACTTCTTCGGGCCGGGCTGCGAGCCGGGCCTGGCCGAGGCGGAGCGGGTGCTGCGTCCGGGCGGCACGATCGCGATCGTCGACCTGGACACGGCGAGCTCGCCCTACGGCGACTGGATGCGCGCCGACGCCCCGCAGATCGATCCGGGGCAGATCGAGTCGTTCTTCACCCGCCACCACTTCACCAGCACGACGGTGCCCACGCTCTGGCGCTTCCACGACCGTCAGACGTTGGAGGCGGTCCTGCGCATCGAGTTCTCCGCCAAGACGGCGGCCCGGGCGGCGGCTGAGTCCCCGGGCAGGACCATCCCGGTCGCCTACCGCCTCAGGACCCGCACCAAGCCCACGGGCCTGCTCGCTCCTTGATGCGCCCCCGGGGACAGGTCTGACCTGCCGCACCACGGATCCTGATCACGGGCGGTCGGACCAGTAGTGCCCGTGACCGCACCTCCCCGTGCGCGGGATTCCTGATCTCATGGAAGATCCGTGCCCTGATCTCGATGGAGATCGGGACACGGACCTCAGTTGGTTCAGAAGGTCTCGCCGGCGGGTTGCCGGGTGACCGCGTTGACGCGGTTGAAGAGGTTGGACAGCCCGATCATGAGCGTCAGGGCCGCGATCTGCTCCTCGTCGTAGTGCTCGGTGATCCGCTTCCAGAGCTCGTCGTCGACGGCGTCGCCCTTGTCGGCGAGACGGGTCGTGGCCTCGGCCAGCTCCAGCGCGGCGCGCTCGCCGTCGTCGAAGAAGGGAGCCTCCCGCCAAGCGGCCACCGCCCAGAGCTTGTCGTCGCTGGTCCCGAGCTCCTTGAGCTGCTTGGAGCTGTGGTGCGCGCAGAAGCTGCACCCGTTGATCTGGCTGGAGCGCAGGTGCACCAGCTCCAATACCTCCGCCGGGATGTCGACCGAGTGAACGGCCTTCACCAACGCCTGGAACGACTTGAAAGCGTCCGGCAGGAGCATCGCTGGGTTGTTCATCCGTGCTTGCATGGGTGCCTCCCTGTCACATGAGCCGGTCCCGGCTCGTCTACCCCCATGACGGCCGGCGACGGAGGGATGTGACCGATGGACGACAGCGATTTCCTGGCGAAGCGGTTCGAGCAGCACCGCAGGCGGCTGGAAGCGGTGGCGCTGCGGATGCTCGGTTCGCACGCCGAAGCGGAGGACGCGGTGCAGGAGGCGTGGCTGCGCGTGGACCGCGCGGGCGCCGACGACGTCGCCAACCTGGGCGGCTGGCTGACCACGATCGTCGGCCGGGTCTGCCTGGACATGCTCCGCGCCCGCCGCTCCAGGCCCGAGCGGCCGTCCGACGACCTGCCCGAGCCGTCGGACGGGCTGACGCCGGAAGCGGAAGCGGTGATGGCCGACTCGGTCGGGCTGGCCCTGTTCGTCGTGCTCGACATGCTCGAACCGGTCGAACGCCTCGCGTTCGTCCTGCACGACATGTTCGCGGTGCCCTTCGACGACATCGCCCCGATCGTGGGACGCAGCTCGACGGCCACCCGGCAGCTCGCCAGCCGCGCCCGCCGCCGGGTTCGGCAGAGCGGACGGCCGGAACCGGACCTTGTCGCCCAGCGCGAGGTCATCGACGCGTTCCTGCGCGCGGCCCGCGAAGGCGACTTCGAGGGCCTGCTGAACGTGCTCGACCCGGACGTCGTGCTGCGCGCCGATCAGCGAGCGGTGGACACCGCCGCCCGCGCCCGCAAGGCCGGTGCCCCTGCGCTCTCGGCGGAGTCGCGCGGTGCGGACGTCGTGGCCGAGGCGTTCAAGAACGGCGCCAAGCTGGCGCGTCCGGCACTGGTCGCCGACTCGATCGGCGCGGCCTACGCGCCTCGTGGCAAGGCGCACTCGGTGTTCATCGTGACCATCCACGACGGCCGGATCACCGAGATCGAGGTCATCGGCGACCGCGACCACATCGCGGAGCTCGACCCGCTGGTGCTGGACTGATCACTCGGGGGTGAGCCGGTCGGTGTCGATGACGGCGAAGCTGGCGCCGACCACGTCCCGCACCACGGCCATTCGCCCGTACGGGGAGTCGGTCGGTTCGCGCAGCACCTCCCCACCCAGCGCCTGGGCCTTGGCGACCGCGGCGTCGGCGTCGTGGTCGGGGTTGACCTGGAAGTACAGCTGCCAGTGCGACGGGACGTCGGCGGGCAGCGACCGGCTCGACTCGGAGCGGCCCAGCATCGGCTGGTCGCCGACGTGCCAGACGGTGAAGTCGAAATCGCCGCCCGGCTCGCCGATCTGCTCCTGCCGGTAACCCAGCAGCTGCGCGTAGAAGGAGTCGACGGCCGAGGCGTCGCGGGTGCGCACCTCGGCCCAGCACAGCGCGCCCGCTCGCGCCCAGCCGAACACGGCGTTCTCCGGTGCTTCCCACAGGCCCACGACCGCTCCGCCCGGGTCCTCGGCGATCAGGAACATCTCGTGCCCGGGGGTTTCGGTCGGCGGGACGATGACCTTCCCGCCCAGCGCCCGGATCCGCTCGGTCGCCCGTCGCGTCGACTCGCACTCCAGGTACAGCGTCCAGGCCGTCGGGATGTGGTCGGAATCGGGCTTGAGCAGCCCGGCCACCGGTGTGTCGTCCCGGAACGCGATGCTGTACTCGCAGCGCTGCACCCAGCGCCAGCCGAACAGCCCGGTGTAGAACTCGCGCGCGGCTTCGACGTCGTAGGACGTCAGGTCGGTCCACCCGGGTGCACCCAGTGCGATGCTCACAGCGATCACTCCCGAAAACGGCGCCAGAGGCCCCTCGACGCGTTCGAGCGGGCCCTTTCTGTAGGCAGCGTCACGTCTTCGTCGCCCTCCCGCAAACGCGAAGCCCCCGAATGACGGCTTGATCGCCGTCCGAGTGCGTGATCGACTGGGTGATGTCGTATGCACGTACTCGGTTTTTCGGGAGCAGCCATGGCATTCCGCGCGGCCCAGCCGGTGACCGCGGGCCTCAGCCGGCTTGCTCAGTTGGACTGTCACGAGCGCTCCCGCATCATCCGGCAGCTGTGCCAGCAGCACCCCGTGTTCCGCTCGATGCTCCGGCAGGCGGCCATCGCCCGAGCGGTCGCGTTCGGGTCGGCGCTGGCGCTGGGCGCTTCGGTGATCACGCTGGCTCAGGCGTTCAACATGTGGATCACCGCGAGCCTGGTCTTCGCCGGGATGGGCGGCTTCTGCTACGTGGCCGTGTCATTGACCAGCAGCCGCTTCGACCTGCTCATGGCGGTGCTCGGCGCGCACCGGACCGACGAGCTGCACAGCAAGCTGGTCACCGAGCAGATCTACGGCGAAGAGGTCGCCCAAGCGGATCCGCTACCGGATCGCCCGCCGCAGCAGGTGGTGTGCTCCCACGCGATCGGTTCGCGGCTGACCGGCGAACCTAGTTCTGCACACTGATCGACAGCGCCGCGACGATCTCGTCACCCACGAAGTGGGTTTCGGCGTGCGGGGGCTCGCCGACGCGCACCACCAGCGGTCCGCCGAAGGGCTTGCGCTCCACGACCTCGATGCGCGACCCCAGCGTCATGCCGTGCTCGGTGAGGTAGCGCAGCAGCTCGGAGTCGGTGTCCCAGACGCGCGCGATGGTGCCGACCGTGCCGGGCTCGATCTGGTCGAGCTGCAGGGTCTTGGGCGCGGGGAGCAGGCCGTCGGCGGTGGGGATCGGGTCGCCGTGCGGGTCGATGGTGGGGTTGCCCAGCTTGGCGGATATGTGCTCGACGAGCTCGTCGGAGACGGCGTGCTCCAGCGCGTCGGCCTCGGTGTGCACCGCGTCCCAGCTGTAGTCGAGCTCCTCGACCAGGAACAGCTCGATCAGGCGATGCCTGCGCAGCACCGAGTGCGCGAGCCTGCGGCCTTCGGTGGTCAGCTCGACGCTGCGGTAGCGGACGTGGGTGACCAGGCCCAGCTGGTCCAGCTTGTTGATCATTCCCGAGACCGAGGAGGGGCTGAGGCCGAGTCGCGCGGTCAGCGTCGCGTTGGTGACGGGCTCGCCCCGTTCGCTGAGCCCGTAGATCGCCCGGAGGTAGTCCTCCACCGAAGGCGACGGGCGCTCGGTTTCGCTCGGCATGACTTTCACGATACGGGCGGCGCGGTTCCCGCCGTCGTTCGGTCACCGACGACCGAGCGTCGCCGCAGCGCTCGGGGCACGAGCCCCTGCCCAGGGGCCAGCAGGTAGGCCAGGGCGAACACCGCGGACTGGCAGACCACGATCATCCCGCCGGTCGAGGTGTCGACGTGGAAGCTCAGGTAGGTGCCCGTCACCGAGCACAGCACCGACAGCCCGGCCGCGGTCGCCAGCATCTGCGGGAACCTCTTGGTCAGCAGGAACGCGGTCGCTCCGGGAGTGATCAGCATGGCGGTGACGAGTACGACCCCGACCGCCTGCAGCGCGACGACCACGGTCAGCGCCAGCATCGCCAGCAGCAGGGTGCTGATCCGCCGCGGCGAGATGCCGATCGCGTGCGCGTGCGTGGGGTCGAAGGCGTAGAGCGTGAGGTCGCGTCGCTTGAGCAGCGCCACCGCCAGCACCGCGGCGGCGATGATCAGGACCTGGGCGATGTCGAAGTCGGTGACCCCCAGGACGTTGCCGAACAAGATGTGGTTGAGGTCGACCTGGCTGGGGATTCGCGACACCAGTACCAGACCCAGCGCGAACAGGCCGGTGAACACCACGCCGATCGCCGCGTCGCCCTTGAGCTTGGTGGTGTTGCGCACGCCCGCGATCAGCCCGACCGCGAGGCTGCCGAACAGGAACGCCCCCACCGAGAACGGCATGCCCAGCACGTAGGCGAGCACCACTCCTGGCAGCACGGCGTGCGAGACGGCGTCGCCCAGCAGCGACCAGCCGATCAACGTCACCCAGCACGACAGCACCGCGCACACCAGCCCCGCGACGAGGCTGACCAGCAGTGCCCGCTGCATGAAGCCGAACTGCAGGGGTTCGATCAGCCACTCGATCATCGCGCCTCCACCCCGAACGTGCGGGCCAGCACCTCGGGTGCGAGCACTTCGTCGATCGCGCCGTGGGCGATCACGCGTTGCTGCAGCAGCACCGCTTCGTCGCACAGCTCGGGGACGCTGGCCAGGTCGTGGGTGGAGATGACCACGGTGCGCCCTTCGTCGCGCAGCTCCCGCAGCAGGTCGCTGATCGTCGCCTCGGACTTCTTGTCGACCCCGGCGAAGGGCTCGTCGAGGAACAGCAGTCGCGCGTCCTGCGCGATGCCGCGCGCGACGAAGGCCCGCTTGCGCTGGCCGCCGGAGAGTTCGCCGATGGGCCAGGCGGCGAGGTCTGTGAGCCCTACGCGGGTCAGCGCCGCGCGCATCGCGGCCTTGTCGGCGCGGCGCGGGCGCCGGGTGAGCCCGAGGTGCCCGTAGCGGCCCATCAGCACCACGTCGGCGACCGTCACCGGGAACGCCCAGTCCACCGCCTCGGACTGCGGGACGTACGCGAGGAGGCCTTCGCGCCGCGCTTGCCTGCGGTCGCGGTCCATGATCCGGATGTTGCCCGCATCCGGCTTGACCAGGCCCATCAGGGATTTGAAGAACGTGGACTTGCCCGATCCGTTCATCCCCAGCAGGCCGCAGACGCGTCCTTCGCGGATGTCCACCGACACGTCGTCGAGGGCGAGCACGTCGCCGTAGCGGACGGTCACGTGGTGGGCGCTGATGGCGGTCAAGGTGTCCCTCCGCGCAGTCCGGCGACGATGACGTGCGCGTCGTGGCGCAGCAGGTCGAGGTAGGTCGGAACCGGCCCCTCGGGGCCGGAGAGCGAGTCGACGTAGAGCTTCCCGCCCAGCTCCGCCCCGGTTTCGCGGGCCACCTGCCGTTGCGGGCCGTCGTTGACGGTGGACTCGCAGAACACCGTCGGGACCCCGTTGGCGCGGACGAACCGGGTGGTGTCCTTGATCTGCTGCGGCGTCCCCTCGGATTCGCTGTTGACCGGCCACAGGTACGCCTCGGTCAAACCGGCGTCGCGCGCCAGGTACGAGAAGGCACCTTCGCAACTGACCAGCGCCCGGCGCGACTCGGGCAGCGCGGCGAGCTCATCGCGCAGGTATCGGTCGATCTCGGCGAGCCGGGCCAGGTAGGCGTCGGCGTTCGCGCGGAAGGTCGCCTCGTGCGCCGGGTCGATCCGGATGAAGGTGTCGGTGATGTTGGCGACGTAGATCGCGGCGGTGCGCGGTGACATCCACGCGTGCGGGTTGGCCTTGCCCTGGTACTCGCCGCTGCGGATGGGAACGGGTTCGACGCCTTCGCTGAGCGTCACGTGCTCGGCCTCGCTGCGCTGCACGAACCGCTCGAACCAGCGTTCCAGCCCGAGGCCGTTGTCCAGCACCACGTCGGCCTTGGCGGCTTTGAGCATGTCGCTGGGAGTGGGTTCGTACTCGTGGATCTCCGCGCCTGGTTTGGTGATCGATTCGACCACCAGGGCGTCGCCGGCGATGTTGCGCGCCATGTCCGCGAGCACGGTGAAGGTGGTGACGACGTGCTTGCGGCCGTCATCGGGCTGGCTCAGGCTGGTGCCGCACGCGGACACCAGCATCGCGACCACGGCCAGGACGGCCGTGTTTCGGCGACTCGCAGTTCCAGGTTTCGCCACGGCGAAAACCATACCTCGGGCGTCCGCGAGGGCAAGCGGGCCGGCTCAACCGGCTGCCCACCAAGGTCGTCCGCGGACGTGGGAGACTGCAGGGCGCTATGTCTACGAAATCCCTGCCGCTCGTCTTCGACGCCCCGCGCCGCGGCAAGCCGCCGCGCCACCTCGCCGACCTCTCCGCCGAGGAGCGGAAGGCCGTCGTCGCCGAGCTGGGGGAGAAGCCGTTCCGCGCCAAGCAGCTGGCCAACCACTACTTCGGCAGGCTCAACGCCGACGTCGAGTCGATGACCGACATCCCGGCGGGCAGCCGCGAGGCGCTGGGCGCGGCCCTGCTGCCGCAGCTGCTCAACCCGGTGCGCAACCTCGACACCGATGAGGGCACCACGCGCAAGACGCTGTGGAAGGCGCACGACGGGACGCTGCTGGAAAGCGTCCTGATGCGCTACCCGGACCGCGCGACGGTGTGCATCTCCAGCCAGGCCGGATGCGGCATGGCCTGCCCGTTCTGCGCCACCGGCCAGGGCGGCCTGCAGCGCAACCTCTCGACCGCCGAGATCGTCGACCAGGTCCGGTCGGCGGCGGCCATGATGCGCGACGGCGAGGTCCCGGGAGGCCCCGGGCGGTTGTCGAACGTGGTGTTCATGGGCATGGGAGAGCCGCTGGCCAACTACCGCCGGGTGATCGACGCGGTGCACCGCATCTGCGATCCCGCACCCGACGGCCTGGGTCTGTCGCAGCGCTCGGTCACCGTCTCCACCGTCGGCCTGGTGCCGGCGATCCGGAAGATGACCGCCGAGAACCTGCACGTCACGCTCGCGGTGTCGCTGCACACCCCGGACGACGAGCTGCGGGACACGCTGGTGCCGGTGAACAACCGCTGGAACGTCGCTGAAGTCCTCGAGGCCGCTCGCGGCTACGCCGACCACACCGGCCGCCGGGTGTCGATCGAGTACGCGCTGATCCGGGACATCAACGACCAGCCCTGGCGCGCCGACCTGCTCGGCAAGTTGCTCAAGAAGCACCTCGGCCAGTTCGCGCACGTCAACCTGATCCCGCTGAACCCCACCCCGGGCAGCAAGTGGGACGCCAGCCCCAAGCCGGTCGAGCGCGAGTTCGTCCGCCGGGTTCGCGAAACCGGGGTCTCCTGCACGGTCCGGGACACCCGCGGCCAGGAGATCGCCGCGGCCTGCGGTCAGCTCGCAGCCGAGGAGTAGCCCTCCCTCGGCGCGGCCGCGGATTCTTGACCGCGATGAACAGAAGTGGCCGGCTCCGCCTCCGGTGGCCGATGATCTCCAGGTCTGAGTGATCGAGCTGGGAGGTAACGGTGCCTGACCTGAGATTTCGTGGCGCAGCGGTTCATTCGATCGTCGCGGCGGCGCTGGTGCTGCTCGCCGCTCCCGCCCACGCCGAGCTGCCCGATCACCGGGCGGTGTCGACGGGCTGCGGGAACACCGCCGTCGCGCCCGGTGAATCGGTGACCGAGGAGATCGTGTCGGGTGGCATCGCCCGCACCTACCTGCTGCACGTGCCGGAGGACTACGTACCGCTGCGGCCGACTCCGCTGGTGCTGTCCTTCCACGGGCACTCGCGGGACTCCGCGTACCAGGAGGAGCTCTCGGAGTTCTCCGGCACGGATGCCATCGCGGTGTACCCGCAGGGGCTCGTCGGAACCGACGGCAAGACGGCCTGGCAGGGAGCACCGTACTCGGCGGACGTCGACGACGTCCGGTTCACCGGTGACCTGCTCGACGAGTTGCAGCGCGATCTCTGCGTCGACCCGGCTCGGATCTACGCCGCGGGGAAGTCCAACGGCGGTGGGTTCACCGCGGTCCTCGCTTGCCGGATGAGCGACCGGATCGCGGCCTTCGCCCCGGTCTCCGGTGCCTTCTACCCGCAGGGCGGTGCCTGCGAGCCCAGGCGTCCGGCGCCGATGCTCGACTTCCACGGTGCGCTGGACGACACGATCCCCTACGGCGGCGACGTGGAGCGCGGGCTCCCGCCGATCCCGGACTGGCTGGCGGGCTGGGCCGAGCGCAACGGTTGCGACCCCGATCCGGTCACCCGCGACGTCGGCGACGGGGTGCACGAGGTGGAGCACCGGGCGTGCGCTGGGGGAGCCGAGGTCGTGCACTACCGGATGGACTCGGTCGCGCACGACTGGCCTGCGACGCATCCCAACCCTGACTCCGATCAGCCCGCGCCGGTCGACGCCACGCCGCTGATCATGGACTTCTTCTCCCGGCACGCGTTGCGCTGAGCTCGGGCCAGGACTGCCCCCATGAACAGCGAAGCCGCCCTCGGAGTCCCGGGGGCGGCTTCTCGGAGGTTCGGGTCAGCGGCGGCGCTTGTTCTTGGCCAAGTCGTAGAGCAGGCCGATGGCCAGGACCACGGCGGTGCCGATGAGCCAGAGGTCTTCCATCTTGAAGTGCCCGCCGCCACTGAGGATGCCCTGGTGGTTGCCGATGAGCATGCACAGGACCGCGACGACCGAGAACCAGCCGGCGATCTGGGTGCCCTTCGGGAAACCGCCGTGCCAGCCCCACTCGACCGACGGTTCCTCGGCCGGGTCGATGGCCTGGCTGGGCTTCTTCTCCAGCTCGGTGCTCGCCACGTTCCCCTCCTGCGCCACACCGGCCACGCGCGGCCGGATAGCCTGTTGCTTGGGTTTCGCGCACCGCCGGACAGCGATCCACGATCGCCTCCATCCTCGCACACCCGGTCGGCGTCTCAGCGCCCACCTGCCCGGCATCAGCTGCGAAAAGGGTGCCGCGCGAACTCGGCTCGCGCGGCACCCCGTGGACGACGACCCGCACCTACCCGCCCTTGACCGCCTTGCGGCCGATGATGACGCGGTAGATGCCGAGGACGATGAGCGATCCCAGGATCGCCAGGATCCAGGTGCGGATCGACCAGAACTCGTGGAGGCCGGTCCCGAAGATCCACTTGCCGATGAACCCACCGAGGAAGGCACCCACCACGCCGAGCAGCATGGTGATGATGATTCCGCCGGGGTCCTTGCCCGGCATGATCAGCTTCGCGATGGCTCCCACGATCAAGCCAAGAACGATCCATCCGATGATGCCCATGACGGCCTCCTTAGTTCATCGCGCTGCGGCCGATAGGCCGATCGTGACGCCGAATGGTGATTTGTGCACCGCGAGGGGCACCTGCTCACCTGCTTCAGGGACAATGACGGCGATGCACGCGGACACGAGCACACAGAGCGACACCACTCCGCGCACCGTTCTGGTGCTTGGCTCCACCGGTTCGATCGGTACCCAGGCACTCGATGTGGTGCGCGACAACCCCGACCGCTTCCAGGTCGTGGGACTCGCCGCGGGCGGCAGCGACCCGCAGGCGCTGGCCGCGCAGGCGCTGGAGTTCCAGGTGCCGGTCATCGCCGTGGCGAAGGGCACAGCCGCCGAGGACGTCCAGCTGGCCCTCTACTCCGAGGCGCAGAAGCGCGGGTACGCCGAAGGCGAGTTCAAGCTGCCGCGCCTGCTGGCCGGACCGGAATCGGCCCTGGAGCTCATCGACGCCGCACCGGCGGACGTGATCCTCAACAGCGTCGACGGCTCCCGCGGCCTGCGCCTGACGCTGGCCGCCCTGGGAACAGGTGCTCAGCTGGCCCTGGCCAACAAGGAATCCCTGGTCGCCGGTGGTGCGCTGGTGCTGGACGAGGCCGCGCCCGGACAGCTGATCCCGGTCGACTCAGAGCACTCCGCGCTGGCCCAGTGCCTGCTCGGCAACGACAACAGCGACGTGGACCGGCTGGTGCTGACCGCCTCCGGCGGCCCGTTCCGCGGCCGCAAGCGCGAGGAGCTGGCCGAGGTCACCGTGCAGCAGGCGCTGGCGCACCCGACCTGGGCGATGGGCAACGTCGTCACGATCAACTCGGCAACCCTGGTCAACAAGGGCCTGGAGCTCATCGAGGCGCACCTGCTGTTCGGCATCGACTACTCGCGCATCGACGTCGTGGTGCACCCCCAGTCGATCGTGCACTCGATGGTCACCTACACCGACGGCGCGACGATCGCGCAGGCCAGCCCGCCGAACATGAAGATCCCGATCGCGATGGGCTTGGAGTGGCCACGCCGCGTTCCCGGGGTCGCGCCGCGGCTCACGTTCGACGAGTCCCAGGCGTGGACCTTCGAGCCGCTGGACAACGAGACGTTCCCGGCTGTCGAGCTGGCCCGGGCGGCCGGTTCCGGCGGGGGGTGCCTGCCCGCGATCTACAACGCCGCCAACGAGGAAGCCCTGGCCGCGTTCGTCGACGGCCGACTCCGGTTCACCGAGATCGTGCAGACTGTGGGTGACACGCTCTCCGCTGCCGACCAGTGGCGCGGCGAGCCGTCGGGACTTGATGAGATCTTCGCAGCCGAGGACTGGGCGCGGACCCGGGCACGCGAGCTGGCCGGAGGGAAGGCGGAGCAGTGCTGGTAGTCGTTGGCATCCTGATCTTCTTCTTCGGGCTGCTCTTCTCCATCGCGTGGCACGAGCTGGGTCACCTCGCGACCGCCAAGATGTTCGGCGTCAAGGTCACCGAGTACATGGTCGGCTTCGGCCGCACCATCTGGTCGCGCAAGAAGGGCGACACCGAGTACGGGCTCAAGCTCATCCCGTTCGGCGGCTACATCCGGATGATCGGCATGTTCCCGCCCAAGAAGGACGAGGAGTACGGCCGCAGCGCCTCGTCGGCCCCGTGGCGGGCGATGATCGAGGACGCGCGGCAGATGTCGGCCGAGGACGTCACGCCCGAGGACGCGCACCGGCAGTTCTACCAGCGGTCCCCGTGGAAGCGGATCATCGTGATGATGGCCGGGCCGGTCATGAACCTGATCCTGGCGGTCGGCATCTTCGCCGCGATCCTGATGGGCCACGGCATCAACACCCCCACGCTGACGGTTTCCTCGGTCAGCGAGTGCGTGCTCCCGGCCAACGCGCCGGACACCCAGAAGTGCCCGCCCGGCGCGAAGCCCTCGCCCGCGGCCGCGGCCGGGTTCGAGCCGGGCGACCGGATCGTGGAGTTCAACGGCAAGCCCTTCCAGTCCTGGGACGACCTGCAGCTGGAGATCCGCCAGTCGAAGGGTTCGGTCCCGGTCGTGGTCGAGCGCGACGGGCACCGGCAGACGTTGAACGCCGCGCTCATGCAGACCGAGCGGCCCAAGCTGAACTCGACCAGCGAGTACGAGACGGTCGGCTTCCTGGGGCTCTCACCGACGTCGGTGCTGGTCAAGCAGGACGTCGGTGGTGTGGTGAGCACCATCGGCGAGTTCGTCGGCCTGACCGCGCAGAAGATCGTCGAGCTGCCGCAGCGCGTCCCGGACCTGGTCAGCGCCATCTTCGGCGGTGAGCGGCACAAGGACTCGCCGGTGGGCATCGTCGGCGCCAGCCGCCTCGGCGGTGAGGTGCTGGCCACCGAGCAGTTCGGCGTCGACGAGCGCGTCATCCTGATGTTCAACCTGCTCGCGGGCGTGAACCTCTCGCTGTTCGTGTTCAACATGCTGCCGCTGCTGCCGCTCGACGGCGGGCACATCGCGGGCGCGGCCTGGGAGTGGGTCCGGCGCGGTTTCGCCAAGCTGGTCCGGCGTCCGGACCCGGGTCCGTTCGACACGGCTCGCCTGATGCCGTTGGCCTACGCGGTCAGCCTCGTCTTCATCGCGTACTCGCTGCTGGTCTTGGTGGCCGACATCGTCAACCCGGTGACGTTGTACTAGGGGTTGGCGAGTGGTCGCTCTGGTCAGCGTTGCGAGCTGATTCCCGCACCTGAGGCAGCGGCTGCGTCGAAGCCATGAGCGTTAACCGGTTTTCACCGCTGTGGTGGACCGCGTTCACAGCCGGGGACGACGTGTCGTCCTCGGTGACGGAGATGGCGCGTGTTTGTGAGCGCAATATCGCCGATAGGGTGATGCGCGGCTCGAAGTCGTGGGCCGAACGGGATGTGAACGGCCGATGTCGATCACCCAACGTGATCCGTCAAACGCCCGGGCGTCCAGCCGGATGAAGGTGCGCCGGTATCGTGGAATGCGGGCGGGACACCGTCCGAAGCACACCAGAAGAGGTGGAGAGGTATCGATGACCGTCGATCTGGGCATGCCCGGAGGCCCCGCCCCGGTGCTCGCGGAGCGGCGTAAGACTCGCCAGTTGCAGGTCGGACCGGTCGGAGTGGGCAGCGAAAGCCCGATCTCCGTGCAGACCATGACCACGACCGTCACCGCAGACATCAACAGCACTCTGCAGCAGATCGCCGAACTCACCGCCGCAGGCTGCGACATCGTCCGGGTCGCGTGCCCGAGCGCCGATGACGCCGAGGCCCTGCCGGCCATCGCGAAGAAGTCGCAGATCCCGGTCATCGCCGACATTCACTTCCAGCCGAAGTACGTCTTCGCGGCGATCGAAGCGGGTTGTGCCGCGGTGCGCGTGAACCCCGGCAACATCAGAAAGTTCGACGACAAGGTCAAGGAGATCGCGCAGGCCGCGAAGGACCACGGCACGCCGATCCGCATCGGCGTCAACGCCGGTTCCCTCGACCCGCGCTTGATGGAGAAGTACGGCAAGGCCACCCCGGAGGCGCTGGCCGAGTCGGCGCTGTGGGAAGCGGGCTTGTTCGCCGAGCACGACTTCCACGACATCAAGATCTCGGTCAAGCACAACGACCCGGTGGTCATGGTGCGCGCCTACGAGATCCTCGCCGAGCAGTGCGACTACCCGCTGCACCTCGGCGTCACGGAGGCAGGCCCGGCCTTCCAGGGCACCATCAAGTCGGCCACCGCCTTCGGCGCGCTGCTGCGCCAGGGCATCGGCGACACGATCCGGGTCTCGCTGTCGGCTCCGCCGGTGGAGGAGATCAAGGTCGGCGCCCAGATCCTGCAGTCGCTGAACCTGCGGCCGCGCAAGCTCGAGATCGTCTCCTGCCCGTCCTGCGGGCGCGCCCAGGTCGACGTCTACAAGCTCGCGGACGAGGTCACCGCCGGTCTGGAGGGCATGGAGGTCCCGCTGCGCGTCGCGGTCATGGGCTGCGTCGTCAACGGCCCCGGAGAAGCCAGCGAGGCGGACCTGGGTGTTGCCTCCGGCAACGGCAAGGGCCAGATCTTCGTCAAGGGCGAGGTCATCAAGACCGTGCCCGAGCACCAGATCGTCGAGACGCTGATCGAAGAGGCCATGCGCATCGCCGAGGACATGGGCGAGACCGTGGAGGAGGGCGCGAGCCCGACCGTCAGCGTCAGCTGACGCCGCATCGCGCACGTCGGCCGCCCGGTCCGTCGGGCGGCCGACGTGCTCCCCCCGGTGTTGTTGCTGCTCCGAACGGGTGACCGCAGCTGTGTTCGACTCGGTTGATCTCCGCCGATCAGCCGTTCGCGTGGTGTTTCTGGCAGTCTTGGCGGGTGCTCAAGGTTGCCGGTGCCCGCTTGCTGGAGGAACGGGACGCGAATCTGGTCCGCTCCGCGCTGGACTCCGCGCCCGTGGCCGCCTGCATGGTCGCTGCGCGCGTCGAGGAGGCCGGTGTCCACCCGCTGCGCCTGGGCGGTGAGCTCTGGGGCTACGGCAGCCCGCTGAGCGGGATGTGCTTCTCGGGCGCGAACCTGGTCCCGCTGCGCGGTGGCCGGGACGCGATGCGCGCCTTCGCCGATCGTGCGCTGCGCCGCCGCCGGGTGTGCTCCTCGCTGGTCGGCCCGTCCGAGCAAGTGCTGGCGCTGTGGGAAGAGGTCGAGGCGCAGTGGGGACCCGCGCGCGAGATCCGCGCAGCGCAGCCGCTGATGGCGCTCTCCGAGCCACCGCACGTCGATCCCGACCCGCTGGTGCGCTCGGTGCGACCGGACGAGCTGGAGCGCTACCTGCCCGCTGCGGTGGCCATGTTCACCGAGGAGGTGGGCGTGGACCCCTCGACCGACGGCGGTGCCGCCGGGTACCGGGCGAGAGTGGCCGATCTCATCTCGAGCGGCCGGGCGTTCGCGCGGTTCGAGGATGGTGAAGTGGTGTTCAAGGCCGAGATCGGCGCGCTGTCGTCGACGGTCGGCCAGATCCAGGGCGTCTGGGTGCACCCGGATCGCCGCAGCACGGGTTTGGGAACCGTCGGGACGGCGGCGGTGGCAGACCGCCTCGTGCGCGGCATCGGGCGCACCGCGAGCCTGTACGTCAACGACTACAACGTCGCCGCCCGAGCCGCCTACCAGAAGGTCGGCTTCCGGTGCGTCGGCGAGTTCGCGACTGTTCTCCTGTAGAGCGGTTCCGTCCGCTTCATGCCGGGAGCCCAGATTCGGTGTCCTGCATGACTTCGGCATACTCGCGGGCATGCATTCCTCGCGGATCATGGCCGGGCTCGCCGCAACGCTGCTGATTCCAGTGGCAGGGTGCAGCACCGGACCATCCGAGAAGGACGTGGCCACCGCATTCGTCAACGCCGTCGCCGCAGGTGATGTGGCGGGTGCGGCGGCTCAGACCAACAACCCCGACGCCGCGCGCCGCACGCTGGAGCAGGTGCGCAAAACACTCGCCCCGACCGCGTCGCGCGCGAGTTTGGGCCAGGTGACCGAGAACGAGCAGGGGGCCGCCGCCCAGTACGACCTCTCCTGGGACTTCGGTGACGGCAAGGTGTGGCGGTACACCAACACCGTGCAGCTCGCCGAGGAGTCCGAGGGCTGGAAGGTCCTGTGGGCGCCTTCGGTGGTCCACCCGAAGCTCAAGGCCGGTCAGACGCTCGCCTACAGCGAGGTGCTGCCGGCGCCCGGGCCCGTGACGGGCTCCGAGGGCAAGCAGTTGATGGGGCCGGAGCCGGTGGTCACGGTCAGCCTCAACGGCCAGGAGACCGGAGACGTGCCGGGCGTGGCGGGCAAGCTCGCCGGCGCGCTGCGCGAGGTGGACCCGGAGATCACCCAGCAGTCCATCGTCGAGGGCGTGGGCAAAACCCCGCCCGGCCAGCCCTACCAGGTCGTCACCCTGCGGCAGGCCGACTACGACAAGGTCCGCTCCAGCATCTACGACCTGCCCGGCGTGCGGTTCCCGGCGCAGGTGCGGTTGCTGGCCTCCGAACGCGGTTATGCCGGGCAGGTGCTGGCCGGTGTGTCGAAGAAGGTCGACGAGCAGGTCAAGGCCAACGCCGGTTGGCAGGTGGCCGTCGCCGACACCAAGGGCAACGAGATCAGCAAGCTGCACACGGTCGCGGAGAAACCGGTCCCGCCGACCTCGGTGACGCTGTCGGACCGCACGCAGCGCGCTGCCGAGCAGGCGCTGGACCCGGTTCCGCAGCCCGCGATGATCGTGGCGATGAAGCCGTCCAACGGTGAGGTGCTGGCGGTCGCGCAGAACGACCCGGCTGACGCCCAGGGACCGATGGCGCTCTCCGGGCAGTACCCGCCCGGCTCGACGTTCAAGATCATCACGGGCACCGCGGCGCTCGAGTCGGGCAAGGTCCGCGCCGATTCTCCGGTCGAGTGCCCGCCGAAGAAGGTCTTCGACGGCATGACCTTGCCCAACGACAAGGAGTTCGACCTGGGCCGGGTGCCGCTGCACACCGCGTTCGCGCACTCCTGCAACACGACCTTCGCGCAGCTGTCGGTGGACCTGCCCGACGACGCGCTGCCGAAGGAGGCGAAGAAGTTCGGCATCGGCGTCGACTTCAACATGCCCGGCTCGACGACGATCACCGGCAAGGTCTCGAACGCCGAGACGGTCACGCAGCACGCGGCCAACGGCATCGGCCAGGGCAAGGTGCTCGCCAGCCCCTTCGGCATGGCGCTGGCGGCGGCGACGGTGGCCAACGGCGGCATGCCGACGCCGACGCTCATGCGCGGTCAGCAGACCACCGCCGACGCCCAGCTGGAGAAGATCGACCCGGCGTCGTTGGAGCAGTTGCGCTCGATGATGCGCGAGGTCGTCACCGGCGGCACCGCCCGCGGCCTCGCGGGTTCGGGCGAGGTCCGGGGCAAGACCGGTACCGCGCAGTTCGGCGACGGCACCCGCTCGCACGGCTGGTTCGTCGGCTACCGCGACGACGTCGCCTTCGCGGTGCTCATCACCGATGCGGGGGCTTCCGGCCCGTCGGTGGACGCGGCCAAGCGCTTCCTCGGCGGTCTGTGATCAGAACCGGGCATGTCGCTTCACGTGTTTGGGTGATCACTTAGGGTCAATTTGGTGCTAGGTTGTAGCCCATCGAGCGCAGTGGTGACGGTTTGTTGCTGCGCTCGATGGGTCGTCACCGGTGTGGCCACCTCCGAGGTGCGATCCCGGTCGCCACGTTGTGTTGCCGCGACGATGCGCGAACCTGGTATCCGGCTTCGTCCGGATACGCATCGGCCCGCCGTGAGCCCGGCGGGCACCCCGACGAACCGCGCCGGCACCGCCTCCCCCGAAGGCCGTCGGCGTCGCCCCAGGTGTGAACAGGAGTGGTTTTGATCTACTTCGACTCTTCCGCGCTGATCAAGATGATCGCCCCCGAACCGGAGAGCCAGGCGCTGAGCCAGTGGATCCGCGATCGCTGGGAGCAGCCGCGGGTGACCAGCGCGCTGTCCAAGGTCGAGGTGTTGCGCAACTTCCGCGAGCGGGGCCCGGCCGCCGAGGACCTGGCGTCCATCGTGGTGTCCAAGCTGGAGACGCTGCCGGTGCAGCAGGAAGTGCTCGACACGGCCAGCGAGTTGCGCGCGGGGCTCGGCCCGGTGGACGCGATCCACCTCGCCTCTGCCTGTGGCATCCGCAACGAGCCGGTGACCTACGTCTCCTACGACCCGGCGCTGATCGAAGCCGCGAAGGAGGCGGGCCTGTCGACCGCGTCCCCGGCCTGAGCTCTCCCGCATACCGGGTGATGGCGTCCCACATCGCGGATGGTTCCGCGTGGTGCCGTCACCGCCCGGAGTCGTGCCGACCAACGTGGTTAAAGTGGGGGCATGCCGGTTCGAGCCCCGTTGAAGCCAGGCGTTGCGACGCCGCGCCGCCAAGTCCCAGCGCACATCGAGCGTCCCGAGTACGTGGACAAACCGGCTCCCAAGCGCAACACCGACCCTGACGTGCAGCCGCCCGAGGTCATCGAGGCGATGCGCTTCGCGGGCAAGCTTGCCGCCCAGGCGCTGGCCGAAGCGGGCAAGGCGATCCAGCCGGGCGTCACCACCGACTCCGTCGACGCCGTGGTGCACGAGTTCCTGCTCGACCACGGTGCGTACCCGTCGACGCTGGGTTACCGGGGGTTCCAGAAGTCCTGCTGCACCTCGCTCAACGAGGTGATCTGCCACGGCATCCCGGACTCGACGATCATCGAGGACGGCGACATCGTCAACGTCGACGTCACCGGTTACATCGGTGGCGTGCACGGCGACACCAACGCGACCTTCCTGGCAGGCGAAGTCTCCGAGGAGGCCCGCCTGCTGGTCGAGCGCACCCACGAGGCGACGATGCGCGGCATCAAGGCCGCCAAGCCGGGCCGCCAGCTCAACGTGATCGGCCGCGTCATCGAGTCCTACGCCAAGCGCTTCGGGTACGGTGTCGTCCGCGACTTCACCGGCCACGGCATCGGCCGCTCGTTCCACAGCGGACTGGTGATCCTGCACTACGACGAGCCGTCGGTGGACACCGTCCTGGAACCGGGCATGACCTTCACCATCGAGCCGATGATCACCCTCGGCACCCACGAGTACGACATGTGGGAAGACGGCTGGACGGTCACCACCAAGGACAAGAGCTGGACCGCCCAGTTCGAGCACACCATCCTCATCACCGAAGACGGCAACGAAATCCTCACCCAGCAGTGACGGCTGGATCGCCGGATTCCTCGCCGGATGCCGGGAGCCGATCCCCAAGCTGGGCGCGTGCAGACCGAGATGTGGGCGCCCAGCGCATCGGCGAAGGTCGTCCGGTACCGCGAAGGCTGGGGATTCCTGGCGGGGATGTTGTTCCTCCTCGCCTTCGTCGGCTTGTTCTTAGCCGTTGCGCTGTCCCCGGACGAGATCGTCACGCGGAAAGGGCGGGATGCCGCGCCCTACATCGGTTGGTTCTTCACCGTGCTGTTCGGTCCGCTCGCCCTGATCGGGGTGGTCGGCGCGATCGGGATGGTCGCTCAGCTCCACCGCCTCCTCATCGACGAACGCGGCATCTGGCTGCGGATACACGGCAGAGACCGATCTGGTCTCGTGGAGCGAATTGCACGCGATCCACGGTCAGCTCCCGCGCCCCAAGGTCAAAGACGCCCCGAACTCGAAACCGGTCTCCGCGGCTCTGCTGTTCCAGCCGGTCGATGACGGGTTCGCCCGACGCCACAAGCAAATCCTCGACAAACAGCGGGCGGTTCCACCGCGAATCAAACTTCCCGGGAAATCCGTCGTCCACCGCGTCACCCGGGCGGTCTCCGAGCTCCGGCCGGGCCTCCTGCGCTAGCGACCATCTCGGCTGTTTGGTGGCTCTACGCAGCTCAGCGATGCGTTGTTGCGTTATCTCATGTTTCGCGTCTTGGTGTCGCGAATCTCGGCAGTGCAGTACCAGTTGTGCCCGGGTTCCAGGTTTCTGATCTTGCCTTCTTGGCCCGACCGGGTGAGATATCGTCTCGCGAGTGCCGTGCCGTCTGTTTCGGGAGTTTGGATCGATGTCGTCACCACAGCAGTCGCCGGACACCGCTGGTCAGGCGGACCGATCCGGCGGGTCCTCGGCCGATGTGGTCGTGCCCATCGGTATTCAGGCTGTCGGCGCGTTGCTCGTGCTCCTGCCGCTGCACTGGCTCGTCCACGTCGTGGGCTTCGTTCTGATTGGTTTCGGCACGCTGGCCTTCAGCATGGCCTGGAACACCAGGGCCGTTTCGCAACATCCGGAGAGATCACCGGAGCGGATGCGGTGTCGACGAAACGGTTTCGTCGCTCTGAACTACGGCGTCGTGTTGATCGCGATCGCGATCTTGGTCGCTGTTTCGGATCCGTCATCCCGTGTGCGGGGCATCGTCAACGCGATCGCGGCGGTCGTTCCGGTCGTGCTCGGGTTGCGGCTGTTGGTGGCCGCAGGTGGTTCGGAATCTGCTCAAACCGTCCGGCACACGACATGTCGTGCGATCACGGTGATCTTCTTCGTGGTCGCGCTGTTGATCGGGCCCCTGTCCGGCACTGGTTGGGACCTCGCGCTGCTGGCCGTACCGCTGTTCGGTCTGATCCTCCTCTACCGAGGGGTGTCCGGGCTTCCAGCGCCCCGAACACTTCGCATCGCGTGTGCGGTGGGCTTGTTCGCCCTCGCGCTGGCGGGCATGCTCGGCGGCCGCCCAGGCTGGCTGGCAGTGGCCGGTTCGGATCCGGTGCGGTGCCAGGTCCTCGACGCGAATTGGCAAGATTCCACTCGCTCGCCGAACTTCTACACCTACACCGTGCAATGCGGTGGCCAGCGACTTGAATACGATCCGATCGGCTTTGCCGGGCCGTTCGGTTCCGATCTTCAGCTGGTGACCGATCGGAGCGGTGTCGGCGGCCCATTGCACGTGACGGAAGTGCCTGGTGCGCGTGGCGCCGTCTATCTCGGGATCGTCGGAATTTCCGGCGTTCTGTTGGTGCTGGCGCTCATTCCGTGGCGTACTCGGAGGCCGTGAGTGCGTAGCCGGTGCCTTTTCCGGCTACGCACTCACGTGCGGTTCACCGATCGCGGATTTCTTCCACCCGATCGCCCTGGCTGTTCTTGATCTGGTCGGCCCGGCTCTTGTCGTCCGTCTTCGGTTCGGACACTTCGTTCTTCATATCGTCGGCCTTGGTTCCCTCTCGGAAGAGGTCACCTGCGAATTTGTTCACGAAACCGGCGCCTTCGTGGAAGTTCGGAACCGAGTGTGCCATCTGGCCACCGCCGCTGCGCTCCAGAGGCGAGTAGGGCGTGTAGGCATTGGAGATTCCCTCGGCCGTCGAGTTGTTCCACCCTCGATTCCAGTTTTCGTAGGTGTCTCCGGAATCTTTGTACCGCTGCCACGCACTTCCCTGGTACTTCTCGTCGATCTCCTCGCGCCGCCGCTGGTAGTCGGCCTTGCTGTCATCGACCTTCTTCTGTCCCCAGTTGTCCAAGCGTGCGCTGATGCTGGGATCGTTCGACGTGCTCGGCGTCGTATCCGCATTGCTGGCCTGCGTGGACGCGGGTGGTGATTCGGACCCCGATGAACGTGGGCCTGGTGGAGCGTCGGTGGCGCCCGTCGGACGGGTGGGAGCGGGACCATCACCGCCCCGGCCGAAGCGCTTCATGCCGCGGACGATGTCATCGACCTTGGTCAGAAGCGTTTTGAGGCGGCTTACGACCTTGCCGACAGCGCCGATCAATTTGGTCATGTACGACGCGATCTTGCCGAGCAGCATGGCACCGCGTCCCACGGTCCAGGCGGCGAATGCCGCTGCGGCGGCACCGAAGGTCGCGAACGAACCCGCCAATGCGATGACCGCGTTTCGGATGACCTCCCAGATGAAGGTGGCGATCATGTCGCGAACCATGCCCCGCAGGGCCGCAGTGGCGATGCCGCAGTTCGAGATCGTTTCCGACATTCCGGTGCATGCCTTCGAGACGGCGGCGATTTCCTCGCTCAGCTGCCCGTGGCTCTTTCGGAATGCGTCCGCGGCTGACTTCTCCCAGTTCTGCACCTGGCTGTCGAGCGCCTGCTTCTGCTGCTTCGCGATCTCATCCAGCTTCAGCGCGGTGTCGTTCCACTTCTGACAGCCTTTTTTGATCGTGTCAGGGTCGCCCATGAGCGAGTCTAGCCCATCGCGCAGGAAGCTGATGTGTTCAATCAGCCAACTGATCCCGGCGCTGGCCAACGCTCCGAGCGGGTCCATCGCCGCACCCAGCAGATCCAGACCGAAGGCACCGACGTTGAGACCGGCCTCCAAGAAATCGCCTTCGGACAGCCGGCCAAGCGAATCGAAGGTCTGGACGGCGGATTCAACGGGGCCCGCGCCGGACACCGAGTCCGTGGCGCTGTCGAACCCGGTGAAGACTCCTTCTCCCACCTACATCGCCCCCTTGACCTGGTCGATGTTCTGGCCGCCCTGCTCGTCGTCGCGTTCGTAGTCAGCGGCGGCGGCGTTGATGTCGTCGACAGCCCTGTCGATGGACGCCGAGCACTCCTTGAGCTTCTGGGAGAATTCGTCGCTAGCGTTGTCGACGAATTGAGAGAGGATGACGACCAAGGGGCCGAATGCCTCCTCTCCGAGCTTGATCTCGCTGGTGGCCTGAGCGGCATTGCTCACCTGATCGCCTCGCTCATCGAGCCCTTTCGCGAATGAGCGGAGCTCGTCCGGGTTGACTTTGAAGCCGTCACCCATTGTCCACCCCTTCTGATCAGCGCAGGAACGAACGACCGTCGTTGAGGTCGTCGTCGTCATCCCAGCCGGATTGCGGTTCCGGACGCTTCGGTGCGTTCTTCTGCGGTCCTGACGACTCCTTGCCGGTCTGCTGTTCGTCGTCGGGCTGGGGCATGAATCCGGTGATGAAGTCCATCGCGTCGGTACCGCCGAACTGCGGCTCCACGATCTCGGTGATCTTGCGTGCTGCTTCCATTTGGGCCTGTCGCACCGTCTGCATCACGGTCTGGGTGAGCTGGATCGCCGACAGCGAAGTGGCGCGTTGGGAGAACTCGATGTTCTGCAACGCGCCATTGGGAGCGACCTGCACCGTTACCGCTCCGTCACGAGAGGTCGCCGTCGCGTTCGCGCTCTTGATCTGCTCCTGCATTTCTTCTGCGCGGCGTTGCATCTCGGCGGCCTTGGCCTCCAGATCCCGCACGAGGTACTCAGGTTCCATGAGGCCAGACTTTCCCACATTCGGTGTCTGGATTCGGTCACTATGGCGGAAAAACCGCACAGGAAGACCTTGACCCGGTCGGCCTGCGCCGCCCTGGCTGCCTCAGCAGTCTCAAGGGGTGAGTGCCGTGGTCGGAGAGGTGTGGCGCCGGTTGGTTTCGTTCGCGCGCTTGCCCGCTGCCTTCGCGACTTCCTGCTCAGCGTGTCGACCCTGCTCAAACGGCGTTCAGCCCGACGGGCTCTGGTGCTGCCGGATGGGGTAGGAACGGGGTGTGAATGCGCTGCTGATCGCTGGGACGACATCGGATGCGGGGAAGAGCGTGGTGACCGCTGGGATCTGCCGGTGGTTGGCGCGTACCGGAGCGCGGGTCGCTCCGTTCAAGGCGCAGAACATGTCGAACAACTCCGTGGTCACGCCGGACGGCGGGGAGATCGGGCGGGCGCAGGCGGTGCAGGCGGCGGCGTGCGGTGTCGAGCCGTCCGTGCGGTTCAACCCCGTGCTGCTCAAGCCCGGCAGCGACCGGCAGTCGCAGGTCGTGGTGCTCGGCCGCGTCGCCGGTGAGGTGACCGCGTTGTCCTACCGCGAGCGCAAGGCGGCCCTGCTGGACACCGTCGCGTCCACTTTGGACGAGCTGCGGCGTGACCACGACTACGTCGTCTGCGAGGGTGCGGGATCGCCTGCGGAGATCAACCTGCGGGCCAGCGACATCGCCAACATGGGGCTCGCGCAGGCCGCGCGGCTGCCCGTGGTCGTGGTCGGTGACATCGACCGGGGCGGCGTGTTCGCGCAGCTCTTCGGCACCCTGTCGCTGCTGGACGCCGCCGATCAGGCGCTGGTCGCCGGCTTCGTGATCAACAAGTTCCGGGGTGATCCCGAGCTGCTGCGGCCTGGCCTGGACCAGCTGCGGGCGCTGACCGGGCGGCCGGTGCACGGCGTGCTGCCGTGGGCAGAAGACCTGTGGCTCGACGCCGAGGACTCGCTGTCCTACGTCGCCGACGGCGTCGTCGGCCGGCCCGCGCCGCCGCGAGGTGAGCAGTGGTTGCGGGTCGCCGTGCCGCGGTTGCCCCGGATCTCCAACGCCACCGACGTCGAAGCGCTCGCCGCCGAGCCCGGTGTGGCCGTGCGGTTCGTGACCGAGCCCTCCCGGCTCTCCGACGCCGATCTGGTGGTGCTGCCCGGTTCGAAGTCCACGGTGGCCGACCTGGCGTGGCTGCGCGAGAGCGGCCTGGCCGAGGCGATCCGCGAGCACGCGCGGGCGGGGCTTCCGGTGGCCGGGATCTGCGGCGGGTTCCAGATGCTGACCAGACGCATCCACGACGAGGTCGAGTCCGGGTCCGGTGCAGTAGACGGGCTCGGGTTGCTCGACCTCGAGATCGACTTCGATCGCGAGAAAACGCTGGCCAGGCCGCGTGGTGAGGCGTTCGGCGAAGACGTCGCGGGCTACGAGATCCATCACGGCGTCGAGGTCCGCCGAGGTGACCTGCCGCCGCTGATCACGCTCCCCGACGGCGAAGGGGAAGGCGGGATCTCGGGGCCGGTGCTGGGCACGCACTGGCACGGTCTGTTCGAGAACGACGACTTCCGGCGCGAATTCCTCGGCTGGGCCGCCGGGCTGGCCGGTCGGGACGGTTTCCGCGCCGCCGAGGACACCGTGTTCGCCGACATCCGCGACGCGCAGCTCGACCTGCTCGGCGACCTCGTGTCCAAGCACCTCGACACCGATGCGCTGCGCCGCCTCCTCGACGGCGGCGCGCCAACGGGTCTGCCGCGTCTGGCCGCAGGACTCAGTTGACGCATTTCCCGACAGAGCGGGGCGAAAGGGACTTGCTTCGAGGTGGGGTGTAGGCAGAACTGCCCAACCAACTACCCGGTTCGGTCTCAAGATCAGCGTGATGCAGGTAACTTGTCGGCATGGCTGTTGAGTTTTCCGTGGATGAAGCCCGCGAGCGGCTGACCGAGCTGCTCGACCGCGCCGAAGCCGGCGAGCACATCGTGATCACCCGCTTCGGTGCCCCGGCGGTGTCGCTCGAACCGACCCCGGTCCCCGCGGAGCGTCGCGGAGGCTTCGCCGCCGGAGTGGTCGCGGCGTCCTGGGCCGCGCCCGCGGCCGACGGGACCTTCGACATGGGCACCGACTACTGGGCTGATCCGGAACCATCCGTCCCCGCCTGAGCAGAACCGCGGGTCGCTCGGCGGTGAGCTGGATAGCCTTCGGACATGCCCGCTGACGCCCCGACGATCCTCGCCACCAGTGGCGGGATCAGCGCATCCGATCGCCTGCCGTGGGGGATCGGAGCGCTGACCCGGCACGCCGTCGACCTCTCCGGGACCACCGGCCGCGCGCCGCGCGTGTGCCTCCTGGCCACCGCGGTCGGTGACGACGCCGGGCTGATCGGCACCTTCTACGCCAACGCCGTCGCTGAGGGCTGGCAACCCAGCCACCTGGCGCTGTTCCCCATGCCGAACATCGACGACGTGCGCGAGCACCTGCTGACCAGGGACGTCGTGTGGGTCTGGGGCGGCAGCGTCGCCGGGCTCCTGGCGATGTGGCGGCTGCACCGCCTCGACGAGGTGCTCCGCGAGGCGTGGCAGGCGGGGGTCGTGCTCACCGGCGTGTCGGCCGGGTCGATCTGCTGGCACGCGGGCGGCACCACCGACTCGTTCGGTCCCGAGCTGCGGCCCGTCACCAACGGCCTCGGTCTGCTGCCGCACTCCAACGGAGTGCACTACGACAGCGAACCCCGACGGCGTCCGCTTCTCCAGCGCCTGATCGCAGAGGGGACGCTGCCGCCGGGTTACGCCACCGCCGACGGTGCAGGTCTGCTCTACCGGGGCACCGAACTCGTCGAGGCGCTCTCCGAGAAGCGCCGCGCAGGGGCCTACCGGGTCGATCGCGGCCCGGACGGGACCGCGGTCGAAACGCCGTTGGACGTGCGCCGGATCAGTTGAGCGGCAGGTTGAGCAGCGCGTTCTCCAGCAGTTCCGGCATCGCCGGGTGGATCCAGTACTGGCCGCGAGCCATGCTGCGCGCGTCCAGGCCGAAGTGCATGGCCTGGATGATCGGTTGCAGCAGCGTCGGCGCCTGCGGGCCGATGACGTGCGCGCCGATCAGCAGCCCGGTGTTCGGGTCGGCCAGCAGCTTGGCGAAACCGGTGGTGTCCTCCATCGCCCAGCCGTAGGCGATGCCCGCGTAGTCCTGGGTGGAGGTGACGTACTCGACGCCCCGCTGCTGGGCCTGCTGCTCGGTGAGGCCGACCGCGGCGATCTGCGGACCGGAGAACACCGCGTGCGGCACGAAGCGGTGGTCGGAGGAGATCGGGGCCTCGGGGTGCAGGAGGTTGTGCTGCACGACGCGGGTCTCGTGGTTGGCGACGTGCTTGAGCTCGTGCTCCGAGCTGATGTCGCCGAGCGCCCACACGCCCTCGACCGAGGCGCGCTGGGTGTCGTCGACCGCGATCTTGCCCTCGTCGGTGAGCTCCAGCCCACCGGTCGCCGCGTCGATCAGATCGGCGTTGGGAGTTCGCCCGACCGCGACCAGCAGCTTCTCGGCTTCGACGGATTCCGCGCCCTCCGGGCCCTCCAGGTTCAGCCGGATCGCATCGCCGGTCTTCTCGGCGGAGACGACCTTGCGGTTGAGCCGCAGGTCCCAGCGGCGGGCGGCGATTTCGGTGAACCGGGTGGCCACGTCGGCGTCCTCGACGCGCAGCACCTTGCCCGAGCGGCCGATCATGGTGACCTCAACGCCCAGCGAGCTGAAGACGTGCGCGAACTCGGCGCCGATGAAACCGGTGCCCACGATGATCATCCGGCGGGGGAGCTCGTCCAGGCGCATCACGGTGTCGCTGGTGTGCACCTCGACCTGGTCCAGGCCGGGGATCTCGGGGATGACTGGGCGGCCACCGGCGGCGACCACGAAGCGGTCGGCGGTGATCGTCTCAGCGCCGTCGGCGGTCTGGACGGTCAGCTGCTTGACGTCGGTGAACGTGGCCTCGCCCGTCAGCAGGGTCACGTTGGGCGAGCCCTCGGCCCGGTAGCGGCGGCCGCCTTCGGAGATCGGGTCGATGCGGCCGAAGATGCGGTCGCGGACCTCCGGCCAGCGCACGCCGCGGCGTTCGAGGTCGACACCGAGCCCGGCGCCGGCTTCGGGGGCGCCCGCGACGTCGGCGGTGTGCACGAACATCTTCGTCGGGATGCAGCCGACGTTGAGGCAGGTGCCGCCGTAGGCGTCGTTGGGGCCGATGCCCTTCTCGACGACGGCCACGTTCCAGTCGGCGAACCGGTCGTCGAGGATCGAGTTGCCGGAGCCGGAGCCGATGATGACTAGATCGAAATGCCGCACGGTTCCATCCTGCCTCACTTGGTGCGGGCCGTCGCCGGTCCGCGGACGTCGGTCAGTTCCAACCCGGAGAGCCGCCCGGTGATTCCACGCCGATCTCTGTCCCAGATCACACCGATCGCGTGCGCGGCGCACCACAGCAGGCCGAGCACCCCGCTCGGCGCTCCCCTCGCCAGCTCGCATGCGCCCTGCAGCAGCGCGAGGCCCCCGGCGCCCAGCGTCCAGCGCAGGACGGCGGCTCGTCCGCCGGCTGAGGGCGCCCGCAGCAGGACCAGCCGCTGACCGGGCGTGCCGTCCGAGGTCAGGGCGGCGAACAGCAACAGCAGCGCCGGGACCAGCCACGCCGCGGTCACCTGCAACTCCGTCGAGGGCGGGATGCCTGCCCAGCGCAGGGCGAAGCCGGTCAGGTGAACGCAGGTGACGCCCAGCCACCACAGCAGCAGGCCGTCGCAGCACATCCCCAGCAGCCGACGACCGACGGTCAACGGACGCGGTTCGCTGGCGCGTCGACCACTGCCCGCTGGAATCCGGTGCAGCAGCGGGGCCAGCAGGCTTCCGAGCGCGGCCCCGGTGGTGTTGGCGATGACGTCGTCGACGTCGAACACCCGGTGGGGGCACGGGAACCGGAACCACAGCCCGGTCAGCTGGGTGACCTCGACGAACGCCGACAGGACGGCGCCGGCCAGCGCCGCCACCGGTGGGGCGCGGCGCAGCAGCGCGCCCAGCGGGACGAACAGCGCGACGTTGCAGGCGAACTGCTCGACCCCCACGGCGCTGGTGAGCGCCGACAGCGGGCGCAGTTGCACGGGGAAGCAGGAGGTGCCGGTGGGCGGCAGGACGTAGCAGCCCAGCGCGATCGCGTAGAGCAGCGTCGCGAAGCGCAGCACGGCCGTTCCCGCGCCCAGCTCGCCGTGCCGGCGGTAGCGACCGGCGACGAACGACGGCAGCAGCAGCGCGGCGACCCCGGTCGCGATCACCGCGGCGGTGGAACCCGGCAGCAGACTCATCTCTCGCACCTCCCTCATGAAAGAAGAGGCGCGAACACCCTCAACAGATACATCTCTTCCGGGTGATGACGACGTCGCGCCCGCCCGGACTGGTCCGGGCGGGCGCGACGTCGTGCGGAATCAGTGCTGGTAGGTGGGGGTGATGACGGCGCGGCCGACGGTGTGGAAGGCCAGGTTGAAGCTGACCACCGCCGCCGAGGCGTTCTCGTCCACGCCGAGCTCCTCGGTGTCCACCGCGTGCACCACGAAGTAGTAGCGGTGCGGCCGGTCGCCGGGCGGCGGGGCAGCACCGCCGAAGGCGCGCTCGCCCATGTCGTTGGCGACGTGGAACGAACCCGCCGGGATGTTCTGGCCGCTGCGGTTGCCCGCGTCGGCGGCCAGCTCGGTGACGTCGGCGGGAACGTCGACGAGGGTCCAGTGCCAGAACCCGCCGGGGATCGGTGCGTCCGGGTCGAAGCAGGTGACCACGAAGCTCTTGGCGGTCTCCGGGAAACCCGACCAGCTCAGCTGCGGCGACACGTTCTGCCCGTCCGCGCCCATCCCGTCGTAGGCATGGGCCTTCGGCATGGCCCGGCCGTCGGCCACGTCGGTGGAGGTGACGGTGAACGCGGGGACCGAAGGCAGGAACGAGTACGGATCAGGATCGATCGGGCGCTCCAGACTCATGCGAGCATCCTCCTTTTCCTGGTGGCTGTGGGAATGATCGTTGTCGATCACCGGGCACAGCCTAGGAGAACCCACGCCGGTGCGGCCCGCCGGTTCTACCCGCCTGGTTGCGCCTCATGCAATGGGAGGTGTGCAATTCGCAGCGGTGTCTGGCTAAGCTGTCGCCCGTCCCAGTGATGGCAGGAGGAAACGTGGCGCAGGTGGGCAACGAGGCCGAGGTGTTGTGCCTGGGAGAGACCATGTCGCTGGTCGCCCCGGCCGCCCCGCTCCCCCTCGAAGAGGCCCCCGCGTTCACGCTCTCCGCCGGTGGCGCCGAGTCAAACGTGGCCGTTCACCTGGCCTCCCTCGGACACCACGTGCGGTGGGCCAGCCGCCTTGGTGATGATCCGCTCGGGCGGCGCGTGGCCGCCTCCATCGCGGGCGCGGGCGTCGACACCGGCCTGGTCGAGATGCGTTCCGAGGCACCGACCGGCGTCTACTTCAAGGACCCCGGGCCGGACGGAACCCGAGTCCACTACTACCGCGCGGGCTCGGCTGCCTCGACGATGGACCAGGACTTCCTCGCCGACGACGTCATCGACGCCGCCCGCGTCGTGCACATCAGCGGCATCACCCCGGCGCTGTCCGAGGGCTGCGACCGGCTGACCCGACGGCTGCTGACCCGCCCCCGCCGTGGCCCGATCTCCTTCGACGTGAACCACCGGCCGACGCTGTGGTCGGCTCGGCAGGCCGCCCCGGTGCTCGCCGAGCTCGCCCAGCTCGCCGACGTCGTGTTCGTCGGACTCGACGAAGCCGCCACCCTGTGGGGTGTGAGAACCGCCGACGACGTGCGGGAACTGCTCGACTCACCGGTCACCGTCGTGGTCAAGGACGGAGCCGAGGCCGCCTACGCGCTCGGCGAGCGCCGCACCGTCGTGCCCGCCCCGACCGTCGAGGTCGTCGAACCGGTCGGCGCCGGTGACGCCTTCGCGGCCGGTTTCCTCTCCGGGGTGCTGCGCGGCGAGGACGACGAGAACTGCCTGCGCCGCGGGCACCTGCTGGCCGCGCACAGCTTGCGCAGCACCGAGGACCACACCGCACCGCCCGACGCCGATTCGCTCGCGCGCTGGCTGGCGCTCGACGAGGAGCAGTGGGGCGCGCTGCGATTCGACGGGAGTGAGTGAGAAGTGCCCTTCCTGGAGGAGTTGTTCGCCACGCCGGTGATGGCAATCCTGCGCGGCATGGACCCGCAGCGGACCGCGGAGCTGGCTGAACGAGCCTGGGACCTGGGCATCGACGCCGTCGAAGTCCCGATCGAGACGCCGAAGGCCGAGCCCTCCCTGGCAGCGGCCGTGCGCGCCGGAGCCGAACGCGGCCGCCCGGTCGGCGCGGGAACGATCATCACCCCCGAACAGCTCCGCACCGCCCGCGACCTGGGCGCGGCCTTCACCATCGCGCCCGGCCTGGATGCCGAGGTCGTGCGGTTGAGCGCCGAACTCGACCTGCCGCACGTGCCCGGGGTGGCCACGCCCAGCGAGGTCCAGCAGGCGTTGCGCCTCGGGTTGTCGTGGGTGAAGGCGTTCCCCGCCGCTGAGCTGGGCAGCAGCTGGTTCCGCGCGGTGAAGGGCCCCTTCCCCTCGCTGCGCCTGGTGGCCACCGGCGGGATGAACGCCCGCAACGCTCCCGAGTTCTTGCGGGCCGGAGCCGACGTGGTCGCGGTCGGTTCGGCGCTGGAGGATGAGTCCCAGCTGCCCGCGCTGGCACAGCTCGTCGAGGGCTGACGTTCCCCCCCCCCGGGGGGGACGCGTTCGCAGTTCGTGAGAGAGGAAGAGTCGTGAAGGTCCACGTTGGTCCGGTCGCCCAGCCCGAGCTGGAAGCCGCCGTGGTAGCGGCCGGTGCTGAGCTCAGCTCGGCGGAGGAGGCGAACGCGCTGGTCTGGTTCGGCGGGGAGCCGAGCCGGTTCGGCGAGTACGACCGCCCGGACCTGGAATGGGTGCAGCTGCCTTCGGCCGGCATCGAATCCTGGGTGGCCTCCGGCGCGCTGCGCGAGGACCTGACCTTCACCTCGGCCGCGGGCACCTTCGCCCAGACCGTCGCCGAGCACACCCTCGGCCTGATGCTCGCAGGTTCGCGGCAGCTCGTCGCGATGGCGCGAGCCACCACCTGGCAGCGTCCCGAGGGCATGCGCAGCCTCGCCGGCTCGACCGTCGGCATCATCGGCGCTGGTGGGATCGGCAAGGCGCTGATCGAGATGCTGCGTCCCTTCGTCGTCCGGGTGCTGGCGGTCAACCGCTCCGGCAAGCCGGTGCTGGGCGCCGAGCGGACCTGGCCGTCCGAGGATGCCGACGGGGTGCGGGAGCTGCTCGCGGAGTCGGACTTCGTGGTGGTGGCGGCTCCGGCGACCTCGGCGACCTCGAAGCTCATCGACGCCGCCGCGTTGCGGGCGATGAAGTCCGACGCGTGGCTGATCAACATCGCGCGGGGTTCGCTGGTCGACACCGAGGCGCTGGTCGATGCCCTGGACGCCGGCCGGATCGGCGGTGCCGCGCTCGACGTCACCGACCCGGAACCGCTGCCCGACGGGCACCCGCTGTTCACCCACCCGCGCGCGCTGATCTCCCCGCACACGGCCAACCCGCCGTCGCTGCAGATGCCGGCCCTGGCGCGCAGGGTCGAGGAGAACGTCCGCCGCCACATGGCAGGCCAACCACTCCTGGGCCTGGTCAACGTAGCCGCCGGCTACTGAACAACACGTCAGGCAAGCGGCGGAGCCGCTCTCCTCCACCACCGGCGAGACCGGCACCGCCGGGGGGTTCTGAGCGGCTTCGGGGGGTGGGACGCCGCGACGCCGAGCACCGGCATGCATCAGCGGCGCCAGGAGCCGCGCAGCCGCTCGAGTCCTCCCCCTGCACCGGTGAGCAAGACGAGTCGCAGTGGGTGGAGGAGATCTTTCTCGCGAAATCGTCGGTGGGGTGGTGGGTGATCGCGGGGTCGATAGGATGGCTGCGCCAGTACGGCGGTGACGTGGAGGAACCCGGTGTGAGGCCGGGGCGGTCGCGCCACTGTGACCGGGGAGCGGAACCCGACAGCCACGGCCTGCGCAGGGCTGGGAGGCGGGACACCGCGAGGATCCGGGAGCCAGGAACTCCTGCCGCCGTGACCCCCGCCGGGGCGCGCACCCCGAGAGAGGATCACCGTGAGCGAGCCTGCCCGCGACGCCCGAGTTCTGCTGCTGTCCACTGCGGACACCGACCTGCTGGCCGCCCGTGCCGCCGAGGCCGACTACCGGGTCGCCAACCCCTCCCGCGTGGCCGCTGAGGACGTTCCGGCGCTGCTCGACGGCGTTGACGTCGTCGTGGTCCGGCTGCTGGGCGGCCGTCGCGCCTGGGAGGAGGGCCTGGACGCGGTGCTGGCGTCGGGGCTGCCGACCGTGGCGCTGGGTGGCGAGGCCACCCCGGACGCCGAGCTGATGACGCTGTCCACGGTGCCCGCCGGTGTGTCCACCCAGGCCCTGGCCTACCTGGTCGAAGGCGGCCCGGACAACCTCGCCCAGCTGGCGCACTTCCTGTCCGACACGGTGCTGCTGACCGGCACCGGGTTCACCGAACCGCAGTCGATGCCGGAGTTCGGCCTGCACGGCGAGCGCGAGCACGACCCGTCGCGGCCGACGATCGGCGTCGTCTTCTACCGGGCGCACGCGCTGGCGGGCAATACCGCGTTCGTCGACACCCTCGCCGACCAGGTCGAATCGGCCGGCGCCAACGTGGTGCCGGTGTTCTGCGGCTCGCTGCGCGGCCTGTCCGACGCCGCTGGTCTGCGCGAACTGCTGGGTGGGTGCGATGCGCTGATCGCCACCGTTCTCGCCGCGGGCGGTGCGGTCGCCGCCGACGCCAGCGCGGGTGGTGACGAGGACTCCTGGGACGCCGGTGCGCTGGCCGAACTCGACATCCCGGTGCTGCAGGGCCTGTGCCTGACCACCAGCCGCGCGGTGTGGTCCGACAGCGACGCCGCGCTGTCGCCGATGGACGCCGCGATGCAGGTCGCCGTGCCGGAGTTCGACGGCCGCTTGATCAGCGTGCCGTTCTCCTTCAAGGAGGAGGGCCCGGAGGGAATCCCGGTCTACGTCGCCGACCCCGAGCGCGCGGCCCGCGTGGCCTCCACCGCTGTGTCGCTGGCGCGGCTGCGGCACGTGGACAACTCCACCAAGCGCCTCGGCGTGGTGCTCTCCTCCTACCCGACCAAGCACTCCCGCGTCGGCAACGCCGTCGGCCTGGACACCCCCGCCTCGGCGGTCGTGCTGCTGAGCGCTCTGGAGGACGCCGGCTACGACCTCGGCGGCCTGGACGTGACCGGCCTGGACGGCGACACCCTGATCCACCGGCTGATCTCCGCAGGTGGCCACGACGTGGAGTGGTTGACCGAGGAGCAGATGTCCGAGGCGGCGATCCGCGTCCCGACGACCCGCTACCGCGAGTGGTTCGACGCGCTGCCCGAAGAGCTGCGGGCGTCGATGACCGAGCACTGGGGCGCCCCGCCCGGCAGCCTCTACGTCGACGACGAGGGCTGCATCTACGTCGCCGCGCTGCGCTTCGGCAACGTGGTGATCCTGATCCAGCCGCCGCGCGGGTTCGGCGAGAACCCGATCGCGATCTACCACGACCCGGACCTGCCGCCCTCGCACCAGTACCTGGCGGCCTACCGGTGGCTGGCCGAGGAGTTCGGCGCGCACGCGGTGATCCACCTGGGCAAGCACGGCACCCTGGAATGGCTGCCGGGCAAGGGTTTGGGGCTGGCGGCCGACTGCGCGCCGGACGCGGTGCTGGGCGACATGCCGTTCGTGTACCCGTTCATCGTCAACGACCCCGGTGAGGGCACCCAGGCCAAGCGGCGCGGGCACGCGACCGTGGTGGACCACATGATCCCGCCGATGGCCCGTGCCGACGCCTACGGCGACATCGCCAAGCTGGAGCAGCTGCTCGACGAGTACGCGCTGGTCACCGACCTGGACCCGGAGAAGAAACCGGCTCTGCGCAACCAGATCTGGGAGCTGGTCACCCATGCGGAGCTGCACCACGACCTGCACCAGGAGGGCCAGCCGGACGCGGAGTCCTTCGACGACTTCGTGATGCACATCGACGGCTACCTGTGCGAGATCAAGGACGTGCAGATCCGCGACGGCCTGCACATCCTCGGACGCG
Source organism: Saccharopolyspora aridisoli (assembly GCF_004348445.1). Taxonomy (GTDB): domain Bacteria; phylum Actinomycetota; class Actinomycetes; order Mycobacteriales; family Pseudonocardiaceae; genus Saccharopolyspora; species Saccharopolyspora aridisoli. The sequence goes on along the minus strand of NZ_SMKV01000006.1, from coordinate 184,410 downwards.
CGCCGCGGGACGAGGAGCTGGTCAACGACGTGCTCGCGATCCTGCGCGCGAAGCAGGTCTTCGGCGGCAAGGTCGGCGCGCTGCCCGGCCTGCGCTCCGCGCTGTCGGACCACTTCGGGCTCGACGAGCAGGCGCTGCTGGCCGAACCCGGTGCTCGCGCGGACGTTCCGGCCGAGCTGACCGAGCTCGTCGAGGGGCCGTCGGCTTCGGCGTCGGACGCGGTGGACCTGGTGGAGTCGTTGGCGCGCAACCTGATCCAGGCGCTGGCCGACACCGACTGGGACTCCGAGCGCGCCGAGCAGGTCGTCACCGACGTGATCGGCACCGGCGTCGCCGACGTCGTGCGGGTGCTGCGGTTCGCCTGCGTCGAACTGGTGCCGCGCCTGGCCCGCACCACCGAAGAGGTCGAGCACGTCCTGCACGCGCTCAACGGTGGCTTCGTGCCCGCCGGGCCGTCCGGGTCGCCGACCCGCGGGTTGATCTCGGTGCTGCCCACCGGCCGCAACTTCTACTCCGTGGACCCCAAGGCCATCCCGTCGCGCAACGCCTTCGACGTCGGATCCGCGCTCGCGGATTCGCTGATCACCCGGCACGTCGCCGACACCGGTGAGAACCCGCGCTCGGTGGGCCTGACGGTGTGGGGCACCTCGGCGATGCGGACGCAGGGCGACGACATCGCCGAAATCCTCTGGCTGCTGGGCTGCCGCCCGAAGTGGGACGACGCCTCGCGACGGGTCACCGGCTTCGAGGTGGTGCCGGTCGCCGAGCTGGGCCGGCCGCGCATCGACGTCGTGGTGCGCATCTCCGGGTTCTTCCGCGACGCGTTCCCGCACGTCGTCTCGCTGATCGACGACGCGGTGCAGACCGTGGCCAAGCTCGACGAGCCCGACGAGGACAACTACGTCGCCGCCCACTACCGCGCCGACGTCGACGAGCACGGCGACGACCGCCGGGCATCGACGCGCATCTTCGGTTCCAAGCCGGGCGCCTACGGTGCCGGGCTGCTGCCGCTGATCGACGCCCGCAACTGGCGCAGCGACGCCGACCTCGCCGAGGTCTACGCGACCTGGGGCGGTTACGCCTACGGCCGGGGGCTCGACGGCCGCGAAGCGCGCGGCGACATGGAGACGGCGTTCAAGCGCATCCAGGTGGCGGCCAAGAACGTCGACACCCGCGAGCACGACATCGCCGACTCCGACGACTACTTCCAGTACCACGGCGGCATGGTCGCGATGGTGCGCTCGCTGTCCGGGCAGAGCCCGGCCGCCTACGTGGGTGACTCGGCGGTGCCGCACGCGGTCAAGACCCGCACGCTGGGCGAGGAGACCAAGCGGGTCTTCCGGGCTCGGGTGATCAACCCGAAGTGGATCTCGGCCATGCAGCGGCACGGCTACAAGGGCGCCTTCGAGCTCGCGGCCACGGTGGACTACCTGTTCGGGTTCGACGCGACCGCCGGGGTCGTCGACGACTGGATGTACGCGAAGCTGGCCGAGTCCTACGTCTTCGACGAGCAGGTGCAGCAGTTCCTGCGCAACTCCAACCCGTGGGCGTTGCGAGGCATGACCGAGCGGCTGCTGGAAGCCGCGGACCGAGGCCTGTGGGCCGAACCGGACGAGCAGGTCCTCGACGATCTGCGGTCGGTGTACCTGGAGCTGGAAGGCCAGCTGGAGGACTGATCGACCACCCGGGCCGGCTGCGCCGTCCCGGGTGGCACGCATCTCCCGTTGACCATCCACAGTGGACCGAATCGTTGGGCCGTCCGAGTGGGAAGTGGCGTGTAATTCCACTCGTTCGTGTTGAGCTCCTGGCCGAGGTGTATCTGGCAGAGGGTTCGTTTCCTCTTACTCGTGGACACTTTGGACGAGCCGGAGCGGCGGTCGGACGGCCGCCGGAAGGCTCCGGGGAGGAGACGAACCATGGCGGAGTACGAACTCGGGATGCGGGCGGCGACCGGAGCGCTGGCGGCGATCGGCCTGATCGGTGGTCTGCTGGCCACCTCGGCCAACGCCGGCGAGCAGGGGACCGCTGCGCCACCGATCGTCGGGGGACAAGCGGCTCCGATCGCCGACCACCCGTGGGTGGTCTACCTGGCCGATGCCGAGGGCAACCAGTTCTGCGGGGGCACCATCGGCGCGGCGAACAAGGTCATCACGGCGGCGCACTGCGTCAAGGGCGAGCGGCCCGCGTCGGTGCGGGTGGTGGCAGGCCGGGAGAGCAAGTCCTCCACCGACGGCGTCGAGGTCCCGGTCACCGACATCTGGGTCCACCCGAACTACCAGGACGCCAACACAGGGGCCGACGTGGGGGTGCTGACCCTCGAGCAGGAGCTCCCGCAGGCCCCGCTGCCGGTGGCCACACCGGCCGACACCGCCTCCTACGAGGCGGGCCGGATGGCGACCGTGCTCGGCTGGGGCGCAACCTCAGAAGGCGGCGACGCCTCGGACACCCTGCAGAAGGCCGAGGTCCCGCTGACCTCCGACGCCGATTGCGAGCAGGCGTACGGCCAGTACGACCCGCAGGCGATGGTCTGCGCCGGATACCCCGAAGGCGGCATCGACAGCTGCCAGGGCGACTCCGGCGGGCCGCTGGTGGTCGACGGCAAGATCGTCGGCATCGTCTCCACCGGCAACGGCTGCGCGAGGCCGGGCAACCCGGGCGTCTACACCCGCACCGCAACCTACGAAGCCGACATCCAGGCCCAGCTCACGGCGCAGCACTGATCACGGGGCGAGCACGGATCACACCGGGGTCAGCCGCAGCCCGGGGCCGAGTTCGCGGGCGAGTCCAGTGGCCAAGGCCCGGAAGGCACGCACCTGCGGATCCTCGTCGCCTGCGCGGCTGACCAGCACGCTGTGCTCCCACGGCGCGTCCGCGACCGGAACGCACCTGGTGCCGGGCCACGGGTAGAAGCGCTCGAAGGATGCCAGCGCCGAACCCGCACCGCGTCCGGCGGCCGCCGTGGCGAGCACCTCGTGCGGCGTGACCGCGTCGTCGCGACCGCGGCGGGGGGCCTCACCACCCCGCGCCGCGGTGAAGTACAGGTAGTCGGTGAACGGGCGCGGCGTGCGCTCGGGCAGCCGGATGAACGGCAGGTCGAGCACGTCGGCAAGCCGCACCTCGGGTGCGTCGGCCAGCTCCCAGCGAGCCGAGACCACCACGATGCGCCGCTCGGTGGTCAGCACGTCGACCTCGACGCGCTCGTCCACCGGGGCCGGGCGCACGAAGGCCACGTCCACGCGGTGCTCCAGCAGCGCGGACACGTGCTCGGTGAAGTCCAGCGGCACCAGCCGCAGGTCGATCTCGGGGTGGGCCATCCGGAACGCCTGCGCGGTCGCTGGTGTCAGCTCCGCCGAACCGTGCCCCATGACTCCGACCCGCAGCGTCCGCGGCTCGGTCGATACGGCTTCGGCGACGTCCGCGCGGGCGATGTCGGCTGCGGCGAGCAGCGCGCGGGCGTGCCGGGCGAGCCGGTGGCCCGCGGGGGTCAGGCGCACCGGGTTGCGGTGCAGCAGCGGCGTTCCGAAGTCCTGCTCCAGCTGCTTGACGTGCTCGGTCACGGTGGCCTTGGCCAGGAACAACCGCTCGGCGGCCCGGCCGAAGTGCTCCTCGTCGGCCACCACCAGCAACGTCTCCAAGCGCCGCAAGTCCATGCGGGCAACGTACGGCCGGGCGATCGTGGGAGCCACCGAAATGAGGCGCACTCGACGGAAGATGCGCGCCACGAGTGTCGGTGTGCCCGGCAGCGGGCGGTTCTGGTCCGAGCGACCCATGGTCGATGTCGGTTTCGCCCGGTCAGTTCGAAACCAGAACCGCACCCCAGCGGCGGAGGGGTGAAAAGCCCCGTCGTTCGGGAAATCCGAACGGTCGGTGCCTGTGGTGGGGTGCGGCGCGTAGAACTTCAGGTGTGCGAAACGTGTGGTTGCCCGCCGCTCTGCTGTTGATGGTGGCCGGGTGGGGTGCGAACCAGTTCTCCCCGCTGCTGGGGGCTTACCGGGGTGAGTTGGGACTGAGCCCGTCGGCGGCGACCGGGTTGCTGGCGCTCTACGTCGTTGGGCTGGTGCCCGGCCTGTTGTTCGGGGGTCCGCTGGCCGATCGGCGCGGGCGCAAGCCGGTGGTGATCTGGGCGATCGTGCTCAGCGCCCTGGCCACGGTGGCGCTGATGCTCGGGGCGCACGTGGTGCCGTGGTTGATCGCCGGGCGGCTGATCGTCGGTGTGAGCACCGGTGCCGTGCTGGCCGCCGGGAGCGCCTGGGTGCGCGATCTGTCGCACCCGCCGTTCGGGACCGCGGCCGAGGACGGGGCCGGCGCGCGCAGGGCCGGCGTGCTGCTGGCGGCCGGTTTCAGCATCAGCGGCGTGGTGTCCTCGCTGGTCGCGACCTGGGGCCCGTTCCCGCTGGTCTGCGCCTACGTCCCGCACTTGATCCTGTGCGCGGTGACGCTGCCGCTGGCGCTGCGCTGCCCGGAGACGCGCATCGAGCCGACGGCCGGGACGCCGCGCGGCAAGGGGGCCCGCGATCCCCGGTTCCTCCGCCGGGTGGCGCCGGTGGCGCCGTGGATCTTCCTGTGCCCCACTGTCGGTTTCGCCGTGCTCCCCGCCCAGGTCACCGTCCACGCGCCCGACTACGAGGTGCTCTACGCGGGGGTGTCGACGCTGTGCGCGCCCGGTTTCGGCGCGGTCGTGCAGCCCTGGGCTCGCCGGATCGCCCAGCGCGGGGTGCGGGCGACGGCCGTGTTCGGGCTGCTGGCGACAGCCTCCGGGCTCGTGCTGGCCGCCGTCGCAGCGTGGCAGGCGCAGCCGTGGCTGGGCCTGCTCGCCGCGCTGACGCTGGGCACCGGATACGGCTTCGTCTCGACCTACTGCCTCACGGTGGTCGGCCGCATCGCCGGACCGTCCGAGCTGGCCGGGCTGACCGCGATCATGTGGGTGCTGGCCTACCTGGGCTTCTGCACGCCGTTCGTGATCAGCCTGCTGTCGGGTGTGGTGGCGGTGCCGGTGGTGCTGCTCGTGCTGGCAGGGCTGGCGCTGCTGACCCTCTTGTCAGCTCGCGACGAGACCGATCGAGATGGTCACGAAAGCCGTCGCGCTCAACGCGTCCAGCGACTTCGAGACGCGGGGGTTCTTTAGCCGGTCGGCGATCCCGGCGGCGGCCAGCACGATGGTGACCTCCCAGATCGCCGCCAGCACCAGGAACACCACGCCCAGCGCGACCAGCTGGAGCGCCGGCTGCGTGGACGAACCGACGAACTGCGGCAGGAACGCGAGGCTGAACAGCAGCATCTTCGGGTTGGTCAGGTTGCTGAGCAGGCCGCGCAGGTAGGGGTTGACGTCCTCCGGCGGCGTAACGTCCAGCGAGCCGGACTCGCGCTTGGTCAGCCAGTACCCGCGCACGATGGTGGCCGCGAGGTAGAGCAGGTAGGCCGCGCCCACCCACTTCAGGGCCACGAGCGCGCCCGGCGCCTTGGTGATCAGCGCGCCCAGCCCGGAGATGACCAGCGCGACCTGCAGCGCGCTGGCGCTGTGGATCCCGACCAGCGCCAGCAGGCCCGCTTTGCGGCCGTGGTTCAGCGACGTGCGCAACAGCAGGAAGACGTCCACTCCCGGTGTGATGATCACGACCGCGCTCGCCAGCAGGAAGGCGGGCAACGGCGTCGGGTCCAGGAGCACGGCGGAATTCCTCCCCACTTCGGGCAGCATGCGCTGCCGCATCGCTTGATCAGGTTCATCTCGTCATCCGGACAGGTGAGATCGGCGGGTGCCGGTGTTGGAGGTACGCCGGTTCCGCGATGCCCTGGGATGGAGGCGCGACTGTCAACGGCGACATTCGCGAAATAATCTTCTTGCTAAGTCGATTTTAACGAAATATTTTCCTGCCAAGCTGTGAGTTGCGACTCGTGATGTTCCTGTGTGCGGGTGATTACGGTGTGTCCGCTCCGATGACCGCGACAGCTGGAGGCACCGACTTTGGGCCGCGACGAACAGGGACCTGCCGACAAGACCCGTGCGCTGCGCGCGCTCGCCATCGCCGGAGCGGTCACCGCTCTGGCGGGCGCGAGCCCCGCTGCCCACGCGGAGAAGGCGATCACCGGGGACGACCAGCCGCAGTCCCGCATCCTCAGCGGCGCGGGCGCCACCACCGACGATGCTCCCTGGGTGGTCGCGCTGACCGACCGGTACGGCAACCAGTTCTGCGGCGGCACCCTGATCCGCGCGGGCGAGGTCGTCACCGCGGCGCACTGCGCGCACGATCCGCTCACCGGGGTTGAACGCTCGCCCGAGGACGTCCGCGTGATCGCCGGGCGCACCGACCTGCGCAGCTCGCAGGGCACCGAAGCCGAGGTCGACGACGTGTGGGTGCACCCGCGTTACGAGGACTTCACCACCGGCGACGACCTCGCCGTGCTCGAGCTCAGCGCTCCACTGCCGCAGCGTCCGCTGCCGGTGGTCGCGCCCGGCGAGACCGCGCCGTACGAGCCGGGCAGCATGGCCCGCGTCTACGGATGGGGTCGGACCAGTGAGAACGGTCCCAACTCGGACAGCCTGCGCTCCGTAGAGGTGCCCGTCGCCGCCGATGACGCCTGCCGCTCGGCCTACCCGGACTACGACCCGCGAAGCATGTTCTGCGCCGGGTATCCCGAAGGCGGGCGCGACGCCTGCGCAGGTGACTCCGGCGGGCCGATCGTGGCAGGTGGGCGGCTCATCGGCGTGGTGTCCTACGGCACCGGCTGCGGTCGTCCCGGCACGCCCGGCGTCTACACCAGGCTGTCGAACTACCCGTTGTGAGCGGTGGGCGAGTGGTCTGCACAACTCCCGCCGCTTGCGAGTGCGGGAAACCGGGAAGTCCTGTGATATCCAGGTAAGGGTGACCCTTCAGCCGCTCGCGACCGCCGTGCAACGCGCCTACACCGCAGACCTCGACGCCTCCGACTTCTACCGGATGCTGCGGCTGCGGGTCGACGTCTTCGTCGTCGAGCAGGAATGCCCCTACCTCGAGCTCGACGGGCGCGACTTGGAGGACTCCACCCGCCACTTCTGGGTCGACTCCGCCGACGACTACGTGCTCGGGTACCTGCGGCTGCTGGAAGACCCCGACGGCACCTACCGCATCGGCCGCGTCTGCACCGCCAGGAGCGCCCGCGGCCTGGGCATCGGCCGCAAGCTGATGCGCGCCGTCGTCGCGGAGGTGCAGAACTCGCCAGCCGTGCTGTCCTCCCAGACCTACGCCAAGGACTTCTACGCCTCCTTCGGCTTCGTCGAGACCGGGGACGAGTACCTCGAAGACGGAATTCCGCACGTCGACATGCGACGCGAACCCCGCCGCGCGGGCGTCATCGCTGGTCGCTGAGGCGCCTTCGCGGCGTGAGCCGCTGTTGCAGGTGTGGAACTCAGCTCGGCACCGCCGCGGGTTCTGCCACCGGCACCGCCACGCGGAACGACCACCGCCAACTCCGAACTGTGAGTTGCGGCGCCGGAAGGTTGGGTGCTTGATCGACGTCTGGGACGATGTCGGTGAATCCGCTTGCAAGGGGTGTTGGCAGGAAGCCGGTGCGAGTCCGGCACGGTCGGCGCCACTGTGACCGGGGAGCGGACCTCCCGCGCGAGCCACCGGGGTGACCTGGGAAGGCCGGAGGGACGTGACGATCCGGGAGTCAGGACACTGCGGCCCCTTGTTCCCGACAGCGGGGCGTCCGCACCCCGAGGAAGGAACCACACCGGCATGTCCGCTGCCCCTCGCTTCCCCTTCTCCGCCGTGGTCGGCCATGACGACCTGCGGCTCGCGCTGCTGCTCAACGCGGTGCACCCGCGCATCGGCGGTGTTCTGGTGCGCGGCGAGAAGGGCACGGCCAAGTCGACCGTCGTGCGCGCCCTCGCCTCGCTGCTGCCGTCGCTGGACGTCGTCGACGACTGCCGCTTCGGCTGCGACCCCGTGGCGCCCGACCCGCAGTGCCCCGACGCACCGCACGGCGGCACCGCCACCCGCCGGCCCGCGCAGCTCGTCGAACTGCCCGTCGGCGCCACCGAGGACCGGCTCATCGGCTCGCTCGACCTCGAACGCGCCCTGACCGAAGGCGTCCGCGCCTTCCAGCCCGGCCTGCTCGCCGGAGCGCACCGCGGCGTGCTTTACGTCGACGAGGTCAACCTGCTGCACGACCACCTCGTGGACCTGCTGCTCGACGCCGCCGCCATGGGCCGCGCCCACGTCGAGCGCGACGGCGTGTCCGTCTCGCACGCGTCGTCGTTCCTGCTGGTCGGCACCATGAACCCGGAGGAGGGTGAGCTCCGGCCGCAGCTGCTCGACCGCTTCGGGCTCACCGTGCAGGTCGCCGCCTCCCGCGAGGTCGGCACCCGCACGGAGGTCGTCCGTCGGCGGCTCGCCTTCGAAGCCGACCCCGCAGGGTTCGCCGCCCAGTGGGCCGACACCGACGCCGAACTCGCCGAGCACATCCGCGCCGCCCGTTCCCGCGTCGAGAACGTCGTGCTGCCCGACTCCGAACTGCGCCGGATCTCCGCGCTGTGCGCGGCCTTCGACGTCGACGGCATGCGCGCCGACCTGGTGCTGGCGCGCACCGCCATCGCCCACGCGGCCTGGCGCGGCGCCGACGCCGTCACCGAAGAGGACGTCGAAGCCGGGGCCCGCCTGGCCTTGCCGCACCGGCGCCGCCGCGACCCGTTCGACGAACCCGGCATGGCCGAGGACCAGCTTCAACAGGCCCTCTCCGACGCTGCGGAGCAATCCGAGGACCAGCCGCCGGAAGACCCCGACGACGACCCCGACGGAGGACCCGACGGCGGTCCCGGTGGAGGCGGCGAACCCCAGGACGAGCCCACCGGACCCACCGGAGGCGGAGGCGGCGAGGAGCAGGAGCAGCAGACCGGTGGCGGCGACTCCGAACGCGCCCCAGTCGGCGCCGGGCAGTCGTTCCGCGCACGGTTGCTGGAAGTGCCCGGACTCGGCGAAGGCGCACCCGGCCGTCGGTCCCGCGCACGCTCCCGCAGCGGACGCACCACCCGCGCCACCACCGTCGACGGCCACGGACTGCACGTCACCGCTACTCTCGCCGCGGCCGCGCCCCACCAAGCCGCGCGCGGACGCAGCGGACCCGGCTTGGTCCTGCGCTCCGACGACGTCCGCCGATCCCTGCGCGAAGGCCGCGAAGGCAACCTCGTGCTCTTCGCCGTCGACGCCTCCGGCTCGATGGCCGCCCGCGACCGGATGACCGCCGTCAGCGGCGCTGTCATGTCCCTGCTGCGCGACGCGTACCAGCGGCGGGACAAGGTAGGAGTGATCACCTTCCGCGGCGACGAGGCTGAAGTCGCCCTGCCGCCCACCTCGTCGGTCGACATCGCCGCCGCCCGGCTCCGCCGGATGCGCACCGGCGGACGCACCCCGCTCGCCGACGGACTGCTGCGCACCAAGCACCTCATCCAGACCGAGAGCACCCGCGACCCGCAGCGCCGGCCGCTCGTCGTGCTGCTCACCGACGGCAAGGCCACCGTCGGCGTCCGAGGAGCCACCGGGAGCAAGCAGGCCGTCGACGACGCCCTGCGCGCCGCACGCGCGCTCGCCAATACCGGAACCGCCTCCGTGGTCGTCGACTGCGAGAACGGCCCTGTCAAGCTCGGACTGGCGAACCAGGTGGCCACAGCCCTGGGCGGACCCAGCCTGCGGCTCGAAGAGCTCTCCGCCGAACACGTCGCCGGAGTCGTGCGCGCCGTCAGCGGTGACAGCGGGTTGGCTGCTTGAGTCTCGTTTTGGTCACGAGATTCAGCCCTGTGAGTACAGACCCTTCGGTCGGATTGGTACGGTGACCACCAGTCCACCTGACCCCCAGGGGTGGACCTCCAAAGTGCCCCGCGCTCCCAGCGACCCCCAGGCCGGTTGAGCGCGGGGCTCTTCTTCTTCGTGGTTGTTGTGGCTGGGTTGCTTGGCGGTGTGGGTGGCGGAACCTGAGCGGCTCCATGGTCTCCGGGCGCCACTCCTGATGTGTGCCGATACACGGCGTCGCGGCGTCCTCGCCGCGAAGCCGCTCAGAACCCGCGGCGGTGCCGGCTGCTCGGGTGGTGAAGGAGGAAGCGACTTCGTCGCTTGCCTGACGGTTCAGGCTGGGGTTGGTTGTTTCTGGTGGTAGCGGTGCCTTGCGCAGGTGGCTGTGGCTACCAGGGGGATTGCCACTGCTCCTGCTGTGGTGAACAGGATCGTGTAGTTGCCGTGGTCAGCTAGGGGGCCTGCTGCTGCGGAGGCTGCTGCGCTGCCCAGGAACAGGGCGCAGGCGAAGAGGGCTACCGCTGTTCCTCTCGCTTCCGGGGCCACCGATGTGGCCCAGCTCTGCAGGGAGGAGTGCATGAAGGACCAGCCTCCGCCCAGCAGGAGCGCTGTGGTGATCACCGTGGCCAAGTTCGTGTCCAAGGAGACCAGGGCGTAGCCGACGATCACCTGCGTGCCGCCGATGGCGATCAAGCGGGGGACCGGGACCTTGGAGTTGATGGCCTTGACGATCCTGGAGAACACCAGCACGCCCATGCCGTAGGCGCCCGTGGCCAAGCCCGCCACCGCGACGTCCAGGCCCTCGGAGACCAACGCCGACGCCAGGAAGGTCATGGTGCCGAGCAGCACCGCGCCCTCCACGAAGACCAGGCCGAACACCAGCAGCGCCCACCGGTTGCGCAGGACTCCGCCGATGTGGGAACCCACGCCGCCCGAGACCGCCGCTCGCTCGGGTTCCGGGAGGCCGCGCAGCAGCAGCGCGCAGATCGCCGCGCAGAGGGCCGGGACCGCGAAGACCACGCGCCAGTCCAGCCAGTGAGCCAGCACACCGCCCACCGCCGTCGCCATGGCCGTGCCCACCGCCTGGGCGGCCATCAGGTCCGACAGCGCGCTCTGGCGCTTCTGCTGGCAGACCGTGTCGCCGACGTAGGTCAGCGTCGTCGGGACCACCGCGCCCATGAACGCACCAGCCAGGACCCGCGCCGCGATCAGCACCGCCAGCGAGGGGGCGAACGTCGAGATCAGGCCCGTGGCCGCCGCCGCGAGCAGCGTGGCGCGCATGATCGGGATCCGGCCGAAGCGGTCCGAGAGGATTCCCCACAGCGGTTGCGAGAGCCCGTAGGCCAGGAAGTAGCCGCTGGCGACCGTGACCGCCGAGGCCATCGGGACGTGCATGCTCAGCGCGATCAGCACGAGCATCGGGGTCACGGCGAACCGGTCGAAGCTGCTGATGAACGAGGCTGCGGAGAGCACCAGAGGCGGCCTGGTGGGCATGCGGCGGCTCCTAGTGCTGGGACGCTCGTCCATCTTCACGCGTCGAACGCCGGTTGCAGCGGTGAAGTTGCCCACCTCGTGCGGGGCCGTGCGCTGGGCCTCGTCACTTCGGCCACCCGAGCAACTCGCACCGCGGCGGCCTCACGTCGTCTGGGGAGGACAGCCGCAGCACCGTGCATCGGTCGCGGACCCCGGGATCAGCGTGCGGTTTCCGCTACCTGCACCGCCACGCAGGTCACTGGCAGCAACCTCTTAGGGTCAGTGCATGCCTCAGGGACAGCCTTCTTCCGTGCCAGCTGATGGACTCACGACCCGCCAGCGCCGCAACCGGCCGTTGGTCGTCGTGCACACCGGCGAGATGAAGGGGAAGTCCACCGCCGCCTTCGGGCTCGCGCTGCGCGGGTGGAACCAGGGCTGGTCCATCGGGGTCTTCCAGTTCGTCAAGTCCGCCAAGTGGAAGGTCGGCGAGGAGTCGGCGTTCCGCGCGCTCGGCAAGGTCCACGAGGACACCGGCGAAGGCGGCCCCGTCGAGTGGCACAAGATGGGTGAAGGCTGGTCCTGGACCCGCAAGAAGGGCACCGAGCAAGACCACGCCACCGCCGCGCTCGAAGGCTGGCAGGAGATCTCCCGCCGCCTCGACGAGCAGCGCCACGGTCTCTACGTCCTCGATGAGTTCACCTACCCGCTGCACTGGGGCTGGGTCGACGTCGACGAGGTCGTCGCCAAGCTGCGCGAGCGCGAAGGCCACCAGCACGTCGTCATCACCGGCCGCTACGCGCCGCAGGCGCTGATCGACGCCGCCGACCTCGTGATGGAGACCGGCAAGGTCAAGCACCCCATGGACGCCGGGCAGAAGGGCCAGAAGGGCATCGAGTGGTGAACCGCGATCGGGTGGTCTTCGCCGCTCCGGGTTCGGGGCAGGGCAAGACCACCGTGGTCACCGGCCTGCTCGGTGCGCTGCGCAGACGCGGCGATCGGGTCGCGCCCTTCAAGGTGGGACCCGACTACATCGATCCCGGCTACCACCGGCTCGCCGCCGGCCGGATCGCGCGCAACCTCGACCCCGTGCTCGTCGGAGCCGACCGCATCGCGCCGCTGCTGCACCACGGATCCGCCGGTGCCGACATCGCTGTCGTGGAAGGCGTGATGGGCCTGTTCGACGGCCGCATCGGCGGCGACGAGGAACTCGCCTTCGGCTCCACCGCGCACGTCGCGCAGTTGATCGAGGCCCCTGTCGTGCTCGTCGTCGACGCCAAGGGGCAGAGCCACAGCCTCGCCGCGCTGCTGCACGGTTTTCGCGACTACCGGCCGCAGGTGGAGGTCGCCGGCGTGGTGCTCAACCGCGTCGGCTCGCCGCGCCACGAGCAGGTGCTGCGCTCGGCCGCCGAGAACGCGGGTTTACCGGTGCTGGGCGCCATCCCGCGCACCGACGACCTCGAAGTCCCCTCGCGGCACCTGGGACTGGTCACCGCCGTCGAGCACGGCGCCGAAGCGCTGCGCGCCGTGGAGGCGATGACCGATGTGATCGAGCGGTCCGTGGACCTCGACGCCGTCACCGCGCTCGCCGGCACCGCCGGTGAACTGCCCGGATCCGCCTGGGATCCAGGTGTCGAAGTGCAGCCGCAGGGCCGGCCGGTGGTCGCCGTGGCGGGCGGGCACGCGTTCAGCTTCGGCTACGCCGAGCACGTCGAACTCCTCGAAACCGCCGGTGCCGAGGTGGCCCTCGTGGACCCGCTGCGCGATGAGCGACTCCCCGCCCGGACCGCCGGGCTGGTGCTGCCGGGCGGGTTCCCGGAGCAGCACGCCTCCGCGCTGTCGGCGAACACCGCGCTGCGCGATGAGATCCGCGCCTTCGCCACCGGTGGAGGCCCGGTGCACGCCGAATGCGGTGGACTGCTCTACCTCGGGGAGGAGCTCGATGGCGAACCCATGTGCGGGGTGCTGCCGGTGCGCGCGGCCATGTCGCCGCGACTGACCCTGGGATACCGAGACGCCGTCGCCGCCACCGAATCACCGCTGTTCGCCGAGGGAGCCCGCATCAGCGGGCACGAATTCCACCGCACCGCGACCGAACCCGGTCACGGCGAACCTCCCGCGTGGTTCTGGCGCGGGCCTTCCGGGGCGCACCGCGAGGGATTCGTCCACGGAGGGGTGCACGCCTCCTACCTGCACACCCATCCGGCCGGAAACCCCGGTTCGGTAGCTCGATTCGTCATGAGGTGCCTGCGATGAGACTCGTCGGTGTCGGGGTCGGCCCCGGCGATCCGGAAATGCTGACCTTGGCCGCGCTGCGCGAGATCCGCGAAGCCGACACCGTGTACGTGCCCGTCCTCGCGCCCGACGAGCAGGGCCGCGCGGAGGCCATCGTGCGCGCTCACCTGGGCTCCGACGAGCGGGTGCAGCGGCTGGTGTTCGCGCTCGCCGACCCGGTCGACGGGCCGCAGGAGCGGCGCCGCAGGCACTGGGACGACGCGGCAGAGACCGTCGCGAAGCGACTGCGTGATCAGGGCGGCACGGTGGTCTTCGCCACCTTGGGCGACCCCGCCGTGTACTCGACGTTCAGCTATCTGGCAGCGGCCGTCGTGGAGCTGTTGACCGAGGTCGAGATCGTGACGGTGCCCGGCATCACCGCGATGCAGGCGACCGCGTCGCAGGCGGGCATCGCGCTCACCGAGGGCTCGGAGCAACTCACCGTGATTCCCACGCTGCGGGATGTCACCGCGCTGCGGGAGGCGTTGCGAGCGCGCGGTACGGTCGTTGCCTACAAAGGCGGGCGACGCCTGGGTGAGCTGCGCGACGCGATCGACGACTGCGGAGCTCTGGACCGCTCGGTCTACGCCGAGCACCTGGGCACGCCGGATGCGCGGGTACTACCGCTTGCTGAAGTGTCCGATGTGGACGATGCGCCTTACTTGTCGACAGTGGTAGTGCTGCCACCCCGAGGCGGAAGAGGAGAGCAATGGTGACTGGCCGGATCTCGTTCATCGGCGCCGGACCCGGCGCGGCCGACCTGATCACGGTCCGCGGCGCCAAGCGAATCGCCGAAGCCGACATCGTGGTCTGGGCCGCGAGCCTGGTCACGCCGGAGTGCGTGCAGGAGCACGCCCGTTCCGATGCCGAGCTCGTCGACTCCTCCCGGCTCACCCACGAGAACGCGCTGGAGATCTACCGGCGCGCCGAGCGCGACAAGCTCAAGGTCGCGCGCGTGCACTCCGGTGACCCGTCGCTGTGGGGTGCGGTCCAGGAGCAGTACGACGCCGCGGTCCGGATGAACGTCGAGGTGGAGATCGTGCCCGGCGTTCCGGCCTTCTCCGCCGCAGCGGCGGCGATCGGCCGCGAGCTCACCGTCCCCGAGGTCGCGCAGTCGCTGGTGCTGACCCGCCTGGAGGGCGGCAAGACGCCGATGCCCGACGGCGAGAAGGTCCGCGAGTTCGCCAAGCACGGCACCACGATGGCGCTGTTCTTGTCCGCCGCGCGCACGGGCCAGCTGGTCGAGGAGCTGCGCGCGGGCGGCTACCCGGACGACACGCCGGTGCTGGTGGCCTACAAGGTGACCTGGCCGGACGAACTGCTGGTGCGCAGCACGCTCGGCGAGCTCGAAGCCGACTGCAAGAAGCACAAGTTGTGGCGGCACACGCTGTTCATCATCGGCAAGGGCCTCACCGCGGGTGGCACCCGTTCGCACCTGTACCACGCGGGCCACTTCCACACCTACCGCAAGGCCGACAAGGAAGCCCGTCGCGCGCTGCGCGCCGAGCGCTCCGTCCGCCGCGTCGAGAAGCCGCGCGAGCAGCCCGAGGAGAGCGACTCAGCCAACCTCGAGGAGTCCGGAGCGGCCAACCTCAAGGAGTCCGAGGCGGCCAACCTCAAGGAGTCCGACGCGGCGTGGTGGGCGGTGCGGGACTGGCAGGAGACCGCGCGCGGTGCAGCGCGTTTCGGCGCGAACCGCTCGATCCCCCAGGTCGACGAATCGCAGTCGCAGCTGTTCGCCGACGAGCCCGCCGAGGCCGAAACCGCTGCGCCGCAGCAGGAGTCGGCCACGTCGAGCGCCACGACCGCTCCGGCCACCGCGGCCAGCGCCGCCAACGCCACCAGCGGAACCGCCACCGACACCGGCGGCACAGACACCACAACCACCACCGCCGCCACGGGCAGCACCGCCAGCAGTGGCACCACCACCGCCGCCACTGGCAGCACCGCCAGCAGTGGCACCGCGAGCACCACCACCGGTACCACGCGCAAGACGACCGGGGCGGCGAAGTCCAGCTCGGCCAAGCGCAAGGCCCCGGCCAAGCCGAACACGGCGAAGAACAAGCAGTCTGCCAAGCGCAAGCCCGCGGCGAAGCCGGATGAGCAGTCAGAGTGATCCGCAGCCGCCGCTGCGCGAGCCGGACCTCCCGCGCACCGCGAAGGTCCGGCCCAAGGCGCTGCGCACCGGTTTCACCACCGGGGCCTGCTCCGCAGCGGCGGCCCGAGCGGCAGCCGAACTGCTGGTCACCGGGCAGCTCCCGGCCACCGTGGACATCGGCTTCCCGGACGGCAAGCGCCGTCGGTTCCAGGTCGACTCCGGCAGCGCCGAACCGGCGACCGCCGTGGTCGTCAAGGACGCGGGCGACGACCCGGACGTCACGCACGGCGCTCGGCTGACGGTCAGCGTCGTGCCTCGCGAGGACGGCGAGGTCGTGCTGCACGGCGGCGAGGGCGTCGGCACCGTCACCAAGCCCGGCCTGGGCCTGGAGGTCGGTGGTCCGGCGATCAACCCGGTGCCCCGGCAGATGATCGGCGACGCCGTGCGCGAGGTGCTCGGCGAGCGCGGCGCCGACGTCACGATCACCGTGCCCGGCGGCGAGAAGATGGCCTACAAGACGACCAACCGGCGGCTGGGCATCTTCGGCGGCATCTCGATCCTCGGCACCACCGGCATCGTCAGGCCGTTCTCCACCGCGTCGTGGCGGTCCAGCGTCGAGCAGGCCGTGTCGGTGCTGTCCGCCCAGCGGGGCCGGGTGGCCGTGCTGTCCACCGGCGGGCGCACCGAGCGGGTCGCGATGCGGCTGCTGCCCGATGAGCCCGAGGTGGCCTTCATCGAGGTCGGCGACTTCACCGGCGCTGCCGTGCGCAGGGCGGTGGAGCACGGGCTCGACGAGCTCGTGTTCGTCGGCATGATCGGCAAGCTCACCAAGCTCGCCTCCGGTGTCGTCATGACCCACTACACGCGGTCCAAGGTGGACACCGGACTGCTGGGACGGCTGACCGCGGAGTTCGGCGGCAGCGAGCAGGACGTGACCGAGGTCAGCGAGGCCGCCACCGCGCGCCGCGCGTACGAGGTGTGGCAGCGCGGTGACTACTTCTCGGCGTGTGCGCACCGGTTGTGCGACCTGGTGGCAGCAGTATTGGAGCGGTTCAGCGAGGAGTGCGGTCGCAAGCTGCGTGTTCGGGTCGCCATGGTCGACTTCGAGGGAGAGCACGTGGTCGCGGCCACCGAGGCGAGGTGGGTGACGTGGCAGTCACGGTGATCGGGGTTGACGGGGCAGCGCTGCCGCCGGGTGGTGCCGAGGCCTTGGCGCAGGCGCGGCTGGTCGTGGGAGGCAAGCGGCACCTCGACGCGCATGCGCCCGACCAGGCGAAGAGGCTCGAACTGGGGCCTCTGGAACCGGCTCTGAACGCGCTGTCCGCGCTGTCCGGGGACGAGCAGGGCGTGGTGCTCGCCTCCGGTGACCCGGGGTTCTTCGGCGCCGTGCGCGCGCTGCGGGAGCGCGGCGTCCGGTGCGCGGTGCTGCCCGCGACCTCCAGCGTTCAGCGGCTGATGGCGCGCGCGGGGCGGTCCTGGGACGACGTCGTGGTGGTCAGCGCCCACGGCCGCGATCTGAGCGCGGCGATCAACGTGTGCCGGGCGCGCCCGGCGGTGGCGGTGCTGACCGCGCCGAAGTCAGGTCCGGCGCAGATCGCGTCGGGGCTAACCGGGTGGCGGCGCACCATGATCGTCGGCGAGGACCTGGGCGGGCCGAACGAGTCGGTGGTGACCATCGACCCGGCGGACGCGGCCAAGCGCGGCTGGTTCGAGCCGAACGTGGTGCTGTGCCTGGCGAATGCGGACGAGGTGCCTTCGCGCGGGTGGATCGCCGGCGGTGAGCCGGTTCCACCGGCCACCGGCTGGGCGCTGTCGGAGGACGAGTTCTCGCACCGCGACGGCATGATCACCAAGGTCGAGGTGCGCGCCGTGGCGCTGGCCAAGCTCGCCCCGCGTCCGGGCACCCTGGTCTGGGACGTCGGCGCCGGGTCGGGTTCGGTGGCGGTGGAGTGCGCCCGGATGGGCGCGGCGACCATCGCTGTCGAGTCCGACGAGGCCCAAGTGGTCCGGATGGTCACCAACGCCGCAGGTCACGGCGTTGACGTGCGCATCGTGGAGGGCAAGGCCCCGCAGGCGCTGCGTGAGCTGCCGAAGCCGGACTCGATCTTCGTGGGAGGTGGCGGCAACGAGGTCGTCACCGCTTGCGCCCACGCCGGAGCCTCCCGCGTCGTGGTCGCCCTGGCGGCCCTGGACCGGGTCGGGCCGACCCGCGAGACGCTGCGCTCGGCGGGGTACGAGGTCGAGGGCGTCCAGCTCGCGGCCTCCCGCCTTGCCGAACTCCCGGACGGCTCCTCCCGGCTGGAGGCGGCCAACCCGGTGGTCCTCGTCTCAGGTCGCAAGAAGGCGTGATCCCTCGCGAGGCAGCGGGCATTTCCGGTCCGGGCTGACCAGGCACAAGGTCATTGATCATGGGCGGTTCGGACCAGAACTGCCCCGTCCGGGAGTGTCGTAGGGTGTTTTCACCCGTTCCGGGCATGTGACGACGACATAGGGGAGTAGCAGTGATCGGTCTGTTCGCGGTGACCGCGGCGGGACGGCGGGCGGCCGCCGAACTCGCCGGACGGCTGGGGCCGGAGGCCCTGGTCGCTGACGGTCCGATCGGACCGGCCGTCCGACGCCTCTGGGACCACCTCGACGCCGCCGTGTTCTTCCTGGCCAGCGGCGCCACGGTCCGATTGGTCGCGCCGCTGCTGCAGGACAAGCACACCGATCCCGGCATCGTCAGCGTCGACGAGGCGCAGCGCTTCGCGATCGCCCTGACCGGAGGTCACGGCGGCGGCGCGAACGCGCTGGCCGAGCAGGTCGCCGACGTCTTCGGCTGCACTCCGGTGATCACCACCGCGACCGACTCCACTGGTACCACCGCGCTCGACGAGCTCGTCGAGCAGCTAGACGCCACCGTCGACGGCGACCTGCCGTCCTGCGGCGTGGCGATCCTCGACGGCGAACCGGTCCGGCTGATCAACCCGCACGGCTTCCCGCTCCCGGCGCTGCCGCCGAACGTCAGCGCCGACGTCGCGAACCCGCAGTGGACGGTGGTGATCGACGACCGCCGCCCGGCCGAGGACGAGGAGCGCACGCTGCGCCTCATCCCGCGCACGCTGGTCGTCGGAGTCGGCTCCGCGCGCGGTGTGTCGCGCACGGCGGTCGCCGAGGCCATCGCCCGGCTCGACAGCGAGCACGGCCTGGACCCGCGCGCCATCCGCGCCTTCGCCAGCGTCGACCTCAAGGCCGACGAGGCAGGCATCCTCGACGCGGTGCAGGACCTGGGCTTCTGGCACTCCAAGGACGGCGGCGACGAGCTGTCGCTGCTGACCTACCCGGCCGAGGTGCTGGCCGGCGTCGAGGTGCCCAACCCCAGCGAGGTGGTGCGCAGCGAGGTCGGCACGCCCAGCGTCGCCGAGGCCTCCTCGCTGCACGCCGCCGTTGAGCTCGCCTACGGCGCCCCGGTCGAGCTGGTCGCGGACAAGATCAAGGGTGACAACGTCACCGTTGCCGCCACCCGGATCAGCCCGCGCGGCAGGCTCGCCATCGTCGGCATCGGGCCGGGTGCCCCCGACCTGCGCACGCCGCGCGCCGACGCCGAGCTGCGCCGCGCGTCGGTGGTCGTCGGCCTCGACCAGTACCTCGACCAGGTCCGGCACCTGCTGCGGCCCGGCACCGAGGAGCGCGCCACCGGCCTGGGCGCCGAAGAGGCTCGCGCCGCTGAGGCGGTCGAGCTGGCCAAGCAGGGCCGCGCGGTCGCGCTGATCGGTTCGGGCGATGCGGGCGTGTACGCGATGGCCAGTCCCGCGCTGGAGAAGGCCGACGTGGACATCGAGGTCGTCGGCGTGCCGGGCGTGACCGCCGCGCTGTCGGCGTCGGCGCTGCTGGGTGCACCGCTCGGCCACGACCACGCGCTGATCAGCCTGTCCGACCTGCACACGCCGTGGGAGGTGATCGAACGCCGGGTCCGCGCCGCAGCCGAGGGCGATCTGGTGGTCTGCTTCTACAACCCGCGTTCGGTGCAGCGCCACTGGCAGTTGGGCCGTGCTCTGGAAATCCTCGCCGAGCACCGTCCGGCGACGACCCCGGTCGGCGCGGTCCGCCAGGCCAGCCGCGCGGACCAGGAGGTCTGGTGCGCCTCGATCGACGAGTTCGACCCGGCGGACGTGGACATGTTCACCACGGTCGTCGTCGGCTCCTCGCAGTCCACTGTGGTCGGTCGCCGGATGGTCACCCCGCGCGGCTACCGCTGGATGGCGGGCGATGTCCGTTGACCCGCTGACCATCACCGACGCCTGCACCGCCTGCGGCGCGTGCCTGCTCACCTGCCCGGAACACGCCCTCCGCCCGGCTCCGGGCCGCCCCTACGTGCTCGCGGAAGCCTGCACGTCCTGCGGTGAATGCGTCGAGATCTGCCCCAGGGACGCCATCGACCTCCTGCGCTGATCGCGTCCGGAGTGGCAGGGTGGCCGGGTGGGTGGTGACATGTCGCCGGAGGAGTTCCGGCGGGTCGGCAAGCAGGTCGTGGACTGGATCGCGGATTACCGGGTGGGGATCGAATCGTTCCCGGTGCGATCGCAGGTGGGGCCGGGGGAGGTGCGGGACAAGCTCCCCGCTCATCCGCCGGAGCGGGGCGAGGGATTCGATCAGGTCCTGCGTGACCTCGACGAGATCCTGCTGCCGGGTGTGACGCACTGGCAGCACCCGGGGTTCTTCGCCTACTTCCCGGCCAATTCGAGCGGACCCTCGATCCTCGGTGACCTGCTCTCCAGCGGGCTCGGCGTGCAGGGCATGGTGTGGGCCACGAGTCCGGCCTGCACCGAGCTGGAAACCGTCGTCGTGGACTGGCTGGCCGAACTGCTCGGCCTGCCTGCGCATTTCCGCACCGACGCGGCTGGTGGCGGGGTCATCCAGGACTCGGCGTCCAGCGCCGTGCTCGTCGCGTGCCTGGCCGCGCTGCAGCGGACCGGTGAGGACGTCGCGCGCAGGGGCATCACCCGACGCCATGCGCTGTACGTCTCGGCGCACACCCACTCCTCGCTGGAGCGGGCTGCGCGGCTGGCCGGGATCGGCGCGGATAACGTGCGGGTGGTCGACACCGACCCGGATACGCTCGGCATGAACCCGCGCCACCTCGACGAACTCATCGCCGCGGACGTGGAAGCCGGTGCGGTGCCGACGATGGTGTGCGCGACGATCGGCACCACCTCGACCACCGCGATCGACCCCGTGCGCGAGATCGGCGAGATCTGCCGGAGGCGCGGCGTCTGGATGCACGTCGACGCGGCCTACGCCGGTGTTGCGGCGGTGTGCCCGGAGCTGCGCTGGATCAACGAGGGAGTCGCCGACTTCGCCGACTCCTACTGCACCAACCCGCACAAGTGGCTGCTGACCAACTTCGACTGCAGCGCCCTGTGGCTGGCCGACCGGGCTCCGATGATCGAGGCGTTGTCGATCCTGCCGGAGTACCTGCGCAACGAGGCCAGCGAGTCCGGCGAGGTGATCGACTACCGGGACTGGCAGGTCCCGCTCGGCCGCCGGTTCCGCTCGCTGAAGCTGTGGTCGGTGCTGCGCTGGTACGGCGCGGAAGGGCTGCGCGCGCACATCCGCGACACCGTCGCGCTGGCCCAGGAGTTCGCCGGCTGGGTGCGCGACGACCCCGGTTTCGAGCTGCTGGAACCGCACCCGCTCGCGCTGGTCTGCTTCCGGCCGCGCTACCCGGACCTCCCGGTGGACGAGGCCAACGAGCGCACGCACCGGGTGATGGACGCGCTCAACGACTCCGGCGACCTCTACCTCACCCACACCAAGATCGGTGGGCGAACTCTGCTGCGGCTGGCCGTCGGCTCCCCGGCGACCGAGCGCAGGCACGTCGAAGCGGCGTGGGAGCGGATCCGGCGAGCGGCCTAGACGCGGGCGGGCTCGTCCGCGAGTGCCCAGGACGCACGCGTCGTGGCCAGGGCGATCTCGAGAACCACCGCGGCCCGAAAGTTTCGCCAGCAGCGGCGGTGGAACGGCAAGACCGAGTTCTTCCCGCCGGAAGACGTGGACTGGCAGCCCGATCAGTGTGAGCCGGATCGCCGGGTTCCACTCGCCCTCGTCCGCGCCCTGCCCGCCCGGGGTGACCGAGGCGATGGGCGCGCTCGGCAGGAACCGCCGTGAGCGCGGAGCCCCGTGGTGGTGCAGGACCTACCGACGCGCCAGCGCAGCTGGCGGCGGAACCCGGTTCCCTCCCGTCCGGGGGCGGAGCCAACCTACCCCGGGCGGGAAGAAGAGCTCGTCAGCGACGGCGCGGTGAGCCAGCACATCGCCGCCACCCCACCGATCTGCCCACGGTCGACGACATCGACCGCGCGGTCCTAGAGTACCCCGAAATGCTGATCAGGCGGGTAGGTGGACGCGCCTGTGGAGTCGGTCCCCGATGTCGCTCGAGGCGTTGTCCAGGAGCTTGTGGGCGAGTTCGTAGAGGGCTCGGGCAATGGCGATCTCGTCCCCGATCTGCGGTACCTCCGGGTCGTCGGGGTGCCTGCGGGCCGTGCCGTGACCGTGCAGCGCCTGCCCGGCGGGTGTGGTGAATCCGACGTCCGCGGTCGTCTTCGCCCCTGCCTCCACGACCTGCAGGTTCAGCGTGATCGAGTGGGTCTCGTTCATGGTGACCTCCTTGACGCAGCATCGAGCCGGAGCACTGTGCTCACCCGACCGGGTACCCCTGATTGAGCCGGTTGAAAGCGCCATCGGCTGACGGGAGCAGCGCGCAGATCACGCAACGTGATCGATTTCACCAGGTTTGACCTCGGACCGTAGATCAGGCAAGGATGACTGTCGCCGACAGTGCAGGAACCCGGTGCGAGTCCGGGACGGTCCCGCCACTGTGACCGGGGAGTGGTCCCCACCCATCGCCACGGCTGTCATCAGCTGGAAGGCGGGGGAACCACGTCGATCCGGGAGTCAGGACACTGCGTGCCGGCCCCGTGCCGCGAACCCGCGGCGCGCGGCCACCGAACCCCGGGCGGGAGAACCCAGGAGGTCGGATATCCCATGAATCGGGATGCCGAAGTGAGCCGGCACACCACCGGCTGGGGGGCGCGCGAGCGCCGGAAGTCAGCGGTCCTGCTGGCCGCGATCGGAGCACTGCACCTCGCGGGCTGGGGTGCCTACCTGCTGCACGAGCAGGCGTTCAGCGCCGCCGGAGGCCTCGCCGCCGCCGGCACCACCGCCTACCTGCTCGGGTTGCGGCACGGTTTCGACGCCGACCACGTCGCCGTCATCGACGACGCCACCCGGTTGCTGATGCAGCGCGGCAGGCGTCCGGTGTCCACCGGCATGTGGTTCGCCCTCGGCCACGCCAGCGTCGTCATGCTGCTGGCCTGCGCGGTCGCGTTCATCGCCGGACCCGCCGCCCAGCAGTGGGCCGAGCAGACCGGCGTGCACATGGCCACCGCCGTCGACCTGGTCGTGGTCGCCGTGCTGACCGTCCTCGCCGTGCTCAACGCGCTCGTGCTGCGCGACGCGTGGCGGCTGCTGCGCCGCGCCCGGAGCGGCGCCATCGACGAAGCCGAGGTCGACATCGTCCTCGGACGGCGCGGCCTGCTCGCGCGACTGCTGCGCGGCCGGATGCAGGGCGTGGCCCGGTCCTGGCACCTGTTCGGCATCGGCCTGCTCTTCGGCCTCGGCATGCAGACCGCCACCGAGATCACCGTCCTGGCGATGGTCACCCCGGGCGCGAACCTGTCGGCCATCGCCGTGCTGAGCCTGCCGCTGCTGTTCGCCGCCGGAATGTGCACTGTGGACAGCGTGGATGGAATCCTGATGTCCCGCGCCTACACCTGGTCCCTGGCCCGTCCGCTGCGGCGGCTGTGGGTCAACGTCACCACCACGGCGCTGACCGTGGGACTCGCCGCGCTGGTCGCCTTCGTCGTGCTCTGCGGAGTCCTGGCCGAGTCGGGCCTGGGCTACCTCGACGGGGTCGCCGCGATCGCGGACCAGTTCGAGCTGCTCGGATACCTGACCTTGGGCCTGTTCCTGCTGGTCTGGGGCGGTGCGGCGGCGTGGTGGCGGTTCACCGCCCGGAAAAGCGCGGAAATCGCATAGGAAACAGGAACGACCATGAGGCGCACAGTCCACCCGATCGAGACCGAGTCCTACCGGATCATGCGGTCGCGAGCCGACTTCGACCGGTTCGAACCGCTGACGAGGGGGGTCGTCGAACGCGTCGTGCACACCACCGCCGACCCCAGCTGGACCGGCGAAGTCGTCGCGGAAGAAACTGCGCTGCGGCAAGGGCGCGACGCCCTGCTCGCGGGCGAACCGCTGATCACCGACGTGCGCATGGTCGCCTCCGGCATCACCGCCCGCGAAGCCCGCATCGGCCTGGACTTCCCCGGAGTCACCGAACTCGCCGCCTCCGAAGGGCTCACCCGTTCCGCGGCCGGGATGCGGCTCGCGGCGGCAGAACACCCGCGCGGCGCGGTGTGGGCCGTCGGCAACGCCCCCACCGCGCTCTTCGAACTCCTCCGGCTCGCCGAGGAAGGCGAACTGGAACCGGCGCTGATCGTCGGGGTCCCGGTCGGCTTCGTCGGCGCCGTGGACAGCAAGGCCGCACTGCGGCGCAGCGGCCTACCGGCCGTGAGCACCCTGACCGAACGTGGTGGGGCGGCGATCGCCGCCGCCGCCATCAACGCCCTGCTCTACTGGGCAGAACCTGGAGGTAACCGGTGACCGAACCGCTGCTGGTCGTGGGCCACGGCACGGTGGACGAACGAGGCGTCGCGCAGTTCCACGCCTTCCTCGAACGGCTCAAGGCCCGGATGTCCGCAGCCGGGGTCGACAGCTCGGGCGGGTTCATCGAGCTGTCCGCCCCCGCGGTCACCGAAGCCTGGACCGAACTCACCGACAAGGGCCACCGCCGAATGGCCGCGGTGCCGTTGGTGCTGGTCGCGGCCGGGCACGGCAAGGGCGACATCCCCGCCGCGCTGGAACGCGAAGTCCGCCGCCACCCGGGCACGTCCTTCGTCTTCGGACGTCCGCTCGGACCGCACCCGATCCTGCTGGAGCTGCTCGCCGAGCGGATCGCCGAGCAGGTCCCGCGCGACGAATGGGCCGACACGGCCGTGGTCCTCGTGGGCCGCGGCTCGACCGACCCCGACGCCAACGCCGAGGTGTGCAAGGTCTCACGCCTCTTGCAGGAGACCTGCGGTTTCGAGACGGTTGAAACCGCGTTCATCTCCCTGGCATCGCCGGACGTCCCTGGCGGGCTGGACCGGGCTCGCAAGCTCGGGGCCAAGCGCGTCGTGGTGGCCCCGTACTTCCTGTTCGACGGCGTGCTGCCGCAGCGCGTCGTGACGCAGGCGCGCGAGTGGGCCCAGACCGCACCGGAGCTCCAGCTCCACGTCGCCGGATATCTGGGAGACTGCGACGCCCTGGTCGACCTCGTCGTGGAGCGATACCACGAGGCCCTGCACGGCGACATCCGGATGAACTGCGACACCTGCGCGTACCGGGTGCTGCTGCCGGGTTTCGAGGACAAGCTGGGCGCACCGCAGACGCCGCACCACCACCCTGACGACCCGACCGGGCACGGTCACGCACACGGACACGCACATGGCCACTCAAACGGATGACCACTACCTCGCCGGACTCGACCTCGTCGGTCGCCGCGTGGTCGTGGTCGGTGCCGGACCCGTCGCGCAGCGGCGGCTTCCCCGGCTGATCAACGCTGGCGCCACCGTCGAGGTGATCGCCCCGCAGGCGACGCCCGCGGTGGAAGCGCTGGCCGACTCCGGCGAGATCAGCTGGAGCCGTCGCGAGTACCGCGACGGCGACCTCGACGGCGCCTGGTACGTCGTCGCGGCGACCTCGTCCGACGACGTCAACGCCGCCGTCGGCGCCGAAGCCGAGCGAGACCGGGTGTTCTGCGTCCGCTCCGACAACGCCACCGAGGGCAGCGCGGTCACGCCCGCCGTCGCCGAGCACGACGGGTTGCTGCTCGGCGTGCTGGCCGGCGGAAGACCGCGCCGCAGCGCTGGAGTTCGCGACGCGCTGCTGGAAGCGATGCAGGCAGGCGTGGTCGACGAGCACCCCGAGCCGAACGCCCCCGGCGTCGCGCTGATCGGCGGCGGCCCCGGTGCCCCGGACCTGATCACGGTGCGCGGACGGCGGCTGCTGGCCAAAGCCGACGTGGTCATCACCGACCACCTGGCGCCGCGGGAGCTGCTGGAGGAGCTGGGCTCGCACGTCGAGGTCATCGACGCCTCGAAGATCCCCTACGGGCGGTCGGCGAGTCAGTCGGTGATCAACGAGACGCTGATCGAGGAGGTCCGCGCGGGCAAGTTCGTGGCCCGGCTCAAGGGCGGCGACCCGTACGTGTTCGGGCGCGGCTTCGAAGAGCTGCTGGCCTGCGCGGAAGCCGGTGTCCCCGTGACCGTGGTGCCGGGCATCACCAGCGCCTTTTCGGCGCCCGCGATGGCCGACGTGCCGGTCACCCACCGGGGCGTGGCGCACGAGGCGGTCGTGGTCTCCGGCCACGTCGCCCCGGACGACGAGCGATCGCTGGTGGACTGGGAGGCCCTGGCCCGGCTGCGCGGCACCCTGGTCCTGCTCATGGCGGTCCAGCGCATCGAGGCGTTCGCCGAGGTCCTGATCAAGAACGGCCGACCGGCCGACACGCCGGTCGCGGTCGTCCAGGAAGCCACCACCGGAACCCAGCGCTCCCTGAAGACCACCCTGGCCCAGGTCGCAGAAGACGTCCGGACCCACGACATCAAACCCCCCGCGGTAGTGGTCATAGGTCCGGTAGCGGGCCTCAAACCCTGACCCACCCATGACCCGGAAGTGCCCCTGGCGAGCCAACCAGCTCCCAGGGGCACTTCACGTCGTCCCGCCCTCACCAGGGCCAACGGATTCCAGTGGAGATCAGAACTCCGAATCCCATTGAAATCCGATTCGGAATTCCACTGGAACCCGGGACCTGACTTCCACTGAAATCGCGCCCCTGCGATTGGGACGGGCAGACGCGGACGAGACGGGTCTCGAGGTCGTCCGCGCTCGCGCGATGCGGGCTTCAGCGAGGGGAGTTGGAGCGGCGCGGGCGCTGCGGGGCGCCCGTGCGGGCGGCCGATGCTCCACGGCGGTTGCGGTTGGGGTTCGAGCCGCCTCGGCGGGACGGTTCGGTCCCTCGCGGGGCGCGCTGCGGGCGGTGCTCGCCGCGCGACTTCGCGGGGGTCTGCTGCTGGCGCTGCGGCGCGGCCAGCGGCGTGCCGGACGGCTCGCGTGCGCCGGTGACGCGCGCCAGTTCGGCGTCCTGCGGCCGGACCTCGGTGGTGATGGCCTTGACCCCGGCCTGGTTCGCCATGGCGCGGAACGCCTGCTTCTGGTCGTCGGTCACCAGAGTCACCACCGTGCCGCTGGAACCCGCGCGCGCGGTGCGACCGGCCCGGTGCAGGTAGTCCTTCGGGTCGGCCGGCGGCTCGACGTGCACCACCAGGCTCACGTCGTCGATGTGGATCCCCCGCGCCGCGACGTTGGTGGCCACCAACGTGCTGGTCGAGGCGCTCTTGAACTCGTCGAGGATGCGGGTGCGAGCGTTCTGCGCCTTCCCACCGTGCAGCGCACCGGCTTCCACGCCGACGGCGCGCAACTTCTTGGCGAGCCGGTCCGCGTGGTGCTTGGTGCGCACGAACATGATGGTGCGGCCTTCGCGCGCGGCGATGCGCGCCAGCACGTCCTGCTTGTCGGTCGCCGACACCAAGAGCTGGTGGTGCTCCATGCTGTCCACGCTCGCCGACGGCGGCGCCAGCGAGTGCACCACGGGGTCTGTCATGTACCGCTCGACGAGCTTGTCCACATCACCGTCGAGAGTCGCTGAGAACAGCAGCCGCTGTCCGTCGGCGGGAACCATGTCGAGCAGTTCCCGGACCTGCGGCAGGAACCCCATGTCGGCCATCTGGTCGGCCTCGTCCAGCGCCGTGCGCTCCACCTCGGACAGATCGCAGGTGCCCTGCCGCACGTGGTCGGCCAGCCGACCCGGAGTCGCGACCAGAACATCCACGCCTCGTCGCAGCGTGTCGACCTGCCGGTTGAACGAGGTGCCGCCGACGACCTCGCGGACGTACAGGCCCAAGGCCTTGGCCAGCGGCTTGAGTGAATCGGTGACCTGGGTGGCCAGTTCGCGGGTGGGCACCAGCACCAGGCCGCGCGGGCGCATCGGACGCGCGTTCCCGGTTTGCAGCGCCAGCAGCGGAAGCCCGAACGCCAGCGTCTTGCCGGAACCCGTCTGGCCGCGGCCGAGCACGTCACGTCCCGTCAGCGCGTCCGGGATGGTGGCGGCCTGGATCGGGAACGCTTCCTGCATGCCGCTGTCGTGCAGGGCGCGCACCAGGCGGTTGGGCAGTCCGAGATCGGCGAACGGCGCCGGGTCGACGGCCGTCACCCCGACCTCGTCGAACAGGCTGCGCTTGACCGGCTGCGCCTTGGCCTGCGGACGGCGACGTCGCGGACGTCCCGACTGGTTGCGGCGTGCGGGCGTGGCAGAAGAAGAAGGCACGAAGAGTACTCCCCGGAGGTAGGCACGTCACGGGGAGAGCTTCGCGGGTCTTTCCGCGGGCGATCACGAGGACGAGCCCGGCGCGATACCGCGCCGATGGGTGGGCGAACGCGGCGGACGCCGCTCGCATTGCGGCCGAGTGCCAGCCGCAGACAGCCCGCAGTCTATCGGACCGAACCCGGCGTCCGGGGAACAGGCGCCGGGCTGTGCTGTTCGTCTCCTCAGGCCGTGACGACGACGCAGAGCTCGCGGTCGGCCTCGCGCTCCACCCTCAGCCCCGCCTCGGAGGCGACGTCCAGGACGTCCTCCACCGACCGCGGCTCCTCGGGCGCGCAGGCCAGCGCCCGCGCCAACCTGCCCTTGTGGGACTTGTTGTGGTGGCTGACGACCTTGCGCTTGCCCGAAGCGGCCTCGGACAGCACCCGGACCTCGACGGCCCCGTTGACCTTCGCCAACGCCGCGTAGGCACCTGAGCGCAGGTCCACCACGAGATCGTCGGCCGCGGCCAGCACGGGTTCCAGGACCGGGCGCCACACGCTGCGCAGCGTCCCCAGCCCGGGCAGCGAGCCCCCGCCGGAGAGCCGGTAGGCGGGGATCGAGTCGGTTCCGCGCACCAGCCCGAACAGCGCCGAAGCCACTGCCAGCCGTTCATCGGCTTGCTTGCGCTGGGCGGGCTCCAGGGATCCGACGTCCAGGGCGTCGTAGAGCACGCCGGTGTAGCGCTCCAGCGCGAGAGCGGTGGGCGAGGACCACAGCGCGGCGTTGCGCTCCACCTCGTCGACCTGCCGCTCGGAAATCCCCAGAACTTCCAGGCTCCGCGGCACGTCACCGGCCAAAGTGGACAGCGCGTCGACGAGTTCGCGGCGCGTCCCGTTCAGCTCCGGGTGCGACATCCCGGCCAGCTCCAGCGGAGCGCCGTCCCCACCAGCAGCCTTGGTCTCCGAAGGAGGAAGCAGAACCAACACGCCCACCAGGGTAAGCGGTCATGCGGCCACCCCGGACCTGCCTCCCAGCGATGCCGCGACCTCGGCGATGGCCTCGTCCACGTGATCGCGGAGCCGGTCGTTGGTCACGACGATCACCGCCCACCCCAGCGCTCTGAGTCGATCGCGACGATCGCGGTCCTGCTCGACTTGGGCCGGATCCGCGTGCCAGCCGCCGTCGTGCTCGACCGCGACCTTCGCCTCCTCGAAGGCGAGGTCCAGCCGGGCGACGAAGCGATCCCCGTCGAAGACCTCCAGCGCAGGCACGGGTGCAGCCCGCGCAGCACGAACTCGACCCGGAGCACCGACTCGGGAACTGATTCGGCCTGCCCGTCCAAGTGCGGAATCCGCGCCCGCGCACGTCGGATCCCGTGATCGTGCCTGCCGACGAGGAACCCCGCGATCTCGTCCACCGAGATGACCCCGGCGTGCAGCAGGGCGTCGCAGTGGGCGACCGCCCGCGTGATGGACCGTGTTTGAGCAGGCCGAACGCGATGCGGGGAAACCCGGCGACGCCGACTCCACGCCACGGAGCTCCTCGTCGCTCCATCCCGCCGCGATGGCATCGCATCGGCGGAAGACCTTGATGGACGGGTCGTCGATGATCGGTGGCTTCTCCGGATGTCTCACACGGGGAAGAGGCGCGGACCCCTCGCACGAATGCACCTGCCCGCGAATCTCTCGAAAAACCCGCCTGATCGGGTGGTGTCTGAGATTCCAGTGGAAGTCGGGTCCCGGTTTTCAGTGGATCTCGGGACCCGGATTTCCACTGAAATCGAATTCCTGACTTCAGTGGAACTCGGTCCCGGTTTCCGGTCACCGGCCGGCGGTGGGATCCATCGGAGTTCCGCGCGGGAATCGGAGTCGTGGGGAGTTGCGGTGGTGAGTGGTGGTGGAGGTGGTGGGGAAATGGTTTGACCTGGGGGTTTGGGTTTGGGGAGGATTGCTGGGTGGCGTGGCGCGACCGCGCAGACGGGCGAGTCGGCGTGGTCGCTACCCTGCCTGTATTCCCATCGGGCCGAACTAGGAGCCAGTAGCCGTGATCACGAGGATGTCGACGTTGTTCCTGCGTACGCTGCGCGAGGATCCGGCCGACGCCGAGGTGCCGAGCCACAAGCTGCTCGTGCGGGCCGGCTACGTGCGGCGCGTCGCGCCGGGCATCTACTCGTGGCTGCCGCTGGGCCTGCGCGTGCTGCGCCGGGTCGAGGAGGTCGTGCGGCAGGAGATGGACGCCATCGGTGCGCAGGAGATCCACTTCCCCGCGCTGCTGCCCAAGGAGCCCTACGAGTCGTCCAACCGCTGGACCGAGTACGGGCCGAACCTGTTCCGGCTCAAGGACCGCAAGAACGCCGACTACCTCCTCGGGCCCACGCACGAGGAGCTGTTCACCCTGACCGTCAAGGGCGAGTACAGCTCCTACAAGGACTACCCGGTCATGCTGTACCAGATCCAGACCAAGTACCGGGACGAGGAGCGGCCCCGCGCGGGCATCCTGCGCGGCCGCGAGTTCGTCATGAAGGACTCCTACTCCTTCGACATCGACGACGAGGGCCTGTCGGCGTCCTACCAGAAGCACCGCGACGCCTACATCAAGCTCTTCGACCGGGTCGGTCTGCGCTACGTGATCGTGGCGGCCACCTCCGGCGCGATGGGCGGTTCGGCTTCGGAGGAGTTCCTGGCCGAGAGCCCCACCGGTGAGGACACCTTCGTCCGCAGCACCGAATCCGGTTTCGCCGCCAACGTCGAGGCAGTGGTCACCCCCGCGCCGCCCGCGGAGTCCATTGAGGACAAGCCCGCCGCCGAGGTGCACCACACCCCGAGCACGCCGACCATCGAGTCGCTGGTCGACTTCCTCAACGCCAACACAGACCGCAAGTTCACCGCTGCGGACACCCTGAAGAACGTGCTGGTCAAGACCCGCCAACCGGGTTCGGACGAGTGGCAGCTGCTGGCGATCGGCGTGCCCGGCGACCGCGAGGTCGACATGAAGCGCCTCGAAGCCTCGCTGGAACCGGCCGAGGTCGCGCTGCTGGAAGAGCCCGACTTCGCCGCCAACCCGTTCCTGGTCAAGGGCTACATCGGCCCGAAGGCGCTGCAGGAGAACGGTGTTCGCTACGTGGTCGACCCGCGCGTGGTCACCGGCACCGCCTGGGTCACCGGCGCGGACAAGACCGACCACCACGTGCTGGACCTGGTGTGCGGCCGGGACTTCACGCCGGACGGCACCATCGAGGCCGCCGAGGTCCGCGAGGGCGACCCGTCGCCCGACGGCAAGGGAACCCTGGTGGCCGCGCGCGGTATCGAGATCGGGCACATCTTCCAGCTCGGCCGCAAGTACGCCGACGCGTTCTCGCTGGACGCGCTCGGCCAGGACGGCAAGCCCAAGCGGATCACCATGGGCTCCTACGGCGTCGGCGTGTCCCGCCTGGTCGCGGCCATCGCCGAGCAGAGCCACGACGACATGGGCCTGGCGTGGCCGCGCGAGGTCGCCCCGGCCGACGTGCACGTGGTCATCGCGGGCAAGGACGAGACCGTCCGGGCCCGCGCCGAGGAAATGGCCGCCGAGCTCGACGCGGCCGGCGTGCAGGTGATCCTCGACGACCGCGCGGTCTCGCCGGGCGTGAAGTTCGCCGACGCCGAGCTGGTCGGCATCCCGTCGATCCTGGTGGTCGGCAAGGGCCTGGCCAACGGTGTCGTCGAGGTCCGCGACCGGCTCTCCGGCGAGCGCACCGAGGTCGCCGCCGACGAGGCGGTGGCGCACCTGATCGACGTCGTGCGTGGCTGAACCTCGTCAGCGCACGCCCCGACCAGGGCGATCGCACTAGTCTCCGGTGGTGATCAACCGATCATCACCGGAGGCTTCGTGATGCGCTCCCCCTCACGTTTCGTGCTGCCCGCGCTGGCAGCGCTGACCCTGGTCGTGCCCGTCGCGGCCCACGCCGCACCGGCCGCCGACGTCGAACCCCTGGCCCAGGCGCACGCGCACAACGACTACCTGCACGAACGTCCGCTGCTGGACGCGCTGGACCACGGGTTCACCAGCGTTGAGGCCGACATCTACCCGCTGGGCGACTCGCTGCTGATCGGCCACGACCCCTTCCAGCTCAACCCCGACCGGACCATCGAGTCGTTGTACCTGGACCCGCTGGTGGAGCGGCTCAACGCCGGGGGCGGCAGCATCTACCCGGGCCACGACGCCGACTTCCAACTGCTGGTCGACTTCAAGACCTTCGGTGAGGACGGGTACGAGCGGCTCGACGAGATCATGCGCGACCCCGAGTACGCGGGCCTGTTCTCCCACTACGAGAACGGCACCGTCACCGAAGGACCGGTGACGGTGGTGATCTCCGGCGAGAAGCCGACCGAGTTCATCGAGGGCCAGTCCGACCGCTACGCGTTCCTCGACGGCGGCACCGGCGGTTCGATCGGCGCCGATCCCAGGCTCGTTCCGCTGGTCTCCGACGACTGGACGCAGGTGTTCACCTGGAACGGCTCGGGTGACATGCCCGCCGAGGAGCGCGACGAGCTGGAGCGGATGGTGAACGACGCGCACGCCGCCGGCCAGCGCGTCCGCTTCTGGGCCACCCCTGACAGCGCGGGCGCCGAGCGCGACGCCGTGTGGAGCGTGCTCGAGGAGGTCGGTGTCGACCACATCAACACCGACGACCTCGCCGGACTCCAGGAGTTCCTGAGCGCGTGACGGCGACGGCTGGGCTTCCGCCTCACCCGGGCAGGAAGCTCAGCCGCACCTTCCGGACCGGGTTGTCGACGTTGGTGTCCACCAGGCACACCGACTGCCAGGTGCCCAGCGCCATCCGCCCGCCCAGCACCGGGATCGTCGCGTAGGGCGGCACGAACGCGGGCATCACGTGGTCGCGGCCGTGACCGGGCGAGCCGTGGCGGTGCCGCCAGCGGTCGTCGTCGGGCAGCAGGTCGCGCAGCGCGGTGAGCAGGTCGTCGTCGCTGCCCGCACCGGTCTCGATGATCGCCAATCCCGCGGTCGCGTGCGGCACCCACACGTTGAGCAATCCGTCGCCGGCTCCCGCCGAGCTGAGGAACTGCCGGCACTCGTCGCGCAGATCGCGGACCACTTCGCGGTCACCGGTGCGAATCTCGATCTCTTCGCTGTGCATGCCCCTACCGTAGGCAGAGATCACCGCCGAGGCCTGATCGGTGCGAGGATGGCGGGCATGCGGAAGGCCTTCGACGCGAGTTTCGACGTCCCCGACGGCTACCTCAACACCGCCAGCATCGGCGTCCCGCCGACCGAGGCCGTCCGGAAGGTCTCCGAGGCGGTGGAGCGCTGGGGCCGTGGCTCGGACCGGCCCGGCGACTTCGACGGGCACGTGGCCACCGCCCGGGACGCCTTCGCCCGCCTCATCGGCGTCCCCGCTGACCGTGTCGCCATCGGCGCCAGCGCTTCTCAGGTGATCGGCCTGGTCGCGGCCAGCCTGCCCGACGACGCTCGGGTGCTGGTGGCCACTGACGACTTCACCAGCGTGCTGTTCCCGTTCGCCGCGCAGGCCGGTCGCGGCGTCACCGTCACCGAGGTCGAGCTGGACCAGATCGGTGGGCGCGCACCGGATTTCGACCTCGTCGCGGTCAGCGCGGTGCAGTCCAAGGACGGCCGCATCGCCGACTTCGAAGGGCTCCGGCTGGCCAAGCAGGAGCACGGCACGCGCGTGCTGCTCGACGTCACGCAGGCCGCGGGCTGGATGCCGCTGCGGCTGGACTGGGCGGACTGGGTGGCAGGTGCCGGGTACAAGTGGCTGATGGCCCCGCGCGGCTCGGCCTGGCTGGCGGTCCACCCCGACGCGCCGCGACCCGTTCCGCACAGCGCCAACTGGTACGCCGCCGAGGACCCGTGGGAGGCCACCTACGGCCTGCCGTTGCGGTTGTCCGGTGACGCGCGCGGGCTGGACATCTCGCCGGTGTGGCTCGCGCAGGTCGGCGCGGCCGCGTCGATGGAGTGGCTGGCTCGGCTGGATCTCGCGGACGTCGCCGCGCACTGCAGCGGCCTGGCCGACGGGTTCCGGGCCGAGCTCGGGATGTCGGCCGCTGGTTCGGCGATCGTGTCGGTGGCCAGCCCGGACGCCGTGGCCAAGCTCACCGCGGCCGGTGTGGCCTGCGCCAGTCGCGGTGGCCAGGCCAGGGTGTCGTTCCACCTCTACAACACTGCCGAGGACGTCGAACGGGCGGTCCGCGCGCTGCTC
Source organism: Saccharopolyspora aridisoli (assembly GCF_004348445.1). GTDB lineage: Bacteria > Actinomycetota > Actinomycetes > Mycobacteriales > Pseudonocardiaceae > Saccharopolyspora > Saccharopolyspora aridisoli. The sequence goes on along the minus strand of NZ_SMKV01000006.1, from coordinate 150,082 downwards.
TGATCAGCGCAACCGGGTATCGGGTTGTTCGCCCCGCAATCCAGAACCGCTACCGTAGGCACTCGTGTCAGACCGACAGGGTGTGCCTGAAGACGTGACGGGAGCGCACGGCAACACGCAGCGTGATACCGCGCCGCTGAGGCGGGACAACGCCCACATCAGGCAGGACCGCCAGGTGGCCGCACCGACCCCGGAGCACGTCACCAGGCCGGTGATCACGCATTCGCCGACTCCGCAGCAAGCGCCTCACCCGGCGCCGCAGCAGCCGTACCCGGGCACCGGCAGACAGCCCGCGCCGCCGCCCCCGCCGCCGAGGCAGCAGCCGCCGCAGCGCGTCACGCCGATGGGCTGGGCGCTGCGGGGACTCGTGCTGCTGCTGATCGCGGTCGTGTCCGGCCTGGTCTGGAGCGCCGTCAAACCCGATGACGAGGTCGCCGCGCCGCCTCCGTTGAAGTTGCGCTACGACTTCACCCTGGTTCGCAAGGAAGAGGCGTTCCAGGGCTGCAAGAGCGTCTCGACCGACTCCATACAGAACTTCTTCAGCAAGCAGGAGTGCGACCACCTCACCCGCGCGCTCTACACGACGACCCTGCCCGACGGCCGCCGCGTCCTCACCTCGGTGATCACCGTGCTGATGCCGACGCCGCAAATCGCCACCCAGCTCAACGAGCTGACCACCAAGGACGGCACGGGCAACATCCGGGACCTGGTGGACGACGAGCGCGACGGCACGAGCGACATGCCCGACCTCGACGACGCGGCCTACGCCTCGGGGCGGCAGGACAGGCTGGTCGTGATCGGCGACTCGGCGTTCTACAGCAAGTCCTCGAAGAAGGACCCGGCGCTCAGCGACGTCACCAACGAGGCGCTCAAGCTCGGCTGGCCCCAGGACCAGGCACCGAAATGACCAGGTCCCTCGGTCGGCGCCCGCGTCTGAGGCCAGGCGCTCCTACGCCCGCTGGCCGGGGAAGTCCTCCGCGGCGGGCTGGCGTCCCAACGTCAGCCGCCAGCGGGTCGCCCTGGTGGCCGAGGTGGTCAGGCCCTCCAACGCGGTGCGGCGCATCCCGGCGTCTTCGGTGCTGTCCAGCACAGAGCGCCAGCCGACCTGGCAGTCGGTCTCGGTGGTGATCAGCAGCTCGACCGCCTTCGACTGGTTGGCCACGTCGCCGCCGACGTCGTAGGCGGGCTGAGCCGGGGTCGGCGTCAGGCCCGCCCGCCGCATCGCCCGCTCAGCGGTGTCGCGCAGCCGGGTGTGCGCATCGACGGCCTCCTCGATCGCGCTGCGCACCCGCGCCTCGCCGACGAAGGCGTTCGCCAGCCCGTAGACCCACAGCGCCGCGTGCTCTGCGCCCAGCGCGTCGCCGAGGGCCTTGGCGGCCTGCTCCGAGATCCCGCTCAACCCAGCACCTCCTGCAAGCACGCACAACTCGCGGACACCGACGCCACCAGACCCGCGCGGTAGCCGGACAGCCCCGGAACGAGCCTCGCCGCCCGCTCCTGGCCCTCGCGCACCGCGGCGCGCAGCGCGTCGGCGGCGGCATCGGCGGAGGACGGTGCCTTCTTCGGAGCCGGATCGGGCACCGACGGCGGGTCCTCGGGGTCGCGCGACGCGACCCGGTCGATCTCCCGCTGCAGCGCGCTGGCGTGCGCGGCTCGCGCCGCGGCGAGCTCGCGCGCCGTCTCGGACATCCCCGAGTGCCTGCGCGCGATCGCGTTCGCCAGCGCGGCGTCGGCCTTCGCGGCGGTCGCCAGCGGCAGCAGCTGATCGGGCTCGTCGGAGCCGGTGCCGCACGCGGCCAGCACGGCCACGGCGGGCGCGGCGGCGAACAACCGCAGAGCACGTCGGCGCTCGATCACCGGCAGGGATGCGCGGGGAAGTTCCACGACGACCTATCCTGCCAGGCACCGCGATCAACGCGCGCACCCTGGGGGCCACCGCCGGAGCGGTAGGACCGGTGATCCATTCAGGGCTGGGGGAATCCGCCGATCGTAGGGGTCCCGCGTCGCGCTCGGGTGCGGGCGGACGCGATACCCTGGGCGACCGCGGCCGGAGCAGACCGGACGCGGGCGGTTCGCGCCCGCGATTCGGGCCCGGATCGCGATGCATGAGGTCTTCCAAGACCACGAACCGAAACCTAGGAGTGCCAACGTGTCCAGCCCGCCGCGTGGTGAGATCACCGCGCAGCTGGAGCCCGTCGTCGCCGAGGCCGTCGCCGAAAAGGGCTTCGACCTCGAGGAGCTCGACGTGCAGCAGGCCGGTCGTCGCCGGCTGGTCAAGGTCGTCATCGACTCCGATGACGGTGTCGGCCTCGACGACATCACCGAGGTGAGCCGCTCGGTCGCCAAGGTCCTGGACGCGCACGAGCACGTGCTGGCCGGCTCCTACACGCTGGAGGTCACCTCTCCCGGCGTGGACCGGCCGCTGACCAAGCAGCGACACTGGAAGCGCGCCCGCAACCGGCTGGTCAAGATCCGGCTGACCAGCGGCGAGCAGCTGGTGGCGCGGGTCGGCAGCGCGGATGATGAGAGCGTGCAGGTGCTGGTGGGCGCTGAGATCCGCCAGGTGGCATACCGTGATGTGGAGCGCGCGGTGGTCGAGGTGGAGTTCCAGCAGCCACCGGCGGAAGACCTGGTCAAGCTGGAGCGGGCTGCGAGCGGCGTTTCCCAGCAGGGGGACGACCGGGAAGACACGGAGGAGTCGAGGTGAACGTCGACATCGCGGCGCTGCGGGCGATCGAACGCGACAAGGACATCCCGTTCGAAACGGTCCTTGAAGCGATCGAATCGGCACTGCTCACCGCATACCGTCACACCGAGGGGCACCAGCCGCACGCGCGGGTGGAGGTCGACCGCAAGACCGGCATCGTGCGGGTCATCGCGCACTCCCTCAACCCCGACGGCAGCGTTGCCGAGGAGTGGGACGACACCCCGGAGGGGTTCGGCCGGATCGCGGCGACGACCGCGCGGCAGGTCATCCTGCAGCGGCTGCGCGACGCGGAGCACGAGCGGACCTTCGGCGAGTTCGCCGCCAAGGAAGGCGAGATCATCGGTGGCGTGATCCAGCGCGACGCGCGCGCCAACTCGCGCGGCATGGTGATCGTGCAGATCGGTGACAGCGAAGGCGTCATCCCCGGTGCCGAGCAGGTCCCGGGGGAGAACTACGAGCACGGCACCCGGATCAAGTGCTACGTCTACGGCGTGGCGCGCAGCGCCCGGGGCCCGCAGATCTCCTTGTCGCGCACCCACCCCAACTTGGTCCGCCGGCTGTTCGCGCTGGAGGTCCCGGAGATCGCCGACGGCACCGTGGAGATCCCGGCGGTGGCCCGCGAGGCCGGGCACCGGTCGAAGATCGCGGTGCGGTCCACGGTCAGCGGGGTCAACGCCAAGGGCGCCTGCATCGGCCCGATGGGCGCGCGGGTCCGCAACGTGATGAGCGAGCTGGGCGGCGAGAAGATCGACATCATCGATCACTCGGACGACCCGGCGACCTTCGTCGGCAACGCGCTGTCGCCGGCCAAGGTGGTTTCGGTCGAGGTGGTCGACGAGCGCACCAAGACCGCGCGGGTGATCGTGCCGGACTTCCAGCTGTCGCTGGCGATCGGCAAGGAAGGCCAGAACGCGCGGCTGGCGGCCCGGCTGACCGGCTGGCGGATCGACATCCGCAGCGATGCCGACCCGTCGTCGCCCACCACCACGAGCGGTCAGGCGCCCGTCCAACCGGCTGGTCCGGACCCGGCGGTTGAGGGACTGCCCACCGTGGGTTCGGCTGAGTGACGCCCTCGGGTTAGAATCGTCAAGGAGGCTCGACGCGAGGGGAGCGATCAATCCACACGAGTGCACCCGGGAATGGCCAGTGCCATGTGCCGGTTCGTACGTGCGTGGGTTGTCGTGCTCGGACGTCGGCCGTTGAGCTGCTACGTGTGGTGGCTGAGGTCGGTGGTTCGGGGCTCGTCGCGATTCCCGATCCACGGCATCGGCGACCGGGTCGGGGAGCCTGGCTGCACCCTGACCCGGCTTGCCTTCGTCTGGCCGAACGGCGCCGGGCTTTTCCGCGGGCACTTCGAGTGCCGGGATCTCTCGACACCTCAGCCGTGCAACACCACTTGAGTGCCGGGCAACCGCCTGCGGCGGCTCAGGACATGACCGACGCGGGATCCGTCCCGCGCCAGGCAACCGAAGGAAAGCAGGTCGACCCGTCATGAATCAGCCGTGAAGCTGAAGCCATGAACGCGCATCGGCGATAGGACGAGGTCGAGCGGGACTGCCGCCCGGCCTCACCCAGATGAGGAGAGCAGTGGCAGGCAAGGCCCGCGTACATGAGCTCGCTAAAGAGCTCGGTGTCACCAGCAAGGAAGTACTGAACAAGCTCGCCGAGCAGGGCGAGTACGTCAAGTCTGCGTCCTCCACCGTGGAAGCCCCGGTGGCGCGCAGGCTTCGTGACGCATATGTCAAGTCGTCGAGGAAGAACGGCGACAACGGCAAGCCCTCTCAGAGCGATTCCAAGGCCGTCAGTTCCGGAGGGGCGGCTGGATCCTCAGCGCCCAAGCCTGGACCCAAGCCCGGCCCTCGTGCCGAGGCACCCAAGCCCGGTCCCAAGCCCGGCCCGAAGCCGACCCCCAAGCCTGAACCGAAGGCCGAACCGAAGGCCGAGGAGCCGGCCCCGGCCGCTCAGGCGGAGCCGAAGGCCGAGGCCCCCAAGGTCGAAGAGCCCAAGTTCGAGCAGCCCAAGGCCGAGCCCCAGGGCGACAAGCCCAAGGGCGACGCCAAGCCCGGTCCCAAGCCGGGTCCCAAGCCCGCGTCCAAGGCGCCGGGTGGCGACGGCGATGCTTCGCGCCCGAAGGCGCCCAAGCCTGGTCCGAAGCCCCCGCGCGTTGGCAACAACCCGTTCGGCGTCGGTCAGGGTGCTCCTCAGCAGCGCCCGGGTCGTCCCGGCCCGGGTCCGCGTCAGGACCGCGGTGGCCAGCAGGGCCCCGGTCGCGGTCGTGACGACCAGCGCCGTGGCGGCGGCCAGGGTGCCGGGACCGCTCCTGCCGGTGGCGGCAACAACGCCCCGCGCGGCGAAGGCGGCGGTGGCGGTGGCGGTTCGCGCCCGAACCCGGGCATGATGCCTCCGCGTCCGAACCCCGGCATGATGCCTCCGCGTCCGGCCCGTGGCGGCTCCGGCGGTGGCCCCGGCGGCGGTCGTGGTCGTGGCGGTCCCGGCGGTGGTGGCGGCGGCGGTGGCCGCGGTCCCGGCGGCGGTGGCGGCGCTCCGGGTGGAGCTCCGGCCGGCGGTGGTTTCCGCGGTCGTCCCGGTGGCGGTGGCCGTCCGGGCGGTCCCGGTGGTCGCGGCGGCACGGCTGGTGCCTTCGGTCGCCCCGGTGGTCCCGCGAAGCGCGGTCGCAAGTCGAAGCGGCAGAAGCGCCAGGAGTACATGGAGAACATGCAGGCGCCGTCTGTCGGCGGCGTCCGCCTCCCGCGCGGGAACGGCGAGACCCTCCGCCTGCGCCGCGGTGCTTCGCTGACCGACTTCGCCGAGAAGATCAACGCCAACCCGGCTTCGCTGGTGCAGGCGATGTTCCACCTCGGTGAGATGGTCACCGCGACCCAGTCCGTCTCCGACGAGATCCTCGAGCTCCTCGGCCAGGAGATGAACTACAAGGTCGAGATGGTCTCTCCGGAGGACGAGGACCGGGAGCTGCTGCAGTCGTTCGACATCAGCTACGGCGACCCGGGCTCCTCCGAGGAGGAACTGGCCGCCCGTCCGCCGGTCGTGACCGTCATGGGTCACGTCGACCACGGTAAGACGCGGCTGCTGGACACCATCCGGAAGGCGAACGTGCAGGCCGGCGAGGCCGGCGGCATCACGCAGCACATCGGTGCCTACCAGGTCGTCACCGAGCTGGAGGGCAACGAGCGGCCCGTCACCTTCATCGACACCCCTGGTCACGAGGCGTTCACCGCCATGCGTGCCCGTGGTGCGAAGTCGACGGACATCGCCGTGCTGGTGATCGCCGCGGACGACGGCGTCATGCCGCAGACGGTCGAGGCGATCAACCACGCCCAGGCCGCCGGTGTGCCGATCGTGGTCGCGGTCAACAAGATCGACGTCGAGGGCGCGAACTCGGACAAGATCCGCCAGCAGCTCACCGAGTACAACCTGGTGGCCGAGGAGTACGGCGGCGAGACGATGTTCGTCGAGATCTCCGCCAAGCAGGGCACCAACATCGACGGTCTGCTGGAAGCGATCCTGCTGACCGCCGACGCCTCGCTCGACCTCCGGGCCAACCCGAACATGTCGGCGCAGGGTGTCGCGATCGAGGCGCACCTGGACCGCGGTCGCGGTCCGGTGGCCACCGTGCTGGTGCAGCGAGGCACGCTCCGCGTCGGTGACTCGGTCGTCGCCGGTGACGCGTACGGCCGCGTTCGCCGCATGATCAACGAGAACGACGAGGACGTCACCGCGGCGCTGCCGTCGCGGCCGGTCCAGGTCATCGGCTTCACGTCGGTGCCCGGTGCCGGTGACTCCTTCCTGGTGGTCGACGAGGACCGGGTCGCCCGGCAGATCGCCGACCGCCGCGGGGCCCGCATCCGCGAGGCGCAGAACGCCGCCAAGCGCAAGCGGGTCAGCCTCGAGGACCTGGACAAGGTGCTCAAGGAGACCAACCAGCTGAACCTGATCATCAAGGGTGACAACTCGGGTACCGTCGAGGCGCTCGAAGAGTCCCTGATGAAGATCGAGGTCGGCGAAGAGGTCGAGCTGCGGGTCATCCACCGCGGCGTCGGTGGCATCAACGAGTCCGACATCAACCTCGCCACCGCGGAGAACACCATCGTCCTGGGCTTCAACGTCCGGGCCGAGGGCAAGGCGGCCGAGGTCGCCAACCGCGAGGGCGTCGAGATCCGGTACTACTCGGTGATCTACCGCGCCATCGAGGACATCGAGCAGGCACTCAAGGGCATGCTCAAGCCCGAGTACGAGGAAGTCGAGCTCGGTCGCGCCGAGATCCGCGAGGTCTTCAAGTCCTCGAAGGTCGGCACGATCGCCGGTTGCATGGTCACCGACGGCATCGTCAAGCGGAACGCGAAGGCGCGTCTGCTGCGGGACAACGTGGTGGTCGCCGAGAACCTCAGCATCAACTCGCTGAAGCGGTTCAAGGAAGACGCCACCGAGGTCCGCGACGGTTTCGAGTGCGGTCTGACCTTGGGGTCCTACAACGACCTCAAGGTGGGCGACATCATCGAGCCGTACGAGATGCGCGAGAAGCCTCGCGACTGACACCGCACACCCGCGCAGGGGGTCCGCGACGGACCCCCTGCGGGGGTCGGGGGAAGATTTCCGCCCATGTACGTCGGTGCGCTCGAACTGGACGTGCTCTTCGGTGACGTCCACTCGTTGAAGCAGAAGCGGGCCGTGGTCCGGCCGGTCCTGGCCGAACTGCGCCGCCGCTTCGAGGTAGCCGTCTCCGAAGCCGGCGACCAAGACCTCCACCGCCGCGCTCTGCTCGGAGTCGCGGTGGTCTCCGGCGACGCTTCGCACGTGCGCGAAGTCCTGGAGGCGTGCGAGCGGTTGGTCGCCGCCCGCCCAGAGCTGGAGCTCCTCTCCGCCCGGCATCGCATGCTGGGACCCGAGGATTAGGTCATCGGTGATGCCCCTGCGCAGCGGTGCGAGTCGGGGAACCTGAGCGGCTCCGTGGACTCTTGCGTGTTCCGCTCAGCCAAGGGTGGGCATCGGCGCTGCGGCGTGCTCGCCAGGAAACCGCTCAGAGCCCCGGCGGTGCGAGCTGCTCAGGTGCTCACCGGAGGAAGAAGTGGCTTCGCCACTTTCGAGAACGACGTTGGACCCACCCGCCGGAGCACCGCGGGTGTCGAAGCTTTCTTGCAAGAAGGAGGTGCGTCGTGGCTGATACGGCGCGCGCCCGCAGGCTGGCCAAGCGCATCGCGCAGATCGTCGCTTCCGGGCTGGAGCACGAGGTCAAGGACCCGCGACTGGCGATGGTGACGATCACCGACGCGCGAGTCACCCCGGACCTGCGGGACGCCACGGTCTACTACACCGTCTTCGGCGACGACGCCGACTACGCCTCGACGGCGGCCGCGCTCACCAGCGCCACCGGCGTGCTGCGTTCCCGGGTCGGCGACCAGACCGGGGTTCGGTTCACCCCGACCCTGACGTTCGTCGCGGACACCGTCCCGGACCAGGCCCGCCGGATGGAGGAGCTGCTCGCCAAGGCCAAGGAGGCCGACGAGGAGGTCGCTCGACTGGCCTCCGGTGCGGTCCCGGCCGGTGACGCGGACCCCTACCGCGCGAGCGCTGACACCGAGGATGATGACGACGACACCGATGGTGTCGATGACGAGGACCCTTTTGACGCCGATGTGCGTCGTGGCCCACAAGGTGGTTGAGTCGCGGCGCCGAATCGGGTGCGTTGGTCATCGGTGGACCTGACGAGGCCGCCGATGACGTGGAGGTGACGTGTGCGCGGGCAACCCGAGATCGCCGGCCGGCAGGGCGGCCCGGAGACGGGCGAGTCTCTGCGAGAGGCCGTCGCGGCGGCTGCGGGCAAGCTCGCGGCAGCACCTGATGTGACCCTGTTCGGGCACGTCAACCCCGATGCCGACGCTCTGGGCAGCGCACTCGCGCTGGGCAGGGCGTTGAGGAAGCGCGGCAGCGCGGTCCGGGTGTCCTTCGGGCATCCGGACAAGCCCGCCCACTCGCTGCGCGACCTCGACGTCGACGGGCTCATCGTGCCCCCGTCGGAGGTTCCCCCCGCACCGCCGCTGCTGGTCGTGTGCGACTCCGGCAGCCTCGGACGGCTGGGCAAGCTCGCCGACCGCGTCAAGGGCACCGTCGCCGCAGGTGGTGATGTGATCGTCCTCGACCACCACATCTCCAACACCCGCTACGGCACGTTGCACGTCCTGGACGAGTCCGCCGAGGCGACGGTGCTGCTGGTGCTGCGGTTGCTGGACGAGCTCGGCGCGGAACTGGACCTGCCGACCGCCCGCTGCCTGTACGCCGGGTTGGTCACCGACACCCGCTCGTTCCGGCACGCCAGCGCCGAGGTGCACCGGGTCGCGGCCCGGTTGCTCGACGCGGGCGTCGACCCGGAGGCGACCACCAAGCCGCTGCTCGACACCCACCCGTTCGGGTTCTTGGGCATGCTCGCCGGTGTCCTGTCGAAGGCCGAGCTGGAGCCGTCGGCGGCGCAGGGCCTGGGTCTCGTGCACACCACCGTCCGCAAGGCCCAGTCCGACGGTCTGGGCAGCGAGGACGTCGACAGCGTCATCGACCTCATCCGCACCACCGGCGAGGCCGAGGTCGCCGCCGTCCTCAAGGAGATCGGTCCCGCTCACTGGTCGGTGTCGCTGCGCGCCGACAGCCGCGTCGACGTCAGCCACGCGGCCAACGCCTGCGGAGGTGGCGGCCACCGCCTGGCCTCCGGCTTCACCGCTCGCGGCGAGGAGCACGAGATCCTCGACGGAATCCGCAAAGCCCTGGACAACGCGCCTCTCCTCGCGCCCTGACCGCGGCGCCGGGCCGGGTCAGGAGCGCTGGCGGGCTCGGAAGGCGGCCACGTGCATGCGGTTGGCGCAGCGGGGTGAGCAGAAGCGCTTCGCCTGGTTGGTGGAGGTGTCCAGGTAGTACGTCGAGCACCCCTCCGCCTCGCAGAGCCCCCAGCGGGTGGTGCCGTGCGCGACGACGCCCTGGGCCAGGCCCCACGCCGCCGCTGCGGCGACCTCGTCCACCGCTGGGGCATCGGGGCCCGCGACGTGGACGTGCCAGTTGGGTGCTCCGTCATGACCGCCGTGTCCGGAGAGCCGGGGACGCGGGGGGTGGGCGGCCAGCAGCGCGTTGATCTCGGTGAGGACCGTCTCGTCCTGGGCCGGGCCGGTCGACGCCTCCATGGCGGCCAGCGCCCGACGCAGGCCATCGGAGACCTCCCGCAGCAGGGGCAGGTCGGAGTCCCGGAGCCGGTCGGCCCACCAGGGCTCGTCGTGCAGCGCGGCGCGCACCGCCTCGACGCCGGTCACGTCGGCGTTGGCGAGCCGCAGCGCGACCTCGATGTAATCGGCGCTGTCCACTGACGCTCCTTACCGCTACCCTTTGTCAGGGTCGAACCCACGAGATGCAGCTTACAAGGGAGATGACGTGTCCGAGGCCGGGGAACGCGTGTCACCGCGCAAGGTGCTGGGGCTCGCGTTCCCCGCACTGGGCGTGCTGGCGGCCGAGCCGCTGTACGTGCTGGTCGACACCGCCGTGGTCGGTCACCTCGGCGCCGTCCCGCTCGCCGGGCTCGCGCTCGGCGGCACCCTGTTCACGCTGATCTCCAGCCAGCTGACCTTCCTGACCTACGGAACCACCGCGCGCACGGCCCGGCTGCACGGCGCCGGTCGGCGCACCGAAGCCGTCGCCGAGGGCGTGCAGGCGACTTGGCTCGGGATCGCCGTCGGCGTGGTGCTGTCGCTGATCGCCCAACTGGTCGCCACGCCCGTCGCGGAGCTGCTGGCAGGGCCCGGCCCGGTCGCCGACGCCGCCGGTACCTGGCTGCGCATCGCGCTCTGCGGAGCCCCGCTGGTGCTGATCACCATGGCCGGCAACGGCTGGATGCGCGGCGTCCAGGACACCGTCCGCCCGTTGCGCTACACGCTCATCGGCAACGGCGTGTCCGCCGTGCTGTGCCCGATCCTGGTCTACCCGGTGGGCCTCGGGCTGGAGGGTTCGGCGATCGCGAACCTGATCGGCCAGAGCATCGCCGCTGCCCTGTTCATCCGCGCCCTGCTCGTGGAGAAGGCGCCGCTGCGCCCCGACTGGGTGAGGATGCGCGCTCAGCTCGGCCTCGGCCGCGACCTGGTGCTGCGCACCATGGCCTTCCAGGTCTGCTTCCTGTCGGCGACCTCGGTGGCCGCCCGCATCGGCGCCGAGACGGCGGCCGCGCACCAGGTCGTGTGGCAGCTGTGGATGTTCCAGTCGCTCGTGCTGGATTCGCTGGCCATCGCCGCCCAGTCGCTGGTCGGTGCCGCCCTCGGTAGCGGTTCGGTGCCGCGCGCGAAGGCGGTCGCCAAGCAGGTGACCTGGTACAGCCTGGGTTTCGGGTGCGGACTGGCCGTGTTCTTCACCGCCGTGTCCGGCGTGCTGCCGTCGGTGTTCACCACCGATGCCGCCGTGCTCGCCGAGATGCCGCACGCCTGGTGGTTCTTCGTGGCGGTGCAGCCGGTGGCGGGAGTGGTCTTCGCGCTGGACGGGGTGTTCCTCGGCGCGGGCGACGCCGCCTACCTGCGCACCGCGACGATCCTCAGCGCCGTCATCGGTTACCTGCCGCTGATCTGGCTGTCGCTGGTCTTCGGCTGGGGCTTGGCGGGGATCTGGACCGGGCTGAGCCTGTTCATGGTCCTGCGGCTGATCACGCTGCTGCTGCGCGCCCGCTCCGGCAAGTGGGCCGTGGTCGGCGCGACCCCCGCGGCAGCGACGGCCTGACCCTGGCGGAATCGCGCGGCGCCGGGTCGGGGATGATGGCTGGCCGTGTCCGCGCAATCCCGCAAACAAGGTCCCGCCGTTCCTCCCGGCCTGCTGGTGGTCGACAAACCGGCGGGGATGACCTCGCACGACGTCGTCTCCAGGGTTCGCCGCATCATGGGCACCCGCAAGGTCGGGCACGCGGGGACGCTGGACCCGATGGCCACCGGTGTGCTCGTGCTCGGCCTGGAGCGGGCGACCAAGCTGCTGGGCCACCTCGCGCTGGACACCAAGGCGTACCTGGCCACCATCGCCCTCGGCGCGTCGACCACGACCGACGACGCCGAAGGTGAGGTCGTGTCCTCGATCGATGCGTCCGGTGTGGACGAGAGCGCGATCCGCGACGGGGTGGCGGCGCTGACCGGGGACCTGGAGCAGGTGCCCAGCGCGGTCAGCGCGGTCAAGATCAACGGTCGCCGGGCCTACGAGATCGCGCGCAGCGGGGAGACCGTCGAGCTCGCAGCCCGCCCGGTCACCGTCTCGCGCTTCGACGTGCTCGCGCTGCGGCGAACCGACCAGACCACCGAACTCGACGTGCTGGTGGAGTGCTCCTCGGGCACCTACGTGCGCGCGCTGGCCCGCGACCTCGGGGAACAGCTCGGAGTCGGGGGGCACCTCACGGCGCTGCGCCGCACCCGGGTGGGACCGTTCGGGCTGGCAACGGCGCGCACCCTCGACCAGCTGGAGGAGACCCCCGAGCTGTCGATGGGCCTGGACCAAGCCGTCGAGACGGCCTTCCCCCGCCGCAACGTCGACGCCTCCACCGCTCGCGCGCTGTCGCACGGGCAGGTCGTGACCGCTGCCGGTGTCGAGGGGACCTACGGGATGTTCGACCCCGACGGCCGGGCTGTGGCCCTCGTCCGCGACCGTGGCCGCACGGCGAAGGCCGTCCTGGTGATCACCCCCGGGAACTGACGCCCGCCGCGGAATCGGAACCTCGCGCGAATTTCGACGCGGCGGCGTGGGGCTCCACCGCTGGGCGCGTGATCGTTCGGGGGAAGTAGGCTTCTGGGTCGTGCAGCGTTGGCGTGGTTTGGAGCAGCTTCCCGGTGGTTGGGGCCGTTGCGTGGTCACCATCGGTGTCTTCGACGGTGTGCATCGCGGCCACCAGAAACTCATCGCGCACGCGGTGCAGAAAGCTCGGCGGCGGGGCTTGCCGTGCGTGCTGATGACCTTCGACCCGCACCCCGCTGAGGTCGTGCGCCCGGGGAGCCACCCGGCGCAGCTGACCACGTTGCGGCGGCGGGCCGAGCTCGTCGAGCAGCTGGGCGTGGACGTGTTCTGCGTGCTGCCGTTCACCCGCGAGCTGTCCCGGGTGCCAGCAGAGGGATTCGCGCACGAAATCCTCGTCGAGAAGCTGCACGCCGCAGAGGTCGTGGTGGGGGAGAACTTCACCTTCGGCCACAAGGCGGCCGGCAACATCGACCTGCTCACCGAGCTCGGCGAGCGCTTCGGCTTCGAGGTCGCCTCCGACGCGCTGGTGTCCGGACCGGTGGAGCGCTCCGACGACGCCGACGGCACCTCGGTGACGTTCTCCTCCACCTACATCCGCGCGTGCATCGACGCGGGTGACGTGGTGGCCGCGGCCTCGGCGCTGGGACGTCATCACCGGATCGAGGGCATCGTGGTGCGTGGCGCGGGTCGCGGCGGCGAGGAACTGGGGTTCCCGACCGCCAACCTGTCCACACCGGACTACACGGCGATCCCGGCCGACGGCGTCTACGCGGCGTGGTTCACCCACCGCAGGCGTGGCGCGTCCCAACCGGGCCCGGCGATGCCCGCCGCGGTGTCGGTGGGCAGCAACCCGACGTTCTCCGGGACCGAGCGCACCGTCGAAGCCTTCGTGCTCGATGTGGACGCCGACTTCTACGGCGAGCACGTCGATCTGGACTTCGTGCAGCGGCTGCGGGCCATGGAGCGCTACCACTCGGTGGACGCGCTGATCGAGCAGATGAACGCCGACGTCGCCGAGACCCGCCGAATCCTCGGAGTGCGGGAGTGAGCTCCGCCGCCGGGATGAACAGGTTTTCGGATTCTCGACCCCGTGCTGCCGGTGAGCTGGCAGGATTCGAGTCCGGATCACCCCGGGTTCATCGGGGTGGCGGTCACGCAGGGGGAGCGAAGGTGTCGGAGAGCAGCAGCGTCCAGCGAAACCTGGCTCTGCAGCGGCAGTGGTACGGCGAGCCGCTGGGAGACCGGGTGCGCCGACTGGTCGTGGCCTTCCGCATCTCGCAGGCGCAGCTGGCCGACGTGCTCGGCATCAGCGCGCCGATGCTCAGCCAGGTGATGAGCGGCCGCCGCGCCAAGATCGGCAACCCGCAGGTGCTGGCCCGGCTGGTGATGCTGGAGCGCAAGGTCCTCATCCCGGGTGTGGCCGCGGGCGAGTCGGACGCGATCAAGCAGGCATTGGAGGACGTGCGCCAGTCGCAGCCCTCGGTGGGGCGCGACAACCTGCCGGTCAAGCAGACCGCCAACGGCGAGCAGATCGCCTGGCCGGTGCTGCTGGAGGTCGCCAAACCCACCGAGCTGGAGGCCGCGGCGTCGTTGCTGGAGGGCCGCTACCCGCGCCTGGCCGGGCTGCTGCGCCGAGCCGCCGACAGCGAGTAGGGGCTGTTCGGTCTTCCTGCTCGAAGCGGTGCCAGTCGGACTCCGTGCGCCGTGACGATGCACGCCGTCGCGCGCACTGGCCGCGGAGCCGTTCAGAACCCGCGGCGGTAGGGCGCAGTCCCACACCTCGAGCAGTGGCCCCGCCGCACTCGAGAACGAGCCGCAGCCGCCATACTCGCGGCATGCGGCTGTTCACCGCGCTGTGGCCTTCCGACGAAGCGGTCCGGCACCTGTCGGAGGCGATCGCGGCCCTCGACCCGGCGCGGGTGACCGAGGCGGCGGCGAGCGTGCGCAAGTTCCGCTTCACCGCCGCCGAGCGCTGGCACCTGACGTTGCGCTTCCACGGCGACGACGCTGATCCGCAGCGCGTCGCCGCCCGCCTCGACCGCCGCATGGCGCGCGTCACCGCGGCACCGCCCGCGCTGCGCCTGACCGGCTCGGGAACTTTCCGGGGCGTGCTGTGGACCGGCGTCGAACCGGCCACCGAGACCGATCGGCTGGCCCTGGGTGAGCTGGTGCGCGCGGCCGGTGGCGACCCGCACGGGTTCCGGGCGCACCTGACCATCGCCCGGTGGGCGTCCGGTCGTGCCGACCGGAGGTCGATGCCGGGACTCCTCAGCGGCTACACCGGTCCTTGGTGGACCGCCGGAGAACTCGCGGTGATGCGCAGTGACCAGGGCGAAGGCGGTCCGGTGCACCGGGTGGTGCACCGCGTGCCGGTGACGCGCGCTGCGTCGGGGTAACCCAGGCGAGCAGGGCTTCCCTGTTATCCTGGCCTGTGGAACGGCTGCAGTCCGTGGTGGCCGATTTCCGGGGTACCAGTCCTCACGGCGGTGGCGCCGCACGGCAGCTCGCCGCCCACAGACACGGGACATGCAGAAGGAGTATTTCGTGGCGCTGTCCACTGACGAGAAGAAGCAGATCCTGGCCGAGTACGGCGTGAAGGACGGCGACACCGGTTCGCCGGAGGCCCAGGTGGCCCTGCTGACCAAGCGGATCATCGGCCTGACCGAGCACCTCAAGCAGCACAAGCACGACCACCACTCGCGTCGTGGTCTGCTGCTGATGGTGGGTCGCCGCCGGCGTCTGCTCAACTACCTGACCAAGGTGGACATCGAACGCTACCGTTCGCTGATCCAGCGACTCGGTCTGCGTCGTTGACATGACACCGGGGGGAGTGGCCACGGCCGCTCCCCCCGGTGCGTAGAACCGGGCGGTGCCTCGCAGGCGCCGCCAGCAATTCAATAGAGCGCTCACGGTGGCAAGCACTGGGTGCAGGCGTCCGCCGGTCCTCGGTAGTGGCTGCCGGGCAAGTCGTCACGAGACGGTCCCGGGAGCTTCGATCGATGGCCGGCCTTGTCGGATCACCGATCCGGATGCTCCTGCCGTGAGCGTTGTGACGATAGGGAGTCACCTTGACTGAAGCGATCGAAGAGGGCGTGTACGAGGCGACCGCCGTGCTGGACAACGGCGCGTTCGGAACCCGTACCGTCCGTTTCGAGACCGGCCGGCTCGCGAAGCAGGCCGCAGGGAGCGTCGTCGCCTACCTCGACGACGAAACCATGCTGCTGTCGGCCACCACGGCCTCCAAGCAGCCGAAGGAGCACTTCGACTTCTTCCCGCTGACCGTCGACGTCGAAGAGCGGATGTACGCCGCGGGTCGCATCCCCGGCTCGTTCTTCCGCCGCGAGGGCCGGCCGTCCACGGACGCGATCCTGACCTGCCGCCTGATCGACCGCCCGCTGCGCCCGTCGTTCGTCGACGGCCTGCGCAACGAGGTCCAGGTCGTGGTCACGGTCATGAGCCTGAAGCCCGGCGACCTCTACGACGTGCTGGCGATCAACGCCGCGTCGGCGTCCACCCAGGGTTCGGGTCTGCCGTTCTCCGGCCCGATCGGTGCCACCCGCATGGCGCTGATCGACGGCCAGTGGGTCGCGTTCCCGACGCACGAGCAGCTCGAGCGCGCCGTGTTCGACATGGTCGTCGCGGGCCGCATCGTCGGTGACGACGTCGCGATCATGATGGTCGAGGCCGAGGCCACCGACAAGACCATCGATCTGGTCGCCGGTGGCGCCCAGGCGCCGACCGAGGAGGTCGTGGCCGCCGGTCTGGAGGCCGCCAAGCCGTTCATCCGCACCCTGTGCGTGGCCCAGCAGCAGCTGGCCCAGGCGGTCGGCAAGGACACCGAGGACTTCCCGGTGTTCCCGGCCTACCAGGAGGACGCGTTCACCGCCGTCGAGCAGGCCGTGTCCTCCGAGCTGGCCGAGGCGCTGAAGATCGCCGGCAAGCAGGAGCGGGAGACCCGCCTCGACGAGATCAAGGCGTCGGTCCTGGAGAAGGTCGGCACCGGCGAGGGCGAGGCGTTCGAGGGCCGCGAGAAGGAGATCGGCGCGGCGTTCCGCTCGCTGACCAAGAAGCTGGTCCGGCAGCGCATCATCCGCGACCAGGTCCGCATCGACGGCCGCAGCCTGACCGACATCCGCAGCCTCTCCGCCGAGGTCGGCGTGATCCCGCGGACCCACGGTTCGGCGCTGTTCGAGCGCGGCGAGACCCAGATCCTGGGTGTCTCCACGCTGAACATGCTGCGGCTGGAGCAGACCATCGACTCGCTCTCCCCGGAGACGACGAAGCGGTACATGCACCACTACAACTTCCCGCCGTACTCGACCGGTGAGACCGGCCGGGTGGGCAGCCCGAAGCGTCGCGAGATCGGCCACGGAGCGCTGGCCGAGCGCGCGCTGATGCCGGTGCTGCCCTCGCGCGAGGAGTTCCCGTACGCCCTGCGCCAGGTCTCCGAGGCGCTGGGCTCCAACGGTTCGACCTCGATGGGCTCGGTCTGCGCCTCGACGCTGTCCCTGCTCAACGCGGGTGTGCCGCTGAAGGCGCCGGTCGCCGGCATCGCGATGGGCCTGGTCTCCGACGAGGTCGACGGCAAGACCCACTACGTGGCGCTGACCGACATCCTCGGTGCCGAGGACGCCTTCGGTGACATGGACTTCAAGGTCGCGGGCACGAAGGAGTTCGTGACCGCGCTGCAGCTGGACACCAAGCTGGACGGCATCCCGTCCGAGGTGCTGGCGCAGGCGCTGGGCCAGGCGCGCGACGCCCGGTTCACCATCCTGGAGGTCATGGCCGAGGCGATCGGCAAGCCCGACGAGATGAGCCCGCACGCGCCGCGCGTGACCTCGGTGACCGTCCCGGTGGACAAGATCGGCGAGGTCATCGGCCCGAAGGGCAAGATGATCAACTCGATCACCGAGGAGACCGGCGCCGAGATCAGCATCGAGGACGACGGCACCATCTACGTGGGTGCGGCCGACGGCCCGTCCGCGGAGGCGGCGATCGACAAGATCAACGCCATCGCGAACCCGCAGCTGCCGAAGGTCGGCGAGCGCTTCCTGGGCACCGTGGTCAAGACCGCGGCGTTCGGCGCGTTCGTCTCGCTGCTGCCGGGCAAGGACGGCCTGGTGCACATCTCCAAGCTGGGCAACGGCAAGCGAATCGGCAAGGTCGAGGACGTCGTGAACGTCGGCGACAAGCTGCGCGTGGAGATCGCCGACATCGACAACCGCGGCAAGATCAGTCTCGTGCTGGTCGACGAGGAGGAGAACTCCGGCGAGGGCGAGGCCGCTCCGGCCGAAGCCGCCGCCGAATGATCTGATCCGAAATCGCGATGCGGCCCGCCCCGGTCAACCGGGGCGGGCCGTATTGTCGTGAGTGCGCGGGAGACGCGCGGAGGCGACGAGAACAGGGTTATGAAGCAGCAGAAGCAGACGGCCGGGCACCTGCAACGTCCCGGGACCACCCGGGTTCTCGGTCACAACGGTTCGGCGGAAGTGCGGCGGACGGTGTTGCCGGGCGGGTTGCGCGTGGTCACCGAACCGGTGCCCGGCGTCCGTTCCGCGTCGGTGGGCATCTGGGTCGGCGTGGGGTCGCGCGACGAGACCAGGGCGCAAGCCGGTGCTGCGCACTACCTGGAGCACCTGCTGTTCAAGGGGACCGCGAAGCGGACCGCGGTGGGCATCGCGCAGGAGATCGACGCCGTCGGCGGTGAGCTCAACGCGTTCACCTCCAAGGAGCACACCTGCTACTACGCGCACGTGCTCGACGAGGACCTGCCGCTGGCCATCGACATGCTCTGCGACGTGGTCTTCGACGCCGTCAACGACGCCTCCGACGTGGACGTGGAGCGCAACGTGGTCCTGGAGGAGATCGCGATGCGCGACGACGATCCCGAGGACCTGCTGCACGAGCTGTTCTCCACGGCCGTGCTCGGCGACAGCCCGCTGGGGCGCTCGGTGCTGGGGACCGAGGAGTCGATCAGCGACATGACCCGCAACCGGGTGCACGGCTTCTACCGGCGCAGCTACCAGATGCCGAAGATGGTCGTCGCGGTCGCGGGCAACGTCGAGCACGCGACGGTGGTGCGACTGCTGCGCAAGGCGCTGGGCGACCGGCTGGCCGGCGACGAGCGCCCGCAAGCCCCGCGCGGCGGCCGGATCCGGCTGCCCAAGCAGGAGCGCCTCGTGCTCCAGCCCGACGACACCGAGCAGACGCACCTGCTGATGGGTTGCCGGGCCCTGGACCGCTACGACGAGCGGCGCTTCGCGCTGGGCGTGCTCAACGCGGCCCTCGGTGGCGGGATGAGCTCGCGACTGTTCCAGGAGATCCGCGAGAGCCGGGGCCTGGCGTACTCGGTGTACTCGTCGAGCACGGCCTACTCGGACGCGGGCACGTTCTCGGTCTACGCGGGCTGCACGCCGGAGCGCTTGGGCGAGGTCGCCTCGGTGATCCGCTCGGTGCTCGCCGACGTCGCGGCCGAGGGCCTGTCGGCGGAGGAGGTCGATCGGGGTCGTGGTCAGCTGCGGGGTGGCCTGGTCCTGGGGCTGGAGGACAGCGCGGCCCGGATGAGCCGCATCGGCAAGACCGAGCTCAACTACGGCCGTCACTACACGGTCGAGGAGACCCTCGCCAAGATCGAGGAGGTCACGCCCGACGACGTCGCGACCCTCGCGCAGGAGCTCCTCAACCGGCACTTCACCACCGCGGTCGTGGGCCCCTACAAGACTCCGGAGGACCTCCCGGAAGGCGTGTAGGGAGGAGGGCAGTTCGGTCCGAAAGCGTTGGATCGATGCCCCTTTTCGCCCGGTCGGTTCGGGTCACAACCGCCTCCGTGCGCGCACGACCACGGGCTCGTGCAGATCACCGGGATGGTGTCGGTCACCACGCGGGGTGGGTCGTCGGGTGGCCGCGCGCACGATGCCTAGACTTCGGGTGAGCAGCGTCGGTGCGGAGAGGTGTTTCCACGGTGATCAAGGTTGGTGTGCTGGGCGCCCGGGGGCGGATGGGTTCCGAAGCGGCGCGAGCCGTCGGCGAGGCCGCCGACACCGAGCTGGTCGCCGAGGTCGACCAGGGGGACCCCATCGAGAGGCTGGTCGAGTCCGGCGCGCAGGTCGCCGTCGACCTGACCCATCCCGACTCGGTGCTCGACAACATCAAGTTCTGCGTCGAGAACGGCATCAACGTCGTGGTTGGCACCAGCGGTCTCGGACCGGCCGAGCTGGACTCCATCCGCACCTGGTTGGCCGCCAAGCCGGAGGTCGGCGTGATCGTGGCGCCGAACTTCGCGATCGGCGCGGTGCTGTCGATGCGGTTCGCCGAGCTGGCCGCCAAGTACTTCGAGTCCGCCGAGATCGTCGAGCTGCACCACCCGAAGAAGGCCGACGCGCCCTCGGGCACCGCGGCTCGCACCGCGCAGGTGATCGCGAAGGCACGCGAGGAAGCCGAACTCGGTGAGATGCCCGACGCCACCACCAAGGACCCCGACGGAGCCAGGGGCGCCGAGGTCGACGGGGTGCGGGTGCACGCGGTGCGGATGACCGGCTTGGTCGCGCACCAGGAGGTGCTCTTCGGAACCGAGGGCGAGACCCTCACGATCCGCCACGACTCCTACGACCGGCGTTCGTTCATGCCGGGCGTGCTGCTGGGCATCCGCGAGGTTCCCGGCCGTCCGGGACTGACCGTGGGACTCGACGTGCTGATGGGGCTCTGAGGTGGCCAAGCAGCTGATGACCGCGCGCACCGCCGCGTTCGTGGTCGCGCTGGTGCTGCTGGCCTACCTGGTGCTGATGGGCGGCCGCGCGATCACGATGATCTCCAGCGGTGAGCCGGTCTTCATCGCGCTCGGCCTGGCGATCCTGGTCTTCCCCGTGCTGGGCGCGGTTCTCGTCGCCGACCAGCTGCGCTTCGGCGCCGCCACCGAGCGGCTGGCCCGCAGGCTCGACGACGAGGGCGCGCTGCCCGACGTCTCGCACCTGCCTCGCCGGCCCTCGGGCCGGGTCGTGCGGGAGGCCGCCGACGAGTGGTTCGACGTCAAGCAGTCCGAACTCGAAACGGCGCCGCAGGACTGGCGCCGCTGGTTCGCGCTCGCGCAGGCCTACGACCTGGCCGGTGACCGCAACCGGGGCCGCAAGGCCATGCGCAAGGCGATCGACCTGGAACGGGACGAGAAGGCCTGAGCCTCGGCTCAGCAGCACCTCTCAAGTCGATGCGTTGGCGGCGGCCTCGGCGTCGTGCCCGTGGAACCATCGCAGAGCCTTGCGGACCGGTTCCGGGGTACACCGCGGGCTCGGCATCGGTGGCGCACGGCGCGCCAGCGCCGGTGATCTGCCCGAACACGCACTGCTCGTCGAGGACGCCGACGCGCTGCGCGAGGTCTGCGACCTGGCCGAGCTGGAGGTCCTCGCTGTCCGTCGTGGGCGACGACACACCCCTCGGCAAGGCCGCGAGCGACGTCTCGTCCTCGCCGAAGCCGCCCACCGCGGCGTTCCCATCAGCGACAACCACGACGGAAACGCTGGTGCGGGTATCGGGCTGGGATGACGTGTCCCACACCTTTGGGGCCAGTGAACACCTGTGCGGAATGCACCTCGCGCCCTGGCTGTTGCACGGTCCGGTGGTGAACTCGACCGTCGGGCGCGGCGCTGCCGCTGCGCTTCGACCGGCGCGACCGCAGCGCCCTCACAGGCGAGTGCCTTCGGCAACCCGCCGTCGCTGCCCGGATACCGGGAGTGGGCCCGCGGCGAGGACATCGCCGCGAGATCGCCGTCTCCGCCCAGGTCGACGTCATGCGGCTGGGCGGGTACGAGCATGGCGGAACCTCGGCCAGTCATCCCGCAGGGGACGATCGTGGCCGTCTCCGGTTCCGGTCACGGAGGAGTAGGAGTGCAGATGTCTGTCGTGGAAGTTGAAAGACCGGCGCCACGGCCGGTGCGCACGGCACCGCCCGCGCAACGGGGAGTCGTGGCGATCGGCATCGCGGTCGCCGTCGTGCTCGGGCTCGCCGTGGCCAACGCGGCCGGGTGGAAGATGACCGTGCTCTACGGCGTCGGCCTCGCCCTGGGACTGGTGCTGTTCCACTCCCGGTTCGGGTTCACCTCGGCATGGCGCCAGCTGATCACCGTGGGACAGGGTCGCGCGATCCGCGCGCACATGCTCATGCTGGGCGTGGCGTCCGTGCTGTTCGCGGGGATCCTCGGCAGCGGGTACTCGCTGTCCGGCACGCCCGAACCGCAGCTCCAGACCGCTGGCCTCGGCGTCGTGTTCGGTGCGTTCCTGTTCGGCGTCGGCATGCAGGTCGGCGGCTCCTGCGCCTCCGGCACGCTCTTCGCGGTCGGCAGCGGGCAGACCGCGATCATCTTCACCCTCGGCGGGTTCATCGCCGGCTCGGTGTTCACCGCGTTCATCTCGCCGTTCATCAAGAGCGTGCAGAGCATCGGCCCGAAGGTCTCGCTGGCCGAGACCCCGCTGGGCTACGCCGGTGGAGTGCTGATCACGCTGGTCATCATCGGTGTCGTCGTGGGGGTGTCGCTGCTGGTCGAGCGGCGCCGCACGCCTCCGCCGATCGACCAGCCACCGATCGCCAAGGGCGTGCTGCGCGCCCTGCGCGGCTCCTGGCCGCTGTGGGTCGGCGCGGTGCTGCTGGCCGCGCTCAACGCGGCGACGCTGTTCGTCTCCGGCAGCTCGTGGGGCATCACCTCCGCGTTCGCCCTGTGGGGCGCGAAGATCCTCGGCTGGATCGGCGTCGACGTCTCCGGTGCCCCGTTCTGGCAGGACCCGGAGAACGCGGCGAAGCTCACCGCATCCGTGCTCACCGACCGGATCTCGGTGATGGACTTCGGGATCATGGTTGGCGCGCTGATCGCCGCCGCCCTGGCCGGGGCGTTCACCCTGCACCGCAAGATCCCGTGGCGGATGGCCGTCGGCGCCGTGCTCGGCGGGATCATGATGGGCATCGGTGCGCGCTTCGCAGGCGGCTGCAACATCGGCGCCTACTTCTCCGGCATCGCCTCGTTCAGCCTGCACGGCTGGCTGTGGGGTGTGATGGCCATCGTCGGCACCTACGCCGGTGTCGCGCTGCGGCCGCTGTTCGGACTGGGCAACCCCAAGCCCTCGGACGCCGTCTGCTGACCTCCACCGGCCGCGGCCGGTGGAGGACCAGGAGCAACATGTCCAAGTCCTCCGCCGCGCCGCTGCTCCGGTGTGCTCGCCATGAGCGCCGTGCTGCTCACCGGCGGCGTCGCCAACGCGAGTCGGTGTGGGTCCTGCCGGGCGTCGACCTCGGAGCCGTGCTCGTGATCTCCAGACCTCCAGAGGGAGCGGAACTCGCCCTTCCGCTGAGGTCGGGGTTCTCGCGGTCAGAGCCAGGCGGCCATCGCTGCTGGGGCCGCGGCCAAGACGCCGAAGCGGGCGAAGCGGCCGATGAAACCGGTGATCAGGAACGTCGACACCGGCACCTTGGCCCAACCGGCGATGATGGCCACCGCCGCGAACGGGGGAAGGCTGGCGGCGGCGCTGATCAGCAGGACGGTCCCCGCCCAGACCGGGCGGGTCCGGCAGTTCTCGCGGAACTGCTCCAGCCACGACTTCCAGCGGCCCTTGGTCGCCGGCTTCTCCTCCTTCTCCCTGCGCATGAATGCGGGGAGGCGGATGTTGCCCCTGGCCGCGTAGAAGTGGAGGAGCTTGCCGCCGATCTGACCGGTGGCGATGACCAGCGCTAGTACCCACCAGGGGATGTCGGGTTCCTTGAGCACCAGGCCCACCGCGAACAGCTCGACGCTGATCAGCGGGAGGAGCGCGGAGGCCACGGACACACCGAAGGTGGTGGACAGCAACCCGATGATGGTCAGCACTTTCGGCTCCCGGGGACAGGCGTCAGTGGTGCTCGAACTCGAATTCCAGCGGACCGGTCAGGCGCATCTCGCGAAGCGGGCGCCCACCTGCGTCCAACGTGCGAACAGTGCCGTCCGGCGACCACCCCGCAGCGCGGTAGAACGACAGCGAGGCGGAGTCCGACTCCGGAACCCACGCGATGCCACGCGTCGCGCCGTGCTTGGCGAACCGACGCCCCATCGTGCCGAGCAATCGTCCGGCGTGCCCCCGACGACCCCATCGCGGCTCCACCAGCAGCGAGCTGACCAGCACCGTCGTCGATGCGTCATCGGGGACTGAGCCGTCCGCGGCGGCGACTTCGGATTCCGGGGCAGGGCCTGCGACGCAGAAACCCACGGTCCAGTGACCCTCGATCGCGAGCAGCACGGTGGCCGCGCCAGCGGTGACGGCTTCTCGCCACTCCTGCTCGACGTCGCCGCTGTCCAGCCCGGCCAGCACGGAGGGGGAGAGGATTTCGGCGTAGGCGGTCTGCCACGTCTCGACCTGAATGCGCGCGATCTCGGCGGCGTCGGACGCCACTGCTTCGCGCACATCGGCTTCAGCCATGCGCGACAACCTAACGTGTCGGTTCCGAGCACGCGCCAGCAGTCCGCGTTGTCGGGGTGTGCTGGCACGATCGCCCAGGTGCAGACCATCAGCAACGACACGGCACGGCGAATGGCTCTGGCGGCGCAGGGCTTCGCCGACCCGCGACCGCGCGGAGCGGTGACCCGCCGGCACCTCCAGCGGGTCCTGTCCCGGACCAAGCTGTTGCAGCTGGATTCGGTCAACGTCGCGGTGCGCGCCCACTACATGCCGCTTTTCAGCAGGCTCGGTGCTTACCCGGCGGAGCTGGTCGACACCGCTGCGTGGTCGCACACCGCCCGGCAGCCCCGGATGCTCGTCGAGTACTGGGCGCACGAGGCGTCGCTGATCCCGGTCGAGGACTGGCCGCTGCTGCGCTGGCGGATGCGCGAGCACGGCGGTGGGTGGCGCAAGCGGTCTCGCGAGCTGCTGGAGCAGAACCCCGAGCTGGTCAACGACGTGCTGAACGCCGTCAAGGAACTCGGCCCGATCGGTGCGGGCCAGTTGGAGCGCGAGCTCGGCGGTGGTGAGCGGCAGGGGCGCGGCCCGTGGTGGAACCGCACCGACACCAAGCGGGTCTGCGAGCTGCTGTTCGCGATGGGGGAGCTGACCACCGGCACTCGCCGAGGTTTCGAGCGGCTCTACGACCTGCCGGAACGCGTGCTGCCCGCCGACGTCCTCGCGCACGAGCCCGAGGACTCCGAAGCTGTTCGCGGACTGGTGGAGCGCTCCGCCCAGGCCCTGGGCATCGGCACCGAGACCGATCTGCGCGACTACTACCGGCTGTCCCCGGACCAGTCGAAGCAGGCGGTCGCGGAGCTCGTCGAAGGCGGCGTGCTCGAACCGGTCGTGGTGCGGGGATGGCGTCAGCCCGCCTACCGCCACGCTGAGGCCCGCGCTCCCCGCGAGGTGGCCGGCCGGGCGCTGCTGTGCCCGTTCGACCCGCTGATCTGGGAGCGCTCGCGTGCCGAGCGCATCTTCGGCTTCCGCTACCGCATCGAGATCTACGTGCCGGAGCCCAAGCGGCAGTACGGCTACTACGTCTTCCCCTTCCTCCTCGACGGTGAGCTCGTCGCCCGCGTCGATCTCAAGGCCGACCGGGCGGCCGGCGTGCTCCGGGTCCCCGGAGCGTTCTTGGAACCCGGCCGCGACGCCGCGCCCGTAGCGCCTGAGCTGGCCGCCACTCTGCGCGAGATGGCGACCTGGCTCGGACTCGACGACGTCGTGGTCGGCGAACGGGGTGACCTGATCCGCCCGCTGAACGCCGAACTAGGAACTGATCAGGGAGCTCCTCTGCGTGGCGGTGAGGGTGCCGGAAACCCCGAAGGGGGAAGCGCAGCGGCTCCGTGAACTCCGCGCATCACTCCTCGAGTACGTCTTGCGGCGTGCTCGCCACGAAGCCGTTGAGGAACCCGCGGTGCGAGCTGAGTCCCACACCTGAGACAGCGGCTTCGCCGCGTTCAAAAACGCCCTTAGCTCAGGCGCTGTTCCGGTGTAGGACTCAGCCTCCGCTACCGGCGCTGCCAAGCAAACCCGTCCCACTCCGTCAGCTGGCGGTGGTGAGCACGGCGTCGCCGCTGCCCGTGCGGCCGAAGATGCGCAGCGTTGGCTCGGTCTCCGGTCGCTGATCAGCGACGTCCAGATCGCTGCGAGCGGCACCGGTGGACGAGGTCAGGTCGACCTCGGCGCTCGTGCCGCGGTGGACCGACACCTGCAGCTCACCGGACCCGGTGATCAGCTCGATCTGCCCGTCGACCGCGTCGGCCAGGGTGATGTCACCGCTGCCGCTGCGCACCAGCACGTCGGCGGAGACCTCGCCGAGCCAGACGGCACCGGACCCGTTGGCCACCGAGGACGGCGCCTCGATGACGCCGACCTCGACATCACCGCGCCCGGAGCGCGCGTGCACGCCGCCCCGCATGGCGCCCAGCCGGAGGTGTCCGGAGCCGCTGCGCACGGTGGCCCGGTCGGTGGCCTCCTCGATCGAGACGGTTCCCGTCCCGGCCTGCACGTTGACCTTCCCGGCAGCACCAGACACGGCGACCTCGGCGGACCCGCTCTGCACGCCGACCTCGGAGCCCAGCGGCGCGGTGACCCGCACCGCGAGTGGAACTCCGCGCAGCGGTGCGTTCGACGGGGCCCGCACGACCAGCCGGCCGCTGGACATGTCGATGCGCGTGCGGCGCACGGCCTCGATGATCGGCTCGCGCGGCAGGTTGCCCAGGTCGAGACCGCCGCGGCCGCCCTGCGTGCCGAACTGTTCGGTGACCCAGCTCAGCAAACCGGACAGCCCGTTCTGCCAGTCCTGCCCGCCCGCGCTCGGGTCGTGCCGGACCTCGACGTGTGTCATCGCCGTGTCGGTCAGCTCGACCACGACCGAGCCGCGGTTGTTGCCGATGTCGATGCGGATCGGAGCGTCGGAGTCGAAGTCCTGGCTGCGCAGCAGATCCGTCAGTTCTTCCTCGGCCTCGGACCACTCCTGGTCGAGGTCGGGTTCGTCGTTGTTGTCGGTCATCTCATCTCGCCCTTCCGCCATGTGGCCGGATCAGCCCTGCACCCAGCCGCGAACGCGGGAGCCACCGCCTTCGCCACCGGGCCCGCCGCCGAAGCCGGGCCCGCCGCCGAAGCCGGGCCCGTCCCACGGCCCGACGCGACCACGCCCGTGCCCGCCGTGGCCGTGCCCTCCGCGTCCGCGACGCGGCCTGTCCCACGGGCCGCCGCGTCCGCCACCGCGCAGCGCGCCCTGAACGGCCTGCGCGACGAAGGTGTTCAGCGACACGCCCTGGGCGGACGCGGCCTGCTCCGCCTGGGACTTGATCTCCTCCACCAGCCGCAGGGTGATGCGGCTGATGTCGCCGCTGTCGCCGCTGGGCGGCGGAGGCGGGGGTGGTTCGGTGTCGTCCGCGGTGTGCGACGGGCTGCCGCCACCGCTGACCACGACGCGGACGTCGCGGCCGTCCAGTCGGAGGTCCACGACCTGGCCGTCGAGGTTCGTCGTGACCTCGGCCGCCAGGTCGGACAGTGCGTTCATGATCGCCAGCCGTGCGGCCGGTTCGATCGCGCCGGACAGCACCGCCGCCGTCTGCCGCGTCTGGTCGTCGCCGGCGGCAGCGGCGGAGGTCAGGTCTTCGCGAAGCTGGTCGATGTACGGGTTCAAGTCCATGACACCACTATGGCGGCACCTGTGACGCCATGCAAGCACTCGATGGTGTCAACTGGCGTCAGGCGATCTCGTCGGGCCAGCCGGTTAGGCTTTCGAGCAACATGGGGAGTCGTGAGAAGCAGGAAAGGGGCACGCCCGTCGTGACCGAGATCGTGCGGCCGAAAGTGCAGCTGATCGGCAAGACCGAGTTCTTCCCGCCGGAAGACGTGGACTGGTCGACCGACGCCGACGGTGGGCAGGCGCTGGCCGAGTTCGCCGGTCGTGCGTGCTACCAGTCGTGGCGCAAGCCGAACCCGGCGACCGCCACCAACGCCGGGTACCTCAAGCACATCCTGGAGGTGGGTCACCTGTCCGTGCTGGAGCACGGGTCGGTGTCGTTCTACCTGACCGGGATGTCCCGCTCGTTGACCCACGAGCTGATCCGCCACCGGCACTTCTCCTACTCGCAGCTCTCGCAGCGCTACGTCCCCGAGCGGGACGCGGCGATGGTCGAGCCCGACGTCATCGCCGAGGACCCGGAGCTGCACGAGAAGTTCGTGCAGGCCGCCGAGGCGAGCGTGCAGGCCTACAGCGATCTGCTGGCGGCGCTGGAGGAGAAGTTCGCCGACGAGCCGAAGATGACGCTGCGCCGCAAGCAGGCCCGGCAGGCGGCCCGCTCGGTGCTGCCCAACGCCACCGAGACCCGCATCGTGGTCAGCGGCAACTACCGCGCCTGGCGGCACTTCGTCGCGATGCGCGCCTCCGAGCACGCCGACGTCGAGATCCGCGGCCTGGCCGTGGAGTGCCTGAAGCAGCTGCAGAAGGCCGCGCCGAACGTCTTCAGCGACTTCGAGATCACCACGCTCAAGGACGGCACGGAGGTGGCCTCCAGCCCCTTCGTCACCGAAGGCTGACGATCGCCCTCCCGATCCGTGGTCGCTCTGCTCGGCGGGGCGGGTAGCGGAACCTGGCACACCTCCTGGCTCCCTGCTCCACTCCTGCTACGTGCCAGCACGGCGGGTGATGCGTGCCAGCACGGCGGGTGATGCGTGCCAGCACGGCGTCTCGGCGTACTCGCCAGGAGTGTCAGAACCCGCGGCGGTGCGGCTGCGAGAGCAGCTCTCACTGCTCGCGGCTGTGCCGCTCGCGCCTGTGCAACTCGGGAAGCGGCATCCGCGGAAGTACCGCGGGTGCCGCTTTCGTCTCGATCGTCGACGCGTCCGACGCTCGGGAAGATCGACGTCTAGAGTGGGCGCCATGGGTGTCGCCAGCGAAGAACGCCAGCTGTTGTGCGAGCTGTTCGAGCAAGTCGGCCCGGACGCGCCGACGCTGTGCAAGGGGTGGACGACCAGGGGCCTCGCGGTGCACCTGGTGGTGCGCGAACGCCGTCCGGACGCGCTGGCGGGCCGGCTGATCAAGGCGCTGGCCGAGCGCGGTGAGCGCGCTGAGCAGGAGCTGCGCGAGCTGGCCTGGCCGGAGCTGGTCGACCAGGTGCGGCAGGGGCCGCCCAAGTGGAACCCGTTGAGCATCGGTGGGGTCGACGAGACGGTCAACGCGGCCGAGTTCTTCGTGCACCACGAGGACGTGCGCCGCGCGCAGCAGGGCTGGCAGCCGCGCCCGTCCGACGAGACGCGCGATGAGGCCCTGTGGAAGTCGCTGGGCCGCGTCGCGAGGATGTTCTACGGCCGCAGCCCGGTGGGCGTGGTGCTCCGCCGCACCGACGGCACCGAGATCCAGGCCAAGCGCGGTCCGCGCACGGTGCGCATCATCGGCGAGCCGAGCGAGCTGCTCCTGCAGGCGTTCGGTCGCCGTGAAACCAAGGTCACCTTCGAGGGCAACGAGGCCGACGTCATGGCCATGCAGGACCTGCGCCGCTCGTTCTGAAGAACTGCTCGTTGCAGCACCGCTGAACCGAAAGAAGCACGGCCTTTCGAGCCCGTCGGCAACGCCTTTCCGGCGGGCTCGGTTCAGCTCGGTCCGGCTGTCTTCAGCAGGTCCCTGACCAGGTAGCGTCAGGACCATGACCGACTGCCCCACCGCCATTCCGGGCCGCCCGTTCGGCCGCGTCCTGACCGCCATGGTCACGCCGTTCGACGAAGACGGGAAGGTCGACCTGAAAGTGGCGCAGGAGCTCGCCGCTTACCTGGTCGACAACGTCGGCAACGACGGGTTGGTCGTCAACGGCACCACCGGTGAGAGCCCCACCACCACCGACCAGGAGAAGGAACAGCTCCTGCGCGCGGTGGTCGAGGCCGTGGGCGACCGGGCGACCGTCGTCGCCGGTGCCGGCACGAACAACACCGAGCACTCCGTGGAGCTGGCGCGCTCCGCCGAGAAGGCCGGTGCGCACGGCCTGCTGGTCGTGACCCCCTACTACTCCCGGCCGCCGCAGGAAGGCCTCTACCAGCACTTCTGGACCGTCGCCGACGCCACCGACCTGCCGGTGATGCTCTACGACATCCCACCGCGCAGCGTGGTGCCGATCCAGGTCGACACCCTCAAGCGGCTGGCCGAGCACCCGCAGATCGTCGCGGTCAAGGACTCCAAGCACGACCTGTGGGCGGGCAGCGAGGCGATGAACGACGCGGGTCTGGCCTACTACTCCGGTGAGGACCCGCTGAACCTGCCGTGGCTGTCGGTGGGTGCGGTCGGCTTCGTCAGCGTGATCGGCCACGTGGTCGGCGACCGGCTTCGCAAGATGCTCGACGCCTACGAATCCGGCGATGTCTCAGGCGCCCTGGAAGTCCACAAGGGACTCCTCCCGGTCTACCGGTCGATGAACTTCGTCGGTGGCGTCATCTTCGCCAAGACGGCTCTGCGGCTGTGCGGCTACGAAACGGGGCAGCCGAGGCTGCCGCTCCCGGCCGCCACCGAGGAGCAGGTGCGGTTGATCACCAGTGACCTGTGGGATGCTGGTTTGGTATTGGTCAACCCGGACGCAGCACAGAGGTGACACAGCGTTGAGCGCACAGGCGACAGCCACCGAGTACCACCCGGTGACGCCGACTTCGTCGGCACCACCACGCCCGTTGGCCGAAGGTGGTCTCAGGGTCGTCGCGCTCGGTGGCATCGGCGAGGTCGGCCGGAACATGACGGTCTTCGAGTACGAGGGCCGGCTGCTGATCGTCGACTGCGGCGTGCTGTTCCCTGAGGACGACCAGCCCGGCGTGGACCTGATCCTGCCGGACTTCGGCGCGATCGAGGACCGGCTGGACGACATCGAGGCCCTGGTCCTCACGCACGGCCACGAGGACCACATCGGTGCGGTCCCGTTCCTGCTGCGGCTGCGGCCGGACCTGCCGGTGGTCGGCTCGAAGTTCACGCTGGCGCTGTTGGCGGCCAAGTGCCGCGAGCACCGGCTGAGCCCGCAGCTGATCGAGGTCGCCGAGGGCCAGCGCAGCGCACATGGTGCCTTCGACCTGGAGTTCTTCGCGGTCAACCACTCGATCCCGGACGCGCTTGCGGTGGCCATCCGCACGCCCGCAGGTGTCGTGCTGCACACCGGTGACATCAAGCTGGACCAGTTGCCGCTGGACAACCGGCTGACCGACTTGGCGGGGTTCTCCCGGCTGGGCGACGAGGGCGTGGACCTGTTCCTGGTCGACTCCACCAACGCCGAGGTGCCGGGCTTCGTCACGCCGGAGCGCGAGATCGGCCCGGTGCTGGACCGGGTGATCGGCAACGCGACGCAGCGGGTCATCGTGGCCTGCTTCGCCAGCCACGTGCACCGCGTGCAGCAGGTGCTGGAGGTCGCCCAGTCGCACGGTCGCAAGGTCTGCTTCGTGGGCCGGTCGATGGTGCGCAACATGGGCATCGCCGCCGATCTGGGCATGCTCGACGTGCCGGAGGGCCTGCTCGTCGACCTGGACCAGGCGCTGGAGATGCCGGAGACCGAGGTCGCGTTCGTCTCGACGGGTTCGCAGGGCGAGCCGCTGTCGGCGCTGTCGCGGATGGCGCGAGGCGAGCACCGGCAGATCAGCATCCGCGCCGGTGACACGGTCGTGCTGGCGAGCTCGCTGATCCCGGGCAACGAGACGGCCGTGTTCGGAGTGGTCAACGGCCTGGTCCGGCTGGGCGCCCAGGTGGTGCACCAGGGCCACGCGAAGGTCCACGTCTCCGGTCACGCCTCCGCCGGTGAGCTGCTGTACCTGTACAACGCGGTGCGCCCGAGCAACGTGATGCCGGTGCACGGAGAGTGGCGCCACCTGCGCGCGAACGCCGAGCTGGCCCGGTTGACGGGTGTTCCCGCTGATCGCGTGGTCATCGCCGAGGACGGCGTGGTGGTCGACATGGTGGACGGCATCGCGAGCATCGCGGGCCGTGTCGAGGTCGGTCACGTCTACGTCGACGGCCTGTCGGTGGGCGACGTCGGTGAATCGACGCTGTCGGACCGGTTGGTGCTGGGCGAGGGCGGTTTCATCGCGATCACGGTCGCGGTGGACGCCACGAACGGGCGCGCGGTCTCGTCGCCGACGATCTCCGGCCGCGGTTTCTCGGACGACCCGAAGGCGTTGGACGAAGTGGTGCCGCTGGTGGAGATGGAGCTGGCGCGCACCGAGGCCGAGGGCATCACCGACACGCACCGCATCGCGCAGTCGGTGCGTCGGGTCGTGGGCCGCTGGGTGGCCGAGAAGTACCGCCGCCGCCCGATGATCGTGCCGAACGTCCTCCCGCTCGGGTCCTGATCTCGTAGCTCGAACGGGTGGCTCGGGAATCCTCCCGGGCCACCCGGTTCCCACCTTCGCAGCACCGAAGGCGAGCCGACTTAGCACCGTCGAAGAGGGGCTGATCTTCTCCAAGGAGGTCAGCCCCTCTTCACGTCTGCGGATCCGTTCCCTGCGCTCGTTCTGCTCGGAGGTGCGGGTGTCAGCGCGTCGCTGCGCAGGTGGGCTGCACGGCTCGCGGCTGCGCCGCGTGCACGCGGCGCAGCGGCATCTTCTTCAGACGCGAGCCGCCGGCCGGGTGAGCAGCCGGATCATCTCGTTGATCGTCCCGACGAGCTTCCGCCAGTCGGCCGGCGCCAGCGTGTACCACTCGCGGCCGTCGCGCCCCGGCTTGCGCTGGGCCAGGTAGCAACCGGCTTCGGTGGCGAAGAACTGCAGGTTGAACGGCAGCGAACGCGTCCGTCGAACCTTCTGGTCGTAGGCGCGCACGGTGATCAGCCCTTCCAAGCTGCGCTTCGCGGTGAAGGCGTTCGTCAGCGCTTTCGCTTGCGCACCGCGGACTCCGGCGTAGCCCAGCGCCGAGGACAGCGTCCGCGCGGAGCCGCCCATCCGCGTGGTCACCTGCTCCAGGTGCGCGTAGGGGATCGACACGGACGCGTCCTCGGCGGCGGTGACCTGGCCGAGCAGGTTGATGGCGTTGCCCGCCGGACCACCGTGCTCGTGCCGCTTGATTCGGATCTCTCGCAGGTCGTCAGGGGTTTCGCCGTCCGCCTGGTACGCCTGTACGGTGCTGCGGCCGTACTCGACGAGCACCGCGTTGAAGTCCTCGCCCTCCCGCGCGTGGACCGCGACCCCGATCGCCAGCGGCGGCCGGGCCAGCAGGTGGACGGCCTCTTCGACGAACGGGTGCAGCTCGTCGCCGTCGAACAGGCTCTGCTGGATGAGCTGGCGCCGACCGAGTTCGGCCGCCTCGCGGCGATCGTTCTCGGTGGCGTCCAGCGGCAACCAACCGACCCGCAGCAGGGGGTGCAGCTGCAGGTCGAACCGGGTGCAGAGGTAGTTCGCGGCGGCGGGAGGCAGGCTCAGTTCACGCCTGGCCACGAATCACCGGCCTTGGTCGGCGTCACCGAAGACGGGTGGTGCGGTGCGCTGCATGTCGTTGGTGAACACGTCGTCCTGCTCGACGAGCCAGCCGGGACGCTGGTGTTCCTGCTCCTCGGACTCACCCTGCTTGCCGCGCCCGGCACCGGCACCCGCCCCGGGTGCACCGGCCTGGCCACCACGACCGGCCCCACCGGAGGCGTTCGCGCCACCGGCACCACCGAGGCCGCCCATCCCGGCCCGGCCACCGGCACCGCGACCCACGGGCGCACCTGCGCCTTCGCCGCCGCGGCGACCACCGGGGCCGCCGGTGCGGGAGGGGGCCCAGCGCCCGTTGGAGGGGTTCTGCCGCTCCCACGCGCCGGTCTGCGGGTTCTGCCGGAACAGCGTGCCGTCGGGACCGCGCACCACACCCGGCGGAAGTCCGGGAGCCGCTGGCGTCGGCGTCGCCCAGGACGGGTTCGACGCGGCCGGCGGCGCGGACGGAGCGTGCACCGCAGGTGCGGCGCTCGGAGCCGAAGCCCAAGCCGACGACGTGCCGGACGGCGCGGAGTAGGCGCCACCCGAGTAGGAGGAACCGCTGTCACCAGCGGAGTACGTGCTCGAAGTCGGGTAGGACGACACCGGCGCAGCCGCGGGCGGCGGCTGGTCGGCGGGTTGGAACTCCGGCAACCGCGCGATCACGCCCTCGGTCTGCTGGCTGTAGCGCTCCATGACCTGGTTGGCCTGCTGGTTGGTGTCCACGTAGGCCTGCTGCCGGTCCTCGTAGTCCGACATCCACCCGGTCACCGGGTTCGAGTCGAGACCCCAGTCCTCGACCCACCCCTTCTGCGGCGGGTCGAGAAGAGCACCCTGCCCGCTCGGCAACGGGTCGCCCTTGACGGGGAGAGCCTGAAAAGCCTCCCGCTGGTAGGTGTTCTGCTCCTCCAGCGCGGCCTTGACTCCCCGCGAGGTCTCGGCGGCAGTCCGAGCGAGCGGCTGGATCTCGGCGATGGAGGCGTTGGCGGCCTCGGCGGCACGACCCGTGTGCGCGGCCTCTGCATCGCGCAGCGCTGCGGCGATGTCCTCGACCATCTGGTCGAACGCCTTCGCGGCGTTTTCCCAGCGCTTCACACCTTCGTCGGTGGGCGCGGGCAGGCTGGCGGCGTCCGGGGACCCGCCCATCTGCTTGCGGTATTCCTTAGCGCTACTCGCGTAGCACATGTCGAGCATTTGTCTTGTCCCCCAATAGCTACTTCGAAGCAGGAAGGGTTGCAACGGCGGCTTCGAGCGCCTTCTGCGCGATGCCGCAGGCGTCTTGACTCGTGTCCATCACATGGGCCTGTGCGGACAAGATCTGCCCTTCCTTCGTGGCGAGGAAGATGTCGCAAGTGCCGTCCTGCTTCGGGTCGCCCTGGTTGGCCCGCACCGACGGGTGCCCCGCGATGGAAAGATCTTGGAAATCGACGTACTTCGACTTGTTGTCGTAATACGCCTGGATCGAGCGGCCATCGAGCGGGGTCAGTGACAGGCGGTTCTTGCCATCTTCGGAGTTCCAGACGCACGACGAGGGAGCTTCCGGATCCAGTGGATCGGACTGCTCCTTGCCTTGCGCGGCCAGGCCGAGCCCGGTCGCGGCGTCGGGGGGCAGGAGGCCGCATCGGTCCATCGCCATCGCGTCCTTCGGTGCGCTGATCGTGACACCGCTCGGCTGCTGCGTCTCCGGTGCGGGGGAACCTTCGGCTCCACCACCACTACCGCCGCAGGCGGTGAGGGTGCTGCAGATGAAGGTCGCGCCTGCACAGAGGATCGCGCTGCGCTTGACCACTTCACTCCTCGTCGTCACGGTTCGAATCACGCCCGGCACATTAGCTTGCGACATGGCGCTGGAGGTCACTTCCGTGCTCGTCCGCAGCCTGGTACTCGGCGAGGACCGCGTTGTAGGCGTCGATCTTCTCTTGGAGCTTCTTGGTCAGATCGTGCGCCGTCATCCGCAACGAGCCTGTTTCACCCGCTGCGCGTTCGGTGATCGCCAAGCGTGCCTTGTTCGTGTAGGTGTCCTTGGCCGTCAGCTCGCCGGGCTCCACACGTGCTGCACTGTCGACCATGGCGAGGGCGTCGTCCCGGATCTTCTCCAAGCGTTTGATCGCACTCTGAAGTCCCGCTGCATCGACTACGAACCCGGCCACGGCGGTGTTCCCCCTACTTCGAATGACACGTCTGGCTTGGGTCCATCTTCGGCGATCACCTGTGGTGATCACAGCGTTGTGGACCGGCGCACATTATGGACGCGATCACCCTACTGAGTGAGCCGATTCGGTGGTCGCGCCACTCGGATGTCGTAATCCGCGACCGGGGCTTCGCGCTGATTTGGGCGTTCGCGCCGGTTGCGCCTGCCTGCGCGTGAGGCCGTGCGGCGGGGCGCTTCGGTTGTGGAGGCGCCCCGCCGCACGTCGGTTCTCCGCTCTTGGTCTCGCTTCTCAGTTCGTGGGGGTTCTGAGGTGGGTTAAGAAGGTGGACCAGGTGGTGTTGTCGAAGACCAGGGTTCCGCCGTCTCGGTCCTTGGTGTCCCGGACGCCGATGGCGGTGCTGGTGATCGCGACTTCGACGCACTCGTCCTGCGTCGCGCTGTAGCTGCTCTTGAACCACGTCGCGTCCGAGAGGACACGTCCTTCGATCATGGTGCGACCTCGCGTCTACTCCGAGTACTGGTTGCGCACCGATCGTAGGACTTTCAGAGAGTCTTTCGGAGAGAGTGAAGCCGCCTGCAACCGATCCCACAGTCTGGCGTAGGCCAAGACCGCGTCCTTCGCATCCAAGTAGCGCGCATCGTCCAGGCATTCGACGTAGACGAACTCCAGCGGAGCAGCGATCCCGTTCGACGGGATGCGAAGCATGGTGAAGCCGTACGAGGTCCCGCCTGGAGGCGCTTCCACGTCGAAGGGCAGCACCTGGACGTTCACGTTCTGCTGCAGGGCCATCTCGGCGAGGTGGTCGAGCTGCTCGCGCATGACCTCGGGGGTTCCGACCCGGCGTCGCAGGCACGATTCCGACAGCACGAACGAGGCGGTCGGTGGCTCGTCCCGCGTCAGGATCGCCTGTCGCTCCTGCCGCGCGGCCACGTTGGCGTCGATGTCCTCGCTCTCGCGCCTGGCCGAGGAGGTGTCCATCGCCCTGATGTACCCCTCGGTCTGCAGGATTCCCGGCACGATCTCGCCTTTGACCTGGCGGATCTCCTCGGCGTCGGTTTCGAGGTCGACGTACATGCGGAACCACTCGGGGAAGACCGCGCGATAATCGCCCCAGCGGCCTCGGCTGCTGCGCGTCTTGGCGAGCTCGAACATCCACTGCATCTCGTCGGGGTCGACTTCGTAGAACTCCAGCAGGAGCTTGAGGTCTCCCTTGGAGATGCCGCCCTGGCCCAGCTCCAACCGGCTGATCTTGCCGATTCCGGCGTCCAGGGCGTCGGCAGCTTCGGCCTGCTCCCGGCCGGCTTTGATGCGCACGTGGCGCATTTCGTTCCCGAGCTGAAGCCGCCGCACGGTGGGTGTCGCCATCGATCGCCTCCGAATCCGATCTTGTTCACTCGCAAGTGTTCCGGATTCGGGTTCGCGGGAACATCACTCGTTTCGGCAATTCCGTAATCCGCGATCGCAGATTTAAGTTGATCAGCACAGTCGATCTGACAGAGCGGAGTGCGTCGATGAACCTCGAGCCAGCGCGGCACTACTGGCTACCGACCCCGAACCCGGGTTCCGGCGCTCTCGCGCGCCACGCGTTCCGAGGACGTCGTTGGGAACGCCAGTCGTCCGACACGACCGTGTGCGGCGTCGAGGTCGCGATGGCCACTCCCGCAGACCTCGACTGGGTCACGGCCCCCACCTGCGCGGAGTGCAACCGAACTCTCATATCGGAGCTCAACGCCCACACCTGAAGCCCCGTTTTGACGCCGACTTCCCCCGACAGGCGTCGAAACCGCGAAGGTCGGCCGACACGCCCTCTCCCCGCGTGTCGGCCGACCACCCCGATCGCGAACTCGATCAGTTCTCCCTCGACATCCAGGTTCGGAAGGGCTACCCGACCGTCGCCTCGACCTGCTGGTCGCGAAGTAGCGCTGGGTCAGCGGTGGTTGGACCGCAGGGCTTCCTGCAAGACCGCCGGTTGGCCGTGGGTGGACCGGGGGCCCACCTGCTCAGGCGTGGGTTGCGGCAGCGGCTCGCACGTGGTGTCCGGGCCGTCGCCGGGCTGGCGAGCGGGGAGCTCGCCGGTCAGCAAGTAGTCCGCGATCTGGTCGTCCTCGCAGGCGTTCCCGCTCAGCGAGCCCGAGTGGGTGGTGCCGCCGGGGAGGCTGATGAGGCTGGAGTTCGGAAAGCGCTTGCGGGCTTCCAGCGCGCCCGGGAACGGGGTGGCGGCGTCGAGCTCCTCGCTGATGAGCAGCGCGCTCTCGACCTCGCTGCCGTCGACCTCGACCGGCTTGCCCGCCTTGGCGGGCCAGTTCAGGCACGGAGCGTTGTACCAGGCGTTGCCCCAGGTCTCGAAGGGCGCCTTGGCGTGGGTCTCCCAGTTGTCCTCGCGCCACTGCTCCCAGCTGGTCGGCCACTGGACGTCCGTGCACTGCACGCCGGTGTAGATGGCGTAGCCGTTGTCGTCGCCCGGGGTGTTGGTGTCGTCGTAGAGCGCCTTGGCCGGGGCCCAGTCGCCGTTGTTGACCCACGCCGAGAACGCCTGCGCGCGCTCCGGCCAGACCGACGTCGAGTACCCGGCCTGCAGGAACAGGTCCGTCCACTCCGACGAGCCGATCACCTCACCGGCGGGCTGCTGGTCGAGCTTCGCGAGCTGGTCGTAGAACTGCTCCTCCACCTCGGCTGCGGTGCCGCCCAGGTGGTAGGTCGCGTCGTTGCGGGCGACCCAGTCGAAGAAGATCTTGATGTTTCGGTCGAAGGCCACGTCCTGGTTCAGGTTCGCCTGGTACCAGACGTCCTCGACGTCGACCACGCCGTCCATCACCACGCGCCGCATCCGCTCCGGGTGCAGCGTGCCGTAGACCTGGCCGAGGTAGGTGCCGTAGGAGAAGCCGTAGTAGTTGATCTGCTCCTGGCCCAGCGCCTCGCGGATGCTGTCCATGTCCTCGACCGAATCGGTGGTCTTGATGTGGTCGAGGAGCTTTCCCGCGTTGCCGCACGCCTTCGCGTAGCCCTCGGTGCGCTCCAGCCAGGTCTTCTCCAGCTCGGGAGTCGGCACGTAGTGCGGGCGGTCGTAGCCGAAGTAGCTCGGGTCGCACGACAGCGCGGGCTCACTGCTGCCCACGCCGCGCGGATCGAAGCCGATCCAGTCGTAGGCGGCTCCCGCGTTCTTCGGGACGTACGAGCCGAGCACGCTCAGGTTCAGCCCGGAACCGCCCGGACCGCCTGGGTTGACCAGCATGACTCCCTGGTACTGGTCCTCCGGGACGGTGTGCTCGATGCGCGAGACCGCGAGCTTGATCTGCTCGCCCGCCGGGTCGGCGTAGTCCAGCGGAACCGAGACCATGCCGCACTCGGCACCGGCCTTCTGCAGGGGTTCGCTGGTGCACGGAGCCCATTGGATCGGCGCCGGGGTGAAATCGGGTGCCGGCGCGGCGGATGCCGAGCCGACCATCGGCGATGAGCCGATCAGCAGCCCGAGCGCCAGCGCGGTGGTGGCGACTTCCTTCATGAATCGTCCTCGTCTGTCCGAGTTCTCGCCTGTGACGGCGATGCGGTGTGGACAGTCAACGAGATCGAATCGGGTCAGGGACCGTGATTGGCGAGAAGTGGTCGAAACGGCCGCGCTTCCGTTCGGTCACCTGCTCAGCCAGGGAGAGGGTTTGTCGGTGACCGGTCGGGTCGGGTCGTGGTGCAGCGGCGCCTCCGGCTCGTCCACGCGCATCGGGACCAGACCTTCGGTGATGGCGCGCATGATGCGGTCGCGGGCGCGCGCGGCGTCACCGACGCGATCGGCGGACAGGTCGGAGAGGTCCACGGGTGCGCCGAAGTGGACCCGCATCGTCGGCCGCCGCACGACTGCCCGCAGCCACGACGAGAACAGAACCCACAGGTCACGGACGCTCTCCACGCGGACCATGCCGTAGCACATGGCCTCGTGCGCACCCCACTGGCTGATCGGGACCACCTCGGTCCCCGCGGCGAGCGCCATCCGAGCAACACCGGTCTTGCCCTGCTCGGGCCACATGTTCGGCTCCAGGGTGAGCCGCCCCTCCGGATAGACCAGAACCGGATTCGCGTCCTCGGTGAGGGCGTTGACGACCTTGCCCAGCGCCTCGCCCGCGCTCGCCTTGCCCCGGTCGGCGCGGACGTGACGACCGGCGCGCATGATCGCACCGATCACCGGCGCGTCGAACAGGCCGCCCGTGGCCACGAAGCGCGGCGAGATCCGGCGTTGCCGGCAGGCCGCGATGAGCACCAGCGGATCCAGGTTGCCGATGTGGTTGGCCGCCATCAGCAACGGCTTCCCGCGCAGGTCGTCCGGCACGTCCCCGGTGATGACCAGCCGCCCCGTCAACGCGATCACCGCGCGGTCCACGCACATCAGCGCACGCCACAACCTCGGCGTGGCGCGGAACAGGATCTCGCGGTCGCTTCGGTGTGTCGGCTCCGGGCGGCTGGGCAGGGCAACCATGATGGGCAAGGATCTCATGGCTTGTGCGCCGGATCGGCGCGAACCCCTGTGGTTGTTGTGACGGGAGAGGCGGGTGCCGATACCGTGTGGGGCATGGCGAGCCGGACAACTAACGGGGGGCGGGGCTCGTCGCGCGGCAAGGCGGCGACGCAGCGTAGTGGCTCCGCCGCGAAGCGTGGCAGTTCCTCCGCGGGGGCGAAGGGCGGGAGCACCGCCTCCAAGGGGCGGAGCAAGCCGAGCCCCAGGTCGACGCACGCGCCGCGCAAGACGCCCGCGAAGCGCACCCCAGCCAAGAGCACCGGGAAACGAGGTGGCGGATTCGGCGGCGTGGTCCGCGCGGTCGGCAAGACCCGCGAGCTCGACCCCGCCCACCGCCGCGACGGGATCGCTCTGATCTACCTCGCGCTGGCCGTCGTCGTGGCTGCGGGCGTGTGGTGGAAGGCGGGAGGGCCGGTCGGTCACTGGTTCGACTGGGCGCTGCGCTCGGTCATCGGCATCGGCGCGCTCGTGCTCCCCATCGTCCTGCTGATCACCGCGGTACTCCTGATGCGCACCGAGACCAGCCCCGAAGCCCGGCCGCGCGTGGTCATCGGGTCGGTGCTGCTGCTGTTCGCGACGCTGGGAACCATCCACGTCCTGTCGGGTTCCCCGTTGGAGTCCGAAACATGGCCCGTCGCGGGAGGTGCTCTTGGATTCGTCGCCGGCGGTGCGCTGGCCTACGGCCTGACCGGCTACGTCGCCGTCCCCGTGCTCGTCCTCGCCGGGCTGTTCGGGCTGCTCGTGCTCACCGGGTCTTCGGTCCGGGACGTGCTCGCCAAGCTGCGCGGCGAGGGCTACGACGACGAGGGCGGCTCCGAACCCGCGCCCAGCAAGGCCGACCTCGAAGGCGACCCGAAGACGGTCAAGCTGCGCCGCCCGTC
The DNA here is from genome assembly GCF_004348445.1 of Saccharopolyspora aridisoli. GTDB lineage: Bacteria > Actinomycetota > Actinomycetes > Mycobacteriales > Pseudonocardiaceae > Saccharopolyspora > Saccharopolyspora aridisoli. The sequence goes on along the minus strand of NZ_SMKV01000006.1, from coordinate 109,720 downwards.
CCGGCGCCGCCAGTCGGCGATGTCCGAGCGGGACGAGCAGCTCTCGCTCGACGACGTCCCGGACGAGCCGGCCAAACCCACCAAGCCCAAGGCCGCCGAGGTCCCGGCCGCCAAGCCGGAGAAGCCCGAGAAGCCGAAGAAGAGCGACCAGCCGCTGATCAGCCGCGACGTCGAGGGCGACTACCAGCTGCCGCCACTGGACGTGCTCACCGACGGCGACCCGCCGAAGAGCCGCAGCAAGGCCAACGACTCGATGATCGAGGCCATCACCGCGGTCCTGGAGCAGTTCAACATCGACGCGCAGGTCACCGGCTTCACCCGCGGCCCGACGGTCACCCGCTACGAGGTGGAGCTCGGGCCCGGCGTGAAGGTCGAGAAGATCACCGCGCTGACCAAGAACATCGCCTACGCCGCCGCCACCGACAACGTGCGGCTGCTCGCCCCGATCCCCGGCAAGTCCGCGGTCGGCATCGAGGTGCCCAACAGCGACCGCGAGATGGTGCGGCTCGGCGACGTGCTGCGCTCCACCGAAGCCGCGAAGGACACGCACCCGCTGGTCATGGGCTTGGGCAAGGACATCGAAGGTCACATGGTGACCGCGAACCTGTCCAAGATGCCGCACCTGCTGTGCGCGGGTTCGACCGGTTCCGGTAAGTCGAGCTTCGTCAACTCGATGCTGGTGTCGTTGCTGGCGCGCGCCACCCCTCAGGAGGTCAGGATGATCCTGATCGACCCGAAGATGGTGGAGCTCACGCCCTACGAGGGCATTCCGCACCTGATCACACCCATCATCACCCAGCCGAAGAAGGCCGCCGCCGCGCTGGCCTGGCTGGTGGAGGAGATGGAGCAGCGGTACCAGGACATGCAGGCCAACCGGGTCCGGCACATCGACGACTTCAACGCCAAGGTGCGCTCCGGCGAGATCACCGCTCCGCTGGGCAGCGAGCGCGAGTACAAGCCGTACCCCTACATCCTGGCGATCGTCGACGAGCTGGCCGACCTGATGATGACCGCCCCGCGCGACGTCGAGGACGCGATCGTGCGGATCACGCAGAAGGCCCGTGCCGCGGGCATCCACCTGGTGCTGGCCACCCAGCGGCCGTCGGTGGACGTGGTCACGGGTCTGATCAAGACCAACGTGCCCTCGCGGCTGGCGTTCGCGACCTCGTCGCTGACCGACTCCCGGGTCATCCTCGACCAGCCCGGCGCCGAGAAGCTGATCGGCATGGGTGACGCGCTCTACCTGCCGATGGGTGCTTCGCGCCCGGTGCGCGTGCAGGGCTCGTTCGTCGCCGACGACGAGATCCACCGCATCGTCGCCTACACCAAGGACCAGGCCGACCCGGACTACACCGACGGGGTCACCGCGGCCAAGGCAGGGGAGAAGAAGGAGGTCGACTCCGACATCGGCGACGACCTCGACGTCCTGCTGCAGGCCACCGAGCTCGTCGTGACCAGCCAGTTCGGGTCCACGTCGATGTTGCAGCGCAAGCTGCGCGTCGGGTTTGCCAAAGCCGGCCGGTTGATGGACCTGCTCGAATCGCGCGGGGTCGTCGGTCCGTCGGAGGGCTCCAAGGCGCGTGACGTGCTGGTCAAGCCCGACGAGTTGGAGAACGCCCTCTACTCGATCCGCGGCGGGCCACCACCCGGCGAAGAGGGGTGACCGTTTCGCTTTTCCGCGCTTTTCACGGTTGTTCGCCACCGTTCGTTCCGCATTCTTCCCACTGCTCCGTTTGCGTTCTCCCAATTGCTCTGAACGAATTTCCAGAAGGGCTCGATCAAGATCTGTCCTGAGATAGCCTTTCCGCCGCTGACGGCCGAACCGCCCGCGGGTTGAGGGGTATTGCGCATGGTCTACCGAAAAGTTCGCGCTTTGTTGGTCGTGTTGTTCTCGGCGGCATTGGTGGCCGCGGGATTCCAACACGCGGCGTTGTCCGCACCCGCTCCCGGTGACGTCGGGACCCAAGACGTGGACAAGGGTGAGCTGCTGCGCGTCGGCGGGTCCAGCTATCCGCGCCTGGTGCGGCTGGAGAACTCCGGCGAGGCCAACGGCCGCGTGCTGTCGAGCATGACGACCTACCGGGACAACGCCGGTTTCGCGGTGATCTTCGAGAGCCGCGATGACGGCAAGACCTTCCAGCCGCTCTCCGAGATCCGCGATCCCGCAGGTGAGGACACCAAGGGAATGTGCTGCTCGACGCTGTACGAGCTGCCGCAGCAGGTCGGCGACATGCCTGCCGGGACGCTGCTGTGGGCCGGTTCCGCGGGCATCGGCTCCGACGAGGACGAGCGGCGGACCAGCATCCGCGTGTGGCGCAGCGACGACCACGGCAAGACCTGGAGCTACCTCTCCGACCTCGTGCAGGCCCCGGTCGGGCCCGGTGTGTGGGAACCCGAGTTCACCGTTTCCGAGCAAGGCGATCTGGTCGCTTTCTATTCCGATGACAGCGACCCGAAGCACGATCAAAAACTGGTGCAGGTGCGGTCCTCGGACGGTCGCAATTGGACCGATGTGAAGGACATGCTGAAGAACGACGAGTTCACGGTGCGCCCCGGAATGTCGGGAGTCCGCAAACTGCCGGACGGCACCTACCTGATGGTCTACGAGGTCTGCAATTACGACCCGGTGCACACGTGCACGGTCTGGATCCGCGAATCCTCCGACGGCTGGGACTGGGGCGACCCCTACGACCTGGGCACAGAGATCGTCTCCGACACCGGTGGGCAGCCCCTCGGAACGCCGACCATCGCGCTCGCGCCCGGTCCTAACCCCAACGGACGACTGCTGCTGGGCTACCAGATGCTCGGCGGTGACAACGGCGGCTGGGCACCCGGCAACGGCAAGACCGTGATGGTCAACGACAACCCGGAGGACCTCGACGGGCCGTGGAAGGAGGTCCCGTCCCCGGTGCAGCTCAGCTACAACCAGGGCAGCTCCTGCCGGAACTTCAGCCCCACCCTGCTGGCCACCGAGGACGGCGAGTCCATGATCCACGTGACCACGGACTTCGAGCACTACATCGGCGGGCCGTGCGAAGCGTTCTACGGCGTCGGCCCGATCGACGGGGGGACCGCGGCGGCGAAGTCCGAACCCCGTCCGATGGACACCCGAATCGGCCGCTGACGGCCCTCACGAACGACCCCCACCCGGAGAGATGGTCCTCCCGCCGGGTGGGGGTCTTCTGCTGTCGTGACCCGTCAGCGCTGGGCCGCGCGCTCCGGGATGTTGGCCATCTCCACGGCTTCGGCGACCGACGAGGCGGACCCGCCGAACTGGCGAACGGCCTCGTAGTACAGGTCCGCTGTTGACTCGCAGGCGCCGTCGCCATCGCACGCCGAGTACATGTCGTCGTGGAAGTTGTCGTCGATCTTCAGCCGGTTGTCCTCGGTGAACCGCTCCTGCGACTTGTGGTTGCGGTAGCCGAAGTCGTGCCGGTCGCAGCTCTCCAGGAACTCGTAGCCGAACGGCGAATCCGGGGAGTAGGAGCAGCCGTCGGACGACCAGTCGAGCTGGTCGGCGTGGGGCTGCTCCGAACGGATCTGGGTGAACTCGTCGAGCGAGTACTCGAAGAGGTAGCTGTCGGTGGTCTTCTGCAGCTCTTCGGGCGTGAGGTCGGCGGCGAGCGCCGTTCCGCTGGTCAGGAGCAAGGCACCGGTGGCGGCCACGGTGGCGATCAGGCCACGGCGACGGTTGCGTTCCAAGGCGGTCTCCTCTGGGTGGAACGAATGACCACAGGTGTTTATAACCGGTGCCAGAGGGGCTTGTGAGAAAGTTGCGAACTTACGAACGCGAACGGTTGATGAACGACTTGCCGGACCTCGGGTCCACCTCGCTGCGGGCGACGGACCCTGAGCGTTGGACTCGCGCGCCACTCCGCTTGCCACAGTGGTGACATCGTCGGCGGTACGAGCTGAGCCCCTCGCCTGGTGCTCGAGAAGACCTGGTCACGCCGGGAGTTCGAGGAGCATCCGGGTGTTGCCCAGGGTGTTGGGCTTGATGTTGGCCAGGTCCAGGAACTCCGCGACGCCCGCGTCGACCGACCGCCGCATCTCCTCGTAGACCTCGGGGCTGACCGGAGCGCCGTCGATGGTGCGAAAACCGTGCCGCCCGAAGAACTCCGTTTCGAAGGTCAGCACGAACACGCGCGTGAGGCCCAGCTCGGTGGCCAGCTCGACGAGCCGCCGGACGACGCGGTGACCGATGCCGCGTCCCTTGACCACCGGGTCGATCGCCACCGTGCGGATCTCGGCGAGGTCTTCCCACAGCACGTGCAGCGCGCCGCAACCGACCACGCGACCGCCGTCCTCGGCCACCCAGAACTCCTGGATGTCCTCGTAGAGCGTGACGAGTTCCTTCTCCAGGAGCACTTCTCCCGCGTAGGTGTCGACCAGCGCCTTGATCGTCGGAACGTCACCGATCCGAGCCCGCCGAATCACTATCTCCGACGGCGCATAACCATTCATGCATTCATCGTAGCGCCGCGTCCTCGGCGGAGCGCGCGAACATCAGGCCAGCTGCAACAGCATCCGCGTGTTGCCCAGGGTGTTCGGCTTGACGTGCGCCAGGTCCAGGAACTGGGCGACGCCCTCGTCCGGCGACTGACGGATCTCGTCGTAGACCTCCGGCGGGACGGGCGTGTTGGCGATCGGCCGGAAGCCGTGCCTGCCGAAGAACTCCGTCTCGAAGGTCAGCACGAAGATCCGGGGCAGCCCTAGCTCCGCCGCGTGCTCGATCAGCCGGTCGACGATGAGGTGGCCGACCCCGCGTCCCCTCTCCGTCGGGTCGACGGCCACGGTGCGGATCTCGGCGAGGTCTTCCCACAGCACGTGCAGCGCTCCGCAGCCGATGATGTGCCCGTCGCCCTCGGCGACCCGGAACTCCTGGATGTCCTCGTAGAGGGTGACCAGTTCCTTGCCGAGGACCACCTCTCCCGCGTAGTGGTCGATCAGCGACTTGATCGCTCGCGCGTCGCGGACTCGGGCCGGTCGCACCTCGATGGCATTCACGTTAGGTAAGCCTAACCACTCAAGAGGACGACGGTCTTCCGGACAGTCGTAATCCTGGCCACCACTCGGGAGGCATTCTGCGGTGGCAGGCTCGTTGCCGAGGGTCGACAGCAGGGACGTTAGGCTCGACCTATGTCAACCGAGCAGCAACACCACCGAGTCGCCATGGTCACGCTCGGTTGCGCCCGCAACGAGGTCGATTCCGAGGAACTCGCCGGGAACTTGCACGGCCGGGGCTGGGACCTCGTCGAACCCGACGACGCCGAAGTCGTCGTGGTCAACACCTGCGGCTTCGTCGAGTCAGCCAAGAAGGACTCCGTGGACACGCTGCTGGCCGCCTCCGACACCGGAGCGAAGGTCGTTGCCGTCGGCTGCATGGCAGAGCGCTACGGCGCCGAACTCGCCGAGCAGATGCCCGAAGCCGACGCCGTCCTGGGCTTCGACCACTACGACAACCTCGCCGACCGGCTCGATGACGTCCTCGCCGGTCGCGCCGTGCAGCCCCACCAGCCGCAGGACCGGCGCACGATGCTGCCGATCAGCCCAGTCTCGCGCCCGGCCGCCGCGGCCGAGGTCGCCGTCCCCGGTCACGGCTGGGTCCCCGCCGCGCGCGAGGTCTCCCGCCGCAGGCTCGACGACTCACCGGTCGCGGCGCTCAAGCTCGCCTCCGGCTGCGACCGCCGCTGCTCGTTCTGCGCCATCCCGTCGTTCCGCGGCTCCTTCCTGTCCCGCCCGCCGGAGGAGGTCCTCGGCGAAGGCGCCTGGCTGGCCCGCAACGGCGCCAAGGAGCTGTTCCTGGTCAGCGAGAACTCCACCTCCTACGGCAAGGACCTCTCCGACCAGCGCGCGCTGGAAACCCTGCTGCCGAGGCTTGCCGAGCTCGACGGCGTCGAGCGCGTGCGGGTGTCCTACCTGCAGCCCGCCGAGACCCGCCCGGGCTTGGTGCGCACCATCGCCACCACGCCGGGCGTGGCGCGCTACTTCGACCTGTCCTTCCAGCACTCCAGCGAGTCCGTGCTGCGCCGGATGCGCCGGTTCGGTTCCACCGAGTCGTTCCTGCAGCTCATCGAGCAGATCCGGGAGCTGGCCCCGGAAGCGGGCATCCGAAGCAACTTCATCGTCGGCTTCCCCGGTGAGAGCGAGCAGGACTTCGCCGAACTGCAGGACTTCCTCACCCGCGCCCGGCTCGACGCCATCGGCGTGTTCGGCTACTCCGACGAGGACGGCACCGAGGCCGCCGGCTTCGACGACAAGCTCGACCCGGACGTGGTCGCCAAGCGCGTCGAGCAGCTGACCGCCCTGGCCGACGAGCTGATCGCGCAGCGCGCCGAGGACCGCATCGGCACCGAGGTCAGCGTCATCGTCGAGCGCTTCGACGATGACGACGTCATCGGCCGCGCCGATCACCAGGGGCCCGAGGTCGACGGCGAATGCCTGATCGTCGAGTGCGACGAGCTCGCCGTGGGTGAGCTGGTGCGCTGCGAGGTCATCGACAGCGAAGGCGTGGACCTCGTGGTGCGGCCGCTGGAGAAGTCCGGGGAGCAGCCATGACGGCAGAAGGCCAGGCGCCGCAGGCGCCCGTCCTCAACATCGCCAACGTGCTGACCATGTCCCGGCTGCTGCTGGTCCCGGTCTTCCTGGTCGCGCTGTTCTGGGGCGACGGGCACGACGCGTTGTGGCGCTGGATCGCCACCGGTGTGTTCGCGCTGGCCTCCATCACCGACCGCATCGACGGCGAGATCGCCCGCAAGCGCGGGCTGGTCACCGACTTCGGCAAGATCGCCGATCCCATCGCCGACAAGGCGCTCACCGGCGCCGCGCTGGTCGGGCTGAGCCTGCTCGGCGACCTGTGGTGGTGGGCGACCTGGGTGATCATCGTCCGCGAGCTGGGCGTGACGCTGCTTCGGTTCTGGGTGATCCGGCACGGAGTGATCGCGGCCAGCCACGGCGGCAAGATCAAGACGCTGCTGCAAGCCATCGCGATCGGGCTCTACCTGCTCCCGCTGGGCTCCTGGATCGACATCCCGCGCTGGGTCGTGCTCGGCGCGGCGCTGATCGCCACCGTCGTGACCGGCCTGGATTACGTGATCCGCGCGCTGCGGCTGCGGGCCGCGGGCGGCACGAAGGCCGGCGCATGATCCTCGAACCCCTCGGCCTGCCGTACCCGCAGGTCGCGGCGCTGATCGAGGCTCTGCGGCAGCGCGGTGAGACGGTCGCGACCTCGGAATCGCTCACCGCGGGACTGGTCACCGCCGTGCTGACCGAGGTGCCCGGCGCCAGCGCCGTGGTGCGCGGCGGTCTGGTCGTCTACGCCACCGACCTCAAGGAGCGGCTCGCCGGGGTGGACGCCGACCTGCTCGCCGAGCACGGCGCGGTTCACCCGGACGTTGCCGCCCAACTCGCCGTCGGCGCGTCGCGTCGGTGCGGGGCGGACTGGGGCCTCGGGCTCACCGGGGTGGCGGGCCCGGGCCCGCAGGACGGAGTCGCTCCTGGCACCGTTCACCTGGGCTTCGCCGGTCCGCGGGGAACGCAGGTGCGCACGGTGGTGCTCGACGGTGATCGTCACGCGGTGCGCGCGGCGGCCGTTCGGGTGGCTCTGGAACACTTCGCCGGGCTGCTGCGTTGAACAATTTGAAGGAGGGGTCGGCAGGTGTTCGCGTGCGCTGTGCGCTGCGCAGACATGGCCCAACGGGGACTAGACCGATCGATCATGGACCGTTCGCCCTGGGCGGACTTCCGCTCGATCGTTCTCGTTCCGGCCCATCGATGAGTAACGTAGGGGGCGTTCACGCGTAGTGCACGCGGAAGGCGATGAAGGAAGGGAGGCGCGCGATGACCGCATTGTTGCGGGAGGCGGTCGGTGAACGGCTGCGCCGCGCCCGGACCGCACAGTCTCGGACGTTGCGGGACGTTTCGCGCGCTGCCCGGGTGAGCCTCGGATACCTGTCCGAGGTCGAACGGGGCCGCAAGGAGGCGTCCAGTGAGCTGCTGTCCTCGATCTGTGATGCCTTGGACCTGCCGCTGCCAGAGCTGTTGGTGACCGTGGCCGGTGACCTCGACGGGACGATGGTCGTGCCATCCGTCGTCGAGCAGCCAGCGACCGCGGACCTCGACGGTGGTCAGCTGGTGCCGAGCCTCCTCGGTGCTGAGCTCGCCGACGCCGAGCAGCAGTTCGCCGATGCCGGTGACGCCCGCGCGGGGCTTCAGCCGGTGCTCAGCCAGCGCATCAGCGCTCCTGTGCGCAAGCAGGTAGTGGCCGCCTGAACGACTAGACGACACACCCGACCGCCCCGCGTGCCACCGGCCCCGGGGCGGTCGGGTTTTAGTTGATCACGGTTCAACGTCCGTTGTGCCCCCGGAGCGGCGGCGGTCGGACGAAGCTGGTTCGATCAACGCTGAGCGCTCCGGGAAATACCCGGAGATCTGCCGTGTTTGGTGGAAGCGGACACAACTACCTGACACGATGGAACCAGCCGAGGCTCCTGATGCGTTGTATCGGCGAGAGATCGGCTGGGGGCAGCCGGCAAGCGGAGAGAAGGCAGGCGGAGGAGATGGCCAACCCGTTCGTGAAGGCCTGGAAGTACCTGATGGCGTCGTTCTCGTCGAAGGTCGACGAGCACGCCGACCCCAAGGTGCAGATCCAGCAGGCCATCGAAGAGGCCCAGCGGCAGCACCAGAGCCTCTCCCAGCAGGCCGCGTCGGTGATCGGCAACCAGCGCCAGCTCGAGATGAAGCTGAACCGCCAGCTCGGCGAGGTCGAGAAGCTGCAGGCCTCGGCCAAGCAGGCGCTGGTGATGGCCGACCAGGCTCGCACCGAAGGCGATGAGGCCAAGGCTCAGAAGTACGAGGAGACCGCGACGCAGCTGGCCAGCCAGCTGGTCACCGCTGAGCAGGGCGTCGAGGACCTCAAGACGCTGCACGACCAGTCGCTGGGTGCCGCCGAGCAGGCCAAGCAGGCCGTCGAGCGCAACGCGCAGGTCCTGCAGCAGAAGATCGCCGAGCGCACCAAGCTGCTCAGCCAGCTGGAGCAGGCCAAGATGCAGGAGCAGGTCTCGGCGTCGATGAAGTCGATGACCGAGGTCTCCGCGCCAGGCAACACGCCCTCGCTGGACGAGGTCCGGGACAAGATCGAGCGCCGCTACACCACCGCCCTCGGCGAGGCGGAGCTCGCGGAGAACAGCGTGCAGGGCCGGATGATGGAGGTCGAGCAGGCATCCGTGGACGCGGCCGGCGCAAGCCGCCTAGCCCAGCTGCGCGCCTCCATGGGTGGCGGCGAGCAGCAGCAGGTCACCGGCGGTTCGCAGCAGGAGCTCTCCAGCAGCGGTGAGCAGACCCCTGCGGAGACGAAGAAGCAGGAGAAGCCGCAGGCCGACCAGGCCTGATCGAGGCGGAGGCGCCATGTCCCGGAAACAGGAGCTCGCGCATCTGGGCGAGGCCGCCCTGGAAACCCTGCGCGGGCCGGTGGCGACCGAGGTCCGGCGCAAGTGGGCCGACTGGCGCGATCCGCGCGCCCGGCTTGTCCGCCGGCGCAAGACCGCCAAGCGGCTCGCGGGCACCAGCGGCGCCACCGCCGGTGTCTTCGGGTTGGGCGCCGTCGCTTCGTGGATGACGCCGATCGTGGATACGGTCTTCGCGTGGTCGCTGGCCGGGGAGACCGCCGCGTTGGGTCTCGGCGGTGTCGCCGTGGCCGGTGGTGTGGGCGCGGTCAGCGCGGGGTTGAAGTACCGGAAGTTGAAGAACACGCCGCTGCCGGAGTCCACCGCCAGCGAGCCGCTGCCCGCTGCGGGTTCGGCCGCGCGACCGCCGATGCAGCGGTTGCGGGAGGCGGAGCAGACGCTGAACAACGCGCTGGCCGAGCTCACCTCGGCCGGTGCGGGCGCCTCGGCGGCCGAGGCGCGGGCGACCGCGGACACCGCTGCGGAGGAGCTGCGCCGGGGCGCCAAGCGTCTGGTCGCGGTGGAGTCGGCGATGCGCTACGCGCCACCTGCCGAGCAGCAGGAGCTCCGCGCGGACGTCGACCGTTTGCGGGCGGAGCTGGACGAGGGCGTATCAAATTACGGCGGTGTGGTCGCCGCGGCCGGGCGCGCGGTGGCCGCGAGCGGTTCGGGCGAGCAGCGGCACCTGCTGCAGGACGCCACGGACCGGCTGGCCGGTCTCGCCGTCGGCATGCGCGAGGTCTTCGGCGAAGTGGACGGGTCCTCTCAGCACTGATCTTCACCACGCGCGGCATTCGCATCACAGGCGGTAGTCGATTTCTCACAATCGATGGACCGGGTGGCTTGATCGCGTGATGCCGAATAGTAATCTTTCCCCAGTCATCACATGCCGTGACAGTTGTTCCACCTGAAGGTGGCTCGGGGAGGCCAATGTGGCGTTGTGGGCCGTGCACGGCAACGGTCGACGACTGCTGCGCGATTCCGTTGTGTCCTCCGAGGAGCGCCTGAGCTGGCCGCTGACGATCGGCTTCGGGGTGCAGCACCTGCTCGCGATGTTCGGCACCACCACGCTCGTGCCGCTGCTGACCGGTTTCCCGGTTGCCACCACCCTGCTGTTCTCCGGTGTGGGCACGCTGCTGTTCCTGGTGATCACCCGCAACCGGGTGCCGAGCTACCTGGGTTCCTCGGTGGCGTTCGTGGTGCCGATGAGCGCTGCGGTCAGCGAGGTCGGCGCCGGTCCGGCGGCCCTGCTCGGCGGGATCATGGTTGTCGGACTGGTGGTGCTGGCCTTCGGCGTGGCCGTCAAGGCGCTGGGGGTGCGCCTGCTGGAAACCGCGATGCCACCCGTGGTCACCGGCGCGATCGTGCTCATGATCGGGCTCAGCCTCGCCCCGCAGTCCGTCTCGTCCTTCGACCAGCAGCGGGTTCCCGCCGCCCTGACGCTGGGGACCGTCGTGCTGCTGACGGTGATCAGTCGCGGCATGGCGGGACGAGCGGCGGTTCTGGTCGGCGTCCTGGTGGGCTGGCTGTACGCGGCCGGGATGGGGCAGCTGGTGCCCGAGCGGGTCGCCGAGCTGGCCGCGGCGCCGTGGATCGGGATCCCGGAGGTGATCACGCCGCAGGTGCACGTCTCGGTGGTGCCGTTCGTGCTGCCGCTGGCGATAGTGCTGGTCGCCGAGCACGTCGCGCACCTCAAGGCGGTCGCAGCCGTGTCGGGCCGCGATCTCGACCCCTTCGTCGGTGACGCGCTCATCGGCGGTGGACTGGCCACGATGATGTCGGGTTCGGCCGGTGGCTCGGCGGTGAGCAGCTACGCGGCCAACATCGGCGTCATGGCCGCGACCCGCGTCTACTCCACGGCGTCCTGCTTCGTCGCGGCGCTGTCGGCGATCGTGCTGTCGTTCTCCCCGAAGCTCGCCGCCCTGATCAACACGGTGCCGATGGGCGTCCTCGGCGGAGCGACGCTCGTCCTGTTCGGGATGCTCGCGCTGGTCGGAGTCCGGATCTGGCTCGACGCCCGCGTCGACTTCGCCGACCCGGTCAACCTCGCGGTCCTCGGCACGGCCGTCATCGCCGGTGTCGGCGACCTGACGCTCAGCGTCGGAGACCTCCGCATCACCGGCCTGGTGTGGGGCTCCATCGGGATCGTCATCGTCTACCCCCTCCTGCGGAACCTCGCAGACCTCCGCAACGTCCCCTGAGGTCCCGATCTCCGCTGGGATCAGGGTTGGCAGCGGGGGCAGTGGTAGGTGACGCGGTGGTCCGGGGGTTGGCCCTGTGATCCTCTTCGCACCGTGTTCCCGCAGCGCAGACAGGTCCTCCTGGCGTAGACCCAGTGCTGGTCGCCGCGGCGGAGGCTCTTGGTGGTGCTCTGCTCCGGGTGCCAGGCGTTGCGCAGGAGGAGGTCGTGGCTGAGCCGGACAGCCGCGCGGGCGTCGATCTCGCCCACCGGGGTCCAGGGGGAGCGGCCGAGCAGGAAGCAGACCTCGGTCTTGTAGAGGTTCCCGACGCCGGCCATGATGCGCTGGTCCATCAGGGCCAGGCCGATCTCGCGTTCGGGGTCGGCGGTGAGCCTGCGCAGCGCCTCGTCCTCCTGCTCAGGGCCCCAGTCCGGCGACAGCAGGTCCGGGCCCAGGTGCCCGATGAGCTCCGACTCGCGCGAGGTGGGCAGCCAGCGCAGGTCGTGCAGGGCGAAGCCGACCGCGACCTGTTCGGCCGTCGCCAGGATGGCGCGCGCCTGATGTCCGGGTCGCCGCCACCGGCCGCTCGGCGGGTACAGGTGCCAGGCGCCGTCCATCCTCAGGTGGTTGTGCAGCGTGCGGCCGTGATCGAAGCGGATCAGCAGGTGCTTGCCCGCGGGGCGGACCTCGCTCACCACCCGGCCGTTCAACTCCACAGTGGACAGACGAGGGTGTCGGATCTCACCGCGGATCAGCTCCCGCCCGGCCAGGGCCTGGTTCAGCCGGTGGCAGGCGAGGAAGACCGTGTCGCCCTCAGGCACCGGTTCACTCGACTTCCTCGGCGAGGTCCTCGTCCTCGGGCACCGGACGGCGGGTCCGGCTCGCGCGCAACGTGCGGGCGAGGATGAGGTTGAACGCCAGCGCGACCTCGCGAGCACCCGGCGTGCCCCACTGGTGGATCGGCATGCACGCGCCCTGCGCCTGCTGGACGGCGAGCCGGTCCGGCAGCGCGACCGGCATCACCAGCGGGCCGAAGATGTCCCGGAGCTCGTCGATGCGGTACTGGTGCTCGTGCGACCTCGGCCGCACCCGGTTGACCACCACGCCCAGCGGCTGGAGGTCCGGGTTGGTGGTGCGCTCGGCCTGGACCGCCTCGAAAGCGCGCTGGACACCGGACACCGCGAAGATCGTCGGCTCGGTCACCAGCAGCGCCCGGTCGGCCGCCACCAGCGCGGACCGGGTCAGCCGACCCAGCGACGGCGGGCAGTCCAGCAGCACCAGCTGGTAGGGGAGCTCGCCCTCGGCGATCAGATCGTCCAATTCGGACAGCGCGTCGTCGAGCCGGGACAGGTGATCGCCGTCGGTGTGCCCGTTGAGGTTCTCGGCGTCCTCCGAACCCACCAGCACGTCGACCTGGTCACCCCACGAACTGCCGGTCACCGCTGCCCGCAACACCTCCGGGCTGGGCTCGGCGAGGACATCGGTCAGCCCCTTCGCGGTCTTCTCCGGTTCGAGGGCGGCCGTGGCGTTGCACTGCGGATCGAGATCGACCACCAGCGTCCGAACCCCGCGCCGCATGGCGGCCGAGGCAAGCCCGAGCACCACGGTCGTCTTGCCCACGCCACCCTTGAGACTCAGCACCGCAACCGTCTGCACGCGGTCAGCCTACGGAACCGGCGTCGACATGAGCAGTGCTGGCCGTGTTTTGGCCGGGCGGTCCTGGTGCGGCACGCCGTTGCGGATCTCGGCCCACCCGGCATTACGCTTTTGGCATGAGATCGGACGCCGTCCACCAGGTGCTGGAAACCGAGATCGCCGACGCGGCGCAGCGGCTCGGCCGCCGACCGCGCGTGCTCGACGTCGGCGGCGGCAGCGGCGTGTGGGCGGTGCCGCTGGCCGAAGCGGGCTGCGCGGTGACCGTCATCGATCCCAGCCCCGACGCTCTGGCCACCCTGCAGCGCCGCGCCGAGGACGCTGGCGTCGCCGATCGCGTCACCCCGCTGCAAGGTGACACCGAAGCCCTCGCCGCGCTCAGCCCCGACGGTGGTGCCGACCTCGTCCTCGCGCACGGCTTGCTCGAGGTCGTCGACGACGTCGACGCCGCCATCGCGGCGCTGGCCTCGTCCACCGCCCCCGGCGGCGCGGTGTCGGTGCTGGTCGCCAATCGCTACGCGGCGGTCCTCGGCAGGGTCCTGGCAGGCCGTGTCGGTGAGGCGCTGCGGCTGCTCAACGACGCCGACGGCGCCCTGGACGCCGGATCGGAGACCCTGCAGCGCCGGTTCGACACCGACGGGCTCCAGCGGTCGCTGAACGCGGGCGGGTTCACCGTCGAGCTCGTCCAAGGCCAGGGGGCGCTCAGCGACCTCGTGCCGGGCTCGGTCACCGACGACAACCCGCGCACCGCCGACGCCGTCGCGGAGCTGGAGCAGGCCGCGGCGACCCGCTCGCCGCTGCGCGACATCGCCACCCGGCTGCACGCGATCGCCCGGAAGCCCAGCTGAGAGCAGGTCGGACCGTGCGGTTCCGGGAATCTCGACGATCGGCCGTCCAGGTGACGAAATGATCATCGACCGCGACTACCCAGGGTGCTTCGGCTGAACACGGCTGGTCGTTGACCTCGTGGAAGAAGTCGATCGCAGTCCCGATCCGAGGATGTCCGCAAGGTCGCAGGTTTCCGGTGGCCGGACCGGGTAGTCGTCGCGTCGCTGGAACCGTATCCTCAGTGGTGACGCCCCCAAGCGTTCGCCGGTCGGCAAGCCCGGCGCCATCGAGAACCTGTGCCGGAGGAGGAGTCATGCCACTCTCCGAGCACGAGCAGCGACAGCTCGAGCAGATCGAGCGCGCGCTCTACGCCGAGGACCCCAAATTCGCCTCCACCGTGCGCGGAGGACGGCTACAACGCCCATCCCGACGTCGGCGTTTGCAGGGCATCGCCGTCTTCGTGCTGGGTCTTGCCCTGCTGGTCGTCGGCGCGGTGATCCCCGCCCTCCGTCCGGCGGAGATCCCGGTGTTGAGCGTGGTCGGCTTCCTCGTGATGTTCGGCGGAGCAGTGATCGTCCTCTCCGCGTTGCGCGGTGGCGGCGATGACGCCGAGGCCACGGACAACAACAGCGGCGGCGGGGACAAGCCGAAGCGCGGTTCCGGCCGTGCCTCCGCGCGCGGCTCGTTGGCCCAACGCATGGAGGAGCGCTTCCGCAAGCGCTTCGAGCAGTAGAACCGCACATCGAAGATCGCCGCCGGGCCCCACGTGGACCGGCGGCGATCTTCGTGCGTGCGGGACGCGGGGCCAGCCCACCCTCAGGAGGTGCGCCACGGGGGTAGGGCGGAGCGCGGGAAGAGGCGGGAGCGCAGGTCCAGCGGAGCGTTCTGCTGGAGGCTCGTGGTGATCGCCTTCAGCGTCTCCCGCAGGGTGCCGTCCGCGTGGGAGGTGGGCGCGTACCACTCCCGCTCGACGGCCTTGACCAGCTGTTCCAGCGCTTCGGCGCCCGTCGTGTCCAGTTCGTGGTCCGTGACCAGCCGTTCCGCGAGCTGCCGGGCCGTGTGCGTGTCGCGCGGCTGGTGACCGCGATCCCGGAACTCGTCCAGAACTTCCCGCCACGCGGTGTCCGCCGCACCCGCGCGGCCCTCGGTGATCGCCTGGAGGCGCTGACCGCGGCGGATCTCGCGCACCGCCAGCGGTGTCGCCGCGCCTGCGCAGGCCAACAGCACGATCAGCACCAGCACCGCCACCGACCAGCTGTGATCGGCCGGATCGCGGCGTTGTTCGGGCACGTCACGGGCGTCGGGCTGGTCGGGCTGCGCCCCCGCCGCGGGCGGGACCGGAGCCCCGGGCGCGGGGGCGGGCTGTGGCTGGCCGGGCAGCGGAGCGGCCGCCTGCGGCGGGTGCAGCGCGGTGTCGAGGAACTGCGGCAGCGCGGTGCGTCCGTCGCTGAGCGGCGTCGGGTCGAAGGTCTGCCAGCCCCAGCCGGGGAAGTACGCCTCCACCCAGGCGTGCGCGTCCTCGGTGGTGATGACCTGCTCGGTGCCGTCCTGGTAACCGGCGGTGAATCCGACCGCCACGCGCGACGGGATGCCGATCGAGCGCAGCAGCACCGCCATCGACGAGGCGTACTGCTCGCAGAACCCGCGCTTGCCCCGGAACAGGAAGTCGCTCAGCGCGTCCTGCCCGGTCGCGGGCGCCGTGCTCAGGTCGTACCGGAAGCCGTTGGCGGGGTCGGTGAAGTACCGGTTGACCGCCACGGCCTTGTCGAACTCGGTGGGCGCGTTCTCGGTCAGCCGCCGCGCGAGCTCGGCGACCTCCGGCGCGATGCCCGAGGCGTCGACGTAGGCGGGGTCGATCGACATCGGCCCGCGCGCGGCGCGCAGCTCCTCCGGCGAGGGGTCCGGGACGATGACCTGCTGGGTGTAGGGCCGGGTCTCCTGGTTGGTCTGGGTGAACACGATCCCGGCGGCCGGGTCGTACCGCCAGCTCCGGCCCATGCCCGACACCTCGACCGGCGTGCCGAACACCGGCAGCCACGGATCGCGGTACCCGATCGGCTGGACCTCGATCCGCTCGGGCCTGCCACGTCCGATGGTGGTGCCCTCCGGCAGCGGCAGCGGGGCGTTCGCGTCGACGCCCTGCGTCAAGCCGTCGAGCTGCCAGCCGGAACGCGGGTCGAACTTGCGCAGCGTCATCGCGCGCAGGTAGCTGTCCTGCTGAAGGCCCCGGACGCGGAAGAGCTCGACCACCTGGTCGCGGTTGAGCTGCCCGCGCAGCGAGGTGAACGGCTGCAGCCCGATCCCGTCGGTGCCGCTGAACTCCTCGGGCACCGAGCCCGGCAGCCGGCCCTCGGTGCCGACCCCGGTGAACACCGAACCGGCCAACACCGCGATCACCCCGGCCGTTCCCGCGACCACGGAGGTGGTCCGGCCGAACAGCGTGCGAGCGACCCGGTCGGGCTCCTCGTAGCGCCGCCACCTGTGGTGGTGGCCGCCGCAGGCGAGCAGCAGCGCGTAGCCGGCGCCGCCCAGCGCGAAGGACCACCACGGCAGCATCCGGTCCGACAACGACGCCGGGATCGCGAACACGCACAGCAGCACGAGGCCGGTCACCGCGGGCGTGCCGATGCCCACCGCGATCAGATCCACCAGAAGCGCCACCACGCCCAGGCCGAGGCACACCAGTGCCTGCAGCGGCGGATCGGCGGCCACCGGAGGCACGCCGGTGCTGATCAGCTCCCTGGTCCCGCCCAGCAGCCGGGCCAGCTCGCCGAACGCGGCGGGTCCGGGCAGCACCCCGAGGAACGCGCTGGGCCCGGCGAACAGCACGGTCAGCGTCACCAGCAGCACGGCCAGCTGACCGGCCGCGATGCCCACGGTCGGCCAGCCCAGGCGCCTGCCGAGCACGCCCGTGCCCACGACCGCAGCGACCGTGATCAGCGCGGGCAGCAGCCAGCGCAGGTCGGCCAGCACCCCGGCGAACGCCGCCGAGGCGCACATGACGGCCACCGCTCCCGCCGCAGCGCCGACCAACGAGGTGTCGAGGGAACCGGTCTTGTCCGTGCTCACTGCATCATTCCCGCGGTGTCGCCTGCCTTGGTCTGCCCGCACAGCTCTCGCCACACCTCGGTGATCGGCGTTCGCGGACCCTCGGCCACCACGACTGTCCAGCCCGCCGCCCGCAGCCTGCGCGCGGCGTCGTCCACGTCGTTGCCCGCGCCGTCGCTGTTCCACGACCGGACCGCGAGCAGCACCGCGATGCTGCGGGTCTCCTGCGGGCGGAGCTTGGTCAGCTCGGCGACGGCCGCGGCGGTGGTCTCGCCGAGCACCGCGATGAGCTCGTGCCCGTCCCCGGGGTCGCGGCTGCACTCCAGGTCGCGCTGCGGGGACGGGCGCACGGCGGCCAGCGAGTCGAGCAGCGCTTCGTCCCGTCCGCCGTCGTCGCCGCCGATGTTGCGGGTCAGCGGACGCCCGTCCTCGGTGACCAGCCGAACCTGCTGCCCGTGCTGGGCCAGGTGCAGGCAGATGCTGGCGACCGCGGAGATCGCCCACTCGACGCTGTTGCTCGCGCCGCTGCCCCGGTGCGCGGCCGAACGCCGGTCCAGCAGCACCGTGACGCCGCCGTGCCAGGGCCGTTCCTCCACCCGCACCATCAGCTCGTCGCGTCGCGCGGTGGACTTCCAGTGCACCCGGCGGATGTCGTCGCCCTGCCGGTACTGGCGGACCATCGCGTCGTCCTCGCCGTGCCCGGCGCGCAGCCGCGCGGTGCCGTCCTCACCCGTGCCCAGCCCGGACCCGGCGGGCAGCCCGGCCAGCTCGACGACCTGCGGCGTGGCCACCAGCCGGGAGCGCCCGGCCAGCTCGCGTTCGAACTGGGCCAGGCCGAACGGATCGCCGATCCAGGTGCGCAGCGGTCCGATGTGGTGGATGCCGCGCAGCGCGGGGATCACAGGGTAGGCCAGCACCTGGCCGCCGTGGCGGGGCACGATCGGCAGCCGGAACCGGGGGCGGCCACCCAGCGCGTGCGGGGTGCCGTCCTCCAGGACCAGCCCGTCGGCGGGCAAACGGCCGTTGGCGCTGATGTGCAGTTGCACGTCAGCACGCGATCCGACCTCCACGCGCGGTGGCTCGACCACCCGCCGAGCCGCCACCCCGAACCTGACCTGGCCGGACAGCGCCAGCGACAGCAGCGGTAAGGCGATCACGAACGCCGAGACCCGCAGCAGGTCCCGCTCGTCGAGGACCAGCGCGCAGATCCCGGCTGCCACGCCCGCGGCCAGCAGGCAGCGGCCGCGGATGGTCAGCCCGGACAGCATGTCAGCCTCGTTCGTCGTGGATGTCGCCGCGCGGCACCGGGATGCGCTCCAGCAGCTGCCGCACCAGGTCGGTCGCCGAGCGGCGGGCCGCGCGCGCCTCGCTGGTCAGCACCAGCCGGTGCGCCAGGACCGGACCGGCCACGGCCTGCAGGTCATCGGGGATGACGAAGTCGCGGCCGGCCAGCGCCGCCTGCGCCCGAGCGGCCCGCACGAGTTGCAGCGTCGAGCGCGGGGAGGCGCCCAGCCGCAGCTCGGCGAGGTTGCGGGTCGCGGTGACCAGCTCGATCGCGTAGCGGCGGATGTCGGTGGAGGTGTGCACCTGGGAGACCACGCGCAGCAGCTCCTGCACCTCGGCGGCGTCGGCGGCCGGGCGCAGCTGGCTCAGCGGGTCGTGCCCGGAGTGCTCGTCGACCATCGCCAGCTCGGCCTTGGCGTCGGGGTAGCCGATCGACACCCGCGCGGTGAAGCGGTCGCGCTGGGCTTCCGGGAGGGCGTAGGTGCCCTCCATCTCGACCGGGTTCTGCGTCGCGATGACCATGAACGGCGAGCCGAGCGCGTAGGTGTCGCCGTCGACGGTGACCTGCTGCTCCTCCATGCACTCCAGCAGCGCGGACTGGGTCTTCGGCGAGGCTCGGTTGATCTCGTCGCCCACCACGATGTTGGCGAACACCGGTCCCGGCCGGAACTCGAAGCTCTCGGTCTGCCGGTTGTAGATGGACACGCCGGTGATGTCGCTGGGCAGCAGGTCCGGGGTGAACTGGATGCGGCTGACGGTGCAGTCGATCGAGCGCGCGAGGGCCTTGGCCAGGGAGGTCTTGCCCACACCGGGGACGTCCTCGACCAGCAGGTGTCCCTCGGCGAGCATGGTGACCAGCGCGATCCGGACCACCTCGGGCTTGCCGACGAGTACCTGCTCGACGTTGGCGGCGATGCGCTGGATGGTCCCGTGCACGTGATCGATGCCGGGCGCGGCCGCGACGGGCCCATCGGTCGTTGGCCCGACGGCACCGGTCAACTGGGTCTTCGGCGTCACGCCACCTCCTGGATTGCGCCCTCCCGGTCGTGTCTGGCCCGCAGACCGGGGGTGCCGGGAGGACACCCGGACCGGGCTGGCGGAGCCGGAGGCGGCACTGCCCCCACTTCACCCCACCACCGATGCCCGGCGGCTGCCGGACATCGAACGGACTGAGCATAACCGCCCGCCCGACTAGTTGATCTACACGCGTGCTGACCGGCGGTTTTCGCGAATCCCCCACTCATCGTGGCTGGTGGACCGGCGGTGGTGCGTGGTGGGGTGGGGGCACGGCGGCGCCCCCGTTCTCCCCCACTCCGCCCCCACGGCGTGCTACCTGCGGAAACAGCCGCGACCTCGCCTGGGTGAAGGGGGCGTTTCGTGTTGACGGTGGAGAGGAGTGGGGTACTGTGGGGCGCGGTGGGGCAAAAGGGGGTCCTGCTGCCTCCGTCGGCAGTTGACTCCGCGCCGGTCCGGCGCGGGGACCAGTCGTCGGCAGGGGCGATCCGGGCCGGGGGAGGTGGACCGGGATGTTCCTCGGTACCCATCACCCCAAGCTCGACGACAAGGGGCGCTTGACGCTGCCGGCGAAGTTCCGGGACGCACTGGCGGGGGGTCTGATGGTCACCAAAGGTCAGGACCACTGCCTCTACGTCTTCCCGCGCGACGAGTTCGAGCAGATGGCGCGCAAGGTCGCCGAGGCTCCGTTCACCAACGAGGCGGTTCGCGCCTACCAGCGGTACCTGTTCGCCGGAACCGACGAGCAGCGACCCGACGGTCAGGGGCGGATCTCCATCGCACCGGAGCTGCGGCGCTACGCGGAATTGAACAAGGAATGCGTGGTCATCGGCGCGATCACCCGCCTGGAGATCTGGCAGGCGGAGAGGTGGCAGAGCTACCTCGACGAGCACGAGGAGGGCTACGCCCAGGCTCGCGAGGAGGTGCTGCCCGGCGTTTTCTAGGCGTGGCAGTCGGGTTTCGTGAGGCCTCGGTCCGCTCGGCTTTCGCCTCCTGGTGCATCTTCCCCGGTACCAGGAAGCGACGGGCGGGCGGGGACCTGACGGGATCCGGCGCAAGAGGGGGATCAAGGCTGCGACGGTCGGTGCGCACTGCTGAGTGCGCACCGATCGCTGGTTATGAGCAAGAACGGCACGCGGGAGGGAGGGACCGCAGTGGCCGACGAGCCGCATGAGACGGGCGGTTCCGCCCGCGACAAGCACGTGCCGGTGCTGTTGGAGCGGACGCTGGAGCTGCTCGCGCCTGCGTTGTCCCGGGACGGGGCGGTCGTCGTCGACGCCACGCTGGGCATGGGCGGGCACTCCGAGGCGATGCTCACCGCGCACCCGGGGCTGACGCTGGTCGGACTCGACCGCGATCCGGACGCGCTGCGCCTGGCGGGCGAGCGGCTGGCGCCGTTCGCGGACCGGATCCACCTGGTGCACGCGGTCTACGACGAGTGGGAGCGGGTGCTCGACGAGCTCGGGCTGTCCGCTGTGGACGCTGCGCTGTTCGACCTGGGCGTGTCCTCGTTGCAGCTGGACGAGGCCGACCGCGGTTTCGCCTACGCGCGGGACGCACCTCTGGACATGCGGATGGACCCTGGTGCGCCGCGCACCGCCGCCGACGTCCTCAACACCTACGCGCACGAGGACCTGGCGCGGGTGCTGCGGGTCTACGGCGAGGAGAAGTTCGCGGGCAAGATCGCCTCGGCGATCCTGCGCGAGCGCGACAAGGAACCGTTCAGCAACAGCGCACGGCTGGTCGAGCTGCTCTACAACGCAGTCCCGGCCGCCAGCCGGCGCACCGGAGGGCACCCGGCCAAGCGCACCTTCCAGGCGCTGCGCATCGAGGTCAACGCCGAGCTCGACGTGCTGGAGAGGGCTCTGCCCGCGGCCGTGGAGTCGCTTGCCGTGGGCGGGCGGATCGCGGTCATGTCCTACCACTCGCTGGAGGACAAGATCACCAAGCGGGTACTCGCCGATCGCGTGAAATCCCGCACCCCGGTCGACCTGCCGGTCGAACTTCCCGGGCACGGGCCGGAGTTCCGGCTGCTCACCCGGGGTTCCGAGCAGGCCGGCGAGGACGAGAGAGAGACGAACCCCAGGGCGGCTTCGGTGCGGCTGCGCGCCGCCGAGCGGATCCGCGGGGGCAACGGCGAGGAGGCGACATGACTGCACCTGCACGTGCCAACGCGGCTTCACGCAACGACAGCGCCCAGGCCGAGACCGTCGAGAAGACACGCACGGCACCTCAGCCGAGCGGGCTGAAGCCGCCCAAGAAGGCCGACAAGCGCCGCACCCGTTCGGCCGCCGCCGAGCGCGCCTACGCGCGTCGCGAGGAGCGCCGCGAGCAGTCGGCCCGGCGCCCGCGCCAGGTCCGGCAGGGCATCGACGACCGGCGTCCCGTCGCGGCGATGCCGCGCGCCAAGCAGCTGGTGCACGAACGGGTCTCGACGCTGGCCCGGCTGCCGCTGGTCGTGGTCGTGATGGTCGTGCTGGCCACCGGCCTGGCTGCGACGCTGTGGCTGTCGATCTCGGCGGTCAGCGGCAGCTACCAGCTGCAGGAGGGTGAATCCCGGGTCAACGCGCTCAACGAGCGCAAGGAGCAGCTGCAGCGCGACGTCAGCACGATGGGTTCGACGCCGGAGATCCAGCGCCGCGCCGAGCAGGAGCTGGGCATGGTCAAGGCCCCGGCGCCGGCGCACCTGGTACCGCAGCCGGACGGTTCGGTCGTGGTCGTCGGCGAGCCGGAGAAGGCCACCGCACCGCCGCCGCCCGCACCAACGTCGCCGGAAGCAACCGGCGGTTGTTGGTCGGGCGGTTGCTCATGGTGATCGCGCTGCTGGTCACCGGCGCCAAGCTCGTCCAGGTGCAGGGCGTGGAAGCCGGTGCGCTGTCCAGCCAGGCCGAGAAGCAGCGGATCACCAAGGACGCGATCCCCGCCGAACGCGGGTCCATCGTGGACCGCAACTCCACCGTGCTCGCCTTCTCCAGCGAAGCGCGCCAGCTCTACGCCAACCCGCGCCAGCTCACCCAGGCGTTCGACGAGCAGCACGCCAAGGATCCGAGCAAGCCGACCTCGGTGCAGCACAAGCAGGACATCGCCCGGTTCATCGCCAAGACGCTGCCCGGCCAGATCACCGAGCAGGAGGTGCTGGACGCGCTGTTCAAGGACGCCGCGTTCACCTACTTCGGCCCCGAGATCGATCCCAGCCAGGCCAACCTGATCACCGAGAAGTACCCGCACATCGGCGCCGAGTACCGCGCCACCCGCGAGTACCCGGCGGGAAACCTGGCGGCCAACGTCATAGGCGCGGCGAACTGGCGGATGGACGAGCGCGAGGTCCAGGGCCAGATCGGCCTGGAACTGGCGATGAACAAGGTCCTCGCCGGTCGCAACGGCACCAAGGTCTCCGACACCGCGATGGGATCGAACCTGGTCATCCCCGGCACCGAGCGGGAGCTGGAACCGGCCACCCCCGGTTCGGACGTGCAGTTGACCCTGGACTCGGACCTGCAGCACATGGTGCAGCAGGCGGTCTCCGACTACGCCGTCCGCGCGGGTGCCAAGAGCGCGAGCGCGGTGGTCCTCGACGCCAAGACCGGCGAGGTCTACGCGCTGGCCAACGACAAGACCTTCGACCCGCGCGGGCCGTGGGTCGGCAACCTCGGCAACCCGGCGGTCACCACGCCCTTCGAGCCCGGCTCGGTGAACAAGCTGATCACCGCGGCGGGCGCGATCGAGCAGGGCGTGATCAAGCCCGACACGGTGTTGCAGGTGCCGGGCAGCATCGAGGTCGCCGACCGCACGGTGGGTGACGCGTGGGAGCACGGCACCATCGGGCTGACCTTCACAGGGGTGCTCGGCAAGTCCTCCAACGTGGGGACGCTGATGGTCGCCCAACAGCTCGGCGAGCAGCGGTGGTACGACCTGGCCAAGGCGTTCGGGCTCGGCAAGCTGACCGGCATCGGCCTGCCCGGCGAGAGCGCGGGCAGCCTGCTCCCGCGCGAGAAGTGGTCGGGCTCCTCCTTCGCGAACCTGCCCATCGGGCAGGGCCTGTCGATGACCGTGCTGCAGATGGCGGGCATGTACCAGGCGATCGCCAACGACGGCGTCCGCGTGCCGCCGCGCATCATCGAAGCCGAGATCGCTCCGGACGGAACGCGGATCGAACGGCCGCGCCCGGAACCGGTCCGGGTCGTGAGCCCGCAAACCGCGCACACCGTCAAGGACATGCTGCGCTCGGTGGTGCAGAACGGTCCTGGAAGCGCCAACGACGGCACCGGCCCGGCTGCCGCGATGCCGGGCTACCAGGTGTCGGGCAAGACCGGTACGGCGCAGCAGATCGATCCCGAGTGCCGCTGCTACAGCCAGTCCAAGTACTGGATCACGTTCGCGGGCATGGTCCCCGCCGACGATCCGCGGTTCGTGGTCGGCCTGATGCTCGACGCCCCGTCCGGCTCGCGCGAATCCAGCTCGGCGGCGCCGCTGTTCAACACCATCGCCAGTTTCCTCACCCAGCGCTACCAAATTCCGCTGTCCAAGGAACAAGCCCCACTGCAGACCCTCCAGACCCCGTGAGCGGGAAAATCCAACCGGCTCTTCCTCACCTTGACCGCGGGTCGAACGGGCTGCTGTCGCGGCCGAGTGGCCAACGACCCGGAACGACGGAGAAGCAGGCTCGGTTCGAGCCGTCGAACAGGCACTTTGGAAATCTTCCTCCTCGGGGGGAGCCGGTTGTTGTGCCGCACGGGGCAGTTCGGGTGCGCTTGCGAAGGAGTGCGGGTCAGTTCGGGTTGAGGTTCTTCGGGGTTCGGGAGTTCTGCGGTGTCGTGGCCCGAGCGGGGTCTTCGGATCTCGTGAGGGTGAGGAAGAGGCCCTCTGCGGCGAAGCCGCAGAGGGCCAGGAGGTAGAGGCCTGCTGCGTCGGAGTCGAGGGTCGATTCGATCCAGGTCTTGGCGACCGGGGCGACGAAGCCGCCCAGGTTGCCCAGCGAGTTGATCAAACCGATGCCGGCCGCGGCGGCGGTTCCCGTCAGGTAGGCGGCCGGGAAGGTCCAGAAGACCGGCTGCACGGCGATGTAGCCGGCCGCTGCCACCGACAGGCCCGCGATGGCCAGGACCGGGTTGCTGAAGGCCGCGGAGGCAGCGATGCCGACCGAGCCGACGGCGACGCAGGCGGCCGCGACGAAGCGTTTCTTCGGCTGTGCCAGGCGGTCCGCGGCCGTGTTGACCACGATGTTGACCACCAGCGCCACGGTCCACGGGATCGCCGTGACCAGCCCGACGAGCAGACCGACCTCGCTGCCCACTGCTTCGGACACCTGCGTCGGCAGGTAGAAGGTCATGCCGTAGACGCTGCACTGGATCAGGAAGTAGATCAGGCAGAAGTACAGCACCCGGAGGTCGACAAGGGCCGAGAGCAGCCGGTGCGGTCCCCGCTTCGCCTCGTCCTCGGCGTCCAGCGCGGCTTGCAGGGTGGTGCGCTGGTCCTCGGTGAGCCACTTGGCGTGGGCGGGGGAGTCGTCGAGGTAGAAGAACGCCCACACGCCGACGACGCAGGCGATCAGGCCCTCGACGGCGAACATCCACTGCCAGCCCAGGAACCCGGCCGCGCCGTCGAGCTCCAGCAGCGCGCCCGACAGCGGTGCGCCGAGCACCGAGGCCAGCGGGATGCCGAAGTAGAACAGCGCGTTGCAGCGGGCGCGGTAGGCGTGCGGAACCCAATAGGTGATGTAGAGGATCACGCCCGGGAAGAACCCGGCTTCGGCCACGCCGAGCAGGAAGCGCAGCAGGTAGAACAGGAACTCGCTGTTGACCAGCGACATCGCTGCGGAGATGAGGCCCCAGGTGACCATGATCCGGCACATCCACCAGCGGGCACCGACCCGCGTCATGATCAGGTTGCTGGGGACTTCGAACAGCGCGTAGCCGATGAAGAACAGCCCCGCGCCGAGCGCGTAGGCGGCCTCCGAGATCCCAGCGTGCGCCTGGAACTCCTCCTTGGCGAAGCCGATGTTGACGCGGTCCAGGAACGCGATGATGTACATCAGGAACAGGAACGGGATCAGTCGGACCATGACTCGCCGTACCGCTGTGCGCAGCGCCGGGGCGTCGGATCGCACCGTGCCTCCTCGTCGAGGTTCGGTATGTCGAACGATGTTCGTGATTTGGGTCACGAGCGTAGGAGTGCCGCGTGGGCAGCGTCAACGGTCCTGTTCGAAATCACAATCACTGTTCGGTATTGCGAATGGGCTATTGCGCGCCGCCGCACGAGCTGGTTACGTCGCTCCCATCCGCTGGAAAACCACAGCTCGGGAGGACGCGATGAGCACGCCGCGGCGCAGCGCCAGCTGGTTCGGGGCTTACGGGCGAGCGGGCATGACCGCCCGCTCCTGGGTGAAGAACCAGGGCTACAGCGACGAGGTGTTCGACGGGAGGCCGGTCATCGGCATCGGCACGACCTGGTCGGAGCTGGCCCCGTGCAACGCCCACCAGCAGCGCATCGCCGAATCGGTGAAGCGCGGCGTGTGGCAGGCGGGCGGATTCCCCTTGGAATTCCCCAACATGGCGCTCGGCGAGACGCTGATGCGGCCGACCACCATGCTCTACCGCAACCTGCTGGCCATGCAGGCCGAGGAGACCATCCGCGCCAACCCGCTCGACGGCCTCGTCCTGCTCTCCGGTTGCGACAAGACCACTCCCGGGCTGCTGATGGCCGCTTCCAGCGTCGACTTGCCCGCCGTGATGCTCACCGGCGGCCCGATGCTCAACGGCAAGTACCGGGGAACCGACATCGGTTCCGGCACGGCCGTGTGGCAGGCCGAGGCCGACCTGGTCGCGGGCCGCATCGACCAGGAGGAGTGCTACTTCATCGAGGGATGCATGTCCCGCTCCAACGGGCACTGCATGACGATGGGCACCGCCTCGACCATGGCCTGCGTCGTCGAGGCGCTGGGCATGCAGCTCCCCTACGCCGCGTCCTGGCCCGCCGTGGACGCCCGCCGCTACGCCACCGCGCAGCAGACCGGGCAGCGGATCGTGGAGATGGTCTCCGAGGACCTCAAGCCCTCGGACATCCTGACCCGCGAGGCGTTCCGCAACGCCATCCGAGCCAACGCCGCCATCGGCGGCTCCACCAACGCCGTGGTGCACCTGATCGCGATCGCCAAGCGGGTCGGCGTGGAGCTCACCGTCGACGACTTCGACCTCGACACCCGCGAGGTGCCGACGCTGGTGAACCTGCAGCCCAGCGGCAAGTTCCTGATGGAGGACTTCTGCTACGCGGGCGGGCTGCCCGCGGTCCTCAAGGAGCTCGGCGGGCTGGTCGAGCGAGAAGCGATCACCGTCAACGGCAAGACGATGGGCGAGAACATCGCCGACGCCGAGGTGCACGACCGCGAGGTCATCACCTCCTTCGACGAGCCGTTCCAGGCCGTGGGCACCGGCACCGCCGTGCTGCGCGGATCGCTGGCGCCCGGTGGCGCCGTGATCAAGCAGTCCGCGGCTTCGCCGCGGCTGCTGGTGCACCGGGGCACGGCGATGGTGTTCGAGGACGTCGACGAGTACTACGCGGTGTGCAAGGACGACGATCTCGACGTCGACGAGAACACCGTGCTGGTGGTCCGCAACGCGGGCCCGAAGGGTTACCCGGGGATGCCCGAGGTCGCCAACGTCCCGGTGCCGAAGAAGGTGCAGGACGCCGGGTTCGACGACATCGTCCGCATCTCCGACGGCCGGATGAGCGGTACCGCCTACGGCACGGTCGTCCTGCACGTCACGCCCGAGGCGGCCGCCGGCGGTCCACTCGCGTTCGTCCGCACCGGCGACACCATCAGCATCGACGTGCCGAACCGGCGGCTGGACCTGGAGGTACCGGACGAGGAGCTCCAGCGCCGCCGGGCCGAGTGGAAGGACCCGGACAACCCCTACGAGCGCGGCTGGCAACGGCTCTACTACGACCACGTCCTGCAGGCGTCCGACGGTGCCGACCTGGACTTCCTCGTCGGCAAGTCCGGCAGCTACGTCCCCCGCGACGGCCACTGACCGAGCGACGTACCGCGATCACGGCGGTTCCCGCGTTCCCGATTGCGGCGGTACCCCGGGTCCTGGTTGCGGCCGTGGCCGGGGATCGCGGGAGATCGGGCTGGTTGGCCTCAGAGACCGGCCGGGACCTGCGGTTCGCTCCAGCCGAGGTAGTCGGCGAAGTAGGAGGTGCTGTCGGCGTGGCCGATGGCGCCGTTGACGCTGCTGCTGTGGAACCCGCCGTTGCCGTCGGCGATGCCGACGTGGCCGTACTCGCTGATGTTCCAGTAGACGAAGGCGCCTGCCGGGGGAGTGGAGCCGTCGGTGTGGGCCTTGCCGGCGGCGACCGCGCCGTTCCAGTGGTCGATGGCGGAGGGCCAGACGCCGGTGACGCCCCAGGCGTTCTCGGCGGCCATCTCGCACATGCCCTCGTAGGAGGTGTCTCCCGCGTGGGCCTCGAACCACTCGACGGCTCCTGCGGCGGTGCCGTCGCCGGCGTCGAACGGGGTGACGGCGGCCGGTGCGGTGGCGGCGGGTTCGGCGGTCGGCGCGGGTGCGGCCAGGGCGGTCTGGTCGGTCAGCGGAGCGAGGACCAGTGCGGCGGCGAGACCGGTGGCGGCCACGCGGCCCGGACGATGGCTTTTCACGATTTCCTCCAAGGACTGGAAAATCCCCAACAGGAATCGGAACGTTATAGGTCCGGAATGTCGTGGGCCAAGGGGTGCGTCGACTTCTCGCCACGGCGCTCGCCGGGCTGGAAACGGACAACCCGCCCCGCCTCCGTCACGCTTCGGAACGGACGTGCACGGGGCGTCGAATCGCGCGCCCCGAACCGCGCAACGCCCGGACCACCACTGCTCGGTTCGGCGCAGCGGTCGTGCGGCCGAACGGGTGGGCGACCATGGAGATGCGGCCGACGGTGGTACCGGTAGCCTTGCGCGACGTGCCTTCCGCGGTCGCGACTGCCCCGCCTCGACCCACCCGCGTCGAGCCGGTGCACATCAACAAGCTCGCCGATGAGATCGGCGCGCGCGTGGTGCGCGTACCTGGTCAACCCGCCTTCGAAGCGGTCGTCACCGGTGCCACACTCCGCGCCCAACACGTGCGTCCCGGCGACCTCTTCGCCGCCCTACCCGGCATCCGCGTGCACGGCGCCGACTTCGCCGAGCAGGCGCTCGACGCGGGCGCGCACGCGGTGCTCACCGACGCCGACGGAATCCTCCGCGCGAACCTGACCGAGCATCCCGCGGTCCGCGAGGGACGCGTGGTGCTGCTGGAGCACGCCGACCCGCGCGGCGTCCTGGGCAGGGCGTCGGCGCTGGTCTACGGAGACCCGTCCAGCAAGCTGAAGATCCTCGGCGTCACCGGAACGTCCGGCAAGACGACCACCAGCTACCTGCTGGAATCCGCGCTCAACGCTGCCGGCCTCACCACCGGCCAGATCGGCACCGTGGAGACCCGGATCGCCGGAGAGCGCCTGGACAGCGCGTTCACCACGCCCGAGGCCCCCGATCTGCAGGCGCTGCTGGCGGTGATGGTCGAGCACGACGTGACCACGGTCGCCATGGAGGTCTCCAGCCACGCGCTGGCCATGGGCCGCGTGTCGGGCACCCGCTTCGCCGTCGGGGCCTTCAGCAACCTCTCCCAGGACCACCTGGACTTCCACCGCGACCTGGAGGACTACTTCCAGGCCAAGGCGTTGCTGTTCGACGGACGCGCCGACCACGAGGTGGTCTGCGTGGACGGCGACTGGGGTCGCAGGCTGGTGACCTCCGGCACGGTCACCGTCTCCACCGAGGGCACCCACGCCGACTGGACCGCCACCGACGTCACCGCCTACCCGACCGGCGAGCAGACCTTCACCGCGCACGGTCCCGGCGGCGTCGAGATGCCGATCCGGCTGCGGCTGCCCGGCCCGTTCAACGTCGCGAACGCGCTGCTGGCGATCGGTGTGCTGCACGCCGCCGAGGTGCCGTTGGCCGCGATCGAGAAGGGCCTGGCCGAGGTCGACGTACCCGGCCGGATGGAGCGTGTCGCGCTGGGGCAGGACTTCACCGCTGTGGTGGACTACTCGCACAAACCCGGTGCTGTTTCGGCCGTGCTGGACGCCGCGCGAGCGCAGGTCGACGGTGACGTCATCGTCGTGCTCGGTTGCGGAGGCGACCGGGACACCGCCAAGCGCCCGCTGATGGGTGAAGCCGCCGCACGGCGGTCGGAACTGCTGATCGTCACCGACGACAACCCGCGGAGCGAGGACCCGGCCGACATCCGGGCCGCGATGCTGGAGGGGGCCCAGGAGGTGCCCACCGGCGAGCGTGGTGAGGTGATCGAGATCGGCGACCGCCGAGCGGCCATCGTCGCAGCGGTCGAACGTGCCAAGCCCGGCGACATCGTGGTCGTCGCGGGCAAGGGCCACGAGACAGGACAGGATGTGGCCGGCGTGGTGCACCCCTTCTCGGACCGGGAGGAGTTGGCCGCCGCGCTGCGCCATAGGCTTGGCCACAACGAAGAAACCCAAGATCGTCGGGGGCGGGACACGACAGCGGGCGCGTGAGCGCCGAGACGCTGGCGAAGCAGCAGATCAGGAGGCCGGGTGGCAACCCGGCCCGCCGGACGCGGATGTCCCGCAAGAACACCGAGGAGGCAGGTTGATCCGGCTCAGCCTTGCTGACATCGCTTCGGCGGTGGACGGCAGGCTTCACCGTGCGGAAGGTTCGGAGATCGTCAGCGCCGGGGTCGAGTTCGACTCGCGCAAGATCACCGACGGCGGGCTCTTCGTGGCCGTGCCGGGAGAACGCGTCGACGGGCACGACTTCGCCGCGCAGTCGATCACTGATGGCGCGACCGGCGTGCTCGCCGCGCGCGAGGTGGACGCACCCGCGGTGCTGGTGCCGACGGTGCCGGTCGAGGAGCGTTCCAGCGCCATGGCGCTGGCGGGCGACACCGATGGCACCGGCGCGGCCGTGCTGGCCGGGCTGGCGAAGCTGGCCCGCCACGTCGTGGACCGGCTGCCGGAGCTCGCCGTCGTGGGCGTGACCGGCTCGTCCGGCAAGACGTCCACCAAGGACCTCATCGCGCAGCTGCTGGCCCCGATGGGGCCGACGGTCGCGCCGCCCGGCTCGTTCAACAACGAGCTCGGCCACCCGTGGACGGTGCTGCGCGCCGACGAGCAGACCAGGCACCTCGTGCTGGAGCTGTCGGCCCGCGGCGTCGGCCACATCGCGAACCTCTGCGAGGTCGCCCCGCCGCGCATCGGCGTGGTCCTCAACGTCGGCCACGCGCACCTCGGCGAGTTCGGCTCGCAGGAGGCGGTCGCGCAGGCCAAGGGCGAGCTCGTCGAGTCGCTGCCCGCCGACGGCGTTGCGGTGCTCAACGCCGACGACCCGCTGGTGTCGGCGATGGCCGAGCGCACCCGGGCGCGGGTGGTCTTCGTCGGTGAGTCCCCGAACGCGCACGTGCGCGCCGAGGACGTCGACGTCGACGAGCTCGCGCGACCGACGTTCACGCTGGTCACCGAGGCCGGTAAGGAACGCGTGACGCTGCCGCTGTTCGGCGAGCACCACGTCGGCAACGCCCTGTCGGCCGCCGCCGTGGCGCTGGAGCTGGGAGCGACGCTGCCGCAGGTCGCCGAACGGCTGGGCTCGATCCAGCGGGTCTCCGCGCGACGCATGGAAGTCGCCGAGACCCCGAACGGCGTCACCGTGGTCAACGACGCGTACAACGCCAACCCCGAGTCGGTGCGCGCCGCGCTGAAGACGCTGGCCGCGATGACCAGGGGACGCCCCGCGCGGGCGTGGGCAGTGCTCGGGCCGATGGCCGAGCTCGGCGACGCCGACGTGGAAGCGCATGACGAGATCGGGCGGCTGGCCGTCCGGCTGAACATCGACCGGCTCGTGGTGGTCGGCGAAGAGGCCCAGGCGATGCACCAGGCCGCATCGCTGGAAGGGTCGTGGGGAGAGGAATCGGTGCTCGTGGCGGACATCGACGAGGCCGTCGCGCTGCTGCGCGCCGAGCTGCGTCCGGGTGATGTGGTCTTGACCAAGGCGTCCAACTCGGCCGGGCTGTGGCGAGTCGCGGAAGCCTTGTTCGCCGATGGCGGTAATGGAGAGCAGCAGCAGTGAAGCCGATTCTGATTTCCGCCGCGGTGGCGCTGGTGGTCTCGATCCTGTTCACGCCCTACCTGATCCGGGTGTTCTCCCGGCAGGGCTTCGGCCAGGAGATCCGCGAAGAGGTGCAGGGCCAGCACGCCGCCAAGCGCGGTACGCCGACGATGGGCGGCATGGCCATCCTGGTCGCGATGTGGTGCGGTTACCTGGTCACCCACCTGGTGATGGGCGAGCCGCCCACCGTCACCGGTTTGCTGGTGCTGGGGCTGACCACGGCGCTGGGCATCGTCGGGTTCCTCGACGACTTCATCAAGATCCGCAAGCAGCGCAACCTCGGGTTGAACAAGACCGCGAAGCTGGTCGGCCAGCTGGTCGCCTCGGTGGTGTTCGCGATCCTGGCGATCCAATTCCCGAACAGGAACGACGTCACCCCGGCGTCGGTGGACCTGTCGTTCCTGCGGGACATCACGGTGATCTCGTTCGGCGCGGTCGGGTTCGTGATCTTCGCCTACATCGCGATCAGCGGCTGGTCCAACGCGGTCAACTTCACCGACGGCATGGACGGCCTGGCCGGTGGTACGGCGGCGATGGTGCTGGCGACCTACGTGCTCATCGCTTTCTGGCAGCTGCGCAACGACTGCTTCGGCGCCGGCCCGGCACCGGGCTGCTACACGGTGCGCGACCCGCTGGACATCGCGGTGGTCGCGGCGGCGGCGATGGCCGCCTGCGTCGGGTTCCTGTGGTGGAACGCCGCGCCCGCGAAGATCTTCATGGGTGACACCGGCTCCCTGGCGCTGGGCGGCCTGCTGGCGGGCCTGTCGATGGCGACCCGCACCGAACTGCTGATGATCATCATCGGTGGCGTGTTCGTCGTCGAGGCGCTGTCGGTGGTGCTGCAGATCGTGGTGTTCCGCACGACCCGCCGACGCCTGTTCCGGATGGCCCCGTTCCACCACCACTTCGAGCTGGCGGGCTGGGCCGAGACGACGGTCATCATCCGGTTCTGGGTGCTGGCGGGCATCAGCTGCATGTTCGGCGTGGGGCTCTTCTACGCCGACTGGCTGGCGCTGGCCAGGTAGGACATGGGCACACCCGGCTCGGCGGTGCTGCCGGTAGCGGAACGCCAGCGGCTCCGCGGATGCGGGTGCCACTCCTGGTGCAGGTCCGATCCGGAGTGGTCGCCCTCGCCACGAAGCCGCTGACGCACCCGCGGCGGTGCGAGTGCCTAGGGTGGGCTGAGCGGCTGAGCCGACCGGATGCGACGAAGTGACACAGAGGAAGCGGGGAGGCGCAGTGGCTGACAGCCGGTACCGAGGGTTGCGGGTGCTGGTCGCCGGTGCCGGGGTGTCCGGGCGGTCGGCGGCGGAAGCGCTGCTGGCGGCGGGTGCCGAGGTGACGGTCACCGACGGCTCGGCCGCTCGGCTCGCCGCGCTCGCCTCGCTGGAATCCCAGGGCGCGCAGCTCGTCCCGGGGCACAACACCCCGCCGGAGGACACCGACCTGGTGGTCACCAGCCCCGGCTGGCGTCCCGACGCGCCACTGCCCGCCGCGGCCGCCGCTGCCGGGATCGAGGTGATCGGTGAGGTCGAGCTCGCCTGGTGGCTGGACCAGGAGCGGCCCGGAGGTCCCGCGACGTGGCTCGCGGTGACCGGTACGAACGGCAAGACGACCACGGTGAGCATGCTGGAGTCGATCCTGCGCGCCGCCGGTGCCGACGTCGTGGCCTGCGGGAACGTGGGGCTGCCCGTGGTGGACGCGGTCCGCGCGGGGCACCGGGTGCTGGCGGTGGAGCTCTCCAGCTTCCAGCTGCACTGGCAGCGGGCGCTGCGCCCGGAGGCCGGTGCGGTGCTCAACCTCGCCGACGACCACCTCGACTGGCACGGCTCGCTGGAGTCCTACGGCGAGGCGAAGGCGAAGGTGTACGCGGGCAACGACGTCGCGGTGTTCAACGCCGACGACGAGTGGTCCACCCGCCTCGTCCGGGCCGCCGGGGGACGGCGCGTGTCGTTCACCCTCGGCGTCCCGCGAGCTGATCAGCTCGGCGTCGACGAAGACCGGCTGGTCGACCGCGCTTTCGGTGAGGACGTGGAACTCGCCCGGTTGTCCGAGGTCCGCCCGGCGGGCCCGCACAACGTGGCGAACGCGCTGGCCGCGGCTGCGCTGGCCCGCGCGCACGGCGTCGAACCGGCGGCCGTCGCAGCGGGACTGCGCGGCTTCGAGCCGGGCGCGCACCGCTCGGTGCTCATCGCCGAAGCGAGCGGGGTTTCCTACGTTGACGACTCGAAGGCCACCAACCCGCACGCCGCCGACGCCGCCCTGCGTGCCCACGACTCCGTCGTGTGGATCGCGGGCGGCCTGCTCAAGGGCGCCGACGTCGAAGAGCTGGTCCGCGCCAACGCCGGACGGCTCGCGACCGCCGTGCTGATCGGCCGCGACCGGGGCGAGTTCTCCGCCGCACTCGGCCGACACGCCCCGGATGTGCCTGTGCACGAGGTCGCATCGGGAGACGATGCGGGCATGCTCGAAGCGGTTCGCCTGGCGCACGACAGCGCGCGGCCCGGCTCGGTGGTGCTGCTCGCCCCCGCGGCAGCGTCGATGGACATGTTCACCGACTACGCCCACCGCGGCAGGGCTTTCGCCGACGCGGTGCGCGACGTGCTGTCCGAGACCCCGGCGGCGACGACGCGCGGCGGGTGATCCGGTGGCCACCGCTGCGACGAAGAGCGCTGCCGCGCGAGACCCCCGCAGGCGAGCCGGGGTGACGGTGCTGTCCACGCTGACAGCCTGGCTCACCCGCCCGCTGGCCTCCTTCCACCTGCTGCTGGCCGTCTTCGGCCTGCTCACGGTGTTCGGCCTGGTGATGGTGCTCTCGGCGTCGAGCGTCGACTCCTTCAACAGGGACGGCTCGTCCTACAGCGTGTTCGTCAAGCAGGTCATGTACTGCGGCGCTGGGCTCGTGCTGTTCTACATCGCGGTGCGCGCCCCGGTGCGCCTGCTGCGCCGCTACAGCCTCGGCATCCTGGCCCTCTGCCTCGGACTTCTGGTGCTCGTGCTGATCCCCGGTGTGGGCACCGAGCTCAACGGTGCCCGCAGCTGGTTCTTCGTCGCCGGCGTGTCGTTCCAGCCCGTCGAGTTCGCCAAGATCGCCTTCGCGCTGTGGGGCGCGCACGTGCTGGTCACCAAGCGCGGCCTGATGACCCAGTACCGCCACCTGCTGGTGCCCGTGGTGCCCGCCGCGCTGCTGATGTTCACGCTCGTGATGATGCAGCCCGACCTCGGCTCGACGATCACGCTGTTCGTCGTGCTGCTGGCGCTGCTGTGGTTCGCGGGAGCCCCGCTGCGGCTGTTCCTCGTGATGGCGCTGGGCGCGGTCACCGGCGGCATCGTGCTGGCGATGATCGCCGAATACCGGATGGCGCGGCTGACGTCCTTCCTCGACCCGGCCTCGGACCCCTCCGGCAGCGGCTACCAGGCCATGCAAGCGCTGTTCGCGCTGGCCGACGGAGGGCTGGTGGGCCGCGGCCTCGGCCAGGGCTGGTCGAAGTGGCAGTACCTGCCCAACGTGCACAACGACTACATCTTCGCGGTCATCGGCGAGGAGCTCGGGTTCATCGGCTGCGCCGTGGTGCTGATGTTGTACGCCACCACGGCCTACGTGGGCATGCGCATCGCCTTCCGCAACACCGACCCCTTCATCCGGCTGGTCGCGGCGACACTGACCACCTGGCTGGTCGGCCAGGCCGTGATCAACATCGGTTACGTGGTGGGCCTGCTGCCCACCACCGGCCTCCCGCTGCCGCTGATCTCCTCGGGCGGTTCCTCGGTGGTGACCAGCATGCTGGTGTTCGGCCTGCTCGCGAACTTCGCCCGGCACGAACCCGAAGCCATCGCCGCGCTACGGTCTCTGGGGCCGGGGCGGGTCGGCAAGCTGCTGCGACTGCCCACCCCGGCGCCCTACCGTCCGCCGGCGAGGCGGAAGACTTCCCGGCCCGTTCCCCGGACCCGGCCCGGTGCCAAGAGCTCCGGCGCGTCCGGAACGCGCCGGAGCGGAGCAGAACCCCGCGCACGTGGTGCGCGCAGCGGGCCCGGGTCCCGGGCTCAGACACGAGGAGGACACCGTTGAGCGGGGAACAGACGGTCCGCATCCAGCGCCTGGGCGAACCGCAGGGCGCTGCGATGGGCATGCGGCGGCTGTCGGTGGTGGTCGCCGGAGGCGGCACCGCGGGGCACATCGAACCGGCCCTGGCGCTGGCCGACGCGGTACGACGCGTCCGCCCCGACGCCCACATCACCGCGTTGGGCACCGAACGAGGCTTGGAGAACCGGCTGGTCCCGGCTCGCGGGTATCCGCTGGAGCTGATCCCGCCGGTGCCCATGCCCCGCAAGCCCAACGCCGACCTGCTCAAGCTGCCGCTGAAGGTGCGCGAGTCGGTGCACCAGACCCGCGACGTGCTCGACAAGGTCGGCGCTCAAGTGGTCGTCGGCTTCGGCGGCTACGTCTCGCTTCCCGCCTACCTGGCCGCCCGCGGCCGGGTGCCGATCGTGGTGCACGAGGCCAACGCCCGCGCAGGGCTCGCCAACAAGGTCGGCGCCAAGCTCGCCGCCCGCGTGCTGGCGGCGACGCCGGACAGCGGCTTGCCCGGCGCCCAGGCCATCGGCATCCCGCTGCGCGAGTCGATCACCCGGCTGGACCGCTGGAAGCTGCGGATGCAGGCCCGCCAGCACTTCGGGCTGCACCCGCACGCCCCGACGATCCTGGTCTTCGGCGGTTCGCAGGGCGCGCAGACGCTCAACACCGCCTTCTCCGGTGCCGCGCAGGCGCTCGGCCGCGCCGGCATCGGCGTGCTGCACGCGCACGGACCCAAGAACAGCGTCGCCATCCAGCAGGTCATGGGCGCACCGATCTACCGGACCGTGCCGTACCTGGAGAAGATGGACCTCGCCTACGCCGCCGCCGACATGGTCGTGTGCCGGTCCGGTGCGATGACCGTGGCCGAGGTCTCCGCCGTCGGCCTGCCCGCCGTGTTCGTGCCGCTGCCGCACGGGAACGGTGAGCAGGCGCTCAACGCCCAGCCGGTGGTCAGCGCCGGAGGAGCCCGGCTGGTCGCCGACGCCGAGCTGACGCCGCAGCGGGTCATCGACGAGATCATCCCGATGGCGCTGGACGCGCAGCGGCTGCAGATGATGAGCCAGGCCACCATGGGCAGCGGCCACCGCGAGGCCGACCAGGTGCTCGCCCGCATCGTGATGGAGGTGGCGGGTCAATGACCGCCGACATGGACCGACTGCTCGATCGGGTTCACCTGGTGGGCATCGGTGGGGCCGGGATGAGCGGCATCGCCCGCATCCTGCTCGCCCGCGGCCGCCAGGTCTCCGGCTCCGACGCGCGCGACTCGCGCACCGTCATGGCGCTGCGCGCCCAGGGCGCGAGCATCGGGATCGGGCACCACGCCGAGAACCTCGACCTGCTCGACCAGGAGCCGACGGCCGTGGTGGTCTCCACCGCGATCCGCCCGAACAACCCCGAGCTGGTCGCCGCGCAGGAACGCGGCATCACCGTGCTGCGGCGGGCCGAAGCGCTGGCCGGGCTGATGTCCGACCACCGCGTCGCCTGCGTCGCGGGCACGCACGGCAAGACCTCGACCACCTCGATGCTCACCGTGGCGTTGCAGCACTGCCGGATCGACCCGTCGTTCGCCATCGGTGGCGACCTCAACGAGTCCGGCGCCAACGCGCACCACGGCGATGGCGGGGTCTTCGTCGCCGAGGCCGACGAGAGCGACGGATCGTTCCTGGTGTTCGCGCCGTCGGTGGCGGTGGTGACCAACGTCGAACCCGACCACCTGGACCACCACGGCACCGCCGAGGCCTACACCAAGGTCTTCGAGGACTTCATCGGCCGCATCGAACCGGGCGGCGTGCTGATCGTCTGCTCCGACGACCCCGGCGCGGAAGCCCTCGCGGCGCAAGCGGAATCCGCGGGCGTGCGGGTCCGCCGCTACGGCGCGGACGCCTGCGCCGACGGCGACGCCCGGCTGGCCGGCTACCGCGCCACCCAGGGTGTCGGCGTGGTGTCGGTGGAGCTGGTGGGCGTGTCCGGCGAGCTGGTCGACGTGCAGGTCGCCGTCCCCGGCGAGCACATGGCGGGCAACGCCGTCGCGGCCCTGCTGGCCGGCCTGGAGCTCGGCGCCCCGCTGGAGGGGATGCTGGAAGGCCTGGCCGCGTTCGGCGGCGTGCGGCGCCGCTTCGAGTTCAAGGGCCGGGTCAACGGCATCCGCGTCTACGACGACTACGCCCATCACCCGACCGAGGTCGCCGCGCAGCTGCGCGCGGCCCGCCCGGTCGCCGGTGTGGGCCGGTTGGTCGTGGTGTTCCAGCCGCACCTGTTCTCCCGTACCGCGACCTTCGCCGCCGAGTTCGCCGAGGCCCTGGGCCTGGCCGACGAGGTCGTCGTGCTCGACGTCTACGGCGCGCGGGAGGACCCGCAGCCGGGCGTGACGGGCAAGCTGATCGCCGACGCGATCCCGCTGCCCGCCGAGAACGTGCACTTCGAGCCGTCCTTCACCGACGCGGGTCCGCGCGTCGCGGGCCTGGTGCGTCCCGGCGACCTGGTGCTGACCATGGGCGCGGGTGACGTGACGATGCTCGGTCCGGAAATCCTCGGTGAGCTCGACCGGACCGTCGCTTCCGGCGGCGACGGCAACGGGGAGGACCACGGGTGACGGACCGGAGCGCGGCGGAGCGAGCGCGGCGCCGTCCGGTGCGCCGGAGCGAGCCGCCCGCTCCCGCCAGGCGGCGTTTCCTGCTGCCGGGCGTGCTGGCGGTGGCGACCATCGGTTTCCTGGTCGCCTACTTCTCGCCGCTGCTGGGAGTGCGAACGGTGCGCGTGGAGGGCAACGACGGTCTGTCCTCCGACGCGGTGATCCAGGCCGCCGATGTCGCCGAGGGCACGCCGATGCTGCGGGTCGACCCGGAGCGGATCCGGGAGCACCTGCGCGGCTTGCCGAAGGTCGCCGACGCGACGGCGGTGCTGGACTGGCCGTCGACGGTGATCATCCAGGTCACCGAGCGGACCCCGGCGGCGTACTTCCGCGCCACCGACGGGATCCGGTTGCTCGACGTGGCCGGGGTGCCGTTCGAGACCGTCGCCGAGCCGCCCGCCGGTGTGCCGGAACTGCGCGCGTCGAAGGCCGCCGCCGACGACCCCACCACCCGCGCCGCGCTGTCGGTCCTGGTGGCGCTGCCGGTCCCGGTGCGGGGTGAGGTGACCGCGGTGGTGGCGCGGAGCCCGAGCGACGTGCGGCTGGAGCTCACCGGCGGTCGCACCGTCGACTGGGGTTCGTTGGAGGACACCCAGCGCAAGGCTCTGATCCTGCCGCCGTTGCTGACCCGCCCCGGCAAGGTTTACGACGTTACGACACCCGCGCTGCCCACGGTCGCCTGAACGGCCGTCAACGAACGGCACCGGATCAAGATCGTTTCCGCCGCGCTAACGTGGGCGGCGTGTTCAGGGTGAGTGGTGAAGCGCCGGAGGCGGTCTTCTCCGGGGGATCAGGTGCGGCGGAGCGGACCCGCCGATTACGACCCGTCCCACCGCCACCCGCGCCCTGGGCGCCGGCGGTCGACCTCGCCGAGGCCGAGGAGTTCCTGCGGCTGTTCCACGCCGAGAACCGCGTCGAGGCCCCGATCCAACAGCGGCTGGCGCGGATGCGCTACGAGGTCGAGACGACCGGCACCTACCGGCACACCCCCGACGAGCTCTCCTACGGCGCGAAGGTCGCCTGGCGCAACAGCGCCCGCTGCATCGGCCGTTTGTACTGGCGCAGCCTGAAGGTCCGCGACCTGCGCGACGTGCACACGGTCTCCGGTGTGGCCGGGCACTGCGTGGAGCACCTGCGGATGGCCACCAACGGCGGCAAGATCCGCCCGGTGATCAGCGTCTTCCCACCGGAAACCCCGCAGCGGCCCGCGCCGCGGATCTGGAACGAGCAGCTCATCCGCTACGCCGGTTACCGCGACCAGGACGGCGAGGTGCTCGGCGACCCTCGCTACGCCCGGTTCACCGAAACCGTCACCGGTTTCGGCTGGCGAGCCCCGGTCCGCCGCACGGGTTTCGATCCGCTGCCGCTGGTGGTGGAGACCCGCGAGGAGGGGGCGCACATGTTCGCGCTGCCCCCTGACGTGGTGCACGAGGTCCCGATGACCCATCCCGAGCTGCCGTGGTTCGCCGAGCTCGGGCTGCGTTGGCACGCGGTTCCGGTCATCAGCAACATGCGGCTGAGCATCGGAGGCGTCTCGTACCCGGCCGCGCCGTTCAACGGCTGGTACATGGGCACCGAGATCGGTGCCCGCAACTTCGCCGACACCGACCGCTACAACCTCGTCCCGGTCGTCGCCGAGCGCCTGGGCCTGGACACCTCGCGCGAGGACACCCTGTGGCGGGACCGCGCGCTGGTCGAGCTCAACCGCGCTGTCCTGCACTCCTACCACCAGGCGGGTGTGACGATCACCGATCACCACACCGAATCGCACCGCTTCCTCACCCACCTGGCGAAGGAGGAGTCGGCGGGGCGCAAGTGCCCGGTCGACTGGTCCTGGATCGTCCCGCCGATGTCGGGCGCCCAAACCCCGGTCTTCCACCGCTACTACGACACCGAAGCCTCGGGCCCGAACTACTACGCCGACGACGAGGCCACCCAGCGCGCCCTCACCGGAGGCCCACCCCACTTCGCCTGACCCTTCGGGCTCCAGCGTAGGCATGAGGAGTCCTTCCGCCCATTGCTCGTCATCGGTCTGCGTAGTTGTGGCCCGAGTGGTGACGCGGAAACGGTGATCGCAGGGACTTCGGGCCCGTCTTGCTGACTGAGCGTTGTGGATATCCCAATTTCGCAGCAGTGGAAGACCGTTCGTGCCGTTTGTAGCGAAAGTGGTTCTCCTGCAACGAGACATCGATACGACAAATGCGTGAAGCTCCGGTACCAGTTCCGCTTGAACTCGACTCCTGGTCAGCAGGCGGCGCTGGCTCGGGCGTTCGGGTGCGCTCGACGGCACCAAGATCGATGCTCCGAGATTTCTGCACAAGGCAGAAGCGAAGCTCAAGCGGTTGCAGCGGGCCCTCGCGCGTAAGAAGGAGGGATCGGCGAATCGGGAGAAGGCCAGGGTCAAATTGGCACGCGCGCGTGCTCGAGTTGCCGACGCACGCCGGGACTTCCACCATCAACTCTCCACTCGGTTGATCCGCGAGAACCAAGCGATCGCGGTGGAGAACTCGTCGGTGTCGGGGCTGGCGCGTACGAGTCTGGCGAAGTCTGTTCTCGACGCTGGTTGGGCGTCGTTCACGGCCATGTTGGAGTACAAGGCTGCGCAACGGGCGACACTTCGTTCGAATCAGTCGGTTCGAACCCACCTCGCAGACCTGCTCGAACTGCGAGACCGAGGACGGCCGCAAGCCACTGCATGTGCGCATGTGGCCGTGCAAGGTCTGCGGGGTGTGGCTGGATAGGGATATCAACGCGGCGGTGAACGTCGCTAACGCCGGTGGACTGGCGGTGACAGCCTGTGGAACGCAGGTAAGACCACCCGCAAGGGCGGCGAAGCGAGGTGAAGCAGGAACCCACTGAAGCGAGATGACGGCGCGCCCGTGCGTCGTCATCAGCGGTAGGAATCACCGGCGTTTAGGCTGGTGAGGAGGTCAATACGAGAATTTCACTTCGTGCCACGCTGGCTCGTTCGATTCCTCTGAGCTACTGGCTTGCGCTGAGGTGCGAGAGAGGCGAGGCAGTCTGGGGAGGTCGAGGTCGGCGAAGAGTGCGTGCCCGCTGCTTCGGAGGCTCTTCGCGGGTGTTGGCGATGTCAAGGGGCTCCAATGAACTCCACGGCTTCGGCTTCCATCGTGTGGCCGTATCGAGCGGCTCCATTGCCGAGATGCTCGATCGTCTCGTCGTCCGGCCCGCAGATCGTCAAGACCGGCATGGTCCACTCCCGTGGAGCGCTGCTTCGTGCGATCAAGCTCGTGCGCGAAGTACGTTGCGAGCGGTTTTGTCGGTGGTTGGTCGTACGGTTGGGGGGTGCGGGCGGCTCGGTTGGTGTCGTTGTTGTGCTTGTTGCAGGTCCGGGGGTCGATGAACGGGCCTGAGCTGGCGCGCGAGCTGGAGGTCTCCGAGCGGACCGTGGCGCGCGACGTGCTGGCGCTGGCCGAGGCCGGGGTGCCGGTCTACGCCGAGCGCGGGCGCGGTGGCGGGTACCGGTTGCTCGGCGGCTACCGGTCGAAGCTCAACGGCCTGCACCGCGAGGAGGCCGAGGCGCTGTTCCTGTCCGGGGTGCCCGGGGCCGCGGTCGACATGGGGCTGGGCGAGGCGGTCGAGGCCGCCCGCTTGAAAGCGGCAGCGGCGCTGGCGCCGCCGTTCCAGGACGCGCCGCAACGGGTCGGTCAGCGGTTCCACCTCGACGCTCCCCGCTGGTTCCGCGAAGCCGAAACACCCGCTCTGCTGGCCGAAATCGGCCGCGCGGTGTGGCGCGACCTGAGCATCACCGTCGGCTACCAGCGCGGGGAACGCCTCGTCCGGCGCGAGCTCGAACCGCACGGTCTCGTCCTCAAAGCCGGTGTCTGGTACCTGGCCGCGCGCTGCGACGGGACGTTCCGGACCTACCGGGTCGACCGGTTTCGCGAGGTCAGCGAGGGGGAGGAGTTCGTCCGCGACGAGACCTTCGACCTCGCCGCGTTCTGGGACCGCACCGCCGAGGAGTTCTCCCGCTCGCTGCTCACCCTCGACGTCGAGGTCCGGCTCAGCCCCACCGGGCTCCGCCGGTTGCGCGGCACCGTCGACGGCCCGGCCGCCGCCGAAGCCGAGGCCGCCGCTGGAGAACCCGACGAGCACGGCTGGGTCCGCACCACGTTCCGGGCCGAATCGCTGCAGGTCGCGTTCTCCCAGATCCTCGCGCTCGGACCGGAAGCCGAGGTCCTGGCGCCGGAACCGCTGCGCCAGGACCTCGCGAGCGCCGCCGAGCGCTTCGCCGCGCTCTACCGGTAGTCGGCCGCGTCGCCCCCTCCACCACCCCACTCGACCTCCTGCAGGAACCGCCAGGCGTCCGGCTGCGAGCCGTCGGTGTCGGTGAAGCCGTACTCCTTGGCCAGGAAACCGCTGGACAGCGACTGGGTGTTCCAGCGCGCCACGTCCGGGTCGCCCGCCAGCGCCACCACCGCGCGGCCCACGTAGGCGGGGGATTCGGAGATCGCGAAACCCGGTGGGGCGACGGTGGACTCGCGCCAGTTCTCCTCGGTGACCCCGAAGTGCTCCAGCATCATCTCCGAGCGCAACCAGCCGGGCGTCAGCGACACCGCGGTGCCGCCCAGCGGTGCCAGCTCCTCGCCCTGCGCGCGGGCCAGCCGGTGCAACGCCGTCTTGGCGACGTCGAAGAACGCGCCGCACTCGCTGCGGTAGAACCGCTCGTTCACCTCGGCGGTGCCGTCGGTGAGCTCCACGACCAATCCGCCCGAGCGCCTGCTCAGCAGGGCCAGCGCGAAGTGGCTGGTGATCATGTGAGCTTCGATGCCGGTGCGCAGCCGCTGCAGCCCCTTGGTCAGGTCCTGCTCCCAGATCGGCTTGTTCCAGTCCATCAGGTGCTCGCCGCCGAGGTCGTTGACCAGGACGTCCAGCCGCCCCTGCTCGGACTCCACCCGGCGCACCAGGTCCCGGACCTCGTCCGGGACGGTGTGGTCGACCCGGACCGCGATGCCCGCACCGCCGGCGCGCGTGACCATCTCGGCGGTGTCCTCAATGGTCTCCGGGCGGTCGTAGTCCGAGCGCTGGGTCCGGGTCGTGCGCCCGGTGCAGTACACCGTCGCACCCGTCGCGCCGAGCTCCACCGCGATCCCACGTCCCGCACCCCGCGTCGCCCCGGCGACCAGCACGACCCTGTCTCGCCAATCCGCTGCCATGGCTTCCTTCCTGACGTTCCGACCCCTGCGAGCGGAGACGGTCGCACCCGAACCAGACACCTGCAGTCCGGATTCCCCGGCGCTGTCCGCTGCGAAGAAGCCGTTGGGGATTCTCGACTGCCTCAACCGAGTGAGCGGGC
The DNA here is from genome assembly GCF_004348445.1 of Saccharopolyspora aridisoli. Classification (GTDB taxonomy): domain Bacteria; phylum Actinomycetota; class Actinomycetes; order Mycobacteriales; family Pseudonocardiaceae; genus Saccharopolyspora; species Saccharopolyspora aridisoli. The sequence goes on along the minus strand of NZ_SMKV01000006.1, from coordinate 66,080 downwards.
GGCGAGGTACGGTGTTCGTTGTGGTGATCACGTTCGCGGACGTGGTCATCGCAAGGGGAGGAACGAGAAACGGGCTCGCTGCGGCAACGGGCGGACCCGCTGAGCAACACGGACGACGTCGGGCGGAAGCGACGAGGTGCACAGCACCGGACTCCTGCTACCGAAACCGGCGTGGCTGCTGGACGCAGGGGTGCGATCGCGCCTACGGTCCGGACCGGGCACGGGGTCGGAAGTACGTCGCCCCCGCGCCGACGACCAGGGGGAGCCGCATCGGCGGCACCGGCTCAGCGGCCGTCCCGGCGGTCGATGCAGAGAGCACACCAGCCACGATCAGGAAGGCGGATCCGATGACGCCCCCGCACAACTATCTCGCGGTGATCAAGGTCGTCGGCATCGGTGGCGGCGGCGTCAACGCCGTGAACCGCATGATCGAGGTCGGGCTCAAAGGTGTTGAGTTCATCGCGGTGAACACCGACGCGCAGGCCCTGCTGATGTCCGATGCCGACGTCAAGCTCGACATCGGGCGCGAGCTCACTCGCGGTCTCGGTGCCGGTGCGGCACCGGAGGTCGGGCACAAGGCCGCCGAGGATCATGCCGAGGAGATAGAAGAGGTCCTCAAGGGCGCCGACATGGTGTTCGTGACCGCCGGTGAAGGTGGTGGCACCGGAACCGGTGGCGCCCCGGTGGTCGCCAACATCGCGCGCAAGCTCGGTGCGCTGACCATCGGCGTGGTCACCCGGCCGTTCTCCTTCGAGGGCAAGCGCCGCGCGTCCCAGGCCGAACAGGGCATCAAGGAGCTGCGCGACTGCTGCGACACCCTGATCGTCATCCCGAACGACCGCCTGCTGCAGCTCGGCGACATCGGCGTGAGCCTGATGGACGCCTTCCGCTCGGCGGACGAGGTCCTGCTCTCCGGTGTCCAGGGCATCACCGACCTGATCACCACGCCTGGTCTGATCAACCTCGACTTCGCCGACGTCAAGAGCGTCATGTCCGGAGCGGGCAGCGCCTTGATGGGCATCGGCTCGGCGAGGGGTGATGGCAGAGCCGTCGAAGCCGCGCAGAAGGCGATCAACTCGCCGCTGCTGGAGGCGTCGATGGAAGGCGCCCACGGCGTGCTGCTGGCCATAGCGGGCGGTTCGGACCTCGGCCTGTTCGAGATCAACGAGTCCGCGTCGCTGGTGCAGGAGTCCGCGCACCCCGAGGCCAACATCATCTTCGGCACGGTCATCGACGACTCGCTCGGCGACGAGGTCCGGGTCACGGTGATCGCCGCCGGGTTCGACTCCGGCACGCCGACGCACAAGAAGCTCGAGCCGACGCGCGTCGGCGGGCGCAGCGACGAGGCCGAGGCCTCCGCGCCGAAGGCCGAGAAGCCCGCCGTCCCGGCGAGCACCGAGACCCAGCAGGCCCCGGCGCAGCCGAGCGCTCCGGTGCCCGCGCAGCCGGCTCCGGTCCAGCAGTCGGCGCCCGCCCCGGCACCGGAGGCTCCGCAGACCGAGCAGCAGCCCCCGGCTCCGCAGCAGCCGACCACGCCGCAGCAGACCGGTTTTCAGCAGCAGGGACCGCCCCCGAGCCAGCCGCAGAGCCCGCAGCCGCGGCCCTACGGCGGCGACGGTTCGACCACCGGGCAGCAGGGCGCGTCGGTGCCCGGCCGCCCCAGCGGCGGCTACCCGACGCACTCCACCGGCCACTCGCGCCCCGGTGGTCTGCCGAACCGGGCCGTGCCGGTGGGCGACGACACCGACGACGACGTCGACATTCCGCCGTTCATGCGGCGCTGACGCATGAGCGAGAATCGACACCGGGGACCGCGGGTTCCCGGTGTCGATTTTTCTTCATCAGGAGGCTGGGCAAGTGCGGATTCGGCGCGTGACCACCACGCGGGAGGGCGGTAGCTCCAAGGCGCCGTTCGATTCCTTCAACCTCGGCGGCAGGGTCGGAGACGCGCCGGAGGCGCTCGCGGCCAACACGCGCAAGCTGGCGGAGGGCATCGGCCTGGCCGAGGACCACCTGGTGTGGATGGAGCAGATCCACGGCCGCACCGCGACCATCGTCGACGGCCCGCAGCCGGCGGCGGTGGAGGCCTCCGATGCGCTGGTGACGGCTCAACCGGGGCTCGCGCTGGTCGCCCTGACCGCCGACTGCGTTCCGGTGCTGCTGGGCGACCCGGAGGCCGGGGTGATCTCCGCGGTACACGCCGGACGCGTGGGCGCGCGCGTGGGAGTCCTGCCTGCGGCGCTGAAATCGATGCGCGAGGCCGGTGCGCAGCTCGACAGGGTGGAAGCGCTGATCGGGCCCGCAGCCTGCGGTGCCTGCTACGAGGTGCCGCCGGAGATGCAGGCCGACGTGGAGGAGCACCTGCCGGGCAGTGCCTGCAAGACCCGCAAGGGCACCACCGGGCTCGACCTGCGGGCCGGGTTGTTCGAGCAGCTCGCGCAGGTCGGCATCGCCAAGATCGGCGTCGACCCGCGCTGCACCATGGAAACCCGGGAGCTTTTCAGCCACCGGCGCGACAACGGCAAGACCGGGCGCTTCGCCTCGGTGATCTGGATGGACGAGCAGTCGTGACGCCCGAAGAACGTCGCGCGGAGCTGTCCGAGTCGCTGGCGGCGGTCCGGGAGCGCTTGGCGAAGGCGTGCCACGCCGCCGGCCGGTCTCCGGAGGAGGTCGAACTGCTCGCTGTGACCAAGACCTTCCCCGCATCCGATGTGGCTCTTCTCTCCGATCTCGGGCTGTCGTCCTTCGCCGAGAACCGCGAGCAGGAGGCGCGCGGCAAGGTGGCGGAGTTCGCCGAGCTGCGGCCGCAGGCCGCGCGGCGCTGGCACATGGTCGGCCAGTTGCAGCGGAACAAGGCTCGCGCGGTGGCCCGCTGGGCGGACGTGGTCGAGTCGGTCGACAGCGAACGGCTCGCCGAAGCGCTTTCCCGCGCAACCACGAACGCCCTCGAAACGGGCGAGCGGGAGCGCCCTTTGGACGTGTTGGTGCAGGTCAGCCTGGACGGAACCACCGGAAGGGGCGGCTGCTCGCCGGAGGACGTTCACCGACTCGCCGACATGATCACGCGAACGAGCGGACTTCGGTTGCGCGGAGTGATGGCAGTGGCTCCGCTCGGCGGCGACGCAGCTGTGTCTTTTGACACACTATCGTCGATCTTCGAGCGCTTGCGCGTCGATCACCCCGAAGCTGTGGATGTGTCGGCGGGGATGTCCGGTGACCTGGAAAGTGCCGTTGCCCACGGCTCGACCAGGGTGCGTGTCGGAACCGCGCTGCTCGGCGGGCGGCGGCTAACCTCGCCGTAGCCGTCAAAAGGGGGTCGAAGGCCGGCCACCTCGTGCTCGGTGTCAGGGAGCCGCAGAGGAAGGGCATGCCGATGAGCGCTCTGCACAAGTTGAAGGCCTACTTCGGCATGGTCCCGGCCGACGAGGTGGACGAGTACGAGGACGAGATCGCCTACCGCGAGCGGTACGACGATGATCGTCTTGCGTACGACTCCTGTCCGACCTACAGCGACCGGGCCGCGTACGACGAAGACCGGGGATCTCCCCGGCGCAGGTCGGCGGGCACCCGCGGTGGCTTCCAAGCCGACGCGGAGACCGAGTCCTACGCCGAGGAGTTCCGGGAGCCGCCGCGACCGCGGCGGCAGTGGGCGTCCGAGACGCCGTCGCGCAGCACTTTGCCCAACAGTCAGTCGCGCGGTGACAGCGTTTCGCGTCTGCGGGCGGTGACCGACACAGGTGCTCAATTCAACTTGAGCAAGATCACAACTCTGCATCCGCGCAGCTACAGCGAAGCGCGGACCGTCGGCGAGCAGTACCGGGACGGCACGCCGGTGATCATGAACTTGACCGAGATGGAGGAGGCCGACGCGAAGCGCCTGGTCGACTTCGCCGCAGGTCTGGCGTTCGCGATGCGGGGTTCGATCGAGAAGGTCACCAACCGGGTGTTCTTGCTCTCACCGCCGAACGTCGACGTCGCGGCAGAGGACAAGCGACGTCTAGCAGAGGGGGCCTTTTTCAACTACGGATGAGTGGTGGCACAGTTGAAGGCGTGAACCCGGTGCAGATCGTCCTGTTCTACGTTCTGTTCTTCTTCTGGCTCCTGCTCACGGCGCGTATCGTGGTGGAACTCGTGAGAGTGTTCGCCCGCGATTGGCGACCCGTTGGGGGGGTTGCAATCGCGTTGGAGAGCATCTACACAGTGACCGACCCACCTGTGAAGTTGGTGCGTCGGGTGATTCCGACGGTCCGGATCGGCGGCGTCGGACTGGACCTATCGATTATGGTGCTGCTGCTGGTCGTGTTCATACTGATGCGACTGGTGCAACCGGCCGGGTGACGGGGAACCCGACCGACCCGCAGCTGCCGAAGGAGTGCGTGAGGTGATCTTGTGGGCCTGACCCCCGCCGACGTGCATAACGTCGCGTTCAGCAAACCTCCGATCGGCAAGCGGGGCTACAACGAGGACGAGGTGGATGCATTCCTCGACCTGGTTGAAGCCGAGCTTGCCCGGCTGGTTGAGGAGAACAACGACCTGCGTGGCCAGGTGGAGCAGCTGGAGTCCCAGCTGCAGTCGGCCCAGGTCGACCTGGACGACGCCCGCAGCCAGGCTGCGTCCGCTGCTGCCTCGCCCCCAGCCGCCCCACCGGAGGAACCGCGCCGGCTCACCCCGGTCCCGGCGCCGACCGCTGCCGAGCAGACCTCTCCGGGCGGTGATCACCACGTGCAGGCCGCCAAGGTTCTCGGTCTCGCGCAGGAGATGGCCGACCGGTTGACCGGTGAGGCCAAGGCCGAGGCCGACGGCATGTTGTCCGAGGCCCGGACCAAGTCGGAGCAGCTGCTGTCGGAGGCTCGCTCGAAGTCCGACAGCATGGTCAACGAATCTCGAACTCGAGCCGAGACGATGCTCAACGACGCCCGAACCCGGGCGGAAACGCTTGAGCGGCAGGCGCGCGACAAGGCCGCCAGCCTGGAACGCGATGCGCAGCGCAAGCACGCTGAGGTGATGGGCAACATCACGAACGAGAAGAACGCCCTCGAGAAGAAGATCGAGACTCTCCGCACGTTCGAGCGCGAGTACCGCACTCGACTGCAGACCTACCTGGAGTCTCAGCTTCGCGAACTGCAGGACCGAGGTTCTGCCGCGCCAGCGGAGAGCAGCAGCGGAAGCCGTTCCGGTCAGCAGGCCACCAGCTACAGCTTCGGGACCAGGGCGGCCGAAGCGGGCTGATTCCCCGTTCAAGACTTGGCGCACCGGCGGTGATGGGTCATGGCCCGTCACCGCCGGTATGTGTCGAGAGGGGGACGGCGAGAGACGGGAAAGCTAGTGCTGCTGGTCGTTCTGCTGCTGGTCCTGGTGGCCGCCGCGACGTTGGTGGCGGCCGTGCTCGGCGGAGGCTCCGGCCTCGCCTGGATCTCGGTCCTGGCGAGCCTCCTCGGGGCGGCGCTGCTGTTCGCCGACCGGATCAGAACCCGTCGCGGTGGCGAGGAGATCGCGGCGGCCCGGCGGCTGGGCGCGGAGCCGGGTGAGGAACGCAGCAACGCGGCCGAGGCGGCCGATCCGGACGCCGGGGTCGTGGTGGTCGACGAACGTCCGCGATACCACGTGCGGACCTGCGAGTGGCTCGGTGAGGCTGAGACGCTGCCGCTGGAGCTCGGTGAGGCGCGGGAGCTCGGCTTCACGCCGTGCGCCCGGTGCGCGCCCAACGCGACGATCGCGGCGGAGTCCGGCCGGAGCCGGTGAAAACCACTGGCGACATCCCGGTACTCTGTGAGGACCAGGCGTTGATCCGGCCATCACCGGGGAGCCTCCGGAAGAACGGGCACCTGCGGCGCCTCAGTAGAACCGGACGGGTCCGGCCCGTCACAGCCGGCAATCGAGTGGCCGTCGGCGTTCGCGCCCTCGGCAAGCGGGGTGGTACCGCGGTGCCCGGCGAGTCCGGGACGTCGTCCCCGTCCTCCAGGGCGGCAACGACACACTGCGAGGAGCAGCTCCGCGATGGCATACCCCAAGGTTTCCTTCGGCGCGTCCGACGAGCGCGGCGTGGCGGCCCAGCCCGCGTTCCCGGCGATCGAACGCCAGGTGCTGGACTTCTGGGCCGACGACAAGACCTTCCGCGCCTCCATCGATGCGCGCGAGGCGGGTCACAACGGCTCGAACGAGTACGTCTTCTACGACGGCCCGCCGTTCGCCAACGGCCTGCCGCACTACGGCCACCTGCTCACCGGCTACGTCAAGGACGCTGTCCCGCGCTACCAGTCGATGCGCGGCAAGCGGGTCGAGCGCCGGTTCGGCTGGGACACCCACGGCCTGCCCGCTGAGGTCGAGGCCGAGAAGCAGCTCGGCATCACCTCGAAGGCCGAGATCGACAGCATGGGCATCGCCGCGTTCAACGAGGCGTGCAAGACCTCCGTGCTGCGCTACACCGCGGACTGGGAGGACTACGTCACCCGCCAGGCGCGCTGGGTGGACTTCGAGAACGACTACAAGACGCTCGACCTGGACTACATGGAAAGCGTCATGTGGGCGTTCAAGACCCTGTGGGACAAGGGTCTGGTCTACGAGGGGTACCGGGTCCTCTGGTACTGCTGGCGCTGCGAGACGCCGCTGTCCAACACCGAGACCCGGATGGACGACGGCTACCGGCCGCGCCAGGACCCGGCGGTGACGGTGGGCCTGCGCCTGACCGCGCCCGGGAAGGCCTTCGACGGCGCGCTGGCCCTGGTGTGGACGACGACGCCGTGGACCCTGCCGTCCAACCTGGCCGCCGCCGTGCACCCGGACGTGGACTACGCGCTGGTCGCGCCCGCCGAGAGCACCGAGCGATACCTGCTCGCCGAAGCCCGTCTGCCCGCCTACGCCCGCGAGCTCGGCGAGGACGTCGCCGACCGCGTGGTGGCCCGGTACAAGGGTTCGGACCTGCTGGGCACTCGCTACCAGCCGCCGTTCGACTTCTTCGCCGGTCGGGAGAACGCCCACCAGGTGCTGGCCGCCGACTACGTCACCACCGACGACGGCACCGGGATCGTGCACATCGCACCGGCTTTCGGTGAGGACGACAAGGTCGTCACCGACGCCGCCGACATCGTGCCGGTCGTGCCGGTCGACGCGCACGGCAAGTTCACCGCCGAGGTGCCTCCGTACGAGGGCGTGCAGGTCTTCGAGGCCAACAAGCACATCGCCCGCGACCTCAAGGAACGCGGACTGCTGCTGCGTCACGAGACCTACGACCACCAGTACCCGCACTGCTGGCGCTGCGACAACGCGCTGATCCAGCGGGCGGTGTCGTCCTGGTTCGTGGCCGTGAGCCAGTTCAAGGACCGGATGGTCGAGCTCAACAAGCAGATCAACTGGGTTCCCTCGCACATCCGGGACGGCCAGTTCGGCAAGTGGCTGGAGAACGCCCGCGACTGGAACATCTCCCGCAACCGGTACTGGGGTTCGCCGATCCCGGTGTGGGTGTCGGACGACCCCGAGCACCCGCGCACCGACGTCTACGGTTCGCTGGACGAGCTCGAACGCGACTTCGGGGTGCGGCCGACGAACCTGCACCGCCCGGAGATCGACGAGCTGACCCGGCCCAACCCGGACGACCCCACCGGCAAGTCGACGATGCGCAGGGTGCCGGAGGTGCTCGACTGCTGGTTCGAGTCGGGCTCGATGCCGTTCGCGCAGGTCCACTACCCCATGGAGAACGCGGAGTGGTTCGAGCACCACTTCCCGGGTGACTTCATCGTCGAGTACCACGGCCAGACCCGCGGCTGGTTCTACACGCTGCACGTGCTGGCCACGGCGCTGTTCGACCGGCCGGCGTTCAGCAACGTGGTGGCGCACGGCATCGTGCTCGGCCACGACGGTTCGAAGATGTCGAAGTCCAAGAAGAACTACCCGGACGTCAACGAGGTCTTCGACCGCGACGGTTCCGACGCGATGCGCTGGTTCCTGATGTCGAGCCCGATCCTGCGCGGCGGCGACCTGGTCGTCACCGAGCGGGGCATCCGGGACGCGGTGCGCCAGGCGGTGCTGCCGCTGTGGAACTCCTGGTACTTCCTCGCGCTCTACGCCAACGCCGAAGGCATCAGCGGGGAGTTCCGCACCGACAGCGAGCACGTGCTCGACCGCTACGTGCTGGCCAAGACCCACGAGCTGGTCGGCGACGTGCAGTCCTCGATGGACTCGCTGGACCTGGCGACCGCGACCGCGAACGTGCGGGAGTTCCTGGAGGTGCTGACCAACTGGTACGTGCGCCGCTCCCGGGACCGGTTCTGGGCGGGTGACAAGGAAGCGATCGACACGCTGCACACGGTGCTCGAGGTGACCTGCCGGGTGGTGGCGCCGCTGCTGCCGCTGACCGCCGAGGCGGTGTGGCGCGGGCTCACCGGCGGCCGCTCTGTGCACCTGGCCGACTGGCCGCTGGTCGACGAGCTGCCCGCGGACGCCGCGCTGGTGTCGGCGATGGACCAGGTGCGCCAGGTGTGCTCCTCGGCCCTGGCGCTGCGCAAGTCCAACAAGCTGCGGGTCCGGCTGCCGCTGGCCTCCCTGGTGGTGGCCACGTCGCAGGCCGAGGCGCTGCGCCCGTTCGCCGACCTGATCAGCGACGAGGTCAACGTCAAGGGCCTTGAGCTGAGCACCGACGTGGCCGCGCACGGTCACTTCGAGATCGCGGTCAACGCCCGCGCGGCCGGTCCGCGGTTGGGCAAGGACGTGCAGACCGTGATCAAGGCCGTCAAGGCCGGTGATTGGCAGCACCGCGGGTCCACCGTGGTCGCTGCGGGCATCGAGCTGCAGGAGGGCGAGTTCACCGAGCGGCTGGTCTCGACCGACTCCGGTGCCGCGGCGGCGCTGCCGGGCGGTGACGGGCTGGTCGTGCTGGACACCGAGGTCACGCCGGAGCTGGCGGCCGAGGGCCTGGCCCGCGACGTCGTCCGGGTGATCCAGAACGCCCGCAAGGACGCCGGTTTCGATGTCTCGGACCGCATCACGGTCACGGTCGACGCCCCGACCGAGGTGGCCGAGGCCGTCGAGGCGCACCGCGAGTTCATCGCGGGCGAGACCCTCGCCGACGCGGTCGACCCCGGCGATGCGGCCGACGCCGCCACCGGAACCGTCGGCGACGGGACCGAGATCAGGGTCGCGGTCTCCCGCGTCTGACCCCGCTTTCCGAGGCCCCGGGACTCGCTCCCGGGGCCTCGTTCATGAGGAGGGGGCGGTTCTGGTCGGGACCGTCACGATCACGGTCGCGAAGTCCGGGCAGTTCGCACCAGGACCCCCGTTGCTTGCAGGCCACCGAGTGAGACGGCGTTGTCGTGGCCGGGGGTGGCGCTAGCCTCCGTCGCGAAGGTCATGAGCGCCAGCGCCAAGCCCCGGCTTGCTGGCCGGCAACCCTCCAACCGCGGTGGGGTGCCCCGGGTGAAGACCTGGCCGGTCGCGCAGTGCGGCTCGGCCGTGCACGCCCTGGCCACCGCCTGCGGGACATTCGCCACCCGCTGGGAGTGCGTCGTCGAGCACGAGTCCTCGCTGCTCAGCCGCGTGCTCCCGGGTTCGGCCGAGATTCCCGGACTGCGCGAGCTGAGCTCGTTCGGCACCGGGCACGACCGGGTCGGCGTCGTCAGCTTCACGATCGACGGGCAGGACCCGGGCCTGACCGGCGCCGTGCTGTCGGCCGAGCACGCCATCGGAGTCCGCGACGGCCTGTTCTGCGCTCACCTGGCCACCAAGGACCTGCTGGCCCGAGCGGGCGGCGGACGCGGGCGGGGCGCTGCGCGTCAGCATCGGCCCGGGCACCACGGCCGAGCACGTCGACCGCCTGGTCGTGGCCTTGAAGTCCCTGGTCGGCGACGGTACCGCGGCGAGCTATCGGAAGGTGGACGGTCGCTGGGAGCCCGTCTACGACCAGCGCCCGCTGCCGCCGTTTCCTGCCTCGAACGAGGCCCCGAGGCCGGGGCGGCGGTCCTGGTGCGCCGGCGTTCACGCGGGTCGGGGACAATGGCGGCGTGAGCACCGAGCACCCACCTCCTGAGCAGGCCGCCTCCTCGTCGGAGTCCGCCGGGACCCACCCGCCAGCGGACGCACCGAAGGGCGCGTCCGGCAAGCTGCTGGCGCTGCTGTTCGGAGTGGCGGCGGTGGGGTTGGCCCTGGACGTGGTGACCAAGATCGCCGTGGTCGCGAACCTGGAGGGCAACCCGCCGGTGAAGGTGCTCGGCGGTCTGTTCTACCTCGACGTGCTGCGCAACCCCGGTGCCGCGTTCTCGATGGCCACCGGCCTGACCTGGCTGCTCGCGCTGCTCGCCATCGCCGTGGTCGGCGTGATCGTGTGGCTGGCGCCGAAGCTGCGCTCGCCGGGCTGGGCCGTGGGCCTCGGCCTGGTGCTCGGCGGTGCCTGCGGCAACCTCGGCGACCGGTTGTTCCGGGCGCCCGGCCCGCTGCAGGGACACGTGGTGGACTTCCTGTCCTTCCTTGCGCCCGGCGGTCAGGTGTTCCCGGTGTTCAACGTCGCCGACAGCTGCATCACCTGCGGCGGCATCCTCGTGGTGCTGCTGTCGCTGCTGGGTCGCGACTTCGACGGGACGATCCACCGCAAGCAGAAGGCCGACAAGTCGTGAGCGAACTCCGAAACCTCCCCGTGCCGGAGGGCTTGGAAGGCATGCGGATCGACGCCGGCCTGTCCAAGCTGCTCGGCCTGTCCCGCAGCGCCGCGGCCGGACTCGCCGAAGCCGGTGACGTGCTGGTCGACGGCAGCCCGGCGGGCAAGTCCGACCGGCTGATGGCCGGCTCTCAGCTGGAGATCACCCTGCCGGCCGCCGAGCAGCCGCTGCAGGTGGTGGCCGTGCCGGTCGAGGGCATGAAGATCCTGCACCAGGACGACGACATCGTCGTGATCGACAAGCCGATCGGCGTCGCCGTGCACCCCAGCCCCGGCTGGGAGGGCCCGACCGTCGTCGGCGGCCTGGCCGCGGCGGGCGTCCAGATCGCCACCTCGGGTGCTGCGGAGCGCCAGGGCGTGGTGCACCGCCTCGACGCGGGAACGACCGGCGTGATGGTGGTGGCCAAGAGCGAGCACGCCTACACGGTGCTCAAGCGCGCCTTCAAGGAGCGCACCGTCGAGAAGCGCTACCACGCGGTCGTGCAGGGCCTTCCCGATCCGAGCCGGGGCACCATCGACGCCCCGATCGACCGCCACCCCCGGCACGACTACAAGTTCGCGGTGGTCACCGGCGGCAAGCCGAGCATCACCCACTACCAGACGGTGGAGGCGTTCCGCGCCGCCTCGCTGATCGACGTCAAGCTGGAAACCGGCCGCACCCACCAGATCCGGGTGCACTTCTCGGCGATCAAGCACCCCTGCGTCGGCGACCTCACCTACGGCGCCGACCCGGTGCTGGCCCGGCGGCTGGCCATCACCCGGCAGTGGCTGCACGCCCGGAGCCTGTCCTTCGAGCACCCCTCGGGCGGCTGGGTGCAGTTCGAGAGCGAGTACCCGGAAGACTTGCAGAACGCACTCGACGAGTTGCGCGATCAGGACGGCTAGGAACTGTCGAGGGGGCGGAACCCGAGCGGCTGCGTGGTCTCCGCGCTCCGCCCCTGATGCGTGTCCAATGCACGGCGGTATCGCCACGAAGCCGCTGAAGGACCGCGGCGGTGCGAGTTGAAATCCGCACCGGGAACAGCGGCTCCGCCGCATGGAAGCTCGTGGACCGGGTAACGTGGTGATCGGATCGCGCGACGAAGGGGGTCCGATGGCTCAGGAATTCCAGGGATCGGACACACCGACCCCGCCACGCGGCATGCCGGTGATCGATCCGCAGGCGGACCTCGACACTCCGCCGGAGGGGTTGAACAGCCTCGGCGAGGTGATCAGCGCCCAGGACGTCGGCCCGGCCACGCCCTCGGTCATCGGCGAGCCCGAGCCCGAACTCCCCAAGAACGACGCCCGCGATTGGCCGACGCTGCAGTACCGCAGCAAGCAGCGTCCCGAGAAGTCCAGGCGCAACCCGCTGGACTTCTTCCGCCGCGACACCTGATGACCCTTCGCACTCGCTTCGCTCGGCGGGGCGGGTAGCGCGAATCCGAAGGGAGCGGCCCTCTGGGGACCTGGGACGGCGGCGGCGCACTTCCCGCACGGCCCCTATAGGTCGGTGATGTCCCAGATCAGGGTGCGCTGGTGGTCGCCCGGTTGCGGGGTCCAGCGGACCGCCGAGAGCTCTGTGGACTCCGGGAGCACGTAAACCGTGTGACCACCGGCTGTTTCGCCGGGCTGCACGCCCATCCGGTGCGGTGTGCGCGACGACATCGACACCGGGGCCTTGGCTACCGCAGAACCGTCCTTGGTGACCAGTTCCAGGTACATGTCGGGCAGCGATGCGAACGGCACCTGGCCGTTGTTGGTCAGTTCGGTGTGCACCACGACGGAGCGTTCACCGGGCTGGAGCTCGTACCCGGCCGCGGTGAACAGGAAGTCCGCCGGGTCGACGACCTCGATGAGCTGGATGCTGATCTGCTCGCCGGACATCCCGTGGACGTCCAGCTTGGTGCCGACCTTGCCGGTCGGGGCCGGTGTCGGAGCGGCCGGCTGATCGCCGCGCGCCCACGCGGCCGAGCCGGGAGGACCCCACGTGCTCATCGGCGGCGTCGGCGCGACCGGCTGCTGCGGGTGGAGCACCTGATGTGGCCCGGACATCGGGTGCGGACCGGACACCTGGTGCGGACCGGACACCTGGTACGGCCCGGACATCGGGTGCGACCCGGTGTGCTGCCCGGGTGCCACCGGGTGCGGACCGCTGGCCGCGTTCTGCGCCGCCCACTGCTGAGCTGCGGCGACGGCGTTGCGGATTCCTTGCTGGTCGCATTCGACACCGACGATCAGGGGTAGCCCGGTGGTGGACAGCGCGGCGAGTCGCGCGGCGACGTCGCGCACGTCCATGCCGAGCCGACCGGCTATGTCCGGGACCGTCGCTCGGCCCATCTCTGCCACGACGCTCAGCAGGCGCACATCCACGGGATCAGGGCCAGTCACGTCGTCCCACGCTACCCGTTCGGGCAGGCGCGTGGTGGTGAGGCACGCGTTCCGCGACACCGACGCCGACCTGCGCATGATCTGCGACACGCGGGCGCGTGGGACTCCGCGCAACGCCAGGGGGAACCGGCGGGTGGCGTCGGTGCCCGGAGTTAGGCTGGCAGCTCTTCAATCCCGCCGCGAAGGAGGACTTCTCCGTGTCTGCCGACCCCTTCGTCCACCTCCACGTGCACACCGAGTACTCCATGCTCGACGGTGCGGCGAAGGTGGGTGCGCTGTTCGCGGAGGCGCAGCGGCTCGGGATGCCGGCGGTCGCGATGACCGACCACGGCAACATGTTCGGCGCGGACGAGTTCTACCAGCAGGCGCGCAAGACCGGCATCAAGCCGATCATCGGCATCGAGGCATACCTGGCGCCGCACAACCGATTCCACAAGAAACCGGTGTTCTGGGGTGAGGCCAAGCAGCGTGGCACCGACGAGTTCGGCGAGGGCGGTGACGTCTCGGGCGCGGGTGCTTACACGCACATGACCATGTTCGCCCGCAACGCCACTGGCCTGCGCAACCTGTTCACGCTGTCCAGCCGCGCGAGCTTCGAGGGCATGTACCGCAAGCCGCGCATGGACCGGGAGCTGATCAGCGAGCACTCCGAGGGGATCATCGCGACCACGGGGTGCCCGTCCGGCGAGGTGCAGACGCGGTTGCGCCTGCGGCAGTACGACCATGCGTTGCAGGCCGCTGCCGACTACCGGGACATCTTCGGCGAGGACAACTTCTTCCTGGAGCTGATGGACCACGGGCTGCCGATCGAGCGGTCCGTGCGCGAGGGCCTGTTGAAGATCGCCAAGGAGCTCGACCTCAAGCCGCTGGCCACCAACGACAGCCACTACGTGACCGTTGACCAGGCCGATTCGCACGGCGCGCTGCTGTGCGTGCAGTCGGGCAAGACGCTGTCCGACGACAGCCGGTTCAAGTTCGACGGCGACGGCTACTACCTCAAGTCCGCCGAGGAGATGCGCGAGTACTGGGACGCCGAGGTCCCGGGCGCGGCGGACAACACGCTGCTTGTCGCCGAGATGGTGGAGTCCTACGAGGACGTCTGGTCCTTCGAGGACCGGATGCCGCGCGTGACCGACGGCAGCGGCAAGTCCGAGCGGGAGCTGCTGGAGGCCGAGGTCGAGCAGTACCTGCCGACCCGCTACCCGGACGGCGCGAGCCAGGAGTGCCTGGACCGGATCAAGAACGAGCTCGACGTCTTGGACACCAAGGGCTACTGCGCGTACTTCCTGGTGGTCGGTGACCTGACCCGGTGGGCGAAGTCGCAGGGCATCCACGTCGGACCGGGCCGTGGTTCGGCCGCGGGATCGCTGCTGGCCTACATCTTGCACATCACCAACCTGGACCCGCTGGAACACGGCCTGATCTTCGAGCGGTTCCTGAACCCGGAGCGCGACTCCCCGCCCGACATCGACCTCGACTTCGACGACCGCCGTCGCGACGAGGTGCTGCAGTACGCGATCAACAAGTACGGCCGGGACAAGGTCGCCCAGGTCATCACCTTCGGCAAGATCAAGACGAAGGCGGCGATCAAGGACGCCGCCCGCGTCCACCACGGTCAGCCGGGCTTCGCGATCGCCGACAAGATCTCCAAGGCGCTGCCGCCGCCGATCGCGGCCAAGGACATCCCGCTGTCGGGCATCGTCGACCCGCAGCACGAGCGCTACACCGAGGCCGCCGAGGTCCGCGCGCTGATCGAGACCGACCCATCGGTGTCGCAGATCTTCGACACCGCGCGCGGGCTGGAGGGCCTGATCCGCAACGCCGGTGTGCACGCATGCGCGGTGATCCTGTCCTCGCATCCGCTGATGGGCACGGTGCCGCTGTGGGCGCGCGACGACGGTTCGATCATCACCGGCTGGGACTACCCGTCGTGCGAGGCCATCGGCCTGCTGAAGATGGACTTCCTCGGCCTGTCCAACCTCACCATCCTCGGTGACGCGCTGGAGATGGTGAAGGAGAACCACGACCTGGAGATCGACCTCTCCAAGCTCGCGCTGGACGACGCCAAGACCTACGAGCTGCTGGCGCGCGGCGAGAGCCTGGGAGTGTTCCAGCTCGAAGGTGGCGGTATGCGTGAGCTGCTCAAGCGCATGCAACCCACCGAGTTCGGCGACGTGGTGGCGGCGAACGCGCTGTACCGGCCGGGCCCGATGGAGGTCAACGCGCACCTGGACTACGCCGACCGCAAGAACGGCAAGAAGCCGGTCGAGCCCATCCACCCGGAGCTCGACGAGCCGCTCAAGGACATCCTGGCCGAGACCTACGGCCTAATCGTCTACCAGGAGCAGATCATGGCGATCGCGCAGCGAGTCGCCGGGTACAGCCTCGGTCGAGCGGACATCCTGCGTCGCGCGATGGGCAAGAAGAAGAAGGAGGTCCTGGACCAGGAGTTCGAGGGCTTCCAGGCCGGCATGCGAGACCAGGGCTTCTCCGACGAGGCCATCGACAAGCTGTGGGCGACGGTCCTGCCGTTCGCCGGTTACGCGTTCAACAAGTCGCACGCGGCCGGTTACGCCCTGGTGGCGTACTGGACGGCTTACCTCAAGGCCAACTACCCGGCCGAGTACATGGCCGGGCTGCTGACATCCAACGGTGACAACAAGGACAAGATGGCCGTCTACCTGGCGGAATGCCGCCGGATGGGCGTGCAGGTGCTGTCCCCGGACGTCAACGAGTCGAAGGAGACCTTCGCGGCCGTCTCCGGCAACATCCGCTTCGGCATGAGCGCGATCCGCAACGTCGGTTCGAACGTGGTGGCCTCGATCGTCAAGAGCCGCGAGGAGCAGGGGCGCTACACCTCGTTCACCGACTTCCTGGACAAGTCGGAGATCGTTGCGTGCAACAAGCGGGTCATCGAATCGCTGATCAAAGCGGGGGCGTTCGACTCGTTGCAGCACACCCGGATGTCGCTGTCGCAGCACCACGAGGCCGCGGTGGACGCCGTGATCGGGCTCAAGCGGCAGCAGGCGATGGGTCAGTTCGACCTGTTCGGCGCGGACGAATCCGACGCCAGCGCCGAAGCATCGCCGCTGGCGCACCTGCAGTTCACCGCCGAGGAGTGGCCGCGCAAGCAGCTGCTGGCCTACGAGCGCGAGATGCTGGG
The DNA here is from genome assembly GCF_004348445.1 of Saccharopolyspora aridisoli. Taxonomy (GTDB): domain Bacteria; phylum Actinomycetota; class Actinomycetes; order Mycobacteriales; family Pseudonocardiaceae; genus Saccharopolyspora; species Saccharopolyspora aridisoli. The sequence continues at coordinate 49,905 of NZ_SMKV01000006.1, read as the reverse complement.
CCTCTACGTCTCGGCGCACCCGCTCGACGGCGCGCAGCGGTTGTTGGCGCCGTACCAGGACACCGGGATCGCCGAGCTCGTCGGCGGCGAGCGGGAGTCGAGCGGCGGCAAGGAGCAGATCAAGATCGCCGGGATGATCTCGGGGATCCAGCGCCGCATCAATAAGAACGGCCACCCGTGGGCGATCGTGACGCTGGAAGACCTGGACGCCTCGGTCGAGGTGCTGTTCTTCCCGAAGTCCTACGAGATGTTCGCCGACTGCCTGGTGGAGGACACCGCGCTGGCGGTCAAGGGCCGCATCAACGAGCGCGAGGGCACGATCAGCGTCTTCGCCTCGGACGCGGTCCCGGTGGACATCTCGGCGGCCGAGACCGATCAGGGCGGCGACTCGGCGTTCGTGATCAAGGTGCCGGTGGGCAGGGTGGACCAGTCGCTGGTCAACGAGCTCAAGCGGACTCTGCAGGCGCATTCCGGCACGACTCCGGTGCACCTGAAGCTGCAGGGCCCGCGCGGGACGACGCGGCTGGCGCTGTCGAGCGACTTCTTCGTGTCGACGGAGAACGGTTTGCAGGGCGAGCTCAAGGGGCTGCTGGGGGCGGGTTGCTTCGAAGTGGCGTGATTCGTCGGGTTTGCGCTGAGAGGGCCCTCAGCCCGGTGTGACAAGCCGTGGTGAACGGTGTTCACTGGAATTGAGGGTTCTGCCCGCCTACCCGAAGGAAACTCCATGCCCACCACTGAGGCGCACCTCGACGCCGTGCCGTTCGACAGCGGATTCGTCTCGAACCTGTACGACCGCTACGGCGAAATCCGCTCCGCCACACCGGTCCAGCGCATGATCACCCCGCACGGCCTGCCGGTCTGGACGATCACGCGGCATGACGACGTCAAGGCGGCGCTGACGGATTCGCGGCTGGCCAAGGACTTCCGCCGCAGTCGCGAGGTCATCCTGGCCAAGGCCGGCGGCACCGGTCGTCCCTTCAACAGCGACGACCTCAGCGAGCAGATGCTCAACCTGGACCCGCCGGACCACACGCGGTTGCGCAAGCTGGTGGTCAAGGCCTTCACCGCCCGCCGGATCGAGTCGCTGCGGCCTCGCGTGGAGGAGATCGCCGCCGAACTGCTGGACGCGATGGCCGGGTCCACCGAGGTCGAACTGCTCGACGCCCTGGCGTTCCCGCTGCCGATCCGGGTGATCTGCGAGCTGCTGGGCGTGGACGAGAGCCGCCGCGACGACTTCCGGCAGTGGACCAACACCCTGCTGGACGCCTCCGATGACGCATCGCGGTCGCAGGCCGGGGCGGCGATGGCCGCCTACTTGGCCGAGCTCGTCGCCGCCAAGCGCCAGAGCCCGGCCGATGACCTGCTGACCGCGCTGATCGAGGTGTCGGAGGACGAGGACCGGCTCAGCGAGGGCGAGCTGATCTCGATGGTGTTCCTGCTGCTGGTGGCAGGCCACGAGACGACGGTAAACCTGATCGGCAACGGTGTGCTGGCGCTGCTGCGCAACCCCGACCAGTGGGCGGCGCTGGTCGCCGACACGAGCCTGGTGACCGGCGCGGTGGAGGAGGTGCTGCGCTTCGACGGCCCGGTGATGCACGGGACCTTCCGGCACACCACCGAAGCCGTGGTGATCGGTGATGTGGAGATCCCGGCCGGCGAGATCGTGTGGGTGGGCCTGGCCTCGGCCAACCACGACCCGGGGAAGTTCCCAGAGCCGGAGCGCTTCGACATCGGCCGCGACCCGCACGGGCACCTGTCGTTCGGGCACGGCATCCACTTCTGCCTGGGCGCCCAGCTCGCCCGCATGGAGGCGCAGATCGCGCTGCGCCAGCTCGCCGAGCGCTTCCCCGGGCTGAGCGCCGCCGGGGATCTCGACGACGTCGAATGGCGGTTCTCCACGCTCATCCACGGCTTGCAGCGGCTGCCGGTCCGGCTGGCGTAGTTTCCCGTTTGCCCGGCGAGCGGCGGTGCGCGCGCGGTTTACTGGAACGCGGAGCCTGTTCCTGTACTCGTCCTGCGTGACCGTGCGGGTGGCGAGACCTCAGACACCTCCTGGTTCGGTGGGCCCCTCGATGTGCGCCAGCACGCGGCGCACTCGCCGAAGACGTGCCGGAAGTCGTGGCGGCGCAAGCTGCTCAGACGGCCTTCACGGCTCGGCCGCGCGCTCGCACGCGGTTCAGGAACACGCCACAACTCGCGGATGGGGGATTCCATGACGGCGCACACCGACCCGATCGCCTTCGACGCCGGGTTCGCGCAGGACCTGCACCGCCGCTACGCGGAGCTGCGGGCCGCCGGACCGGTGCACCGGCTGGTCAACGAGAGCGGTCTGCCGGTCTGGGTGGTGACCCGGTACGACGACGCCCGCGCGCTGCTGGCCGATCCTCGGCTGGGCAAGGACGCGCAGACCACCTTCCGGCTGATCATGGACCGCTTCGCGCCCGGCGCTGAGCAGCCGGACCCGTCGGGGTCGGAAGACGGCGAGTTCGCCGGCGGCGGGTTCGACATGCACATGCTCAACATGGATCCGCCGGACCACACGCGGCTGCGGAAGCTGGTGGTCAAGGCGTTCACCGCCCGCCGGATCGAGTCGCTGCGGCCGCGGATCGAGCAGATCAGCGAGGAACTGCTGACCGCGATGGCCGGTGAGGTCGAAGTGGACATCTTGGACGCGTTCGCGTTCCCGCTGCCGATCCGGGTGATATGCGAGCTGCTGGGCGTCGACGAGAGCCGCCGCGACGACTTCCGGCTCTGGACCAACCAGCTGCTCGACGACCTCGACGCCGAGGCATCGGCGCAGGCCGCCGGCGAGATGTCGAAGTACCTGACCGAGCTGCTCGCCGCCAAGCGGGACAACCCCGGCGACGACCTGCTCACGGCGCTGATCGAGGTGTCCGAGGACGAGGACCGGCTCAGCGAGCCCGAGCTGATCTCGATGGTGTTCCTGCTGCTGGTGGCCGGTCACGAGACGACGGTGAACCTGATCGGCAACGGCGTCCTGGCGCTGCTGACCAACCCGGGCCAGCTCGCCGCGCTGCGCGCGAACCCGGACCTGGTGGACGGCGCGGTGGAGGAGGTGCTGCGCTTCGACGGCCCGCTCATGCACACCACGTTCCGCTTCACCACCGAGCCGATCACGATCGGCGGAACCGAGATCCCCGCAGGCGAATTCGTCTGGGCGGGCCTGGCCGCCGCGAACCGCGATCCGGAGCGCTTCCCGGACGCCGACTCGTTCGACATCTCCCGGGACACCCAGGGGCACCTGGCCTTCGGGCACGGCATCCACTTCTGCCTCGGTGCCCCGCTGGCCCGGGTGGAGGCGCAGATCGCGCTGCGCGGTCTGGTCGCGCACTTCCCGGACCTGACGCTGGCCACGTCGCCGGAGGAGCTCGGCCGCCGGAACTCCAGCCTCATCCACGGGCTCCGCGCGCTCCCGGTTCGCCCGGCTCCTCATCCGTGAGGAGGAGGTGGGGCTCGTCGCCACGCGCCTACGGTGGGCTGATGCTCACCTCGTGGCGGCCCGACCAGCGGCTGGCGCTCGACGGCGTCGCGGCCGTGCTCGTGCTCGTCCTCGCCGCCGGCGCGTCGTTGAGCGCGCTGCGGGGTGCGGCACCGTGGCTGTGGATCGTCTCGGTGATCGCGCTGATCGGCCTCGCGGTGTGCGTGGCGCTGCGCAGGATCCGGCCCTTCGCGGCGTTGCCGGTGGCCAGCGCCTGCATGCTCGCGCTGGTCGCCTTGCCGGACCTGCCCGGTGGCGTTCCGCCCGTGCTGCTGCCGTTCACCGCGATCTACCCCGTGCTCCTGTACTCGGTGATCGCCTACACCGACCACCAGGTGCTGCCCGTGGCCTGCGGGCTGATCGGCTCGGCGCTGGTGGTGGCCCGGATGGTGGTGAGCTTCCCGGGCGCAGGGGCTCCGCCTGTCGTGCTCGGGGCCGTCGCGGTCGCCTCGGTGCTCTCGGCGTGGGCGCTCGGGCGGTACCGGCGGATCCGGGTGTCCTACGTGCGCGCGCTGGAGGAGAACGCCGAACGCGCCGAGCAGCTGCGGCAGGAGCAGGTGCGCGCGGCGATCGCTGAGGAGCGCCGGTTGATCGCCCGCGAGATCCACGACGTGGCGGCGCACTCGCTGGCGGTCGTGCTCACCCAGGCCGACACCGCGCGCGTGCTGTTCGACCGCGATCCCGCACGCGCGCGGGAGATGCTCTCGACCGCGCTGGACGTCGGCCGCGACGCGATGCAGGAAATGCGCGGGATGCTCGGAGTCCTGCGTTCGGGTGACGACCCGGTGAGTGGGGAACAGGAGCGGGATCTCGACTCGCTGGTCGGTTCCTTTCGCCAGGCCGGGGCCGACGTGGAGCTGCGCAGCTCCGGGACCAGGCACGATCTGGGAACCGCAGAGCGGCACGCGGTGTACCGGGTGGTCCAGGAGTCGGTCACCAACGCGCTCAAGCACGTCGGACCGGAGGTGAGGTGCCGGATCTTCCTGGTCTGGGAACCGCAGCGGCTTACCGTGATCGTGACGGACGACGGCCCGGGGACCGCCGATGACCTCACCGCGCGCGGTGGGTACGGCCTGGTCGGGATGGCCGAGCGGATGCGGCAGATCGGAGGGCGGTTCGTGGTGCGCAGCGAGCCCGGTGCGGGCACGACGGTGCGGGCGGAGTTCGAGTTGGGGGAGCGGTGACCGCGATTCGCGTGGTCGTCGCCGACGACCAGGAGCTGATCCGCTCCGCGCTCGGGATCGTGCTCGGCCTGCACGAGGACATCGAGGTCGTGGCCGAGGTGGATTCGGGGTCGGCGGCGGTGGAGGCCTGCCTCAGGCACCGGGTCGACGTGGTGCTGATGGACATCCGGATGCCCGGGATGGACGGCATCGCCGCGACCGAGCTGATCACCGCCGAGCACCCGGGTACCCGGGTGCTGATCCTGACCACCTTCGACCTGGACGAGAACCTCTTCGCCGCGCTGCGGGCCGGCGCGGGTGGTTTCCTCACCAAGGACACGCCGGGGGAGGAGGTCGCCGCCGCCGTGCGAGAAGTCCACAAGGGGCATTCGATCGTCTCGCCGCGCGCCACCCGCACCTTGCTGGAGGTGGCCAGGCGGGCGGCGCCGCGCGGTCCCGATCCGCGCTGGGACTCGCTGACCGGCCGGGAGCGGGACGTGCTCGCGGCCCTGGCGCGCGGGTCGTCCAACGCCGAGATCGGCGCCGAGTTGCACCTGGCGGAGACGACGGTGAAGACCCACGTCGCGGCGATATTGCGCAAGCTGGACGTCCGCGACCGGCTGCACGCGGTCATCTGGGCCTACGACAACGGCGTCGTCTGAGGGCTCCTCGGGACATCGGATCGTCCGCGGGGTCTCCGGAACCTCCTCCTCGAGGAGGAGGAGGTCTCTTCGTCGCGGTGGAGGTCGCGCGCTGCCGGAACCACGACCATTGCCGGTATGACTGAACAACGGAAGTTCGCACGAGGTTTCGTCCTCGGCGGTGGTGCTCTGCTGGTGATGGTCGCGTCGGTGTGCGCGATCACCGGTGCGGTCAGCCCGATGGCCGACCCGTCCGACTTCTTCGCCTCCGCCTTGACCCTGCTGCCGCAGCCGGCCGCGAACCTGGTGGTCGCGGTGATCGGTGCGGTGACCGCGGCGACCGCGCTGGTGTCCGCGGGCCGTGCGGCGGTCCCGCTGCGGACGGCCTCGATCGTCGGCCTGCTGGTGCTGCTCGGCCCGGGCGTGCTGGCCGCTGTCGGGTACTTGCCGTTCCTGCTCGGCTCGGCGATGGCGGGAGATCCCGATCCGCTGCGGAAGTACCTGTCGGTGGCGCTGGTGCTCCAGCTGGTCGTGGTCGCTCTGGTCGTGACGATGCTGTGGACGTGGATCGAGCAGGCGGTGCGGGGTGGTGGAGCGGGGTCGTCGGGCCGAGGACGGATGTGGACGTGGATCGCCATCGCCGTGCCGCTGGCGTACGCCGTGAGCCGGGTGCTGATGGCGATCGGGTTCCCCGGCTTGTCGATGGCGAACTCCAGCGCCGCGGGCGGTCTCGGGCTCGCGGCGGCCGCTGCGGGCGGTGCTGTCCTGACCTGGGGACTGATCCGCCCGTGGGGTGAGCGCTTCCCGCGCTGGGTGGTCGGGCTCGCGGGCAAGCCGGTGCCGGTGCGGATGGCGGTGCTGCCCGCGCTGTTCGTCGCCGTGCTGGTGATGGCGGGCAGCAGGCTGCTGGTGCTGCAGGCGCTCGCCGACAACCCAGGGATCCCGAACCACCCGCTGGTCTGGCTGCCGATCGTGCTGTGGCCGCTGTGGTCGGTCGCGCTCGCCGCGGCTGCGATGCACTACTCGTTCCGCCGGGCGCGGTCCGCGGTGGAGGCTGTCCGATGAACGTCCTCGACAGGCCGTGCCCGGCCGCCGGATCAGCGCAGCGCGATGATCGTGTACGGACCGACGTCGCGCTTGACGAAGGCAGGGGAGTCGAAGAGCTCGCGGTCGAAGTAGACGTAGTAGTCGCGCACGTTCGGGTTCTGCGGGAACGCGTCGCCCTTGAGCTGCAGAGCGAGATCGCCTGCGTGCTCCGGCGGGGTCTCCACCTCGGAGTAGCGGCTCTGCGGGTTGTCGAGGATGAACACGTTGGGGCTCTCGAACTTCGAGCCGTGCACCATCTGCAGCAGCTCCTGGCTGCTGGTGGCCTTGGTCCAGCGTTCGATCTCGGCCGCCCGCTCGTCGTAGTCGGCCAGCGGATTGGCGTAGTGCGGTGTCTCCTGCTGGAACCCCCAGTACGGCTGGAAGGACATGAGCTTGTAGTCGGTGCTCAGCAGCACGTTCTGGTCGGGCTCGCGACCGGTGAGCGCGGCGACCGCCCGGATCTCGTCGTCGAACCAGGACCCGCGCTGCCCGGGGTCCTTGTTGCCCTTGGCGTTGTCACCGGTCGGGTAGTAATCGGTGTAGGCCTGCTCGGTGTAGCCGAGAAGCTTGCCGCTGATCGACTCCTGGGTGATGCTCACCGCGCCGATCAGGCCGAGCGCGCAGGCGACGAGGCTGATCTGCACCGCGTACCGCGGGTCGATCCTGCGCCGCAGGTAGCCGATGAGCTCCAACAGCCCGAGCACGCCGGCGACCGCGAGCGTCAGGTCCAGGACGACGTTGAGCCGGAACGCCAGCAGCGTCGTCTTGGCCAGCAGGGCGAGCGTGGACAGGGCGAACCAGCCGTAGATCGCCAGCACGATCGCCAGCATCGAAGCGGCGATCTCGCTGTGGCGGCAGCGCAACAACAACCACACGAAGCCCGCCAGGCACAGCCCGCCGAACGCGGTCGCCTCGGTCATCGGCACCGGCAGGAACGCGCCGTCCTCCGGCAGGTAGTGCTGCGCGGCGCTACGCGGGTTGTCGAGCAGGAAGCTGGTGGACAGCAGGTAGGGCAGCCACACGAGCAGCGCGATCACCAGGCTGACCACACCGATCGGCAGCAGCCGCAGGAAAAGCTGCTTGACGACCGGTCCCACACCTGCGCCCTGGCGAACCCGGTGCACGCCGGTGATCAGCGCCATCAGCATGATCATCGCGACGGCGAAGCCGAAGTGCAGCGTGTAGGTGATCGCGGCGAACCCGACGTAACCGCCGATGCAGATCAGCGTCCAGCGCGGTGCGCCCTCAGTCGTCCGCAGCGAGCGCCAGGCCAGCACCGCCACGGGCAGCAGCCACGCCGCCGACGGCCAGGCGTAGGGCTCCACGATGCCGTGCAGCATGCCCGACAGCGCTGTCACGACGGCGGCCAGCAGGGCGAGCCGGCGACGCAGCACCACGCTCCAGAGCGTGAACGCCACGACCGCGGTCACCGCGACCCAGCACAGCGCGTAGAGCTTGTAGGCCGCCCAGCCCTCCCAGCCCAGGAGGTTGGCGAAGCGGCCGCCGAGCCAGAACCAGCCGCTCGGGTAGTAGGGCGCGGTCTCCGCGTAGTTCATGTCGGCCAGGCCCAGCGTCGAGGCCATGCGCGTCATCAACTGCATGCGGAACCCGTTGTCGGTGGACGATCCGCCGTAGTAGAAGCGCGAGGACTGCAGCGGGATGGCCAGCGACAACGTGCTGAAGGCGCTCAACGCGACCCAGGTAGCGGCGAGCTTGCCCCAGCGGCCGATGCGCGTGGCTCGGTACCCGAACGCCAGCAGCGCGAACAGGGCTGCCAGCACGAGACCGCTGCTGAGCATCGTCAGCGCCTCGGGAGCGTAGCTGGGTTCGCTGATGCTCAGCCGCGCGGCGGCGAACTGCAGCACCATGCTCACCACTGCGGCGACCGCGGAACCGGCGACCAGTTCGGCTGCGGTGTCGCGCAGCGGGAGCCGGACGGCCGAGCTCTGCCGCGGCTCGTCGATCGGGCTCGGTCCGGTCACCTGGGGAGACGGCAGGATTCCCACCACTTCACTCGTCCTTCGGCGTAGCCGACATGAGGGCTCGCGCAGAATAGTTGATGTGCGCCCCGCGCCCGTTCATCGGGTGACTGGGAGGGCGCGAGAAAACGCTATGGTGACCGGAGGATTTCGCAAGCCGGGCCGGTGGCGGCGAAGGCGAGGAGGAGGTCGGCGGTTGTCCGACAGCCCAGTGGACGATTCGGGCACGACACGTGCTCTCCCGGAGCGGGTCGAGCCCGAGGAACCAGCGCTGCTCTCGTTCCTGACCCCACCCCGTCCGGAGGTGGTGGTCAAGGCCGACCTGCTGCCGGCGATCAGCGCGATCTCGCTGATCGCGTTGTTGGGTTTGCCGATGGGCTGGCTGTGGTCGCGGATGGCGCCTCCGCAGCAGAGCGTGCTGGGGCGGGGCGGCACCGTGAGCCCGCTGCAGGTGGAGAACTACCACGAGTTCGACGGCATCGCGATCTTCACGCTGCTGGCCTTCGCCGCCGGTCTGCTCACCGCCGCGGTGCTGTGGCGGATTCGCGGCAGGCGCGGCCCGATCCTGCTCATCGGTGGTGTGCTGGGCTCGCTGGTGGCCTCCTGGTTGGGGATTCGAACGGGCGGCTCGCTCGCGGCCGGGCTCTACCCGCTGCCGCCGAACCCGCAGCTCGGCGACGTGATCACGGTCGCCCCGGAGATCACCACGATGTGGGTGCTGGTCGCCATGCCGCTGGCGCTCTCCCTCGGCTACGGCATCGCGACGTCCTGGAACGGCTTCGACGACCTGGGGCGACGACTGAAGTAGCGGTGGTCCTGGTCCGGCTGGACCCATGATCAAGCCTGTCGTGTCGAGTCAGTTCGGACCAGGGCTGCCGTGTGCCCCTCACCGCGGGCGCAACGAGCCGCCGATCGCGTTCAGCGTCGCGGGGGTGACCGCGCCCGGCACGTCCTGGTCGGCCGCGGCGATGAAGACCACCGAGCTCTTGCCGTCGTTGTTGGTGGCCACGGTCGTGACCGCGACCGCGCGGGCATCGCAGCCCGCCGGAGCGGGCAGGGTGACCCGGGCGTTGATGCGCGTGGCGGGGAGCCCGCCGCTGAGCCGCAGCTGCTCCGGCGGTGACTGCTCGACGAGCGGGGCAACGCCGTCACGGGTGAACGCGTGGCCGATGAACGTGCCGATGGCCTCCGCGGCGACGGCGGTGCTGTCCGGTCCGAGCCGCGCGCTGGCGCCCGCCATCGCCCGGAAGCTGTTGTCGTCCCCCGGGCAGAAACCCAGTTGCTGGTGCGACACCCCGGTGAGCGTGACCGCGTCCTCCGGTGGTCCGACGGCGTGCACGTTCTCCGAGTTCGGCTCGACCTCCCAGTCCTGCGGCACGTCGTACACGGCTCGGCGCTTGGGCACGGCGACCACGCGCCACCCCGCCACCGCCGGCTCCGCCGAGGTCGAGGGCAGCGGGGCCGGGCCGGGCGGCTGCGATTCCGCCTCCTGGCTCCGGAGGCCGAACACCAGCACTGCGGCCATCGCGCCGATCAGCACGACAGCACCGAGCGAGAGCGCGAAGACCAGCCACCCGCGCTTCTCCCTGCGAGGCGGCTCGAAACCCTGCTGCGGCTGCTGGAAGGCGTCGAAGCCCCGGTACTGCCGTTGCGGCTCCCAGGGGCCACCAGGCGAGGACATGCGCCGATCTCAGATCGGGCGGACCCCCAACCGACCCCTGCTAGTTCAGGCTGGGTTGTTGCGCGAACTCGGCCAGCGGCGCTGGAACCGCGCGCAGCTCGCGCAGGAACTCGGCCTCCCGCAGCAGCAGCTTGCGGACGGTGCGCAGCCGGATCAGCGGGTCGGTCTCCTCCAGCAGCGCCTGGCGGTCCTCGGTGGTCAGCACGCAGTCGTCGGCCAGCAGGTACGACAGGTCGGCGGATTCGGAGTCCTCGCCGGGAACTTCGCGGGGCCCGCTGCGCATGCCCGAGGCGTGGTAGCGCTGGTGGGCGTCGCGCGCCCCCGCGGTGAGCCGTTCGCGGCGCCCCGGGGGGTCGTGCTCCGGTTCGGTGTCGGGCAGCCACTGCACGCGGGCCAGCAGGTACGGCGCGGACTCGCGGTCGATCTGCAGCAGCCGGAACCGCCGCTCGCCGAAGGCGGTGACGTCGTAGCGTCCACCGGGCAGCTGCCGGGCCTCGTCGAGCACCGCCGTGCATCCGACGTCGTACAACGAGTCGACGTTGTCCTCGCCGACCTCCCACCCCTGCCGGATGGTGACCACGCCGAACCGGCGGTCGGGCACGGCTTCGTTGAGCAGGTCGTGCACGAGGTCGCGGTAGCGCGGCTCGAAGATGTTCAGCGGAAGGTGCCCGCCCGGGAGCAGCACGGACCCCAAGGGGAACAGCGGCAACGTGTCCAACACGCCTCCCAAACTACTTCGATCGACGCAACGAGGCTGCTCCAAGTGAAACAGGCGATGTTCAGGCCGGAGGACGGAACACCGCGAACGGGTCGGTCACCTGCAGGTCTCGTGAGGTGAAGCGGAACAGCGCGGGCGGTCTGCCGCCGGAGCGTCCGGCGGGCACGGTGCGGCCGGTGGGCTCCAGGACACCTCGCCGGGACAGCACGCGCTGCAGGTTCGTCGCCGCGACCTGGTAGCCGAGCGCGGCGGAGTAGATCCCGCGCAGCTCGGAGACGGTGAACTCGGCCGGGGCGAGCGCGAACCCGATGTTGGTGTAGGAGAGCTTGGCGCGCAGCCGGTCTCGCGCGGCGAGCACGATCTCCTCGTGGTCGAATGCCGTCGCGGGCAGGTCGTCGACCGGGAACCAGCGGGTGTCCGCGGGCACTTCGGGGTCGACGTCGGCGGGCACCAGGCACAGGAACGCGGTGGCGATCACCCGCCGGTCCGGCACCCGCCCGGGGGCGCTGAACACCGAGAGCTGTTCGACGTGGGAGAGCTTGTGCACGTCGACCTTCTCGGCGAGCTGCCGCCGGATCGACGCCTCCACGTCCTCGTCGGCGGCCAGCCAGCCGCGGGGGAGCGACCAGCGGTGCAGCGCGGGCCCTTTGGCGCGCTGCCACAGCATCACCTGGAGTCGTTCGTCGCGGATCTGCAGGACGCCGGCGAGAACTTCGTGACCTGGGTCTCTGCCATCCGCCGTTGCCTCGATGTTACGATGTGGCACGTTTTCGATTATAAGGCGAAAACCTCGGGGCCGTGATCCGGGGTGAGTTGCGGGGTCTCCGGCGCGTCTCGGAGTCCCCGGCGAGGAGGACGAGATGGCGACTGCGACGTGGCAGCGGACCGATGCCGGCTACACCGGCGTCGAAGCCGATGCCGCCTGGGCCGAGGAGGTCCGGCGGTTGGCCGAGGAGCGCGATGCCGTGCTGTTGGCGCACAACTACCAGCTGCCCGAGATCCAGGACGTCGCCCACCACACCGGTGACTCGCTGGCGCTGAGCCGCATCGCGGCCGGCAGTGACGCGAGCACGATCGTCTTCTGCGGCGTGCACTTCATGGCCGAGACCGCCAAGATCCTCGGCCCGGAGAAGACGGTGCTGATCCCCGACGAGCGGGCGGGTTGTTCGCTGGCCGACTCGATCACCGCCGAGCAACTGCGCTCCTGGAAGGCCGAGCACCCGGGCGCGGTCGTCGTCTCCTACGTCAACACCACCGCGGAGGTGAAGGCCGAGACCGACATCTGCTGCACCTCCTCCAACGCGGTGGACGTGGTGCGCTCCATCCCGGAGGGCCGCGAGGTGCTGTTCTGCCCGGACCAGTTCCTGGGCGCGCACGTCAAGCGCGAGACCGGCCGGGAGAACCTGCACATCTGGGCCGGTGAGTGCCACGTGCACGCCGGGATCAACGGGCCTGAGCTGGCCGAGCGCGCCGCCGCGTCGCCGGAGGCGGACCTGTTCATCCACCCGGAGTGCGGCTGCGCGACCTCCGCGCTCTACCTCGCGGGCGAGGGCACCGTGGAGCCGGAGCGGGTGAAGATCCTGTCCACCGGCGACATGCTCACCGCGGCGAGGGACACCGGCGCGCGCTCGGTGCTGGTGGCCACCGAGGTCGGCATGCTGCACCAGTTGCGGAAGGCCGCTCCGGAGATCGACTTCCGCGCGGTCAACGACCGGGCCTCCTGCCGCTACATGAAGATGATCACCCCGGCGGCACTGCTGCGCTGCCTGCGCGAAGGCGCCGATGAGGTGCACGTGCCCACCGACGTCGCCGACCGCGCTCGGGCCTCGGTGGAGCGGATGATCGCCATCGGCAAGCCCGGCGGTGGGGAGTGACCTGGGAGGCCGGTGCCGACCTGCTGGTCGTCGGCACCGGTGTGGCCGGTCTGACTGCCGCGCTGCGCGCCCGCGAAGCCGGTCTGCGGGTGCTGGTGCTGAGCAAGGATTCCGTCGAGGCGGGCAACACCGGCTGGGCGCAGGGCGGCATCGCCGTGGTGCGGCCGGACGAGCTCGACCCGGGCGACAGCCTGCACAAGCACGTCGAGGACACGCTGGCCGCGGGTGTCGGGTTGTGCTCGCCGCAGGCGGTGCGCGACATCCTCGCCGACGGTGCGCAGGCCATCGGGCGGTTGCGCGCGGCGGGGGCGGAGTTCGACGCCGTCGACGGCGCGCTGGCACGCACCCGCGAGGGCGGGCACCAGACGTTCCGCGTCATCCACGCGGGTGGCGACGCCACCGGCGCCGAGGTGCAGCGGGCGCTGGTGTCGGCCGTGCGCGGTGGCGGGATCCCGGTGCTGGAGCAGCACTGCGTGGTCGAGCTGCTGCGTGGTGAGGGCGGTGCGATCGCCGGGGCGCTGGCGATGGATTCCGAGAGTCGTCCCGGTGTGCTGCACGCGCCCGCGTTGCTGCTGGCCACCGGTGGTCTCGGCCAGCTCTACGCCGCGACCACGAACCCCGACGTGTCCACCGCGGACGGTGTGGCGCTGGCGCTGCGTGTCGGCGCGGGAGTGGCGGACCTGGAGTTCGTGCAGTTCCACCCGACCGTGCTCTACGCCGAGGGCGAGGCGCGCGGACGTCGTCCGCTGGTCACCGAGGCGGTGCGCGGCGAGGGCGCGGTGCTGCTGGACGTGCGCGGCGACCGGGTGATGGACGGGGTGCATCCGCTGGGCGACCTGGCGCCGCGCGACGTGGTGTCGGCGGCGATCACCCGCCGCGCGGCGGAGACCGGTGCCGAGCACGTCTTCCTGGATGCCACCGGGATCACCGGTTTCGCCGAGCGCTTCCCGACCGTGCACGCCTCGTGCCGGGAGGCGGGGATCGATCCGACGGCCGAGCCGATCCCGGTGGCCAGCGCGGCGCACTACTCGTGCGGTGGTGTGGTGTCCGATGTGGATGGTCGTACGGCGGTGACCGGCCTGTACGTGGCGGGGGAGGTGGCCTGCACGGGCCTGCACGGCGCGAACCGGCTGGCCTCCAACAGCCTGCTGGAAGGGCTGGTCGTGGGCGGGCGAGCGGCCTCCGCGGTGGCCAAGGACCTCGGGTGCGGCCTGCTGTCGCGCACGCCGGTGGGCGAGGTCGCACCGCCCGCGTTCGCGGTCGTCGAGCGAGACCTGCTGCAGCGCACCATGAGCAGGTACGCGGGCATCGGCCGCAGCGAGGATGGGATGGCCGAGGCGTGCTCGGTGCTGGACCGCGCCTCCGTCGTCCGTCCACTGCGGACGCGTCAGGCGGTCGAGGACGCGTCGCTGACGCTGACCGCGCAGGCCCTGCTGGCGGCGGCACGGATCCGCGTTGAATCGCGCGGCTGCCACCGGCGCACCGACTTCCCGGACACCGACGACCTGCGCTGGCGGCGCAGCACGGTGCTCCGGCTGGACGCCTCGGGGTGGTTGATCCACGCCGAGCCCGGGATCGCGAGGACAGCGGCATGACTTTCGACTTCGACGGCGCACGCGAGATCGTTCGCACCGCTCTGGCCGAAGACCTGCGCTACGGGCCGGACGCCACCACCGAGGCCACGGTCGCGGAGGACGCGGTCGCCGAGGCGGGCTTCAACACCCGCGAAGCCGGTGTGCTGGCGGGGCTCACGGTGACGCGCTTGGTGCTCGACGAGGTGCTGGGTGCCGACGCCTACCAGGTGCTCGACGAACGCGCCGACGGCGACCGGATCGCTCCCGGCGACTGCGCGCTGCGGGTGAAGGCACCGGCCCGGGGCCTGCTCACCGCCGAGCGCACCGCGCTCAACCTGCTGACCCACCTCTCCGGCATCGCCACCGCGACCTCGGCGTGGGTGGACGCGGTGGCCGGCACGGGTTGCAAGATCCGCGACAGCCGCAAGACCCTCCCGGGCCTGCGCGACCTGCAGAAGTACGCGGTGCGCTGCGGTGGCGGCGTCAACCACCGCATGGGCTTGGGCGACGCGATCCTGATCAAGGACAACCACGTCGTGGCGGCGGGTTCCCCGGCGGCCGCCGTCCGAGCCTGCCGCACCCACGCCCCGGGCCTCCCGATGGAGGTCGAGGTCGGTGATCTCGCTGAGCTCGAAGAGGTCCTGGCCGAGAACGTCTCCCTGGTCCTGCTCGACAACTTCACCCCGGACCAGTGCGCCGAAGCGGTGGCGCGCACCCGGGTGCTCTCGCCGGGCACGGAGCTGGAAGCCTCCGGTGGTCTGACCCTCGACGTGGCGGCGGCCTACGCCCGAACCGGCGTCCACTACCTCGCGGTGGGAGCCCTGACCCACTCCTCCCCGTCCCTGGACCTCGGCCTGGACATGTGATCCGGAGGAATCCCTGACCTGGCACGACTCGCCCGGCTGCGGCGAGTCGTCGGGTGGCGCGCGTGTTCCGGCATGATCGGGTGGAACGGGAGGTGCGCGTGGTGGATTCGGCTCTGTTGGGCGGTGCCTCGGCGGCGCGACGGCCCACCGGCCCTGTGCTGGGGCTCCTGGTGGCGGTCGTGTGCCTGCTGGTGGGGCCCGCCGTGGTGACGCTGGCGTTGTTGCCGGTGCTCGGGGTTTCCGCGCTGGCCCTGGTGGGCGGGCCCATGGGGATCGGGGCACAGCTGGTGCTGCTGCTGAGCTTCCTCGGGGCGAGCGGTTTGCTCGCGCTCTGGGTGGTGGTCAAGGAGCGGCGTCCGCTGGCGAGCCTCGGGTTCTTCCCGGCTTCTCGGATCGGCGCGCACTTGGCGTTCGGCACCGGTGTGGCGGTGGTGCTGCTGGCGGTGCCGGTGGTGGTGAACCTCGTCAGCGGTCAGTACCTGGTGGGGCCGGTGCGGTTCGCGCACGTCGGGGCGGTGCTGCTGGCGCTGGTGGGGTTCACCGCGCAGGCGTGCACCGAAGAGGTCGTCAGCCGCGGGTACCTGCTGCAGACCGCCTACCGGAAGTGGGGGCTCACGGCGGCGGTCATCTTCCAGGCGTTGGTCTTCGCGCTCCTGCACGGAGCCAACTTCGACGTCGGCGTGCTACCGCTGGTCAACGTCCTGCTGATCGGTCTGGCGCTCGGGTTGTGGGCGGTGGCCGAGGGATCGCTGTGGGGTGTGTGCGCCTTCCACGTCGTGTGGAACTGGTGCCAGGGCAACGTGGCCGGGATCCAGGTGTCCGGGATGGACATCCAGGCCACGTTGCTGAGCCTGGACCCCGAGCCGGGAACGGCTGAACTGCTCACCGGCGGCGGCTTCGGCGTCGAGGGCAGCGTCATCACCACGGTCGTACTGCTCGTCGCGACGGCGCTGGCGTTCCGAGCCGTTCAGAAGCGCCGGTTGGTGAGCACCGGAACGGCCTGACGGGCTCCTTCGACCGCGTCCGGGTCGATGGTGACGACCTCGACGCCGGGCTCGGCACCGAGCTGCGCGTGGACGAGGCCGAGGGGAGTGGCGACGAGGCTGTGGCCGATGCCGGTGGGGGCCTTGCCGGAGGGTTCGCGGCCGATGCTGCGCGGGTCGCCCTGGCCGCAGGCCACGATCCACGAGGTCGAGTCGAGCGCGCGGGCGCGCACCAGCAGCTCCCACTGCTCGCGCTTGCCCTGCCCGGAACCCCACGACGCCGGAGTGATGATCACCGATGCGCCCTCGTCGGCGAGCTTCTGGAACAGCCCGGGGAACCGGACGTCGTAGCAGGTGGTGAAGCCGATGCCTACGCCGTCGAGGGTGACCACGACCGTCTGAGCGCCGGGGGCGACGGTGTTCGACTCGGCGAAGCCGAACGCGTCGAACAGGTGGATCTTGTCGTAGGAGGCATCCACTCCGCGACCGGTGATCAGCAGCGTGTTGGTGACCCGCCCGTCGTCGGCGGGGGTGAACATTCCCGCGACCACGGCGATGCCGGCTTCCTGCGCGAGGCGGCGGACCTCGGTGGCCCACGGGCCGTCCAGCGGCTCTGCCAGCGGTGCCAGCTTCACGCCGAAGCAGGCCATCGTCGCCTCGGGGAACACCGCGAGGTCGGCGCCTTCCCCGGCGGCCCGGCGGATCCCGTCGGCGACCAGTTCCAAGTTGGCCTTCGGGTCGGGGCCCGACACGATCTGGCACAACGCGATTCGCATAGCCACAACCATCCTTCGACGAGTTCTGCTTCGAAGTGGCGGAGCCACTTCCTCTTCTCTTCGGTGAGCGCTCTCTCAGCTGGCACTGCACGGGGTCCGGAGCGGCTTCGCGGCGAGTGCGCCGTGACGCCGCGTTAGGTCGCGGGGCGGCGCACGAAGTCCACGGACTGGCTCAGGTTCCCCCGCCCGCACCGCCATGCAAAACCAGTAGTGCCGGTGTGAACCCGATACGATGCTTGTATACCGATTATATGCAAGCAAGGGGTCAAAGTGCCGTCCGGACGTGAACTCGCTTACGCCCACCTCAAGGACACCGTCCTGAGCGATCCCAGCACGCAGGGGCAGTTCGTCAACGAACAGGCCCTGGCCGACGAGATCGGCGTGTCGCGCACTCCCATCCGCGAGGCCCTGCTGCTGCTCGCCGCCGAGGAACTGGTCCAGCTGGTGCCCAAGCGCGGCGCCTACATCGCCCCGCTCGGTGGGCGGGAGATCGGCGAGCTGTTCGAGATCCGCACGATGGTCGAGTGCTACGCCGCCCGCCGCGCCGTCGAGCTCGACGCGGTGCCGCTGGCCGAGATGCGCACGCAGCTCGACGAGCAGCGCGGGCTGGGCGAGGACCAGGCCCGCGAGTTCATCGACCACGACCACCGGTTCCACTCGGCGCTGGTGGCCGCAGTCGGCAACGGGATGTTGTCCAAGACCTACGACGGCCTGCGCGCCCGGCAGATCCGCGCCGGTGTCGAGGCGCTGTTCCGCTCGGCCGGGCGCCGCAAGTCCGTGCTGGCCGAGCACGAGGCGATCTGCTCGGCGCTCGCCGCGGGCGACCCGGAGGCCGCGACCGCGGCGATCACCGAACACCTCAACGCGACCCGGCGGGTGTTGCAGTCCGGCTGAGCCACAGGCCGATCAGCGTCACCACGCAGGTCGCCGCCAGGTAGCAGGCGGGGGCGACCCAGGTGTCGAAGTAGGCGTAGAGCGAGGTGAACAGCAGCGGAGCCAGGGCGCCGCCGATGATCCCGGCGAGCGTGTAGGCGAGCGAGGCGCCGGTGGCGCGCAGCGCCGGGCTGAACTGCTCGGCGATGAACGCGGCCTGCGGCCCGTACATCAGGGCGTGCCAGATCAGCCCGACGATCACGCCGACGATCAGCAGCCCCGCGGACCCGCCTCCGACCAGCGGGAAGAACACGAACGGCCACACCAGGCCGCCGACGGCACCGACCGCGTAGACCCGGCGGCGGCCGAAGCGGTCCGACAGCGCCCCGGCGAGCGGCATGAGGAACAGCTGGAGGGAGGAGCCGAGCATGACGCCGGTGACCGCCCAGCTCTTGGGCATGTCCAGCTGCTGGGTGGCGTAGGTGAGCACGAAGACGGTGAACAGCGCGTAGAGCACGTCCGGGCCGACGCGGGAGAGGATTCCGGCGATCAGCGCGCGCGGTTCCTGCGTGAGGACCTCGCGCACCGGGGCGCCGGCCTGCTCGCCCTTATGCTGGATCTCCCGGAAGACCGGGGTCTCCTCCAGCTTCACGCGGATCCACAGGCCGAAGATCACCAGGACGGCCGACAGTAGGAATGCGACCCGCCAGCCCCAGGACATGAACTGCTCCGAGGTCAACCCGGCGGCCAGTCCCGCGAGGACGCCGTTGGCCAGCAAGTTCCCGGCCGGCGGCCCGATCTGGGCGGCGGACGCCCAGAACCCGCGGTGCTCGTCGCTGCCGTACTCGCTGGACAGCAGCACCGCGCCGCCCCACTCGCCGCCGATGCCCACGCCCTGGGCGAACCGCAGCACCACCAGCAGCACCGCGCCGAGCGCGCCGACCTGGTCGTGGGTGGGCAGCAGTCCGATGAGGACGGTGGAGATCCCGGTGATCAGCAGCGTGATCACCAGGACTTGCTTGCGGCCGAGCACGTCGCCGAGGCGGCCGAAGACGAATCCGCCCAGCGGGCGCGAGATGTAGCCGACTGCGTAGGTGGAGAACGCCAGCAGCGTTCCCGACAGCGGGTCGTGGCTGGGGAAGAACAACTGGCCGAACACCAGCGCCGAGGCGACCGAGTAGGCGGCGAAGTCGTACCACTCCAGGGAGGTGCCGCTCAGACTCGCCACGAATGCCTTGATCAGGTCCTTGCGCGCCGGTCTTGCGGCGGTCGCGGTCGCGTTCGTCATGGGCTCCCTCGATTTCCAGGTGGACCGGCACAGTGTGATACGAACTGTATACAAGAGGTATGCCAAACGGGAGGGTGTTGTGTTCCCACTTCATTTCGATGTCGGTGGCCGGGCGGTCGAGGTCTCGGTGACGACGCTGCTCAACGCCGGGTACGCCGGGCGCAGCCAAGAGGACGTGGCCGCCCACGTGGCGGAACTGGCCGAGCTCGGCGTCCCCGCCCCGACCCGCACGCCCTGCCTCTACCCGGTCGCGCCCTACCTGGCGATGCAGACCGACGTGGTCCCGGTGCAGCACGGCCGAACGTCAGGTGAGGCCGAGTGGGCACTGGTGATCACCGAGGACGACGTGCTGCTCACCGCCGCCTGCGACCACACCGACCGCGAGCTGGAGGTGCACGGCGTGGCCTGGAGCAAGCAGGCCGGGCCGGACGTCGTCGGCCGCAAGGCGTGGCGGCTGCCCGACGTCGAGGACCACCTCGACGAGATCACGCTCACGGCCTGGGCCGGCGGCGAGAAGATCCAGGACGGCACCCTCGCCGACCTGCTCACCCCGCACTACTGGTTGGAAGAGCTCCGCGCCCGAGGCCTGGCGCAACCCGGCACGATCCTGATCTCCGGCACCATCCCCATGATCCCCAACGTCAACCAGTTCGCCGACACCTGGCGCGTGGACCTCACCGACCCCCGCACCAACGACACGATCACCTGCACCTACGCGGTCGACGTCATGCCAGGACCAGTCGACTGACGACCACAGGGACAGGTCACCTCCGGTGCGTTCCCGGGCTCGGGGGACGGATTGCTCCTGCACCCCGTCCCCCGACCACGGGGGTTTTCAGGGAATCGAACACCGCCGCGATCCGGTTTGCCGCCTGCGGTCGGTCGTGCTGGAGGAGGTGGCGAGGAAGATCTCAGGTTATTGAGAAGGAGTTGCAATAACCTCTATGGTGCGTGAGTGCTGAAACGTCGGAGCTTGGTCGTTGGGTTGTCGGTCGTGGTGGGGGTCGTGGTCGCGGGTTGTGCTGCGCCTTCGCAGCCCGGGGAGTCCGGTGCGATGTTGCTCGCCGACGGGTACGAGCCGGAGAGCTTGAACCCGCTGCTCGGGTACGGAGCCGAGGGGGCGGCGAAGTTCTACGACGGGCTGCTGGCCTTCGACGGGCGCGCGCAGCTGCGGCCTGTTCTGGCGGTGGAGCAGCCGCAGGCCAACGCCGACGCCACCAGCTGGACCGTGAAGCTCCGCGACGGCGTGGAGTTCCACGACGGAACGCCGTTCGACGCCGAGGACGTCGTCGCCACCTACCGCGCGGCCATCGATCCCGCGTACGCCTCCACGGTCTCCAGCGATTACGACATGCTCGCCGACGTCCAGGCCGTCGACCCGCACACAGTGCGCTTCGACCTGGAATTCCCCTACTCCGCCTGGCCTTCCAAGCTCGTCCTGGGCATCGTCCCGAACGAGGCGCTGAGCACTCCGTCCTCGCAGGAGAACTCGCCGCTCAACACCCGGCCCGTCGGCACCGGCCCGTACCGGCTCGTCGAATGGCGCCAGGGCGACCAGATGACCTGGGCCGCCAACCCCGACTACTGGGGCGGCGCGCCGGCCGTGCACGACATCACCGTCGTGTTCGCCAAGGACGACAACACCCGCGCGCAGCGGTTAGCCGCGGGCGAGTTCGACGGCACCGTGCTGCCCCCGGTGCTCGCCGAGGGTGCCGCGCGCGACGGCTTCCGCGTCGTGCACCACGAAACAGCCGACTACCGCAGCATCGCGCTGCCCAACACCCACCCGGTCGCCGGTGACCGCGCTGTGCGCACCGCGCTGAACCTCGCCGTGGACCGCGACGGCATGATCAAGGCGCTGCTGGGCGGGCACGGAAAGCCCGCCTACACCCCGATCCCGCCGTCGATGGGCGCCCACCACGAGCCCGCGGCGACCTTCGCCCACGACCCGCGGCAGGCGGGCCGGATTCTCGACGACGCGGGCTGGCGAGTCGGAGCCGACGGCATCCGCGAGCGCAACGGAACCCGCGCGAAGTTCACCGTGATGTACTTCGCCGACGACAGCCTCCGCCGGGATCTGGCAACGGGTTTCGCCTCCGACGCCAACAAGGTCGGCATCGAGGTCGAACTCGCCGGTGTGGACCGCTCCGCGGTCGCCGGGAGGCTGGCCACCGACGGCATCGTGCTCGGCGGCGGCAACCCGATGGACCCGGACCCGCAGGTCTACTCCAGCCTGAGCTCGTCGGCGATCGGTACCGGCACTTACAACAACCCGGGCCAGTACCGCAACGCCGAGGTGGACGCCGCCCTCGACTCGGCCCGCCGCGAGCTGGACCCGGCCAAGCGCGCGGAGGCCTACCGGCAGGCCCAGCGCGCCTACGTCGCCGATCCCGGCCTGGTCTACCTGGCGTTCATCGACCACAGCTACGTGCTGCGCGACGGCGGTTCCACCGGCTACCAGCCGCCCGTCGAGCCGCACACCCACGGCACCACCTGGGGCCCGTGGTGGAACGTCGAGACCTGGAAGCCGAGCGCATGACCCGGGCGATCTCGCGCCTGGTGCTGAGGCGCCTGGCGTTCGCCGTCCCGGTGCTGGTGATCGTCGCGCTCGGCGTGTTCCTGCTGGCCTCGGCTTCGCCGTTCGACCCGATCGACCAGTACTTCGGGGTGCGGCTGTTCACCGCCTCGGCCGCCGACGTGGCCCGGGTGCGCGCCGAGCTGGGCCTCGACCGGCCCGTGCTGCAGCAGTTCTGGCAGTGGTTCAGCGGCGTGCTCACCGGTGACCTCGGGATCTCCCGGTCGCTGCGCCAGCCCGTCGCGCAGGTGGTCGCCGAACGGCTGCCCTGGACCGCCCTCCTCGCCGCTACCGGACTCGCCCTGGCGGTGCTGCTCGCGCTGATCGGCGGCACGATCGCCGCGTGGCGGCAGGGCGGCGTCGTGGACCGGCTGATCACGGCCGCCGGGCACGCGCTGGAAGGCGTCCCGCCGTTCGTGCTGGCGCTGCTGTCCATCGCGGTGTTCTCGCTCGGCCTGGGCTGGCTGCCGGTCGCCGGCCTGACCGACGCCGGGCAGGACGTCTCCTTCGGCCAGGTCGCCGAACACCTCGCGCTGCCCGCGCTCGTGCTCGGCGTGTCCCAGACCCCGTGGCTGGTGCTGCACGTCCGGCAGTCGATGCTGGGCTCGTTGGCCGAGGATCACGTCACCGGTGCCCGCGCGCGAGGCCTGGCCGAGCGGGTCGTGGTGCTGCGCCACGCCCTGCCCACCGCGCTGCTGCCGTTCGTGACGCTCATCGGCGCCCGCATCCCGGAGCTGGTCACCGGGACCGTGCTGGTCGAGGAGGTGTTCTCCTGGCCGGGCCTGGCGGGTGCGGTGGTCACCGCTGCTACTGCCGTGGACTACCCGCTGCTGGCGATGGTGACCCTGGTGGCCACGGCGGCTGTGCTGCTGGGGTCGCTTCTGGCCGACGTCGCCGCGATCCTGCTCGACCCGAGGGTGGCCGCAGATGGCTGAGCTGACCTGGGAACCGGCCGGTCGCGCGGGAATTTCCCGGGCGCGCCCGCTCACCCGCCTGCGCGCGTCGCTCGCGGTCCTGGTGCTGCTGGTGCTCGGCGCGGTGCTCGTGCCCATGCTGCTGGGCGGTCAGGCCGTGAGCTACGAGCAGATCCGCCTCGCACCCGGCCTCGCGCACCCCTTCGGCACCGACTCCAACGGCCGCGACCTGTTCGTGCAGTCGATGGCCGGACTGCGGGTGTCGTTGCTGGTCGCCGCTCTCAGCGCCCTGGTGTCCACAGTGCTCGGTTCGTTGGTGGGGGTGGTGGCCGGAGGGCTCGGCGGCTGGGCCGACCGGCTGCTGATGCGGCTGGTCGACACCGTCAACTCGGTGCCCCACCTGCTGCTCGGCGTGGTCATCGTCGCGCTGTACAGGGGGAGCCTGGTCGCGGTGATCTGCTCGATCGCGCTGACGCACTGGACGACGGTCGCGCGCGTCGTGCGCTCCGAGGTCTTGTCGCTGCGGCAGCGCCCCCACGTCGAGGCCGCCATCGCCGGTGGATCGTCGCGGACGCGCGTCCTGCGCAGGCACCTGCTGCCGGCGATCGTGCCGCAGGCCGCGCTGTCGGCGGTGCTGCTGGTCCCGCACGCCGTGTGGCACGAGACCGCGCTGAGCTTCCTCGGGCTGGGCCTGCCGCCGCACCTGGCCAGCATCGGCAACATCCTCGGTGACGGCCGCGACGCCGTGCTGCTCGGCGCCTGGTGGATCGTCCTGTTCCCGTCGTGCCTGCTGGTGGCCACCACTCTGGCGGTGTCCGGGCTGGCCGCGACCTGGCGGGACCGGATCGTGCCGAGACGACGATCGGAGCTGTCGCTGTGACCGACATCAGGGCACCCGAGGTGACTGATCTGCTGACGCTGCACCGAGTTTCGGTCAGGTTCCGGCTGCCGTGCGGTGTGCTGGTGCGTGCCGTCAGCGACGCCGCGCTGCGGCTGCGGCCGGGACGCGTGCTGGCGCTGGTCGGCGAATCCGGTTGCGGCAAGTCCGTTCTGGCTTCCGCGCTGCTGGGTCTGCTGCCCGGCAACGCCGAAACGCGCGGCCATGCGCTGCTCGACGACGGGACCGACCTGCTCGCGGCACCGGAACCGGTGCTGGCAGGGCGGATTCGCGGTCGTCGCGTCGGTCTCGTCCCGCAGTCGGCGGGCACCCACCTGACCCCGGTGCGCACGGCCCGCGCGCAGCTCGTCGAGACCATCGACTCCCTGCGCGGGCCCAGCGGTGCCGACGAACTCGCTCGCCGCGTAGGCCTCAACCCGGCCGATCTGGACCGCTACCCCCACGAGCTGTCGGGCGGCATGGCGCAACGCGTCGCGCTCGCGCTGGCGCTCGCGGGGGATCCGCGGATCATCCTCGCCGACGAGCCGACCACAGGTCTGGATCGGCCGCTGGTGCACCGCACCGTCGACCTGCTCGCCGATGCCGCCACCGACGGTCGCGCGGTCCTGCTGATCACCCACGACCTCGCCGCCGCCCGCCGGGTGGCCACCGACGTGGCCGTGATGTACGCCAGCCGCATCGTCGAAGCCGGGCCCGCTGACGAGGTGCTGAACGATCCGTGGCACCCCTACACCGCCGGCCTGCTGGCCGCTCTGCCCGAGGGCGGGTTCGAACCGATCCCCGGCCACCCGCCGTCGCTGACCGAACTCGACCGCATCGAAGGGGAGTGGGGCTGCGTGTACTGCCAACGCTGTCCGGACCAGCCCGGATTCGCGCACTGCACCGGAGATCCGACCCTCCTCGCTCGGGGCGAGCGGTGGATCGCCGCTCACGCGCCGTGCTGAGCGCCACCGACGTCGTCGTCGGCTACCGGCGCGGCGAACCGGTCCTCGACGGCGCGAGCATCGACGTTCCCGCAGGTGAAGTGCTCGGTCTCGGCGGGCCCAGCGGTTCGGGCAAGTCGACGCTGGGGCGCGTTCTGGCGCTGCTGCACCGGCCTTGGTCCGGACGGGTGTCCCTCGATGGCGGCGACATCACCCGGTTCCGGCACCGCACACCCCCGGAAACGCGAAAGGCGGTCGGGATCGTCTTCCAGCACCCGAGACCCGCCGTCGACCCGCGCTTCACGCTCCGCGACATCATCGCCGAACCGCTGCTCGCGCGCGGGGAAGCGGGCGACATCACCGAACTGGCCGACGAAGTCGGGCTCACCGCCGAACTGCTCACCCGCCGGCCGCACGAGGTCAGCGACGGCCAGCTGCAACGCGCCTGCCTGGCCCGCGCGCTCGCCCCGCAGCCCCGCTACCTGGTGTGCGACGAGATGACGGCCATGCTCGACGCCTCCACCACCGCCGCGCTCGTGCGCGTCGTCGACCGGCGAACCCGGGAGAACGACACGGGAGTTCTGGCCATCAGCCACGACGAGGCGCTGCTGGACCGATGGGCGCACCGTGTGGTTCACGTGTCCGAGTTGATATGACATCGTGGCGCAATGCGGTACTCGGGGAGCCGCTTCGAAGAAGTACGAACGACTCTCAGGAGCTGAAGTGAGCGAGCAAGAAGGCACCACGTTCGTCCAGTGGCGAGAGCGCGCGCAGAGCGAGGTCGCCGACGACCGCCCGAAGATCCGCATGATCATGATCGTGGCCGCAGTCGTCGTGGTCGCAGGCATCGCCATCGGCTCGATCGTGCTGATGCTTTCCTGATGCTCCCCGACCCCAGTGGTCTTGCTGCGGAGCGGAGCGAGTAGCGGAACCTGAGCGGCTCTCCGGCTCCGGGATCCGAGACGTGTGCATGTGTCCCTTACACGGCGCTGCGGTTGTCCCCGGAGAGCCGCTCAGAACCCGCGGCGGTGCCGTGTGCTCAGGTGGGGCAGTGCGAGGGCGACTTCGTCGCTTGCCCGACCTCGCCTGGTGCGTCAGTCCACGCGGCGCCAGTACTGCTTGCGGTGGCCGTCCCTGAGGACGACCCCCTGCTCCGCCAACTGGGTTCGCAGCAGCGCGGCCTCCTTGTGGTCGCGCCTGCGCAGCGCTCGGTCGCGCTCGGTCATCAGCGCGTTGACCCGCAGCGAGAGCTCATCGGTGTCCTCGGTCCAGAGCACGTACCGGCCCGCGTAGGGGTCGCAATCCCGCCAGGCGTAGCCGTGCTCGCGGAACGCGGCGCGCAGCGCCAGCCGGTCCAGCCCCGACTTGCGGCGGGCCAGCTCGGCGCCGGTGTCGTCCAGCAGCACCAGGTGTCCGCGCTCGGTGAACACCGCGTCCACCTCGGCCCCGGCGATCTCGTGCGCGTTGCGGCCGGTCGCCAGCACGACCTGCTCAGGCCCGACGGTCACCGTCAGCCGCTCCTGCGCGAACAACCCCGCGAAACCCAGGCCGATGATCAGGCCCAGCGCGATCGCCACCAACATCCCCCACGGATCCGCACCGGAGGCGGCCAGCTCGAACACGCCCTGGAACGGCGCCCACTGCAGACCCGCCACCCACGCGGCGACCACCCGCAGCAGGAACCCCGCCACCGCGCCGAGCAGCGGGCAGTAGATCCACGAGCCCCGGCGCACCAGTGCGGGCGGGTGAATCGTCGTCGCGGTGCCCATGGCTTCATTATCGCGAGGGGAGGGCCCGGGGCGCGCACACCCCGGGCCCTCCCCCCATCCCCCTCCTGGACGGGTCAGGCACCCGCTTCGCGCAGCAGGATGTCCACTGCGGCGTCGTTGCGGGCGGTCTCCCGCTCGATCACATCGCCCGGCGGGTAGAAGCCGTCGAGACCACCGCTGCTCGACGGGTACATCTCGAAGGTGAACGCCAGGATCTTGTGCTGGCCCCACATCCAGTCGAGGCTGTCGCCGTCGGTGACGTACAGGTCGCTGGACTGCTGGGGCGTGTAGCCGTTGGTCTGCGCCATCTCGGTGCCGACCTTCTCGAACCGGTCGTACTCCTGCTGGGTCATGCCCTCGGTGACGTCGTCCGAGGTGTGACCGAAGGGCCACAGGACCAGCTCGGAATAGGTGTGGAAGTCCACCGCGGCCTTGATCTGCTGGGTGCCGCCCACCACGCGCGAGTCGATGAAGTCGCGCATCGCCGCCGCCTCCGGCGAGGACCACGCCGCGGTGCCCCGGTAGGTCTCGTCGGCCGGGTCATCGCTGGAACCACCGCAGCAGCCCCACTTGTGGCCCCAGTTGCGGTTGATGTCGGTGCCCTGGTCCTGGCGGTTCTTGCGCCATCCCTGGTACTCGCCCGACTCCACGTCGTAGGACGACCCGTCCGGGTTGACCGACGGGATGATCCAGATCTCGCGGTTGTCAACCGAGTCCTTCACGGCCGGATCCGCGTGGTCGTCGGTGAACCGCTGGGCGACGTGCAGGCACATCTCCGTGGTCAGGTGCTCACGAGCGTGCTGGTTGCAGTCGAACAGGACCTCTGGCTCGTCCTCGTCGGTCGCCACGTTGTCGCTGATCTTGAGCACCGGGATGTCGCGGCCCTCGAACGACTTGCCCGCGCTGACCTTCGCGGCGATGTCCGGGTGGTCGGCCACGGTCTTGTCGAGCTCGGCGACCATCTCGTCGTAGTTGTGGTACGCCTCGTCACCGGGCGGGAAGTCGCCCGGAGCCTTCGGCTGCGTGCCGTTGCGGCGCTGCAGCGCGTCGGCGACCTTCGTCTGCTCGGTGAGCTGGAAGCCGCGGGCGCGCAGCTGCTCGGCCTCCGCCGCCGTCGCTTCGACGCTGGCGACCCGGTCCTTGGTGACGCCGAGGACCTCCGCGCCGCTGCGGTTGATCTCCGTGCGGGATGCGCTGTCGGTGTTGGGAACCGTGTAGATCGCACGGTCCTGTGCGGATGCACCGGTCGGTTCTGCGGCGAGGCCCGCCTGAACCGGTGCCAGCAGGACCAGACCAGCGGCCGCGGCCACCAGTGCTGCCTTGCGCCGGGAACTGAACATCGGATCTCCGATCGATCACTGGAGGTGACTTCCGAAGAGTCCAAGAGGTTCTCGGTGGTGGCAACTCCCTGGCGAACTATGGCCTCAGTTGAACAATTTTCCCCGTATTGTCGAATGATCAGATGCTCAGTGGTCATCTTGCCTGGCGGTGCGGGTAGCGGAACCCTGAGCGGCTCTCCGGCTCCGGGATCCGAGACTCGTGCATGTCCGATACACGGCGCTGCGGCTGGCCTCCCCAGGGAGCCGCTCAGAACCCGCGGCGGTGCCGGTTGCTGGGGCGGTGTGGTGAGGAAGCACCTCCGGTGCTTGCCTGACGTGGTCTAGGGGCGTGCTGCTGTGACCCTGGGCTGGGCTCGCGGACGGGTGGGGCGGGCTGCGATTACCCTGGTAGGTGTAGTCCCGAGGTGTTGGAAGGATGCTCATGCTCACCCGTACCGACCTGCGCGGTCGTGTTCCGTCCACCGCTACGCTGCGCGCCACGCTGCCGCGCGCCGAGATGGACGTCGAGCACGTGCTGCATCGGGTCCGTCCGGTGATCGAGGACATCCGCGACCGCGGCGTCGACGCCGTGCTCGACTACACCGACAAGTTCGACGGGGTCCGTCCCGAACGGGTGAGGGTGCCCGCCGCGGAGGTCAACCGCGCGCTCGACGAGCTCGACCCGGCCGTGCGCGCCGCGCTGGAGGAGTCCATCGCCCGTGCTCGCCGCGTGCACGCCGACCAGCAGCGCACCGACAGCACCACCCAGGTCGTGCCCGGCGGTACCGTCACCGAGCGCTGGGTGCCGGTCGAGCGCGTCGGCCTCTACGCGCCGGGTGGTCTCGCGGTCTACCCGTCGAGCGTGGTCATGAACGTCGTCCCGGCCCAGACCGCCGGCGTCGAGTCGCTGGTGGTGTGCAGCCCGCCGCAGGCCGAGTTCGGGGGCCTGCCGCACCCGACGATCCTGGCCGCCGCGCAGCTGCTGGGCGTCGAGGAGGTGTGGGCGGTCGGTGGTGCGCAGGCCGTCGCGCTGCTGGCCTACGGAGGCCGCGACACCGACGACGGCGAGCTGCTGCCCGCCGACATGGTCACCGGTCCCGGCAACGTCTACGTCACCGCCGCCAAGCGCCACCTGCGCAGCCTGATCGGCATCGACTCGGAGGCCGGGCCCACCGAGATCGCGGTGCTGGCCGACGGCACCGCCGACGCTGTGCACGTCGCCGCCGACCTGATCAGCCAAGCCGAGCACGACACGCTGGCCGCCAGCGTGCTGGTCACGACCTCGCCCGAGCTGGCCGACGCCGTCGACGCCGAGCTGGAGCGCCAGGTCGGCCGGACCAAGCACGTCGAGCGCATCCGCACGGCCCTGACCGGGCAGCAGTCGGGCTGCATCCTCGTCTCCGACATCGACGACGGCGTGCGGGTGGTCAACGCTTACGCCGCAGAGCACCTGGAGATCCAGACCGCCGACGCCGACGCGGTCGCAGCGCGCGTCCGCAACGCCGGCGCGATCTTCGTCGGCCCGCACGCGCCGGTCTCGCTCGGCGACTACTGCGCCGGCTCGAACCACGTGCTGCCCACCGGTGGCTGCGCCCGGCACTCCTCGGGCCTGAGCGTGCAGAGCTTCCTGCGCGGCATCCACGTCATCTCCTACACCGAGCAGGCGCTCCGCGAAGTCGCGGACCAGGTCGTCGCACTCGCCGACGCCGAGGACCTGCCCGCCCACGGCCAAGCCGTGACCGCCCGCTTCTAGAGACGATGCAGACCTCGACCGCCGCAACGGTGCGGCGGACAACCTCCGACGATGCGGTTGCCGAGGTGGCGAAATGACGATGAAGGACACCCATGAGTGACGTGCTCGGCGCCGACACGACGCTGGCCGACCTGCCGCTGCGGGACGACCTGCGCGGCCGCAACCCCTACGGCGCGCCGCAGCTGGACGTCTCGGTCCGGCTGAACACCAACGAGAACCCCTACCCGCCGCCGCCGGAACTGGTCGCCGACGTGACCGCAGCGGTCCAGGAAGTGGCCGCTGACCTGCACCGGTACCCGGATCGCGACGCCAGGGAGCTGCGCGGCGACCTCGCCGCCTACCTGAGCACCGCGACCGGTGTCGGGTTAGCGATCGACAACGTGTGGGCCGCCAACGGCTCGAACGAGGTCCTGCAGCAGATCCTGCAGGCGTTCGGAGGTCCCGGGCGCAGCGCCCTGGGCTTCGAACCCTCGTACTCGATGCACCCGATCCTGTCCGCAGGCACCCGCACCGACTGGTTGCCGGCGCCGCGCCGCGCGGACTTCAGCCTCGACGGTGCCGAAGCGGCCCGCCTGGTGGCCGAGAAGCAGCCCGACGTGGTGTTCGTGACCAGCCCGAACAACCCCACCGGTGCGTCGATCTCGCCGGACGACCTGCTGGCCGTCCTCGACGCCGCGCCCGGCGTGGTCGTGGTCGACGAGGCCTACGCCGAGTTCTCCGCGCGGCCCAGCGCAGTCGAGCTGATCGAGCGCTACCCGGCGAAGGTCATCGTCAGCCGCACCATGAGCAAGGCCTTCGCCTTCGCGGGCGGGCGGCTGGGCTACCTGGCCGCAGCCCCGGCGATGATCGAGGCGTTGTTGCTGGTCAGGCTGCCGTACCACCTCTCGGCGGTCACCCAGGCCGCCGCCCGCGCCGCGCTGCGGCACGCCGACGCCACGCTGGGTTCGGTGCGCGCGCTGATCGGCGAGCGCGAGCGGGTCGTGGCCGCGCTGCGGGAGCTCGGGTTCACCGCGGTGCCCAGCGACGCCAACTTCGTGCTGTTCGGACGCTTCACCGACGCGCACCGCGCCTGGGAGCGCTACCTGGACTCCGACGTGCTGATCCGCGACGTCGGCATCCCCAGCCACCTGCGGGTCACCATCGGCACGCCCGCCGAGAACGACGCGTTCCTGGCGGCGAGCAAGGCAGTCATTGAGGAGATCGAACGGTGAGTTTCCAGCCAGGCACGCGGGTCGGTCGCGTCGAGCGCACCACCAAGGAGTCGTCGGTGCTGGTCGAGCTCGACCTCGACGGCACCGGGCAGGTCGACATCGACACCACGGTCCCGTTCTACGACCACATGCTCACCGCGTTGGGCACGCACGCCGCGTTCGACCTGGAGGTCAAGTCCACCGGTGACATCCACATCGACGCCCACCACACCGTCGAGGACACCGCGATCGTGCTCGGCCAGGCGCTGCGCCAGGCGCTGGGCGACAAGAAGGGCATCCGCCGCTTCGGCGACGCCTGGATCCCGATGGACGAGACCCTCGCGCACGCCGCGGTGGACGTCTCGGGCCGCTCGTACTGCGTGATGACCGGTGAGCCGGAGGAGTACAACTCCTTCACCATCGGCGGGAACTACCCGTTCGTGCTCAACCGGCACGTGTTCGAGTCGCTGGCCTTCCACTCCCAGATCAACCTGCACACCAGGGTGATCCACGGCCGCGACCCGCACCACATCGCCGAGGCCGAGTACAAGGCCATCGCCCGAGCCCTGCGCGCAGCCGTGGAACCCGACCCCCGCTTCGCCGGGGTCGTCCCCTCCACCAAGGGCGCCCTGTAGCGACCACTCGCGCCCACCCCGTCACACCGACGGGGTGGGCGGCGCATCCACCGAGGCATCACCGCTGTCGATCGCGTTGCGGCGGAGGGTCGTGCTTCGCGGGTAGGCATGATTCACCCCCGGGTCACCAGGAGGTCTCCTGGACGTGTCCTGGTGGGGCGACGATCGGGCGTGTGCGCGATTCCTCCGAGACCCCGGTGACCGAGCGGCCCGCCGCCGCGACGGCTCAGCCGCAGGTCGGCGGGGTCGTGGTCGGTGAGACGATCTCGTTGCGCCTGGGCTGCGTGGGCCCCGGCTTCGCGCGCTTCGCGATCCGCACCAGCCACGGCGAACCGCACCACGTGGACGTGCTCGGCGAGAAGTTCGTGCCGGTTCCGGTCGCCTCGCACTACCACTGCACGATCGACGGCCCCGGCGACCTCCGGATGGAGCTCAGCGGCTCCCTGGACGGCCGTGCCGCAGCGATCGAGGTCCAGGCCCGTCACGCCGACCGAGGGCTCAGGCTCGAACTGCGCAACAACGGCCCGCACGAGCTCCAGCTCGACCTGCGAGCCCTCGCCCACGCCGAGCACGACAAGCGCATCCGCGTCGCCGCCGGCGGAGCCCTGCCGGTGTTCTGGCCCGCTCCGCGGGGCCACTACGACCTCGAGGTCACCGCTGCCGAGGACGAGACCTTCCACCGCAGGATCGTCGGCAGAGCCGAGTAGTACCCGGGAAACGCGGAACCGCCCCTCGCGCTGGGCGAAGGGCGGTTCCGGGTTCGGGGTCAGACCTTCTCGGGAGTCTTCTCCTCGGTCACGCCACCGTCATCGACGAACGTCTCCTCGTTGAACGGCGAGTCGCCGGCGAAGACCTGCTGCATCTGGGCGCGGTCGAGCTCCTTGGTCCACGAGCCGATGAGGACCGTGGCCACCGCGTTGCCCGCGAAGTTGGTCAGCGCGCGGGCCTCCGACATGAACCGGTCGATGCCCACGATCAGGCCGACACCGTCGAGCAGCTCCGGGCGGTGCGATTGCAGACCTCCGGCCAAGGTGGCCAAGCCTGCGCCGCTGACGCCCGCCGCGCCCTTCGACGCGACCATCATGAACAGCAGCAGACCGACCTGCTCACCGATCGACAGCGGGTCGCCCAGAGCGCTGGCGATGAACAGCGACGACATCGTCAGGTAGATCATCGTGCCGTCGAGGTTGAACGAGTAGCCGGTGGGAACCGTGATGCCCACGACCGGCTTGCTCACGCCCAGGTGCTCCATCTTCGCGATCAGCCGCGGCAGCGCCGCCTCCGACGACGAGGTCGACACGATGAGCAGGAACTCGCGGCCCAGGTAGCGGAGCAGCGAGAAGATGTTGACCCGCGCGAACAACCACAGCGCCGATCCCAGCACGACGAAGATGAACAGCACGCACGTCGTGTAGAAGCCGAGCATGATCACCGCGAGGCTCTTGAGCGCGTCCACGCCGGTGGCGCCGACCACGGCCGCGATGGCGCCGAACGCGCCGATCGGGGCTGCCCACATGACCATCGCCAGGATCTTGAACACCAGGCGCTGGATGTGCTCGATGCCGCGGAGGATCGGCAGGCCCTTCTCGCCCATGCCCTGCAGCGCGAAACCGGCCAGCAGCGCCACCAGCAGCGTCTGCAGCACCTCGCCCTCGGTCAGGGCGGACACCAGCGTCTTCGGGATGATCCCGAGCAGGAACTCGGTGGTGCTCTGCGCTTCCTCGCCGGCCTGCTCGGCGCCCGAGCCGCGGAGCTCGTCGGTGATCTGCAGACCCTCGCCCGGGTGCAGCACGTTGCCGACTGCCAGGCCGATGACCAGCGCGACCACAGACATGATCAGGAAGTAGGCCAGCGCGAGACCGCCGACCCGGCCGACCTTGGCGGCCTTGCGGACGCTTCCGACGCCGAGCACGATCGTGCAGAAGATGATCGGCGAGATCATCATCTTGATCACGTTCACGAATCCGGTGCCCAACGGCTTGAGGGCCTTGCCGACGTCGGGGGCTGCGAAGCCGACGGCGATGCCCGCCACCACGGCGATGATCACCGCGATGTAGAGGTAGTGCGTTCTGTCCCGACGTTTCGTCGGCGCAGCATCATTGCTAGCCACTGTTGAACTCCTTGCGGTGCCGGTGTCTCCGGGTCACATACGATTCACCGTGCGTGTCCCAGGTCACGGAAAGATCTGGACGGAGACTATGCGAGCTTTGCATCAACCCCGTCTCGCTTCTGTTCATTGTGTTCACATCGTCGACATGAGTAAGTGATGTCCAGATACCGGAACCGGTTCTCCCCGCGGTGGAGCCTGGCGCGCCAGCTGTTCGTGCTCCAGATCTTCGTCGTGGCCTTCGTCGTGCTCGCCGGAGCGGCCCTGGCCTGGTACGACGCCGGGCGCCGGACCGAGGACGCCGCGCGCGACAAGGTCGTGGCAGTGGCGCGCACGCTGGCCGCGCAGCCCGCCGTTGCCGACGGCCTGGTCGCGCCCGACCCGACCGCGACCCTGCAGCCGCTGGCGGAGCGGGTCAGGGCCGACGCGGGGGTCGACTTCATCACGATCATGTCGCCGCAGGGAATCCGCCACACCCACCCCGACCCGTCCCGCATCGGCAAGCCGTTCCGAGGCAACATCGATCCCGATCGGGTGCTCGTCGAGACCTACACCGGCACGCTGGGCCCGTCGGTGCGCGCGGTCGTGCCGGTGCACCGGGGTTCCCAGATGGTGGGACTGGTGGCCGACGGCATCACCGTGCGCGTGCTCACCGACGAGCTGAGCAGGCAGGTGACCGTGCTGGTGCTCGTCGCGGGCGGTGCGCTGCTGCTCGGCGGCGCGCTGACCTACCTGGTCAACGCGCGGATCCGGCGGCACACCCACGGCATGCGCCCGGCGGAGCTGTCGCGGATGTACGAGTACCACGACGCGATCCTGCACGCGGTGCGCGAAGGCCTGCTGCTGGTGGCGCCCGACGGCCGCGTGACGCTGTGCAACGATGGTGCCGCTGTGCTGCTTTCGCTGGATCCCGCCGAGATCGAAGGTGAGCAGGTGTCCGCGCTGGACCTGCCGCCGTCCCTCGTGGACACCCTTGGTCGCCGCGCGGTCCTCGACGAGGTGCACCTGACCGACGACCGGGTGCTGCTGGTCAACGTCTCCGCGGTGCGCAGCGGCGGCCGCGACCTGGGCAGCGTCGTCACGCTGCGGGACCACACCGAGCTGCAGGCGCTCAGCGGTGAGCTCGACTCGATGCGCGGCTTCGCCGAATCGCTGCGCTCCCAGGCCCACGAGTCCGCGAACCGGCTGCACACCGTCGTCTCGCTGATCGAACTGGGACGCGCCGAGGAAGCCGTCGGGTTCGCCACCGCCGAGCTGGACCTCGCGCAGCGGCTCACCGACCAGGTCGTCGGCTCCGTCGGCGAACCGGTGCTGGCCGCGTTGCTGCTGGGCAAGAGCGCCGAGGCTGGGGAGCGGGGTGTCGAGGTGGTGCTCAGCGAGGACACCGAGGTCGACGACGCCGCGCTGGAGCACCTCGACTCCCGGGACCTGGTGACCATCCTCGGGAACTTGATCGACAACGCCGTGGAGGCCGTGGCCGATCGGCCGGGCCCGCGCGTCGAGGTGACCATACGATCCACATCGGACGAATTGCTGATCCGGGTCGCCGACAACGGACCCGGTGTCCCCGCCGACACCTCCGAGCTGTTCCGGCGCGGCTGGTCGACGAAGTCCGACGACCGCGGCCTCGGGCTGGCCCTGGTCGGGCAGAGCGTGCGGCGGCACGGCGGCACCGTCGGCGTCGGTGGCGATGACGGTGCGGTGTTCACCGTCCGGCTCCCGGGGGCGTCGCGGTGATCTCGGTTCTGGTGGTCGAGGACGACCCGGTGGCCGGCGAGGCCCACGAGGCCTACGTCAACCGCGTCGAGGGCTTCACCGTGGCCGGGCGGGTCCGCACCGGTCAGTCCGCGCTGCAGTTCGTCGAGCACACCTCGGTGGACCTGGTTCTGCTGGACTTGCGGCTACCGGACATGGACGGGCTCCAGGTGGCCCGCGCGCTGCGCACCGCCGGACTGCCCATCGACGTCATCGCGGTGACCTCGGCGCGGGATCTGAAGGTGGTGCGCGCTGCGGTGTCCAGCGGTGTCGTGCAGTACCTGCTCAAGCCGTTCACCTTCGCCGCCATGCGCGAGAAGCTGGAGCACTACGCCCGCTTCCGCGCCACCCTCGGCCAGGACCGCGAGGTCCAGGGTCAGGCCGAGATCGACCGCGCCTTCTCCACGCTCCGGGGAGTGCACCGAGCGGCCCTGCCCAAAGGCATGGGCGAGGAAACCCTCGCCGCGATCGTCACCGCCCTCCGGGCCATGCCCTCCGGAGGCTCAGCGGGCGCCGTGGGCGAAGCCGCCGGTGTCTCCCGCGTCACCGCCCGCCGCTACCTCGAATACCTCGCCGGTACCGGCATGGTCGAACGCCTCCCCACCTACGGCGCGGTCGGCCGCCCGGAGATGACCTACACCTGGACAGGCGAATCCTGACCGATCCCACGGGTTCCGACCCCACCCGGTCACCTCCGGTACCGGATCTCAGTGGGAATCAGGACCCCGATTTCCACTGGAATCCTGGTGATCGGCCGGTGGGGACGTTGGTGGTGATCAGCTGGTGGGAGTGTTGTTCTTCGGCCGGGGCGCGGGGTCAGGTCGCGTGGTCGGACTCGGGGCGGAGGAGGGGGGCTCCTGGGCCGTTCTCGGCTTGGCGGTCGTCGGGGTTGTTGAGGATGCAGGTGCGCAGCGACAGGCAGCCGCAGCCGATGCAGCCGGTGAGGTTGTCCCGCAGCCGTTGCAGGCCGTCGATGCGGGCGTCGAGCTCGTCGCGCCATCGGCGGGAGAGCCGGGACCAGTCGGTCTTGGTGGGCGCGTGGTCGTCGGGGAGCGTGGCGAGGGCCTCGGAGATCTGCTCCAGGCTCAGACCGACCCGCTGCGCGGCGCGGATGAACGCCAGCCGGCGCAGCACGGCCCGCTGGTAGCGGCGCTGGTTCCCGGTGGTGCGGGTGGAGCTGATCAGGCCGCGTTCCTCGTAGAAGCGCAGCGCGGTCTGGGCGACTCCGCTGCGGTGCGCGACCTCCCCGATGGTCAGCAGGGCGGGTAGTTTCGTCACGCTGGCAAGGCTAGCTCAAACCTTCAGTATGGTGGAGGATTCCGCGCTTGACTTCGACTTAACTCGAAGTCCCATCCTGGTGCGCATGGCGATCAGGACGGACTACCAACACGCGGACCTGCGTCCGCTGATGACCAGGATGACCGGCGACGAGAAGCACGACTCCGCCGCCACCTCCACCCTCGACGTGCTGTGGGTGCTCTACGACCAGGTCCTGTCGGTCGACCCGGACCGCGTCGACGATCCGCAGCGCGACCGGTTCCTGCTGTCCAAGGGGCACGGGCCGATGGCCTACTACGCGGTCCTGGCCGCCAAGGGCTTCCTCGACCCGGCCGAACTGGACCGCTTCGGCGAGTTCGACTCCCGACTGGGCTTCCACCCCGACCGGATGCTGGCGCCCGGCGTGGAGATCGGCAGCGGCTCGCTCGGGCACGGCCTCCCGCTCGCCCTCGGCGTGACTCTGGGGCTGCGCGCGCGGGGGCTCGATCGGCCGCGCGTGGTCGTGCTCGTCGGCGACGCCGAACTGGACGAGGGGAGCAACCACGAGGCAATCCAGGTCGCCGGGCGCTGGGGACTGGGCCGGCTGACCACCGTGGTGATCGACAACCGCTCGTCCAGCACCGGCTGGCCCGGCGGCATCGCCGACCGCTTCGCGCGCGAGGGCTGGGCGACCCGCGCGGTCGACGGCCGCGACCACACCGCGCTCCACCAGGCGCTGAGCGCCACCTCCACCGACCGCCCCCTCGCGGTGGTCGCCGAGGTCGAGCCCCGAGGGGGGAACCGATGAGCATGCGCGAGCAGTTCGTGCGCACCACCACCGAGGCCATGGACGCCGACCCGAGGGTCGCGCTGGTGCTGGCGGAGATCTCCGCCGACCGCTTCACCGACGCCCTCGACCGGCACGCCGACCGCGTGTTCAACGTCGGCATCCGGGAGCAGGCCATGGTCGGTGTCGCCGGGGGACTGGCCCTGGCGGGGATGCGGCCGGTGCTGCACTCGATCACGCCGTTCGTCGTGGAACGACCCTTCGAGCAGCTCAAGCTCGACCTCGGCCACCAGGGAGTCGGGGCGATCGCGGTGAGCACCGGCGCCTCCTACGACTACCCGGCGGCCGGGCGCACCCACATGGCTCCGGGTGACGTCGCGCTGATCGACACGCTGCCCGGCTGGACCGTGCACGTGCCCGGCCACCCTGACGAGGTCGATGCCCTGCTGAGTCGCGAGTTCGCCCACGACGGCCCGGTCTACCTGCGACTGTCCGATCGCGCGAACGTCGAACCGCTGGTGACCGGGCCCGGCTGGCACCCGGTGCGGCACGGCCGCGACGGCGTTGTGCTGGCCGTGGGCCCGATTCTCGCGCCGGTGCTGGCGGCCACCGCCGCGATGGACGTCACCGTCCTCTACACCGCCACGATCCGGCCCTTCGACGCCGACGGGCTGCGCGCCGCCGTCCGCACCGCGAGCCCGGACGTCGTGCTCGTCGAGCCCTACCTGAGGGGCACCTCCGCCCACGAGGTCGCCGAGGCGCTGGCCGACACCCCGCACCGGGTGCTGTCGCTGGGCGTGCGCCGGGACCGGGAGCTGCGCGCCTACGGCACCGCGGACGAGCACGAGGCCGCGCACGGCCTCGGACCGACCGGCATCGCGGGCGAGGTGGCGCACTTCCTGCACGGGGCCGGAGAACGGGTCGCGTGAGGCCGGTAGCCTGAACCCGTGGCACGAGTCGTCATCTTGGACTACGGATCAGGCAACCTCCGCTCCGCCGAACGCGCTCTCCAGCGCGCGGGCGCCGACGTCGAGGTGACCGCTGACCATCGTGCCGCCGTCGAGGCGCAGGGCTTGGTGGTCCCGGGCGTCGGCGCGTTCGCGGCCTGCATGGAAGGGCTGCTCGCGGTCGGCGGCGACAAGATCATCGACCAGCGGCTCTCCGGTGGTCGACCGGTGCTGGGCATCTGCGTGGGCATGCAGGTGCTGTTCGGGCAGGGCGTGGAGCACGGTGTGCAGGCTGACGGATGCGGCCAGTGGCCCGGCACCGTGGAGCGGCTGCAGGCCGACGTGCTGCCCCACATGGGCTGGAACACCGTCCAGGCGCCGAGCGACAGCGTGCTGTTCGCCGGCCTGGACGCCGACGCCCGCTTCTACTTCGTGCACTCCTTCGCGGTCCGCAAGTGGGAGCTGGAGAGCTCCGACGCGATCGCCACCCCCCAGGTGACCTGGGCAGAGCACGGCGAGCCGTTCGTGGCCGCCGTCGAGAACGGAGCACTGATGGCCACCCAGTTCCACCCGGAGAAGTCCGGCGACGCCGGTGCCCGGCTGCTGCGCAACTGGCTGGAAGCCCTGTGACCCGCCGGCACGGGCTGTTCGGCCCGAACGCGGTCCGGATCATCGCGCTGGTGCTCGCGGTCGGCATGGCCTCGACCGTCGGCGCCCCGTACCTGATCCAGGCGGGTGTTCCCCTGCTGGGCGTGGTCGCGCTGAGCCTGCTGGTCTTCGCCGTTCCGCTGGTGGCCATCCTCCGCAGCGAGAAGTCCCGCCGCTGACCTTCGCGGACGGTCCCGGCTTCGGATACCGCGCGAGGGACCCGACCCCGCGGTCGGGACTCCACCTGGCGCGGCTGCGAAGGGGCAGGCGGAGGTGGTGGCCGGGTGTTCGGGCGCGACGCGGCGTCATTAGGGTTGTGGGCGTGAGCTTCACTCTGCTTCCCGCTGTTGACGTTGCCGATGGGCAGGCCGTCCGCCTCGTGCAGGGCGCCGCCGGTACCGAAACCTCCTACGGTGATCCGCTGGAGGCCGCGCTGACCTGGCAGCGCGCGGGTGCGGAGTGGGTCCACCTGGTCGACCTCGACGCCGCGTTCGGCCGCGGCAGCAACCGCGAGCTGCTGGCCGAGGTCACCGGGGAGCTGGACGTGCAGGTCGAGCTCTCCGGCGGCATCCGCGACGACGCCTCCCTGGAAGCCGCGCTGGCCACCGGCTGCGCGCGGGTCAACCTCGGCACCGCCGCGTTGGAGAACCCGGAGTGGGCCGACCGCGTGGTGGCCGAGTACGGCGACCGGGTGGCCGTCGGGTTGGACGTGCGCATCACCGAGCAGGGCCACCGCCTGGCCGCGCGCGGCTGGACCAAGGACGGCGGCGACCTGTGGGAGGTGCTGGCCCGACTCGACGCCGCCGGATGCCGCCGCTACGTCGTCACCGACGTCAGCAAGGACGGCACCCTGCAGGGCCCGAACACCGAGCTGCTGCACGAGGTCTGCTCCCGCACCGACGCCCCGGTGATCGCCTCCGGCGGGGTGTCGAGCGTCGACGACCTCGTCGCGCTGTCGAAGCTCGCCTCGGCCGGTCTGGAGGGCTCGATCGTCGGCAAGGCCCTCTACGCCCAGAACTTCACCCTCGAAGAGGCACTGGCGGCCGTTCGCTGAAACTCCGGACCTCCTCCGGGAAAACCCTGATCGACTCCGTCGCCTGAGATCACCACGGTGGTGGTCGTGATCCGAAGCACGGATCCGACCACCCTGGAGGAACTCGATGCGACGATTGCTGGGGGCCTTGCTGGCCGTCGGAGTCACGGCGGGCGCGGCCGCGCCCGCCTACGCCGAACCCGCCCTGGACTGGCAGCCCTGCGCGCAGAACGCCGAGGTCGAGTGCTCGACCGTGCGGGTCCCGCTGGACTGGGCGAACCCGCATGGCGAGCAGATCGAGATCGCCGTGGCCCGGCGTCCCGCGACCGATCCGGAGAACCGCATCGGCACGCTGGTCCACATGCCCGGCGGCCCGGGCGGCACCGGAGTGGATCCGCTGGTCGCCGCCAATCCCTTCGCGCCCGACCTGGCCGCCCGGTTCGACGTGGTCAGCTTCGACCCGCGCGGATTCGGCGCCAGCCACCCGGTGCAGTGCGATCCCGCGCTGATCGACCAAGCGCCGGACCCCCTCCCGGACGGACCCGAGCACTTCCAGCGGCTGCTCGACCACAACCGCCGCGCTTCCGACGACTGCCGGGCGCGCAGCGGCGCGATCGTCGACCACATGGACACGGCGAGCGCGGCCCGCGACATCGACGCGTTCCGCGCAGCTCTCGGCGAGCAGCAGCTGAACCTCTACGGCATCTCCTACGGGACGCTGACCGGGCAGATGTACGCCGAGCAATTCCCCGAGCGCGTCCGGTCGCTGGTGCTCGACAGCGTCTTCGACCACAGCCAGGACACCGCCGGTTTCCTGGTCACCCAAGCCGAGGCCGCGGAGGACTCGTTCCACGAGTTCGCGAAGTGGTGCGACCGGGACACCGCGTGCGCGCTGCACGGCGAGGACGTCGGCGCGGTCTACGACGAGCTCTACGAGCGGGCCGAGGCCGGTGAGCTGCAGGAGCCGGGCGGTTCCGGGCCGATGACGCCGGTCGAGCTCACCCGCGGAGCCGTCGGCGGCTTCTACGGGCCGAGTTGGCACGCGCTGGCAGCCGAGCTCGACGCCTTGCGCGACAGTGCGCCGATCTCCCCCGCGCAGCATCAGGAGGCGGTCCCGAACCCGGCGGCGGCGTTCTGCAACGACCACCGCATCGAGGTCGATTCCGCCGAGCACTACGCCGAACTGTTCCGGCGGCAGCAGCAGGCGGCCCCGCACGTGCGCGCCGGCGTGGGCGGCGTGGTGGCCCCGTCCTGCCTCGGCTGGCGGGCGCCGGTGCAGAACCCGCAGCACGTTCCGCGAATCCGCACGGACGCACCGGTCCTCATCCTCAACGCCCTGCACGACCCGGCGACGGGGTACAACTGGGCGACCACTGTGGACTCCCACATCGAGCAGGCCACGCTGCTCACCTACGACGGCTGGGGCCACGGCGTCTACGACCGCAACCGGTGCACCCTTGACGCCACGCACACCTACCTGATCGACGGCGTGATGCCCGCCGAAGGCGCCCACTGCCCGGCCGTCCAGCCGGAGGTGCCCGCGGCGGCGAGCCCGGTGGAAACCCCCACCGCACCTTGGTGACGAACGGTCGTCGTGGCCTCGATCATGCGTGGTCGGGGCCACGACGAAGTTCGCGGGCCGTCACCGTAGGCTGGACGCATGGGTGTTGCGGTGCGTGTCATCCCGTGCCTGGACGTGGACCAGGGGCGGGTCGTCAAGGGAATCAACTTCACCGATCTCCGCGATGCCGGTGACCCGGTCGAACTGGCGAACGCCTATGACGCCGAGCACGCCGACGAGCTGACCTTCCTCGACGTCACCGCGTCCTCCTCGGACCGCGAGACGACCTTCGACGTGGTCCGGCGCACCGCCGAGCAGGTGTTCATCCCGCTGACCGTCGGTGGCGGCGTGCGCAGCACCGACGACATCAACCGGCTGCTGCGCGCCGGGGCCGACAAGGTCAGCCTGAACACCGCCGCGATCGCGCGGCCGGAGCTGCTCAACGAGGCCTCGAAGAGGTTCGGCGCGCAGTGCGTGGTGCTGTCGGTCGACGCCCGCCGGGTTCCCGAGGACGGGCAGCCCACGCCGTCCGGTTTCGAGGTCACCACGCACGGTGGACGCCGGGGCACCGGCATCTGCGCCGTCGAGTGGGCCGCGAAGGGGCAGCAGCTGGGCGTCGGCGAGATCCTGCTGAACTCGATGGACGCCGACGGCACCAAGGCCGGTTTCGACCTCGAGATGATCCGCGCGGTGCGCGAGGTCGTCGAGGTGCCGCTGATCGCCAGCGGCGGGGCCGGCGCGGTGGAGCACTTCGCTCCCGCCGTGCACGCCGGGGCGGACGCGGTGCTGGCCGCCAGCGTCTTCCACTTCGGACAACTGCGCATCGGCGAGGTCAAGGACGCGATGCGGGCGGAAGGGATCACGGTCCGATGAGCGAGCTCGACCCGGAGATCGCCGACCGGCTCAAGCGCAACGCCGACGGGCTCGTCGCCGCCATCGCGCAGCAGCGCGGCACCGGCGAGGTGCTGATGATGGCGTGGATGGACGACGAGGCCCTGCACCGCACCCTCACCACCCGCCGCGCCACCTACTTCTCCCGCAGCCGCGGCGCCCACTGGGTCAAGGGCGAGACGTCCGGGCACACCCAGCACGTCCACGAGGTCCGACTCGACTGCGACGGCGACGCGCTGCTGCTGGTCGTCGACCAGCAGGGCGCGGCCTGCCACACCGGCGATCACACCTGCTTCGACGCCGACGTCCTGC
This sequence comes from Saccharopolyspora aridisoli, assembly GCF_004348445.1. Taxonomy (GTDB): domain Bacteria; phylum Actinomycetota; class Actinomycetes; order Mycobacteriales; family Pseudonocardiaceae; genus Saccharopolyspora; species Saccharopolyspora aridisoli. The sequence goes on along the minus strand of NZ_SMKV01000006.1, from coordinate 7,630 downwards.
TGGCCGTCGAATCCTGAGCAGTCCGCGGTATCAGCTGGAGTTCGTCGTTGACAGGTCCCCGGTGAGGTAGCGCTGGAGGTTGGGGCCGATGGTGGCCGCGACGGTGTCGGCGTCGGCCGAGGCCAGGGGCTCGATGCGGACCACGTAGCGGGCCATGCCCAGGCCGATCAGCTGGGAGCCGCACAGCGCCACCCGCAGCTCCGGGTGGTCGACGTCCAGGACCTTGATCAGCCGGTTGAACAGCACGTTCTGCACGAACTCGCGGAGCATGGTGACGGCCTGCTCGTTGCCAGCGACGCTGCGCATCAGCGCCGCGAACTGCCCGCCGCCGACGGTGTCCCAGGCGGCGACGAACCGGCGCAGGATCCGCTCGGCGATCTGCTCGCGCGGTCCCTCCAGCACCTGGCGGACGATCTCGGCGGGGTTGATCGGGATTTGGACCGCGGCGGTGAACAACCCCTCCTTGCCGCCGAACCAGTGCTTGACCATGGCCGGATCGACTCCGGCGCTGCCCGCGATGGCGCGCACGGTGGCCGCGTCGTAACCCTGCTCGGCGAACACCTCGCGCGCGGCGGTCAGCAGTGCCGCCTTCGTGTCGGCGCCGTGGGGCCTGCGGCCACGCCGCTTCGGTTCGGTCGTGCTCACCCACCCATCCTGGCGGCACCGGCACCGGCGAGGCAAAGCGGAGGTCCCGCACCGGGCCCGACGGGTGCGCGGCACAATGACACCCATGGTCGGCGATGGTGAGATCGGCAGTATCAGCCCAGGACGCGAGGAGTTCCGAACCCTGGCGGCGGACCGCAGGGTGATTCCGGTGGTGCGGCGGTTGCTCGCGGACGACGAAACCCCGCTAGGGGTCTACCGCAAGCTCGCCGGGAACCGACCCGGCACCTTCCTGTTCGAGTCCGCCGAGAACGGTCGATCCTGGTCGCGGTGGTCGTTCATCGGAGCCAGCAGCGCCGCCGCCCTGACCGTCCGCGACGGTGAGGCGCACTGGACCGGCACCCCGCCGGTCGGCCTGCCCAGCAGCGGCGATCCGCTGCAGGCGCTGCGCGAAACCGTCCGCCTGCTGCACACCGACCCCCTTCCCGGCCTGCCGCCGCTGACCGGCGGCATGGTCGGCTACATGGGCTACGACGCCGTGCGCAGGCTGGAGCGGCTGCCCCAGCTGACCGAGGACGACCTGCAGATCCCGGAGATGGTGATGCTGCTGGCCACCGACCTGGCGGCGCTGGACCACCACGAGGGCACGATCACGCTGATCGCCAACGCGGTGAACTGGGACGACAGTCCGGAGCGGGTGGACGCCGCCTACGACGACGCGGTGCGCAGGCTCGACGAGATGACCGAGCGGCTGCAGACCCCGGCGGCGCCCACGGTGGCGACCTTCTCCCGCCCGAAGCCGGACTTCCAGCGCAAGCGCCGGCCCGAGGAGCACCACGCGGCGGTGGAGAAGGCCAAGGAGGCCATCCGCGCGGGCGAGGCGTTCCAGGTGGTCGTCTCGCAGCGCTTCGAAGTGGACACCCAGGCCGACGCGCTGGACATCTACCGGGTGCTGCGCACCACCAACCCGAGCCCGTACATGTACCTGCTGCGGCTGGACGACCCCAACGGCGGCACGCCCTTCGACATCGTCGGCTCCAGCCCGGAATCCCTGGTCACCGTGCACGACGGGCAGGCCACCACGCACCCGATCGCCGGTACCCGCTGGCGCGGCGCCGACGAGGACGAGGACGTGCTGCTGGAGAAGGACCTGCTCAGCGACGAGAAGGAGCGCGCCGAGCACCTGATGCTGGTCGACCTCGGCCGCAACGACCTGGGCCGGGTCTGCAAGCCGGGTTCGGTGCGGGTGGTCGACTTCTTCCGCATCGAGCGCTACAGCCACGTCATGCACATCGTCTCCACGGTCACCGGCCAGCTCGCCGACGACAAGACGGCGTTCGACGCGATCACCGCCTGCTTCCCGGCCGGGACGCTGTCGGGTGCGCCGAAGCCGCGCGCGCTGGAGCTGATCGAGGAGCTGGAGCCGACGCGGCGCGCCCAGTACGGCGGTGTGGTCGGTTACCTGGACTTCGCCGGGGACGCCGACACCGCGATCGCGATCCGCACCGCCCTGGTCCGCGACGGCCGCGCCTACGTGCAGGCCGGTGGCGGCATCGTCGCCGACTCGGACCCGGTCGCCGAGGACCAGGAGTGCCTGAACAAGGCCCGTGCTGTGCTCAACGCCGTGGCCACCGCCGAGACGCTGGCGGCGCCGAGCGACCGGGAGGCGGCCGTTGACCAGCGGGTCTGAGCCCCGGCCGCCCTCGAAGGGGCTGCTGTGGTCGGTGCTGCTGCTGGTGCTCGCGGGTGCCGGTGCGCTGTGGGGAGCCTCGGGGCTGACCTGGCTGAGCCAGCGCTTCCGCACTCCGATGGGCACCGAGACGACCAGCGGCATGACCGGCGCGGTGCTCCGCCCGGAACTGGGTCCGATGGCGTTGGCGGCGCTGGCCGCCGTCGCCGCGGTGCTGGCCACCGGCGGGCTGCTGCGCCGCCTGGTCGGCGTGCTGATCGCGCTGGCCGGTGGGCTGCTGGCCTGGCGCGCCTTCGGGCACTTCAGCGGCGGCTGGTCCACCCACGCCAACGGCGACGTACCGCAGGGCAGCACGCCGATCGGTGAGCTCTCCAGCTCGCCGATCGGGCCGTCGCTCATGGCGCTGGGTGCGTTACTGCTGGTGATCGCGGGTGTGCTGGTGATCGTGCGTGCGGGCCGGATGCCGGCGATGGGCGCGCGCTACTCGGCGCCGGGAGCCGCCAAGGAGCAGAAATCCCAGGATCCGGACAGGCGGCTGTGGAACGAACTGGACGCCGGTCGTGATCCCACGGACGAAGACGATCGCTGAAAGATCTCCAGGGTTGCCAAAACTGCTGTTCGACGTCGTCCGGAGCCGGTGCGTCCTCCTCGCGACAGGACCAAAGGTCCTTGCTGCGCTGGGACTCCCGGCCCACCCCTTGGTAAGGGGGTCGGTCGGTGAGGTTTAGCATCGGCCATGCGACGGCACGGCGGGAAGGGGAGTGTCGTGATCGAGCGCAATGAGTTCAACCGCGCATTCAGCAGGGTCTGGGCATTGCGGGTGAGTGTTCGGGGCACAGCCGGCGAGGTGTTCGCGTGACCGTACTGGAAGACATCATCGAAGGCGTTCGCGAGGATCTCGCGGTGCGCGAATCGGCGATTCCGTTCGACGAGATCAAGCAGCTGTCCGCGGCGGCGACGCCGCCGCACGACGTGCTGGCCGCGCTCAAATCGCAGGGCGTGGGCGTCATCGCCGAGGTCAAGCGGCGCAGCCCGTCCAAGGGCGAGCTGGCTGAGATCGCAGAACCGGCCGATCTCGCCGCCGACTACGCCGACGCGGGTGCCCGCGTGATCAGCGTGCTCACCGAGCAGCGCCGCTTCGGCGGTTCGCTGGCCGACCTGACCGCGGTGCGCAAGCGCGTTCCGGCCACACCGGTCCTGCGCAAGGACTTCGTGGTCAGCCCCTACCAGGTGCACGAGGCCCGCGCGCACGGCGCGGACATGGTGCTGCTGATCGTGGCCGCCCTGGAGCAGAACGTGCTGGAGGCGCTGCTCGATCGGGTGGAGTCGCTGGGCATGGCCGCGCTGGTGGAGGTGCACACCGCCGAGGAGTCCGACCGCGCGTTGGAGGCCGGGGCGAAGATCATTGGCATCAACGCGCGCAACCTGCATACCCTCGAAGTGGACCGCGACGTCTTCGGCAGGATCGCTCCGGGGCTGCCGCAGGACATCCTCAAGGTCGCCGAGTCCGGTGTTCGCGGCCCCAGCGACCTGATGGCCTACGCGGGTTCCGGCGCCGACGCCGTTCTGGTCGGCGAGGGCCTGGTGACCAGCGACAACCCGAAATCGGCGGTCAACCAGCTGGTGACGGCCGGGTCGCACCCGGCATGTCCGCGTCCGAGCCGCTGAGGCTCGACGGCGCGGCGTGCGAAGCACAGGAGGTAAGGCAATGACCGTCGGGGCTGACGCCGCGCGCGCCCACCGCCAGGGCACGCCCGTGCCCGAGGGGCACGATCCGGACGGGCGCGGGCACTTCGGCGAGTACGGCGGCCGGTTCATGCCGGAGGCGCTGATCGCGGCACAGGACGAGCTCGCCGCCGAGTACGCCAAGGCCCAGCAGGACCCGGAGTTCCTCGCCGAGCTCGACGACCTGCTGCGCAACTACGCCGGTCGCCCGTCGCTGCTGACCGAGGCCAAGCGCTTCGCCGAGCACGCGGGCGGCGCCCGCGTGCTGCTCAAGCGCGAGGACCTCAACCACACCGGCTCGCACAAGATCAACAACGTGCTGGGGCAGGCGCTGCTGGTCAAGCGGATGGGCAAGCGCCGCGTCATCGCCGAGACCGGTGCCGGTCAGCACGGCGTGGCCACCGCGACCGCCTGCGCGCTGCTGGGCCTGGAGTGCGTGATCTACATGGGCAAGGTCGACACCGAGCGCCAGGCCCTCAACGTCGCCCGGATGCGGCTGCTCGGCGCCGAGGTCATCCCGGTGGCCAACGGTTCGGCGACGCTCAAGGACGCCATCAACGAGGCGCTGCGCGACTGGGTCGCCAACGTCGACCACACCCACTACCTGCTGGGCACCGCCGCGGGGGCGCACCCGTTCCCGATGATGGTGCGCAACTTCCACCGCGTCATCGGTGACGAGGCCCGCGAGCAGACGCTGGCGATGGCCGGTCGGCTGCCCGACGCTGTCGTGGCCTGCGTCGGCGGCGGTTCGAACGCGATCGGCATCTTCCACGGCTTCATCGACGACGCCGACGTGCGGCTGGTCGGCTACGAGCCCGCCGGTCACGGCATCGAGTCCGGTGAGCACGGCGTGACCCTCGGCGAGGGCACCCCGGGCACGCTGCACGGCGCCCGCTCATACCTGCTCCAGGACGAGGACGGGCAGGTCATCGAGGCGTACTCGATCTCCGCGGGGCTGGACTACCCGGGTGTCGGCCCGGAGCACTCCTACCTCAAGGACACCGGCCGGGCGGAGTACCACTCGGTGACCGACGACGAGGCGATGCAGGCGTTCCAGCTGCTGTCGCGCACCGAGGGCATCATCCCGGCGATCGAGTCCGCGCACGCCCTGGCGGGGGCGATCGAGCTCGGCCAGGAGCTGGGCCCGGACGGGCTCATCGTGGTCAGCCTCTCAGGCCGGGGCGACAAGGACATGGACACTGCGGCGAAGTACTTCGGGCTCGTCGACGAGGAGGCGTGATGAGCCTGCGTGAGGTCTTCCAGGCGTGCCGCGACGAGTCCCGGGCGGCTTTGATCGGGTACCTGCCCGCCGGTTACCCGACCGTCGAGGGCAGCGAGGAGCTGTTCAAGGCGATGATCGACGGTGGCTGCGACCTCGTCGAGGTCGGTTTGCCGTTCTCCGACCCGGTGATGGACGGGCCTACCATCCAGGCCGCCAGCGAGACCTCCCTGCGCGCCGGTTTTCGCGTTCGGCAGGTGTTCGACATCGTCTCCGCCATCGCCGAGGCCGGTGGCAACGCGGTGGTGATGACCTACTGGAACCCCGTGCACCGCTACGGCGTGGACGCCTTCGCCCGCGACCTCCAGGCGGCGGGCGGGCTCGGCGTGATCACCCCGGACCTCATCCCCGACGAGGCCGAGGACTGGATCGCCGCCACCGACGAGCGCGGTGTGGACCGGATCTTCCTGGTCGCACCGTCCTCCACCGAGGAGCGGCTCGCGCTGACCGCCAAGGCCAGCAGCGGTTTCGTCTACGCCACGTCCGTGATGGGCGTGACCGGTGCCCGCGACTCGGTCGGCTCGGCCGCGTCCGGCCTGGTGGAGCGCACCCGCGCGCACACCGATCTGCCGATCGGCGTCGGTCTGGGCGTGCGCTCCCGCGAGCAGGCGGCCGAGGTGGCGCGCTTCGCCGACGGCGTGATCGTCGGCTCGGCGTTCGTGACCAGCGCGGAGCAGGACGGCCCGGAGGGCGTTCGCGCCCTCGCCGCAGACCTCGCAGCGGGCGTGCGCGGAGGCTGAAGCAAGGCAGCACGACTCGAGCAACTGGCACCGCTGCGGGTTCTGAGCGGTTCTGCGGTGATGAGCAGTCCGGAAGGTTCTTCGCCGCCGGGTCACGGGTTCGTCGTCCTGCCGTGATGCTGCACGGGGGGTGCTCACCTGTGGTGGGGCGCCCGATACCGTAAGCGTCGTGAATGCCACGGTTGCCACTTCGGCTAGTCCGCTCCTGGCCAACATCCCGAGCCCTCCGCAGGGGGTTTGGTACATCGGGCCGATCCCGCTGCGCGCGTACGCGCTGTGCATCATCGCCGGCATCGTGCTCGCGGTGTGGATCAGCAACCGTCGCTGGATCGCCCGCGGCGGTCGCGAGGGCACGGTCGTCGACGTCGCGGTGTGGGCGGTGCCGTTCGGCCTCATCGGCGGGCGGCTCTACCACGTGGCCACTGACTGGTACAAGTACTTCGGCCCGGACCGCAACCCGCTGGACGCGTTGAAGGTCTGGGAGGGCGGCCTCGGCATCTGGGGCGCGGTCGCGCTCGGTGCCGTGGGCGCCTGGATCGGCTGCCGCCAGCGAGGCGTGCCGCTGCCCGCGTTCGCCGACACCGTCGCGCCCGGTCTGGTGCTGGCGCAGGCCGTCGGCCGACTGGGCAACTGGTTCAACCAGGAGCTCTACGGCGGTCCGACGGATGTGCCGTGGGGCCTGGAGATCTACCGGCGCATCGACCCGGAGACCGGGCTCGCCGACCCGATCGCGGGCGTGGCGGTCGACCCGACGCCGATCACCGTGGTGCACCCGACGTTCCTGTACGAGCTGCTGTGGAACGTCGGCGTGTTCCTGCTGGTGCTGTGGGCTGATCGCAAGTTCCGGATGGGCCACGGCCGCGTGTTCGCGCTCTACGTCGCCGGGTACACGGCCGGTCGGGTGTGGATCGAGATGATGCGCAGCGACGAGGCGACCCACATCCTGGGCATCCGCATCAACGTCTTCACCTCGGTGGTGGTCCTCCTCGGCGCGGTCATCTACCTCCTCGTCGTCCGGGGCAAGCGCGAAGACCCAGCCCTGCTGGCCGGCAAGCCCTATCCCGAAGACATCCCCTCCACAGCAGAACCCAAGTCGAACGGCGACTCCGAGGCCGACGAGACCGAGGACTCCGACGGAGACGAGACCGAGGGCTCCGACGGAGACGAGACCGGGTCCGGGGAATCCGGCGCCGACGAGCCCGAGACCAAGGACTCCGACGGCGAAGCCAAGGACATCGACGGGGAGACCTCGGAACCGGACGAGGACACCGGTTCGAAGCGGGACGACGACAAAGCCACCAAGTCCGAAGTGGACGACACGGACGCCAAGACCCAGTCCTGACGACCTCACCAGAACCCCAAGAGCCGAGGCCGCGACTCCCCCGGGAGCTCGCGGCCTCGGCTTCTTCACACCCCGGACCGGATTTCAGTGGAAGTCCGGTCCAAGATCTCAGTGGAAGTCGGGCACCGGGATTCAGTGGGAGTCCGGTCCGAGGTCGCGGGTCTCGAACTCCAGTGGAAATCGGGTGCCGGATTTCCGCTGGAATCCCGTCAATCGAGGCGGGTGGGGGCGATGACGGGGGTGCCGTTGGG
>NZ_SMKV01000069.1 GCF_004348445.1 Saccharopolyspora aridisoli | reverse complement strand
GGCCACCCCCGCGACCCCGAACACGCCCGTGGTCCGTCCGCGGAATACCGCCCGTCGCGATGCGTGGCCGGACGGGATACCGCCGCAACCGGAGACCGGAGTGCGGCGGTAGTCCGTGTAGGGACGGAAGACCGCCGCAACCGGGTGGTGGAAGACGGCCGCGATCCGGCGGAGGTCCTGGCGAGGTCGGGCGCTTGCTAGGGAAATTCTCACTACCCGTCGGACTAGCGTCGCGACTGGTTGCCAGCAACGTCGTCCGGTGTCGACCGTTCCGGTTCCGAGCGGTCGGTTCGACGGCCCGAGCGACGGCGGGCCCGATCAGCCATCGGACGAGGGAGCGTCGTCGTGTTGCGTACCGAACTCATCCGGCCGTTGTCCGAGCTGCTGCGGGAACACGCCGATCGGATGCCGGACAAGATCGCGTTCAGCGACCACCGCCGGGACATGACCTACGCGGAGTACGAGCGGCGCACGGGAATCCTCGCGGGACACCTGGCGGATCGGCTGCAACCCGGCGACCGCGCGATGATCTACCTCGGCAACTCCGTCGAGACGTTGGTGGGCTACCTCGCGGTCATCCGGGCCAGCGGCGTGGCCGTCCCGTTCAACCCGCACTCCGCCGACGCGGAGCTGGCCCACGTGGTCGACGACAGCGGCACCAAGGCGGTGATCACCGATCCCGGGCGGCTCGACCAGGTCGTGGCGTTGCTGCCGGGGCGCCCGCACTTGCGGATCGTGGTGACCGGAAGCGATCCGCTGCCCGTCAACACCCCTTCGGCCGTCACCCGCTACGCGGACCTGATCGAGTCCGAATCCGCGAACCCGCCCCGAGACGATCAAGCGCTCGACGACATCGCGTGGATGCTCTACACCTCGGGCACCACCGGCAAGCCGAAGGGCGTGCTGTCCACGCAGCGCAGCTGCCTGTGGTCGGTGGCCGCCTGCTACGCCCCGATCGTCGGCCTCTCCGAGCGGGACCGCGTGCTCTGGCCGCTGCCGCTGCACCACAGCTTGGCGCACGTCCTGTGCGTGATCGGCGTGACCGCGGTCGGGGCCACGGCGCGCATCCTCGACGGGTTCTCAGGCGAGGAAGTCCTGCGGGCGTTCGAGGAAGACACGTTCACCTTCCTCACCGGCGTGCCCGCGATGTACCACCACCTGCTGGAGGCGGCGCACCGCAGCGACGCCCGGATCAGCGGTCTGGAGCGCTGCCTGACCGCGGGCTCGGTGTGCCCGGCCTCGCTGCGCACGTCCTTCGAGGAGACCTTCGGCGTTCCGCTGATCGACGGCTACGGCAGCACCGAGACCTGCGGCCTGATGGCCGTGAACTGGCAGACCGGTACCCGAGTGGACGGCTCGTGCGGTCTGCCGGTGCCCGGTCTCGGTCTCCGGCTGGTCGACCCGGAGACCTTCGCCGACGTCGCCCCGGGTGACGAGGGCGAGGTGTGGGTGCGCGGGCCGAACCTGATGGTGGGCTACCACAACCAGCCCGAGGCGACCGCCGCCGCGCTGCCGGGTGGCTGGTACCGCACCGGAGACCTGGCCCGGCAGGACGAGTTCGGCTACCTGGCCATCACCGGACGCGTGAAGGAGCTGATCAACCGGGGTGGGGAGAACATCCACCCGGGCGAGGTCGAGGACGTCCTGCGAGGCGTTGCCGGGGTCGCCGACGTGGCTGTCGTGGGCAAGCCGCACGACGTGCTCGGCGAAGTGCCGGTCGCGCTCGTCGTGCCGCGCGACTCGGGCTTCGACCCCGCCCAGCTCTACGCGGTGTGCCGGCAACAGCTGTCGGGCTTCAAGGTTCCCGAGCAGGTATACGAGATCGAGCACGTCCCCCGGACCGCTTCCGGCAAGATCACCCGGCACGTCCTGCTCGGCCTGCCAGCCCGGCTCCGGGCGGCCGGCGACAGCCGGTACGAGTCGCTGCTGCGGATGGTCTGGACGAAGCTGCCCCCTCAGCGTCCCGCAGTCACGTCCTGGGCACTGCTCGGCGCGGATCCCTTCGAGGTGGGGTCCGGACTCCTCGCCGCCGGGATGAGCGTCGAGACCCACCCGGACGCCGCTGCGCTGCACGCCGCGGTAGCAGCCGGGGCGAGGGCACCCGAGGTCGCCGTGGTGTGCTGCCCGCACGACGCGGAGGGCCACCTCGGCCAGGCGTCGGAGGTGGCGTTGCGCCAGGTCGCGGACCTGCTGCGCTGGTGGGCCGACGACTCGCTGCCGGGCACCCGCCTGGTGCTCGTCACCAGGGGCGCGGTCGCCACGGCGACCGGCGAGGACGTGAGCGACCTGGTGCACGCACCGATCTGGGGTCTGCTGCGGTCGATGCAGGCCGAGCACTCGAACCGCTTCGCGCTGATCGACCTCGACCGGGACGAGGCACCGATCGACGTGCTCTGGGCGGCAGTCGCCTCGGCGGAGCAGGAGGTCGCCGTCCGGGAAGGCGTCGCGCTCGCGCCGCGCTTGGTGCCGGTTCCCACTGCTGCGCCGGAGGGTTCGGCGCTGCGGCTCGACCCGGAGGGCGCGGTCGTGATCAGCGGTGCCGCGGGCCCGGCCGGGACCGCCGTCGCCAGGCACCTCGTGGCCGCCTACGGCGCCCGCCACCTCGTGCTCATCGGCTCTGACGACGCGAACACCGAGTTGGCGGCCGGGTTGGACGACCTCGGTGCCGAGACCCACATCGCCGACTGCCACGTCGCCGACCACCAGGCACTGGCCACCGTGCTGGCGGCGCTGGAGCGCCCGATCACAGCGGTGCTGCACTGCGCGGACGGTCCGGGGTCCTTCCGGTCCGTTGTGGACGGTGCGGTCGACCTGCACCGGCTCACCGAGCACCTCGACATCGCCGCCTTCCTCCTCGTGAGCACGGCCGCCGGTGCTCTCGGCCTGGCGGATCGAGGTGAACAGGCAGCGGCTCAGGCGTTCCTGGCCGGGTTGGCGCAGCACCGCCGTTCCCGGGGCCTGCGCGCGTTGTGCCTGGCCGTGGACTCCGACGGCGAGGTCGGCGCGGTGCCAGGACGGGAGCTGGTGGCGATGTTGGACGTGGCGGCTCCCTCGGACCTGCCGCACGCGGTCGTCATGCGGCCCAACGATGCCGCGTCCGAGCACGCGCTGCTGCGCGGTCTGGCCGAGAACTCGTCGAGGGTGACCGATGGGAACGAGCGCGATCGGTCCGCTCTCCGGCAACGCCTGGCCGATATGGCACCGCAACAGCAGCAGTCCTACCTGCTGAACCTGGTGTGCGGGCAAGTCGCGGAGGCCCTGGGACTCGCGTCGGTCAGCAGCACGGCGGCGAAGACCGCGTTCCGCGAGCTCGGGCTCACCTCGGTCAGCGCGGTGGCGCTGCGCAATGGGTTGACGGCGGCCACCGGGTTGGACCTGCCCGCGCCGGTGGCGTTCGACCACCCGACTCCGGAGGCGCTGGCCCGCCACCTGCGTGCCGAGTTGTTCGGCGAGCGGCCGCGGACCGCGGTCGTGGCGCCGCCGCGACCGGAAGCGGGAGACGCGATCGCGATCATCGGCATGGGTTGCCGGTTCCCTGGTGACGTGCGATCGCCCGAGCAGCTGTGGCAGCTGGTCGTTGACGGTGCCGAGGTGCTCTCCCCGTTCCCCGCCGACCGCGGCTGGAACTTGGGGAAGATGTTCGACGCCGGCCCCGGGCGGCCCGGCACCTGCGCGACCCGCCTCGGCGGGTTCCTGCACGACGCCGCCGATTTCGACGCCGGCTTCTTCGGCATCTCGCCGCGCGAGGCGCTGGCGATGGACCCGCAGCAGCGGTTGCTGCTGGAGGTCTCCTGGGAGGCGCTGGAGCGCTCGGGCATCGACCCTACGTCGCTGCGCGGGCACGACGCGGGTGTGTTCACCGGCGTCATGCACCACGACTACGGCACCGGACTCGTCGATGCGCCCGAGGGCACGGAGGGGTACTGGACCACCGGTACCGCGGGCAGCGTCGCGTCGGGCCGGGTCTCCTACACCTTCGGGTTCGAGGGTCCTGCGGTGACCGTCGACACCGCGTGCTCGTCGTCGTTGGTGTCGATGCACCTGGCTGCGCAGTCGTTGCGGCAGGGTGAGTGCTCGCTGGCCCTGGCAGGTGGCGCGACGATCATGTCTACGCCGTCGACGTTCGTGGAGTTCACCAAGCAGGGCGGCCTGGCCGCTGATGGTCGGTGCAAGTCCTACTCCGATGCCGCTGACGGCGTGGGCTGGTCCGAGGGCGCGGGCGTGGTCGTGCTGGAGCGGTTGTCGGACGCGCAGCGCAACGGGCACCGGATCTTGGCGGTGTTGCGGGGTTCTGCGGTGAACCAGGACGGTGCGTCGAACGGGTTGACGGCGCCGAACGGTCCGTCGCAGCAGCGGGTAATCCGGCGTGCGTTGGCGGGTGCCGCTCTGTCCACTTCGGATGTCGATGTGGTGGAGGGGCACGGCACCGGCACGACCCTGGGCGATCCGATCGAGGCCCAGGCGTTGCTGGCGACGTACGGGCAGGACCGCGAGATCCCGTTGTTGTTGGGGTCGGTGAAGTCGAACCTCGGTCACACCCAGGCGGCGGCGGGTGTCGCGGGTGTCATTAAGATGGTCATGGCGATGCGGGCCGGTGTGGTGCCGCGGACGCTGCACGCGGACTCCCGTTCGTCGCACGTGAACTGGGAATCCGGTTCGGTGGGACTGCTGACGTCGTCGAGCGAGTGGCCGGAGACGGGTCGGCCCCGGCGGTCCGGTGTGTCGTCGTTCGGGATCGGTGGCACGAACGCGCACGTGATCTTGGAGCAGCCGCCGGTGGTGGATGCGCCGGTCGAGGACGCGCGGGTGCTCCCGGGCGTCGTGCCGTGGGTGGTGTCGGCGAAGTCCGAGGCCGCGCTGGACGAGCAGATCGCGCAGCTCCACGACCTGGACGCGTCGCCGGTCGACGTCGGTTCCTCGCTGGTCAGGTCGCGGGCGTCTTTCGAGCACCGCGCGGTGTTGCTGGCCTCGGACACCGAGGTCGCGGAGGCGGTCCGCGGCGTGGCTGGTGAGCGGTCGTTGGGCGTGTTGTTCGCGGGTCAGGGTTCGCAGCGGTTGGGGATGGGTCGGGATCTCTACGACCGGTTCCCGGTGTTCGCCGAGGCTCTGGACGCGGTGTTGGGGCACCTGGACCCTGCGGTGCGGGATGTGATGTGGGGCCGGGACGCGGAAGCGCTGAATGAGACCGGCAACGCCCAGCCTGCGTTGTTCGCGGTCGAGGTGGCGCTGTTCCGTTTGGTGGAGTCGTTCGGTGTGCGGCCGGATTTTGTGGGGGGTCATTCGATCGGTGAGATCGCGGCAGCGCACGTGGCTGGTGTGTTCTCCCTGGAAGATGCTTGCACGCTGGTCACCGCGAGGGCCCGTCTGATGCAAGCACTTCCGCCGGGTGGCGCGATGGTGGCGGTCCAGGCGAGCGAGGACGAGGTTCTGACGCACCTCACCGGTGGTGTGTCGATCGCGGCGGTGAACGGCCCGTCGTCGGTGGTCTTGGCCGGTGATGAGGCCGCGGTGCTGGAGGTGTCCTCGCGGTGGAAGTCGACGCGCTTGGGGGTTTCCCACGCGTTCCACTCGCCGTTGATGGATCCGATGCTGAAGGGTTTTCGCGCTGCGATCAGCGGTGTGTCGTTCCAGGAGCCGGTGATCCCGCTGGTCACCGGCCGGGTTCCGGGTTTCAGTGGGAGTCGGGTTCCGGAGTACGGGGGTTTTCCGGGTTTTGGCGGGGACGTGACGTCGCCGGAGTTCTGGGTGCGGCATGTGCGGGAGACCGTGCGGTTCGCTGACAGCGTGCGGGCGTTGGGGGAGCGGGGTGTGAACGCGTTCCTGGAGATCGGGCCGGGTGGTGTCTTGTCGGCGATGGCTGCGGATTCCGTGTCGGAGGGCGCGGTTGTGGTTCCTGCGCAGCGCAAGGGTCGCGATGGGGGATCGGCTTTGGTCGATGCGTTGGCGCGGTTGCACGTGGCCGGTGTCGATGTGGACTGGGCGCGGT
>NZ_SMKV01000068.1 GCF_004348445.1 Saccharopolyspora aridisoli | reverse complement strand
GGGCAGAGGCGGTGCGCCGCCGCGTGGTGGGGGCGGTGTTCATCTGCGTGATCGTGCTGTTCCTGGCCTCGACGGTCGCGGTGTACCAGAAGGCGTTCACACCGGTGGTCAACGTGCTGCTGCGCACCGACCGCGTCGGGAACCAGCTGCAACCGCCCTCGGACGTCAAGGTGCGCGGCCTGGTGGTCGGCGAGGTGCGGGAGGTGCGCGCGACCGCGTCCGGAGCCGAACTGGAGCTGGCGCTGCACCCGGACAAGACGCACCTCATCCCGGCCGAGGTCACCGCGCGACTGCTGCCCAAGACCCTCTTCGGCGAGCGCTACGTCAGCCTCGTGCCCCCGGCGGCGCCATCCCGCGGGTCGCTGCGCGACGACGACGTCATCGAGCAGGACCGCAGCGAGGCCTCGATCGAGCTGGAGAAGGTGCTCAGCGATCTGATGCCGGTGCTGCAGGCCGTCCGGCCGGACAAGCTCGCCACCACGCTCAACACCGTCTCGATGGCTCTGGACGGACGAGGTGAGCAGCTCGGCGAGACGCTGGTGGCCACGAACCGCTACCTGGAGCAGTTCAACCCAGCGCTGCCCGAGCTCAAGGGCAACATCCAAGCGCTCGCCGACGTCGCGCACCTCTACGCCGAGACCACACCGGAGCTGACGCAGGCGTTGCGCGACCTGGCGGTCAACCACCGGACCGTCGCCGACAACCGCGCGGGCCTCGACCGCCTCTACCGCACGGTGACGACCGGGGCCGCCGACCTCGACGGATTCCTGCGGGTCAACAAGGAGAACATCATCGGGCTCAACGCGGCCAGTCGTGATCACCTGCGGCTGCTGGCGCGGTACTCGCCCGAATACCCCTGCCTGTTCGACGATCTCGCCGATGCCGTGCCCCGCCTCGACCAGGTCGCGGGCAAGGGCACCGACACCCCGGGGGTGATCCGCCTGCGCTTGGAGATCAGCGACAGCGCCGACAAGTACCTGCCCGGACACGACGAACCCAGCTGGCAGGACCGGCGCGGCCCCCGCTGCTACGACCAGGTGCCGATGCCCGCCGACCTGCCCGGCGGCGGACCGCCGCGCGACGGCTCGACGCACCCGCCGCAACGCGAGCAGCGCACGCCACCGGCCTCGACCAGTCCGAGCTCGTTCACCGGGCCCGCGGGCTCGATGCAGCACTCGCCGGCCGAGCAGCGCCTCATCGCCGCCCTGCTGTCGCCGGCGACCAGGCTGCGCGCGGACGAGGTCCCGGCCTGGAGCACGTTGCTGGTCGGCCCGCTGTACCGGGGAGCGGAGGTGCAGGTGCGATGAGGTCGATCACGCCGTCGTTGACCAAGCTCGTCGCGTTCATCGTCGTCACGCTGCTGGCCACCGGGCTGCTCGGGGTCACCATCGCCAACACCAGTTTCGGCCCCACCACGGGGTATTCAGCCCGCTTCACCGACGTCACCGGGCTCAACGAGGGCGATGACGTGCGCATCGCAGGGGTCAAGGTCGGCCAGGTCCGCTCGATCGAGATCGCCGAGAAGCGGCAGGCGCACGTGGAGTTCACGCTCTTCGGCGACCGCGCGCTGCCCGCCTCGACCACCGCGTCGATCAAGTACCGCAACCTCATCGGACAGCGCTACCTCTCCGTCGAAAGGGGGGAGGGCTCCGGGGCGGTGCTGCCGGAGGACTCGACGATCCCGATCGAACGCACCCGGCCCGCGCTGAACCTCACGGTCCTGTTCAACGGTTTCAAGCCGCTGCTGCAGGCGCTCTCGCCCGAAGACGTCAACAAGCTCTCGCACGCGATCATCCAGACCCTGCAGGGCGAAGGCGGCACCGTGCAGAGCCTGCTGGCGCACATCGGCTCGTTGACCCAGACCCTGGCCTCCCGCGACCAGGTGATCGGCGACGTCATCACCAACCTCAACGACGTGCTCGGCACCGTCAACAGCCGCAACGCCGAGCTCGACGAGGTGCTGGTGCAGACCCAGCAGGTCGTCTCCGGCCTGGCAGCCGACCGGGAGCAGATCGGCTCGGCCGTCGAAGGGATCGGCCAGGTCAACGAGGCGACAGCCGGGTTGCTCGCCGAGGGCAGGCAGCCGCTGCGCGAAAGCATCGCGCACCTGGGCGTGCTCTCGCACCACCTCGACAACCACCGGCCGCTCGTCGAGCGGTTCGCCGCGGGCCTGCCCAACAAGCTCAACACCATCAACCGCACCGCCAGCTACGGGTCGTGGTTCAACTACTTCCTGTGCCGCAGCTCCGGCCAGGTGCGCATCTCCAACCTCGGCGTGGCCGTGCCGCTGCCCGCGACGTCCCCCGAGCAGATGCCTGAGAGGTGCCGATGATCGAGCGGCTCAAACGGCGCGACCCGGCAGCCGCCGGGGTGGTGGGCCTCGTGCTGATCACCGCGGTCTCGCTGCTGGCGTTCTACTTCGAGGACCTGCCGGTCGTCGGCGGCACCACCTACCGCGCGCAGTTCACCGAGGCGGCCGGGCTCAAACCCGACGACGAGGTCCGCATCGCCGGGGTCAAAGCCGGCGAGGTGACCTCGATGTCCCTGCGCGGCAAGCACGTCGAGGTCGCCTTCCGCGTCGACGACGCCTGGGTGGGCGACCGCACCACGGCCTCCATCGAGATCAAGACGCTGCTCGGCCAGAAGTACCTGTCGCTGGACCCGCAGGGCGATCGCGAACAGGACGCCTCCGCGACGATCCCCGCCGACCGCACGCGCTCGCCCTACGACGTCACCGAAGCCTTCCAGGACCTCGGCCGCACCTCCGGGGAGGTCGACACCGCCGCGCTGGCGCAGAGCTTCCAGACCATGGCCGACACCTTCCGCGGCACCCCGGCGCACGTGGGTGAGGCGCTGCGCGGTCTCTCGGCGTTCTCCCAGGTCATCTCCAGCCGGGACCAGCAGCTCGAGCAACTGCTGAGCAACACCCGGCAGGTCAGCCAGGTGCTCGGAGACCGCGACGAGGTCTTCGCCAAGCTGCTCGCCGACGGCAACCTGCTGATGGAGGAGATCCGCTTCCGGCGCGAGGCGATCAGCACGCTGCTGCGCAGCACCCGGCAGCTCTCCGAGCAGTTGCGCGGGCTCGTCGCCGACAACCACGCCCAGCTGCGGCCTGCGCTGATCACGCTCGAACGGGTCACCGAGGTGCTGCACCGGAACCAGGACAACCTCAACCGGGGTCTGCAGAACCTCGCGCCGTTCGCGCGGTACTTCAGCAACACCGTCGGCAACGGGCGCTGGTTCGACAGCTACGTCTGCGGCCAGGTCCCGCCGATGCTGCACGTGGGCCCGGTGACGTCCAACGAGGAAGGCTGCCGTCCGCCGATCGAGGGCGGCGCCGGGGGAGGTCCGCGATGAGCAAGCGCGCTGTGGCCATCGTCCTCGCTGCGGCGATGCTGATCACCGGCGGTGCCTGGTGGGCCGTGTCGCTCGCCGCGCGCACCTCCGTGACCGCCCACTTCGGCGCCACCGTCGGGCTGTTCCCCGGCTCGGACGTGCGGGTGCTGGGCATGCGGGTCGGTTCGGTGACCGAGGTCGTCCCGGAGGGAACCAAGGTGCGGGTCGAGATGCGCATCGACGACGGCACGCCGATCCCCGCCGACGCCAAGGCCGTCGCGGTCGCGCCGAGCCTGGTCAGCGACAGGTACGTGCAGTTCACGCCCGTCTACGAAGGGGGGCCGGAACTGGCCGACGGGGCCGTGATCCCGCGCGAGCGGACCGCGACGCCGCTGGAGCTCGACGAGATCAACCGCAACACCGACCGCACGATGCGGATGCTGGGCCCGGACGGGGCCAACAAGGAGGGCGCGCTGTCGGACTTCCTCGACGTGCAGGCCGCCAACCTGGGCGGGCACGGCGCGGAGCTCAACGACATGCTGCAGCGGTTGAGCCAGGCGACGAGCACCCTGTCGGGGTCCAAGGAGGACATGTTCGCCACCGTCGACAACCTGCAGCTGTTCAACCGCACGCTCGCCGACAGCGACCAGCAGGTGCGCCGGTTCAACACCCAGCTGTCCGACACCGCCGCGTTCCTGGCCGACGAACGCGGCGAACTCGGCGCGGCGCTGCGGGAACTCGGGCCCGCGCTGTCGGAGACCGCCGGGTTCATCCGCGACAACCGCGCCGTGCTGCGGACCAACGTGGACCACCTGCAGGCGGTGACGCAGGTGCTCGTCGACCAGCGCGCGGCGCTGGAGGAGGTCACCGACCTAGCACCGCTGGGGTTGTCGAACCTCGCCAACACCTACGAGGCCTCCACCGGGTCCACCCGCACCCGCGGCAACATCAACGAGCTGACGCACCCGCCGATCGTCATCGTCTGCAAGTTGCTGCGGCAGTCGCCCCCGGACCGCCCGGTGCCGCCCGTGCTCGCCGACGCCTGCAACCGGATCGAACCGATCGTGACCGGAGCGGTCCCGCTGCCGTCCCCGGCCGAGGCGATCACCTCGCTGGAGCACGGGCACGCACCTGACATCCCGCTCCCGCTGGTCGACGCCATGCGCGACACCGGCGCACCCCACCCGGGAGGTGGTCGCTGATGCGGATCGCGGTGGCGCTGCTGAGCTTCCTGCTGGTCGCCGGATGCGGCCAGCACGGGTTCACCGGCCTGTACAACGCGCCGCTCCCCGGCGGAGCCGACCTCGGCGACGACCCGTACCGCGTCACCGCGCAGCTCGCCGACGTGCTGGACCTGGTGCCGCAGGCCAGCGTGAAGGTCAACGACGTCGCCGTCGGCCGCGTCTCCGGCATCCGGCTCGCCCCGGACGGCTGGACCGCCGAGGTCACCCTGGAGATCAACCGGGACGTGCGGCTGCCGGCCAGCGCCATCGCCCAGCTGCGCCAGTCCAGCCTGCTCGGTGAGAAGTACGTCCAGCTCGACGGTTCCGCGACGAACGGCCAAGCGCTGCTGTCCGACGGCGACCGCATCCCGCTGTCGCGCACGAACCGGCACCCGCAGGTCGAGGAGGTGCTCGGGGCGCTGTCGATGCTGCTCAACGGTGGCGGCATCGGCCAGCTCCAGCAGATCAACCAGGAACTCGGTGCCGCCCTGTCCGGCAACGAAGCCGACATCCGCTCGCTGCACCGGAACCTGGAGGTCTTCACCCGGGAACTCGACGGCCAGCGCGACGAGATCACCCGCGCCATCGACGGGCTCAACCGGCTCGCCACCTCGCTCGTCGGGCAGAAGCACGACATCGCCTTCGCGCTGGACAACCTCGGCCCCGGGCTGAAGGTCATCAACGAGCAGCGAGGGCAGCTGGTCACCATGCTCCAGCAGATGGACCGGCTCTCGGAGGTCGCCGTGGAAACGACCGAGCGCAGCAAGCAGGACACCTTGGAGAACCTGCGGTCGCTCAGCCCGATCCTGCAGAAGCTGGCGGAAGCGGGCGAGGACATCCCCAAGTCGCTGGAAATCCTGGTCACCTTCCCGTTCACCGACTACACGGTGAACGCGGTCAAGGGCGACTACACCAACCTGGACCTGCAGCTGGACCTCGACCTGAGCACGATCGTGGACAACGTGCTGCAGGGACGCCCGCCGCCCACCGGAGGCATCGGGCCCGGCGAGCTCCCGCTCCCGCTGCCCGCGCCCGCAGCCGCCGTGCCGCCACCGCCGCGACCGGGCGGACCGTTCGACGCAGTGCTCGGAGGTGTCCGGTGATCTCGAAGCGGGTCAAGCTGCAGATCGGGGCGTTCGTGCTGATCGCCCTGGTCGGCATCACCTACGTCGGCGCCACCTACGCCGGACTGGACCGGTTGGTGTCCTCCCGCGGGTACACCACCATCGCCCGGTTCCGCGACTCCGGCGGCATCTTCACCAACGCCGAGGTCACCTACCGAGGACTGCCCATCGGGCGGGTCGGACCGCTGCGGCTGACCCCTTCGGGCATCGACGTGTCGCTGGAGATCGAGAACAGCGCACCGAAGATCCCGGCCGACACCGACGCCGTGGTCACCAACAGATCGGCGGTGGGGGAGCAGTACGTCGACCTCCGCCCCCGATCCGACGGTGGTCCGCACCTCGGGGAAGGCTCGGTGATCACCAGCGACCGCACCTCGATCCCGGTTCCGCCGGAAGACCTGCTGGCCAACCTGGACCGCACGGTGCGCAGCATCCCGATCGGCTCGCTGCAGACCGTGGTCACCGAACTGGACCTGGCGTTCACCGGCCTCAACGGTCCGCTCGGCACGCTGCTCGACACCTCGAACGCCTACACCCGGCACGCCACCGACCACCTGCCGCAGACGCTGGACCTGATCTCCAGCGGCAGGCAGGTGCTGGAAACGCAGCGGGAGCAGGGGGCCGAGATCGCTTCCTTCAGCCGGGACCTCCGCCTGTTCGCCGGGCAGCTGCGCGCTTCCGACCCCGACCTGCGCCGCGTCATCGACGCAGCACCGGACGCCGCCGAGCAGGTCAGCGGCCTGCTGCGGGAAACCGGACCACAACTTGGCGGGCTGTTGTCGAACCTGCTGACCACAGCCAACGTCTACCGCACCCGCCTCGACGGCGTGGAGCAGCTGCTGGTCACCTACCCGAGCCTCGCGCAGGGAACCAAGACCACCGTCCCAGGCGACGGAAGAGCCCGGTTCGGCCTGGTCCTGAACAGCTTCGACCCGTTCGTCTGCACCCAGGGCTACGAGAGCACCCACCAGCGGCCGGGCACCGACCTCGCCGACACGCCCGCCAACCTGCAAGCCCACTGCGCGGAACCCCCGGGCAGTCCCATCAACGTCCGGGGCTCCCAACACGAATCACCCCGCTAGGGGGTGTCCTCAAAGTGGGTGTGGGTGACCTGGTTTGATCTTGGTTGATGGTGCGTAGGCATGAGCTGACTGATGAGCAGTGGCAGGTCATCGAGCCGTTGTTACCGGCCTCGGGTGGCGG
>NZ_SMKV01000067.1 GCF_004348445.1 Saccharopolyspora aridisoli | reverse complement strand
CCCCCGATGCCGCCGCCGTCGAAGCCGCCCCAACCGGCGTCGTGGTTGCTGCTGGCCCCGGTGGTGCCGACGAACGAGCTGCCGACCCGCTTGCGGCGACGGCCTTCAGCCCGGTTGGACTTGCTCATCGCCGTCCGCACCGTGATCACCAACATGATCGCCAGGACCATTGCCACCAGCGCGATCACCATCGTGGAATTCATCCACAGACCCCTTTCGCCTTTGCGTTCGGCCGTTGGACGTAGCAGGGGTGGACCGCGTTGCGCTCGAGGTTCAACGTGAATTTCACGGACGTATTCCGGCTGCCACGCGCACGCAAAGGACGCGCGTCGGCTTCGCGATATGTGTGACGTCGCCGCTCAGCGAGCGCGGCGGGCCAAGCGCTCCGGATCAAGGATCAGCACGCTCTTGCCCTCAAGACGCAGCCAGCCGCGGTGCGCGAAGTCCGCGAGCGCCTTGTTCACGGTCTCCCGCGAGGCGCCGACGTACTGCGCGATCTCCTCCTGCGTCAGGTCGTGGGTGACCCGCAGCAGGCCCGCTTCCTGGCTGCCGAAGCGCTGAGCGAGCTGCAGCAGCGCCTTGGCGACGCGTCCCGGAACGTCGGTGAAGATCAGGTCGGCGAGCATGCCGTTGGTGCGGCGCAGGCGGCGAGCCACCACGCGCAGCAGCTGCTCGGCGATCTCAGGGCGAGTGGCGATCCACTGCCGCAGAGCGCCGCGGTCCATGCTCAACGCGCGCACCTCGGTGACCGTGGTCGCGGTCGAAGTCCGCGGCCCGGGGTCGAAGATGGACAGCTCGCCGAACATGTCCGACGGCCCCATGATCGCCAGCAGGTTCTCCCTGCCGTCCGGGGATTTGCGCCCGAGCTTCACCTTGCCGGACTGAATGATGTAGAGCCGGTCACCCGGCTCGCCCTCGGCGAAGATCACGTGTCCGCGCGGGAACTCGATAGGTTCCAGCGACTGTGCCAGTGCCTCCGCCGCGGCCGGCTCCACGCCTTGGAAGATGCCGGCTCGGGCCAGGGTCTCGTCCACCTCGTCCCTCCATGTTGAGACGCGGCGGCTGTCTGTGGTGCCGGACCCGCGTCAGCGTGTCTGGCGATGTGCCGCCGATCACTACCAGTAATTCTAAGACTGGTCGCGCGAACGGCGGGTACGTAGCCTACCGGCGCGTCCCACCCTGCGTAGCTGGAAAAGCTCCAGCGCACGTCCAATACCTTGCCGGAACAGCGCCCGCACCTCATCAGGCCGGGCGTTCTCCAGCAATTCCTCCACCTCGTTCTCTTGCACCGCCACATGCCGCAGGCGGGCTTCCACGCGCTCCATGAAGAGCGTGAAGAACATGATCACGAGCGGTACGACGATGACGAACCAGGCAGCCATCATGGTGTGAATCCTCGCTCATACCTTCGACGCCGGTTCAACCGGGGGTCGATTCGCAGGGCGGGTGACAGTACCGCCACCTTCCGTGTCCGTGCTCCTCCGTAGTCTGGTGGGGTGCCGGAGCCTGCCCGAAACACCCGCGCCAAGTCCGCTGGACCATCTCCCGACCAGGTCGTATCCCGGTCCAGGAACAAGGAGGAGACCCGGTTGGGACTCGTCCGGCGAGCGAGGCGCATGCTGCGCGCCCTCGGCGAAGCCTATCCGGACGCGCATTGCGAGCTTGATTTCAACACGCCTCTGGAACTCGCGGTCGCGACCATCCTGTCCGCCCAGTGCACCGACAAGCGGGTCAACGAGGTCACGCCCGCGCTGTTCCGCCGGTACCCGACGGCCGAGGCCTACGCCGGAGCCGAGCGGACCGAGCTGGAGGAGATGATCCGGTCCACCGGCTTCTACCGGAACAAGGCGGCGTCGCTGATGGGGCTGGGCGCCGCGCTCGTCGACAAGCACGGCGGCGAGGTTCCCGGAGAGCTCGACCAGCTGGTCAGGTTGCCCGGGATCGGGCGCAAGACCGCCAACGTGATCCTCGGCAACGCCTTCGACGTCCCGGGGATCACCGTGGACACCCACTTCGGTCGCCTGGTGCGCCGGTGGGGCTGGACCGAGCTCGAGGACGCGGTCAAGGTCGAGCACGCGATCGGCGAGCTGATTCCCCGCAAGGAGTGGACGATGCTGTCCCACCGGGTGATCTTCCACGGCCGTCGGGTCTGCCACGCCCGCAAACCGGCCTGCGGCGCGTGCCTGCTGGCCAAGGACTGCCCTTCCTACGGCGCCGGGCCGACCGACCACGTGGAGGCCGCGAAGCTGGTCAGGGGCCCGGAGACGCCGCGACTGCTGGAACTTGCGGGCATCGTCGACGAGGTCCCGGACAAGACCATCGAGAGCCAAGCGGCCAAGGAGCCGGTGGCGTGAACCTCCGTGCCTACCGGTCCGAGCTCCAGTGGACCGTCGTGGTCGTCGTGCTCGCCGTCCTCGCGGCGGTCGCGCTGTGGCCGCGCGGCCAAGATCAGCAGCAGGGCCCTTCCGCAGCTCCGCCACCGGCGGAACGGATCGATCCGCAGCACCGCGCCGCTGCCGCTCTGCAGGCGTGCCCGGCTGGAACCGGCGGACCCACCGAACTGGCGGGCACGTCGCTGCAGTGCCTGGCCGACGGCGGGCCCGTCGACCTGGCCGAGGCCGCCTCCGGCGGTCCGACGCTGATCAACCTCTGGGCCACCTGGTGCGTTCCGTGCCGCACGGAGCTGCCCGCGTTGCAGGCCTACAGCACCGAGCCGGGAGCGGTCCGGGTGCTGGGAGTGCAGGTCGACAGCGGCGCGGCGGAGGGTCTTGACCTGCTGCGCTCGCTCGGCGTTCACTTCCCGAACCTGCATGACGGCGACGACCGGGCGCGGGCAGCGCTGCGGTCTCCCAACGTGCTGCCGGTCAGCTACGTGGTGACGGCTTCCGGCGAGGTCCGGCGCATCGATCCACCGGTCGCGTTCGAATCCCCGCACGAGGTTCGGGCCGCCGTCGAGCGAACCCTGGGGGGTCAGTGAGCGACAACGGACCGCTGGTCGATCCCGCTGACCTGCCCGAATGGATGCGGACGCTGGTCAAGCGCACCGCTGACCTCGATCCCGGGCACTTCGGCTGGCCGAAGGACTCGCCGCCGTCCTCCGCCCGTCCCGCCGCGGTGCTGATCCTGCTCGGCGAAGGCGAGCAGGGCCCCGAGGTGCTGCTGCTGCGCCGCGCCGACGGGCTCAACTCGCATCCCGGTCAGGTTGCCTTCCCCGGAGGCGCGCTCGACGATGTCGATTCCGGCCCGGTGGACGCCGCGCTGCGTGAGGCCGTCGAGGAGGTGGGGGTGCGGGTCGAGGGCGTCCGGCCCGTTGCGACCCTGCCGGAACTGCACGTTCCGCACAGCGGTTTCCGGGTGACCCCGGTGCTCGCGCACTGGGTCGAGCCTTCGCCGGTCGCGCCGGTCGACCTGGGTGAGACCGCGGCCGTGGCCCGGGTGCCGATCTCCTGGCTCACCGACCCCGAGAACCGGGTGAGGGTGCGGCTGACCAGCGGAATGGTCGGTCCAGCGTTCCTGGTCCCGGGCATGCTCGTCTGGGGCTTCACCGGCGGGCTGCTGGCCGGACTGCTCGAACTGGCTGGTTGGTCGCGCAGCTGGAACCGGGCTGACGTGCGCGAGCTGGACGAAGCCTGGAGGGCGGCCGAAGAGGCCGACGAGATCGGTTTGGGGCGTTCCTGAGGGGTGGCGAAGACCTCCTTGGAAGCCCGGCTTGGCCGTTCTGTTGTCGAACCATGAGACGGTGGTGCGGCTGATCGTCCATCGCGAGGGGTGAGTGGGTGAACTGGGTCGACCTGCTGGTGGTGCTGCTGGCACTGCTCGCCGCGGTCTCCGGGGCTCGGAGCGGTCTGGTCACCGCGCTGCTGTCCTTCGTGGGCGTGTTCGTCGGAGCCGTGGTGGGTCTGAAGGTGGCGCCGCTGCTGCTGGACACCCTGGACAGCCCGGTCGCCCGGCTGGCCTTCGGCGTCGGCATCGTGGTCCTGCTGGTCGCCTTCGGTGAGACCTTCGGGATGTGGGCCGGCCGCGAGTTGCGGGACCGGATCACCTCGCCTCGGCTCGCAGGGGTCGACAACGCTCTGGGCTCGGTTCTGCAGTTCATCGCGGTGCTGGTCGTGGCCTGGCTGGTCGCGCTGCCATTCACCTCGGCCACCGCGCTGCCCGGCCTGGCGGCGGCGCTGAGCCGTTCGCAGGTGCTCAGCGCGGTCAACTCGGTGATGCCCCCGCAGGCCAGGGCCCTGCCCGACGACCTGCGCAAGATGCTCGGCATGTCGGGTTTCCCGGAGGCACTGGAACCGTTCTCGGAGACCCCGGTCGCCGAGATCGCACCTCCCGACCCGGCGCTCGCCGGCAGCGACGTGGTGCGCAACGCTCAGCCCAGCGTGGTCAAGATCCGCGGCAGGGCGACTTCGTGCGCCCGCGCGTTGGAGGGCACCGGTTTCGTGGTGGCGCCGCACCGGGTGATGACCAACGCGCACGTCGTGGCGGGTACCGACAGGGTGGCCATCGAGATCGGGCGCGGCGACTTCGACGCCGAGGTCGTGATGTACAAGCCGGACGTGGACCTGGCGATCCTGGCGGTCCCGGACCTCGACGCCGAGGCGATGGCTTTCGCCTCGCAGGCGGCCCGCCCCGGCAACGACACGATCGCGCTCGGCTACCCGCTCGACGGGCCCTACACGGCTTCGGCCGGTCGCATCCGGGAGCGCATCCGGTTGCGCGGGCCGGACATCTACGACAACGCGACCGTGGTCCGCGACGTCTACACGGTCCGCGGGCGGGTGCAGAGCGGCAACTCCGGCGGCCCGCTGATCGACCCCAGCGGGAACGTGGTCGGTGTCGTCTTCGGTGCGGCCGTCGACGACCCGGAGACGGGCTTCGCCCTCACGGCCGACGAGGTCGCCGACGAGGTCGAGGCGGCTCCGCACCTGGACACCCCGGTCGCCACGGGCAACTGCACGAACTGATCCCAGGGCCTGGAGCGATTCGCCTGAGGCGGTACTGGGCCCGAGCCGTCCATGATCGACGTCCTCTTCGTCCGGACAGCTCGGACCGGAACCGCCCGGTGAGGTTCCCGGGCACCTCCTAAACGCGCCATGCGGTGCGAAAACCGCGGCGGACCTGAGTCCGCCGCGGTTTCGACGTGAGTGTGAGCGCCCGATCCGTCAGCCTTCGGCCGGCTCCTCTGACTGGCGGCGCTTGGTGATGTTCTTGGTCTCCTTGAGGGACGCCATCGTGCGCTTCGGCGCGCTGAGCTTGCGGACCTTCAGGAAACCGAGCAGCCCGAAGAGACCGGCGACCAGCAGCATCGCCAGGAAGACGATGCCGAACGCGGCCCAGCGCCACAGGCCGAGGGCGTGCAGGCCCTCCGCGGCGGTGAAGAACAGGAAGAACAGGCTGAAGACCAGCACGGACAGCGCCAGGATGAAGAAGACGCTGCCCTTGAGGGCCTTCTTGACCTCACCGGCGAGCTCGGACTTGGCGAGCTCCACCTCGGAGCGGACCAGCGTGGACAGGTGCGTCGTGGCGTCTTTGACCAACGCGCCGATGGACTGCCCGTCAGGAGCTGTGCCCTCCTCGGACAACGGGATGGAGTTGACCGAACTCCACTCCGCACCTTCGCGGCTGCCGTTGGTGCTCTTCTGGGCGCTGTTCACGCGAACCATCGTGCCACGGGAGATCACATCCTTGCTCAGCGACTCGCTGTGCGTTACCCGTGAGTGACATTCCCGCCGGTCTCATCAGCGGAGTCGCCGTTGAGCCTGCGCCCCTTCCGGACCAGCGCCGCAGCGGCCAGCAGCGAGGCGACCGCGGAGGCGATGAGCACTGCGGCCTTGGCGCGTTCGGCGGCCGCGCCCTCCAGCGCGAGTTCGGTGATGAGCAGGCTGACCGTGAACCCGACGCCGCCGAGCATCGCCAACGCGCCCATGTCCACCCAGGACACCGAGCTCGGCTTGTCGCCGATGCGCAACTTCACGGCGATGAACGAGGTGACGAAGATGCCGACGAACTTGCCGACCACCAGGCCGACCATCACGCCGATCGCTACCCGGTCCGCGAACATGGAGGTCAGCGCCTCGCCGTCGACAGGGACCCCGGCCGCGAAGAATGCGAACACCGGCACCACCAGGCCCGCCGACCACGGCTGCATCCGGTGCTCCAGCCGCATCGCCGGGGACGCCCCCTCGTCGGGGTCGGTGCGGACGCGGGTGAGCAGGCCCAGCGCGACGCCGGCGATCGTGGCGTGGATGCCGCAGCTGTGCACCGCGATCCAGGTCGCCAGGGCCAGCGGAACGTAGATCCACGACGAGCGGATGCGCTTGTGCTGCAGGAACCAGTACAGAGCGCACAGCGCGACGGCGGCCAGCAGCGCCAGCAGGTCCAGACCGGAGGTGAACACGACCGCGATCACGATGATGCCGCCGAGGTCGTCGACCACGGCGAGGCTGAGCAGGAACACCCGGGCGGCGGTCGGCATCCAGGACCCGGTCAGCGCGAGGACGCCGAGCGCGAAGGCGATGTCGGTGGCCACCGGGATCGCCCACGCGGTCTCGTGACCGGGGGCACCGACGCTGACCGCGAACGCCAGCCCGGCGGGCACGACCATGCCGCCGATGGCGGCGATCACCGGCAGCAGCGCGCTGCGGATGTTGGACAGCTCGCCGATCACCAGCTCGCGCTTGAGCTCCAGGCCGGCGACGAAGAAGAAGATCGCGAGCAGGCCGTCCTTGGCCCACTCGCCGATGCTGAGGTCGAGGTGCAGCAGGTGCGGCCCGACCTCGAAGTCGCGGATCGCGGTGTAGAAGGCGCTCGCGGGGGAGTTGGCCAGCAGCAGCGCGATGGCCGCGGCGGCGAGCAGCACCATGCCGCCGACGGTCTCGGTGCGCAGGTAAGCCCCGAAGTCGAAAGTGCGAGCGCGGTTGCGGGCGTCGGACAAAGCGGCTCCGTTCGTGGACAGCACGATTCCGTCGCCGACCAGACTTCCCGGCACACCTGTAGCCAAGCGTAACATCCGTCCGGCCGATCACTTGTCCGTTCAAGCACCTCCGCGAAGCTGTTCGTGCAGCTCAGAGTGGGTGTGCGAGAAAAATGGGAGGGCGCCCGCAATGCGGACGCCCTCCCGTGAACTGCGTTGACGATCAGTCGTCGGCCGACTTGAGGCCCTTGGAGATGAGGTCCATGACTGAGGAGTCGGCGAGTGTGGAGACGTCGCCGACTTCGCGGTTCTCGGCGACGTCTCGGAGCAGGCGGCGCATGATCTTGCCGGATCGGGTCTTGGGGAGTTCGGGCA
>NZ_SMKV01000066.1 GCF_004348445.1 Saccharopolyspora aridisoli | reverse complement strand
GGGGTGGGTTGGTGGTGAGATTGACGCCGTCCCTCAGGTGGGTGACTCTTGGGTTGTGGGGCCGGTTGTGGATCGGTTCGAGCCTTACGGCCTGTCGCATTGGGTGCTGATGGTGCTCATCCTGGCCGGGTCGCTGGTCCTCGTCGTGCTCGGGAGGGGAATCCACGAGCAGGCCCTGGAGCGGTGGTGCCGGGCGTTCGCGGTCGTGGTGCTGGGGTTCAACGTTCCGCTGCTGGTGTTCCGGTTGATGCCGGGGGAATGGGACGTCGCCGAGTCGCTGCCGCTGCACCTGTGCGACCTCGCGTGGGTGGTGGCCGCGTGGGCGTTGTGGACGCGGCGAGCGACCCCGCACGCCCTGCTCTACTTCTGGGGCCTGACGCTGACGCCGCAGGCGATCATCACCCCGGCCCTGGACTCACCCGACTTCCCGCACGTCAACTTCATCGAGTTCTGGGGCCAGCACCTGCTGGTGATCTGGGCGGCGTCCTTCCTGACATGGGCGGTCGGGATCCGGCCGACGTGGCGCGGGTACTGGATCTCGGTCGGGGTCACCGTCGCGTGGGGCTTGGCGATGCTGGTGTTCAACGAGGCGGCCGGCACGAACTACGGCTTCGTCAGCAGCAAGCCGGAGAACCCGTCGCTGCTCGACCTGATGGGCGGCTGGCCGACCTACCTCGCGGTGGAGCTCGTCGTCGGCATGGCCGCCTGGGCGTTGCTCACCTGGCCGTGGACGCGCAGCCGGGAGCCGGTCACGGCGCCTTGAAGTCGTGCTGCCGCCAAGCCTCGTAGACCGCGACAGCGGCGGAGTTGGCGAGGTTCATCGAGCGGATCCCGGGCAGCATCGGGATGCGCACCCGCATCGAGGCCGCATCGATGAGGTCGTCCGGCAGTCCGGTGGACTCCGGGCCGAACAGCAGGACGTCGCCGGGCCGGTAGTCCACGTCGACGTAGGAGGCGTCGGTGCGGGCCGTGAACGCGATGACGCGTTCCGGGCGCAGCTCCTCCCAGCAGGCTTCCAGGCTCGGGTGGACGTGCAGCGCGGCGCGGTCGTGGTAGTCCAGCCCGGCGCGGCGGAGCTTCGCGTCCTCCACGGAGAACCCCAGCGGCTCGACCAAGTGCAGCGCGGCGCCGGACCCGGCGGCCATCCGGATCGCGTTCCCGGCGTTCCCGGGGATCTCGGGGTGGTAGAAGACGACGTGGAACACTCGAAAATGCTTTCACACACCCCACGAGACCGCCCATCACGGGTCAGGCGCTCACGACTCGCCGGGACCGGGCCGCCGGGCCCTCGCCGGGACGGGGGTGTCTGGTAGAGAAGAGGCATGGCAGGTGGACAGCCGCGGAAGCGGAAGGAGGAGACCGAGCGCACGGCGGCGGCGAGCAACCCGGTCGCGCGCGTGCTGGTCGACGTCCCGCTCCCGGCTCACCTGGACCGCCCCTTCGACTACCGCGTTCCCGACCGGCTCGACGCCGACGCGCAGCCGGGCTGCCGCGTGCGGGTGCGGTTCCGCGGCAAGCTGGTCGACGGCTACCTGCTGGAGCGCGACGAGAGCACCGACTTCAAGGGCAACCTCGCCTGGCTGGAGCGGGTGCCCTCGCCCGAGCCGGTGCTCACGGCCGACATGCTCGCCCAGGCGCGAGCTGTCGCCAACCGCTACGGCGGCATGCTCGCCGACGTCGTGCGACTCGCGATCCCCCCGCGCAGCGCCGCCGCCGAGAAGTCCGCGCGCCGCGAACCGGTTCCCGCGCCGGAACGTCCGGAAGCGCATGCGTGGCAGCGATATCAGCACGGTCGGTCCTTCTTGGACGCCCTGCACTCCGGGCGTCCCGCTCGCGCGGTGTGGCAGGCGCTGCCGGGGGAGGACTGGCCCGCCCGGCTCGCGGAAGCCGCCGCCACCACGGCGTCCGCCGGTCGCGGCGCGCTGATCGTCGTCCCGGACCACCGCGACCTCGCCCGCCTGCACTCCGCTTGCGCGTCGCTGCTCGGCGACGACGTGGTGACCCTGACCGCCGAGAGCGGACCGGCGGAGCGCTACGGGCACTGGCTCGCCGCGCTGCGCGGATCGGCACGGGTCGTCATCGGAACCCGGGCCGCGATGTTCGCCCCGGTCCGCGACCTCGGGCTGGCCGTGGTCTGGGACGACGGCGACGACCTGCACAGCTACCCGCAGGTGCCCTACCCGCACACCCGCGACGTGCTCACCCAGCGCGCACACACCGCCGGCTCCGCGCTGATCATCGGCGGTTTCGCCCGCACCGCCGAGGCAGCGCTGCTGGTCGAAACCGGTTGGGCGCACGAACTCGTCGCCCACCGCAACGAAGTCCGGGCAGCTGCGCCGCGCGTCACCTCGATCGGCGAGGACGACACCCAGCTGGCACGCGACCCGGCGGCCCGGGCCGCCCGACT
Source organism: Saccharopolyspora aridisoli (assembly GCF_004348445.1). Classification (GTDB taxonomy): domain Bacteria; phylum Actinomycetota; class Actinomycetes; order Mycobacteriales; family Pseudonocardiaceae; genus Saccharopolyspora; species Saccharopolyspora aridisoli. The sequence goes on along the minus strand of NZ_SMKV01000066.1, from coordinate 6,597 downwards.
GCCCTCGGTGGGGTTCGAGGCCGCCCGCGCCGCCCTCTCCAACGGCGCCCCGGTGCTCGTCCAAGTACCCCGACGCGGTTACGTCCCAGCGCTGGCCTGCGGAGATTGTCGCGAACGCGCCCGCTGCCGGCGTTGCGCGGGTCCTCTGGCACTGCCCGGTGGAACTGAGGACGGCATGCCCAAACCGGCCGCCTGCAGCTGGTGCGGAGCCGCCGAGGCCGCGTTCAAGTGCCCCCAGTGCGGTTCCCGCCGGTTGCGCGCGACCGCCGTCGGCGCCGGTCGCACCGCCGAAGAGCTCGGCCGCGCGTTCCCCGGGTTCCCGGTGCGCACCTCCGGTGCAGGTGACGTCCTCGCCGACGTCCCCGCGAAACCGGCGCTGATCGTCTGCACGCCCGGCGCCGAGCCCGTCGCCGAAGGCGGCTACGGCGCCGCGCTGCTGCTCGACGGGCGCACCCTGCTAGGCCGACCCGAGCTGCGCTCCGCCGAAGCCGCGCTGCGACTGTGGTTCGCCGCTGCGACCCTGGTCCGGCCCGGTGGCGACGGTGGACGGGTCGTGGTGATGGCCGAATCCTCGCTGCAACCCGTGCAGGCACTGGTCCGCTGGGATCCCGCCTGGTACGCGGCGCAAGAGCTCGCCGAACGCGCCGAACTCGGCTTCCCACCGGCTCGCCGCGTCGCCGCTGTCGACGGAACACCCGACGCCATCGAGGCGTTGCTGGACTCGGCGGACCTGCCCGCCAGCGCTGAAGTGCTCGGACCGGTGCCGATCGGGGAAGTCGACGAGGACGGCAACTCGGAACGCGAACGCCTCATCGTCCGCGTCGACCGCGCCGACGGCAGAGCCCTCGCGAGTTCCCTGCACGCCGCGCAGGCAGTGCGTGCGGCGCGGAAGGCCACCGAACTGCAGGTCCGCCTCGACCCGCTGGAGATGCTGTAGTGGCCCGGATCTTCCTGGAGACCGCGCGGATGGTGTTGCGGGAGCTGACCGAAGCCGATGCCGACGGCTTGTTCCGCATGAACAACGACCCCGAGGTCATGCGCTACCTCAACGGCGGGTTGCCGGCCACCTTCGACGAGGTTCGGCTGAAGGCACTGCCGATGTACAGAGAGCGGTACGACCTCTTCAACGGCCACGGTGTCTGGGCCGCCGTCGACCGCGACAGCCACGATTTCCTGGGCGTGTTCAAGTTCCACCCGCAGACCCCCGATGAATCCGACCACTTCGAGCTCGGCTACCGGATGCTCCGCTCCACCTGGGGTGGCGGTCTGGCCACCGAAGGCGCGCGGGCACTGGTCGACACGGGCTTCACCGAACTCGGCCTGCGCCGGGTCTGGGCTCAGACGATGGCGGTCAACACCGGCTCCCGGCGGGTCATGGAGAAAGCCGGGCTCCGCTACGTCCGAACTTTCTTCAGCGAATGGCCCGAGGGGCCCATACCCGGCGCCGAACACGGCGACGTCGAGTACGCCATCACCCGAGAACAATGGCTCGCCCAGCAATGACCTCACGAGCTCGCCAAGCCCGGACCTCCGTGTCCCGGCTCCGCTCCCGGCATGGGCTCGACTCGGATCTCGCTGACGAGGTCCCCCGTCTCGGCCCACCCCGTGCGAGCCCTGACCCTGGTTCCTCCACGGGCGTACTCGCGGACGCTGATCCTCGGCACCCCGGTTTGCCCGCCGTCGTGGGAGATCAGTGAACGGGAGGTGGGGTTCGCGGCGCGGTGCGTTGAGGATCGATCAGCGTTCAGAGCAGCGGCGCGACGCCGAAGTCGCTGGACGAAGGGCGGTCAGCGATCCCGCGGGTGATCGGATGTCGTCCTCGCCCGGTCGGTCCGTTGCCGATGACCACCGCCGGCGTGAGCCCAGGCCCTCTGGGTCGTGCTGATCAACGGCCGGTTCTGGTCCGCACCTTCCGTGTCCGCCTCCTTCCTGTCTGGTCAGTTCGGACCAGAACTGCGGGCTGTCCGGCTCAGAGGCTCGTCGCGCGGGCGGGGTCGGAGCGGGCCGTGCGGAAGTCGATCGCTCGGTCCAGCACCGTGACCAGGACTTCCTTGGTGGCCTGCTTGCTCCGGGCGTCGAAGGTGAGTACCGGGATCTCCGGGTCCAGGTCGAGGGCGGCGGCGAGCTGGTCCGGTTCGTGGCGCGGGGCGCCGTCGAACTCGTTGATCGCGACCACGAACGGGATTTCCCGGTCCTCGAAGAAGTCCAGGATCGCGAAGCACTGGTTGAGCCGCTCGGTGTCGACGATGACGATCGCTCCCAGCGCGCCGAGCGCGATGCTGTCCCACATCGGCCAGAAGCGGTCCTGGCCGGGAGTTCCGAACAGGTAGAGCTTCGGACCGCTGGGCAGGTCCAGCCGGCCGAAGTCCAGGGCCACCGTCGTGGTCGTCTTGTCCTGCAAGCCCGCCAGGTCGTCGATCCCGACGCCCGCCTCGGTGAGGACCTCCTCGGTCCGCAGCGGTTCCCGATCGGTGAGCTTGGTGATCATCGTGGTCTTGCCGACCCCGAAAGCCCCGGCGATCACGATCTTCGCCGAGGCCGTGTTCGGGTCAAAGGTTCCGGACATCGTTGCGAAGCCTCTCTACGAACGAAACGTCAGGCCGGTCGGTGCGCGGCGCGGTCACCCGCAGCAGGCCGCGGTCGACGAGATCGCCGACCAGCACGCGCGCCACCGAGATCGGGCTTTCCAGCTCCGCGGCGATCTCCGCCAGCGACACCGGTTCCGAGCACAACTCCCGCACCGTCGTGGCGCTCAGCGACACGTCGTCGACGGTGGTCTCGGTAATGGCGTGCAGCAGAGCCGACACGTCCAGCTCGTCGCTGGTGACATCGGTGCGCCCGCCGGTGTGCACGTAGGGCCGCACCAGCGGTCCGGGCTCGTCGTCTTCCCACTCGGCCATGCCGGTCACCGCCGCGCCGGAGTGGCCAGGTGCGAACCGACCTGCGAGACCAGCTCCTCGACCGCCGTGGCCGCCAGTTCGAGGTCAGCGCTCGCCGGGACGACGACCAGCAGGCCGGTGCGCTCCGCGACCTGGCTGAGCATCAGGAACGCCTCGTCGCTCTCGATCAGCGTGCCCCGCACACCGCCGGAACCGGTGTGCGCGCTCGCGCGGGCAACCATGCTGTTGATGGAGGCTCCCAGGGCGGCCAGCGCGTCGGCCTCGTCCTCGGGCATGCCCGAGGACGAGGTGGGCAGGCCGTCGGCCGAGAACACGATCAGCCCCCGGACATCGGGAACCTGCCTGCGGAAGTCTTCGAACAACCAGCTCAGGTTGTCGCTGCTCACGAACGTCCCTCCTGCTCAGCACGCGCGCGTCGGATCTGGTTCATGAACGCTACCGCCCCGGACGACTGGTCATCATCTTCGGAAACCGTTCCCCCGGTGGAGGATTCGCCCGGTCTGCTCTTGAGCCGCGCGAGCGTGGTGCCGCGCTTGCGCTGCGGCAGGCCGCCCGCCGAGTCCGGTTCGGACACCGTCGAGGTGCTGTGGGGTCGGCGGCGCATCCGGATCGTCGTCTCGGCGCTGCGCTCGCGCTTCGCGGGCACGTGCTCGGCGATGATCTCGCCGGGCAGCGCCACCGAGGCGCGCGTGCCCGAACCGTCACCGGGGTGCAGGCTGACGGCGATGCCGCGCCGCTGCGCGAGCCGGCTGACCACGACGAGACCGAGTCGCACGTCGTCCTGCACCGAGGTTGCGGTGAAATCCGGTGGCGCGGCGAGGGTTCGGTTGAGCCGCTCGCGGTCGGGCTCCTTCAAGCCCAGACCCCCGTCCTCGATCTCCACCAGCACGCCTTCGTCGTCGGTGCGCTCCACCCGCACCACCACCGGCGAGTTCGGCGGCGAGAAGCGGGTGGCGTTGTCCATCAGCTCCGCCAGCACCCGGATCGTGTCGGTGACCGCCGGGCCCTTGACCGCCACCGCGGGCACTGCGCGGACGTTGAGCCGCGTGTAGTGCTCGGTCTCGCCGATCGCCGACTGCACGAGCTTGCCCAGCGGTACCGGGTCGCGCCAGCGGCGACCGGGCCGGTCACCGGAGAGCACCCGCAGGTTCTCGATCTTGCGCCGCAGCCGGGTGACCGTGCTGTCGACCTGCAGCAACCGCCGCAGCTTGGTCGGGTCCTGCTCGTCGTGCTCAGCGGCGTCGATGAGCACGATCGCCTGCTGGATGAGCGTCTGCTGCCCGCTGGCGATCGCGGCGATGGCGTTGCGGAACGCCGCGTGCGTCCCGGCCTCGTTGATCGTGGCGTCGATGGTGGCGCGCTGCGATACCTCCATCGCGTCGGCGACCTGGCCGATCTCGTCGCGACCGAAGTTCAGCTTGCCGAGCTCGCCGTCGACGTCGACGCGCTTGCCCTCCCGGGCGCGCTCCAGGATGGGCGGCAGCAGGTCGTTGGTGCGGTGCAGCACGGCGTCCCGCAGCCGTGCCAGCCGCGCCAGCACCTGCTCGGTGACCCCGATGTTGCGCCACGAGTACCACCAGCAGCCGGCTGTCACCGCGACCGCGACCAGCACCACCAGGATCGTCCAGACGAACTTCGCGTAGCTCCGCGTCATGCCCAGCGTGATCGCGTGGTCGGACTGGGCCATCGACATCGCGTTGAGCTCGCGGCCCACGGTGGTGACGTCGGTGTGCCAGGCCCGCTGCTGCTCCGGCGACATCGCGTGCACCGCGTCGGCACCGGCCGCGACCAGCTGGTCCTCCACGGCGGTGAGCCGCTGCCAGGCTTCCGATCGGATCAGCTCGCGGTAGCGCTCCTGCACCTGCGGCGCGGAGTGGGCGCTCTCGGCACGAATCCGGCTGCGGTAGGTGAACACCCGCTCGGCGAACGCGAGGTGCTCGCCGGCGCCAAAACGACCCGAGTCCACCGCGGCCCCGCCGATCATGGCGGCGCGCTGCATCAGGTCGGAGGCGCGCAGCAGCTCGGTGGCGGTGATGCCGTCTTGGGTGACCTGGATGTCGTGGGCGAGGCGGGACTGGGTGTCGAACAGGTCGATGCCCGAGTCGATCACGGAGTTGAAGTGGTCGACTGTCTCGCGGCGGTTGAGTTCGCTGCCCTGCGCGAGCAGGCGGTGCTGCGGCAGTTCGGCCATGCGGCGCTGGAACTGCGCGGTCTCCTCAGCGATCGGCCCCGGTGCGTATGCCGTCAGCGAGTCCAGCGTGGCGTTGAGCTCGGCGATGTTGCGGTCGGTCTCGGCACGCGCGGCGGCCAGTTCGGCGGGCGGGATCTCGGCCCGCACCGACAGGTCGCGCTCGTGCTGGAGCGCTTCGAAACCGCGCATCGCGGACGTACCGGCCTCCTTGGCCGCGACCCCGATCCTCCAGACGACGAGCGATTCGACCCCCTGCGGCACCGTCGAGGACAGCAGCACGACCGACAGCAGCACGATCGGCAGCGTGAGCGCGCGCGAAAGACGCCTCTTGATGGTCCGGTGATGAGTCTCGGCGTCCTGTGACGTCACCAGCGGAAATCCCCTCCGGTTTCAGCGGCGATGATGAGTGCACGGACGCTAGCAGCTGATCAACCCTGCGTGTCGCGGATCGGCAGTCGTGCGAACGCATGTGGCACGTTCATACCAACTCAGGCTACGCAGTGGTCACGATCAGCATGCGGAACCGCAAACCGAGCAACCACTCCGCGCGGCTGCGCCCGCGGGAATCCGGACGCAACCGCGCGAAGTGGTGTCAGTAGCGCTGGACGTTCGGCGCTCCCGGCGCCGGCTGGGCGCCCGCCGAGTGCGGTGCCGAGGTCTTGGCCGGATCTCCGTCGGAGGTGTAGCGCGACGCCGGGTCGGCGGCGAGCTTGTCGAGCCAGGCCGCCGAGCCGTAACCGGCGTCCTCGCCGATCGGGCCCTGCGAGCGGATCCGCGGGACGTTGGCGGGGTCGAAATCGGTGGCGAACGGTGACGGAGCCGGGTTCGAGCCCACCAGCATCACGCTCGTGTGGTGGTAGGTGACCCCGTCGGCCGAACCGTCGGAAGCCAGCCGCTCGTCGTCGGGGTGCATGCCCAGCGGCAGCGCGATCGAGTCCACCCGCAGACCCGGAACGGCGTCGGTGATGACGCGCTGCATCCCGGCGATCTCCTGCTGAGCCTCCGCTGACGAGACCCGGCCGAGGTTGGGGTGGTTCATCGTGTGGTTGCCGATCTCGAAACCGTTGTCGTGCAACCAGGCGAGACTGCGCCGACCGGTGGGCTCCTCGAACGGCGGGTTGAACACGTACATCGTTGCCACTGGGCGGAAGTCCGGGTTGGCCCGAGCCACCGAGAGCAGGATGCCGACGGCGGATTCCGGCGCAGGGTTCCCCGCTGGGTCCACAGTGAACTGGGAGGTCGAACCGTCGTCGAAGGTCAGGACCACCGGGTGCTTCCCCGCCGGGATGTCGATCTTCCCGGAGGCGTACTCGGTGGCCGTCACCGGAACGTAACCCTCGCGGGCCAGCCGTTCCAGCTCTGCCCGGAAATCGGCGGGAGTGCGGTCGTACACGCTGCTCGGAGCGGGTGTGATGCGGTGGTACATCAGCACCGGAACGTCCCCGAGCTCGTTGGCCCCGACCGATGCGGGATCCGGTGGTGGCGGGGGAGCGGGCGGTGCGGCGG
>NZ_SMKV01000065.1 GCF_004348445.1 Saccharopolyspora aridisoli | reverse complement strand
ATCGTCGGCAGCGTCCGAGGTGTATAAGAGACAGGTGTTGTATCGTTGTCCCCGTTGCGCGGTCCCGTCGTCTAGCGGCCTAGGACGCCGCCCTCTCAAGGCGGTAGCGCGGGTTCAAATCCCGTCGGGACTACAACGCGAGGAGGGCCCCGGAAATTCATCCGGGGCCCTCCTCCTTTGCTGTCAAAGCCTGTTCTGCAAGCCTTCTGCTGCTGCCAGCAGATCCGCTGCCCAGCGGGCTCCCGGTTTGCGGCCCATTCGGTCGATCGGGCCTGAGACCGAGATGGCCGCGACCACCGCGCCCTGGTTGTCCCGCACCGGCGCCGAGACGCTCGCCACGCCCGCTTCGCGCTCCGCCACGCTCTGCGCCCAGCCCCTGCGGCGCACCTCCAGCAGCGTGCGCTCGCCGAAGACCGCCTCCGCGAGCACCGCGCGCTGCGTCGCCGGGTCCGCCCACGACGCCAGGACCTTCGCGCCCGATCCCGCCGTCATCGACAGAGCCGTGCCCACCGGGACGGTGTCCCGCAGGCCGCTCGGCGGTTCCGCCGTCGCTATGCACAGGCGCTGCATGCCGTCCCGGCGGTACAGTTGGACGCTTTCACCCGTGACATCCCGGAGTTTGGGCAGCACCGTGGACGCCGCCTCCAACAACGGATCCACCGCGCCGCCGGCCAGCTCCGCCAACGCCGCGCCAGGCCGCCACCGGCCGTCCGAACCACGGCGCAACAGGCGATGCGTCTCCAGACCCACCGCCAAGCGGTGCGCCGTCGCCCGAGGCAGCCCTGTGCGGCTGCACAGTTCCGCCAGGCCGCACGGCTCCTGAGCCACCGCCTGCAGTACGGCCACTGCCTTGTCCAACACTCCGATGCCGCTATGCTGTCCCACGTACCGATACTAACTTCCCGGCATCTGGGAAGTCCACTCTGTGGGAGAGACCCCTTTCCTCGGGTCTCGGCGCGCTCGACTGGGAGCAGTGATGGGAAGAACGCTCGCGGAGAAGGTGTGGGACGCGCACATCGTGCGCCAAGGTGAAGGGCACGAGCCCGACCTGCTCTACATCGATCTCCACCTGGTGCACGAAGTCACCAGCCCGCAGGCCTTCGAAGGGCTCCGGTTGGCCGGCCGCGAAGTGCGGCGCCCCGACCTGACGATCGCCACCGAAGACCACAACGTCCCCACCGTCGGCCTCGACCTGCCGATCGCCGACCCGGTGTCGCGGACCCAGGTCGAAACGCTGCGCAAGAACTGCGCGGAGTTCGGCATCCGGCTGCACCCGATGGGCGATGCCGAGCAGGGCATCGTGCACGTCGTGGGCCCGCAGCTCGGCCTCACCCAACCCGGCACCACCGTCGTCTGCGGTGACAGCCACACGTCCACGCACGGCGCGTTCGGCGCGCTGGCCTTCGGCATCGGCACCTCCGAGGTGGAACACGTGCTGGCCACCCAGACGCTGCCGCTGAGGCCGTTCAAGACCATGGCCATCAACATCGAGGGCTCGCTGCGTCCCGGCGTGACGAGCAAGGACGTCATCCTCGCCGTCATCGCCAAGATCGGCACCGGCGGTGGCCAGGGCTACGTGCTGGAGTACCGGGGCGAAGCCGTGCGCCAGCTGTCGATGGAAGCCCGCATGACCGTCTGCAACATGTCGATCGAGGCCGGTGCGCGGGCGGGCATGATCGCGCCCGACGAGACGACTTTCGAGTACCTCAAGGGTCGCCCGCACGCCCCCGAGGGCGCGGACTGGGACGCCGCCGTCGAGTACTGGAAGACGTTGCGCACTGACGACGACGCCACCTTCGACGCGGAAGTCACGCTCAACGCCGACGATCTCACCCCGTTCGTCACCTGGGGCACCAACCCGGGTCAGGGCCTGCCGCTGGGCGAGAACGTGCCCGACCCGGAGGCCATCGTCGACGAGGGCGAGCGCTTCGCCGCCGAGAAGGCGTTGGCCTACATGGGCTTGACCGCAGGCATGCCGCTGCGCGAGGTGAGCGTCGACACCGTCTTCCTGGGCTCCTGCACCAACGGCCGCCTGGAGGACCTGCGGGCCGCCGCTGAGGTCATCAAGGGCCGCAAGGTCGCGGGCAACACGCGGATGCTCGTGGTGCCCGGCTCGATGAAGGTGCGCCTGCAGGCCGAGAGCGAAGGGCTGCACGAGGTTTTCACCGCCGCCGGAGCGGAATGGCGTTCGGCCGGTTGTTCGATGTGCCTGGGCATGAACCCGGACCAGCTGGACCCGGGCGAGCGCAGCGCCTCGACCTCCAACCGCAACTTCGAGGGCAGGCAGGGCAAGGGCGGCCGTACCCACCTGGTTTCGCCGCTGGTCGCCGCGGCCACGGCGGTGCGCGGGACGCTCTCCTCGCCCGAGGACCTCGACTGACCACCTCCTTGAGCTCTCTACCACCAGGAGCAGTGACGATGGAACCGTTCAAGACGCACACCGGGGTCGGCGTCCCGCTGCGCCGGTCCAACGTGGACACCGACCAGATCATCCCCGCCGTCTACCTCAAGCGGGTTTCCCGCACGGGCTTCGAGGACGCGCTGTTCGCCGCCTGGCGCGGTGACGAGGAGTTCATCCTCAATCAGGAACCCTTCTCCTCCGGCAGCGTGCTGGTCGCCGGGCCCGACTTCGGCACCGGGTCCTCCCGCGAGCACGCGGTGTGGGCGCTGAAGGACTACGGCTTCCGAGTGGTCATCTCGAGCCGTTTCGCGGACATCTTCCGCGGCAACTCGGGCAAGCAGGGCCTGCTTGCCGCCCAGTGCGAGCAGTCCGATGTGGAACTGCTCTGGAAGCTGCTGGAGACCGAGCCGGGCACCGCTGTCACGGTGGACCTGCAAGAACTCACAGTCCACGCCAAGGACCTCACGGTGCCCTTCAGCATCGATGACTACACCCGCTGGCGGCTGCTGGAAGGGCTCGACGACATCGGTTTGACCCTGCGCCACGCCGAGACGATCGACACTTTTGAGGCTGGGCGCCAGAGTTTCAAGCCCGCCACCCTGCCTGCTCGCAAGGGCTGAGGCTTCCCCCGCATCGGGACGGGTTTTTCCTTTCACAGCAGGAAAAATCCGTCCCGACCGGGACAACTGAACAGTTGCTCCAAGCACTGCGCGGACCCCGTTGCCCGGACTCGAATGCCCGCGCCCCAACGAAAAAAGGGGGCGTGGCGAATGGCATTTGTTGTTCCGGGGCTTTACCGTTGACATTGAGTCGGCCCAACGGGGCCGTTGTTGTGTCCTGGGAGGGACTGAAGTGAACAAGGCCCAACTGATCGAGGCTCTGGCAGAACGCCTCGGAGACAAGAAGACCGCCAGCCAGGCCGTTGAAGACGTCGTCGACATCATCGTTCGCAACGTCAACAAAGGCGAGAAGGTCAACATCACCGGTTTTGGCGTTTTCGAGAAGCGCGCTCGCGCGGCTCGCGTCGCCCGGAACCCGCGCACCGGTGAGAGCGTGAAGGTCAAGAAGACCAACGTTCCCGCGTTCCGCGCCGGCACCCAGTTCAAGGAAGTCGTGGGCGGCCAGCGGAAGCTCCCGCGTGCGACGACCTCCGGCAAGGCTGCCACCACCCGCGGCGTGACCACGCGCACCGCCTCGGCGAGCAAGACCACCACCGCTCGCAAGGCCACCACCACGCGTGCCGCGGCCACCAAGACCGCCACCCGCACCACGGCGAAGGCCGCCCCCGCCAAGGCTTCGACCGCCAAGTCCAGCAAGGCGAGCACCGCCAAGGCCAGCACCACGAAGGCTGCTCCGAAGCGGGCCACCACCAAGGCCAGCACGGCGAAGGCGACCCCGGCGAAGTCGGCCACCACCAAGCGGGCCAGCACCGCCAAGGCCACCACCAAGGCGACGCCGAAGTCCACCGCGAAGACGACTCGCCCGGCCACCAAGAAGGCCACGACTACGCGCAAGTCCACCAAGAAGTGATCGCTCGCTTCGACTGCGAGCTTCAGTGGGCCGAGCGGGCGGCGGCATAGCCGCCCTCCCGGGGGCGTACCGCCGCCCGCTCAACGCATTGGGAGAAGGCGAAAACCCGCCGCCTCAGGCGCGGCGGGTCGCTTCCCTCTCCCCGCCCGCGCGTGCGGACGCTTCAAACGCCCGCAGAGCGCCGGAACGCGGTCGGCCGGTCCCCTGCGGCCGAGGCGCTTGTGACGGCGCTGTGCGGCGCGGTCAGCGCCCCGCAGGGGTTCTTCGCGCCCGAGCCAGCGGATCCGGAAGGTAATCCGCCGCCGTGAGGCGCAGTCCCGGCGCCTCACCGTCGTCCGTGCGCTCGTCCGGTCGGAAGGACAACGTCCACACGCTGCTCTTGCGCGACGCCACCTCGTCGAGCCGCAGCCCGGCCGAATCGGCGAGCCGCGTCACCAGATCCGGGATGACGCCTCCCTGGCTGCACACCACGCTGGTGCCGCCCTCGGCTGCGACCTCCAGCAGGGCTCGCAGGCCTGCCTGCCGATCGGCTGAATAGACCTCCTCGGAGAACAGCGGTTCGCTCACGATGTCGATTCCGCCGTCACTGGCCAACGGGGCCACGGTTTGTTCGCAGCGCACGCGCGGAGCCGAATAGATCCGGGAAGGTGCGAACAACGGCAACAGGGAATGCAATGCGTCCCGTTGTTTGCGGCCCGCTTCGCTGAGCGGACGAAGAGCGTCATCTCCGGACCATTCGGATCGTTTGCCCGCTTTGGCGTGGCGCACCAGCAAAACCGTCGCCGTTTCCTCGCGGGACCCGTCGAATGCTTCGAGGACTCGCGCATCGTGCGGGTAGCTCAACTCCGCGCGCGCCTGCTCCAACGACAGCCAGCGGAGTTCGTCCACTTCGTCGTTGGGCGTGAACTCGCCGGCTCGCAGGCGTGCGGAGTAGTAATCGACGATCTTCGGCGCGGACCCGCCTGACCGGGTCGGGACCTCGTAGCGCACCTGCGCGAGCGGGCGCACGAGCACGGCCGAAAACCCGGTCTCCTCGGCGACCTCGCGGACCGCCGCCTGCGCGGGGAGCTCGCCCGGGTCGAGCTTTCCCTTGGGCAGCGACCAGTCGTCGTACCGGGGGCGGTGCACGAGCGCGACCTCAGGGCCCTGGGCGCCGGGCCGCCACAGCACAGCTCCCGCCGCGCGCACGAGCACGGGCACATCGACCGCTTCGGCACCCGGGATGTTGTTGGTCACGCTCTACTTCCTCAACAAGCCTGTGAAGGATTTTCCTAAGACACCTTGGCGCCGTGTCCGGACAGCATCTCGGTCTGGTGGTCGCGGACCTGCGCGCCGCTGCGCGGGGAGGCTTCCCAGTCTCCCTTGGCGTTGAGCACCCAGCAGCGCGTCGAGGGGTGCAGCGCGGAATCCATCATCGCGTCCATCTGCGCGGTCAGCTTCGCGTCGGTGACGCGGACCTGGACCTCGATGCGGCGGTCCAGGTTGCGGTGCATCATGTCGGCGCTGCCCAGCCAGTGCTCGTCGATGCCGACGAAGTGGAAAACCCGAGAGTGCTCCAGGAACCGTCCGAGGATCGACCGCACCTCGATGTTCTCGCTGAGCCCGTCCACGCCTGCCTTGAGGGCGCAGATCCCGCGCACCACGACCTGCACCGGCACACCGGCCAGGGAGGCGCGGTAGAGGGCGTCGATAATCTGCTCGTCGACCAGCGAGTTCACCTTCATCCGGACGCCGCAGCTCAAACCCTGCCTTGCGCGCTCGATCTCGGCCTCGACCCGCTCCACGATCCCGTTCCGGATGCCTTGCGGGGACACCAGGATGCGGCGGTAGTCGCCGTGCCGGGCGTAGCCGGTGAGCACGTTGAACAGATCGGTGAGGTCGGCGCCGATCTCCGGGGACGCCGTCAGCAGGCCCAGGTCCTCGTAGATGCGCGCGGTCTTGGGATTGTAGTTGCCAGTGCCCAGGTGGCAGTAGCGGCGGATCGTCGAACCTTCCTGCCGCACCACGAGCGAGGTCTTGCAGTGCGTCTTCAGCCCGACCAGGCCGTAGACGACGTGCACGCCCGAGCGCTCCAGGGTGCGCGCCCACTGGATGTTGGCCTGCTCGTCGAAGCGCGCCTTGAGCTCCACCAGGGCCACGACCTGCTTGCCGGCCTCGGCGGCGTCGATGAGCGCGTTGACGATCGGCGAGTCACCCGAGGTGCGGTACAGGGTCTGCTTGATGGCCAGCACGTGCGGGTCGGCCGCCGCCTGCTCGATGAAGCGCTGCACCGAGGTGGAGAACGAGTCGTAGGGGTGGTGCACCAGCACGTCGCCCTCGCGCAGCGTGGAGAAGATGCTCCTGGGCGTCTGGCCCTCGGCGAACGCCGGGTGCGTGGCGGGGACGAACGGGGAGTCCTTGAGGTCCGGCCGTTGCAGCTTGTCCAGCTGGAACAGGCAGGACAGGTCGAGCAGGCCCTTGACCTCCACCACGTCGTGCTGGTCGACCTCCAGCTCCCGCAGCAGGAGTTCGAGCATGTTCTCGCTCATGGTTTCGGTGACTTCCAGCCGCACCGGAGGACCGAAGCGGCGGCGCGCGAGTTCGCGCTCCATCGCCTGCAGCAGGTCCTCGTCGCGGTCCTCCTCGACCTCCAGGTCGGCGTTGCGGGTGACGCGGAAGATGTGGTGCTCCGAGACGCGCATGCCCGGGAACAGCTTGCTCAGGTGCGCTGCGATGAGCTCTTCCAGCGGCAGGAAGGTGGCCGACTCGTTCTCCCGGTCGGCCTCCACCCGGATCAGCCGCGGCACGTTGTCGGGGACCTTCACCCGCGCGAAGCGGCGCAGCCCGGCGTCCGGGTCGGTCACCGTCACCGCGAGGTTCAGCGAAAGGCCGGAGATGTAGGGGAACGGGTGCGCCGGGTCGACCGCCAGCGGTGTGAGGACCGGGAAGATGTGGTCCTCGAAGTAGCGGGTGAGCTTGGCCTGGTCGTCCGAGGCGAGCTCGTCCCAGTCCAGGATGCGGATGCCGTGGGCGTCGAGCTCGGGCAGCAGCTCGTCGACGAAGACGCGGCCGAGCTTCTCCATCAGGTCCTGGTTGCGCGCGGCTATGCGGACCAGCTGCTCGTGCGGGGTGAGCCCGTCGGCGCTGCGCACCGACAGCCCGGTCTCCTCGCGGCGCTTCAGCCCGGCGACGCGCACCATGTAGAACTCGTCCAGGTTGGAGGCGAAGATCGCCATGAACTTCACCCGCTCCAGCACCGGCTGCGACTGGTCCTCGGCGAAGGCCAGCACGCGCGCGTTGAAGTCCAGCCAGGACAGCTCCCGGTTGAGGTACCGGTCCTCGGGCAGGTCCGTCGTGGCCGCAGCCCTGGTCACAGCGGGCGGCGCCGAGGGAACCCGCGCACCGCTGGTGACCGCGGGGAGGGGCCCGTTCGCCTCGTTGCTGGCGGTGGTGCGGCGAGCAGGACGCGGTTCGCGGCTCGCTGCCGCCTTGCCTGCGGACGAGGTGCGTTTGGCGGGCCGCTTCGGCGACCGGTCGCTGTTCGTGCTCACCGAGCCATTGTCACTCAAAAAACCGCTTCAGATCGACCACCAGGGTGGTGCATCTGATGTTCGTCCGAACACAGCCGAACCTCGTGTGACGTGCGGAAGGGAACCTCTCTGCCACCGGGCGAGAGGAAGGTTCCCTTCTTCGGGGCAGTGGCGTGCGGAAGGGAACCTCCCTGTCACCGGCGCGAGCGGCGGCACCGACGTGCGCAGGGGAAGTTCCGCTCACCCGCCCACGCCGAGCTGAGCGGTGGTGCGGGGGCCGAGTCCGGCGGCTTTCGCCGAGGTCAGGTCGGCTTCGGTGTCGACGTCGCGGCGCAGCGACTCCCACGGCCCGGCGAGGGTCTTTGCACCTGACTCGCCGTGGGCTTCGGCGGAGCCTGGGCCGAAGCGAGGGTCCAGCGGCTGGTCGGGCTCGGCGAGCAGGAGGGTCGTGCCCTCGCCCGAGAGGTCCGGGCAGTACGAGCGGTCGGTTCCCGCGGCGCGCAGCGCCCACCCGAGTTCACCGGAGCGCAGCGCGGGCAGATCCGCCTGGAGCGCGCCGACGCGGAAGGCGCCTCGGGCGCGCAGCACCTCGTCGCCGTGCCGCAGCGCGGCGTTGAGCCCGTCGGCAGGGCGGTCGGGCAGCACTTCGACGCCGAGAGCGGTGAACGCCGCGGTCAGCGCGGGATCGGAGGAGACCACCACCACGCCCACCACGCCGCGGGCGCGACGTGCGGCGGCGACGGTGTCCACCGCCATCGCGGTGACCAGCTCGAAGTGCCCGGCCGAGCCGCGACCGGCCAGCAGCCGGGACTTGGCCCGGGTCAGCGGTTTGAGCGGTACCAGCAGGTGCACCCCGTCGGTGTCGGGCGTGTTCTCGGTGGTCACGGGGACCATCTTGCGCCAACGTCCGCCGATGCGGTGGAGGGCTTCCCAAGTGCCGCCTGGTTGACGAGGCTGTGGCCGGGGCCGGGTAATTTGACTGGCGCTCGAGACCTGGAGGAGAAAAGCCGTGGCGGAATCGAGAAACCTCCGACGCCAGCGGAGGACGACCAGCGAGAAGGCACATGGGATGGGTGTCTTCTGGCTGGGCCTGGCCCGCTGGGTGTTCTACCCGCTGACGCACTTGCTGGCGCGCGTCCGCGTGCGCGGGGCGCACAACATCCCGGCTGAGGGTGGTGCGCTGCTCGTGCTCAACCACGTGTCCCACCTCGACCCGATCTTCGACGCGGTCACCGTCCACCGCGCGGCGCGGGTGCCGCGCTTCATGGCCAAGAGCAGCCTGTGGAACGTCCCGGTGCTCAGGAACGTGCTGGTCGGCGTGGAGCAGATCCCGGTCTACCGGGGCACCGCGGACGCGCAGAAGAGCCTGCGCGACGCGCACGCGGGGCTGGAGAACGGCAAGGTCCTGGTGATCTACCCGGACGGCACGATCACCAAGGACCCCGACGGCTGGCCGATGACGCCGAAGGCGGGTGTGGCCCGGCTGGCGCTCACCCACGACATCCCCGTCATCCCGGCCGCCCGCTTCGGCACCCGCGAGATCTACGACCACTACAACAAGAAGTTCCGGCCCTTCCCGCGCAAGACCGTGAACTACGTGATCGGTGAGCCGTTGGACCTGTCGGCCTACCGCGGTGAGGACCTCGACGTGGAGACGATCCGCGAGGTCACGAACCTGGCGATGAGCCGGGTTCGTGAGCTGCTCGGCGAGATCCGCGAGGAGCAGCCGCCCACCGAGTTCTACGCCCCGGCCCGCAAGAAGAAGGGCACCGATGGCGCAGCCTGAGCGGATCGCGGTGCTGGGCGCCGGGTCCTGGGGGACCACGTTCGCGAAGGTCCTCGCCGACGCGGGCAACGACGTCTGCCTGTGGGCCCGGCGTCCGCAGGTGGCGGCGGAGATCAACGAAACCCGCCGCAACGACTCCTACTTGCCCGGCATCACCTTGCCGGAGCGGCTGCGCGCCACCGACGACGCCGCCGAGGCGGTGCACGCCGCGGAGTTCGCGGTGCTGGCGGTGCCCAGCCAGACGCTGCGCGAGAACCTCGCCGGGTGGCAGCCGCTGCTGCCGCAGGACGTGACGCTGGTGAGCCTGGCCAAGGGCGTCGAGCTGAGCACGCTCAAGCGGATGAGCCAGGTCATCGGCGAGGTCGCCGACGTGCCGGTGGAACGGGTGGCGGTGGTGTCCGGGCCGAACCTGGCCAAGGAGATCGCCGCGGGTCAGCCCACCGCGACGGTGGTCGCCTGCTCCGACGAGGAGCGGGCGGTGGTGTTGCAGAAGGCGTGCTTCACGCGGTACTTCCGCCCCTACACCAACACCGACCTGGTGGGCATCGAGATCTCCGGGGCCTGCAAGAACGTCATCGCGCTGGCCTGCGGCATCGCGGCCGGGCTCGGTTTCGGGCACAACACGATGTCGTCGCTGATCACGCGCGGTCTGGCGGAGACGACACGGCTCGGCGTCGCGCTGGGCGCGGACCCGATGACCTTCGCCGGGCTGGCCGGACTGGGCGACCTGGTGGCGACCTGCGCGTCGCCGCTGTCGCGCAACCGGACCTTCGGCGAGCGGCTGGGCAGGGGAGAGACGGTGGCCCAGGCGCAGGAGGCTGCCCACGGCCAGGTGTCGGAGGGCGTGAAATCCTGCTCGTCGATCCGCCAGCTGGCAGCCCGGCACGGCGTGGAGATGCCCATCACCGACGTGGTGCACCGGGTGTGCCACGAAGGGCTGGAGCCGGGCCCTGCCGCTGCGGAGTTGTTGGGACGCGAGCGCAAGGCGGAGTGATCCGGTCGCGCGTTCGCGTCGATCGCGAGTGCGGGAGTGACCACAGTGGATCTTGGGGATTTCGGCGACGGAACGCGCGTGGTGCACGGCGGGCACCCGGAACCGGAGGCGGGCGCGCCGCTGCTGCCGGGGCCGGTGTTCGCCGCGCCGTACCACCTCGGGGAGACCGGCCCCAGCGGTGATTTCTACGGCCGCGCGGGCAATCCCACCTGGCGAGGACTGGAATCGGCGATCGGCGAGCTCGACGGCGGGCACTGCGTGCTGCTGCCCTCGGGCATGGCGGCGATCAGCACCGTGCTGCGTTCGGTGCTGCGGGCCGGCGACAAGCTGGTGCTGCCCTCGGACGGGTACTACGCGTCGCGGCAGCTCGTCGCCGACGAGCTGACCGAGCTCGGCCTGGACGTGCGCGAGATCCCCACGCCCGGCCCGTGGACCGACGAGGTCTTCGAGGGCGCGCGGCTGGTGCTGCTGGAAACGCCGTCGAACCCGGGCGGGGACGTCTGCGACATCGCCGCGCTGGCCGAGCGCGCCCACGCGGCGGGTGCGCTGCTGGCGGTCGACAACACCACCGCGACCCCGCTGGGGCAGCGTCCGCTGGAGCTGGGCGCGGACATCGTCATCGCCAGCGACACCAAGGCCCTGTCCGGGCACAGCGACATCCTGCTGGGGCACGTGTCGGTCCGCGATGAGGAGCTCGCGAACCGCCTGGTGCGCGCGCGTTCGCTGTCGGGCGCGATCCCCGGGCCGTTCGAGACGTGGCTGGCGCACCGCAGCATGGGAACTCTGGACCTGCGGCTGTCCCGGCAGGCCGAGAACGCCGCCGCGCTCGTCGACGCCCTCTCCGGCCACCCAGCGGTGAGCGGTCTGCGCTGGCCGGGCTGGTCGCAGGACCCGGCGCACGAGCTGGCGAGCCGGCAGATGCGCCGCTTCGGCGGGGTGTTCTGCTTCGAACTCGCCGACGCCGGCGCGGTCCAGGCCTTCACCGCGAAGAGCCGCTTGGTCGTCGCGGCGACCAGCTTCGGCGGCCTGCACAGCACGGCCGACCGCCGGGCCCAGTGGGGCGACCCGGTCCGCGAAGGTTTCGTCCGCTTCTCAGCGGGCTGCGAGAACCCCCAGGACCTCGTCCAAGACGTCCTCCAAGCCCTCTCCTGACCCACTCCTGCCCCACCCGTCCTGACACTCCCGTCCACCCGCACCGCACCGCTCGCGCGAGGGTCGGACGGTTTACCCCGGCGGTTTACCCCGGTGCACGGTCCTGGTCGCGCGGTAATCCGGGTTCCCCGACCGAACACCGCGTGATCGGGTTCTCGGCTACGGCCGCAATCGGGTCACCTCACCCCGACGGGTGTGAAGTGGGTCGCGGGTTGTGGGGGTGGGAGTGGGAG
>NZ_SMKV01000064.1 GCF_004348445.1 Saccharopolyspora aridisoli | reverse complement strand
CTCCGCGGGGATCCGCGATCGCAGGAGGGGAGCGTGGGAGGCGGGGGACACGGCCTCCCACGTGTGAACCGGGTGCGGGACCCCGTAACGCACCGGGGAGTTCGACGAGGCGGCCTGCTCAGGGGGAGCAGGCCGCCTCCTCGCGGGTGCGGCGGTGATCACTCCCCCGACTTCCATGATCGCGAGCGCGTAACCTGGACTCCTGGTGGACATTTCGGACGCATCCCCGGTCGCTGCCGACCCGACGCCTTCGGTGCGGGTGGGCCGCCGTTCGCTGGTCGTGCTCGCCGGTGTGCCCGGCGCGGGCAAGAGCACCGCGCTGGCGAAGATGCACGCGGGCGAGGACGTGGTCCGGCTGGATTCCGAGCAGGTGCGCGGCAGGCTCCGCGCCCTCTCGCCCGGCATCCCGTACCGCTACTACCGTCCGCTGGTGCACCTGCTGCACCGCTCCCGGATCTTGTGGGAGTGCCTGGTCGGCCGCGGCCCTGTGGTCGCGCACGAGCCCGCGACCAGGGCGAGCACGCGGCTGATGCTGCTGGTCTTCGCGTGCGTGAGCGGGCGACGGACGGTGCTGCTGTGGCTGCACGCCGACGCCGACTCCGCCCTGGACGGGCAGCGGGCGCGGGGCAGGCTGATCCGGTCGAGTTCCTTCCAGCGGCACGTGCTGCGGGCCGAGCGGGTGCACCGGCGCTTGCTGGCCGGTGAGCGGCTGCTCGGGTGGCGCCGGGTGCACCTGTTCACCCGTTCCCAGGTGGCCGGTGGCCTGCGGCTGGACGTCGAGACGTGACCTGCGTCCCCTTGGGTGGGGGCGGGCCGACATCAACTGATCGCGATGACTACCCTGAACCTCCGGTGCTGCGGCCAGATGTCGCTGCGCCAGGCTGAGATTTTTCGAGCTGCGAGTCACTGGCAACAGGGTGTGCGTCGGGTGGAGCGCGCGGTTCGACAAGCGCAAGCGGAGTCCAAGCAGGTTCGCCGCAGCCACCGAGTGGACGCACAGCCCCGTCAGCACGCGCGGGGTGGCGCCGGACCTTTTCCGCGATCAGCCCACCGCCGACCCACCTAGGGAGACCCGCGTTCCGCATGCCTACTTTCGCTGAACTCGAACTCGACGAGCGCGTCCAGAGGACGCTGACCGAGATCGGGTACGAGGCCCCGTCGCCGATCCAGGAGCAGACGATCCCGCTGCTGCTGGAAGGCCGCGACGTGCTGGGCCTGGCGCAGACCGGTACCGGCAAGACCGCCGCGTTCGCGCTGCCGATCCTGTCCAACATGGACCTGACCACCACCAAGCCGCAGGCCCTGGTGCTGGCACCGACCCGTGAGCTGGCCATCCAGGTCTCCGAGGCGTTCCAGCGCTACGCCTCGCACCTGCCCGGCTTCCACGTGCTGCCGATCTACGGCGGCACCGGCTACGGCCCGCAGCTGGCCGGTCTGCGCCGCGGCGCGCACGTCGTCGTCGGCACCCCGGGCCGGCTCATCGATCACCTGGAGAAGGGCTCGCTGGACCTCAGCGCGCTGAAGAACCTGGTGCTCGACGAGGCCGACGAGATGCTGCGGATGGGCTTCATCGAGGACGTCGAGAAGATCCTGCAGTCGGTTCCCAGCCAGCGCCAGGTCGCGCTGTTCTCGGCGACGATGCCGCAGGGCATCCGCAAGATCACGCAGAACTACCTGAACAACCCGGCGGAGATCTCGGTCAAGACCAAGACCTCCACCGCCACCAACATCAACCAGCGGCACGTGCCGGTGCGCGCCTCCAACAAGCTGGACGCGCTGACCCGCATCCTCGAGGTCGAGAGCTTCGACGCGATGATCGTGTTCGTGCGCACCAAGCAGCTCACCGAGGAGCTCGCGGAGAAGCTGCAGGCGCGCGGTTTCAGCGCCTCGGCCATCAACGGCGACATCGCCCAGGCCCAGCGCGAGCGCACCATCGGTCACCTGCGCGACGGCAAGGTCGACATCCTGGTGGCCACCGACGTGGCCGCGCGCGGTCTTGACGTCGAGCGCATCTCGCACGTGCTCAACTACGACATCCCGCACGACACCGAGTCCTACGTGCACCGCGTGGGTCGCACCGGTCGTGCCGGGCGCAGCGGTGAGGCGATCCTGTTCGTCTCCCCGCGCGAGCGCCACCTGCTGCGCGCCATCGAGCGGGCCACCCGTCAGCCGATCCAGCAGATGGAGCTGCCGAGCATCGACGCGGTCAACGACCGCCGACTGGCGAAGTTCGCGCAGAGCATCACCGACACGCTGGCCAAGGGCGGCCTGGAGGTCTTCCAGGA
Organism: Saccharopolyspora aridisoli; assembly: GCF_004348445.1. GTDB lineage: Bacteria > Actinomycetota > Actinomycetes > Mycobacteriales > Pseudonocardiaceae > Saccharopolyspora > Saccharopolyspora aridisoli. The sequence continues at coordinate 16,802 of NZ_SMKV01000064.1, read as the reverse complement.
GCTGGTCAACGAGTACGAGCGCACCCACGACGTGCCGGCCTCGGAGATCGCCGCGGCCCTCGCCGCGATGGCCCAGGGAGAGCGCCCGTTGCTGCTGGAGGCCGAGCCGGAGCCGGCGCGCCGCGACGGCCCTGCGTTCCACAGCAACAACGCCGACACCGAGACCTACCGGGTCGAGGTCGGCCGCCGGAACCGCGTCACGCCGCGCGCCCTGGTCGGTGCGCTGGCCAACGAGGGCGGCGTGCCCAGCAAGTACATCGGTCACATCGACATCCGCAACGAGCACACGCTGATCGAGCTGCCCGCAGACCTGCCCGAGGAGCTGCTGACCAAGCTGCGCGCCACCCAGGTGGCGGGTCGCGGTCTGAAGATCACCAGGGCCGACGGCGAGGTCATCAGCCGCCGCCCGCGCCGCCCCGCGGGCAACCGGGAGCGCGACAACAAGCCGCGCCCGCACCGCAAGGGCCAGGGCAGCGCGCAGCGCTCGCCGCAGCAGCACCGCACCGGCCCCAAGCGGGACCTGCGGCACACCGGGGCGTGACGACCTGTTCGGGTGGTCGTTTTGCTCTGCGGTGCGGGTAGCGGAACCTGACACGCCGTCTGGACTCGTGCGCCACTCCTGATGTGTGCCAATGCACGGCGTCGCGGCGTACTCGCCAGAAGACGTGTCAGAACCCGCGGCGGTGCAGGCTGCGAGGGCGGTTCTCACGCCTCGCGGCTGCGCCGCCTGCACGCAGATCAAGACAGGTCGCCGAGCCAACTGAATTGATCGGGAACCTCTTGCGGTGGCCGGTCCGCGCCGGACGTCCGGGCGGGCCGGTTACCCTCGCATAGGTACCCAGGTACATCCATCGACTCTGGAGCCCGTGAACCCGTGTTCGACACACTCTCCGACCGGCTCACCTCGGTCCTGACGAATTTGCGCGGCAAGGGGCGGCTGTCCGAAGCCGACATCGACGCCACCGCGCGGGAGATCCGCATCGCCCTGCTCGAAGCGGACGTGGCGCTTCCCGTCGTGCGCGGGTTCATCAAGGGTGTCAAGGACCGGGCCAAGGGCTCCGAGGTCTCGCAGGCGCTCAACCCGGCCCAGCAGGTCGTCAAGATCGTCAACGAGGAACTGGTCACGATCCTCGGCGGTGAGACCCGTCGCCTGGAGCTGGCCAAGACCCCGCCGACGGTGATCATGCTCGCGGGTCTGCAGGGTTCGGGAAAGACGACGCTGGCGGGGAAGCTCGCCAAGTGGCTGTCCGGGCAGGGGCACACGCCGATGCTGGTGGCCTGCGACCTGCAGCGCCCGAACGCCGTCAACCAGTTGCAGGTGGTCGGTGAGCGCGCCGGTGTCCCGGTGTTCGCTCCCGAGCCGGGCAACGGCGTTGGCGACCCCGTGCAGGTCTCCCGCGACAGCATCGAGGAGGCCAAGCGCGCGCAGCACGACATCGTCATCGTCGACACCGCCGGCCGGCTGGGCGTCGACGAGGAGATGATGAAGCAGGCCGCCGACATCCGGGACGCGGTCAAGCCGGACGAGATCCTGTTCGTCCTGGACGCGATGATCGGTCAGGACGCGGTGACCACCGCCGAGTCGTTCCGCGACGGCGTGGGATTCTCCGGTGTGGTGCTGACCAAGCTCGACGGTGACGCCCGCGGTGGTGCCGCGCTGTCGGTCCGCGAGGTCACCGGCCAGCCGATCATGTTCGCCTCCAGCGGCGAGAAGCTGGAGGACTTCGACGTCTTCCACCCGGACCGGATGGGCAACCGGATCCTGGGCATGGGCGACATGCTCACCCTGATCGAGCAGGCCGAGCAGGCGTTCGACCAGGAGCAGGCCGAGAAGGCCGCGGAGAAGCTGGGCACCGGCCAGCTGACCCTGGAGGACTTCCTGGAGCAGATGCAGGCTGTGCGGCGGATGGGTCCGCTGCAGAACCTGCTGGGCATGTTGCCGGGCGCGGGCCAGATGAAGGACCAGCTGGCCAACTTCGACGAGAAGCAGCTCGACCGCATCCAGGCGATCATCCGCGGCATGACCCCGGCCGAGCGGGCCGACCCGAAGATCATCAACGCGTCCCGCCGCCAGCGCATCGCGCGCGGTTCGGGCGTGACCGTCGGCGACATCAACGACCTGGTCAACCGCTTCTTCGAGGCCCGCAAGATGATGCAGCGGATGGCGGGCCAGTTCGGCGGCGGAGGCGGCGGCAGCAAGAACCGCAAGGGCAAGAAGGGGAAGAAGGGCAAGAAGGGCAAGGGCGGTCCGACCCCGCCGAAGGGCATGAAGGGCATGCCAGGCGGCTTCCCCGGCCTCCCCCCGGGCGGAATGCCCGGCATGGGCGGCGGAGCCGGTCCGGATCTGTCCAAATTGGACCCCACGGCCAACCAGCTGCCGCCCGGCTTCGACCCGTCGAAGCTGAACTTCGGCAAGAAGGACCAGTGACGGCGCTGCACCTGCGCGCCACGGTGCTGCCCGACGGCGCGCAGCGGGACCTGTGGATCGCCGACGGCCGGATCTCGCTGGAACCGGTCGCCGGCGCCGAGACCGTCTTCGGCGGCGGATACGTGCTGCCCGGCCTGGTGGACGCGCACTGCCACGTCGGCATCGGCACCCGGGGTCCGGTCGAGCTCGACGAGGCCGTCACCCAGGCCGAGACCGACCGCGACGCGGGCACCCTGCTGATCCGCGACTGCGGCGCCCCGATCGACACCCGGCCGCTGCAGCAGCGCGATGACCTGCCGCGCATCATCCGCGCGGGCAAGCACCTGGCCCGTCCCAAGCGCTACATCCCGAAGCTGTCCGACGACCTCGACGACGAGCAGGACCTGCCCGCCGCGGTCGCCGAGCAGGCCGCTTACGGCGACGGCTGGATCAAGCTCGTCGGAGACTGGATCGACCGCTCGGTGGGCGACCTGGCCCCGCTGTGGAGCGACGAGGTGCTGGCCGAGGCGATCGACACCGCCCACCGGCTCGGTGCCCGCGTCACCGCTCACGTGTTCGGCGAGGACGCGCTGCCCGGCTTGATCAACGCGGGCATCGACTGCATCGAACACGGCACCGGCTTGACCGACGAGACCGTCGAACTGATGGCCGCACGTGGGACCGCGCTGGTGCCGACCCTGGTCAACGTGGAGAACTTCCCGGGCTTCGCCGCCGCTGCGACGAAGTACCCGGACTACGCCACGCACATGAACGCCCTCTACGAGCGCGCCGACAGCACAGTCGCCAAGGCCATCGAGGCGGGCATCCCGGTCTACGCGGGCACCGACGCCGGAGGCGGCATCCCGCACGGCGTGCTGGCCGACGAGGTCGCCGCGCTGCACCGGGTGGGCATGTCCACCGAACAGGCCCTCGGCGCCGCCTCCTGGGGCGCGCGCGAGTGGCTGGGCTGGTCGAGCCTGGAGCACGGCGCCCTCGCTGATCTGGTGTGCTACGACGCAGACCCCCGCAAGGACCTGGACGTTCTCCGCGCGCCGAGTCGAATCCTGCTAGGCGGCAAGGTCTTCTAACTGTTCGAACAGTCTGAAAACGGTCCCCGCAATCGTTTCCGCCTCCGCTCGGCGACACAGCGCTCCCGTGAGCGAACCCTTAGGGTTGGTGCGTCGAGGGGAGCGTCTTGTGGGGGAGAAGCGGGATCCTTACCTTCAACCGATGCGTCGGGTGGACGGCACCGCCGACCTGCACCCCATGTTCTGGGAGGCCCAGCTGGAGGCGGCCAGACGGGGCTCGCTGGCCTGGGGTTTCGCGGCGTTCTTCCTCGGATACGGCGGCTACTACCTGGCCGTGGTCATCCTCGGCGCCGTGCGGGAGCCCGACGGCGGGTTCGACCCCTCGCTGCCGCCGAACACCGGCCCGTTGCTCCTGGTCGCGTTCGCGCCGAACATCCTGCTCGGTCTGATCCCCGCGGTCTTCTCCTGGTGGCGGGGTCGCGGGCTCCGCGCCGACTTCGGCATCCTGCCCCGGCGCCGCGACGTGAAGGTCGGCTTGATCTGCGGGCTCGGCGCGCTAGTCGGGTCGTGGATGGTGACGCTGGTGGTCATCGCCCTCACCGGCCCGCCACCGGAATCAGACCTGAGCAGGCTGATGCAGGGGGACCGGACGGTCTGGTTGTTCCTGTTCGCGCTGTTCGCGTTCCTGGGGGCGCCGCTGACCGAAGAGCTGTTGATGCGCGGTGCCCTGTGGGGCGCGATGGAGCACTACCGGGTTCCGCGCGTCGCGATCCTCATCCTGACCTCGGTGATCTTTGCCCTGATACACCAGGAGGTGTGGCGGACGCCGGTGCTGTTCGTCGGCGGGCTGGCCATCGGGATGGCGCGGATGATCACCGGGCGGGTGTCGGCCAGCATGATCGCGCACGCCACCAACAACTTCCTGCCGGCACTCGTGCTGTTCGCCGTGGCCAGATGAACACCCCGCCCGAGACATGGTGATCGTGACCCGGCCCGGCACCGCAGTAGTCTGACGACTTCCGCCGGTGTCAGCCGACATCGTCACGCGGGTCGTCGATCCGCTGTTCGGCATCACGGAGGCGCTCGTGCACTCAACACAAGAATCCGGAGTAGGCGATCCGGCACCTGGTGGCCGCACCTGGGTGGCCGATCCGCCAGTGCGCACGCACCGCTGGGGGCTGGGGGCCTTCTTCTTCGCCGAAGCGGTGTTCGTGCTGACCTCGGTGGTGCTGGCCGCCGCGTTCGGCGCACCGGGCGTGTGGTCCATCGTGCTGATGCTGGTGCTGCCGACCCTGCTGGCAGGTGGGGTGGCGGTGCTCATCACCGTGCTGCGCGGCAACGGTCCTGTGCAGGACTTCGGGCTGGAGTGGCGCTGGTCGGACGTCAGGACCGGACTGGCCATCGGTGGCGTCGGGCTGGTGACCACCACGATCGCCACCACGCTGTGGACGCGCTGGGCCGATCCGGGTCAGACGTCGACGGTGAGCAGCGTCCTCGACGGTGTCCGGTTCCCGCCGGTGGTGGCGGTGCTGGTGTTCCTGCACGTCTGGCTGGTCGCACCGCTGTGCGAGGAGTTGCTCTACCGCGGCCTGCTGTGGGGCGCGATGGAGCGGTTGCGCTGGAGCCAGCTCAACGTGTTCGTGCTGAGCACCGCGGTGTTCGCGATCGGGCACCTGGAACCGGCTCGCACCTGGCTGCTGCTGGTGATCACCATCCCGATCGGTCTGGCCAGGATGGTCACCGGCCGCTTGACGGCCAGCGTGATCGCCCACCAGGTCAACAACTTCCTCCCCGCGTTGGGGCTGCTCCTGGTCTCGTTGGGGCTGATGCCCAGCTGAGCCGACCGTCGGGCGGCGGAGCCGCTCTCTCGGCGACCCATCTTGAGCTAAGGCGGCGGCGCCGGGCGAGATGCCCCGGTCACCACTGACGATGGGCGTCTGGCAGAATAGGTTGCTGTTCGCTGCTAGGGGTCCCTCTCACCTCTTGCCGGCGATTTGACCTACGAGCTTTGCGAATCGCTGCCCCACGCGGTTGGCGCATCGCTCACCGGAGCATCAATGAGAGTCTGAGGAGCACCAGCACCCGTGGCTGTGAAGATCAAGCTCGCGCGGATCGGCAAGATCCGGGAGCCGCACTACCGCATCGTCATCGCAGACGCCCGCACCCGTCGCAACGGCCGGGTCATCGAGACGATCGGTCAGTACCACCCGAAGGAGAACCCGAGCGGCATCATCGTCGACTCGGAGCGGGCGCAGTACTGGCTGGGTGTCGGCGCGCAGCCGACCGAACCGGTGCGCAACATCCTGGAGATCACCGGCGACTGGCAGAAGCACAAGGGCCTGCCGGGCGCTGAGGGCACCCTCAAGGTCGCCGAGCCGAAGACGAGCAAGCAGGAGCTGTTCGAGGCCGCTCTCGCCGCCGCCGGCGAGGAGCCGACCGTCGAGGCCACCACCCCGAAGAAGAAGGGTGGCAAGAAGTCCGAGGCCAAGGCTGAGGACAAGGCCGACGAGAAGGCCGAGGACAAGGCTGCCGAGCAGAAGTCCGAGGACGGTCAGGCGTGACGGTCCTCTCGGACGCGCTTGAACACCTGGTGCGCGGCATCGTCGACAACCCCGACGATGTCCGCGTCCAGCTGCTGACGACCCGGCGTGGTCGCACCCTCGAGGTGCACGTCAACCCGGACGACCTGGGCAAGGTCATCGGACGCGGCGGGCGCACCGCTACCGCGTTGCGGACCGTGATGACCGGCATCGGTGGTCGCGGTATCCGGGTCGACGTGGTCGATACCGACCGCTGATCGGGATGAACGAACTTCAGCCGGAGGCCCTCGCAGTGGGGCGCGTGGTGCGGCCGCATGGCGTGCGGGGCGAGCTCGTCGTCGAGGTGCTCACCGACAGCCCGGAGCTGCGGTTCGTTCCCGGTTCGGTGCTCGGATTGAAGCGCGGAAGAGCCGGTCAGAGCAGGGGCGCGAGCGCGCAGAGCCTCACCGTGACAGCCGCCCGGCAGCACGCCGGGCGGCTGTTGGTGCGTGCTGAGGGCGTGGACGGCCGGGACGCAGCGGAGGAGTTGCGCGGCGCGCTGCTGACGGTCTCCGCCGACGAGGCCGAGTCGCCCGAGGACCCCGACGAGTTCCACGACACCGAGCTGATCGGGCTGCGCGCGGCTCTGGTCTCCGGTGCTGACGTGGGGGTGGTGCGCGATGTGCTGCACTCCCCCGCGGGTGAACTCCTCGCTATCACCATCGCTGACCCGGAAGCCGACAAGGGCGAACGAGAAGTCCTGGTGCCGTTCGTCTCCGCCATCGTTCCCGAGGTCGACCTAGGAAGCGGCAGGGTCGTGCTCGACCCGCCCGAAGGCTTGCTGGACTAGCCGGCTGCTGGAGCCGGCATGCGCGGCGGTGCGATGAGAAGGCGGCTCCACCGCTGCAAGGATCCACCGCAGTGCGCCCCTCTTGCGGGGCGTTTCCCAGACGAGGCCATCATGCGCATCGACGTCATCACGATCTTCCCCGACTACCTGAACCCGCTGCGGGAAGCGCTGCTGGGCAAGGCCATCGAGCGCCAGCGGATCTCCCTCGGCGTGCACGACCTGCGCGACTGGACCCACGACGTGCACCGCGCGGTCGACGACAGCCCCTACGGGGGCGGTCCGGGCATGGTGATGAAGCCGGACGTCTGGGGTGAGGCCCTCGACGAGGTCTGCGCTGCGCAGGAAGCCACGCCCCGGCTGGTCGTGCCGACCCCGGCCGGTCGGCCGTTCGACCAGAAGACCGCCGTGCGCTGGTCGGAGGACCCGTGGCTGGTCTTCGCCTGCGGCAGGTACGAGGGCATCGACCAGCGGGTCATCGACGACGCCGCCACCCGGATGCCGGTCGAAGAGGTCTCCATCGGCGACTACGTCCTGGTCGGCGGCGAGGTCGCCGCGCTGACGATGATCGAGGCCGTGGTGCGGCTGCTGCCCGGGGTGCTGGGCAACCCGCTGTCGGCGGAGCAGGACTCGTTCTCCGACGGTCTGCTGGAAGGCCCCTGCTACACCCGTCCCGAGGTGTGGCGCGAGCGCCCGGTTCCCGATGTCCTGCGCTCGGGCAACCACGCCGCGATCGCCCGCTGGCGGCGGGATCAGGCGCTGGAGCGGACCTATCACCGGCGGCCCGAACTGCTCTCGGCGTTGCCCGAGGGGGACCTGGATAAGGCCGACCGGGAACAACTCGATAAACTGCGTGCGTCGGATGCTTCCGGCGATGCCGGTGAGTCCGGAGACGCGTCGCGCTGAGCCCCTCGTTGAAGGGGCCGGATCGGGCGACGAAATGCGGATCTGGCACACTGGACAGGTTGATGCAGTCGAGCCACCTGGTTCGACATGCGCAAAGAGCAAGTTCACCCCGTGTCGGGCGGTGCCCACCTTCTAGGTCGGGTCATCGACATGTGAGAACACGGGTGCCTTCGACACGGATGAGGACGGACCACCGATGAACACCCTGGACGCGTTGGACGCCCAGTCGCTGCGTTCCGACATCCCGGCCTTCCGGCCCGGTGACACGCTGAAGGTTCACGTCCGCGTCATCGAGGGTTCGCGCGAGCGGACTCAGGTCTTCCAGGGCGCAGTCATCCGCCGTCAGGGCGATGGCATCCGGGAGACCTTCACCGTGCGCAAGGTTTCCTTCGGTGTCGGTGTGGAGCGGACCTTCCCGGTGCACACCCCGAACATCGCGCAGATCGAGGTCGTCTCGCGCGGCGATGTCCGGCGGGCGAAGCTGTACTACCTGCGCGACCGGCGCGGCAAGGCGGCGAAGATCAAGGAGAAGCGGGAGACCGCTTCGGCGTCCTGATCGACGCGAGACGTTGCAGTTCTGAAGGGCCCGGCCGCGAAAGCGTCCGGGCCCTTCTGCAGTCCACGTTCAGGTGATCAATGCAGGCCGAGCGAGTGCAGGTGCTGACCGTGGAACCGCGTGGTCCGGAAAATCGCACGTCATCGAGGCAGAACTGCGCGGGTTCCCCGGTCCGCCGCGCCGGGGGAGCGCGAGGACCCCGAACACGGTTCAAGTAGCCTGGCCGGGTGGCCGACGTCATGCGCAGCGGATCAGCGGAAGAGCCCCCGGACTCGGAGCACCATGAGGGTGCTCCCGGCAGGGAGGCGCGGCACCCGAAGTCGAAGGGCAAGAAGTCTTCCTTCTGGGTGGAGTTGCCCATCCTGATCGTGACCGCCCTGGTGCTCACGGTGCTCATCCAGGCGTTCCTCGCCCGGGTGTACGTGATCCCGTCGCAGTCGATGGAGCAGACGCTGCACGGTTGCACCGGTTGCAACAACGACCGGGTGCTGGTCGACAAGGTCTCCTACCGCTTCTCCGAACCCGAGCCCGGCGACGTCGTGGTCTTCCGCGGTCCGCAGCCGTGGGTGCAGAACGAGTTCACCGCCGAGGAGTCCACCAACCCGGTCGCGAGCTTCTTCCAGGGCGCGGTCGCGCTGCTGGGCTTCGGCGCACCGGATGAGAAGGACTTCGTCAAGCGGGTCATCGCCGTCGGCGGCCAGACCGTCGAGTGCTGCGATCCGCAGAACCGGGTCCTGGTCGACGGCAAGCCGCTCAACGAGCCCTACGTGTACTGGGAGCCGGGCCGCGGCGTCGGCCAGGACGAGTTCGCGCCGGTCACCGTTCCCCCGGGGCACTTGTGGGTGATGGGTGACAACCGCAACGACTCCTCCGACTCCCGCGTTCAGGGCGGTGGGGGCACCAACGGCGCCGTCCCGGTGGACAACGTCATCGGCAAGGCGCAGGTCATCGTGCTGCCGCCGACCCGCTGGCAGAGCATCCCGGAGCCCAACCCGCAGTCGACGGCGCTGGGTGCGCCGGCCTGGCAGGGCGGGCTGCCGCTGGGCGTGGGATTCGCCGCGGCGTTCCCCGCGGTCTGGATGGGTCGTAGGCTCGTCGGTGCAGTGAGCAATCGACGGCAGTCGGAGTGACATCGAAGTGGCGGTGACGGACTTCCGGCCACCCCGGTCGGTGATCCGGCGCAGCAGCGGCAACTGGGCCCTGCAGAGCGCCCTGGATCGCCGGGGGCTGGGCCCGGTCGCCGGTGTGGACGAAGCCGGGCGCGGCGCGTGTGCCGGGCCGCTGGTGGTCGCCGCGTGCGTGCTCAAGCCGGGTGATGCGAAGCGCTTCGAAGGCCTGACCGACTCGAAGGTGCTGACTGAGCCCGACCGGGAGCGGCTCTACGACCGCATCACCTCCCGCGCGCTGAGCTGCTCGACCGTGGTGATCCCGGCCGAGGACGTGGATGCGCTGGGCATCCACGTCGCCAACTTGGAGGGCATGCGCCGTTCCGTGGCGCAGCTGACCGAGCATCCCGGTTACGTGCTGACCGACGGCTTCAAGGTGCAGGGCTTGGCGACCCCGAGCGTGGCGGTCGTCAAGGGCGACCTGGTCGCGGCGTGCGTGGCTGCGGCATCGGTGCTGGCCAAGGTCACCCGGGACCGGTTGATGGCCGGTGAGCTGCACGAGCGGTTCCCGGTGTACGCCTTCGACGAGCACAAGGGCTACAGCACACCGCTGCACTCGGCGCGCATGGCCGAGCACGGTCCGTGCGTTCAGCACCGCTGGTCCTACGCCAACGTGGTGGCTGCCGCAACGAAGCGCGGAATGCGCTCGCCGCGCGCTGTGACCAGCAAGCCCGGCTTGTTCGATGCTTCGAAGGGGGAATTGGTGGACAATGAGGCCTTGTAGTCCGAACGGAAACGCAGAAGGGCTCGCACACCGATGAGCGCCGAGGATCTCGAAAAGTACGAGACCGAGATGGAGCTGCAGCTCTACAAGGAGTATCGCGACATCGTCGGTCAGTTCACCTACGTCGTGGAGACCGAACGGCGCTTCTACCTGGCCAACGCGGTGGACGTGCAGGTGCGCAACTCCGACTCGGAGGTCTACTTCGAGGTGTCGATGTCCGACGCCTGGGTCTGGGACATGTACCGCCCGGCGAGGTTCGTCAAGAACGTTCGAGTGATCACGTTCAAGGACGTCAACGTCGAGGAGCTGGACAAGCCGGATCTCCGGTTGCCGGAGAACGGGCCCTTCGGGTCGTAGGGGAGCCCGGAACGCGTCGCAGACGCCCGGACGGTCGAAATCGACCGTCCGGGCTTTTTCGTGCGCGCAGTGCGATCAAGTGCGCTTCACGAATACCCGAATACACGATATTCACCACACGTAGGTGTGAGCACTAATTGTCCACAGGGGACTAATCCATCCACAGATTCGGGAATCTGTTTGGCATTCCGGCGCGGGTTGGGCAACGTGGAGTCCATCCCGCTCCCGGAATGGTTGGTGCCGAGCATTTTCCACCCCTCCGGAACGGGAATCGTCGATTCGACTTCCGAGGAGGTTTCCCGTGGGCACCGAGAAGATCAGCGCGCCGCTGTCCGACCACCTGGCCGGCGGGCGCAGGCACGAGCTGGGCAGGGTCGGCGAGCGGATGGCCGCCGAGCTGCTGGAGCGGCGCGGTCTGACCGTGCTGGACCGCAACTGGCGATGCCCGCGCGGTGAGCTCGACATCGTGGCCACCGATGGCGACCTCGTGGTGTTCTGCGAGGTCAAAGCGCGTTCCGGAGTGGATTACGGTGGCCCGCTGCACGCCATCGGCCCGGACAAGATCTCCCGGGTGCGGGGTGTGGCCAGGGCGTGGCTCTCCGAGCGCGACCTGGTCGGCTGCCGGGTCCGCTTCGACGTCGTCTCGGTGCTGTGGCCACCGGGGGAGCCCGCGCGCGTCGAGCACCTCGAGGGGGTGTTCTGAGATGGCGCTGCGCACGACGTGGGCGGTCGCCCTGTTCGGAGTTGACGGCGTGTTGGTGGAGATCGAGGCCGACGTGCGTGCTGGTCTGCCTTCGGTGCAACTGATCGGCCTGCCCGACAGCGCGTTGAAGGAGGCCAAGAACAGGGTGTGCGCGGCCATCCAGAACTGCCGGGAGGAGTGGCCGACGGATCGGGTGATCACGCTGGCGCTGTCGCCGGCCGCCCTACCCAAGGGCGGTACGTCCTACGACTTGGCGCTGGCCTGCGCGGTGCTTGCCGCCAGCGAGCAGGTGCCGCCGCATCGGTTGCGCGGCACGGTGCTGCTCGGCGAGCTCGCCCTGGACGGTCGGTTGCGCGGGGTGCGAGGGCTGTTGCCCGCGCTGTTGGCCGCTCGCCGGTCGGGTGCTCGGCGCGCGGTGGTGCCGGTGGACGGTTTGGGCGAGGCGCACCTGGTGGACGGCATCGAGATCCTCGGAGCGGAGCACCTGCGGGAGGTGATCGCCTGGCTGCGCGAGCTCGCGGAGCTGCACGAGGACCCGCCGCCGGCGGTCGAGCCGGGGAGCGAGGACGTGCCAGACCTGTCCGATGTGCTCGGTCAGCCGGAGGCGCGCTGGGCGCTGGAGGTCGCCGCCGCCGGTGGCCACCACCTGCTCATGGTGGGGCCGCCGGGGACCGGCAAGACGATGCTGGCCAAGCGGCTGTGCGGGCTGCTCCCCGAACTGACCGTTCCCGAATCGCTGGAGGTCACGGCACTGCGGTCGCTGAGCGAGGAGTCCACCGAGTTCCTGGTGCGCCGACCGCCGTTCGTGGCCCCGCACCCGTCGCTGTCGATCCCGGCGCTGATCGGCGGCGGCACGGGACTGGCCAGACCGGGAGCCGTCAGCCGAGCGCACCGGGGGATCTTGCTCCTGGACGAGGCGTGCGAACTCGGACCGAAGCGTTTGGAGGCGTTGCGCACGGCGCTGGAGGAGGGGGAGATCAGACTGGCCCGTCGCGACGGCACGCTGCGCTACCCGGCGCGGTTCCAGCTGGTGCTGGCCACGAATCCCTGCCCGTGCGCGCCTCCTCGCGAGGTGGATTGCCAGTGCGCTCCGCAGGCGCGGCGGCGCTACCTGGGCAAGTTGTCCGGTCCGCTGCTGGACCGGGTGGACCTGCGGGTGCGGACCCGGCCGATCTCAGCGATGAGCACGGGCGCGGGCACCGAGCCGGAGAGCACAGCGGTGGTGCGCGAGCGGGTCGTGCGGGCGCGGGCGGTGGCGCGGGAGCGGTGGGCCGATCACGGCTGGCAGTCCAACACGGAAGTCCCGGGGTCGGCCTTGCGCAAGGAATTCGCGTTGCCCGAGCAGACGACGACGCTGCTGGAACGGGGGTTGGAGGCGGGCGCGATCACCGCGCGCGGAGCCGACCGGTGCTTGCGGGTGGCGTGGACGCTTGCCGATCTCGACGCGAGTCCTCGGCCGACGGCCGATCACGTCGCCGCCGCGCTGGAGTTCCGGGACAGGAGGGCGGTGTGATGGGTGCGTGGGCTTCGCTCAGCGAGAAGACCAGGCAGGAAATGATGCAGGCCAGAGCTTTCCTGTCGGCGGTGGCTGAGCCACCGGCTCGGGCGTTGGCCCGTTTCGTCGCCGAGCGCGGTGCGCGGGGTGCCGTGGACGCGATCGTGCGGCGGCGGGCGCCGGAACCGGTGCTGGTGGAGGTGGAGGCGAGGCGCGATGCCGTGTCGGGCGAGCGGCTGCTGCGCGCGGGCGAGGCGGCGGGGCTTCGGCTGTTCATCCCGGAGCGGCCGGATTGGCCGTGCGAGGCGTTCTCGGAGCTCGCCGGCGCACGCGAGATGGAGCTGCCGGACATGGCCGAGCCGATCGCGCTGTGGGTGCGTGGACGAGCTGAGCCGGCGGAGTGCACCGAGCGCGCGGTGGCGGTGGTGGGCGCTCGCGCGGCGTCCGGGTACGGCGAGCACGTAGCGGCGGAGTTCGGCCACGGCCTGTCCGGGGTGGGGTTCACCGTGGTTTCCGGCGCGGCCTACGGCATCGACGGTGCGGCGCACCGCGGCGCGCTGTCGGCCGGTGGGCGCACGGTGGCGTTCCTGGCCTGCGGTGCGGACGTCGACTACCCGGCGGGGCACGGCAGGTTGCTGCGCGCCATCGCCGACCAGGGTGCGGTGATCAGCGAGTACCCGCCGGGCACGCCACCGCGCAAGCACCGGTTCCTGGTGCGCAACCGGCTGATCGCCGCGATGGGGCGGGCCACCGTCGTGGTGGAGGCGGGTGCGCGCAGCGGTGCGGCCAACACCGCCAACACCGCGGACCTGCTGGGGCGTCCGGTGCTGGCCGTGCCGGGACCGGTCACCTCGCAGAACTCGGTCGGTTGCCACGCGATGGTGCGCTCGGGACAGGCGGTGCTGGTCACCCGCACTGAGGAGGTCGTCGAGCTGCTCAGCCCGCTGGGAGTGAGTCCGGCGGAGGAGATCGCGGCCCGGTCGCGTCCCACGGACCGGCTGCAACCGGACGCGCGGCGGGTTCACGACGCGCTGAGGGGCGTGGTATCTGCTGGCAACGAGGAACTCGCCCGTGATTGCGGGCTGCCGCTGGGGCGCGTGCGGGCCGTGCTCGTCGAGCTGGAACTCGATGGTTTCGCGAAACGTACGGAAAGCGGGTGGGTCGCGATCACGAGTTGAGCGGAAAGAGGGAGGAAAGGTAAGTGAGGGAGATTCCGAGGAATGGAAGGAGAAGCCGACTCCGATCTGCGTGTTCGGCCGTGGACAGTCGCCCGGCACACCGTCTTTCGTGACAACACGTGATGGCAGGTTCGCGCAACGTGAGTTCGGAAACAGCGCAATTCGCGTGGCGATGCTTGACCGGGGAATCGATTGCGACGAGCGTCGAGGGCATGACCGGTGGACGTCCCGCTCGAGCGAGCCGACCCGACCTCCGCGAGGTTCGGGCTGGGCTGCCTGAAGAGCTGGGTTCCGCTGTGGACTCCTTCGAGCGGCACCTCGCCGTCGAACGCGGGCTCTCCGCGCACACCGTGCGCGGATACGTGACCGACGTCGTCTCGCTCCTGGCTCACCTGGCCGGGATCGCCGGCGACGCCGTGGTGCGCGAGCTCGACCTGTCGGTGCTGCGGGAATGGCTGTCCACCCAGCACAGCACGGGTGTCAGCCGGTCGACGCTGGCCCGCAGGACGGCGTCCGCGCGCGCGTTCACGGCGTGGGCGCTCAAGGCCGGGCTGCTTCCCGTCGATCCCGGCCCGAGGCTGGCCGTTCCCTCGCGTCCGCGTCGGCTGCCGCCGGTGCTGCGCGCTGACCAGGCCGACGAGGCGATGAGCGCTTCGGCATCCGGCGCCGAGCAGGGCGATCCGGTTGCTCTCCGTGATCACGCGGTCGTGGAAGTGCTGTACGCCACCGGTGTTCGGGTGGCCGAACTGTGCGGACTGGACGTCGGTGATGTGGATCGTGGGAGACGCGTGCTCCGCGTCATCGGCAAGGGCGACAAGGAGCGCGTTGTGCCGTTCGGCTTGCCCGCCGATGCGGCACTCGGTCGTTGGCTCCACAGCGGGCGGCCTAAACTGCTGCGTGAACCGTCAAACGCGGCGTTGTTCCTGGGAGTCCGGGGTGGACGCCTCGACCCCAGGACAGCGCGGCGGACCGTGCACGACGCCGTCGGCGCGGTCGGCGGTGCGCCGGATTTGGGGCCGCACGGACTTCGGCACTCGGCTGCGACCCATTTGTTGGAAGGTGGCGCAGACCTCCGTAGCGTTCAGGAGTTGCTTGGTCACGCTACGCTCGCAACGACCCAGCTTTACACCCACGTGACCGTTGAACGGCTGAAGGCGATCCATGACCGAACCCACCCCCGTTCCTGACCATGCCGGGGGCGGCGCCAACACGGTGGCCGCGAGATCGAGCTCGGCACCGGTGAACGCCCGCGACCACGACGGTGCGGCCAACGGTAATCGGCCGAAGCTGCCCGGTGCGCTCGCGCTGGCCACCGTCGAGTCGGCGTCGGGAACCAACGGCCAGCGCAGCGGTGACGAGGTCGAGGCCGGCATCGTCGCGCTGTGGCAGGCGTTCGGGGAACGGCCGACCCAGGAGCTTCGGGACCGGCTGGTGCTGCACTACGCGCCGCTGGTCAAGTACGTCGCCGGACGTGTGGGCACCGGCCTGCCCTCGCACGTGGAGATCTCCGACCTGATCCAGTCCGGGATATTCGGCTTGGTCGACGCGATCGAGAAGTTCGAACCCGAGCGCGGGCTGAAGTTCGAGACCTACGCGATGCAGCGCATCCGCGGCGCGATACTCGACGACCTGCGCGCCCAGGACTGGGTGCCGCGCTCGGTGCGCAGCCGCGCTCGCGACGTGGAACGGGCGCTGGAACGCCTGGAGGCCAAGCTCCAGCGCACGGCCACGGACGCGGAGCTCGCCGAAGAGCTCGAACTGTCCCTCGAAGAGCTGCGCGAGCTGTTCGCCCAGCTGCAGATGACCAGCGTCGTGGCGCTGGACGACCTGATCGGCGCCGGCCACGCGCAGGCGTCGTTGGCCGAGACGCTGCCGGACGACCGCGCCGAGGACCCGGTGGCGGCCCTGGTGGACCGCGACAGCCGCCGCCAGCTCGCCGAGGCCGTCGAGCGGCTCAGCGAGCGGGACCGGGTCGTGGTGACCCTCTACTACTTCGAGAACCTCACCCTCGCCGAGATCGGCCGGGTCCTGGGCGTCACCGAATCCCGCGTCTGCCAGCTGCACACCCGCGCGGTCCTGCGCCTGCGCACGAAGCTCACCGAATCGGGCTGATCTCCTCCTCACCAGGGCAGCAGCCGCACGCGGCCGGGTGATACCAGTTCCAGGGGGTCCCGGTAGCGCTCGCCCTCCCGCAGGCCCCAGTGCAGGCAGGCGCGGTTGGCGCACCCGGGATGCCCGGGTTCCAGGTGGCCGATCACCTGACCACGCGCTACCCGGTCGCCCGCGGCGACCGCCGGGACGACCGGTTCGTAACTGGTGCGCAGACCTCCGTCGTGCTCGACCGACACCACCTCGCGGTCCACCAGCCAGCCCGCGTGCACCACCACTCCGTTGGCGGCGGCCAGCACCGGCTGTCCGGGGTCGCCGACCAGGTCGACGCCGCGATGTCCCGGGCCGAACGCGGAATCGGGCGCTTCGAACGGCCGGGCCACCGCAGGGGGCGGGACCAGCGGCCAGGTGAAACCCACGGCTGAGCTCGGCTCGGCGGGCGGTGCGGGCGAGGCCGGTGGGGCCGCCGCCGCGGTGAGGGCGGCGGAGCAGGCGAGGGCCGCGCCGGAGAGGATCGCGATCAGGATTCGCATGGAACCAACGTGGCCCGTTCGAGCCCGCGATGACCAGGACCGACGGCGAATCTGTGGAGGAACCGGACCGCTGTGGACAACTCCCGGTGCGCGGTCGGGTGTGGGGTTGTGCGTCCAGTACACTGTTCACGCGGTTTCGTGTCCGCGCGAACCGACTACGCGTGCCCGCGCGTAGGCCGCCGCTCAGGTGGCCTCGGATACTTCCGGGTCCCTGTCGGCAGGCCACCGGGTCCTTCGCGGTCCCGCCCCTGTTCCGAGGGGTGGGTGGGGGATC
>NZ_SMKV01000063.1 GCF_004348445.1 Saccharopolyspora aridisoli | reverse complement strand
CGCTCCGACCACCCGGACCCACGTCCCCCCGACCACGGCCGTGATCGGTCAGGGTGGTGACGGCGTCGGTGATCCAGCCGATGGGGCGTTCGCCGCCGAGATCCGGGCCGTGCTCGACGAGCAGGACGCGGGCTCCGGACTGCCCTGCCGCCAGGGCGGCGGCCACGCCGGCCGGGCCTCCGCCGATCACGGCGATGTCGGTGTGGGCGTTCCTGCGGTGGCACTTCGGCGCGTCACCGCTGGTCAGACGACCGACGCCGGGGATGCTCTCGGCCTCGAGCCCTTCGCGCAGCGGGACCTCGGTGGCCTGCGCGAAGGGGTTTCCGCCCACCCTCACCAAGGCGTTCGGCTCGGTGAGGTCGGCGGTCAGGACACCGCGCGGCCGGCCCAGGTAGGTCGAGCGGGCCACCTCGACGCGTCCGGACGCGAGCAGCGCCGAAGCGAGCGTGTCACCGGGATGCCCGGAGAACTCGGTCCCGTCGAAGGTGAATCGCAGGGTGCGGGTTCGATCGATCCGCCCGCCTTCGTCGAGCCGCATCACGCCACCTCGTCGGTCTCGGTGTTGCGCCACAGCTCGAACCAGCGGCGGCAGCCGGCCGAGTGCACCCACCGCTCCCGCCACCAACCGCACGGGTTGTCCCGCACGAACAGGAAGTCCGCCCACTCCCGGTCGCTCAACGCCCCGGGTTCGGCCGGGTAGGCGACGGACTGGCCGCCGTAGCGGAACTCGACCTCGTCGCGCTCCCCGCACCAGGGGCACCGGATCCGCAGCATCGCGACCTCCCGGGATCAGTGCGCGACGGCCGCCGCGCCGTGCTCGTCGATGAGGGCACCCGTGACGAACCGGTCCAGCCCGTAGGGCTCGGCCAACGGATGCGGGCGACCGTGGGCGATGGTGTCGGCGTAGACCTGACCGATCCCGGGCGTGGCCTTGAAACCACCTGTCCCCCAACCGCAGTTCAGGAACAGCCCCTCCCACGGCGTGGGGCCGATGATCGGCGACGCGTCGGGGGTGACGTCCACCGTGCCCGCCCAGGTCCGGATCACGTGCGCGCGGGCGAAGATCGGGAACAGCTCCAGCGCCGAGGCGAGCTGACGTTCGATGACGTGCACGGACCCGCGCTGGGCGTACCCGTTGCGGGAGTCGATGCCCGCTCCCACCACCAGCTCACCGCGATGCGCCTGGCTGCAGTAGACGTGCACGTGGTTGGACATCACCACGCACGGGTGCACCGGTTCCAGCAGTTCGGAGACCAGCGCCTGCAACGGGTGGCTCTGCAGCGGCAGCCGCAGGGCGAGGGTGTCGGTGAGGGTGCTGGTGCGTCCTGCTGCGGCCAGCGCGACCCGGTCGGCGCCGATGTCACCGCGCGAGGTGCGCACCCCGCGCACCCGGTCGCCGTCGGTGAGGAAACCGGTGACCTCGCAGCCCTCCACGAGGTCCACGCCCATCTCGTCGGCTCGGCGGGCGAAGGCCCAGGCCACCAGGTCGTGCTTGGCGATGCCGCCGCGCGGCTGCCACGTCGCGCCGAGGACCGGGTAGCGGCAGTCGGTGTTGATGATCGGGCAGATCCGCGAGACCTCTTCGGGCGACACCCATTCGGCGTCGATCCCGTCGGCGCGGTTGGCGAAGACCCGGCGTCGGGAGTCGCGCACCTCCTGCTCGGTGTGCGCGAGGTTGAGCACGCCGCGCTGGCTGAGCAGCAGTTCGCAGTCGAGCTCGTCGGGCAGCCCCTCCCACAACTCCAGGGCGTGCTCGTAAATTCCGGCGCTGGCTTCCCACAGGTAGTTGGAGCGGATGATCGCGGTGTTGCGGGCCATGTTCCCGCCTGCCAGCCAACCGCGTTCGAGGACGGCGACGTCGCGGATCCCGTGTTCGCGCGCGAGGTAGTAGGCGGTGGCCAGCCCGTGCCCACCGGAACCGACGACGACCACGTCGTAGTGCCGGGCGGGCTCGGCGTTGCGCCACAGCCTCTCGGGCGGTTGCGGAAGCGGTGCTGCGACCACGGCCACCTCCCTGCGATTCGGAGGTGAACCCAGGCTAGGAGCGCCGCGACGAGCGGGTCAATTCACGAAAGAGGGACGGTGCTTCCCGTTGCCCCACAACAAGATCCACGGCTGAGAAATTCATCTGGCCGGGCTCTTGACGCGCCCCGTTTCCTGAGCGCACTGTTGCGACATGCGCAGGTAGTTGTCGTATACGCAACAAGGCGGCAGCCATGGGTTCGAGCGTCCAGTTCTTGCTCGTAGGGGCGGGCATCGTCGGGTGCAGCACCGCCTACCACCTGGCGCGCCAGGGGATCACCGATGTCCTGGTTGTCGACCAGGGACCGCTCCCAGCGACCGGCGGTTCGAGCTCGCACGCACCGGGCCTGGTCTTCCAGACCAACGCCTCGGAGACGCTGAGCCGGCTCGCCGCCGACACCGTGCGGCTGTACTCCTCGCTGGAGGTCGACGGGTCGCACTGCTTCCACCCGGTCGGCGGCATCGAGGTCGCCACCACGCCAGAACGCTGGGACGACCTGCACCGCAAGTTCGGCCTGGCCACCGCGTGGGGCATCGACGGCGAGCTCCTCGACCCCGGTCAGGTGCTCGAGCGCATCCCCGGCATCGACGCCGACCGGATCCACGGCGGACTGCACGTGGCCACCGACGGGATCGCCAAACCGGTGCGCGCCGCCGAGGCGATGATGCGCGAAGCGCGGCGGCTCGGCGTGCGCTTCGAAGGAGCGACCGAGGTCACCGGATTCGACATCACCGGCGGCCGGATCACCAAGGTTCACACCACTTCCGGGGACGTGGCCGCGGAGACCGTGCTGTGCTGCGCGGGAATCTGGGGGCCGAAGATCGGCAGGATGGCCGGGGTGACCATCCCGGTGCAGCCGCTGGCGCACCAGTACGCGGTCACCACGCCGGTGCTCGACGACGGCGAAACCGAAGTGGCGCAACCGATCCTGCGCCACCAGGACCGGTCGATGTACTTCCGCCAGGTCCACGACCGCTACGGGATCGGCTCCTATCGGCACCGGGTGATGCCGGTGCGCACCGACGAGCTCTCACCGACCGTCACACCCGGGACCGAAGCTCCCTCCGAAGGCGGCGGTTGGAAGGGCATGGCCTCGGTGCACCCGTTCACGCCGGAGGACTTCGCCGGTCCCTGGCGGGAGGCGCGGCGGCTGCTGCCAGCGCTGCGCGAGGCCGAGATCGGCGAGGGCATGAACGGTCTCTTCCTGTTCACCTCGGACGGGATGCCGGTGCTGGGCCGGTCCGAGGTGGAGAACTTCTGGGTCGCCGAGGCC
This sequence comes from Saccharopolyspora aridisoli, assembly GCF_004348445.1. GTDB lineage: Bacteria > Actinomycetota > Actinomycetes > Mycobacteriales > Pseudonocardiaceae > Saccharopolyspora > Saccharopolyspora aridisoli. Next base: position 15,922 of record NZ_SMKV01000063.1, on the reverse strand, counting down.
GTGTGGATCACCCATGCCGGCGGCGTCGGCCGTGCGATGGCGCAGTGGCTGGCCGGGCGGACCCCCGACATCGACCTGCGGCAGGCCGACCTGCGGCGTTTCGACGACTTCGCCCGCAGCCCCGCCTACCTGGTGCAGCGCAGCGCGCAGAGCTTCCGCGAGGTCTACGACATCATCCACCCGCAGCAGCCGCCCGAGCGACCGCGGCCGTTGCGCACCAGCCCGTTCCACGACCGGCAGCGCGAGCTCGGCGCGGTGTTCCTGGAAGCCTCCGGGTGGGAACGGCCGCACTGGTACGCGAGCAACGAGGAGCTGCTGCGGGGCAGGGAGATCGCGCGTCCGGGCGAGTGGGCCGGCCGGTTCTGGTCCCCGATCGTCGGCGCCGAGCACCTGGCCACCCGCGACGGCGTCGCGATGTTCGACATGACCTCGCTGCCGCGAGCCGAGGTCACCGGCCCCGGAGCGCTCGAACTGCTGGACCGGCTCACCACCAGCAGGGTCGACCGGGAGCCCGGCTACGTGACCTACACGCTGATGCTCACCCCCGAGGGCGGCATCCGGTCGGACATCACCGTGGCGCGGCTGGAGCGGGACCACTTCCAGGTCGGCTGCAACGGTCCGCGCGACATCGCGTGGCTGCGCGACAACGCCGATGCGACCACGCAGGTCCGCGACATCACCGGCGGCACCTGCTGCATCGGGTTGTGGGGGCCGCGCGCCCGCGACGTGCTGGCCGCGCTGGCCGACGTCGACGTCTCGCACGAGGCGTTCGGGTTCTTCCGCGCCCGGCGGATGCACGTCGGCGAGGTCCCGGTGGTAGCGCTGCGGCTGTCCTACGTGGGCGAGCTCGGCTGGGAGCTCTACACCTCCGCCGAGTTCGGCCGCCGCCTGTGGGACCTGCTGGCCGGCGCCGGGCACGGCATCTTCCCCGCGGGCCGCGGTGCGTTCAACGGCATGCGGTTGGAGAAGGGCTACCGCGCCTGGGGAACCGACATGTGGACCGAGCACACCCCCGAGGAAGCTGGCGTCGCCTTCGCCGTGAAACCGGACAAGGGTCGCTTCACCGGCCGAGAAGCCCTGCTCCGCCGGGGAGAACCCACTCGCCGCCTGTCCTGCCTACGCATCGACGACGGCACGGTCCTGATGGGCTCCGAACCCGTCCTCGCCGACGACGAACCCGTCGGCTTCACCACCAGCGCCGCCTACGGCCACACGGTCGGCGCGAGCCTCGCCTACGCCTGGCTGCCCGCGGACCTCGCCCATCCCGACACCCAGCTGGAGGTCACCTACTTCAACCAACCCCACCCGGTCACGGTCATCCCAGACCCCACCTACGACCCCCGGATGACCCGGATGCGCTGCTAGATCACCGCGCACCAGCAGGCCCCGGAATACCGCCGCAATCGAATACCGCCGCAATACGACACCTGGTAACCGCCAATATCCGACATCCGCCCCGAGAACCGCAGCAACCAGACAACTGAAGACCGGCGTGGCTTTCGTCAGCAACGAGACTTGGAGCGAGCACCATGAGCGTCAACTCGAACCCCGGGGTTCTGCTGTACCCGCGGATCCGGAAATCGCCGTTCTTCTACGCCTCGCGGCGTCACGGGGTGGCGATGTACAGCACCTACAACCACACGTACCACCCGAGGCACTACGGGGATCCGGTCGCCGAGTACTGGGCGCTGCTGGAAGGCGTGACGCTGTGGGACGTCGGCGTGGAGCGGCAGGTCGAGATCACCGGGCCGGACGCGTTCGAGTTCACCAACATGCTCGTGCCCCGCGACCTCAACAAGTGCAAGGTCGGGCAGTGCAAGTACGTGTTCGTCACCGGCACCGACGGCGGCATCCTCAACGACCCCGTGCTGCTGCGCCTGGGCGAGAACCACTTCTGGCTGTCGCTGGCCGACAGCGACGTGCTGATGTGGGCCAAGGCCCTGGCCCACGGGCTCGGCATGGACGTCGACATCCGCGAACCCGACGTCGGCCCGGTGCAGATCCAGGGCCCGAGGTCCGGTGCGGTGATGGCGGACCTGTTCGGCGAGTCCATCCTGGACATCCCCTACTACTACGCGGTGGAACGAGAGCTCGCGGGCATGCGGGTGGTGGTTTCGCGCACCGGCTACACCGCTGAGCTGGGCTACGAGATCTACCTGCACGACGCCTCCCGCGACGGCGTGCGGCTGTGGGACGCGATCTGGGAGGCCGGCGAGCCGCATGACCTCACCGTGATCGGCCCCTGCCACATCCGTCGCATCGAGGCCGGGATCTTGTCGTGGGGCTGCGACATCACCGCCGATACCAACCCCTTCGAGGTCGGCTACGGCTTCGAGAAGACCTGGATGGTCGACCTCGACCAGGAAGCCGACTTCATCGGCAAGGACGCGTTGCGCCGCATCAAGCAGGACGGCGTGAGCCGCAAGCTCGTCGGCGTGCGCATCGACGGTCCGAGCGTGGGCTCGTTCAACGACGGCGCGATGATCGACGTCTTCGAGGTGCACGACCCGCACGGGTTGCGGATCGGCGAGGTCACCTCCGCCGCCCACTCCCCGCGCATCGACGGCAACATCGGCTACGCGATGGTCCCGATCGCCTACCAGGAGCCGGGCACCGAGCTCGTCGTGCACACCCAGCACGGCCCGCAGCAGGCGGTCGTGTCCGAGAAGCCGTTCCTGGACCCGACCAAGGACATCCCCAAGCGCTTGGCGCGGAGCGTGTGAAGGGGGCGAGATGGCATCTGAACTGCGACGGTCCCTCGACCGGATGCGCTACGAGGTGCTGCCGGTGGGCAACGCCCGGGTGGAGGCGCTCGATCCCGGCAGCACGGTGACCGTGACGGCCTCACCGGCCAAGGGCATCGGACCGACCATCGACTGCGCCGAGCGGCTGGCCGCGATGGGCTTGCACGCGGTGCCGCACCTGGCCGCGCGCTCGATCCGCGATCACGCGCAGCTGGCGGGCGTGCTGGACCGGCTGGACGCCGCCGGGGTCAGCGAGGTGTTCGTGATCGCCGGGGACGCCGCGAAGCCGCTGGGCGAGTTCGTCGATTCGCTCGCGCTGCTGCGCGCGATGGAGCGGATGGGACGACTTCCGGCGCGCATCGGCATCGCCGGCTACCCCGAACGGCACGCGTTCATACCGGACGACTGCGCCGTTCAGGCCATGTCGGACAAATCTCATTACGCCGATTACGTGGTCTCGCAGATCACGTTCGATCCCCGGACGATCATCGATTGGGCCCGCGACCTGCGCAATCGCGGGCTGGAGAAACCCGTGTACGTGGGCGTCCCAGGGGTGGTGGACGCCCACCGGCTGTTGCGCATCGCGCTGAAGATCGGGTTGGGTGAGTCGACGCGGTTCCTGCGAAAGCAGTACGGCGCGGTCTCGAAGATGCTGGCACGCTACACGCCGGAGGAGCTGATCGACGAGTTGTCCCCGCAGCTGGGCGACCCGGGTTCGCCGATCGCGGGCTGGCACCTGTTCACCTTCAGCGAGGTCACCAAGACGGTGCAGTGGCGCGACGATCTGGCGGCCCGGCTGTCCGGCTACGCGGACCGACCGGCGTAACCGACACCTCGCAGGAGGTCCTGGCATGACCATCCCGTCCGATCTGGACATCTCCCGTGCGACAGAGCTGCGCCCGATGGACGACATCGCAGCACAGCTCGGCCTCCGGGAACAGCTGTTGGAGCCCTACGGGCGCAACGTCGCGAAGATCTCCCTGGACGCCATCGACGAGCTCTCCGACCGGCCACGCGCCCGCTACGTCGTGGTCTCGGCCATCACCCCCACACCGCTGGGCGAGGGCAAGACGACCACGACCGTCGGCCTCGGGCAGGCGCTCAACCACATCGGCAAGCGCTCCACGGTCGCCGTCCGGCAGCCCTCGATGGGTCCGACCTTCGGCATCAAGGGCGGTGCGGCAGGCGGCGGGTACAGCCAGGTCGTGCCGATGGAGGCGCTGAACCTGCACCTCACCGGCGACATGCACGCGGTCACCGCGGCCCACAACCTGCTGTCGGCGATGGTCGACAACCACCTGCACAAGGGCAACGCGCTGGGCATCGACCCGCACCGGATCACCTGGCGCCGGGTGCTCGACGTCAACGACCGCGACCTGCGCAACATCGTCTCCGGCCTCGGCGGCAGGCAGGACGGCGAACCACGGCAAACCGGTTTCGACATCACCGCGGCCAGCGAGGTGATGGCGGTGCTGGCGCTGTCGACGTCGCTGGCCGACCTGCGGCAGCGCCTCGGTCGCATCGTCGTCGGCTACACGCCCGGCGGTGAGCCGATCACCGCGGAGCAGCTCAAGGCCGCGGGCGCGATGGCGGTGATCATGCGCGACGCGCTCAAGCCGAACCTCATGCAGACCACCGAGAACACGCCGGTCCTGGTGCACGCCGGGCCGTTCGGCAACATCGCGCACGGCAACTCCTCGATCGTCGCCGACCTGGTGGGCAGCCGCTGCACCGACTACCTCATCACCGAGGCGGGTTTCGGCGCGGACATGGGCGCCGAGCGGTTCTTCAACATCAAGTGCCGCACCTCCGGGCTGCAGCCGGACGCCGCCGTGCTGGTGGCGACGGTCCGCGCGCTCAAGGCGCACTCCGGGCGCTACACGGTGGTGGCGGGCAAGCCGTTGCCGCCGGAGATGCTGGAGGAGAACCCGGACGACGTGCTCGCCGGCGCCGACAACCTGCGCAAGCAGATCGACAACATCCGGTTGCACGGCGTCTCCCCGGTGGTGGCGATCAACGCCTTCCCGAGCGACTTCACCAGCGAGCACGAGGCGATCCGGCAGGTCGCCGAGGCCGAGGGCGCGCACGTGGCGGTCAGCAAGCACTTCACCGAGGGCGGCAAGGGCGGCACCGAGCTCGCCGAAGCCGTCGTCGCGGCCTGCGAGGAACCGGCCGGTTTCCAGGTCCTCTACCCCGACGAGGCCGATCTGCGCACCAAGATCGAGACCATCGCGACGAAGGTCTACGGCGCCGACGGCGTCAGCTACGCACCGGCAGCGGCCAAGTCCATCGACAGCTACGAGGCCAACGGCTACGGCGACCTGCCGGTCTGCATCGCCAAGACCCACCTCTCGCTGAGCTCCGACCCGACGTTGCTGGGCGCCCCCACCGGCTGGACCCTGCCGGTCCGCGAGGTCCGCGCGTCGGTCGGCGCGGGATTCGTCTACCCGATCTGCGGAGACATGCGCACCATGCCGGGCCTCGGCTCGCACCCGCAGGCCGAGTCGATCGACCTCGACGCGGACGGCAACATCACCGGGCTGATGTGAGGGTCGAGATCAGCACCGACAGCGCGGACGGTGCGGTGGCCGCGGATCGCCTCGGGGCCGACCGGATAGAGCTGTGCTCGGCCGGGGCGTCGGGCGGGCTGACACCCGGTCCGGGCCTGCTGTCGGTGGTGCTCGACCGGTGCCACCGCAGCCAGGTGCACGTGCTGATCCGGCCTCGGGAGGGCGGGTTCGCGTACTCGCCCGCCGAGGTCGCCGCGATGCGCGCTGACGTCCGTCACGCCGCGTCCGCGGGAGCGGCCGGCGTCGTCGTCGGCGCGCTCCGGGCGGACGGACGGCTCGACGCCGCCGTGCTCGGCGAGCTCATCGCCGAAGCCGGCGGCGTCCCGGTAGCCCTGCACCGGGCCATCGACGTCTGCCCGGACCCGGTCGAGGCGGCGCACACCGCCGCGGACCTGGGCATCCGGCGCATCCTCACCTCGGGCGGGGCGACCCGCGCCGAGGACGGCGTCGGGGTGCTGCGGCGGATGGCGCGAGCTGACGTCACCCTCACCGCCTGCGGCGGGGTCCGCGCTCACAACGCTCGCCGCATCGCCGAAGCCACCGGCATCGACGAGGTCCACGCGGCGCCCCGCGAGCAGGTCCCCTCCCCCGGCGGCGAGGTCGACTTCGGTCCGCACGCGCGCCTCGACGAGTCCGAGACACGCGACCTGATCGCCGCGGCCCATCGCGGGGCTCGCTAGCGTGACCGGCATGGGAATCGTTCGGTCGGTGGTGTTGTTCGTGCTGGCCGCCATCGCCGAGATCGGCGGGGCGTGGCTGGTGTGGCAGGGCGTGCGGGAGCACAAGGGCTTGCTGTGGATGGGCGCGGGCGTCGTCGCTCTCGGGATCTACGGGTTCGTCGCCACGCTGCAACCGGACGCGAACTTCGGCCGGATCCTGGCCGCCTACGGCGGTGTCTTCGTCGCCGGATCACTGGTGTGGGGCGTTCTGCTGGACGGTTTCCGCCCTGATCGCTGGGACGTCATCGGAGCGCTGATCTGCCTGGTCGGCGTTGCCGTGATCATGTACGCCCCGCGCCCGGCGTGAGCCGGCCCGCGCTTCGTTGCGCGAGTTGGTGATCAGCGCGGTGGGTTTGCCCGCCAGCAGCGCGGCGACGTAGCGGTCGAGTACGGGCAGGCCCAGCCGGAGGGTCAAGCTCGTCCTCGACCACCGGGCGCCACATGAGCTCGAGATCGTTCAGCAGCGGGGGGAGCGGGCGTCACTCCGCCAAGGTGAGGTCGGAGAACCTCACCGGGAAGCCCGCTCCGTCCGGGGAAGCGCACATGGGTCCGGCCTGAGCCGGGACGTCCGGCGGGAAGTAGGCCATCCGGAGGATGTTCACGGGTTCGCCGTCCTCGGCGGCGTAGCGGACGTGGACGGCGTCCTCGAAGCGCTCGATCTCGACGGTCACCGACTCGACCTCGCCGTGGGCCTCCGACAGCGGCAGCAGGCTCCAGTCCGAGTGCTCGCGGGTGACCACCGCCGACAAGTACTGCTCGCCGTCGACGTACTCGATCCCGGCCTTGATCCAGTTCCGCTCGTCGATGCGCAGCATCAGCCCGGCCTGGTCGTGCTGTTCGCGGTAGTCGCCGAAGAACCTGGTGCGTATCCGGAACTGGGCGCCGACCGGTTGCAGCAGGGCGTGCCCGGTGTCGCGGGTGAAGCCGTAGTGCGTGGTCCGCCAGAAGTCCGTGTCCGTGTCGCTGGTGACCGTCAGCCCGGCGTAGTTCAGCCAGTTCGCCGGTTCGTTGAGCCACTGCCACCCGGTGAGCTCGAACAGCGTGAGATCTTCGGCTTGCTGCATCGCCCACCGCTCCGTTCGGTCCAGGCAACCGCCGTGGCGGTCCGCGATCCCCGACGCACCGTCAGGCACCGGAGGATACCGGGCTCCTCGGGACCGAAGTGAGCACGCCTCGCATCAGATGACCACCCGGAGTCGGGTCAGCGGACCACGGTGACCGGGCAGGCCGCGTGGTGCACGATCTTGACCGCGACCGATCCGACGAGCATCCCGGTGAACGCGCCGTGCCCCTTGTTGCCGACCACCAGCAGGTCGGCCTGGCGCGACAGCTTGACGAACTCGTCGACGACCTGCCCGCGGATCAGCTTCGCCCGGATGTCGACCTTCGGGAAGTCCGGCTTGACCTGCTCCAGCGCCGAATCAAGGGTCTGCTGGCCCTGCTTCTTCAGCTCCATGTCCGTCGACGAGAGGTGGTAGCCGAACTGGACGGGCTGGTGCCAGACCGTGATCGCGTGCAGGATGCCGCCCACCTGCCGCACGTGGTCGGCGGCCCAGCGCAGCGCCTTCACCGATTCCTGAGATCCGTCCACTCCGACGACGACGGTCTGCGGCATGACGAAACTCCTCCACGAGTTGTCGTGATCTCGCCCGGATCGTAGGGCGGTTCCGACAGCCCCGCAGCGCGTCAGATCTCGCCGACGTCGGTGATGCGGACGACCGCGCTACCGGCTTCGTCGGAGGCCGCGAGGTCGACTTCGGCGCTGATGCCCCAGTCGTGGTCCTCAGCAGGGTCGGCGAAGATCTGCCGCACGAGCCAGCGCTCGGGCTCCTCGGTGATCATGATCATCTGCGGACCGCGCGCGTCCGGGCCGGTGCCGATCTCGTCGTGCTCGTCGAAGTAGTCCTCCAGCGCATCCGCCCACGCGTCGGCGTCCCAGCCCTCGTCCGCGTCGAGTTCGCCGAGCGACTCGTAGCGGCGCAGCGCGGCGAGCTCGACGCGGCGGAACAGCGCGTTGCGGACCTGCACGCGGAAGGCGCGCAGGTTCCGGGTGACCCGCTCGGGCTCGACCGGTGCCGCCTTGGCGGGATCGTCGCCGGGATGGCGCAGCTTCTCCCACTCGTCGAGGAGGCTGGAATCGACCTGGCGCACCAGCTCGCCGAGCCATTCGATGATGTCGGTGAGCTCCTCGGTCTTGGCGTCATCGGGCACCGTGTGCCGCAGCGCCTTGTAGACATCGGCCAGGTAGCGCAGCACGAGCCCCTCGGAGCGGGCGAGTCCGTAGTGGTTGACGAACTCGACGAAGTTCATCGCCCGCTCGTACATGTCGCGCGCGACGGACTTCGGCGACAGCTCGTGCTCACCGACCCACGGGTGCCCCTTGCTGTAGGTCTCGTAGGCGGCTTCGAGGAGTTCTTCGAGCGGCTTGGGGTGGGTGATCTCCTCCAGCAGCTCCATGCGCTCGTCGTACTCGATGCCGTCGGCCTTCATCTGCGCGACGGCTTCACCGCGAGCCTTGAACTGCTGCTGCGACAACACCTGCCGCGGGTCGTCCAACGTGGACTCGATGACGCTGAGCACGTCCAGCGCGTAGGTCGGCGACTCGGTGCCGAGCAGTTCAATGGCGGCGAGCGCGAACGGCGACAGCGGCTGGTTGAGCGCGAAGTCGAACTGCAGGTCCACCGTCACACGGACCCTGCGTCCCTGGTCGTCGGGGGTGTCGAGCTGCTCGACGACGTCGGCGGCCAGCAGCGCCCGGTAGATCGCGATCGCCCGCAGGATGTGCTTGCGCTGGGTCGGGCGGTCCTCGTGGTTGTCCTCCAGCAGGTGGCGCATCGCCGAGAAGGCGTCCCCCGGCCGGTTGATGACGTTGAGCAGCATCGAGTGGCTGACGTTGAAGCTCGAGCGCAGCGGCTCCGGCTCGGCCTCCACCAGCTTCTCGAAGGTCTTCTCGCTCCACGACACGAAGCCCTCGGGAGCTTTCTTGCGCACGAGCTTGCGCTTCTTCTTCGGGTCGTCCCCGGCCTTGGCCAGCGCCCGCTCGTTCTCGATCTCGTGCTCCGGCGCCTGAACCACGACGAACCCGGCGGTGTCGTAGCCGGCACGACCGGCGCGGCCGGCGATCTGGTGGAACTCGCGCGCCTTGAGGTGCCGGGTGCGGATCCCGTCGTACTTGGTCAGGCCGGTGATCAGCACGGTGCGGATCGGCACGTTGATGCCCACGCCGAGCGTGTCGGTGCCGCAGATGACCTTGAGCAGTCCCGCCTGCGCGAGCTGCTCCACCAGCCGCCGGTACTTCGGCAGCATCCCGGCGTGGTGCACGCCGATGCCGTGCCTGACCAGCCGCGAGAGCGTCTTCCCGAAGCCCGCGGTGAACCGGAAGTCGCCGATCGCCTCGGCGATGGAGTCGCGCTGCTCGCGGGAGGCGACCTTGACGCTCATCAGCGCCTGCGCCTGCTCCAGCGCGGAGGCCTGGTTGAAGTACACGACGTAGACCGGTGCCTGCTGGCCTGCGAGGAGTTCCTCGATGGTCTCGTGCAGCGGGGTCTTGGCGTAGCGGAAGTTCAGCGGGATGGGCCGCTCGGCGGAGGTGACCACCGCCGTGTTCCGGCCGGTGCGGCGGGTCAGGTCCTCCTCGAAGGAGCTGACGTCGCCGAGCGTGGCCGACATCAGCACGAACTGAGCGCGCGGCAGCTCCAGCAGCGGCACCTGCCAGGCCCAGCCGCGATCGGGTTCGGCGTAGAAGTGGAACTCGTCCATCACGACCTGGTCGACGTCGGCGTCCGCGCCGTCGCGCAACGCGATGTTGGCCAGGATCTCCGCGGTGCAGCAGATGATGGGGGCGTCGGCGTTGACGCTCGAGTCACCGGTCATCATGCCGACGTTCTCCGCGCCGAAGACGTCGACGAGGCTGAAGAACTTCTCCGAGACCAGCGCCTTGATGGGCGCGGTGTAGAAGCTGCGCTTGCCGGTGGCCAGGGCCGCGAAGTGCGCGCCGGTGGCCACCATGCTCTTACCCGATCCGGTGGGGGTCGACAGGACCACGTTCGCGCCGGTCACGACCTCCATCAGCGCTTCTTCCTGCGCCGGGTAGAGCTCGATGCCCAGTGAGATCGTCCATTCGACGAACGCCTCGAACTGAGCATCGGGATCGGGATCGCCGGCGGTGAGCGCTGGGAGCTGGTCGGTGAGCTTCATCGTCCCCCCATCGTCCCTGGCCACCCCCGGCGCTGGTCACCCGGGGTGGACAGGCACGCCCCTTCCTCCGGCCCGGTGTCGTTGCTGGTGGAAGACCCGGATGATCAGCGACCATGGGAGGCGGCCTCGGTGTCGGGCGAGAGGAGGGGTTCATGTCGACCCGCAACGTGCGCTTCGTCGGCGGGCCGCTGGACGGCAGAGTCCAGGACCTGCGCGACCACGAAGCAGTCGCAGGCCGCCTGCTCAGGCACATCCACCTGCACGACGGCCCGAAGATCGAAACCCAGTACGAACTCCACTACACCCCGGAGCACGGCTGGGTCTACCACCTCTGCGGCACCCAGCCGTAGCTGTGAGGGATGGAGCCGACCCCCGTCAGACGAGCGGCGAAGCCGCTTCCTCCTCCACCACCTGAGCAACTCGCACCGCCGCGGGTTTCTCAGACGCCTCCTGGGGAAGAAGGCCGCAGCGCCGTGCACCGGACTGCACAAGTCGCCGACCCCGGAGCCAGAAGGCGCTGAGCAGTTGCCCGCGAGGAGCCGTCACCAGTGGAAGTGAACACCGTTTACCACTCAGAGACACGCGTCACAGATTTGATCGGTTCCACATCCGAATCAGCGGCTTACCATCCTCCGTATGGTGGCGCACTCGACGACGAGCGGCGGCCGGCCGGAACTCCCGCTGGCTGCGGAGTTCCCGGAGCCGACCCACGAGCAGTGGCAAGCCCAGGTCCACAAGGTGCTGGAACGATCCGGTCTGGTCGGCTACGAGCCGCCTACCGGCCCGGTCGAGGACGTGCTGAACTCGACGACCCACGACGGCATCCAGGTGCGCCCGCTCTACACCTCCGCACCGGCCGATCCGGGCCTTCCGGGGTTGGCGCCGTTCGTGCGCGGCAGCCGGCCGCAGGGCGGTGCCGCCGAGGGCTGGGACGTGCGGCAGCGCCACGAGCACCCCGACGCCGCTGAGACCAACCGCGAGGTCCTGGCCGACCTCCACAACGGCGTCTCCTCCCTCTGGTTGCGCCTGGGCGCCGCCGGGATCGCGGTCGACGACCTGGCTGACGCCCTGGGCGACGTCCACCTGGACATGATCGGCGTGAGCCTGGACGCGGGCGCGGATTTCGCCGCCGCCGCGAAGGCGTTGTTGGCCCTGGCCGCCGAGCAGGGCGTGCCGCCCGGTGAGCTGCGCGGCAACCTCGGCGCCGACCCGCTCGGGGTGCAGGCGCGCACCGGCCAGGCCGGTGACCGCGAGGCCGCGGTGGAGCTCGCCCGGCGCTGCGCAGCTGAGCACCCGCAGCTGGCGGCCATCGCGGTGGATGCGCTGCCGTTCCACGACGCGGGTGGCTCCGACGCCCAGGAGCTGGGCTGCTCGCTGGCCGCCGGGGTGACCTACCTGCGGTGGCTGACCGACGCGGGCATGGACGTCGACACCGCCGCCCGTCAGCTGGAGTTCCGCTACGCCGCCACCGCCGACCAGTTCCTGACCATCGCCAAGCTGCGCGCTGCGCGCCGCCTGTGGGAGCAGGTCACCCGCTCCTCCGGGGTCGGCGAGTCGACCAGGGCGCAGGTGCAGCACGCGGTGACCTCGCAGGCGATGCTCACCCGCCGCGACCCGTGGGTGAACATGCTGCGCGGCACCATCGCCACCTTCGCCGCCGGAGTCGGCGGGGCCCAGTCGGTGACCACGCTTCCCTTCGACGCCGCCATCGGCCTGCCCGACGACTTCGCCCGCCGCATCGCCCGCAACACCCAGGCGCTGCTGCTGGAGGAATCCCACCTCGCCCAGGTCATCGACCCCGCAGGCGGCTCCTGGTACGTCGAAACGCTCACCGACGAACTCGCCCGAACGGCCTGGGCGTGGTTCCAGCGCATCGAAGCCGTCGGCGGGATGCCGGAGGCCCTGCGGTCCGGGCTGGTGGCCGAGGAGATCGAGGACACCTGGCAGGAGCGCCGCGAGGCGATCGCGCGTCGCAGCGACGCCATCACCGGGGTGACCGAGTTCCCGAACCTGCACGAGGCGCCGTTGGAGCGCAGCCCCGCTCCGGAGCAGCCCGGCGGCGGCTTGCCGGTGCACCGCTACGCGGAGGACTTCGAGGCGCTGCGCGACGCCGCCGACGCGCAGCTGGCCGACACCGGTGAACGCCCTACGGTGTTCCTCGCGACGCTGGGGTCGCTGGCGGCGCACAACGCGCGGGCCTCGTTCGCCCGCAACCTGCTCGCCGCGGGCGGCCTGGAATCCACCGAAGCGGGAGCGACCGATTCGACCGCTGCGGTGCTGGCCGCCTACGCGGGCGCCCCGGTGGTGTGCCTGTGCTCCAGCGACGAGATCTACGCCGAGCGCGCCGCCGAGACCGCGCAGGCGCTTCGGCAGGCCGGCGCGAAGACCGTTCTGCTGGCCGGGAAACCGAGCGACGTCGACGGCGTCGACGGCTACGTCCACGCCGGCTGTGACGCGCTGACCGTCCTCGACGCCGTGCACGCCGAGTTGGGAGTCCGACGATGACGCAGATCCCGAACTTCGCCGACGTCCCACTGGACGCCCCGTCCGGCGCGGACGAGGACCGCTGGCGGTCGGAGGTCCTGGCCGCCACCGGCAAGGAGTCCGACGCGCTGGCCTGGGAGGCGCCGGAGGGCATCGACGTCAAGCCGCTCTACACCGCGTCCGATGTGGACGGCCTGGACTTCCTGTCGACGTACCCGGGTCTGGCGCCGTTCCTGCGCGGCCCGTACCCGACGATGTACGTCAACCAGCCCTGGACCGTGCGCCAGTACGCGGGTTTCTCCACCGCCGAGGCGTCCAACGCGTTCTACCGGCGCAACCTCGCCGCCGGGCAGAAGGGCCTGTCGGTGGCCTTCGACCTGGCCACCCACCGCGGCTACGACTCCGACCACCCCCGCGTCGGCGGGGACGTCGGCATGGCAGGTGTGGCGATCGATTCGATCCTGGACATGCGGCAGCTCTTCGACGGCATCCCGCTGGACAAGATGAGCGTGTCGATGACCATGAACGGCGCGGTGCTGCCCATCATGGCGCTGTTCATCGTCGCCGCCGAAGAGCAGGGTGTCGCACCCGAGCAGTTGGCCGGGACCATCCAGAACGACATCCTCAAGGAGTTCATGGTCCGCAACACCTACATCTACCCGCCGCAGCCCTCCATGCGGATCATCTCCGACATCTTCGCCTACACGTCGCAGAAGATGCCGAAGTTCAACTCCATCTCCATCTCCGGCTATCACATCCAGGAAGCCGGAGCCACCGCCGACCTCGAACTCGCCTACACGCTGGCCGACGGAGTCGAATACCTGCGCGCGGGCAAGCAGGCCGGGTTGGACATCGACTCCTTCGCGCCCCGGCTGTCGTTCTTCTGGGGCATCGGCATGAACTTCGCCATGGAGGTCGCGAAACTCCGCGCCGCGCGGCTGCTCTGGTCGAAGCTGGTCAAGCAGTTCGAGCCGACCAACCCGAAATCGCTGTCGCTGCGCACGCATTCGCAGACCTCCGGCTGGTCGCTGACCGCCCAGGACGTCTACAACAACGTCGCCCGCACCTGCGTGGAGGCCATGGCCGCCACCCAGGGCCACACCCAGTCCCTGCACACCAACGCCCTCGACGAAGCCCTCGCCCTGCCGACGGACTTCTCCGCCCGCATCGCCCGCAACACCCAGCTGGTGCTGCAGCAGGAATCCGGCACCACCCGCGTCATCGACCCCTGGGGCGGCAGCTACTACCTCGAGAAGCTCACCCAGGACCTCGCCGAACGCGCCTGGACCCACATCACCGAGGTCGAGGACGCAGGCGGCATGGCCCAGGCCATCGACGCCGGCATCCCCAAGCTGCGCATCGAAGAAGCCGCCGCCCGCACCCAGGCGCGCATCGACTCCGGCCGCCAGCCGCTCATCGGCGTGAACAAGTACCGCTACGACGGCGACGAGCAGATCGAGGTCCTCAAGGTCGACAACGCCGACGTCCGCAACCAGCAACTCGAGAAACTCCGCCGGTTGCGGGAAGAGCGCGACACCCAGGCGTGCGACGACGCCCTGCGGCGCTTGACCGCCGCCGCTGAGGCCTCGCTGTCGGACGAGCGGCCCAACGACCTCGCCCACAACCTGCTCGCGCTGGCCGTCGACGCCGCCCGCGCCAAGGCCACCGTCGGGGAGATCTCCGACGCCCTGGAGAAGGTCTTCGGACGCCACTCCGGTCAGATCCGTACGATCAGCGGCGTGTACCGGGAGGAATCCGGCCCGTCCGAGCAGCTCGAATCGGCCCGCCAGCAGGTCGCCGACTTCGCCGAGGCCGAAGGCCGCCGACCGCGCATCCTCGTCGCCAAGATGGGCCAAGACGGCCACGACCGCGGCCAGAAGGTCATCGCCACCGCCTTCGCCGACCTCGGCTTCGACGTCGACGTCGGCCCCCTGTTCCAGACCCCCACCGAGGTCGCACGCCAGGCCGCCGAAGCCGACGTGCACATCGTCGGGGTCTCCAGCCTCGCCGCCGGACACCTCACCCTCGTGCCCGCGCTGCGCGGGGAACTGGCCGCCATCGGTCGTGAGGACATCATGATCGTCGTCGGTGGTGTCATCCCACCCGCCGACTTCGACGCGCTGCGCCAAGCCGGAGCCTCGGCGATCTTCCCGCCCGGAACCGTCATCGCCGACGCCGCCTCCGGACTCCTCGACGAACTCCGAACCCGCCTCGAGCACTGATGCCGCGCAAGATCGACACCCACGACTACGCCCAGGGCGTCCTCGACGGCTCGCGCACCAAGCTCGCGCAGGCCATCACCCTGGTGGAGTCAACCCGCGCCGACCACCGCGCGCTGGCCCAGGAGCTGCTCACCGAACTGCTCCCGCACAGCGGCGGCGCGCACCGGGTCGGCATCACCGGCGTACCCGGCGTGGGCAAGTCGACGTTCATCGAAGCGCTCGGCTCGATGCTCACCGAGCAGGGGCATCGGGTCGCGGTGCTGGCCGTGGACCCGTCGTCGACGCGCAGCGGCGGCAGCATCCTCGGCGACAAGACCCGCATGGGCCGGCTCGCCTCGGACCCCTCGGCGTTCGTGCGGCCATCGCCGTCGGCGGGCACGCTCGGCGGCGTCGCCCGCGCGACCCGCGAGACGGTGCTGCTGATGGAAGCTGCGGGCTACGACGTGGTGCTGGTGGAGACCGTCGGCGTCGGGCAGTCCGAGGTGACGGTGGCCGGGATGGTCGACTGCTTCCTGCTGCTGTCGCTGGCCCGCACTGGTGACCAGCTGCAAGGGATCAAGAAGGGTGTGCTCGAACTCGCCGACATCATCGCCGTCAACAAGGCCGACGGCGAGCACGAGATGGAGGCCAAGAAGGCCGCCCGCGAACTCCGCAGCGCCTTGCGACTGCTCACCCCGGTCAGCGCCTCCTGGAATCCTCCTGTCCTGACCTGCAGCGGTCTGAGGTCCCTGGGCCTCGACACCCTTTGGGAGCAGATCCGCCAGCACCGCACGACGCTGTCGGAATCCGGCGAACTGGCGGCCAAGCGCAGCAGGCAGCAGATCGAGTGGACCTGGTCGATGGTCCGCGAGCAGCTCATCGCGGACCTCACCCACGACCCCGAGGTCCAATCGATCCTCCCCACCATCGAATCCCAGGTCGCCGAGGGCAAACTCCCCCCAGCCCAAGCAGCCCAAACCCTCCTCAAGACCTTCCACCCACACCCC
>NZ_SMKV01000062.1 GCF_004348445.1 Saccharopolyspora aridisoli | reverse complement strand
ACCCCCCACCCCACCCCCGCAACCAGCGAGAACAAATGCGAAGACCAACCCGCAGGAAGGAGCAGAAGAGAAAGCGCAAGGGGGGAGGAAAGGGAACCCAGAAAAGGAACAACACCCGAGCCGCGAAGCAACGACCCCACAGCACGACCACACCACAACCGAAGCCCGAGAGCCGCAGGCAAGAAACCCCCAGCCAGCCAAGCAAAGCGCAGGCAAGATGCCCTTGGCAGCTGGTCGGAACCCAGTCCGGGAACCGGTTTAACACGAGGAGCCCAACCCCGAGCGACCACCGCACCGTGGGGGGCGTGGGGGGTTCGACCCCCAGCACAATGACGAAGGAGGCCCCAATCTGCGCGTTCCGCAGACAGGGGCCTCCCACCTCTGTAGTCCCGACGGGATTTGAACCCGCGCTACCGCCTTGAGAGGGCGGCGTCCTAGGCCGCTAGACGACGGGACCGCGTTCGAGTGATCACCGAAGTGATCTGCTCGCTGGGGTACCAGGACTCGAACCTAGACTAACTGAACCAGAATCAGTCGTGCTGCCGATTACACCATACCCCATGGTGCTGAACGGCCAGTTGTCCCGAATTCCGATCTCCGCCGGGGAGTTCGGCCTCCGGACTTCTGTCCGTCGCGTTGGTGAATATATTAGACCACCCGTTGAGGGACCTTTCCAGCACCCCCCTCTTCGGAGGTTCTCGCAGGTGGCGGACTGGTTCAGGGAGTCTGGCCGACGAGGTCGGCGAACTCGGGTGCGGCGATCTCGGTGACGAGCAGTTCGGGGAGTTCGCGGAGGCTCGTGATGGTGGCGACGGGATGTTCGGCGGAACCGAGGGACGCGGGGACCTGGTCCCGGTTGAGCCAGATGCCGCTGAGTCCGGCGCGGGCGGCTCCTTGGGCGTCGGTGGTGAGCCTGTCACCGACGTGGGCGACTTCGTGGGCTTGGAGGCCGAGTCGTTCACAAGCGGTGTGGAAGATCCGCGGGTCCGGTTTGGCGACACCGATCTCGCCGGAGATGACGACGACGTCGAAGGCGTCGGCGAGCCCGACGGCGGCGAGCTTCTTGCGCTGGTACGCGCTGGGGGCGTTGGTGACGGCGGCGAGGCGGAGTCCGCTGGCGCGCATCCAGTCGAGGCAGTCGAGGGCGTCGTCGAAGAGCCCCCAGGCGCGTTGCATGGCTTCCATGCGCTGGTTCTCGCGGCGCTGGGCTTCGGCGTAGTCGATGTGCTCGCCGAAGGCGGCGAAGAAGGCGCGAGTGCGTTCGACGCACATGACGTCGAAGGGGAGCTGGGCGTTGACGAATCGCGCGTAGTACCGGTCGGTGGTGCGTTCCCACACGGGCCATGCCCGGTCGGTGCCGAGGAGTTCTCTGAGGGAGCTGCGCGCCGCGCTCTGGCTGTCGAGCAAGGTGTCGTCGAGGTCGAGGCAGACGGCCTTGATCTGAGCGGGATTGCGGGGATTCGATTCGTCAGCCGCGGATGTCACCCCGAGAGGCTAGGCGTTCACGCACCGCGTCCGACTCTGCCAACCTAGTGAAGTCTGCTGTGGGCCTGGGAACATTGTGCAACCAACGGTCACTTCCGGCCCGTCCCAGCAGTTGGGCTCTGCGGAGTTCCGGGCGATCTCGCAGGTGAGACGACGCCGCCGCGACGAGGGTGCGTCGCGGCGGCGTGTTCGGCAGCGCGCTCAGCCCAGGGCCTTGCGGAGCCTCGCCAGGGAGACGTCGCGGCCGAGCAGTTCCATCGACTCGTACAGCGGCGGCGACACGGTGCGGCCGGTGATGGCGACGCGGACCGGGGCGAACGCCTTGCGCGGCTTGATGCCCAGGCCGTCGACGACGGAGACCTTGAGGGCCTCCTCGATGGCAGCGGTGGTCCATTCCGGCAGCTCGTCGAGCGAGCCGATCGCGGCTCGCAGGACGGGCTGCGCGTCTTCGCCGAGGGCCTTCTGCGCGGAGGCCTCTTCGGGCTGGAAGTCGTCGTCGGCGAACAGGAAGGCCATCATGCCGACGGCGTCGGAGAGCACGATGAGCCGTTCCTGCACGAGCGGCGCCGCGGCGCGCACGGTCGCCAGCTGCGACTCGGTGGGTTCCGCGGGCAGCACTCCGCCGTTGATGAGGTAGGGCACGATGCGCTCGACGAAGTCGTCGGGCGCCAGGGCGCGCAAGTGCGCGGAGTTGATGGCGTCGGCCTTCTTCTGGTCGAAGCGGGCCGGGTTGGAGCTGACGCGTCCGATGTCGAACGCCTCGACCATCTCCTCGAGGGTGAACACGTCGCGGTCCTCGGAGATCGACCAGCCCAGCAGCGCGAGGTAGTTGAGCAGTCCTTCGGGCAGGAAGCCCCGATCGCGGTGGTGGAACAGGTCGGACTGGGGGTCCCGCTTGGACAGCTTCTTGTTGCCCTCGCCCACGACGAACGGGAGGTGGCCGAACTCGGGCGTGGAGTCGGTGACGCCGATGCGCTGCAGCGCTTCGTGGAGCGCGATCTGGCGCGGCGTGGACGACAGCAGGTCTTCGCCGCGCAGGACGTGGCTGATCTGCATGAGCGCGTCGTCGACGGGGTTGGTGAGCGTGTAGAGCGGGTCTCCGTTGCCGCGCACGAGCACCGGGTCGGGGATGCTGCCTTCGGGGAAGGTGATGTCGCCGCGCACGAGGTCGGTGAAGGTGATGTCGCGCGCGGGCATCTTCAGCCGCAGCACCGGCGTGCGGCCTTCGGCCTTGTACGCCTCGCGCTGCTCGTCGGTGAGGTCGCGGTCGAAGTTGTCGTAGCCGAGCTTGGGGTCGCGTCCGGCGGCCTTGTGGCGGGCTTCGACCTCTTCGGGGCTGGAGTACGCCTCGTAGAGCTCACCGGCGGCCAGCAGGCGCTGGGCGATGTCGGCGTAGATGTCGCGCCGCTCGCTCTGCCGGTAGGGGCCGTGGTCGCCGCCGACTCCGGGGCCTTCGTCCCAGTCGAGGCCCAGCCAGCGCAGCGCGTCGAGCAGCGCCTGGTAGGACTCCTCGCTGTCGCGGGCGGAGTCGGTGTCCTCGATGCGGAACACCAGCTCGCCCTTGTTGTGCCGGGCGAACGCCCAGTTGTAGAGGGCGGTGCGGATCAGGCCGACGTGCGGGGTTCCGGTCGGCGACGGGCAGAACCGGGCACGAACCGGGCTGGCCGTCCCCCTGTTCACTGCCTCGTCCTGGGCTGCGTCTTTGCTGGCTTCTGGCGTGCTCATAACGGATTCAGCGTAGCCAGTGCTCGCGCGCGCTTGACGGCCGCATCCGGTAGGTGCATCCTGAGTTTATTCAACAGTTGTTGAAAACACTGGAGGGGATCGCAATGGAGCGCACCACCTGCGTCGTCGTCGGCGGCGGACCCGCCGGCATGGTTCTCGGCCTGCTGCTCGCCCGAGCAGGCGTCGAGGTCACCGTCCTGGAGAAGCACGGCGACTTCCTGCGCGACTTCCGCGGTGACACGGTGCACCCCACGACCCTGCAGCTGCTCGACGACCTGGGCCTGGCCGACCGCTTCGCCCGCATCCCGCAGAGCCGGATCAGCAAGGTCCAGCTACCCCTCGGCCCGGACGGTGAGCTGTTCACGATGGGCGACTTCTCGCTGCTGCCCATCAAGCACAACTACATCGCGATGGTTCCGCAGTGGGACCTGCTGGACATGCTCGCCGACGAGGGCAAGTCCGAACCGGGGTTCGCACTGCGGATGAACACCGAGGCCACCGAGCTGATCCGGGAGGGCGGCCGGGTTCGCGGCGTGCGCTACCGCACCGACACGGGGCAGACCGGTGAACTGCGCGCCACCATCACCGTGGCCTGCGACGGCCGCAAGTCGTTCGTGCGGGGCATGCCGGAGCTCCGGCTGCGGGACTTCCCCACCCCGATGGACGTCCGCTGGTTCCGGGTGCCGCGCCGGGAGGGCGACCCGGAGGGCCTGGTCGGGCTGCTGCGCAAGCGCGCCTTCCAGGTGCTCATCGACCGGCGGGACTACTTCCAGGTCGCCTCGATCATCCACAAGGGCTCCGACACCGCGGGCCGCTCCAAACCGATCGAGGACTTCAACGCGCAGCTCAGGCGGGAGATCCCGTGGCTGGGAGATCGGGAGCTGGTGCGCTCGTGGGACGACGTGAAGCTGCTGCACGTGACGCTGGACCGGCTGCGCAAGTGGCACGTGCCGGGGCTGCTGTGCATCGGCGACTCCGCGCACGCGATGTCCCCGGTCGGCGGCATCGGCATCAACCTCGCGGTGCAGGACGCGGTCGCGGCCGCCCGCCACCTCGCGGGACCGCTGCGCGAAGGCCGTCTGCGGCGCGAGCACGTGGCGGCCGTCCAGCGGCGCCGCTGGCTCACCACGGTGCTGATCCAGGGCTTCCAGCGCATGATCCACGAGAACGTGGTGGGGCCCGCCCTGCGCGGCGAGATCGACCTCGGCGACTCCGCGAGGCTGCCGCTCCCGGTCCGCGCGGTCTCGCGGCTGCCGTTCCTCCGCCGCATCCCGCCGTACCTGCTCGCCTACGGCGCGATCAAGGAGAGGCCCCCGCAGGAGGCGCTGCGGCGGCAGTGAGCGGTCCTGGTTCGGCGAGGAACGCGGAAGGCGGGCAGCTCAACCCAGGACCGCCCGCCTTCACCCCCACGAACGCGTCAGGCGTTCTGAACGGGATTCGTCAGGGCGCCGAGGCCGTCGATGGCGACCGTGACCTTCTGACCGTCGGTCATCGGGCCGACTCCCGCCGGAGTGCCGGTGAGGATGACGTCCCCGGGCAGCAGCGTCATGATCCGCGAGACCCACGAGACCAGGCCGCCGATGCCGTGCACCAGCTGCGAGGTGCGGCCGTCCTGCTTGACCTCACCGTCCAGGTCGGTGCGGATGGACAGGTCCGACGGATCGATCTCGGTGTCGATCCACGGGCCCAGCGGGCAGAACGTGTCGTAGCCCTTGGCGCGCGTCCACTGCCCGTCGGCCTCCTGCTGGTCGCGGGCGGTGACGTCGTTGGCGATCGTGTAGCCGAGCAGGACCTCGGTGCCGCGCGCCTCCGGGACGTCCTTGCAGGGCTGGCCGATGATCGCGGCCAGCTCGCCCTCGAAGTCCACCCGCTCGGAGTTCGGCGGCAGCTTGATCGGCGAGTTCGGGCCGATCACCGACGTCGACGGCTTCATGAAGATCAGCGGGTTCTCGGGCGCTTCGCCGCCCATCTCGCGCGCGTGCTCGGCGTAGTTCTTGCCCACGCAGATCACCTTGCTCGGCAGGATCGGCGCCAGCAGGCGCACGTCCGCCATCGGCCACTTCCGGCCGGTGTAGGTGGGCGAGCCGAACGGGTGCTGGTCGATCTCGACCGCCACGACCTTCTCCCGCGGCGCCGCCGGATCCGGCTCCAGCGCGACGAAAGAAACCCCGTCAGAGTGGGCGATACGAGCCAACCGCAAGACAACCTCCGCAAGATCTGCTGTGGACTCATCCAAACATAGGAGGTGGTCGCTTCGCTTAGCGGTGCGGGTGGCGGAACTGAGGCGGCCCTCCTGCTCCGGGCGCGCCGACTCGTGCAAACCGACCACACCACGCCGACACGTCCTCGCAGGAGGACCACCTCAGAACCCGCGGCGGCGCGAGCTGCTCAGGCGGTGAGAAGAAGCGGCTACGCCGCTCCAGCACGAGGTTGCCGTCACATCGCGGCGCAGGCCTTGTAGATGAGTGCGTCGCAGAGCGCGATCCAGCTCGCCTCGACGATGTTGGCGTGCACGCCCACGGTGGTCCACTCGTGCTCGCCGTCGCGGGACTCGACCAGCACCCGGGTGACGGCGTCGGTGCCCGGCTCGTCGACGAGGATGCGGACCTTGTAGTCGGTCAGCTCCACCGATTCCAGCCAAGGCAGGTGTGGCACGAGGGCCTTGCGGAGCGCGGCGTCGAGGGCGTTGACGGGACCGTTGCCCTCCGCCGTGGCGATCACCCGCTCGCCCGACACGCTGACCCGCACGGTCGCCTCGGACACGACCTCGCCGTCGTCGCGGTGATCGAGGAGCACCCGGTACGACTCGAGCTCGAACGGTGTTTCGAGCTCGGAACCCGTCATCTCCCGGCGCAGCAACAACTCCAGCGAGGCGTCGGCGGCTTCGAAGGACCAACCCCGCGCTTCGAGCTCCTTGACTTGCCGCACCGCTCCCCCGACGGCCTCCGGCGAGAGCTCCAGGCCGAGTTCGGCGCCCTTGAGCTCCAGGCTGGCACGACCGGCCATCTCGGTCACCAGCACCCGCATCCCGTTGCCGACCGCGGCCGGGTCGAGGTGGTTGTAGAGCTCGGGGTCCACTTTGATCGCACTGGCGTGCAACCCGGCCTTGTGCGCGAACGCGGACTGCCCCACGTAAGCCTGGTGGGTGTCGGGCGCCAGGTTGGCGATTTCGGCCAGAGCGTGCGAAACCCGCGTCAGCTCGGGCATCTTCCCCTCCGGCAGCACCGGAATGTCGAGCTTCATGCCCAGATTTCCCAGAACTGCGAACAGATCCGCGTTGCCCGCGCGTTCGCCGTAGCCGTTGGCGGTGCACTGCACGTGCGTGGCACCGGCCTGCACCGCCGCGACGCTGTTGGCGACGGCGCAGCCGGTGTCGTCCTGGCAGTGGATGCCGACGCGGACCCCGGTGCGCGCGATGACCTCCCGCACCGTGTCGGCCAGCTGCAACGGGAGCTGGCCGCCGTTGGTGTCGCACAGCACGACGACGTCGGCGCCTGCGCCCGCTGCGGCGTCGAGCACGCGGAGCGAGGTGTCGGGATCGAAGGCGTACCCGTCGAAGAAGTGCTCGGCGTCGAGGAAAACGCGCCTGCCGTGGTCGACGAGGTGGCGGACGGTGTCGGCGATCATCGCGCAGTTCTCCGCGACGTCGACGCGCAGCGCTCGTTCGATGTGCCTGCGGTCCGATTTGGCCACCAACGTCACCACCGGAGCGCGAGACCCCAGCAGTGCGGCAACTTGACGATCTTCGTCCACTTTGGAGCCCGCGCGGCGAGTGGAGCCGAACGCCACGAGCGCGGCGTGGTCGAGCGCGAGTTCCCCTTGCGCCGCGCGTTGGAAGAACTCGGTGTCCTTGGGAAGCGCTCCGGGCCAACCGCCTTCGATGAACCCGACCCCGAGTCCGTCCAGCAAGCGCGCGACGGCCAGCTTGTCGGTGACCGAGTACGAGATCCCCTCGCGCTGCGCGCCGTCCCGCAGCGTCGTGTCGTAGACGTGGAAGTCGTCGCCCAGGGGCGTGCCGGCCGGCTTGGTGCGGGTCACTGGATTGTCTCCCGTCGGATCGATCGGTTCGTCGTGGCTCTTGACGCAGGCAACAAAAAAGACCCCCCGCGAATGCGAGAGGTCAGCGCGCCGGGAAGCGGAGATGTTTACCCGACGCGCTCGCCAATAATGATCACACTGCGGAAGGCCACGACCCCATGCTGCACACCTCACCCGCCGATGTCCACCGAACGCGGCGGAGTTCTCACGATCCGGAAAAGACGATGGGCGCCTCCCCCGGGGAGGAGACGCCCATCGTGAAGGCTGATCTTTTCCGATCGATCGCGGCGATCAGGGCTGCGGCGCGACCTCGCGGGAGGACACCAGCGCGGCCAGCCGGTCGCCGATGGCGAACGTGGCACCCGGCGACGAGTGGTCGCGGGTCGCCAGGTCGAAGGCCACCGAGGCCTCGACTCGCTTGGCCGCCTCGGTCAGCCCGACGTGGTCGAGCAGCATCGCGATCGACAGCACGGCGGCGGTCGGGTCGGCCACGCCCTGCCCGGCGATGTCCGGGGCGCTGCCGTGCACCGGCTCGAACATGCTCGGGTTGCGGCGGGTGGCGTCGATGTTGCCGCTGGCAGCCAGGCCGATGCCGCCGGTGATCGCACCCGAGAGGTCGGTGATGATGTCGCCGAAGAGGTTGTCGGTGACGATCACGTCGAACCGGCTCGGGTCGGTGACCATGTGGATCGTGGTGGCGTCGACGTGCTGGTAGGCCACGGTGACGTCCGGGTACTGCAGCGAGACCTCTTCGACGACGCGCGACCACAGCGAACCGGCGTGGGTGAGCACGTTGGTCTTGTGCACCAGGGTCAGGTGCTTGCGCGGCCGCGAGGCGGCGCGGGCGAACGCGTCGCGCACGACCCGCTCGACGCCGAACGCGGTGTTGATGCTGACCTCGGTGGCGATCTCGTGGGTGGTGTCCTTGCGCAGCAGGCCGCCGTTGCCCGCGTACAGGCCCTCGGTGCCCTCGCGCACGACGACCATGTCGATCTCACCCGGGTCGGCCACCGGGCTCTTGACGCCCGGGTACAGCCGCGCGGGGCGCAGGTTCACGTGGTGGTCGAGTTCGAAGCGCAGCCGCAGCAGCAAACCGCGTTCCAGGATGCCGCTGGGCACCGATGGGTCGCCGACCGCGCCGAGCAGGATCGCGTCGTGCTGGCGGAGCTCACCGAGCACGGACTCGGGGAGCAGCTCCCCCGTCGCGTGCCAGCGAGCGGCTCCGAGGTCGTAACGGGTGATCTCGGTATCCGGCACCACCTCGCCGAGCACCTTGAGTGCCTCGGCAACGACCTCCGGCCCGATCCCGTCGCCGGGGATCACAGCGAGCCGCATCTACACACCTCCCGAGAACCACCCCGACTGCGGGGCTCGAACTGTTGAGCCGAAGGCTACCGGCATGGTCGCGCCGAGCGGCACGCCGGGCCCACCAAGTGGATGATAAGTCCCGGACTGTGGGACGCCCATACGAGTGACGCACTGTTTCGGTCCAGGTACGCGCGAGGGGCCGTCCCACGGGATGGAACGACCCCTTCTCACGCTTTCGAGCTATTCAGCGTTCGAGCTCGTCGTCGAGCACCTACTCAGCGACACCTCGTTGCGGAATCACTCAAAGCTGACGGTGCGCACGATGCGAGCACCCACTGCAGCGCCGATCGGCTCCAGCACGCCCTGCTCGACCGGACGGTCCACGCGCAGCAGCATGATCGCCTCGGAACGCTCGGTGGTCTGGCTGACCGTCGCGGCCTCGATGTTCACGCCGACCTCGCCCAGCAGCGTGCCGACCTTGCCCATCACGCCCGGGCGGTCCGGGTACTCCAGCAGCAGCACGTTGCCCTCGGCCCGCAGGTCGAAGTGCCGACCGTTGACCTCGACCAGCTTCTCCACCTGGTTCGGACCCGACAGCGCACCGGAGACCACCGAGGTGCTGCCGTCGGCCAGGTGCGCGCGCAGCGACACGACGCTGCGGTGGTTCGGGCTCTCCGAGGTCGTCTTGACCTCGACCTGAACACCCAGCTCCTCGGCCAGCTGCGGGGCGTTGACGAAGGTCACCTGGCTCTCGACCGCACCGGCGAACACACCGCGCAGCGCCGCGAGCTGCAGCACCGAGACGTCCTCGTCGGCCAGCTCGCCGCGAGCCTCGATGGTCACCGAGCTCGGGGTCGCGCCCTGCAGCGCGGCCAGCAGCTGACCCAGCTTCTGGGTCAGCGACAGGTACGGGCGGACCTCCTCGCCGACCGCACCGCCCTGGACGTTGACCGCGTCCGGCACGAAGTCGCCGCGCAGCGCCAGCCGGACCGACTTGGCCACGTCGGTGCCCGCGCGGTCCTGGGCCTCGGCGGTGGAGGCGCCCAGGTGCGGGGTCACCACGACGTTGTCCAGCGCGAACAGCGGGCTGTCGGTGATCGGCTCGGACTTGAACACGTCGATGCCCGCACCGGCGATGGTGCCGTTGCGCAGCGCGTCGGCCAGCGCCTCCTCGTCGACCAGGCCGCCGCGAGCGGCGTTGATGATGACGAGGTTCGGCTTGGCCTTCTTGAGCTCCTCGGCACCGATCAGGCCGAGGGTCTCAGCGGTCTTCGGGAGGTGGATCGACAGCGCGTCGGCGCGGCTGAGCAGCTCCTCGAGCGAGACCAGCTCGATGCCCAGCTGCGCGGCGCGAGCCGGCGACACGTAGGGGTCGTAAGCGATGAGCTTGGTGCCGAAGGCGGCGACGCGGGCGGCGAACAGCTGCCCGATCTTGCCCAGGCCGACGACACCGACGGTCTTGCCGTTGAGCTCGACGCCGCCGTAGGAGCTGCGCTTCCAGGCGCCGCCCTTCAGGCTCGCGTCGGCCTGCGGCACGTTGCGGACCACCGAGAGCAGCAGCGCCATGGCGTGCTCGGCGGCGGAGACGATGTTGGAGGTGGGGGCGTTGACCACCATCACGCCGCGCTCGGTGGCGGCGGGCACCTCGACGTTGTCGAGACCGACGCCTGCGCGGGCGACGACCTTGAGGTTCTTGGCCGCCGACAGGACTTCGGCATCGACCTTGGTTGCGGAGCGGACCAGCAGCGCATCGGCGTCGGCGACAGCGTCGAGCAGCGCCGGACGGTCGGTGCCGTCCACGTTGCGGATCTCGACCTCTTCGCCGAGGGCGTCGATCACGGACGGGGCCAACTTCTCGGCGAGAAGAACGACAGGACGGCTTGCGTTGGTCACGGGCGAACTCCAAGCTGGAAGATCACGATCGGCACGACGATGTGCCCGGACGGGGGAAGTTTAACGGGAGATTGAGAAAGCATTCACAAGGGTGTAGCTCGGATCACCGCTGGATCGAACACGTCCGCAAGGCCCGCTCTTCCAGCATTCTCGCAGATCACAACACGTGCAAGGGACGTTCGTTCCAGAGTGCGGGAGAGATCGCCACCCGAACGGGCCCACGCCGCCCACGCCGACGGCATCAGGCCCGAACGGCGGCTGGGCTTCACGGTTCGTCGAATTCGCCGTCCTTGGCGCCCGCGACGAACGCGTCCCATTCCTCGGGGGTGAAAACGAGAACGGGACCTTCCGGATCCGCCCCGTTCCGCATCCCCACATAACCGTCGACGAACGCGATCTCGACGCCCGGTTCATCCGGATCATCCGTGCTCGTGATCCACTCCGCGACTGAGAAGTCCAGTTTGTCGCGGACGTGCGCTTTGTCGTCGACGATCTCGTTCTCTGCACTCACGATGCGTACCGTATCCCTCACTCATAGCGATATCCCGTTGTGGGAGACCCGCCCGGCGGAAACCTACCCACCACCGCCGAAACACGCGAGGCCCGGTGAAACCTCGTTCGAGAGGTTCCACCGGGCCAGGCGGGTCAACGTTGCCGAGGGCTCCGAAGAGCTCGGGAATCAGCTCACTCGTTGGTCCAGGACATCAGCGAGCGCAGCTTCTTGCCGACCTCTTCGATCTGGTGGGCGTTGCCCTCGGCCTGCAGCTTGGTGAAGTTCGGGCGGCCGGCCTCGTCCTCGGCCACCCACTCCTTGGCGAAGGTGCCGTCCTGGATCTCACCGAGCACCTTGCGCATCGAGTCCTTGACGTGCGAGTCGATGACGCGCGGGCCGCGGGTGAGGTCACCGTACTCGGCGGTGTCCGAGCAGGAGTAGCGCTGACCGGCGATGCCGCCCTCCCACATCAGGTCCACGATCAGCTTGAGCTCGTGCAGGACCTCGAAGTAGGCGATCTCCGGCTGGTAACCGGCCTCGACCAGCACCTCGAACCCGTTCTGGACCAGCGCGGAGGCACCACCGCAGAGAACGGCCTGCTCACCGAACAGGTCGGTCTCGGTCTCCTCCTTGAAGGTGGTCTTGATGACGCCGGCGCGGGCACCGCCGATGGCGGCGGCGTAGGACAGCGCCAGGGCCTGGCCGTTGCCCGAGGCGTCCTGCTCGACGGCGATCAGGCACGGCACGCCCTTGCCGTCGACGAACTGGCGGCGGACCAGGTGACCGGGCCCCTTCGGGGCGACCATCGCGACGTCGACGTCGGCCGGCGGCTGGATCAGGCCGTAGCGGATGTTGAAGCCGTGGCCGAAGAACAGCGCGTCACCCTGCTCGAGGTTCGGGGCGACGTCGTTGGCGTAGATCTCGCGCTGCTTGGTGTCGGGCGCCAAGATCATGATCAGGTCGGCCTCGGCGGACGCCTCGGACGGGGTGAGGACCTTCAGGCCCTCCTCCTCGGCCTTGGCGCGGGACTTGGAACCCTCCGGCAGACCGATCCGCACGTCCACGCCCGAGTCCCGCAGGCTCAGCGCGTGGGCGTGCCCCTGGCTGCCGTAGCCGATGACGGCGACCTTGCGGCCCTGCACGATGCCGAGGTCCGCGTCCGCGTCGTAGAAGATTTCAACTGCCATGGTGATTCAGCGTTTCCTTTCGGGACTTCATCGGTTGTCGGCCGTGGCTGGCAACCGCTAGCTCGTGGGCCTGTTGGGCCTGTGGCGGGGTAGCCGGTCGTCAGCGCACTGCGGTGGCCGTGATGGAGCGGGGGCCACGCCCGATCGCGATCGTTCCCGACTGCACCATCTCGCGGACGCCGTAGGGTTCCAGCATTCGCAGCAACGCGTCGAGCTTATCGGCGGTGCCGGTGGCCTCGATGGTCAGCGCCT
The DNA here is from genome assembly GCF_004348445.1 of Saccharopolyspora aridisoli. Lineage (GTDB taxonomy): Bacteria > Actinomycetota > Actinomycetes > Mycobacteriales > Pseudonocardiaceae > Saccharopolyspora > Saccharopolyspora aridisoli. The sequence continues at coordinate 7,271 of NZ_SMKV01000062.1, read as the reverse complement.
CCGGCGAGACGTCCACCACCTTGGCGCGGAACAGCTGCACGGTCTCCAGGACCTGGCTGCGCACCGAGGAGTCGGCGCGCACCTTGACCAGCAGCAGCTCGCGCTGCACCGCGGCGTCGTCCTCCAGCTCCACGATCTTGATCACGTTCACCAGCTTGTTGAGCTGCTTGGTGACCTGCTCCAGCGGCTGGTCGCTGACGGCGACCACGATCGTCATCCGGGAGATCTCCGGGTGCTCGGTCGGGCCGACCGCGAGCGACTCGATGTTGAAGCTGCGGCGGGAGAACAGGCCGGAGACCCGGGCGAGAACACCGGGAACGTTCTCCACCAGAACGCTCAGCGTATGCCTAGTCACGCTTCCAGCACCGCCTCTCCGCGATTCATGCGTTCGGTCACGTGTTGCTCAATCACTCGTTCCGAGGCTGATCGTGGACGGTTCCCGTCACCTTCCCCTGAGGTGCGGTCGAGCAGGACTCCTGCCGGCATGAGGTTGATCATGCTTCGTCCTCCTCGAACAGGGGGCGGATGCCGCGTGCCGCCATGATCTCGTCGTTGCCGGTGCCTGCCGCCACCATCGGCCACACCTGGGCGTCCTTGCCCACCACGAAGTCGATCACGACCGGTCGGTCGTTGATCTCCATAGCCCGCTGGATGACGCTGTCGACGTCCTCTTTGGACTCACACCGCAGGCCGGCGCACCCGTAGGCGTCGGCGAGCAGCTTGAAGTCCGGGATGCGGTGCTTGTGGGTGCCGAGGTCGCTGTGTGAGTAACGCTCGGCGTAAAACAGGTTCTGCCACTGCCGGACCATACCCAGGTTGCCGTTGTTGATGACGGCCACCTTGATGGGGATGTCCTCGATCGCGCAGGTCGCGAGCTCCTGGTTGGTCATCTGGAAGCAGCCGTCGCCGTCGATGGCCCACACGACCTTGTCCGGCACGCCGGCCTTGGCGCCCATGGCCGCGGGAACCGCGTAGCCCATAGTTCCCAGGCCACCGGAGTTCAGCCAGGAACGCGGGTTGTCGTAGCCGACGAACTGCGCGGCCCACATCTGGTGCTGACCCACGCCCGCCGCGTAGACCGCATCGGTGCCGGCGATCTCGCCCAGCCGCTCGATGACGTACTCCGGCGACAGGCTGCCGTCGCTGGGCTCGGTGTAACCGAGCGGGAACCGGCCGCGGATGTCGTCCAGCATCGCCCACCACGCCGTCAGGTCGGCGGTGCCGTCCTCGGCCTCGGCGGCCTCGAAGGCCTCGGTCAGCTCCGCGATGACGTCCTTGCAGTCACCGACGATCGGGACGTCGGCGTGGCGGTTCTTGGAGATCTCGGCGGGATCGATGTCGGCGTGCACGACCTTGGCGTCGGGCGCGAACGACGAGAGCTGACCGGTGACCCGGTCGTCGAACCGGGTGCCCAGGGCGATCAGCAGGTCGGAGCGCTGCATCGCGGCGACCGCGGCGACCGTGCCGTGCATGCCGGGCATGCCGAGGTGCTGCGGGTGCGAGTCCGGGAACGCGCCGCGCGCCATCAGCGTGGTGACCACCGGGATGCCCGTGCGCTCGGCCAGCTGCCGCAGCTCGGCGTGCGCCTCGGCCTTGATGACACCGCCACCGACGTAGAGCACCGGCTGCTTGGCCTCGACCACGAGCTTCGCGGCCTCGCGGACCTGCTTGCCGTGCGGCTTGCTGGTCGGCCGGTAGCCCGGCAGCTTCATCTCCGGCGGCCAGGAGAAGGACATGGTGGCCTGCTGGACGTCCTTGGGGATGTCGACCAGCACCGGGCCCGGGCGGCCGCTGGCGGCGATGTAGAACGCCTCGGCGATGATCCGCGGGATGTCCTCGGGGTCGGTGACCAGGAAGTTGTGCTTGGTGATCGGCAGCGTGATGCCGCAGATGTCAGCTTCTTGGAAGGCGTCGGTGCCGATCAGGCCGGTGGACTGCTGACCGGTGATCGCCACGACCGGGACGGAGTCCATGTGCGCGTCGGCGAGCGGGGTGACCAGGTTCGTCGCACCCGGCCCTGAGGTGGCCATGCACACACCGACCTTGCCGGTGGCCTGCGCGTATCCGGTCGCCGCGTGCCCGCCGCCCTGCTCGTGGCGGACCAGCACGTGCCGGACCTTCTCGGAGTCGAGCAAGGGGTCGTAGGACGGGAGGATGGTGCCACCCGGAATCCCGAAGACGACCTCGCAACCCACGGACTCCAGCGAGCGGACGAGTGCGTGCGCACCCGTCATCTTCACCGGAGCACCGCTGGGCGGCGCGGGCTTGGGTCGGCGTCCTGGCGGGGGCGCCGGGACCGGATTCTGCCTGGTATTGGCGCTGGTCATCGGGTCAACCTCGGTGGTTGGGAGTGGGACCGGACACGAAAAAACCCCCGCAGGCCACAAAGAGGCCCCACGAGGGTTGGCGCGTCGACGCTGCGAACTTCCTTAGGCGTCGACGCGCCAGGGAAGTACGAGAATGTCGTGCAGTCGCAGCATGGCCAGGACGGTAGTGGGACCGGTCGCGCCACGTCAAACGATTCGGGACGATCGTCCCGCATGGTGGGCACCCGTCCAGGCCGCCGCGATGCTTTCGTTCGCGATCTTCCCAGTTCAGCAATGCCGTCTCGGCGAGATTCGCGCCAGGTGTGATGCGCGCCGCTCCCCGGCTCCCAGCCGATGGGAGGCTCGGGCCCCGGTCGGGCGAGGTCGGCCAGGTGAGACCATCGAGGGGTGAGCGAGACACCCCAGGACGACGCCGCCGAACCGCAGAGCACCGAATCCGCGCACGCCGCGGAGCCGCGGAGCGCCGAGATCCCGGAGTCGCTGAACTTCCGGGTCCCCCGAGTGTCGCTGCTGGCCGTGCTCGCGGTCGCCGCCTGCGCGGTACCGCTGGCGACCACCACCGGTCCGGTGGGGCTGCTGGTCTTCCTGGTCCCGCTCGCACTGCTGTGGGCCGTGCTGCGGCCGGGTACCACCGTCGACGCCGAGCGGATCAGGACCCGCACCCTCGTCGGCGGGCGCACCCTGCGCTGGGAGTCGCTGAAGGGTCTGGCCATCACCAAGCAGTCCAAGGTCCGCGCCAGCACCACCGACGGCACCGAGGTCACGCTGCCCACCGTGCGCCCGCGCGACCTCCCCGCCATCTCCCTGGTCAGCCGCGGACACCTCCCGGACCCCACCGCGCGGTCCACCGACGAGGACTGACACCGAAGATCCCGACCCGTAATCTGGCCGACATGCGTGCTCGAGCACGGTGTTCGCAGGAGTAAGGTCGCAATCACCGCCACGCTTAGCGCCCACAAGGCGACGTCAGCGGGATGGGCCGTTCGCGTTGAAGCTCGCTGGCTCCGCACCCGGCCCAACCGCACAGAGCCTGGAATCGAAGAAGGTCCCCCAATGCCTCAGCTGCGTTCCCGAACCACGACTCACGGCCGGAATGCCGCCGGCGCCCGTTCGCTGTGGCGCGCCACCGGCATGACCGACGACGACTTCGGCAAGCCGATCGTCGCGATCGCCAACTCCTACACCCAGTTCGTGCCCGGTCACGTGCACCTGCGCGACCTCGGTGACGTCGTGGCCGAGACGGTTCGCGAGGCGGGCGGCGTGCCGCGCGAGTTCCACACCATCGCCGTCGACGACGGCATCGCCATGGGCCACAGCGGCATGCTCTACTCGCTGCCCTCGCGGGAGATCATCGCCGACTCGGTGGAGTACATGGTCAACGCGCACCAGGCCGACGCGCTGGTGTGCATCTCCAACTGCGACAAGATCACCCCGGGCATGCTCAACGCCGCGATGCGGCTGAACATCCCCACGGTGTTCGTCTCCGGTGGCCCGATGGAGGCCGGCAAGGCCGTCGTGGTCGAGGGCGTCGCGCACGCGCCGACCGACCTGATCACCACCATCTCGGCCTCGGCGAACTCGGCGATCGACGACGAGGGTCTGGCCGAGGTGGAGCGCTCCGCGTGCCCGACCTGCGGTTCGTGCTCGGGCATGTTCACCGCGAACTCGATGAACTGCCTGACCGAGGCGCTGGGACTGGCGCTGCCGGGCAACGGTTCGACGCTGGCCACCCACGCCGCGCGCCGCGAGCTCTTCCAGGAGGCCGGGCGCACGGTCGTCAACATCGCCAAGCGCTACTACCAGTCCGACGACGAGAGCGTCCTGCCGCGCTCGGTCGCCAACAAGCAGGCGTTCGAGAACGCCATGGCACTGGACATGGCGATGGGCGGTTCCACCAACACGGTGCTGCACACCCTCGCCGCCGCGCAGGAGGGCGAGATCGACTTCACCCTCGACGACATCGCCGAGATCAGCCGCAAGGTCCCGTGCCTGTCGAAGGTCGCGCCGAACTCCGACTACCACATGGAGGACGTGCACCGGGCTGGCGGCATCAGCGCGATCATGGGCGAGCTCGACCGCGCCGGTCTGCTGCACCGCGACGTCGCCTCGGTCCACAGCGAGAGCCTGACCGCGTGGCTGTCCACGTGGGACGTCCGCGGTGAATCGCCGTCGGAGAAGGCCCTGGAGATCTTCCACGCCGCGCCCGGCGGTGTGCGCACCACGAAGGCGTTCTCGACCGACAACCGCTGGTCGTCGCTGGACACCGACGCCGCCAACGGCTGCATTCGCGACGTCGAGCACGCCTACACCGTCGACGGCGGCCTGGCCGTGCTCAAGGGCAACCTCGCCGAGGAGGGCGCGGTCATCAAGGCGGCGGGCGTCGAGGAGGAGCTCTGGCACTTCCAGGGTCCGGCGCGGGTGCTGGAGAGCCAGGAGCAGGCGGTCTCGGCGATCCTGAACAAGGAGATCCAGCCCGGCGAGGTGCTGGTGATCCGCTACGAGGGCCCCGCAGGCGGCCCCGGCATGCAGGAGATGCTGCACCCGACCGCGTTCCTGAAGGGCTCCGGTCTGGGCAAGAAGTGCGCGCTGATCACCGACGGCCGGTTCTCCGGTGGTTCGTCGGGCCTGTCGGTCGGGCACATCTCGCCGGAGGCCGCGGGCGGCGGGCTCATCGGCCTGGTGGAGAACGGCGACCAGATCCTCATCGACGTCCACGAGCGCAAGCTGGAGCTGCTGGTCGACGAGCAGGTGCTGGCCGAGCGCCGCGCCAAGATGGAGGCCAGCGAGAACCCCTGGCACCCCGTCGGCCGCGAGCGCAAGGTCACCACAGCCCTCCGCGCCTACGCCAAGCTGGCCACCTCCGCCTCCTACGGAGCCGTGCGCGACGTGAACAAGTGAGCTGTGTGGTCGCGTGAGCCAAGTGGCGAAGCCACTTCCTCCTCGCCCCACCCGAGCAACCGGCACCGCCGCGGGTTCTGATCGGCTCTCCGGCGAGGACGGCCACTCCGCCGTGCACCGGACATGCATCAGGAGTGGCACCCGCAGTCCGCAGAGCCGCCCAGGTTCGGCCACCCGCACCGCTGAGCAAGACGACCGCATCGCTCTTTGAGGAAGTGAATCGGGCCCCGGCTCCTGGGTTGGAGCCGGGGCCCGATTTCGTCGGTGCACGCCTCAGGGACGGTGGAAGAGGATCAGAATCGCCGCGGCCGCGCCAGCCGCGACGATCAGGCCGAAGAGGCCGAATCCCAACGGACGGCGGAACCACACCCGCCCGTAGTCCAAGGCCACCCGGCCGGGGCCGGTGAACATCACGCCGAGACCGAGGGCACCGAGGATGGCATCCATCTCGAACCCGCCGTCCGCGTTGAAGAACCCGGCGCCCAGCTTGACGAACACCGCGCTGGCCATCAGACCCACCACGCCAGCCGCGGCGGCCGGTGTGAACAGGCCCAGGACCAGCAGCGCACCCGCACCGAGCTCGGTGCCGCCGGTGACCAGCGAGAGCGCGGCGCTCTGCTGGAAGCCCATGCCGGAGAGCACCTCCGCGAAGCCCTCCGGGCCCGGGCCGCCGAACGCGCCGAACAGCTTCTGCGCACCGTGCAGGAGGAAGACCCCTCCCAGCGCCAGGCGCAGGATCAGCAGGCCGAGGTCGGTTCCCGCGTTCCAGGCGAAGGGCTTGCGCTTCTTGCCGAGTTCCTCGGTGTAGCCGGAGTCTTCGCCGACGCCGCCCACCAGCGAGGTTGCTTCACCGTCGCTGTAGCCGTCGTCCTCGTCGTAGTAGTTGTGTTGGCGTGCGCCGAGGCTCTGCGTGCTCCTGGCCGCGCCTCGGGGCCGCTGGGCGTGCGCGCCGTAGCTGCGATCGTCGGGGGAGCCGCCCGCACCGCCGGGGCGATCGTCGTGGATGCTCACGCCGCAGGAGGTTAGGGCATCTTCACCTGGAAGTGCGACCCTTTGCGGTAAAACCTTCCCCACACGTGACAGGTTCGATACCGCAGCACTCCTCCCATGTGGAAAATGTCCTGATGGAGGACCCAGAATTCCGCGGGCCGAGGTTGCACCGATTCGATGTCTCCGCAGGTGGCGCACATCGCCTGGACATCGGTGAGGGCTGGCCGTCCCCTTCGTTCGCGCCGAGAGCGGTGCTCACCCTTCCCGAACTCGTCTCGGCGCCGGAATTGCTTCCTCTGGATTGCGCGGCCCAGGTGCTGAATTGGTCGCCGGAGCGCATCTCCTCCGGCACCACCGGTGAGCACGTGGCCGATGCCCTCGGGGTCCTCGACGACGCCGACGCGCCTGACTGCGTGGTCCTCGCCTGGTCGGGTGGCACTTCACTGGCCGTGGAGCTCGCCGCCCGCCACCCCGACCGGGTGCGCGGACTCCTGCTGCTGGCGGGCCCGGCCACGGCGGGAGCGGAAATGCTGCTGGCCAACATCGGCGTTCCCGAAGCGGTGCGCAGGCTGCTGGCAGCGGGCGGCTCAGCCTCGCTGCGCTTGACCGGTGACCTGCTCGAATCCATCAGCGCCCAACTGCCGGTCGGGGACTGGTCCGCCCGCCTGCTGCGCCAGGCCGGCCTGCTTCCGGACCGCGGCCACCGCGCCAGCACCACGGCCGCCCTGCGCAACCTGGTGCAGCACGACTGGCGCAGGCACGTCGAACTCGCTCTTGCCTGGAGCGCGTCGGTCCGCGACAGCCTGCCGCGCATCAGCTGCCCGGTCACCCTGCTGACCGGGCGCCACGACCCCCTCGGCGAACCGCTGACCACGGCGCGGCAGATCGGTTCCCTCCCGCAGGCCAGGGTGCGGTTGCTCGACGCTTCCCACTTCATCCCGCTGGAAGCCCCGGACACCGTCCGGGAGGAGTTGGCGCTGCTGCTGCGCCGGGTCGAGGCCGTCGAATGCGCACGCCGCGGCATCGACCCACCACCCCCGCCGGTCCGCCGCATCC
>NZ_SMKV01000061.1 GCF_004348445.1 Saccharopolyspora aridisoli | reverse complement strand
CCCAAGGGGGTTTGGGGGGTGTCTCGAGTGGCGGGGCCGTCTTTGAGGTGGACCGCTACCGCCCGGGAGCCCAGCCCGCTCAGGACCCGGGCGGGATCGGCTCCGGCCGCGATCGCCCAGTAGACGTCCAGCTCGGCGAGGACCTCCGGGTGGGTGCGCTGCCACAGGCGGTCGTAGGCAGGGCCTTCGGGCAGCTCGGCCCACTCGAACCAGTGGTTGTGGTAGCCGAGCCGCAGACCGTCCGGCGCGTCGGCGGCGGCCTGGCCGAGGGCGTCGGCGAAGGCGTCGAGGGCCGCGGTGTCGGTGAAGGTGTCCTCACCGAATCCCGGGATCTGGCGCGGGTGCGGGATGAACGCCGTGCCTGCGCCGAGCTCGGCGCACTCCTCGGCCAGTTCCGCCACGCTCGGCAGGGCGGCGTGCGTCGCCGAGACCGCCAGTCCGGCGGCGTCGAGGTCGGCGCGGAGCTTGCGGGTGGCGGCCAGCCGTTCGGCCTGGCTCTTGGCCAGCGAACCCAGCCCGAACGGTTCGACGTAGCGGAAGCCGATCTCGGCGAGGCGGGCCAGCGTTGCGGGCTGGTCGGCGGCCAGCTGGTCGCGGACGCTGTAGAGCTGAACGGACAGTGTCGGCAATGACCTCACCCCTTCAGGGAGGGAATCAACCCACGATCAACGGCCGGAGGGTGCGCTGCGCGATGCGCAGGCCCTGCGTGATGCGTTCGTCATCACCGCCCCAGACGGGGTCCTCGTGCTCGACGGAGAGGGTGCCGGTGAATCCGTGCTCGTAGAGCCGGTCGACGACCTTCGGCCAGTCGACCTGCCCGAGTCCGGGCACCCGGTAGCGCCACCAGCCCATGTCCCAGGGGTTTCCGCCCTTGTCGACCTTGCCGAAGAAGCCGTAGCGGTTGCGCGCAGCCGGGTCGAGCTCGACGTCCTTGGCCTGCGCGTGCACGATGCGGTCGATGTGGGGCGCGATGGTCTCCACCGGGTCGATCCCGATCCAGGTCAGGTGCGAGGGGTCCCAGTTGAGGTAGAAGCCCAGCGAGAACATCCACTCCCACAGCTCCGGCGAGTAGGCCAGGTTGCCGGGGTAGCCGTCCGGGTGCCAGCCCTCCATGACGCAGTTCTCGACGATGAGCTTCACGCCGCGCTCACCGGCGTAGTCGACGAGTTCGGGCAGCACCCGCTGCCCTTCGGCGAGGTTGTCGGCGACCGACTTGGTCCAGTCGCGTCCGATGAAGGTCCCCACGTAGGGCACGCCGAGCGCCTCGGCGGCGTCGATGGAGTGCTTGAGGTGGGTGCGGATCTCCTCGCGGCGCGCGGGATCGGGGTGCAGGTTGTTCTCGTAGTAGGCGAACGCCGACAGCTCCAGGCCGTAGCGCTGGAGGAGGTCCTTGGTGTCCTCGACCTCCTCGGGGCCGAACTCGGCGACCGGAAGGTGAGCCGCTTCGAAGTCGCGGCCGCCGGTGCCAGGCCAGACCGCGACCTCCAGGGCCTCGTAACCGTTGATCTTGGCCCAGCCGGCGACCTGCTCCAGCGTCCACTGCGGGAGACAAGCGGTGAGCATTCCCAGTCGCATCATCACACCTTCGTCCAGGAGCCGTTCCCGGCTGCGCGCACGACCGCGTCGACCAACCGGGCCGAGCGGAGTCCGTCGGTGAAAGTGGGGAGCCCTTCGGGGTCTCCTCCGTCGATCGCCGCGTAGGTGTCGGCGACGAACGCGTCGAAGCAGTCGGCGTAGCCCTGCGGGTGCCCGGCGGGCAGCTTGGAGAGCCTGCGCTGCTCGGCCGATCCGGTGCCGATGTCGCGCGTGAGGACGCGGTTGCTCTCGGCGCCGCCGAGCCAGATCTGCTCGGGGTTCTCCTGGTCGAAGACCGCGCTGCCACCGGAGCCGTCGAGCTCGAACCACAACCGGTTCTTCCGGCCCGCCGCGACCTGCGAGATCGTGGCGGTGGCGAGCACGCCGGTGCCGGTGCGCAGCAGCAGCGCCGCGGTGTCCTCGGTGCGCACCGCGACTCGCTCGCCGACGCCGCCGCTGGGGCCGCTGAAGCTGGTTCCTCCGGCGGACGGGCGGGTGGGCACGGCGATGGAGAACTCGGCGAAGACGTCGGTGAAGGTCTCCCCCGACACCCACTGCACGAGGTCGCACCAGTGCGAGCCGATGTCGGCGAAGGCGCGCGACACCCCGCCCTGATCGGGGTCGACGCGCCAGCCGGATGCGTCCGGGTCGACCATCCAGTCCTGCAGGTAGCTGCCGTGCAGCAGGTGCCAGTCGCCGAACTCACCGGCCTGCCGCCGGGCCCGGATCTCGCGGACCAGCGGGTGGTACCGGTAGACGAAGGGCACGGTGGCGACGAGTCCGCTGGCGCTGGCGGCCGCGGCCATCCGCTCGGCCTCGTCCAGCGAGATGGCCAGCGGCTTCTCGCAGATCACGTGCTTGCCCGCGGCGAGCGCGGCTTCGGCGAACGGCGCGTGGGTGGCGTTGGGTGTGCAGACGTGCACCACGTCGACCCGGTCATCGGCGAGGACCTCGTCGAACGAGGCGAACGCGCGGACGTTCCACTCCCCCGCCTTCTCCAGCGAACGCTGCGGCGTGGACGCCAGCACTCCGGCGATCTCGGCGCCGGCGAGCAGCGCGGAGCGCCGGTGCACCTCGCCGATCATCCCTGCCCCCACGATCGCGGTGCCGCGCCTGGTGTTCCCAGGGCTCACGCGCCTGCCTCCCTCGGTCGTTCCCGATGACAACGACGGGTGTCTCACGCCCGAATTTCGTCTCCACTCACGCTAGGACCCCACATTTATGCCGACAAGCACTACGAATTATTTTCTTGCCGGTCATAATTGAGCGGAAAATCCGACAGAGGGGGCGACCGTGGGATGGGATCCGGTTCGGTTGACGGTGCCGAAGACGTCCGGGCGCGCTGACGCGAACTTGGTGCTCAGCGTTCTGACCAGGCTGATCGCCTCCGGCACGGCGGAGAGCCGAGCCGAGCTCGTCAAGCACACCGGCCTGGCCCGCTCCACGGTCAACAGCCACCTGGACGCGCTGATCGCGGCCGGGGTCGTCGCAGAGCGCGGCGCGCTCAGCGGAGGCGGCCGGGGACGTCCCGCGCACCGGCTGGCGATCGCCCCGCGCGCCGGGGTCGTGCTCGCCGCCGACGTCGGCGCGCACAGCACCCGGCTGGCGGTGGCCGACCTCGGCCAAGGCTTGCTCGCCGAGGAGCAGGTGGCGCTGGACCTCTCAGTCGGCCCGGAGGATGCCCTCGACGTGCTCGCCGAGCACCTGCGAGACCTGCTGCGCGGCACCGAGGTCGCCGCTGACGAGGTCAAGGCGCTGGTCATGGGGCTTCCCGGCCCGGTCGATCCGCGCATGGGCATGCCGGTGCGGCCGCCGATCATGCCCGGCTGGGACGGATTCCCGGTAGGCGACACGATGGCCGACCGCTTCGCCTGCACCGCCTCGGTCGACAACGACGTGAACCTGATGGCCCTGGGCGAGGCCCGCGCGCTGCCCGCCGAGGAGTCCCCTCTGCTGTTCCTCAAGATCGGCACCGGGATCGGCGGCGGCATCGTCTCGGCGACCGGTGAGTTGCACCGGGGTTCCGACGGCGCGGCGGGCGACATCGGGCACATCCGGGTGCCCGGCGCCGACGACGTGATCTGCCAGTGCGGCAACGTCGGCTGCGTGGAGGCGCTGGCCTCGGCCGACGCGGTGCTGCGCGGGTTGCGCGCCGAGTCCGGCGGGCCGGAGACGATAGAGGACCTGGCACAGCTGCTGCGCGACGGCGACGCGCTCGCCGTCCGCAGGATCCGGGCCGCTGCGGCGACCATCGGCGAGGTGGTGGCGATGCTGGTGCACTTCTACAACCCGAAGCGGATCGTCCTAGGTGGACTGATCACCTCGGTCGGCGACGACCTGCTCGCCGGGATCCGCAGCGTCGTCTACCGCCGGGCGCTGCCGCTGGCGACCCGGCACCTGTCACTGGCCAACAGCGCGCTGGGCCGCTCGGCGGGGCTGGCGGGCGCGGTGGTGGCGGGAATCGAGGACGTGCTGTCACCGGAGGGGATTCACCGGCTGGTGGGCGAGATGCCTTGACACCCGGTGACCGCGCCGCAACCATGTGATCGTCTCACGCCGCCATTCGACCGGTGACCGGGTGCGTCCCGTGATCACCGCCGACGAACCGCGAAGCGGAGACAGCCATGCCTTCACCCCGGCCTTGGGTCACCGTCGTCGTCGCGGCGCTGGCCCTCAGCGGCTGCGCGAGCGCTCCCCCGGCGGGGCCGCCGGGCGAGCACGCACCGCAGGTCACCGTCGCAGAGCCCGGATCGGCCCACGGCGCTCGCGGTGAGGTCACCATCTGCGGGGTCCGCGACACCGGCGTCTTCGAGGACCTCACCCAGGAGTTCAACGCGCGCGGTGGCGGACTCAGCGCCCGCTACGTCGAGATCGGCCAGGACACCGACTCCACCCGCGCGCAAGCGCTGCAACGGCTCGAAGGCGGGTCGTCGGAGTGCGACATCTACCTGACCGACGTGACCTGGACCGGCGAGTGGGCGACGCAGGGATGGCTGCTCGACCACAGCGAGCTCACCGAACGGCACCGCGACGAGCTGATGCCGTCCACATTGGAAACGGTGCGCTACGCCGGGCGCGACTGGGCGGTTCCCTTCTACACCAACGCCGGACTGCTCTTCTACCGCGCTGACCGGGTTCCGCCGCCCACGACCTGGCGCGAGGTCTACGCACAAGCCGGACAGGACCGCTCGAAGCGGGTGCAGATGCAGGCCAAGCGCTACGAGGGCCTCACCGCGAACTTCCTGGAACTGCTCTACTCCGCGGGTGGATCGGTGATCGACGAGTCCGGCCGGGTCACCGTCGACTCGCCTCAGACCCGCGCGGTGCTGCGCTTGATGGCGCAGGGCATGGAATCCGGGGCGATCGACCGCGCGTGCCTGACCTACGACGAGGACTACGCCCGCCGCGCCTACGAGTCCGGAGCCGCCGGGTACCTGCGCCAATGGCCCAGCGCGCACAAGCTGATCAGCGAGACCTCGGCGGGCCCGGTCACCAGGGCAGCGGCCTTGCCCGCCTTCGACGAGCGCAGTCGGCCGGCCGCGGTGCTCGGCGGATGGAACCTCGCCATCGCCGCCAAGGCCGGCAACCCCGGTGGGGCTGTCGCGCTCATCGACTACGCGACCAGCGCGGAGTTCCAGAGGAAGATGGTGCTGCGCACCGCCCAGGCCCCGGTGTTCGCCGCGCTCTACGACGATCCCGAGGTGCGCGCCGAGCTGCCGTTCATCCCGCAGCTCAAGGAGTCGCTGCTGCACGCGAAACCGCGTCCTCGCTCGCCGGTGTACGCGCAGGTGTCGCGAGCCATCTACGACAACGCCTACGAGGTGATCTCCGGGCAGACCGACGTCGAGTCGGGTGTGCGGAGGATGGCAGCGGACGTCGAGACCGCGCAGGAGACGTTCTGATGAGCCGCGTCGACGCCCAGCAGCGGCGCACCGCGGTGTGGATGGTCTCGCCCGCGCTGGTGATCATGTTCCTGGTGGCGGTGGTGCCGATCGGTTACGCGGTCTGGCTGTCGCTCAACGTCTACAGCGTCCGGCGGGCGGGTCTGTCGCACTTCGTCGGCCTGACCAACTACTGGAACGCGCTGATCTCCGAGCAGTGGTGGCGGGCGTTCGGGCAGACCTTCCTGTTCGCCTTCACCTCGGTCGCCCTCGAAGTGGTCCTCGGCGTGGCGATGGCGCTGCTGCTCAACGTGGCGTTCCGGGGCCGCGGCCTGCTGCGCTCGGTTCTGCTGGTGCCCTACGCGGTGCTGACGGTGGTCTCGGCGATCACCTGGCAGGCCATGTTCGAGTCCAACCTCGGCCTGGTCACCGGCCTGCTGCGGGCCCTCGGCCTGCCCGGCGGCGAGCAGGTGTGGCTGGCCGAACCCGGCTACGCGATGGCCGTGATCATCGCGGCGGACGTGTGGAAGACCGCGCCGTTCGTCGCGCTGCTGGTGCTGGCCGGTTTGCAGGTCATCCCCGGCGAGGTCTACGAGGCGGCGGACCTGGACGGGGCGAGCCGCTGGCAGGCGTTCTGGCGGGTCACGCTGCCGCTGCTGCGCCCGGCGATCGCGCTGGCGGCGATCTTCCGGTTGCTCGACGCGCTGCGGATCTTCGACCTGCCGTTCGTGCTGACCAAGGGCTCCAACGGCACCGAGACGATGTCCATGATCGCCTACCAGGAGCTGCGCGAACAGCGGCTGATCGGGCAGGGGTCGGCGCTGTCGATCCTCACCTTCATCACCGTCATGGCCGTGTCGCTGGTCTACATCCGCTTCGCAGGCGGCAACATTCGCGACGTCGCGGAGGAGAAGTCATGACCCGCCCCGTGGTCCTGCTGTTCGCACTGCTGGTGGTGCTGGCCTCGCTGCTGCCGTTCTACTGGCTGGTCAACACCTCGCTCAAGACCGGCGCTGAGCTGTCATCGGGCTCGCTGGTGCCCGGTTCGCCGTCGCTGCGGAACTACCTGGAAGTGCTGCAGGACGAGGACTTCCTGACGGCGCTGGGCAATTCGCTGGTCGTCGGGGTGGTGACGACCTCGCTGGCGCTGCTGCTGGCCTCGTTCGCCGCCTACGCGCTGGCGCGGCTGGAGTTGCCGCGCAAGGGCATCATCCTCGGACTGGTGCTGTCGGTGACGACGTTCCCGGTGATCGCGATCGCCGCACCCATGTTCACGATCTGGCGCGACATCGGCCTCTACGACACCCTCGCCGGGCTGATCATCCCGAAGCTGACCTTCGCGCTGCCGATGGCGATCTTCGTGCTCACGTCGTTCTTCCGCGAGATCCCGTTCGAGCTGGAGGAATCCGCGCTGATCGACGGTGCGAGCCCGTTCACCGCGTTCCGCGAGGTGATCCTGCCGCTGGCCGTGCCCGGCATCGCCACCACGGCGATCCTGGTGTTCATCTCGGTGTGGAACGAATTCCTGCTGGCGGTCACGCTCACCTCCACGCCGGAGGCCCGGACCGTTCCGGTCGCCATCGCCTACTTCTCCGGAACGAGCGATTTCGACCACCCGATCGGCACTATCAGCGCGGCCTCCGTGCTCGTCACCCTGCCACTGCTGGTACTCGTGCTGGTCTTCCAGAAGCGCATCGTGGCCGGTCTGACCGCCGGCGCGATCAAGGGCTGAAGCCCACCGCAGAAGAAGGAGTCCCTTGATGAGTGACCCCACGTTCCGGGTCGGAGTCGTCGGCGTCGGCTGGGCGGGGCAGCAGCACCTCGCCGCCTACCAGGCGCTGCCCAACGTTGAGATCGTGGCGATCGCCGGGCAGGAGGCCGAGATGCTGGCCTCCCTCGGCGAGGAGTACGGCGCACCGCACCTGTTCGAGAGCTGGGAGCAGCTCGTCGAGCTGCCCGAGCTGGACGCGGTGAGCATCGCCGTCCCCAACTTCCTGCACGCCCCGATCGCCGTCGCCGCGCTCAAGCGCGGACTGCACGTGCTCAGCGAGAAGCCCTTGGCCCGCAACGGGATCGAGGGCAGGCAGATGGTCGACGCGGCGCGGTCAGCCGGTCGGGTGCTCGACGTGGCGTTCAACCACCGGCTGCGCGGCGACATCCAGACCCTCGGCGGGATCATCGGAAGCGGCGAGCTCGGACGGCCCTACTACGCCAAGGCCTCCTGGATGCGGCGGCGCGGCATCCCCAAGATCGGCAGCTGGTTCACCAACCGGGAGATGGCCGGCGGCGGACCGCTGGCCGACATCGGCGTGCACGTGCTGGACTACGCGCTGTTCCTGCTCGGCGAACCGAAGGTCGAATCGGTGAGCGCGGTGACCTACGCGGAGCTGGGGCCGCGCAACATCGGCGGCATGAAGTGGGAAACCGCCCAGGCCAAGGGCGGATTCGAGGTCGAGGACTTCGCCTCGGCGTTCCTCCGGCTCGAAGGCGGCGGAACGTTGGTGCTGGAGACCTCGTGGGCGGCGTACCGCAACCCCACCGACCTCATCGACTTCAGCGTGCTGGGGACCGAGGGTGGCGCCGAGCTCAGGGCGGTCGGTGCCACGAAGGCGCAGGTCGGTGACCTGCACGTGTACCGGGACGTCGACGGCGAGATCGCCGACTACCAGCCCAGCGCCGAACCCGGGCGCGCGCACGCCGCGGTGGTGGAGAACTTCGTGCGGCTGCTGGGCTCCCCGCAGGAGTGGCCGGACAACGACGGGTCGCAGGCGCTGCGCCGCGCGGAGGTCATCGACGCCTGCTACCGCTCGGCGGCCGAGAAGCGGGAGGTGGCGGTCGCGTGAGCGGTCTGCGCATCACGGTCTGGAACGAGGGCATGCACGAAGCCGAGCAGGACCCCCCGGTGATGGCCGAGATCTACCCGGACGGCATCCACGGCGCCCTCGCCGAGGGGATCCGGCAGGAGCTGCCGGATGCCTCGGTGCGCACCGCCCTGCTGGCCGATCCGGAGCACGGGCTGCCCGAGGAGGTGCTGGCCGACACCGACGTGCTGCTGTGGTGGGGCCATCGCGCGCACGGTCAGGTCGACGAGGCGGTGGTGGACCGGGTGCAGCGGCACGTCCTGGGCGGTATGGGACTGCTGGTGCTGCACTCCGGGCACTTCTCGAAGATCTTCCAGCGGCTGCTGGGCACCACCTGCTCGCTGGGCTGGCGGGACGCGGCCGAGCAGGAGCTGGTGTGGACCGTCGCCCCGCACCACCCGATCACCGAGGGCGTGCCGAACCCGCTGGTCATCCCCGAGCAGGAGACCTACAGCGAGTTCTTCGACATCCCCGCCCCGGACGAGCTGATCTTCATCTCGTCCTTCGACGGCGGCGAGGTGTTCCGCTCAGGCGTGACGTTCTTCCGGGGTCACGGCCGGATCTTCTACTTCAGCCCCGGCGATCAGCGCTACCCCGTCTACCACCAGCCGGAGGTCCGCAGAGTTCTCACCAACGGCATCCGCTGGGCCGCCCAGCCGGACCAACCCCGGGCAGCTCCCGACGTCGCCAACCTCGACCGCCACTGGCGCTGAACGGCGATCTTCGAACCTCGCGCGAAGATCGTGCGGGCCGTCGCGCGATGTTCGAAGAACTCACCCCGTCAGGTGGCGTCGGCCCGGCACGTAGTGCTTCGGGTCGTCGCGCCTGTCAGGTGGTGGGTAGTTGCGGGCAGGGGTTTCGACCAGCGGGGCGTCCGCTGGGAGGCGCCCTTGCGCCCGGCTCCAGGCCGCCCTGGCCCGCGGGTGGAAGCGCAGCTCGAACGGGACGAGGCTCCAGAACGCGGCGAAGACCCGGCCGACGAGCTTGAGGAGGAGCTCGTCGCGGCGGGTCCAGCGCAAGCCGAGCTTCTCGCGGATCGGCGGGTCGTAGCAGCCGGTCGTCAGCCAGTGCATGAGCCGCGCGGTCGGCGGCCGCACCCATCGCCACACGGGTTCGGGCAGCCACCTCATCAGCGGCGGCCTTCCGATGCGGGAGAGGTCGCGGACGTCGAGGGTCGCCTTGTTGACCTCGAGCACCTCCCGGCACATGTGGTCCCAGTAGCGCTGGAAGCTCGCCCAGTCCGGCGGGACCGGGCGCATGCTCATGCCGTAGAGCCGGTACCACTGCACGCCCTCGGCGTAGACCTGCGCCTTCTGCTCTTCGGTCAGGGGCCTGCCCAGGCGATCGTTGATCAGGATCGGCATCACCAGGAACGTCGCGTGAGCCCAGAAGAACGTCTCCGGGTTGAGCGCGTGGTAAGGCCTGCCGCGCTTGTCGACGCCCTTGATGCCGTTGTGGAAGCCGCGGACGAGTTTCGCCGTGTCCGCCGCGCGAGGGCCGTCGTAGACCACGCCGCCGATCGGGTACAGCGATCGGTAGAGCCGTTCCCAGCGCTCGTCGAAGAACTCCGAGTGCTCCTCGACGCCCGCGCCCAGCTGCGGGTGCATGTTCTGCATCGACCCGGCCCACAGCGCGAGCAGCAGCCCGCGCCAGTCGCCGAAGTAGCGCCACATCAACGAATCCGGCCCCAGCGGTTCGGACATGCGACGCTCCGTTCGATGTGAGGACGGCCGTCATCAAAAGTAGGCAGGCGGACACGCAGGGTCAATTCCCGCACGCCCGGACGGACGCCACCGAGATCCCGCCTAGACTCGGGGCCGGAGGTGGTCAGGCCGTGACCAAGAGCCAACTCGGCATCCTGCTGGTGCGCACGCTGCTGTTCTTCGCCGTGGCGGTGGTCCTGGGCGTGATCAACGGCTGGCCGTCGTACGCCGTCATCGCCGTGGCGCTGACCGGCGGTGCGGCGCTCGTCCAGCTCGGCGGCTGGCTGTGGATGCGCCGCGCCGAGCAGCGCGGGACGGCTGCGGAGAAGCCGACCGCGCGCAGCGAGTTCCTCTGATTGGCCACAACTACCCCCCTGGGGTATAAAGGTGTTGGGTCCACCGACCCAGGGGAGGTAAATCGATGCACGGCTACGCCCACAACAAGGACGACTACGCCAAGCGACTGCGTCGCGTCGAGGGTCAGGTGCGCGGGCTCGCGCGCATGATCGACGACGACGAGTACTGCATCGACGTGCTCACCCAGGTCTCGGCCACCACCAAGGCGCTGCAAGCGGTCGCGCTGGGCCTTCTCGACGAGCACCTCAAGCACTGCGTCTCCGAGGCGATGTCCGAGGGCGGCGAGCAGGCCGAGGCGAAGATCCGCGAGGCCAGCGACGCCATCGCGCGCCTGGTGAAGTCCTGACGGATCCGCCCGTGCGCACCGGAGCGTTCCGCTGGGCCCTGCTGGTGGCCCTCGCTCTCGGCGTGGTGCTCATGCATCACGTGCCCGCGCAGCACCACTCGCACCACGCCGGGCACGTCGGCGTGCACGCCCAGGTCGAGGCCTCCGACGACGCCGCGCCCGATGGGCACGATGCGCTGCACCTGTGCCTGGCGATCGCCGCGAGCTTCCTCGTGCTGCTGGCCCCGCGGCTGCGCATGGCCGCCGTGGTCACGGCCGAGATGTTCGTCCCCCGGATCTGGCGCACACTGCAACGGGCGCGACCTCCGGATCCATCACCTCGGCGGCTCGCCGCACTCTGCGTACTCCGGCGCTGATCGGCCTGCGGACCGGCCCCACCCGGTCACGCCCGATCCCGCCAATTCGAAGACGAGGTAATTCGCGATGAAGCACGCCCGCACGGGCGCCGCTGTGCTCGGCGCCGCCCTGTCCCTGTCGTTCCTCGCCGGCTGCGGCCAGGCGGAGGGCCCCGCTCCGGCGGCTCCGCCCGCTCAGACCGCGCCCGCGCACAACGACGTCGACGTGATGTTCGCCCAAGGCATGATGCCGCACCACGAACAAGCCATCGAGATGTCCAGGATGGCCGCCCAGAACGCCGGGTCCCAGCAGGTCAAGGACCTGGCCGCCCGGATCGAGGCGGCGCAGGGCCCCGAGATCGACAAGCTGAACGGATGGCTGCGCGACTGGAACGCCCAGCAGTCCGGACACGGAGGGCACGGCGGACATGGCGGTCACGCGATGACCGGCATGATGTCCACCGACGAGATGGCCAGCCTCGGCCGGACCAAGGGCCCCGAGTTCGACCAGAAGTTCCTCATGCTGATGATCAAGCACCACGAAGGTGCGGTCGAGATGGCCCGGACCGAGGTGGAGAAGGGTCGCTTCCCCGACGCCCAGCAGATGGCTCGGGAGATCATGATCAGCCAGCAGTCCGAGATCGACTCCATGCGCACGATGCTCACCCAGCACTGAGCGAACGGCTGCCCGGGCCGGGCCCGGGCAGCCCGCGCGCAACCCGGAGTTCGCGAAGAGGTGATCAATTCCGGGAATATCGGTCCACAATAGAGGCAAGATGACGATCTGTAATCCACATCACAGCGGATTCTCGATCTCTCCGGAACAAACGCGGCTTCCACCACGCTCTACGTCGGGCAATGAACGACATCCCGAGAAAGGAAGCGATGGAAGACGTTGCTGTGCGATCACCAGCGGCGCCGGCCCGGACGACCCACGTCCGCGCCGACGAACCGACCGGGCTGAAGCGGCTGCGCATCATCGTGGTGCTCGGGGCGCTGATCGCCCTGGGACCGCTGACCATCGACATGTACCTGCCCGCGCTGCCCTCCATCGGCGCGGACCTGGGGGCTCCTGACTCCGCCGTGCAGCTCACCCTCACCGGCACGCTGCTGGGGCTGGGGCTGGGACAACTGCTGATCGGCCCGGTCTCCGACGTCATCGGGCGTCGCAAGCCGCTCATCGCCGGCACCGCGTTGCACATCGCCGCCTCGCTGGCCTGCCTCATCGCGCCGAACGTCGCCGTGCTCGGCGGGCTGCGCGTGGTGCAGGGAGTCGGGGCGGCGGCGGCGATGGTGGTCGCGATGGCCGTGGTGCGCGACCTGTGGTCGGGACGCGCGTCCGCAACCGCGCTCTCGCGGCTCATCCTGGTCATGGGCATCGCACCGATCCTGGCGCCGACGCTGGGCGGCGCGGTGCTGCTGTCGACCTCGTGGCGCGGGGTCTTCGGCGTGCTGGCCGCGCTCGGCGCGGCCCTGCTGGTGCTGGCGGTGCTCGCGCTGCCGGAGTCGTTGCCGCCGCAGCGCAGGCAGCAACCGCGCTTCGCGCCGGTGCTGGCGACCTACGGCAAGCTGCTCACCGACCGCGAGTTCGTGCTGCTGCTGGTCGTGGCCGCGCTGGCGATGACGGCGCTGTTCTCCTACGTGTCTGGTTCCTCGTTCGTGCTGCAGGAGCAGTACGGGCTCAACCAGCAGGCGTTCGGCCTGGTGTTCGGAGCGGGCGCTGTGGCGCTGATCGGCGCCTCGCAGCTCAACGTCGTGCTGCTCAACCGCTTCACCACGATGCAGATCGTGGTGACCTCCCTGATCGTGGCCACCGCCTCCGGGCTGGTGATGGTCGCCCTGACCACCACCGGGATCGGCGGGCTGGTCGGATTCCTGGTGCCGTTGTGGCTGGTCCTGGGGTCGATGGGCTTCGTGATGCCCAACGCCCCGGCGCTGGCGCTGGGGCGGCACGGCGAGGCCGCAGGCACCGCTGCGGCACTGCTGGGAGCCTGCCAGTTCGGACTCGGCGCGCTGATCGCACCGCTGGTCGGAGTGCTGGGCAACGACGGGCCGGCGATGGCGGTCATCATGACCTCGGGCGCGGCTGTCGCCCTGGTGGCCCTCGCGGCGGTGGTACGGCTCAGCAACCGAACCGTGGCCGCTGCTTGACCCCGCAGCGGGGTTGCCGCCCTCTAACATCACGGCTGGGCGGTGGCCCCGCCCAGCCGTGAGGAGGTCGCGATGTCCGAGCCCAACGAAGTCGATCTGGACAAGCCCAACGCCGCCCGGGTCTACGACTACTACCTCGGCGGCAGCAACAACTTCGCCGTGGACCGCCAGATGGGTGACGAGGCGATCGCGATGTGGCCGGAGCTGCCGCAGATCATGCAAGCCAACCGAGCTTTCCTGCGACGCGCGGTGCACTGCTGCGTCGAGCAGGGCATCCGGCAGTTCCTCGACCTGGGCTCGGGCATCCCGACCGTGGGCAACGTGCACGAGGTGGCGCAGCTGGCGGCGCCCGGCAGCCGCGTGGTTTACGTCGACACCGACCCCGTCGCCGTGGCCTACAGCAAGAAGTTGCTGGCCGACAACGCCGATGCCGACATCGTGCGCGCCGACGCCCGCGATCCCGAAGCCGTCCTGGCCTCGGACGAGGTCGCCGCGCTGCTCGACCTGGACCAGCCGGTGGCGGTGATGATGGTGGCGCTGCTGCACTTCATCGGCGACGAATCCGCACCTCGCGAGATGATCGCGCGGTACCGGGACGCGTTGGCGTCGGGCAGCTTCCTGTGCATCTCGCACGCCACCGATGAGGGGCGCCCGGACGTCGCCGACGAACACGCCGACCTCTACAAGGAGCGGACCGCCACTCCTCTGACGTTCCGCTCGCGAGCCGAGATCGACGGGTTCTTCGAGGGCTTCGAACTGGTCGAACCGGGCCTGGTCTTCCTGCCGCAGTGGCGACCGGTCTCCACCTCGGAGGTCGGCGACAACCCGGAGCGCGTCACCGGATTGGCGGGCGTCGGCCGGAAGCTATGACCGGACGCGGCGCTTGCGGCCGGTGACCTTGTTGTAGATGACCAGCACGATCACCGCGCCGACGACCGACCCGATCCAGCCGGCGGGCTGGAAGCCGCGCAGACCCACGGTGAACAAGCCGAACAGGAAACCGCCGACGGCGGAGCCCACGACGCCGAGCACGATCGTCATCAGCAGGCCGATGTCGTCCTTGCCCGGCACGATGGCGCGGGCCAGGAAGCCGGCGATCAGGCCGAACACGATCCAACCGAGAATTGTCAGGAACACCGAGCTCACCCGTTTTCGCTCGCGGACTGTGCGGATTCCCAGGCTACTCCGATCATGCCCGCCCAGTCGCGGTGATCGTCTTCACCTGGGCTTCGAGGCAGCCACGAAACGGCTGACGTCGAGCATCGGACCGATCGCCAGCCCGGGGTCCCTGCCGAGCCGGACCGCCGCATCCTCGCTCGTCTCGACCTCGCTGCTCCAGCCCAGCTCCGCCAGCAGGTCGGCAGTCGGCGGACGACCGCCATCGTGCAGGATCGCGCTGACGTCCATGCCCTGCTGCTTGCTGTACTCGGAGATCTTCGCGTCGTTGGCGATCTTGCTCGTGTCGCGGAACTCCTCCACCGCCAAGCGGCTTCCCGGCGCGGACAGGTCCGTGATCGCCCGCAGGAGCTCTCGCTCGGCTTCGCCCGGCAGGTAGGGCAGCAGCCCTTCGGCCAGCCACCCGGTGGGAACGCCGACGTCCAGGCCGGCGGCGATCAGCGCGGCGGGCCAGTCCTCGCGCAGGTCGATCCCCAGCATCCGGTGCTCGCAGCCGGGCTCGACCCGGTCGAGGACCTCCTGCTTGAACTGGAGGACTTTCGGCTGGTCGAGTTCGAACACCGCGGTGCCGGCCGGCCAGTCGAGCCGATAGGCGCGCGTGTCCAGACCGGCGGCCAAGATCACGAACTGGCGCACGCCGGATTCGGCGACCTGCGCGAAGAAGTCGTCGAAGCAGCGGGAGCGGACACCGATGTAGTGGTCGATGCGCTCGGCCCAGCGTCGCCCGTCATCGGGTATCGCCGCCAGCTCCTCCGGCGTGGTCGGGAACGCCATCCCCTTGCCCGCGGCACGCACCAACGTCTCGGCGTGGGGATCGTTGATGAGCCGGTCGTCCCGGCAGCTCTCGATGGCGCGCGCGGCGGCCACCGCCAACGCGGTGACGCCGATGCCGCTGACGATGTCCCAGTCTCGTCCCGCCACTCCCCGATCGTAGGCGGCGAGCGCGGTCGGCGCGGGGTGCTCGGCCCGAAAGCACCTGCCTGGCAATCCGTTCGGGCCCGCGAGCCTCATGCGGGCTTGCGGGCCTCCACGAAGCGGCTGGCGTCGGCCATCTCACCGAACATCCCGCTCAGGTCGCGGCCGTAACTCGCGGCCTTCGCCTCGGCGCCTTCGACCTCGGTCTTCCAGCCCAGTCCGCGCAGCACGTCCGGGGCCTCGGGGCGATCGTCGGAGTGCAGCAAGTCGCGCATGTCCAGACCCCACTCCTGGCCGAAGTCGGCGAGGTCCTCGTCCTCGAAGAGCCGGCGGATGTCGTTGAAGTCCTCCACCGCCAACCGGCTGCCGAACGCCGAGAGCCGGTCGATGGTCGTCAGCAGCTGCTGCTCGGCCTCCGGCGGGAGGTAGGGCAGCAGACCCTCGGCCAGCCACGCGGTGGGCGCCTCGGTGTCGAAACCGGCTTCTGCCAGCGCCGCGGACCAGTCCTCGCGCAGGTCGATCGGCACCGGCCGGTGCGCGCACTCCGGCGCCGCCCCGAGCCCGTCGAGGACGGTCTGCTTGAACTCCAGGACCTTGGGCTGGTCGATCTCGTACGCGGTGGTGCCCGCGGCCCAGTCCAGGCGGTGGGCACGTGCGTCCAGGCCGGAGGCGAGGATCACCACCTGCCGGACGCCGGCCTCGCCCGCTGCGGCGAAGAAGTCGTCGAAGCAGCGCGAGCGCACGCCGATGTAGTCCTCCATCCTGGCCTGCGCCCAGGTGGAATCCTCCGGCAGCTGCGCCACCTCCTGCGGCGAGGTGGGCATCGGCGCCGGCGCGTCGGCTGCCTTGACGAACGCCGCGGCGAACGGGTCCGACATCAGCCGGTCCTCGCGATGGCTCTCCAGCGCCCGCGCCGCGGCCACTCCCAGCGCGGTCAGCCCGACGCTGGTCACGATGTCCCATTGCTGGCCAGTAGTCACGCTCGCCCCTTTCGGTTCCCGTGCTTGCCCCGGGGACCTCATTCGTTCCGGTCACTCAGCAGAATTCGCTGAGCAGAAATCGGTACTCACCGTGACCGTAACGAGTTAGTTGCGTGCATCAACTAAGTGTGCGCAAGGGCACACGCAGAGCGGACGAACCGCTGAAACCCTCTCAACCAGGCGAAATGCTCAGCTCGGACGGATTCGCAACAGGCCCGGGCATCCGAGCGCATTCGACGGGCCGGAACGAAAGATGACGGGTCATGTGCAGCCCACCGTTGCACCGAATTGAAAAGATCCACCCAAGTGGGTGATCAGCGGCCGAGAAAACTGTGCCGTTCAGCGCATAGACTCCCGGCCCGTGACTGCACTACCGCACAGCTCGACCGAGGCGGCCCTTCGCGACGCGGTGGACACAGCCCTCATCGACTTGCTGACCAAGCCGAACACCCCGGCTGACCGCGCCCGCCAGGAACTCGTGCGCGCGGTGGGGTTGCTCGACGAGCACCCGCAGATCGCCGTCTCCGCCGATGCGGCGACCGCGGTGCGCACCGCCGCGGAGCACCTCGCTCACGGCGAGCACGCCAACGCGCGCACAGCGCTGGTCACCGCCCGCGGCCAACTTTCCGCGCCCGGATCCCGACAGGCCGCGCGCAACAACTGAACTCAAGCGGTTCGACTTCCTCGAGCCCGGCGCGAGCAACCCGCGCCGGGCTCGAGACGTCTTCAGGCGACACGGTTCGCCCAGGACGGATCATGTCCGACCGAACCGCTCCCCCTAGGTCCTGGAACAACACCAACGCGGGTGGCATGTCCTGGCGCTCCTGGAGCCTCACGACCAGCTCAACCGGCCCTGAGCCCTCCCCCGACCGCGCGTCGCACGATAGCGGGGTTCGAACGCGGGGTGCGCGAATTCTCGCGAAGTAGCGCACCCCGGTCGTCCCTCGCTCAGCGCAGCTCGCCGAGGCGTTCCCGGTACTCCTCACCGCTGAGCTCGCCTCGGGCGTAGCGCTCGGCGAGGATCGTCCGCGCGCTCTCGGTCGCCGAAGGCCGCCGCGTCCTGCGCAGGATCGCGTAGATCGCGGTGACGATCAGCGATGCGATCAGCACCATCCACACCAGGCCGAAGATCCAGAACGGACCTCCGCCGTGCCCTCCGGGTCCGGGCCCGGGTCCCCACTGCACCAGTAGTTCGGTCACCATCGCTGCTCACCTTCCTCGTCGGTGTTTCCCAGCTTCGGCGCCAACGGCGATCAAGTCGTCCGACCAGGAGCGACACCCGTGCTACCGTCCGCGACGCAGGCCGGCACCAGCGGTGTGCGCAGACCGTGGACGCGTCCCCGGGATCGTTGGCCGTTCACCCTCGGTTGCCACCCCGTTTCTTGCGATCACCAGAGCATTCGGGGTTTGGTGGTCGAGGCGGGAAATCCCCGCAACTACGCGAGGAGCTCGAGTTGGACGCAGCTGAGATCACCGGCCCCAAACCCGTGCTTGCCGGCCGCAGGCCTTGGGGGCCGCAACTGTCGGTGTACGTGTTCATCCTCGGCCCGTTCCTCGCCCTAGTGGCAGCCGTGCCACTGGCGTGGGGTTGGGGTTTGAACTGGTGGGACGTGGCGCTGGCCGCGGGCTGGTACGTGCTGACCATCCTGGGGGTGACGGTCGGCTACCACCGCTACTTCACCCACGGGGCCTTCCGCGCGAAGCGGTGGCTGCGCATCACCCTCGCGGTGGTGGCGAGCATGGCGGTGCAGGGGCCGATCATGCACTGGGTCTCCGATCACCGCAGGCACCACGCCTTCTCCGACCGCGAGGGCGACCCGCACTCCCCCTGGGCCTTCGGCACCTCGCCGGCCGCGCTGGTGCGCGGGTTCTGGCACGCCCACATGGGCTGGGTGTTCGCGCGCGATCTGACCAACCAGGAGCGCTTCGTCCCCGACCTGCTGGCTGACGCCGACATGCGGCTGGTGCACAAGCTGTTCGGCCCGCTCACGGTCGCGACGTTCCTGCTGCCGGGCCTGATGGGCTGGTTGATCACCGGCACCGCTTGGGGCGCGTTGACGGCGTTCTTCTGGGCCGGACTGGTCCGGGTGGCGTTCCTGCACCACGTGACCTGGTCGGTGAACTCGATCTGCCACCTGGTGGGCGAACGGCCGTTCAAGAGCCGCGACAAGGCCGCGAACTTCTGGCCGCTGGCGATCCTGAGCATGGGCGAGTCCTGGCACAACCTGCACCACGCGGACCCGACCTGCGCGCGTCACGGTGTCCAGCGCGGTCAGATCGACATCTCGGCCCGGGTCATCTGGCTGTTCGAGAAGGCCGGCTGGGCCCACCACGTCCGCTGGCCCACCCCCACCCGTCTCTCCCGCCTCGCGGTCGGAGAGGACTGACTCAGCGCCGGGCCGAGGTGCAGCGGATGCAGAGCTTGGCCGCCGGCAGGGCTTCGAGGCGTTCCCTGGTGATGCGCTTGCCGCAGCGCTGGCACTGCCCGTAGGTGCCGTCCTCGACGCGCCTGACGGCCTCGTCCAGCGCTTCGAGGTCGGCCTTGGCGTCGGTCAGCAGGCCTTGGGTCTGGGCCCTCTCGTAGGCGATGGTGACGCCTTCGGGGTCGTGCTCGTCGTCGTTGCTCGTCCAGGTCGCCGACTCGACGATGGACGTGAGGTGCCGCTGCAGCGACTCGATGCGGTGCTGCACCTCGGTCCGTTGGTCGGCCAGGAGCCTCTCCGGCGACTTTCGCGCCATGCTCGGTCAACGCTGCGCGGCGGGCTTTATTCCGATTCGGCGCCGCTGGTCGCCGGTTCGGGCGCAGGCTCCGCCCGCTTGGTGCGGGACCGGGCGAGGCTGGCGACCGCGGTGATCGCCAGGGTGAGCACGATGAAACCGAGCGAGGCCGCGATGCCGATGTCGGGGACCGGGAAGTGGATCTCCTCGACGTGCGATCCGTGCAGCGCCTCGATGATCAGCTTGAGGCCGATGAAACCGAGGATGACCGCCAGCCCGCAGCTGAGGTAGACCAGCCGGTCGAGCAGCCCGCCGATGACGAAGTAGAGCTGCCGCAGCCCCATCAGTGCGAAGGCGTTGGCGGTGAAGATGATGAAGCCGTCCTTGGTGAGGCCGAAGATGGCCGGCATCGAGTCCAGCGCGAAGATCACGTTCGCCAGTCCGAGCGCGGCCACGACCAGAACCAACGGCGTGAACATCCGCTTGCCTCTGACGCTGGTGACCAGCTTGCCGCCGTCGTAGGTGTCGGTGGTGGGCACGAACTTCTGCAGCGCGCGGATCATGGCGCCGCCCTCGTCGTCGGGCTCGTCGCCAGCGGAGTCGCGGGCGACCTTGATCGCGGTGTAGATCAGGAACGCACCGAACAGGTAGAACACCCAGTTGAACGCGGCGAGCACCGCGACACCCGCGGCGATGCACGCCGCGCGCAGCACCAGGGAGATCAGGATGCCGATGTAGAGCACCCGGTGCTGGTGCTCGCGGGGCACCGCGAAGCGCGACATGATGATCACGAAGACGAACAGGTTGTCCACCGACAGGCTGTACTCGGTGACGTACCCGGCGAAGAACTCCGCGCCGCTGGTGGAACCGGCGAAGGCGAACAGCAGCCCGCCGAAGATCGCTGCTAGGGGGTGTCCTCAAAGCCAGATGAGGAGTGTGGCTAGGTCGATCATGGCTTGGTAGGACTGGGCGGTTTTGTCGTAGCGGGTGGCGATAGCTCGGTGTTGTTTGAGCTGGTTGAAGCAGCGTTCGACAATGTTGCGGCGCTTGTAGATGCTGGCCTCGAAGGCG
>NZ_SMKV01000060.1 GCF_004348445.1 Saccharopolyspora aridisoli | reverse complement strand
CCTCCGGCGGCAGAGTCCGCTCCGGCCCCCGCCGCGCCGGCCGCCCCGTCCGGTGGTGCGCAGGGCACCGACGTGACCATGCCCGCCCTGGGCGAGAGCGTCGCCGAAGGCACGATCACCCGGTGGCTCAAGCAGATCGGCGAGTCGGTCGAGGTCGACGAGCCGCTGCTGGAGGTCTCCACCGACAAGGTCGACACCGAGATCCCGTCGCCGGTGGCCGGCACGCTGCTGGACATCAGCGCCAGTGAGGACGACACCGTCGAGGTCGGCGCCAAGCTGGCCGTGATCGGTGCCGCAGGTGCCGCCGCGTCCACCGACTCGGCTCCCGAGCCCGCGCCGGAGCCCCCGGCCGCCGCGGCTCCTGCGGCTCCGGCCGCCGCGGCTCCGGCGCCCGCCGCTCCGGCTGAGACTCCGGCCGCTCCCGCTGAGACTCCGGCCGCTCCGGCTCAGGAGGAAGAGGCGCCGGCGAACAACGGTGGCGCTCCGTACGTGACTCCGCTGGTGCGCAAGCTGGCCAACGAGCACGGCATCGACCTGACCTCGATCAAGGGCAGCGGCGTCGGCGGTCGCATCCGCAAGCAGGACGTCCAGGCCGCGATCGACGCCGAGCAAGCACCGGCACAGACCGCTCCGGCCGCTCCCGCTCCGGCCGCTCCGGCCGCCGCGGCGACGAGCTCCGCCCCGGTCACCGCGGTCGAACCGTCGGACGAGGCCAAGGCGTTGCGCGGCACCACGCAGAAGATGTCGCGCCTGCGGCAGCTGCTGGCCCGCCGCATGGTCGAGTCGCTGCAGACCGCGGCTCAGCTGACCACGGTGATCGAGGTCGACGTCACCCGGATCGCCCGGCTTCGCGACCGCGCCAAGGGCAGCTTCGAGGCGTCCGAGGGCGTCAAGCTCTCGTTCCTGCCGTTCTTCGCCAAGGCCGCGGCCGAGGCGCTGAAGCTGCACCCGAAGCTCAACGCCTCCATCGACGAGGAGAACTCCTCGGTGACCTACCACGGCGCCGAGCACCTCGCGATCGCGGTGGACACCGAGCGCGGCCTGGTCTCGCCGGTGATCCACGACGCCGGGGACCTCAACCTCGGCGGGCTGGCCCGCAAGATCGCCGACCTGGCGGCGCGGACCCGCACCAACAAGATCAAGCCCGACGAGCTCTCCGGTGGCACCTTCACCATCACGAACACCGGTAGCCGGGGCGCGCTGTTCGACACGCCGATCCTGAACCCGCCGCAGGTGGGCATGCTGGGCACCGGCACCGTCGTCAAGCGCCCGGTCGTGGTGGCCGACGAGAACGGCGGCGACACGATCGCCATCCGCTCGATGGTCTACCTGGCGCTGTCCTACGACCACCGCCTGGTCGACGGCGCCGACGCCGCCCGGTTCCTCACCACGCTCAAGCAGCGTCTCGAAGAGGGGGCTTTCGAAGCCGACCTCGGCCTCTGAGGCGAGTTCGCACTCACCTTGCTCAGCGGTGCGGGTACCGGAGCCTCAGCGGTGTGCGAGCTGAGTCCCACACCTGAGACGAGCAGCGGCGACCGCTCACCGGTTTCGGTGGGCGGTCGCTTCTTTCACACCGGAAACGTTCGCGCGGGCCCCACCGGTGCGAGACGATGCCGGACATGCGCGTCGTCGTCGCCGGATCGTCAGGGCTGATCGGTACATCATTGGTGGCCGGGCTCCGCCAAGGTGAGCACGAGGTGGTCAGGCTGGTCCGCCGCAGGCCCGCCGCTCCGGACGAGCGGAGTTGGGACCCCGATGCCGGGAAGCTGGACGCCGAGGTGCTGGAGGGCGCGGACGCGGTGGTGAACCTGAGCGGGCCGGGCATCGGCGACAAGCGCTGGAACCCGGAGCGCAAGCGCCACCTGCTGCAGTCCAGGGTGCGCTCCACCGAGGTGATCGCGAAGGCGGTCGCCGTTGCCGGCGTCCCGGTCCTGGCCAACGCTTCGGCGGTCGGCTTCTACGGCGATACCGGCTCTCATCCGGTCACCGAGACCTCTCCGCCGGGCACGGACTTCCTGGCCTCGCTGTGCCGCAGGTGGGAGGCCGCGACGGAGCCTGCCGCCGATGCCGGCGCCCGGGTGGTGCTGCTGCGCAGCGGCCTGGTGATCTCGCCCTCCGGCGGTTTGCTCAGGCAGCTCCGGCCGCTGTTCTCGCTGATGCTCGGTGGCAAGCTCGGTTCGGGGACCCAGTACATGCCCTGGATCTCGCTGGACGACGAGATCGCCGCGATCCGGTTCGTGCTGGAGAACCCGGACGTCTCGGGACCGGTGAACCTCACCGGCCCGGCACCGGTGACCAACGCCGAGTTCACCCGCGCGCTCGGCGAGGCGCTGGGCCGCCCGGCTCCGTGGACCGTGCCCGGTTTCGCGCTGCGGATCGCGATGGGCGAGCTCGCCGACACCGCGTTGACCGGGCAGCGGGCGATGCCGACGGAGTTGGAGGCCAATGGTTTCACCTTCCAGCACCCGACGCTCGGAGCAGCGCTGGCCGCGGCTACCGGGAGGTAACCGACCTTCGGCTGCCGGCCTGTTCAGACGGCGTAGCCTGGCGCCGTGAGTCGTGCCAATCATTCGTGCCGCGAGTCGTCCGAGCCGATGGCCGTGCGGCACCTGGGAACCATCGATTACCTGGACGCCTGGGATCTGCAGCGCGAGCTGGCCAGCGGTCGCGTCGAGGGCCGGAACCCCGACACCCTGCTGCTGCTGGAGCATCCGTCGGTCTACACGGCGGGCAAGCGGACGCAGCCGGAGGACCGCCCGTCGGACGGCACGCCGGTCATCGACGTGGACCGCGGTGGCAAGATCACCTGGCACGGCCCTGGCCAGATCGTCGGTTACCCGATCGTGCAGCTGTCCGACCCGATCGACGTCGTGGACTACGTGCGCCGCCTGGAGCAGGCGCTGATCCACGTGTGCGACCAGTTCGGCCTCGACGCCGGTCGGGTGGACGGCCGCAGCGGCGTGTGGCTGCCCGCGGTCGACGGACGCCCGGAGCGCAAGATCGCCGCGATCGGCATCCGCGTGCAGCGCGGCGTGACGATGCACGGCTTGGAGCTCAACTGCAACGCCGACCTGCGCGAGTTCGACCGCATCGTGCCCTGCGGCATCGCCGATGCGGGGACCACGTCGCTGTCGGACGAGCTCGGCCGCGACGTCCCGGTCGACGAGGCGCATCCGCTGGTCGAGCAGGCCGTGCAGGACGCGCTGGACGGCCGGTTGGCACTCGCCGAGCGCAACATACCCCGCCACCAGCCCGCTGCTGCGGGCGTCACGCTGGCGCTGGATCCCAGCCTCCGCTGACAAGACCGACTCCACTCCTCTAGTATTCCGGAAATCCGGACTACTGGAGGAGTGGCATGTCGTTGTCCCGTCGGAGCCTGCTCGTCGCGGCCGGAGCCGCGACTCCCCTTCTGCTGACCCGCCCCGCCTTCGCGGCGGCACCGCCGGACCTGGCGACGCCCGAAGGCTGGTTGACTTGGATCTCCGCCCACCGGAACGGCCTGGGCCTGGTGCTCGACGACGGTCGCGGAAGCCGCCTGACCCACCGCGCCGATTCCGCGCAGCCGCTTGCCTCGGCCGTCAAGGTCCTGCACCTGGCCGCCTACGCCGACGCCGTGAAGACAGCCCGGCTGGACCCGCGCGAGCTCGTCCGGGTCGGTGACTGGGAGCGCTACTACGTGCCCACCGACGGAGGCGCGCACGCGGCGAGCCTGCGCCACCTCGGCGCTCCCACCGACGAAACCGGACTCCACGCGGCCGATCCCGAACACCGGGTGGCGCTGGACGACCTGGTCGCGGTGATGGTCCTGTTCAGCGACAGCGCCACGCCTGACCTGCTCCGCGACCGCTTGGGCGCGGACGCGGTCACCCGAGCCGCCGCAGCGCGCGGATGGCCGGACGCGGACGTGCGATCGCTGTGCGCGGAGTACCTGTTCCTCGCGATGCCGGAAACCGCGCCACCGGCCGGACTTCCGGTCGCCGCGCGCCGGACCTGGGGTTTCGCCCTGGAGCGGCGGCACCGCGAGGATCCCGCGCTGCGCCGGGAGGTGCTGCGACGCCTGCAGTCCTGCGTGCCCGGATACGCCGAGCAGGTCGCGTGGGCATCGACCACGGCTGCGGGCTCGGCAACGAGGCTGGCCGCGGTGCACAGCGCGCTCAGCTCCGAAGGCGGCTTGGCGCGCGAGCACCTGGAACGCCCGCTGGCGGGCTCGCTGCCACCGGGCGTGGCCGGTGTCGGGACTAAGAGCGGCAGCCTCCCAGGCGTGCTGACCAGCGGAATCTCGGTGCGCAGGACGGACGGGTCGCTGGGGTGGGGCGCGCTGCTGGCGCACGGCGACATCAGCGCCGAACAGCTGAGCACCGGCGATCCGGGACTGCCGCTGCTGCTGGCCATCGAGGATCCGCGTTGGCGGGACCGGCTGACGGCGGCGCTGCGAGGTTGAGGCAAGCTCGTCGCGTGGACTTGCAACAGCGCGTCGAAGCACTCGAAGCCCGCGTGGCCGCCCTGGAGCCCGAGCGCTCCGCCGGTTCGGAACCCACCGCCGAGCCCAGCGGCGGCCACCTGCGCTACGAGGGCCATCTGGCCGAGCCCGCTGAGCTGGACTGGAGCATCCAGGTCGATCCCGCGCGGGTGCTCGAACTGCCCGACGGGCCGCGCACCGACGTCCTCGCGGCCCTCGGGCACCCGGCCCGCGCGGCGATCGTCCGGTTGCTGGCCACGCAGGGCCCGCAGCCGGCCACCGCCCTCCAGGAGGCGGCCGACCTGGGCTCGACCGGCCGCCTCTACCACCACCTGAAGTCCCTCACCGCGACCAACCTCGTGGAGCAGGACAAGCGCGGCTCCTACCGGCTCCGGCCGAGGGCCACTGTCCCGGCCCTCGTCCTGCTCACGGCGGCCTCCGACGTGGCCGACCAACTCCGCTGATCCCGGCGGCGAACCGCCGTCACCCGCTCCGGAGAGCCGCGCGCAGCACCTCGGCGAGGTGGGTCGCCCGGCGGGAAGTCCCCTGGGCGATCTGGGTGCGGCAGGAGAAGCCGTCGGCCAGCACGAGCACCTCCGCACCGGCGTCGCGGACCTTGGGGTAGAGCTCGCGCTCCGCGCATGCCTGGGAGACCTCCCAGTGCCCGGGTTCGAAGCCGAAGTTGCCCGCCAGGCCGCAGCACCCGGCGGAGATGACGTCGGGTTCGACACCGAGGCGTTCGAGCAGTGCCCGGTCCGGTTCCCAGCTCCCCTTCGCCTCCTGGTGGCAGTGGACCTGGGCGATCGCCGCGACGTCGAGCCTGCCGAACGGCAGCGGACCGTCGTGAGCGGCCACGAACTCGCCGAACGTCCTGGTCTGAGCGGCCAGGCGCTTCGCGCGGGGGTCTCCGGGCAACAGCTCGGTGGCCTCGTCGCGCAGCATCACGGTGCAGGACGGTTCGAGCCCGATCACCGCGCGCCCGGCCGCCAGGTGCGGGGCGAGCGACTTCAGCGAGCGGGCCAGGACCTTCCGGGCCGTGGCCAGCTGACCGGTGGAGTGCCACGTCAGGCCGCAGCACACGAATCCTTCCGGCAGCACCACCCGGTACCCCAGCGCCTCCAGGACCTCCACCGCTGCTTCGCCGACCTCGGGGCTGAGGTGGTTGGTGAAGGTGTCCGGCCACAAGACCACGGTCTCGCCGCCGCGAGGTTCGCGCCGCCGCAGGCGCCGGACCAGCGATCGCGGTGCGAACCGGATCATCTCCCGCCGCCGCTCAATCCCGCCCAACCGTGCGACCAGCTGCGACAGCGGCCGCGCGGCCAGCACCCAGTTCATCGCGGCGGCCGTGCCGGGCACCGCCGACATCAGCCGGGTCCACACCGGCAGCCAACCCATCGAGTAGTGCGCCCTCGGCCGCGGTCGGCCCCGGTAGTGGTGGTGCAGGAACTCGGCCTTGTAGGTGGCCATGTCGACGTTGACCGGGCAGTCGCTCGCGCACGCCTTGCAGGACAGGCACAGGTCGAGCGCCTCCAGCGCTTCGGCGGACCGCCATCCGTCCACAACGGACTCCCCGCGCAGCATCTCGGCCAGCACCCTCGCCCTCCCCCGCGTCGAGTGCACCTCGTCGCGGGTCACCTTGAACGACGGGCACATGCTCCCGGTGTCGAGGTTGCGGCAGGCGCCGACGCCGACGCAGCGGTCGACGGCGGCGGCGAACGAACCCCGATCGCGACCGAACGCGTGCACCGGAGTGACCTCCAACGCGCGATGGCCCGGTCCAGGCCGCACACCGGCGTCCATGGGCGCCGGATCCACCAGGACCTCGGGGTTGAGCACCCCGCTCGGGTCGAAGGTCCGCTTGAACTCCGCGAAGCAGTCCCGCGCTCCGCGGGAGTACATGTGCCGCAGCAGTTCCGAGCGTGCCCGCCCGTCGCCGTGTTCCCCGGACACCGACCCACCGTGCGAGGCGACCAGCCGGGCGGCTTCGGTGATGAACGACCGGTAGGCGGCCAGGCCGTCCTCGGTGCCCAGCTGGAAGTCGACCCGCATGTGCAGGCAGCCTTCGCCGAAGTGCCCGAACGGGACACCCCGCAGGCCGTGGGAATCCAGCAGCGCGTACAGATCCCGCAGGTAGGAGGCCAAGTTCTCGGGCGGGACGGCGGAGTCCTCCCAACCCGGCCAGGCCTCACCGCCGTCGGACAGGCGCGTGACGATGCCCGCCCCGGATTCCCGGATCCGCCACAGCTCCCGGGTCCGGCCCGGATCGGTCACGACCACCGAGCTCGCCCCCGCGATCCGCGAAGTCGCCAGCCTCGCGAGCTCACCGGCCCGCTCCTCGGCTTCGTCGGTGCTGCCACCCCCGGCTTCGCAGTAGAGCCAGGCATGACCGCCCGGCAGCGCCTGGCCCGCGTGCTCGCGGCCGGGCCGGGAACGCAGCGCCGCGAGCAGGTCGGCTCCCATGCCCTCGACGGTCATCGCTCCCGCCGCGGCGAGCTCCGGCGCGACTTCCGCGGCCAGGTAGACGTCCGGGAAGCCGATCACCGCGAGCGCCCGAGCGGTCGGCGTCGGCACCAGCCGCACGGTCGCCTCGGTGACGATCCCGCACGTGCTCTCGCTCCCGACCAGGGCCTTGGCCAGGTCGAATCCCCGTTCCGGCAGCAGGTGCTGGAGGCCGTAGCCGGAAACCTGCCGGCTGAACCGGCCGAGCTCGGTGCGCAGCAGCCCGAGGTGGCCGCCCACCAGCTCCCGCAGTCGCGCGTCGAGCTCCGGGTCGTCGCTTCCGGTCGGGGTGGCGGTGAGCGCGCTGCCGTCGGCTCGGATCAGCCGCAGCTCGACGACGTTGTCGGCCGTGGTCCCCCAGACGACGGAGTGGGCTCCGCAGGCGTTGTTGCCGATCATCCCGCCGATCGTGCAGCGGGAGTGGGTGGACGGGTCGGGCGCGAAGGTCAGACCGTGCACCGCCGCGGCCACGCGCAGGTCGTCGAGCACGACGCCCGGCTGCACCCGCGCCGTGCGGGCCTGCGGATCGATCTCCAGGATCCGGTCCATCCGCCGCGAGAAGTCCAGCACCACGCCGGATCCGATGGCGTTGCCCGCCACTGAGGTCCCGCCGCCGCGCGCCGTCACCGCGACCCCGGCATCGGCCGCTGCTCGTACCACCATGGCGACGTCGGCGTCGTCCTCCGGCTCGACGATCGCCAGCGGCACCCGCCGGTAGATCGACGCGTCGGAGGCGTAGGCCGCGCAGGCGGTCCGGTCGGTCCGCACCTTCCCGGGCAACGCGGCGGCAAGCTCCCGCTGCCACGAGATCGTTCCCACCTGCGACAACACGACCTCCTGCGAATATCGACTCACACATGCCGGAGAACCGCGCACCAAGCGGCCCCAGCGTCCGGCTCGGACCGTCCGCGGGTGACCGGCTGCCGATCACCCGCGGTGGAGTCACAGCTGCGGGGCGACCTGATCGGCGACGACGTCGAGGTGATCGAGGTCGACGAGATCGAGGACCTGCAGGTAGAGACGGGTGATGCCGGTGCGCTCGCGCCAGCAACCGATCTTGTCGACGACCTCGTCCGGTGTGCCCGCCAGGCCGTTCTCGCGCAGCTCGGCGACCTCGCGGCCGATGGATTCGGCGCGGCGGGCGAGTTCGCCCTCGTCCTTGCCGACGCACAGCACCATCGCCGCGGACCGCACGATCTCACCGCTGTCCCGACCGATCGCCTGGCAGGCGGCGTCGACGCGCTCGAACTGCGCGGTGGCGGTCTCGACGTCGACGAACGGCAGGTTGAACTCGTCGGCGAACCGGGCCGCCAGCGCCGGGGTGCGCTTCCGGCCCGCACCGCCGATCAGCACCGGCGGACGCGGCCGCTGAGCGGGTTTGGGCAGCGCCGGCGATTCGGCGAGCTGGTAGTGCTCGCCGTCGAAGGAGTACGTCTCCCCGTCCGGCGTCTCCCACAGGCCGGTGATGATCTCCAGCTGTTCGGCGAAGCGGTCGAACCGCTCCTGCAACGAGGGGAACGGGATGCCGTAGGCGGCGTGCTCCTCCTCGTACCAGCCGCTGCCCAGCCCGAACTCGACGCGGCCGCCGGACATCTGGTCGACCTGCGCGACCGAGATCGCCAGCGGGCCGGGCAGCCGGAAGGTCCCGGCCGTCATGAGGGTGCCCAGCCGCAACGTTCTGGTCTCGCGCGCGAGTCCGCCCAAGGTCACCCAGGCGTCGGTCGGGCCGGGCTCGCCGATGACCGGCCCCATCTTCAGGTAGTGGTCGGAGCGGAAGAACGCGTCGTAGCCGGTGTCCTCGGCGTGCTTGGCCACGCGCAGCAGGTCGTCGTAGCTGGCGCCCTGCTGGGGTTCGGTGAAGATCCGCAACTGGAGGTGCTCTGTCACGATCTCCGAGGCTAGTTGCCCGAACCACCGGGCGTCGTGGCGGTCATCCCGAGCGCAGACCGTTGAGCACCCGCTCGATGCACACCGCGATGTCGGCGCGTTCCTGCATCGGCGAGGAGGACGCGGCGATCGCGGTCGCACCGGCCGACAGCGCGCCGAACATGATCCGCGCGAACGCGTCGACCGGCAGCGCGTCACCGATCTCGCCGGAGGCGATCAGCTTGGACACGACGGTGCGCAGCACGCCGAAGGTGTAGGCCTCCTCGGCGTCGCGCCAGCGGCCCCAGCCCATCACCGCGGGCCCGTCCTGCACGACGATGCGCTGGTAAGAGGGCTCCAGGCAGACCTCCAGGAACGCCCGCAGCCCGGACCGGGTGGCCTCCCACGGATCGCCCGGGTCCGAGACGACCTCCGACAGCCGCGCCACGACCCCGGACTCCACCGAGTTGAACGCCGCCTCGAACAGCGCCTGCTTGCCGCCGAAGTGGTGGTACAGCGCGCCCTTGGTGACCCGCGCCCGCTTGACGATCTCCTCGAGCGAGGTCTGCGAGTACCCGTGCTCGGTGAACAGGTCCACGGCCGAATCCACCAGCGCCTGCCTGGTGGCTTCGGAGTACTCGACGCGCCGCGGACGTGCTGTAGCCATGCTCACAAGCCTATGACATACCGACGGTACGACTCCGTGCTACCGTGATCCCGTGACATACTGAGGGTATGTCGCTGCACCTCGGGTATCACCGACCCCTGGAGAGCGCCATGAGCTGGAATGATTTCCACCAGAGGCAACAGGCGTTGGCCGAGGTACTCGACAGCGCTCGTCGAGACCTCACCGCGGCCTTCGACACCGTGCCCAGCCCTTTCAACGACACCGCCGAGCTGCTCGCCGCGCTGCACCACAAGTGGATGCAGCAGCTGACCGGCCGCGTCGAAGTCGCGCTGATCGACACCGAGAACGGACCGCGCGACGACCGCGTCAAGGCGGTCACCATGGCCTGGCGCCGCACGGCCGGCGCCAATCCGGGCCTGCGCGCCGCGCTGGACCTGCACTCCGCCAACCCCGCGCT
This sequence comes from Saccharopolyspora aridisoli, assembly GCF_004348445.1. GTDB lineage: Bacteria > Actinomycetota > Actinomycetes > Mycobacteriales > Pseudonocardiaceae > Saccharopolyspora > Saccharopolyspora aridisoli. The sequence goes on along the minus strand of NZ_SMKV01000060.1, from coordinate 10,258 downwards.
GTCCGAGGCTTCCGCGCGCGAGCACCGGCTGCTGGCGATCGCCGCCGGCCTCGCGGAGGAGCACGAGCCACCGCACGAGGTCGCTCGCGTCGGCCACACGTTCGTCCAACTGCTGCGCGCGACCACGATCACGAATCGGGACGATCGACCGAGGCCGCTCCGCAAGCTCATCCCGAGCCTCTGAAGCGAGCCCGGCACCGGCCCGGACTGTGCAGCATGCCCGGTTCGGGACCGGTGCTCGCAGCATTGCGCACAGCTCCTGAGCCTGGGGTGACAGCCATCACCACCTGCGAAGATCTTCCCAGATCAGCCGGACTCCCTTGCCCAACACCGGGGGTTGAGGGCGTAGCCTGGGCGCGTGACTGTGGCGCCTGAGGGTCGCAAGCTGCTGCGGTTGGAGGCCCGCAACAGCCAGACTCCGATCGAGAAGAAGCCGTCGTGGATCAAAACCCGCGCCCGGATGGGTCCCGAGTACAAGGAGCTCAAGGGACTCGTCAAGCGCGAGGGGTTGCACACCGTCTGCGAGGAGGCGGGTTGCCCGAACATCTTCGAGTGCTGGGAAGACCGCGAGGCCACCTTCCTCATCGGTGGTGACCAGTGCACCCGTCGCTGCGACTTCTGCCAGATCGACACCGGCAAGCCTGCCGCGCTGGACACCTCCGAACCGCGCAAGGTCGCCGAGTCGGTGCAGGCCATGGGCCTGCGCTACTCCACGGTCACCGGTGTCGCCCGCGACGACCTGGACGACGGCGGGGCCTGGCTGTACGCCGAGACCGTCCGCCAGATCCACGAGCTCAACCCGGGCACCGGCGTGGAGCTGCTCATCCCCGACTTCAACGCCGAGCCCGACCAGCTCGAAGAGGTCTTCAGCTCCCGGCCCGAGGTGCTCGCGCACAACCTGGAGACCGTGCCCAGCGTGTTCCGCCGGATCCGCCCCGGCTTCCGCTACGAACGGTCCCTGGAAGTGATCACCAAGGCGCGTGACGCGGGCCTGGTCACCAAGTCGAACCTGATCCTCGGCATGGGCGAGACCCCCGACGAGGTCCGCCCCGCGCTGCAGGACCTGCGCGACGCGGGCTGCGACATCATCACGATCACCCAGTACCTGCGGCCGAGCCCGCGGCACCACCCGGTGGACCGCTGGGTGAAGCCGGAGGAGTTCGTCGAGCACACCCAGGCCGCCGAGGAGATCGGCTTCCCGGGCGTCATGGCCGGCCCCCTGGTCCGCTCCAGCTACCGAGCGGGCCGCCTGTTCGCCAAGGCCACGGTCCACCGAGGCATGCCGCTGCCGGACAACATGGCCCACCTCGCCGAGGCAGGCACAGCAGCACAAGAAGCCAGCAGCCTGCTCAACCGCTGACACCGGAGGAAGGGGGGTGCTTCCGAGAGGAAGCACCCCCCTTCCTCGATGGAAGCCCACGTCAGGCAAGCACCAGAGGTGCTTCCTCCTCACCCACCCACGACACGTCGCACCGCCGCGGGTTCTCAGACGTCACCTGCGGAGGACAGCCGTAGCGCCGTGGCTGGGGCAGGCACGAGCCTCAGGTCGGAGCTGAGGTTCCGCTTCTGGCGCCGCTGAGCAGAACGGGACCACGGAGTATTCGATCTTCACGACCCGACCCCGAACACATCTCGATCACGCCTGCAGGGATGCAACTACAACCCCCACAGCGCGAGCCGTATCCTGAAGGACATGGCCAAGCAGGACAAGGCCGCTAAGAAAGAGGCGGCCAAACAGCGACGTCAGGCTTCGGTAGGCCGCGTCAAGCAGATCTTCGAGGCGTTCAAGATGCAGCGCCGGGAGGACAAGCTCCTCCTGCCGCTGATGCTCGGAGCGTTCCTCGGTGTGACCGTCGTGGTCTTCCTGCTGGGCATGATCTGGGGTCTGCACTGGGTGTTCCTTCCCGTGGGCCTCGCGTTCGGCCTGCTCGCGGCCGTGATCATCTTCGGGCGTCGGGTGCAGGCGACGGTGTTCCGCAAGGCCGAGGGGCAGCCCGGGGCCGCCGGTTGGGCGCTGGACAACCTGCGGGGACGTTGGGTCGTCTCCCAGGCGGTGGCCGGCACCCAGCAGCTCGACGCAGTGCACCGGATCATCGGTCGGCCGGGCATCGTGCTCGTCGGCGAAGGCTCCCCGGGCAGGGTCAAGAACCTGGTCTCGCAGGAGAAGAAGCGCGTGTCGCGCCTGGTCGGCGACACCCCGATCTACGAGATGATCGTGGGCGACGAGGAGGGCCAGGTCCCGCTGCCGAAGTTGCAGCGGCGGATCATGAAGCTGCCGCGCAACATCGGTCCTGCCCAGATCGACAACATCGAGAACCGCCTGTCGGCGCTGGCCAGCCGCGGCAACGCGATGCCCAAGGGCCCGGTTCCGCAAGGCGCCAAGATGCGCAACGTGTCGCGCGCGATGCGCCGCGCCAAGTAGGACGAGGCGAAGAGTACGGGCCCGGGGATGTCTCCCCGGGCCCGTACTCTTCGCTCTGGGTCAGCGACGCAGGACGATGGTGCCGCTGATCCGGTCGTGCCACGAGCGGCCGTCGAAGTTCCAGATCACGGCCGGGATGATCAGCACGGTGAGCAGGCCGCGCAGCACCGCGCGCAGCGGCCCGACCATCTTGGGGGCGTCGACGCGCGCCACCCAGATCTTGGTGAGGGCCATGCCGGGTGTCGCGCCGAAGAACGACACCGGCACCGCGGTGATGACCAGCCAGGTCAGCAGGCTCCAGTCGCCCGGGTAGGCCGGTGCGGTGAAAGCGGTGGTGATCACCGCGGCGAGCACCAGGTCGACCACGAACGCCAGCAGTCGCTTGCGCAGCGGCGCGGCCGAGCCGGGCCCGGATTCGGGCAGACCGAGCTCCTCGCCGCGGAACGCCGGCCGGTTCTCGCGGGCCTGGTCACGCGCCTGGTTCATCGCGCTCTTCGGGCCGTCCAGCCACGAGCCGAGGACATTTCGCACGTCAACCAGGGTACGCACCTGCTCCACCGGGCCGCTGGGGAGCATCGGCTTCCACCGCGATGTGTAACCGGCGTCACCCGTTCAGGTGGCCGTTAACGCCCGCGAAACATTCAGGAGACGCCGGGGCAACACCGGTGACATACCGTCATTGACGAGCCGGCGGCGACCAATCGACGTGGCACCGGTGAGCTGTACGACTGCGTGAAGGAGCCACCGAGCTTGTTCAAGAATCCAGACGAGGTCCTCCGCTTCATCGCCGATGAGGACGTGAAGTTCGTCGATGTCCGGTTCTGCGACCTGCCGGGCGTCATGCAGCACTTCACGGTGCCCGCCAGCGCGTTCGACGAGGACTCGTTCACCAACGGTCTCGCTTTCGACGGTTCGTCCGTGCGCGGCTTCCAGTCGATCCACGAATCCGACATGCTGCTGCTGCCGGACCCCTACACGGCGCGCGTGGACCCGTTCCGCACCGAGAAGACGCTGATCCTGAACTTCTTCGTGCACGACCCGTTCACGTTGGAGCCCTACAGCCGCGATCCGCGCAACATCGCGCGCAAGGCAGAGCAGTACCTGACCGAGTCCGGCGTGGCCGACACCGCGTTCTTCGGTGCTGAGGCCGAGTTCTACATCTTCGACTCGGTCAAGTTCGGGGAAGCCCCGAACAAGACCTTCGCCGAGGTCGACTCCATCGAGGGCTGGTGGAACACCGGTCGCGACGAGGAGGGCGGCAACCGGGGTTACAAGACCCGGATGAAGGGCGGCTACTTCCCCGTCTCGCCGTACGACCACTTCGCCGACCTGCGCGACAAGATGGTCGTGCAGCTGCAGGGGTCGGGCTTCGAGATCGAGCGCGCCCACCACGAGGTCGGTACCGGCGGCCAGGCCGAGATCAACTACAAGTTCAACACGCTGCTGCACGCGGCGGACGACTTGCAGCTGTTCAAGTACGTCATCAAGAACACGGCGTGGGAGGCCGGCAAGACCGTGACCTTCATGCCGAAGCCGTTGTTCGAGGACAACGGTTCGGGCATGCACAGCCACATGTCGCTGTGGAAGGACGGCAGCCCGCTGTTCTACGACGAGGCCGGTTACGCGGGCCTGTCGGACATGGCGCGCTACTACATCGGCGGCATCCTGCACCACGCCCCGAAGCTGCTGGCCTTCACCAACCCGTCGGTGAACTCCTACCACCGTCTGGTGCCGGGCTTCGAGGCCCCGGTGAACCTGGTGTACTCGCAGCGAAACCGCTCCGCCTGCATGCGGATCCCGATCACCGGCTCGAACCCGAAGGCCAAGCGCGTCGAGTTCCGGTGCCCGGACCCGTCCGGCAACCCCTACCTGGCGTTCGCCGCGATGATGATGGCCGGCCTGGACGGCATCAAGAACAAGATCGAGCCGGCCGAGCCGATCGACAAGGACCTCTACGAGCTTCCGCCGGAAGAGGCCAAGAACGTCCCGACCGTCCCGAGCTCGCTGGCCGAGGCGATCGACAACCTGGAAGCCGACCACGACTTCCTGCTCGAGGGTGGCGTCTTCACCCCGGACCTGATCGAGACCTGGATCCGGTTGAAGCGCGAGGAGGAGATCGACCCGATCCGCCTCCGCCCGCACCCGCACGAGTTCTCGCTGTACTTCGACGTGTGAGTCGATGACCAGCTGCGAGCGGCCCCGCCGGTCCCCGGACCGGCGGGGCCGCTTCATCTCCGGAGCACCTCCGCGGCGATGCGATCCGCTATTAGCACTCAGTGATCAACATCAGTGATGGCCGTCGAGATGATCAGAGTCCCTGCCAAGGAGGCAGCGGGGCGCCCGTCGCACCGGGACGGAAGCGCAGGAGGGAGCCTGCGTAGGGGTCCGCGTTGAAGGCCGGTTCGTCGTAGCCGAAGCAGGCCGAGGTCACGTAGAGCTCCTCCAGGCGGGAACCGCCGAAGGCCAGGCCGCTGACGCGCCTCGTCGGCGCCCACAAGATCGTCTCCAGGTCACCGGACGGCGCGTAGCGGTGTATCCGGCCCGTCCAGTGCATCGCGACCCACACGCAGCCCTCCGAGTCGACCGCCAGCCCCTCCGGACTGCCGTCGGACTCCGCGCACACCACCCACGTGCGGCCGGCGTGCGCGCGGGCGCGCTGCGGGTCGTAGTCGTAGATCCAGATGGTGCGCACGTCCACCACGTACATCCGGGTGCCGTCCGGGCTCCACGCCACCCCGCCCGGCCCGGTCAGCCCGTCGATCAGCAACCGCGCCCGGTTGCCCTCCAAGACGTAGCAACCGCTGGCCCGCAGGTCCGACGCGTGCGTCATGGTGCAGGCCACGAACCGGCCCGCCGGATCGCAGCCACCGATGCTCATCCGGTCCCCGTTGCGCACCTGCACCACCGGCTCCAGCCCGGAACGGCCCAGGTGGACTCGGGAGAACCCGCCGTTGGCCGCGGCGATGAGCTGCCCCTGCCGCGTGGCCCCCAGCGCGGTGACCTTGCCCGGCAGCACCCGGACCTCGTTGACGCCGGTATCGCGGTAGAAGGTGTGCAATTCCCTGCGCAGCAGATCCACCCAATAGACGCAGTTCTGGGCTGACATCCACAGCGGAGCACTTCCGCACAAGGCCTGTCGGTCGACGAGCAGCTCGAAGTCCTCGGACATTCCAGTCCCCTCATCCCAGACCGCGGTGCATTGATCAGATTAGGGATCCATCGACCCCCGAAGCGACCGCCGACCGGCGGGTTTCGGAGTTCGCCTGGCCTAGCCCCGTTCGCGGCGAAACGGACGCGAGCACCACCACGACCGTCGCAATGCAGTGCACGGGGAGGCCGTCGAATCGCCGTCACCGTCAAGGACGCGGAAGCCCATGCGCCGGTGGGATTGATCGCCCCCGTGTTCTCCGGTGAGGTGATCGAGTCGACCTCTGCTCGTCCGGCGAACGGGATGGTCTCGCAGGATTGGGCGCGAGGCCGGCGGGCTGGCCCGTTCATGCGCTGCGCAGGGTCGACGCCGACGAAGTGCTGGTAGCAGACTGCGGCCGATCAGCGAGGAGTCCGATCAGGTACCGCACCCTGCGCTCGTCGTCCTCGGCGACGAGGCAGGTGCTCGTGAAGGGCTGCAGGGACAGGGCCGGTCCGCGGCCGGCGGGCCACGCTGCTGATCGCCTCGACGATCGCGGGGTGGACGTCCTCCCCTGCCTGCTTGATCGTGGTCATGCCTCGTAGAAGATCCTCTCCACGACCGTTCTGGCGTGGCGGGTGACCCGGAGGTAGTCGTCTACGACCTCGCCGGTGTCGACATCGGCCGAATAGCCCAGGGCAGCCGCCACCGCGACTCGCTCCTGCACGTGCTTGGGCAGCTGATCACCCGGCTTGCCGCGGACCAGCATGACCGCGTTGCGGAAGCGGGTCGCCAGCATCCACGCGTCGATGAGCTCCTGCGCGTCGGACTCGCTGAGGAGTCCGGCCTCGGCCGCCGCGCGCAGGCCGTCCAGCGTCGAGGTCGTGCGCAGCCGCGGTGTCTCGTGGGCGTGCTGGAGCTGCAACAGCTGCACCGTCCACTCCACGTCGGCCAGCCCTCCCCGGCCGAGCTTGGTGTGCGTCGCCGGGTCCGCACCGCGCGGCAGGCGCTCGGCATCCACACGAGCCTTGATCCGCCGGATCTCCCGCACCTTGGTCTCGTCGAGACCGCCCTCGGGGTAGCGGATCGGGTCGATGGCGCGGCAGAACCGCTCCCCCAGGTCCGGGTCACCGGCCACCGCGCGGGCCCGCAGCAGCGCCTGGAACTCCCACGCCTCACCCCACCGCTGGTAGTAGGAGAGGTAGGACTCCAGCGTGCGCACCAGAGATCCCTGCTTGCCCTCCGGCCGCAGATCGATGTCGACCTCCAGCGGCGGGTCCTGGCTCGGTGCGCCCAGCAACGTGCGCACCCGCTCCACCACGGTGCTCGCGAACTTCAACGCCGTCGCCTCATCGGCCTGACCGATCGGCTCGCACACGAACAGGACGTCGGCGTCCGAGCCGTAGCCGAGCTCCGCACCGCCGAGCCTGCCCATCCCGATCACCGCGATCCTCGCCGGGATCTCGCCGCCCCACTTCGACGCGGTGTCCCGTACCGACACGTCCAGCGCCGACTCCAGCACCGCGACCCAGATGTTGGACAACGCCCGGCAGACCGTGTCGAGCTCCACCAGTCCCAGCAGATCCGCGCAGGCTATGCGCAGCAACTCGTGCCTGCGCAGCGAGCGCGCAGCTGCCGCCGCCCGCTGCGGGTCCGCGTAACGACCGACCGTGCTGCGCAGCGAGATCGCCGCCTCCTGCGAACCGCGCTCCGCCAGCGCCGGCGTGTCGGCCAGCAGCCGCAGCACCTCCGGCGCGCGGATCAGCAGCTCCGGTACCAGCTTCGACGTGCCCAGCAGCTGAGCGAGCCGCTCGGCCACCACTCCCTCGTCCCGCAACAGCCGCAGGTACCACGGGGTTTCGGCGAGCGCCTCGGAAACTTTGCGATAGGCGAGCAGACCACCATCGGGATCCGGAGTGTTGCCCAGCAGGTCGAGCAGCACCGGCAACAGCGCCCCCTGGATGCTCGCCCGACGCGACACACCGGAGGTCAGCGCGCCGATGTGCCGCAACGCGCCCTGCGGTGAGGTGTAGCCCAGCGCGGCGAGCCGTTCGGCGGCGGCCGAGGTCGTCAACCGCATGGCCTCCGTCGGCACCTTCGCCACCGCTTCCAGCAGCGGGCGGTAGAACAGCTTCTCGTGCAGTCGCCGGACCCGCTTGGCATGCCTGCGGAACTCGGCCACCAGGGCCTGCGCGGCCGTGTTCCGGCCACTGGACCGGAACCCGACCGCTCGCCCCAGCACGCTGAGCGCTTCCGCGTCGTCGAACTCCGGGAACAAGTGGGTGCGCCGCAGCTGCCGCAGCTGCAACCGGTGCTCCACGGTCCGCAGGAACCGGTAGGAGTCGATCAGGTCGGCGGCGTCGGCCCTGGCCACGTAGCCGCCGTCGCCCAAGGCTCGCAACGCCTCCAAAGTGGACGAAGAGCGCAACGATTCGTCGCTGCGGCCGTGCACCATCTGCAGCAGCTGCACCGCGAACTCCACGTCGCGCAGGCCGCCGCGCCCCAGCTTCAGCTCCCGCTCGGCCAGGTCCAACGGCACGTGGGCCTCGACCCGCCTGCGCATCGAACGCACGTCGGCCACGAAATCATCGCGCTCGGCGGCCGTCCACACCATCGGCCGCACGGCCTGGAGGTACCGGAGCCCCAGTTCCGCGTCACCGGCGACCGGCCGTGCCTTGAGCAGGGCCTGGAACTCCCAGGTCCTGGCCCAGCGCCGGTAGTAGCTGAGATGCCCGTCCAGCGTGCGGACCAACGCGCCCGCCTTGCCCTCCGGGCGGAGGTTCGCGTCGATCTCGAAGAACGCCGGCCCCACGATGCGCATCATCAGGCTCGCCAAGCGAGTTCCGGCCGCGACATCGGATTCGCTGTCGGCGACGAACACGACGTCGACATCGCTGACGTAGTTCAGCTCGCGGCCACCGCACTTGCCCATCGCGATGACCGACAGCCGCGGCAGCTCGTCGATCCCGGCCTCGGCGACCGCCACCGCGAGCGCCGCTTTGAGCGCCGCGACCGCCAGGTCCGAGAGCATGTCCGCGACCTCGTCGTAGGACAGCGATGCGAGGCCGGGTTCGGCGATGTTGCCCAGGTCGCGAGCAGCGATGTCCAGCAGCAGCGCCCGGTAGGTCGCGCGCAGCTCGCGGACCGCCTCCTGGCCGTGCACCTCGGCGACGGGTCCGCCCTCGGTTCCCGGTTCCCCATCGCCTGCAGCGCCCACGGCGGCCAGCAGCGCGGCTGTCCACTCGTCGACCGTTTCCGGTGGAGTCGCATCCGAGGCCAGCCGAACCCAGTCCCCCGGGTGAGCGGCGAGGTGATCGGCGAAGGCCGTGGATTCGCCCAGCACGCTGAGCAGCCGTCCTCGAAGTCCCACGTCCTGCGCCAGCGCGGCGGACAGCCCGTCCCACTCGTCAGGAGACGCTTCCCGCATCCTCTCCAACGAGTGCAACGCCAGGTCCGGATCAGGAGTGCGCGACAACGCGGCCAGGATCGGTTCGGCCTCACCAGGACCGCGCGCCGACCACCACCCGGCGCTCCTCAACTGGTCCTCGGCTCGTTCGGCGTCGCTGAACCCGTACCGGGCCGTCGACGGGACCGAACCAGACCTCGACGAGTTGCTGTTGGCCATATCCGAACCGTAGTCCGCAGCGGGCTCCTGCGTGGAGCCGCCTGCACGAGGTCACGCGAGCGGGAGGAACCTGCTCGCCTTCCGCTCTTCCGGTGGCGTGCCGACGATGCGAACGAATCGCTCCGCGACGGGCTGCCAGGTTTCGGCGAGATCGGCGTGGAACTCAACGAGGTGTTCGGGATCCAGCTGGCCGGCGCGTGCGGTCGCCGCCATCTCCGGCGAGTTCCGAGCCCATTCCAGAACGACGTCCGGCGTGGTCTCGATGTGGAACTGCAAGCCGTAGGCGCACTCACCGAGGCGGAACGCCTGGTTGTCGCACTTCGGGGACGAGGCCAGCAGCTGGGCCGACGGCGGCAGGCTGAACTCGTCGTTGTGGAACTGCACGACGTCGGGCGTCAGCGGGAGCGGACCGAGCAGCGGATCCTCGGCGGCGACGTCGCGCTTGGCCACCAAGAGGGTGCCGACCTCCGGTCCCTTCCGGATCGGCCGCACCTGGCCACCGGTCGCCGCCGCTAGCAGTTGCGCACCGAGGCAGATCGCAAGCACCGGCAACCGCTTGGACACCGCGCCGCTGAGCATCAAGCGGACGTCCGACAACCACGGGTGATCGATGTCGTCGTACGCGCCCATCTCCCCACCGAGAACGATGAGCCCGTCGTAATCGTCGAGTGCAGGCAGAGCCCGCTCCGCCGGCTGCACGACATCGAGTTCGGCCCCGGCATCTCTCAACCAGTCACCGAGACGCCCCAGGGGGTCAACAGGCGACGGCTGCACGACCAAGATCCGAACACCGCTCATAGCACCGAGGTTACGGGCGGCGGGTCCACTTCCTCAACAACGAACACCCCGGAAGAACCGGTATCCGTCCCTCATGGCAGACCGGGATTCGGCCTTCCGCGGGTTTTTTGGGCATGAAAAATGGGGTGGGCAGGAGAATTCCTTCTCCTGCCCACCCCACTTGAGGATTGTGTCGGCGGTGTCTTACTCTCCCACACCCTAGCGAGTGCAGTACCATCAGCGCTGGGGAGCTTAGCTACCGGGTTCGGAATGGGACCGGGCGGACCCTCCCCGCCATCGCCACCGA
>NZ_SMKV01000005.1 GCF_004348445.1 Saccharopolyspora aridisoli | reverse complement strand
GGCGGGAGCGGGCTCGGGCTCGGGCTCGGTGGCCGGAGCCGCGGCCGGGGCGGCGGACGCCTCGCCGCCGTCGCCGATGACGGCGAGCTCGCCGCCGACCTCAACGGTGTCGTCCTCCTGGGCGACGATGCGCTGCAGCACACCGGCGGCCGGGGACGGAATTTCGGTGTCGACCTTGTCGGTGGAGACCTCGAGCAGGGGTTCGTCGACTTCGACGGTCTCGCCCTCCTGCTTGAGCCACCGGGTGATCGTGCCCTCGGCGACGCTCTCGCCGAGCGCCGGCATCTGGACGGAGAAGGCCATCGGTTGCTGACTCCTCGTGGGTGTGGCGGGGTGCGGCTGTCTCTTCGCTGCTGCTGCGTGCGGCTGTCAGCCGTGCACGTGCAGCGGCTTGCCGGCCAGGGCGAGGTGCGCCTCGCCCAGAGCTTCGGTCTGGGTGGGGTGGGCGTGGACCAGCGGAGCGACGTCCTCCGGCAGCGCCTCCCAGTTGTAGATCAGCTGCGCCTCGCCGATGAGCTCACCGACGCGGTCGCCGACCATGTGCAGGCCGACGACGGGGCCGTCGGTCGCGCGGATCAGCTTGACCGCGCCCTGGGTCTTGAGGATCTGGCTCTTGCCGTTGCCGGCCAGGTCGTAGGTGAAGGTCTCCACGGAGCCGTACTGCTCCTTGGCGGCGGCTTCGGTCAGGCCCACCGAGGCGACCTCGGGGTGGCAGTAGGTCACGCGCGGGATGCCGGCCTCGTCGATCGGCTGCGGGTTCAGGCCTGCGATCTCCTCGGCGATGAAGATGCCCTGCTGGAAGCCGCGGTGCGCCAGCTGCAGGCCCGGCACGATGTCGCCGACGGCGAACACGCCCGGGACGTTGGTGCGCAGCCGCTCGTCGGTGCGCACGAAGCCGCGCTCCATGGTGACGCCGACCTGCTCGAAGCCGTGCCCGGCGGTGTTCGGACCGCGGCCGACGGCGACCAGCAGCAAGTCGGCGTCGTAGGTCTCGCCGTTCTCCAGGCTGACCGACACGCCGTCGTCGCTCTGGGTGGCGCCGGTGAACTTCACGCCGGTCTTGGACTTGATGCCGCGCTTGCGGAAGGCGCGCTCCAGGCGCTTCGAGGCGAACTCGTCCTCGTTGGGCACCAGGTGCGGCAGCGCTTCCACGACGGTGACCTCGGCACCGAACGATGCCCAGACGCTGGCGAACTCGACGCCGATCACGCCGCCGCCGAGCACGACGACCTTGTTCGGGATGAAGTCCAGGTTCAGCGCCTGCTCGCTGGTGATGACGCGCCCGCCGAGCTCCAGGCCGGGCAGCGTCTTGGAGTAGGAACCGGTGGCCAGGACCACGTTCTTGCCGGTGTAGCGGGTGCCGTCGACCTCGACGGTGTTGGCGTCGACGAGGGTGCCCGCACCCTCGACCATCGTCACCTTGTGGGCCTTGGCCAGGCCCTGCAGGCCCTTGTGCAGGCCCGAGATGATGTTGTCCTTGTACTTGTTGACACCGTCGATGTCGATGCCTTCGAGGGCGGCGCGCACCCCGAACTGGTCGGCGTCTCGGGTGGAATCGGCGACCTCGGCCGCGTGCAGCAAGGCCTTGGTCGGGATGCAACCTCGGTGAAGGCAGGTCCCACCGAGCTTGTCCTTTTCAATGAGGACGACGGACAGGCCGAGCTCCGCCGCGCGGAAAGCGCAGGCGTAGCCGCCCGAACCGCCGCCGAGAATGACCAGATCGGCGGACGTGTCGGTCACTTCGCACTCCTCGACAGGGCGTCATTGACTTGCGGTTGGTCGCGTGACCTGGTGGTCATGCACACCACCAGCCATCTTGTCACCACCCGAGCGGCCGATGCGCGGTGGGCCGGGTGATCTGTGCTGCATTCATCACCTGGGCACCGCGCATTCTCAGCTCGTTTTCACACTCCGCACATGTTCGCGGTGGCAAAATCGAATGTGGTCGGCCTGAATCGGATTGGGAGGCGAGTTCGGTGGGCTTATTCGACCGGTTCCGCAACCGCCGTCCCGGTACCGCGCGACGCGCCTCGTCCGCGGACGCGGAGCACCTCCGGAACTGGGCGGCGCAGCGCCGCGGTGTCGAGGGGTACCTCGAACCGCGCACGTTGGTCACCGAGACGACGCTGCTGCTCATCGCGCACGACGGGGAATGGACGCGTCGACGGGTCGAGTCGCCCTCGGCGGCCGGGCGCTTCACCAGTCGGCTCGGCATTCCGCTCTACGAAGTCGCCAAGGTCGGATATCCGCAGCGAATGCGTGATTACCAGGCGCGGCAGCGCATTCTCCGCAAGCGCGCGCAGCGCGCCGCCGACGAACGGCCGTGAACGCGCGAGTCGCGATTTCGCGGATTCGCGGCGTGCACGGCCGCGCTGATGGCTGAATCGATTCGTCGGTGGATCAGTTCGCGACGCGCGTCGTCGGCGTGCACCGCACCGGGAACGTCACGGACTTGGCGATGTAGCAGAGCTCGTGGGCGCGCTCGTGCAGCGCCTCGGCGACGTCGACGGTCGCCAGGTCGCAGACGGTGACCTCCGGTGCCAGCTCGACGGCCTCGAACTGGCCCGTGCCGTCGGAGTTCTCGGCCAGGATGCCGCGCGCGTGGTCGTGGTAGCCGGTGACCACGACGCCGGAGTCGGCCGCCAGGTGCAGGAACCAGAGCATGTGGCACTGCGACAGCGATGCGACGAGTAGTTCTTCGGGGTTGTAGCGGTCCGCGTCACCCAGGAACACCGGGTCGGCGGACGCGTCGATGGAGTCCTTGCCGACGGCTCGCACCTCGTGGGTGCGCTCGTAGCTGTGGTAGGAGGTGGTGCCCTGGCCGGTGTTGCCGGTCCACACCACATCGACCTGATAGCCGTGCCTGGTCGCGGTCAGCGTGGCCGGTTGCGATTCGGTCATGAACCCATCGTGACATCGGCGCGCCCCGCGGTGGTGACCTTTTCGTGACTCGTATCACAAAAGCGGGGTCGAGGTGGCCCCGTGTTGAAACTTCCGTTCCGCATCGTGGCCGGTTCGCCGGTTCCGCCCGGGGCCGACCGTGGTAGGTCGGTCGGCCCCGGGTGGACCCGCTATGCGCGCACTCAGCCGTTCTCGGCGATGTCGGCGAGAACCGCCGCGAGGGTGCGGACCGGAACGCCGGTGCCGCCCTTGGGCGTGTAGCCCCACGGCGAGTTGGTGTTGTAGGCCGGGCCCGCGATGTCGATGTGCGCCCACTGCACGCCCTCGGCCACGAACTCCCGGAGGAAGATGCCCGCGGCGAGCATGCCGCCCCAGCGGTGGTTGGTGACGTTGGCCAGGTCGGCGAGCTTGGAGTCCAGGTCCGCGCGCAGCTCGTCCGGCAGCGGCATCGGCCAGCCGCCCTCGCCCACGGCCTGCGACAGCCTGGCGACCCGGTCGCGGAAGCCGTCCTCGCCCATCACGCCCGGGGTGCGGTTGCCCAGCGCGACGACCTGCGCACCGGTCAGCGTCGAGGTCTCGATCAGGTAGTCGGGCTCGTCCTCGCAGGCGCGGGCCATCGCGTCGACCAGGACCAGCCGGCCCTCGGCATCGGTGTTGAGCACCTCGACGGTCTTGCCGCCGTACATCTTCAGCACGTCACCGGGGCGGTAGGCGGTGCCCGAGGGCATGTTCTCGGCCATCGGCACGGTCGCTGTGATCTCCAGCGGGTAGTTCAGCTTCGCCGCGAGCACCATCGTCGCGATCACCGAAGCGGCACCGGACATGTCCGAGGTCATGTTCTCCATGCCCCCGCCCGGCTTCAGCGAGATGCCACCGGTGTCGAAGGTGATGCCCTTGCCGACCAGCGCGACCTTCTTCGCGGCCTTCGGGCCCTTGTGCCGCAGCCGCACCATGCGCGGCGGGCGCGACGAGCCCGCGCCGACACCGAGGATGCCGCCGAAGCCCTGCTTGCGCAGCGCCGCCTCGTCGAGGACCTCGACCTCCAGGCCGGCGGCCTTGGCCAGTTCGGTGGCGCGCTCGGCGAAGGAGGCGGGGAACAGGTCGTTCGGCGGGGTGTTGATCAGGTCGCGAGCGGTGTTGACCGCCTCGCCGATCGCGGCGCCGCCCTTGAGCGCGTGGGTGGCGGTGTCGGCCTTGGCGTCGCGGACCACGAAGTCCACCGCGGCCACCGGACCGTCACCGCTGCTCGACTTGTACTCGGTGAAGCCGTAGGCGCCCATGACCGTGCCCTGCACCGCGGCGGAGAGGTCGACGGCGGGCAGCGTGGTCGCGGCGTGCTCCACACCGGGCATCGCGCGGGCGGCGGCACCGGAGGCGCGGCGGACGGCCTCGGCGCTCGGGTCGTCCTCGCCGGTCTTGCCCAGACCGACGGCCAGCAGCACGGTCGCTGCCAACCCGTGGGCGGGCAGCTTGACGACCTCATCCGCCTTCCCGCTCGCGCCCAGCGACGTCAGCACCTTGACCAGGTCGCCGTCGAAGGCGGTGGCGACCGGCTCGGCACCGGGTGCGAGCTGCAGGCCGTCGGCGCCGGAGGCGGTGCCGATGACGAGCGCGTCCACGCTCAGCTTGGCCACCGCGGTGTCGGTGAGGGTGAGTTTCGGGGTCGTCACGTGGTCATCCTCCGGATCGGTGCCTTTCCCGCACTCTAGAACGCCGGGTCCGCCGGTGATCGGCGTGTTCACCGTGAGCGTGGCGGGAGGGCAGTGGTCAACACGTCCGTCATACGCTCACCGGCCCTCTTCCGCCATGAGTCGGCCGACAGGAGGCTGAAGTGCCCGCGCTCGTCTGCAAGGGTGGTCCGGTGACCCTGGAAACGGACAGCCGGTTGACGACCGGCCGCGACGCGTTGCCGCTCGCGCTCAGCGGCATGGTCGGCATCGGTGTGCTGCTCGGGCCCGCGCCCGCAGCCGCGGCGGCCGGGCCGTGGGCGCCGCTGGGTCTGCCGTTCGCGCTGCTGGCAGCCGTCTGCGCGTCCTCCGCTGTCGCCCACCAGTCCCGAGCCCACCACGGGCCCGGTGCGACCTACGCGTGCGTGCGCGAGCGGATGGGGCTGCTGCCCGCCCGCATCGGCGCCTCGGCCCACCTGGCCGCGCAGGTCGCCGCGATCGCCGCGATCGCCCGCGTGATCGGCCAGTTCTTCCTGCCTTCGGCCAGCGCCCTGGTGGCGGGGGCGGCGATCCTGCTGGTGGTGCTCTCGGCGACCACCGGGCTGCGGATCCGCGGTGCCGCCGCCTGGTCGTGGGTCGCGCTCAGCTTGGCGGTGATCGTGCTGGTGGTGGTGATCTGCTTCACCATCGACCCGGTTCGAGGCAGTCCCGCGCACATCGATCCCGGCGCCTCCAACGACAGCGCCGTCGGCATCATCGGCGCAGGTGGGGTGCTGTTCCTCGCCTTCACCGGTTTCGAACGACTCGCCGCGCCCGCCGAGGACGGCGACCGCGCGCCCTGGGCGGCCACCTGCCGCGCGGTAACGATCTCGCTGGTGGCGGTGACGGTGCTGCTGGGGTTGGTGATCGCGGCCCTGACCTACCAGCTCGGTTGGGAGCGGCTGGCGCTGTCGCCGATGCCGATCCGGGACGTGCTCACCGCCGCCGCTGCCGCCGACCTGGTGCCGCTGGTGTGCGTCGGGGCGGCTGTCGCGCTGCTGCCGGTGCTGCTGGGCGCGCTGGAATCGCTGCGCTCGACGGGGCTGGCGATGGTGCGCGACGGTGAGCTCCCGCGCGTCCTGGGACGCGCCGGTCCATACGGGACGCCGTACCTGCTGGACCTGATCGCCGGGGTCGCGGCGGTGATCGTCTCCCAGCTCATCGACCCGATCGCGTTGATGTCCTTCGCGGCCTGCGCGCTGCTCCTGCACTACGCTCTTGCCAACGCAGGAGCCCGTTCGCTGCTCTCCGATGGACCCACTTGGCCCATCCGGGGTGCATGCCTTGGGATGGGTTTGTCGGTTGTGCTGGCGATGAGCATGCCGGTTTCTGCGATGCTGACAACGCTCGGAGTGGTTGTTGTCGGTCCTTTGCTGGCGGGAGTCGTTTCGCGCCGGTGGAAATGAGGCGGTCATGCCCAATTCGATTGTGGACGAGATCACTTGGAATTCTCAGCGCTACCAGTGGTCCTCGGGTGACGAGGTGCTCTACAGCTTCTGGCGCCTGGACGGCTCGCTCGGGAACGTGCACCCGGCTCGCGTCGTCTCCGACGACGGCGAGGAGCTGCTGTGCTGGGTGCTGCCGGACACCCCGGTCCGGACCACGACTTCGCCGGACGGGCGGCACCCGCGTGAATTGCCGCTCGCGGAGCGGTTCTCGGGGCCGCGCGTGCCGGCCCTGTCGACCTGGCGCGGCACCTCGACGTTGCGCTTGGTCTTCGAGAACCGGTGGTCGTCGGTGTGGTGGTTCTTCGAGCCGAGCGGGCAATTCCGGAACTGGTACGTCAATCTCGAAATCCCGCGCGGCCGGGATGAACACGGCGTGCGGCGGGTCGACGGCGTCTTGGACGTCGAGGTCAAGGCGGACGGCAGTTGGTCCTGGAAGGACGAGGACGAGCTCGACGACGCGCTGGCCGCAGGCCGTTTCAGCCACTTCGAACTGGCCAAGCTGCGCGCTGAAGGAGAGGAGATGATCTCGCTGGCCAAGGACGGCGCGTTCCCCTTCGACGGCACCTACTGCGACGCCCGTCCGGACCCGTCGTGGTCCGTGCCGAAGCTCCCCGTGCACCTGCTGCAGTAGTCAACCGGCGAAGCCGGTTCCTCTTCGTGGCGAGCACGCCGCGAAGCCACGTATCGACATGCTCGATGAGCGGCGCACGGAGTTCACGGAGCCGCTCAGGTCCCCACCCGCAACCCTCATCGAGATGAGTGGGACCGAGGGAAGTCAGCTGATCGAGACGAACAGCAGAAGGGTGATCACCGCGACCAGGACGGTCGTGCCGACCACCGAACCGGTGGTCACCTGCTGCGGGAACCACTGCTGGTACTTGTTGCGCCACCAGAAGGCCCAGCCCGCGGCCCCGATCGCTGCGAGGACGACCCCGAACACGCCGATCCAGGCGTAGCCGAGGGTGAGCAGCATGCCCGCGCCGAACGGCATCAGGCCGGCCAGCACACCTGCGCGGACGTCCTGCGGGACCGAGGTGGGCTGCGGCGCGGGGGTGTTCTGGGCCTGCGTCATGACCCCATCATATGTCGCGCGCAGCGGAGGAATCAGCAGAATCTCCGCGTCCGCTTAGCAGCGGTCGGATACTTGGATGACCAACTGACGTCAAGCCGGTTTTCACTGCTCCAGCGCACGCGATACCGTACGCGCATGAACGGAGAACTGTCTTTCACCCGGACCCCCAACCCGCAACCGGCCTCAGCCGAGCGCCGCGCGGAGGTACTGGAGAATCCCGGGTTCGGAAAGTTCTTCACCGACCACATGGTGACGATCAAGTGGTCTGAGGACCAGGGCTGGCACGACGCCCGCCTGGAGCCGTACCACACGCTGGAGTTCGACCCGGCGACGTCGGTCCTGCACTACGCGCAGGCGATCTTCGAGGGGCTCAAGGCCTACCGCCAGCCCGATGGCTCGATCGCGGCGTTCCGCCCGGACGCCAACGCCCGCCGTTTCCGCAGCTCCGCGAACCGGATCGCGATGGCGGAGTTGCCCGAGGAGCTGTTCCTCGAATCGCTGCGCGAGCTGGTCGCGGTGGATCGCGACTGGGTGCCCAGCGCTGGTGAGAGCTCGCTGTACCTGCGGCCCTTCATGGTCTCCACCGAGATCGGCCTGGGCGTGAACCACCCGTCGAAGACCTACCTGTACTCGCTGATCGCCTCGCCGGCCGGCTCCTACTTCGCCGGTGGCGTGAAGCCGGTGACGGTGTGGCTGAGCCACGAGTACGTGCGCGCCGCTCCCGGCGGCACCGGCGCGGCCAAGTTCGCGGGCAACTACGCGGCGTCGTTCCTGGCGCAGGCGCAGGCCGTGGAGCAGGGCTGCGACCAGGTGGTCTGGCTGGACGCCTGCGACCGGCACACGGTCGAGGAGATGGGCGGCATGAACCTGTTCTTCGTGTTCGGCTCCGGTGCCGACGCGAAGCTGGTGACTCCGGCGCTGAGCGGCAGCCTGCTGCCCGGCGTGACCCGATCCTCGCTGCTGGAGCTGGGCAAGGAGCTCGGCATGCAGGTCGAGGAGCGCAAGATCACCGTCGAGGAGTGGGAGAAGGCGGCCACCACCGGCGAGCTCACCGAGGTCTTCGCCTGCGGCACCGCTGCGGTGATCACCCCGGTCGGCCACGTCAAGCACCGCGACGGCGAGTTCGGCGTCGCCGACGGCCGACCCGGCGAGGTCACGATGAAGCTCCGGGAACGCCTGACCGCGATCCAGTACGGCACGGCCGAGGACACCCACGGCTGGATGATCGAGCTCGGCTGAGCACCTGGCCCACCGACGCCCGTCGCCGTTGATCGCAGGGGGCGTCGTCGTGCCCAGAAGTCGAGGCGGGTGACCTCGTCCGGGTGCAGGACGATCCGGACCCAGGTCCCGGAGCGGAGTCCGGCGAGGTCGTGCGCGCGCGGGTCGGGTCGTCGAGGTCCCAGTAGCGGGCGGCGAGGCGTTCGACCAGCTCCGCCGGTTCGCACCGCCGCGCGGTCGGGGACCGAGACCCACCGTTCCGCGGTCGGGGTGCGGCGACGACGAGCGAGGAATCGGGGATGTCGCGCTCGACGCTGGCCAAGCGGTTCACCGATCTCGTCGGTGAACCGCCGCCGACCTACCTCACCCGCTGGCGCATGACCCTCGCGGCCGACCTCCTGGCCGAACGCGACTCGGCGACCAGCGGAGGGATCGCTCGAACCGTCGGTTGCGCCGATCCCTTCACCTTCAGCGCGGCCTTCAAGAGCATCCGCGGCACACCGAGCGCCCACCGCCGCGCGACCTGAGGAGGTCCAGGTCCGAACCGTCCATGATCGATGTTCGTTCTGGCCGGACAGTTCGGACTGGACCTGACCGGACAGTTCGGACTAGAACTGACCGAGCGTCGCGCCCACCAGGACGATGGTCGTCGCGAGCTCCGAGGCCGCACCGAGGACGTCACCGGTGATCCCGCCGAAGCGGTGGCGGACGTGCCGGGTGAACAACAGCAGCACCCCCGCGGCGACGAGGACGGACACCGCCGCCGCCGGGCTGATCAGCGCGGCGGCCAGCGTCGCCGCGAGCCACCAGGCGATCACCAGCCACAGCGGCTGGCTCCCCGCGACCAGGGCGCCCATGCCCTCCGGGCGTGCC
The DNA here is from genome assembly GCF_004348445.1 of Saccharopolyspora aridisoli. Taxonomy (GTDB): domain Bacteria; phylum Actinomycetota; class Actinomycetes; order Mycobacteriales; family Pseudonocardiaceae; genus Saccharopolyspora; species Saccharopolyspora aridisoli. Next base: position 226,737 of record NZ_SMKV01000005.1, on the reverse strand, counting down.
GACGGCAGGCCGCTCCGGCAGCAGAGCACGAACGCCGCGCGCCCGGTGACGCAGGCCAGCACCAGCACCCACGGGGTCTGCGCGACCGCACCGATGCTGGCGGCCTGCACTCCGATCACCAGGATCAGCGCGACCACCGCGAACGGCCCGGCGCCGCCGTCGCGCATCACCTGCAGCGCGCGTTCCGGAGGCCCGTAGCAGCCGAGCCCGTCGACCGTGTCGGCCAGGCCGTCCACGTGCATGCCCCGGGTGACCAGCACCAGCAGCGCCACCACGAGCAAGCCCGCGAGCATCGGCGGGGCGCCCAGCGAGCTCAACCCCCACAGCACCAGCGCCCCGGCGCCGCCGACCAGCACCCCGACCAGCGGTGCGAAGGAGATCGCCTGCCGGCACGAGCGGTCGTCGACCTGCCTCGCGGGCACCGGAAGCACCGTCAGCCAGGACACCGCCAGCCGCAGACCGCCGGTCAAGCCCCGGCCTCTCCGGCGACGCCGGCTTCGTCGAACGTCGCCATCTCGCCGAGCACCTTCACCGCGGCGGTCAGCACCGGCAGCGCCGTGAGCGCGCCGGAACCTTCGCCGAGCCGCAGCCGCATGTCCAGCACCGGCTCCAAGTCGAGGTGCTGGAGCACCAGCGGGCCGCCCGGTTCGGCGGACCGGTGCCCGGCCAGCCACCACTGCCGGGCCCCGGGCGCGAGCTCTTCGGCGACCAGTGCCGCGGCTCCGACGACGACTCCGTCCAGCATCACCGGGGTCTTGCGCACGGCGGCCTGCGCGAGGAAGCCCGCGAGGGCGGCGATGTCGGCGCCGGTGGAGGTGCGCAGCAGCGCGATCGGGTCGTTGTGCACCTTGCGGGCCCGGCGCAACGCGTCGCGGATCGCCGCGGTCTTGCGCATCCACGCGTTGTCGTCGATGCCGGTGCCGCGCCCGACGACGGCGATCGGTTCGGTGCCGGTGAGCAGCGAGATCAGCACGGCGGCGGGAGTGGTGTTGCCGATGCCCATGTCCCCGGCGATGAGCAGGTCGGCCCCTGAGTCGACCTCCTCGTCGGCGATCGTCCGCCCGGCTTGGACGGCGGCTCGGACCTCCTCGTCGGTCAGCGCGTCCTCGCGGTCAATAGCCCCGGAACCGCGCCGCACCTTGTGCGCGCTGACCACCGGCGGGGTGTCGACGGTGACCGACATGTCCACGACGCGCACGGTCGCTCCGGCGTGCGAGGCCAGCACGTTGACCGCCGCGCCACCGGAGAGGAAGTTGCTGACCATCTGGCCGGTCACCTCGGGCGGGTAGGCCGACACGCCGTGCTGGGCGATGCCGTGGTCACCTGCGAAGACGACCACGCGGGCGCGTGCGGGCGGGTGCGGAGGGCACACGCCCTGCCGCGCGGCGAACCACACGCCGAGCTCTTCCAGCCGTCCCAGCGAACCCGCCGGCTTGGTCAACTGCGCCTGCCGCGCCACGGCCTCCCGGGATGCCTGCTCGTCGGGTGCCGGAACGGGCGGGAACTCGATCGTGCCGGGGTCGTTCTGTTCGGTGGGCAAGCGAAACCTCCGTGTTCAAAAAACTGCAGCTCAGCGGGGTACTGGCGGCTCACCGGATCCGCAGAGGACATCCGGCGACCAGCAGCAGCACCTCGTCGCACACCGCCGCCAACCGGGCGTTGAGCGAGCCGAGCTCGTCCCGGAACAGCCTTCCAGACCGGGTCCCGGGCACGACGCCGAGGCCGACCTCCGCCGACACCAGCACGACACGCGCGGCGCTCGCCGACACGGCCTCGACCAGCGCGTCGCAGTGCGATGCGACGACGTCCAGCGCGGCCGGGTCGCGCTCCCAGGCCCCGGCGTCGTCGAGCACCCCGGTCAGCCAGGTGGCCAGATCATCCACCAGCACGGGGTCACCTCCGGCGGCCTCGGCGAGGACCCGCCGCAGCGACTCCGAATCCGGCGCTTCCACGGTCCGCCAGCTGTCCGGCCGCCGCGCCACGTGCTTGGCGATCCGCTCGTTCCACTCGGCGTCCGAAGGATTCCGCCGCGAAGTGGCCACGTAGGTCACCGCAGCGTCCTCGGGCACCAACCCCTCGGCATGCGCCGACTTCCCGGACCGAGCCCCACCCAACACCAACGACCGCACGAAAGACCTCCCGCTCAACAACCGCCGAGACCGTACCCGGGGGCGGACCGGCCTCAACCGGCCCAGTGGTGCCCGCGCTCAGCGGAGGCGGTTCGGAGGTCCGAACTGACCGGGCACATCGGACATCGATCATGGACGGTTCGGACCACGACCGCCCCGGGGCGAACGACGTCGGCAAGAACCCCGGCGCATGGTCGCGAACGAGGCGGTTCCCGAATGTGGCCGTCCCGGAGTCGTCGGACCCGACCACCATCCGATGGGTGAGGCTGCGCAAGGCAGTACCGCACTGCTGGGTAGCGAGTGCCTTCCCGGAGGACGTGCCTGACTGGGGCCTACCCGTTAGTGCTTGGCGGTGTACGGCTTGGGGGCGGGGAGCTTGGCGTTCTCGCGGATCTTGGTGGCGTGGCGGTCGATGGAGGTGAGGGCTGCTGCGACGTCGTCCGCGGTCACCTCGAAGGGCATCGAGTGGATCGTTTCGCCTTCGGCGGTTGCTGCGGTGGCGACCGCTCGCACCGACTCGGTGTCGTCTGGCTTGATGCCGACCTCGGTGAGCGTGGTGGGCAGCCCGACCGTCGTGGTGAACTCGATGAATGCGCGCAGGTCACCGGGTGTGGCGCCCTCCAGGACGAGTTGCGCGACCGAGCCCAGGTTGACCTTCTGGCCGTGAGCGAGGCCGTGCGTGGCGGCCACTGCGGTCAGGCCGTTGTGGATCGCGTGCGCTGCGGCGAGCCCGCCCGATTCGAACCCCAGGCCGGACAGCAGCGTGTTCGCCTCGATCACCTTCTCGACCGCTGGGGTGACCTGGTGGTCGCGCACGGCGTCGATGGCCGGCAGCGCGTTCTCCCAGAGCACGTCCCAGCTGAGCTTCGCCAGCGCGGTGCCGGTGAGCGTGGGCAGGCCCCCGGCCATCGTCTTCGAGCCCGACTGGGCTGTGGCGCGGGCCTCCAGCCAGGTGGCCAGCGCGTCGCCGACACCGGCGATCAGGAACTCCGCGGGGGCGTTGGCGACGACCTGCGAATCGACCAGGACCAGGTCGGGGTTGCGCGGGAAGAACCGGTAAGCCTCGAACTCGCCGTCCTCGGTGTAGATGACCGACAGCGCGCTGCACGGTGCATCGGTCGAGGCCACCGTGGGCGCGTTCGCCCAGCGGACCCCGGCGAGGTGACCGGCGGCCTTGACGGCGTCGATGGTGCTACCGCCGCCAATCGCGACCGCGACGTCGGCACCGGACGAGGTGATCTCGGCGACGAGCCGGTCCACCTCCCTCGCGCTCGGGATCCCGCCGAAGTCCCGGCGGTCGACGGGAAGCCCGGCCTCGGTCAGCGACGCCTCCACGTCGTGACCGACGAATCCCCACACCGCCCCGTCGGCGACCAGGAGCGGTGTCGAGCCGAGGTGGGCGAGGTGCTGACCGAGCTGGTGGATGGCGCCCCTGCCTTGGACGTAGCGACCGGGACTGATCATCGTGCGAATCGGCTGGACCATGGTCCGCTCCCTCGGGGCTCATTGCGGTGGCTGGTCGGCCGAGCGTAAGAACCCCGGTACCACAGGTGCCACGTGAGCGTGTCTCATCTTGAGACGGGCACGACGCGAAGCGAGGATCAGCCGATCTTGGCGATGTCCTTGGGGGTGTAGCGGGGGCGCGGGACGCGGAGCTTGCGGATCTGCATGGCTCGGGTGAAGGCGTACCAGCCCAGCGAGAACGGCCGGTCCTTGTGGTCCGGGAACTTGGCGCGGACCCGCTTGTTGACGTAGCGGCCCAGCAGCGAACCCTCGACGACCATCATGATCAGCAGGGCCAGGCAGAACAGCGTCGCGTACTGCTGGATGACCATGTTCTGCGCCAGCGTGGTCGCGAAGACGATCAGCACCAGCGGCATGAACAGGCCCATCAGGTGCCTGCGGGTGTCGACCAGGTCGCGGACGTGGGCGCGGACTGGGCCCTTGTCGCGCGGCATCAGGTAGCGGTCGTCGCCCTGCATCATGCGCTCGCGGCGCTCGGTGGCGGCCTTGCGGCGCTCGTCCTTGTTGCCCCGTGCTCGCTTGACGGCTTCGCGCTGCGTCATCGGCGGCGGCGGGACCGGGCCGCGCCGCCTGCCCTCCGCATCGCGTCGCGAGGGCGTCGGCTTCCCCTTCTTGGGGGTGTGATTCTGCGCGCGCTCCTCCGCGGACTGCTCTGCGTCGTTCTCGGAGTCCGTGCTTGCGGTCTGCTCAGCGCTGCTGCGGCGAAGGAACCTCACACCTCCAGGTTATTCGACGCGTCGAACGGGCTTGCAGGAGACCGCCCGGTTCGCCCTGCACCATCCACGTCACACCTGATCCGGCCGTGCTTGTGCCACCATGTAGGGAGGAGACAACAACGTCCCCGGGTTCGCCCGCGGGAATACCCCGGGTCCGGTCGTGGTTGAACGTCACGCCGGAATCGGAGAGCGAGACCACGAGGGAGTGTCCATGACCGCCCCGAACACTGTTACCGAGACCGAGGCGCCTGCCCACGGTGTCACGCTGACCGACTCTGCTGCCCAGAAGGCCAAGGCGCTGCTGGACCAGGAGGGTCGCGACGACATGCACCTGCGCATCGCCGTCCAGCCGGGTGGCTGCGCCGGTCTGCGCTACCAGCTCTTCTTCGACGAGCGCAGCCTCGACGGCGACGCGCGCCGCGACTTCGAGGGCCTCGGCGTGGTCGTCGACCGGATGAGCGCCCCGTACGTGGAGGGCGCGGTCATCGACTTCGTCGACTCCATCGAGAAGCAGGGCTTCACGATCGACAACCCCAACGCCGGCGGATCGTGCGCCTGCGGCGACTCGTTCCACTGACGACGAGCAACCCGTTCTGGCAGGAGGCCGGCACCCCTCGGGTGCCGGCCTCGTTGCTGTTCAGGCCGTGCTGACGACGCGGACGACCTCGTCCTCCAGCACGATCTCGTCGCCGTCGACGAGCTGGCGGCCGCGGCGGTTCTCCACCGCGCCGTTGACCATGACCAGGCCCTCCTCCAGCACGTCTTTGGCTTCGGCGCCGTGCTCTACCAGCCCGGACAGCTTGAGCAGCTGACCCAGCCGGATCATGTCGTCGGAGATCTCCACTTCGCGCATGCCCTCCATTGTCTGCCGTCGCCGTCGATCGCGGCGTGGGGGCACGACCGGTGGTCGTCGAGAGCGCTACTCTCCAATTTTCCGTCACCTTCCGTAGTGAATTGGAGGCGCTCTGTGTCAATCGCAGTGACCGGAAGCATCGCCAGCGACCACCTGATGCACTTCCCCGGCAAGTTCACCGACCAGCTCGTCGCCGGCAACCTGCAGCAGATCTCGCTGAGCTTCCTCGTCGACGACCTGGTGGTGCGGCGCGGTGGCGCGGCGGCCAACATCGCTTACGCGCTCGGGGTGCTCGGCAGGCGTCCGGTGCTGGTGGGTGCCGTGGGCGAGGACTTCGCCGACTACCGGTCGTGGCTCGAGCGCAACGGGGTCGACTGCACGGGCGTGCACGTCTCCGAGTACGCCCACACCGCACGTTTCGTGTGCACCACCGACCAGTCCTTCAACCAGATAGCCTCCTTCTACGCGGGGGCGATGGCCGAGGCGCGCAACATCGAACTGGCCCCGGTGCTCGCCGCGCGCGACGTGGGCCTGGTGCTGATCAGCCCGAACGACCCGAAGGCCATGCTGCGGCACGCCGACGAGTGCAGGCAGCGCGGCTACCGCTTCGCCAGCGACCCGTCCCAGCAGCTCGCGCGGCTGAGCGGCGACGAGGTCCGGCGGATGGTCGAGGGCGCCGACTACCTGTTCACCAACCACTACGAGTGGGGTCTGCTGCTGCAGAAGACCGGCTGGAGCGAAGACGACGTGCGGTCGGCGGTCGGCGTCCGCGTCACCACGCTCGGTGCCGACGGGGCCGAGATCATCGAACGCGACGGTCAGCGGCTGGAGGTGCCCGCTGTCCCTGAGGTCGCCAGGGCCGACCCGACGGGTGTCGGTGACGGTTTCCGCGCCGGTTTCCTCGCCGCCGTCGAGAGCGGGTTGTCGCTGGAGCGGGCCGCGCAGCTCGGCTCGCTGATCGCGGTGCACGTGCTCGAAGTGACCGGGACCCAGGAGTGGACCCTCGACCAGGCACGCGCCCGCAAGCGCTTCGCCGAGACCTACGGAGTGGACGCCGCGGCCGAGGTCGCTGCCGCGCTGCCGCTCGGATAGACCCCAAGCAACCGTTGCTCGCACTTCGTTGCAAGGATTTGCGAAGTGTTATTGCTGGCAAATTGCTGGTTCCGTTGGCTTATTGACTTTACCTGCGCAAGAACATGTGATCGAGGAGATGGCTCATCGCAGGCGATGCGAAGGAGAATGTCAATGCGATCAACGGTGCTAGCGCTGGCCGTGACCGTGGTCGGCACCGCCCTGGTGCCCGCCGCGTTCGGCCAGGAACGCGCTCCGGCGCCGGCCACCGCCCCCGTGGCCGGGCCGATCATCCAGATGTTCCAGTGGCCGTGGGATTCGGTCGCGAGTGAGTGCACCAACTTCCTGGGGCCGAAGGGATTCGGCGCGGTCCAGGTGTCTCCGCCGCAGGAGCACATCGTGCTCCCCGAGGCCGGGCACCCCTGGTACCAGGACTACCAACCGGTCAGCTACCAGCTCGAAACCCGCCGCGGGAACCGCGAGCAGTTCGCCAACATGGTCAAGACCTGCAACGACGCCGGCGTGCAGATCTACGCCGACGCCGTGGTCAACCACATGGCCGGTTCCGACGGCGACCACCCGGGCAGCGCGGGTTCGGAGTTCACCAAGTACGACTACCCCGGAACCTATTCGGACGCGGATTTCCACGAATGCCGCAGGGACATCTCCAACTACAACGACAAGTGGGAGGTCCGGAACTGCGAGCTCGTGGGGCTCGCCGACCTCAAGACCGAGAGCGACTGGGTCCGCCAGTCCGAGATCAAGTACCTCAACGACCTGATCAGCCTGGGCGTGTCCGGGTTCAGGGTCGACGGGGTCAAGCACATGCCGCCGGAGGACGTCGGCGCGATCTTCGGCGGTCTGAACACCGTTCCCGGTACGGACCAGAAGCCCTACGTGTTCCAGGAGGTCATCGCCGACTCCACCACCACGGCGGGCGAGTACGCCGGCAACGGTGACGTCACCGAGTTCGCCTACCAGGGCAAGGTCAGCGACGCGTTCAAGAACGGCTCGTTGGAGCAGCTCGACGGCTTCACCAACGAGATGCCGCTGCCTGCTGACCAGGCCGTGGTGTTCATCGACAACCACGACACCCAGCGGAGTTCGCCGACGCTGACCTACAAGGACGGCACGGCCTACGACCTGGCGGTGGCCTTCGAGCTCGCCTACCCCTACGGCACGCCGCAGCTGATCTCGAGCTTCGCCTTCGACAACTCCGAGCAGGGTCCGCCCGCGGAGGCCGACGGCACGACCAAGCCCGCGAGCTGCGACGACCCCGCGTGGGTGTGCGAGCACCGGCGGCCGATCATCGCCGGGATGGCCGGGTTCCACAACGCTGTCCAGGGGGCTCCGCTCACCGACTGGTGGGACAACGGCGGCGGTCAGATCGCGTTCGGCCGCCAGGACAAGGGCTTCGTGGCGATCAACCGCGAAGGCGGTGAGCTCTCGCAGGCCTTCCAGACCTCGTTGCCCGCGGGCAGCTACTGCGACGTGATGTCCGGTGAGCTCTCGAACGGTTCCTGCACCGGGCAGACCGTCGAAGTTGGTGACGACGGGAAGTTCACCGCGACGGTGGCCGCGAACTCCGGTGTCGCACTGCACGCCGGAGCAAAGCTCGGCTGATCGACGCCCGGCGCGTGGGCTGTTCGGATGCTTTTGCCGAACTCCTGCGCGCCGGGCATATCCGAATTGATCTCATGTTCGTTGGGGTGTTGATCCCACATGGGCAGGAAGGGGCGATTCGGATGCGACACAGGATTTGGGCGGTGGGCGCGGCCGCGCTCATCGCGCTCGCGGCGGTACCGGCCTCCGCGACCGCTGACGAGCGGCGCGACGTGATGTTCGTCGGCAACAACTGGGACGGCACCGTCGACCTGCTCGACGCCGCCGACTTCGACAAGTACCAGCGCGTCAACGTGGTCCCGGACCTCGACCAGCGGCTGCGCGAGATGACCCCGGACCAGCACGCGGCGATGCTGATCATCCGCGAAACCGCGGGCGAGGGCCACGACCAGCTGGTCGACGACATCGCGGTATCCCCGGACGGCAAGACGATGTACGTCTCGCGACCCAGCCTCGGCGACGTGGCTGCCTACGAGATCGCCACGGGTGAGCAGATCTGGCGCACCCCCGTCGAGGGCTACCGGTCCGACCACATGGCGCTGTCCCCGGACGGCACCGAACTGGCGGTCTCGGCGACCACCGCCAACATCGTGCAACTGCTCGACCCCGCCGACGGCTCGGTCACCGGCAGCTTCCCAACCGGCGACTTCCCGCACGAGAACCGCTACTCCGCCGATGGGAAGACGCTGTACAACGCCACCATCGGCCGCGTGGTCATGCCCGACGACCCGGCGCTGGACGGCCTCAAGGGCAAGCGGCAGCTGACCATCGTGGACGCCGAGACCCAGCAGGTCCGCGACACCATCGACTTCGGCGTCGGCATCCGGCCGTTCCTGGTGACCCCCGACGGCAAGACGATGTACGCGCAGCTGTCGTTCCACAACGGCTTCGTCGAGTACAGCCTCGAGGAGAAGCGGGTCACCCGAACCGTGCACCTGCCGCTGTCCGAGGACGCGCAGCAGATGAAGCGCGAGGACTACCCGCTGGACTCCGCGCACCACGGCCTCAGCGCCAACGCCGACGGCACCAAGCTCTGCGACGCGGGCACGATCTCGGACTACGCGGCCATCGTGTCGGTCCCGTCGCTGACCACCGACGCCATCGTGCCGGTCGGCAAGAAGCCGTACTGGGCCGCGACCAGCCCGAACGGCCAGTACTGCTTCCTGTCCAACAGCGACAGCGACGACATCTCGGTGGTCGACTTCAACGCCACCGAGGAGGCGGCTCGCATTCCCGTCGGAGACCACCCGCAACGGGTCCGCGGCTACGCGATCCCCACCTCGGTCCTGCACGGCTGAGCGCGGTGGGGGTCGAAGCGCCGGCTCGGACTTCCACCCCCACCGACCTGGCCGCCCTCATGCCCGGGTGGCGAGCGCGATCATGCGGCGGTGCGCGGTGCTGAGGGCTCCACCGTCCTCGCCGCGGAACGAGACGTCGGTGAAACCCGCCTGGTGCAGCCAGTCGCGCAGCTCCGGCGCGGTGAACATGCGGACCGCGTGGGGGACGCGGCGGACCTGGCCACCCCGGAGCACCACCCGCTCGACGATCGAGCGCATGGTCAGCGGGTCCAAGCGGTGGTGGTCGATCATCATGTCGTCGCCGACCTCGTGCACCACCTGAGCCCGGTAGCGGGGGAGCAGTTCGACGATGTTGTTCAGCTCCACCGCGAACCGCCCGCCTGGCCGCAGCGCGCGATGGACCTCCGAGAGCACCTGGCGGTTGCCCGCGTCGGAGAAGTAGCCGAAGGCGGTGAACCAGTTCAGCGCCGCGTCGAAGCGCTCCTGCCAGGGAAGTTCTCGCATGTCCCCGTCGACGTAGGTGACCTCCACGCCGAGTTCGGCGGCATCCGCGCGGGCGCGTCGCAGGAACGTGGCGGAGCTGTCCAGGCCGGTGACCCGACAGCCCATCGCGGCCAGCCGGTTGGCCAGCCTGCCGTGCCCGCAGGCCAGGTCCAGGACCTCATCGCCTGGTGAGACGCCGAGCAGCTGGGACACGAACTCCGACTCGGCCTGAGCGCGTTCGTCGATCAGCGGGCCGTAGAAGTGCAGGTAGTCGTCGTCGAAAAGGCCCTCGGCGTCGAACGTCGGTTCTTCGTTGGTGATTTCGCCATCACTCATGACGACCACGGTGGCGAACGCCGCGGTGGCGCACCACCGGTTTTCCGCCCGTTCGGCTGGGACTCGGTGGGTGGGGCGTTGTAGGTGACGTTCGAGTCACGGTGAGGAGCGCGATCTTGTGGCGTGGTGAGCCCCAGCAGCTGAGCTTCGGAGCACCACCGGTTTCCGCCGGTCAGCTCTCCGGGTCGAGGAGGGCCTCCGCCACTGCGGTGATGTCTTCGGGTCGGACTCGGCAGCAGCCGCCGACGAGCATGGCGCCGGCTGCGCGCCACTGGCGGGCCTGGCGCGGGGACAGGCGAGGATCGCCGGTCCAGGCGTGCTGCTCGGCGTCCCACCCCTCGCCGCTGTTGGGATAGGCGACGAGCGGCTTTTCCGTTGCGGCTCGGGCGGTTTCGAGCGCGGGTAGGACGTCCTCGGGATTCGAGCAGTTGATCCCGATCGCGTGGATCGCGTCGGATCCGGCCATGGCGAAGGCGTCGGCGAGCGGTTGGCCGGCGCGGGTCCGGTCGCCGTCGACGGTGAACGACAGCCACGCCGGCACTCCCAGGCCAGCGACGGCTTCGACCAGGACCTCGGCTTCCTCGACGTCCGGGATGGTCTCCAGCGCGAGGATGTCCGGGGCCGCGTCGGCCAGCGTCTCCAAGCGCGGCATGTGGAACTCCCGCAGCTCGTGCTTGGTGAGCCCGTAGTCGCCCCGGTATTCGGAGCCGTCGGCGAGGGTCGCGCCGTACGGACCGATGGAGGCGGCGACCCACCGGTTCTCGCCTGGCTCGACCTCACCCGCCAGCCGCGCCAGCTCGACGCTGCGGCGCAGCAGCCGCTCGGCACCGGCGCGGTCGAGACCGCGCTCGGCGAAGCCCTCGTACGACGCCTGGTAGCTGGCGGTGGTGGCGATGTCGGCGCCCGCCCGGTAGAACGCGGCGTGCGCGGCGACGATCTCCTCCGGGGCGTCGGCCAGCAGGCGTGCTGACCACAGCGCGTCGGCGAGCTCGTGCCCCATCGCCTCCAGCTCCGTGGCCAACCCGCCGTCGAGCACCAGCGGCCGATCGACCCTGAATTCCTGCATGCCGTCCAGCCTAGTGGTGTTCCGGAGGGCGGACCCCCTCGAAACCCGGCGTGGGCAGATCCGAATCTCGCGAGATCCGACGCCGGGGCACCGGAGTCGGAAGCCGGGTGGTCAGCCCTTCACGCTGCCCGCCGCCAACCCGGAGACAAGGAAGCGCTGCACGGCGTAGAACACGATCACCGCCGGGACCGCCACCAGCACCGACGCCGCCGCGAGGTGACCCCACTCCGCCCGGTTCTGCTGGACGAAGACCTGCAGGCCGACCGCGAGAGTCTTGGACTCGTCGGCCGCCGACAGGAACGCCGAGGCGAAGGCGACCTCGCTCCAGGCGACGATGAACGAGTAGAAGCCGGTCACCGCCAGACCCGGGCGGGCCAGCGGCAGCACCAGCCGCCAGAACACGCCGAGCGGCGAGAGCCCGTCGACCCGCCCGGCCTCGTCGATGTCGGCCGGGATCCCGTCGAAGTAGCTCTTGAGCATGAACGTGCAGAACGGGATGGCGGTGCTGCAGTAGACCAGCACCAGTCCGAGCGCGCTGCCCTGCAAACCCAGCTTGAGCAGGATGTTGTACAGCGGCACGATCAGCACCGCGAACGGGAACATCTGCACGACGAGGAACGACAGGAGCAACCAGGGCCTGCCGGGGAACCGGAACCGGCTCAGCGCGTAGGCGGTGGTCGCCGCCAGCAGCACGCCGAGCACGGTGGTCAGCGCCGCGATCAGCACCGAGTTGCCGAACCACGCCAGGAACGAGCCCTTCGCGCCGGTGAGCACGTCGGTGTAGTTGTCCAGGCTGGAGTCGTTGAACAGCGACGGCGTCGCCTCGATCGCCTTCGCGTCCGGCTTGAACGACACCACCACGACCCAGAACACCGGGAACACCGCGATCAGCGACGCCACGCTCAGCGCGCCGTGCAACCCGATGCTCGCCAGCGTCGAACGCCTGCCCCGGCCACGCGGTTGCGCGGCGGCCGAGGACGCCCGCAGGGACGCTGCGTCGATGCTCATCACAGCTCCTCTCCCTGCCGCGCCATCGCGCGGCGGTAGATCGCGGCGAAGACCAGCAGCACCGACAGGATCAGCACGCCGTAGGTGGAGGCGATCGCGTAATCCCTGGTGGCGCCGGAGAAGAACCGCTCGAAGGCGTAGGTCACCAAAATCCGGGTGTGCGGGTTGTTACCGGTGATCAGGTAGATGACCGGGAACATGTTGAACGTCCAGATCACCCCGAGCAGCACCACGCTGCTCGACACCGGGCGCAGCCCCGGCAGCGTCACGTTGATGAACCGCTGCCAGGGCGTGGCCCCGTCCACCTCGGCGGCCTCGTAGAGGTCCGACGGGATGGCCTGCAACCCACCGAGCAGGGCGACCATCATGAACGGCACGCCCAGCCACACGTTGACCACGATCACCGACACCAGCGCCAGGTCCGACTGGCCGAGCCACACCTGACCGGGCAGACCCAGTGCTCCCAGCACCCAGTTGAGCAGGCCGTAGTCGGCGTTGAGCAGGTACCGCCAGGCGAAGGCGCTGATGAAGACCGGCACCGCCCACGGCAGGATCAGCAGCACCCGGTACAGCCCGCGCCCGCGCATCCGCCGGTTGAGCAGCATCGCCAGACCCAGGCCGATGCCGTAGTGGCAGACCACGCACGCGAAGGTCCAGATCACGGTGCGCACCAGCGTCGCCCAGAACGAACCGAACGCCGCCGAGCCGGACAGCACGTTGAGGTAGTTGTCCCACCCGACGAAGGAGTAGCGCGCCTCGCGGTCCAAGACCGGGTTGGCGATGTTGGTGTCGTTGATGTCGGTGAACCCGAAGTACACGCCCTGCAGCAGCGGCAGCACTACCAGCAGCGCGAGGACCGCGACCACCGGCAGCACCATCGCGTAGCCGAACCAGTACCGGGCCAGGAAGTTCCGCATGATCAGCGCTTCGCGTAGTCGGTGAGGATCGTGGTCTGGTAGGTCTGCGCCAGCTCGTCCAGCGCGGCCTGGGTCTGCTTGCGGCCGGACAGGACGTCGCCGTAGGCGGTTTGCAGCGGCTCCAGCAGCTCGCTGTTCTGCGGGATCCACGCGCGGCTGTGCGTGGTCGCCGCCAGCGGGCGGAACGCGGTGACGATCGGGTTGGCGACGACCGCCGGGTGGTCGTAGGCGGACTTGCGGGTGGGCAGCAGGCCCAGCTCCGCGGCGATCTTCGCCTGGCCGGCTGTGCTGCTCATGCAGGCGACGAACTTCTGCGAGGCCTCGGTGGCGTCGCTGCCCTGCCTGATCACGTAGTCGTGGCCGCCCACCGGCGACGGGGTCGCCGAGCCGGGGACCGGCGCGATGCCCAGGTTGGCGGGGTCGGCGAACTCCTGGGAGGCGGTGAACTCCGAAACCGCCCACGGGCCGTCGATGATCATGGCCGTCTCGCCGGTGGTGAACGCGGTCTTCATGCTGGTGTAGGAGTTGGGCTGGTCGAGCGACGTGCGGGCGGCCTTGGCGTCGAGCAGGTCCTTGGCGACCTGCACGCCGCGCACGGTCTCCGGGGAGTTGACGGTGATCATCCGCGCGTCGGAGTTCACCAGGTCACCGCCGTGGGTGTAGATGAACGGCAGCGCGTAGTACTCGTCGTTGTTGAGGAACAGCGCGTTCTCGCCACCCAGCTTCGGGGCGATGGCCTTGAGCTCGTCCCAAGTTCGCGGCGGTTCCACGCCGGCGGCGTCGAGCTTGCGCTTGTTGTAGAACAGCGCGAGCGCGTCGGTGACCTGCGGGACGGCGTAGGTCTTGCCCTCGAACCTGGTCGATTCCAGCGTGTTCGGCAGGAAGTCGTCGGTGCCGGCGACCAGCGGCGTGCCGGAGAGGTCCTGGATGAGGCCTGCCTGCGCGAGCTGCGAGACCCAGCCGACGTCGGCGCGCAGCACGTCCGGTCCTTGTCCGCCTTGCGCCGCGGTCTTGTAGTTGTTGAGCGCCTGGTCGAAGGCCACCGTTTCCACGCGCACCTGGTAGCCACCGGTGCGGCCGCACTCCTGGGCGAGCTCGCTGAACACAGCGCTTTCCGCTGATCCGCTGGTGTCCCAGTACACGACCTCGTTCGCGTTGCCTGCCGAACCGCCGCACCCGGTGAGGGTGAGGGCTCCGACCAGGCCCAGGGCAGCGGTGACCGTGGCCTTGGGTCTCATTTCCAGACCTCCGTTGTGCAAGTTTTTGCAACCGACTGGCATTAGATTGCATACCGAAGATGTGATGCGCGTCAAGCTCTTTGGAAGAAAATGGACAGACTTTGGCGACCCATGAGGGAAGACCATTGCAAATTGTTGCTAGGGCGTGCAGTATCGGGTCGGGAACCATCGGAGTGGGAGGAGTCCGGCGTTGGCGGGTCTGGCCGAGATCGCGGAAGCGGCCGGGGTGAGCGTGTCCACGGTGAGCCGCGTGCTCAACCGCAAGTCCGGCATCGCCGAGGAGACCCGGCAACGCGTGCTCGACGTGCTCAACCAGCTGCCGCACACCGCCCGGGGCGTCGGAGCCCTGCGGCGCACGGGAGTGATCGGCCTGCTGGTGCCGGAGCTGTCCAACCCGGTGTTCCCCGCTTTCGCCGAAGCGCTGGAAAGTCGTGCCTCGCAAGCGGGTTACGCCTCGCTGCTGTGCAACACGCGCGCGGCGATGAGCGAGAGGGAGTACGTCCAAATGCTCCAGGCGCGCGGCGTCGAGGGCATGATCTTCGTGTCACCGGAGATCGCCAACCCGGACAACGACGAGCGTCGCACCCGCGGCTACTACGAGAAGCTGGCGCGCGAGGGTGTCCGGATGGTGTTCGTCAACGGCGGCGCACCGAGCCTGGACGTCCCGGACATCACCGTCGACGAGCACCTCGCCGGTCACCTCGCGGCGCGACACCTGTTGGAACAGGGGCATCGCCGCGTCGGCTTCGTCAGCGGCCCCTCGCGAGCGCTGCCGTCCCGGCTCAAGCGCGCGGGGTGGGCCGCGGCTTTGGAGGAAGCCGGCGTCGAACCTGCCGCCGAACTCGTCGCGCACGGCGCGTTCTCCGCCGAAGGCGGTGCCGAGGCGATGTCGCGGCTGCTCGACGGTCCGCAGCCCACGGCGGTGCTGTGCTCGTCGGACGTGATGGCGCTGGGCGCGATGGGGGAGGCCAAGAGGCGCGGGCTGAGCACGCCGGAGGAGATCTCGGTGGTCGGCTTCGATGACATCCCGCTGGCCGCCTACTGCCAACCGGCGCTGACGACCCTGGCCCAGCCCATTCGCGACATGGCCGCCGCGGCCGTCGACGAGCTCCTGCGCCAGCTCGACCCCGACGGCGACGAGCGCGGCTCGACCAGCTTCAGCCGCATGTTCCGGCCCAGCTTGATCGTCCGCGAGTCCACTCGGGAGCGTTGACGCAGACGGTGCTCCAGAGCTGCCCGCGATCGAAGTTCTGCCCGGTCGATCCAGACCGGAACTGCCCGCACTCCGGAAAGGGAGCAGCATGTCTTGGTGGCGTGATGCCGTGGTGTACCAGATCTACGTGCGCAGCTTCGCCGACGGCGACGGCGACGGGATCGGTGACCTCGCTGGGGTGCGGGAGCGGCTGCCGCACCTCGTGGAGCTGGGCGTCGACGCGATCTGGCTGACCCCGTTCTACCCCTCGCCGATGGCCGACGGCGGCTACGACGTCGCCGACTACTGCGGCGTCGACCCGCTCTTCGGCGACCTCGACGAGTTCGACGCGCTGCTGGCCCAGGCCCACGACGCCGGTCTGCGAGTGCTGGTCGACGTCGTCCCGAACCACACCTCCGACCAGCACGCGTGGTTCGCCGAGGCCCTGGCCGCCGAGCCGGGTTCGATCGAACGCGACCGCTACCTGTTCCGCGAGGGGCGCGGCGACGGGCCGCCGAACGACTGGGAATCGATCTTCGGCGGCCCGGCCTGGACCAGGCTGCCCGACGGGCAGTGGTACCTGCACCTGTTCGCGCCCGAACAGCCGGACCTGAACTGGCGGAACCCGCAGGTGCGCGCGGACTTCCGCAAGGTGCTCAAGTTCTGGCTGGACCGCGGCGTCGACGGGTTCCGCATCGACGTCGCGCACGGGATGATCAAGCACCCGGACCTGGCCGACACCGGTCG
Source organism: Saccharopolyspora aridisoli (assembly GCF_004348445.1). Lineage (GTDB taxonomy): Bacteria > Actinomycetota > Actinomycetes > Mycobacteriales > Pseudonocardiaceae > Saccharopolyspora > Saccharopolyspora aridisoli. Next base: position 210,536 of record NZ_SMKV01000005.1, on the reverse strand, counting down.
CAGCGAGCAGATCTCCCTGCTGGGGAAGGGCGAACTGCCTTACTTCGACCAGGACGAGGTGCACGAGATCTACCGCGACTGGCGCGCGCTGCTCGACTCCTACTCGGGCGGGCGGATCGGCGTCGCCGAAGCCTGGGCGTCCACCCAGGAGCGCCTGGCCCGCTACGTCCGGCCCGACGAGCTGCACCAGGCGTTCAACTTCGCGCTGCTGGAGGCGCCCTGGTCGGCGGAGGAGTTCGGGAAGGTCGTCACCGAATCCCTGGCCACCACCGCTCAGGTCGGTGCGACCACCACGTGGGTGCTGGGCAACCACGACGTCCGGCGCCCGGTGACCCGCTTCGGCGACGGCGAGCTCGGCCTGTCGCGCGCTCGCGCGGCGGCGCTGTTCAGCTTCGCCCTGCCTGGCTCGGTCTACGTCTACCAGGGCGAAGAACTGGGATTGAGCGAAGTGCTGGAGCTGCCCGACGAGGTTCGCCAGGACCCGATCTGGGCCCGGTCCGGCGGCACCGACGTCGGCCGCGACGGCTGCCGCGTGCCGCTGCCGTGGTCTGGTGACGAGCCGCCGTTCGGCTTCGGTCCCGGCGGGAGCTGGCTTCCCGCGCCGGGGGAGTGGGCGTCGTCCACGGTGGAGGCTCAGCGCGCCGCCCCTGGTTCGGTGCTGCGGCTCTACCGCTCGGCGCTGGCGCTGCGCCGCGAGCTGACCGTTCTGGGCGATGGGGAGCTGACCTGGCTGGGCGCTCAGGGGCAGGTGCTCGCGTTCGCTCGCGAGCCGGGCTTCGCGTGCGCCACCAACTTCGGCGAAGTGCCGGTCAGCCTCGACCTTCCTGGTGACCTGCTGCTCCGCAGCGACGGCGCCGAGGTCTGGACGGGGGAGCTGCCGCCGAACACCACCGTCTGGCTCGGAGACGGCAAGAAGTAACCAAGAATCGTCTCAGTGGGTCTATTTCTGCCGTACCGACCGTGGTCGCATGTGAGTCACCAATGACACGGAGGTGACTCGCATGGTGCGACGATCAGCAACGACCATGGCGGCGGCGGCGCTGTCCGCCGTCGCCGTGGTCGGTTCCCAGGCGCCGGCGTCCGCCGCGCCGAACTTCCAGGTGCCCTTCACGTGCGGTGTCGAGGTCACGGCTGCCACCTTCAGCGGGCACAGCCCGGCCAACTCGGTCGACTTCCAGCGCGAGGGCATCACCGGCATGGCCGTCCTCGCTTCCGCCGGAGGCGCCGTGACCAGGTCGGAGAACGAAGGCGACACCAGCTACGGCCGGTGGATCGAACTCGACCACGGCAATGGCTGGCGCACCCGCTACGCCCACCTGTCCAGCCAGGCCGTCTCGGTCGGCGAGAAGGTGTCGGCAGGCGACAAGATCGGCGAGGCCGGCGCCACCGGCGGAGTCACCGGCCCCCACCTGCACTTCGAGCAGATCCTCGACGGCGCCGACCGCAAGGTCGTCCTCAACGGCAAAGCCGTCCCGTACTACGGACACACCCCGTTCACCAGCAAGAACAACTGCTGAAATGACTCGGTTCGCACTCGCTCCGCGTGGCGGTGCGGGTAGCGGAACCTGACACGTCGTCTGGCTGCGGGATCCGTCGCTGATGCATGTCCGATGCACGGCGCAACGGCTGTCCTCGCCAGACGTCGTGTCAGGACCTGCGGCGGTGCGAGCTGAGTCCCGCACCTGGTGCAGTGCCAGGACCCCAAGTCGCTCTCCAAACCCCTGGGGCGGGAACGCCGAAGGCCTGCTCCCTCATCGTGGGAGCAGGCCTTCCGCGTGTGCGTTCGAGCGTCAGAGGCGCACGGGGTAGTGGGGTTCCGGGACCTCGGGGGAGAGGCGGCCTTCGATGAAGATGGCGTGCCAGAGCATGAAGACCAGCAGGGCCCAGAGGCGCCGGCTGTGGTCGAGGACGCCGGAGCGGTGCTCCTCCAGCAGCTGCAGGATCGCGCGGCGATCCAGCAGGTGATCGGTCTGGGACTGCTGGATGATGTTGCGAGCCCAGTCGTGCATCTCGTCCTTGAGCCAGAGCCGGATCGGCACCGGGAAGCCGAGCTTGCGACGGTTGAGCACGTGCGCCGGGACGACCTGGTACAGCGCTTGGCGCAGCGCGTACTTGGTGGTCTCGCTGGTGATCTTCTGCTCCAACGGCACCGTGCTGGCCACCCGGAAGACCTCGTTGTCGAGGAACGGGACTCGCAGCTCCAGCGAGTTGGCCATCGTCACCTTGTCGGCCTTGACCAAGATGTCACCGCGCAGCCACGTGAACAGGTCGACGTGCTGCATCCGGGTCACCGGGTCCCAGTCCTTCGACAGGCTGTACGGGGCGCCGGTCACGTCCTTGTGCGACACGCCCGGGTCGAAGGCGCGCATGATGTTGCGCAGCTGGTCGTCCCGGAAGATGCGCGCGTTGCCGTAGTAGCGCTCCTCCAGGTCCAGCGAACCGCGGCGCAGCAGGTCCTTGCCGCGCACGCCCTCCGGGATGCGGCTGGAGATGCTGCCCATCGCCTTGCGCAGAGCGCCCGGCACCTTCTCGAACGGCGCCAGGGACAGCGGCTCGCGGTAGATCGTGTAACCGCCGAACAGCTCGTCGGCGCCCTCGCCGGAGAGCACCACCTTCACGTGCTGGCGGGCTTCGCGGGCGATGAACCACAGCGGGACCAGCGCCGGGTCGGCCACCGGGTCGTCGAGGTACCAGATGATCAGCGGCAGCGCCTCCATCATCTCCTCGGCGGAGACGGTGCGGACCACGTGCTTGACGCCGATCGCCGCGGCCGACTCGGCGGCCACGTCCACCTCCGAGTAGCCCTGCCGCTCGAAACCGGTGGTGAAGGTGATCAGGTTCGGGTTGTGCTCCTTGGCCAGCGCCGCGATGGCGGTGGAGTCGATGCCGCCCGACAGGAACGAGCCGACCGTCACATCCGCGCGCATGTGCTTGGCGACCGAGTCGCGCATCACATCGACGATCTCGTTCTGCAGCCGCCGCACGTCGGCGTCGGTGTTGGCCGGGCGCGGACGGAAGTTCGGCTGGAAGTACCGCTCGGTCACCAGCTGCCCGCCCGGCGAGACGGTGAACGAGGTCCCGGACTCGATCCGGCGGATCTGCCGGTGCAGCGACTCGGGCTCCGGCACGTACTGGAGCACGAAGTAGTGCTGCAGCGCCTTGTGGTCGAGCTCCTCGCCGATCTTGAGCGTGTTGGCCAGGCTGAGCAGGCTCTTCTTCTCGCTGGCGAAGGCCGTGCCGCCGGGTCCGGTGGCGTAGAACAGCGGCTTGATGCCGAACGGGTCGCGCGCGCCGTAGACCACCTTGCGCTCGCTGTCCCAGATCATGAACGCGAACATGCCGCGCAGCCGGCCGACCGACCGCGGGCCCATGTAGTGGTAGGCGGCGACGATGACCTCGGTGTCGCCGTCGGTGCCGAACCGGGCGCCGTACTGCTCGATGAGCTCGGCGCGCAGCTCCAGGTAGTTGTAGATCTCACCGTTGAACGTGATGGTGTAGCGCCGCGGGTTCTCCGGCGGACCCCAGGTCAACGGCTGGTGGGAGTGCTCAAGGTCGATGATGGACAGCCGGTTGAAGCCGAGGACGACCTCACCGCCCTGCCACGTGTCGCTCTCGTCCGGTCCCCGGTGTCGTTGACAGGGCAGCGCGTTGGCCACGGCGTTCACGCTGTAACCGGCAAATTCTTGAGTGGGACAGATGAGTCCAAGCAGGCCGCACACGCGTCTCGTGCACCTCTCCGAGTCGGGGGGAAAAGGCTGGCTCCAGTATGCAGAACCTAGGCCCGCGCGCTGCACGCGCGTGGGGGCGAGCGCTTCGTGGTCGTTCTGCGCGATCGTGCGGGTGGAGGTACCGGACCGGCTCCGCGGACCCGCGCGCCACTCCTCGTGCACGCCGCCCACATCGTCGCGGCGCGCTCGCCACGTACCCGCTCAGGACCCCCGGCGGGCGCAGGCTGCTCAGGTGGTCGCCAGGAGGGGAGAGCCGCTCCGCCATTGCGAGATCGGCCCTGAGCGAGCGATCGGCGCCCCCGGAGCAGTATCGCGGCTACACCTGGGCTAGGCTCTGCCCAGGATTCCGGCGGCGGATCTGCGGTTGCCTGCGGGCGGACCGGGGATCGACCAAGCCGCTTCGGTGAGTTTTGCACGAGGAGGCGTCGCGCAGTGGGCCTGAAGGAGGGGACCCGAGTGCCACGGCTGGTCAAGGTCGCTGGTCTGATCGGCCTGGTTGGTGTCGCGGCCACTGGCTGCACGACCGACGAGGTCCTGCGGTTCGGATGGCCAGAGGGTGTCACCCCGCAGGCCGAGGCGATGCGGAACCTGTGGACCTGGTCGGTGATCGCAGCACTCGCGGTCGGTGTGTTGGTGTGGGGGCTGATCTTCTGGTCGGTCGCTTTCCACCGCAAGAAGAAGAACGACGAGGAACTGCCGCGTCAGTTCCAGTACAACCTGCCGCTCGAGCTCATCTACACGGCGATTCCGTTCGTGCTGGTGGTCGTGCTGTTCTACTTCACGGCGGTCACGCAGAACACGGTTCTGGCCAAGCCGGCGAAGCCGGACCAGACCGTGAACGTGGTCTCGTTCCAGTGGAACTGGGAGTTCAACTACCCCGGTTACAAGACGCCGGACGGGCAGCCGGTGCGCACCATCGGCAGCAGCAGCGAGATCCCGCTGCTGGTCGTGCCGGTCGGGCAGCGCGTCGAGTACCGCATCCGGTCCACCGATGTGATCCACTCGTTCTTCGTCCCGGAGTGGCACTTCAAGCGGGACACCTTCCCGTACCCGGAGAAGAACAACCAGGACAACGTCTTCCAGAACACCGTTGAGCGGGAAGGCTCGTTCGTGGGCCGGTGCGCCGAGCTGTGCGGCACCTACCACGCGATGATGAACTTCGAGGTCCGGGCGCTTTCGCCGGACAAGTTCGACCGGTACATGCAGCTGCGCACCCAGGTGAACCCGCAGACGGGGCAGACCTACACCGCTGCCGAGGCCCTCGGTGCGATGAACTGCGGTGAGCTGTGCACGCCGCACGCGGTGACCGGTGTTCCGTTCAACACCGACCGCACCGGCGGCGTGCCCTCCGGCATCGGGACGAACAGCTAGGGGTGCCCTCGACAGGGCGTACGGCGTGAGAGCGAGGACTCCATGAAGGTCGAATCGAGGATCTTCAACATCATCACCGTTTTCTTCTTCCTGTCCGCAGTCGTCTACGGCGTCTGGGCCAAGGAGCCGGTGGGCACCGTGGCGCTGGTCCTGGTCGGCGGTCTGTCCCTGATCATCGGCAGCTACTTCTCCTTCGTGGCTCGCCGGATCGAGGAGCGTCCCGAGGACAACCCGGACGCGGAGATCAGCGACGGTGCTGGTGAGCTGGGCTTCTTCAGCCCGGGTAGCTACTGGCCGGTCGGCCTGGCCGCCGGTGCGGCGTTCGCGGGCATCGCCCTGGCGTTCTTCCACGTCTGGATGATGGTGCTCGCGGTAGGCTTCCTGCTGATCATGGTCGCAGGACTGGTGTTCGAGTACCACACCGGTCAGAGCAGCCACTGAAGCACAACGTGGAAGGCCCCTCGGTCGCGACCGAGGGGCCTTCTCGCATCTAGGATCTCGTTCGACGAACAACCACGCAGCAGGAGGTCCTCCCTCGTGATCACCGCCATCGTGCTGATCCAGACCGCCGCGGACCGCCTCACCGAGGCGGCCCAGGAGATCGCTGACATCGACGGCGTCGACGAGGTCTACTCCTGCGCGGGTGATGTCGACCTGATCGCGATGCTCCGCGTCGCCAAGCACGAGCACCTCGCGGACATCGTCCCCGGCAAGATTAACAAAGTGGCGGGCGTCGAGGACACCGACACCCACATCGCCTTCCGCTCCTACTCCCGGAGGGACACGGAAGCCGCCTTCTCCATCGGCCTCGAAGAGGAATGACGGCCGAAGTTCGTGGTCGTTCCCCTCGCGTGGGGGACTTGAGCGGCGCCGTGGACTCCGCGCGCCACCCCTGGTGCCACGCACGGCGTCGCGGCGTGCTCGCCACAGCACCGCTCAGAGCCCGCGGCGGTGCCGGTTGTTGCTCAGGTGAGGTACCGAGGAAGCGACTTCGTCGTGCCTGGCGTGCTTCGGCCGAGGTCCCACGACCTGCACCGCCACGCAGGACGAGTGGTGTCCCTTCAGCGGAGTTCGGTGCAGAGGGTCGTCCAGCGGTCCAGGAGGGCTGCTGCGGCGCCTGAGTCGATGGCCTCGGCCACCCGGGTCAGGCCGGCTTCGAACTGCGTACGCAGGTCCGTTCCGGGGCCGTCGTAGGCGACGCAGGCTCCGGCCGCGTTGAGCAGGACCGCGTCGCGGACCGGTCCGGTGGCGCCCGCCAGGAGGTCTCGGACGGCCTTGGCGTTGTCCTTCGCGTCGCCGCCCTGCAGATCCTCCGGACGGCTGCGGGCGATGCCGAAGTCCCGCGGGTCCAGCGCGTCCTCGCGGACCATCCCGTCGTTGACCACCCAGAGCGTGCTGGCGGCCGTGGTGGTGATCTCGTCCATGCCGTCGTCGCCGCGCACCACCAGCGCCGCGTTGCCGCGCGAGGCGAACACCTCGGCGACCACCGGCGCCATCCGGCGGTCCGCGCAGCCGATCAGGCCTGCCGCGGGCCGTGCCGGGTTGGTCAGCGGGCCCAGCACGTTGAACGCGGTCGGGATGCCGATCTCGCGTCGCGGGGCACCGGCGTGCTTGAACGCGGGGTGGAACACCGGCGCGAAGCAGAAGCCGATGCCGACCTCCTCCACGCAGCGCGCCACGGCGGCCGGCGGCAGGTCGATCGCCACGCCGAGCTCTTCGAGCACGTCGGCCGTTCCGCACTTCGACGAGGCCGCGCGGTTGCCGTGCTTGACCACGGTCACCCCGGACGCGGCCAGCACGATCGAGGCCATGGTGGAGATGTTCACGCTGCCGCTGCGGTCGCCGCCGGTGCCGACGATGTCCACCGCTCGCTGGGTGATGTCCAGCGTGCGGGCGTGCTGGAGCATCGCGTCGGCCATGCCGAGGACCTCGGCGGACGTCTCGCCCTTGGCCCGCAGGGCCACCACGAAGCCCGCCACCTGGGCCGGTGTCGCCTCGCCCGACATGATCAGGTCCATGGCCCAGGCGGTGTCCTCCGCGGACAGGTCCGCACCCGCGACCAGGCTGCTCAGCAGCCCTGCCCAACTTCCCGCCATGGTTCCCACGATCTGCTCCGTCGGTTCGACTGTCCAAGGAAAACTACCGTGCCGCCGCGCACGCCTCCTGAACTGCCCGATATGGCATGGATCGCCGAGCCGCCTCGCCGCCCTCGCGGGCCCGGCGAGGGTCAGGCCGGGACTGGCTTGCCCTGGGTGCGCAGGACCTCTGCGACGGTCTCGGCGGAGGCCAACGGGTCCAGCGGGTGCACCAGGACCGCGTCGGCCTGCGACCAGGTGGCGAGCCATCGGTCGTCCTTGCGGCGGACCGCCACGACCACCGGCGGGCACTGGTCGATCTCGTTCTTGAGCTGCCTGGACACGCCCATGCCGCCCGTCGGCTGCGCTTCGCCGTCCAGGATCAGCAGGTCGACCTTGCCCGCGTCGACCTCGCTGAGGACGTCGGCGACGGTGCCCGCCTCGATGTAGCGCAGCCGGTCCAGATCGGGTGCCGGGCGCCGCCCGACGGCGTTGATGATCGCCTCCCGGACCTCGGCGCGGTGGCTGAACACGAGAACGTTCGTTGTTGCGGTGCTCATCACTGGCTCCTCGGCGAGCTTGCGGGACACCCGCACCGGACCTGCGCAGCACGGGGCACTAACAGGTCCGAATGCTAGCCGCCCGAGCGGGTGTGACAGTAGCCACCCGGACGGATCCGATCATTCCGCCGCGGGCTGCAGGGCGTCCCAGCCGAAGGTCTCGCCGCCGTGCCGTTGTGCCAGGCCGGCCATCCGGGAGGTCTCCTGTGAGCAATGCAACGCATCCAATCGCTGCACACGGAGCGCGACCAACGGGGTCGAACCGGGCACGCAGAGGTCATCTCCGCGACCTCCGGGGCGCAGGGTCCACTCGTCCGAGGTCAGCAAGGCCCTCGCGGTGTCGACCACGTCACTGGGAAGTGCCAGGTGGTGGCGCAGCACCGCCGGCTCGTCGGGCTTCCAGGCGGTGGCCCTGGCCAGTGCCGCCGACGCGGCCTCGGTGTCGTCGTAGGACCACACCACAACGTGCAATCCGGGGTCATCGATGCTGAGCACGGGCTTGTCGCGGTCGGTCCGGCGGAGGCCCAGCGCAGCCAGAACGGACCGAAGAGTTCTCACGTTGAGTTACCTCCACATCGCAATCCGATCACCTCGCGGTCGTAGGGGAGGACCCGAGGGCGCGAGGGGAAAAGCTGCAAGACATAATGCGTCGCGTGACAACGGCAGCGCCCTCAATCAGTCAACGCGTGCACTCGCTGAACCGGCCCAACATGGTCAGCGTCGGCACCATCGTTTGGTTGGCCAGCGAGCTGATGTTCTTCGCTGGACTCTTCGCCATGTTCTTCACGGTGAAGGCGCAGAACGAGGGCGCGTGGCCACCACCGCCCACTCACTTGAACCTCCCGTACGCCCTCCCGTTCACGATCATCCTGGTGGCGTCGTCGTTCACCTGCCAGTGGGGCGTGTTCGCGGCTGAGCGGGGTGACGTCTTCGGTCTCCGCCGGTGGTACGTGATCACGCTGATCATGGGCACGGTCTTCGTGCTCGGGCAGGCCGGTGAGTACTTCCAGTTGGTCACCGAGCACGCGACCACGATCGCGTCGTCGGCCTACGGGACGGTCTTCTACATGACGACCGGCTTCCACGGGCTGCACGTCATCGGTGGGCTGGTCGCGTTCGTCTTTCTGATCATCCGGACGAAGCTCAGCAAGTTCACGCCGGCTCAAGCCATCGCAGCGATCGTCGTGTCGTACTACTGGCACTTCGTGGACATCGTGTGGATCGGCCTCTTCGCCGTGATCTACCTCGTCCCGTGATCGCTCCACCAGCGAGGAACCTCGATCGCCTGGCTCGAACGAGGCCGAAACGAACACCCCGAACCGGACAGCAAGGGTTGCCGCACTCATGACCACCACTAAGAAACGGAACCGCGCGGGCTCGAAGCTCAAGCGGCGGATCTCCGGTGTACTGGCGCTGGGCATTGCGTTGGTGGGTGCCGGTGGGCTGTACACCGTCCTGACTCCCGAGCCGCAGACCGCGCACGCCGCAGCGAACCCGGCATTGGTGAGGCAGGGCGAGCAGCTCTACAACAACGCCTGCATCAGCTGCCACGGATCCAACCTGCAGGGCGTGCAGGACCGTGGACCCAGCCTGACGGGCGTCGGCGAAGCCGCAGTGCACTTCCAGGTCTCCACCGGCCGCATGCCGATGGTCCGCCAGGAAGCCCAGGCGTTGCGCAAGCCGCCGAAGTTCACCCCGGAGGAGATCGACGCGCTGGGCGCGTACGTGCAGACCTACGGCGGTGGGCCGGAGGCGCAGAAGCAGTCCGGTGAAGCGCTGCAGGGCGGCAACCCCGCGCGCGGTGGCGAGCTCTACCGCCTCAACTGCTCCTCCTGCCACAACTTCACCGGCCGAGGCATCGCGATGTCCTCCGGCAAGTTCGCGCCGAACCTGGACAAGGCGACCGAGCAGGACATCTACCACGCGATGGTCACCGGGCCGCAGAACATGCCCAAGTTCTCGGACCGGCAGCTCACGCCGGAAGAGAAGAAAGACATCATCGCCTACGTCAAGTCCGTGACCAACGGCAACAACAACCCGGGCGGCAACTCCCTCGGCGGCTACGGCCCCGGACCGGAAACGGTGGTCGCCTGGGTCGTCGGACTCGGAGCGCTGATCGGCCTCACCCTGTGGATCGGAGCCAGGGCATGAGTGAGCACGAGAACAAGGATTACACCGAGGCCGAGCTGGCCGAGATGAGCCGCGACGAGAAGATGCGGCTCGGTCTGGCCCTCGACGACGTCGAGCTGGCCGAGTACCGGGACAACTTCCCGGTCAGCGGAACCCGCGCGGAGCGACGTGCCGAGCGCAACGTCGCCGCCTGGTTCGTGCTGGCCGGCTTGTCCGCGCTGGCCTTCATCGCGGTGTTCATCTTCTGGCCGTGGGGCTACCAGCCCTCGACCGATCCGACCGCGCACTTCATCTACTCGCTGTACAACCCGCTGATCGGTTTCTTCCTCGGCCTGTCGATCCTGGCCGTGGGCATCGGCGTCGTGCAGTACCAGAAGAAGTTCATCCCGCACGAGGTCGCGGTGCAGCAGCGCCACGATGGCCACGGGTCCAGCGAGGTCGACCGGCAGACGACCGCCGCGATCCTGGCCGACGCGGGTAACCGCAGCGGCATCGCCCGCCGCAAGATGATCACGCGCACAGCGGGCTTCGGCCTGGGCGCCTTCGGTCTCGGCGCCGGCGTGTTCGCCCTCGGCGGCATGGTGCGCAACCCCTGGGCCGAAGAGGGCCAGGAGTCGCTGCTGCACACCGGCTGGATGCCGGAGCACCCCGGCGAGAAGATCTACCTGCGTCGCGACACGGGCAACCCGCACGACGTCTCGTTGGTGCGGCCCGAGGACATCGACGCCGGTGGTTTCGAGACGGTCTTCCCGTTCCGGGAAGCTTGGCGGCACGACGAGCACGAGCTGATCACCTCGATGCGCAAGGGCGACGCGCCGGTCATGCTGATCCGGCTCCGCCCCGGCAGCAAGCCGGTCAAGCGCAAGGGGCAGGAAGACTTCAACTACGGCGACTACTACGCCTACTCGAAGATCTGCACCCACCTGGGCTGCCCGACGTCGCTGTTCGAGCAGCAGACCGGCCGCCTGCTCTGCCCGTGCCACCAGTCGCAGTTCGACGTGGTCAACACCTATGCGAAGCCGGTGTTCGGCCCGGCCACGCGTGCCCTGCCCCAGCTGCCGATCACGGTGGACGAGGACGGCTACTTCGTGGCGAAAGGCGACTTCATCGAGCCCGTCGGTCCTGCGTACTGGGAGCGTAAGTCATGAGTTCGATCACCACGCCCACGAAGGGAGAGAGCAAGCTGTACGGCAAAGTCGCACACGCGGCCGACGAGCTGGACACGCGCTACCGCTTCGCTCCCGGCATGCGGCGGCAGCTGAACAAGGTCTTTCCGACGCACTGGTCGTTCCTGCTCGGCGAGATCGCGCTCTACACGTTCGTACTGCTGCTGATCACCGGTACCTACCTGGCGTTCTTCTTCGACCCCTCCATGCAGGAGGTCGAGTACCAGGGCCTGTACACCAACCTGCGCGGCGTGGAGATGTCGCGGGCGTTCGAGAGCACGCTGGACATCTCCTTCGAGGTCCGCGGCGGTCTGTTCGCCCGTCAGCTGCACCACTGGGCGGCGCTGCTGTTCATGGCGTCGATGGTGGCGCACATGCTGCGCATCTTCTTCACCGGTGCGTTCCGGCGCCCGCGTGAGACGAACTGGATGATCGGCGTCACGCTGTTCATCCTCGGCATGTTCGAGGGCTTCACCGGCTACTCGCTGCCGGACGACCTGCTGTCCGGTACCGGTGTCCGCATCGCCTCCGGCATCACGATGTCGATCCCGGTGCTCGGCACCTGGGTGCACTGGATCCTGTTCGGCGCCGAGTTCCCCGGCACCGATCTGATCCCGCGGTTCTACCTGTTCCACGTGTTCCTGCTGCCGGGCCTGATCCTGGGTCTGGTCGCGGCGCACCTGGCGCTGGTCTGGTACCAGAAGCACACCCAGTTCCCTGGCGTGAGGCGCACCGAGAGCAACGTGGTCGGCGTCCGGATCATGCCGGTGTTCGCGGTCAAGGCCGGTGCCTTCTTCGCGATGGTCGTCGGCGTTTGCGCGATCATGGCCGGTGTCTTCCAGATCAACCCGATCTGGAACCTCGGCCCGTACATCGCCTCGCAGATCTCCGCCGCGTCGCAGCCCGACTGGTACATGATCTGGACGGACGGTTCGTCGCGTCTGTGGCCGGCCTGGGAGGTCTACCTGGGACCGTTCACGATCCCGGCACCGTTCTTCCCGACCGTGCTGTTCATGGGCATGATCTTCACGGCGGCGATCATGTACCCGGCCATCGAGCGCAAGCTCAGCGGCGACAGCGCGCACCACAACCTGCTGCAGCGTCCGCGGGACAACCCGGTACGCACCTCGCTGGGCGCCATGGCGCTGACGTTCTTCATGGTGCTGATGATCTCCGGTACCAACGACATCATCGCCTTCGAGTTCAACATCTCGCTGAACGCGATGACCTGGGCCGGACGCATCGGCCTGCTGGTGGCGCCGCCGATCGCCTACTGGATCACCTACCGGATGTGCCTGGGCCTCCAGCACAGCGACCGGGAGGTGCTCGACCACGGCGTCGAGACCGGCATCATCAAGCGGCTCCCGCACGGTGAGTTCATCGAGGTCCACCAGCCGCTCGGCCCGGTGGACGACCACGGCCACCCGGAGGCACTGCCCTACCAGGGCGCTCCGGTGCCGAAGAAGATGAACGAGCTGGGCGCCGCCGGTCGCCCGGTCGAGGGCAGCCTGCTGCGGCCTGACCCGGTCGAGGAGACCGCCGCGCTGGAGCAGGCCCGTCACGACGACGCGGTCCGCGAAGCCGAGGAGCGCACGCAGCTGACCGCCGGCAAGCCTTCGCAGCCGACGGAATAAGCGCTGGAGCCGAACGGCCCGGTACCCCGAGCGGGGTGCCGGGCCGTTCCGCGTTCCCGGCGTCGGTCTGCGGTGGTCGATAGCGTCCGGGCATGGCTACGTTGCAGGACCCGAAGGTCCGCGAGTTCCTCTCCCAGGGCACCCGCACCGGGATGCTCGGCTTCACCGCCGCCGACGGCCGTCCGCTGGTCGCACCGGTGTGGTTCGTCGTCGACGGCGACGTGCTGGTGTTCAACACCGGCAAGAACTCCGCCAAGGGCAGGTCCGTCTTCCGCGACCCGCGGCTGGCGCTGTGCGTCGACCTGCCTCAGCCGCCGTACGCGTACGTGCAGGTCCAGGGCACCGCGGAGGTGTCGGAGGATCCCCAGGACCTCGTCGACACCGCCACGATGATCGCGGCCCGCTACGTCGGACCGGACAAGGCCGAGGAGTTCGGCCGCCGCAACGGCGTCCCCGGCGAACTCGCGGTCCGCCTCCACCCCACCAAGATCAACGCAGCCTTCAACATGACCAGCTGACCGGACCGAACCGATTCCTGGAACCGCGGTGTTCAAGCCGACCACGGCCGTTCTCCGCCCGGTGAACCGATCACGGCGTTCTCCCCAGGTTCTGGTGTCGGAGTGTTCCGAGGTCTGGGGTGGGGTCAGTTGATGGCTGCGTAGGGGGTTCGGCCTGTGGTGGCCTTGTCGAGCCAGGTTCGCCACGTGGCTGCCGCGCGCGCGGGCTCGGTCCAGGGCGTGGTGGTGCGGACCAGGCGGGTTCCGCCGGTGGTGAGCCAGCGGTAGATGACGCGGGCCTCGTCGGCGGTGGCGCCGTGGAGGGGGCCCGGTCCGTCGAGAACCGTTTCCGCCGACGCCTGGAGCATGTCGACGACCGGCATCGGCGGGACGCCTCGGCGGGCGACCCCTGCGGAGGCGAGTCGACCGTGGCGGATGACGGACAGGTGCCAGCCGCGCCTCCCGTCCGGCCGAGCCGCGACGAGTTCCGGGACCGAGGCGAGCGCGGACAGCCGCTGGCCGCGGTCCAGCGAGCGGACGAGGTCGGCGAGCCGGTCGCGGTGGTTGGCGGCGTCCTCGAAGCGCTCGGTGTCGGAGAGTCGTTGGAGCTCCTCGCGCAACCGCTCCAGCAGGTCTCCGCTGCGCCCGCGGATCACGTCCCGGATGGCGATGACCTCGGGCTGATACTCCTCGGCGCTCTGCAGCCCGGCGCACGGGGCGCCGCACCGGCCCAGCTCGTGCAGCGCGCAGGGGCGGATCGGCTTGCGCGGTGAGAGGCGCTCGGTGCAGCGCCGGACGAAGGTCGCCGACTGCAGGGCTTCGACAGCCGCGCTCGCGGCGTGCCGGGAACCGAAGGGGCCCAGCGCGTCCTCGCGCGGCGTGCGCACGATCGACAGCCTCGGGAACGCCTCATCGGTGAGCACCACCCACCACGCGCGCTGCGGGAACTTGGAGCGGCGGTTGTAGCGGGGCTGGTGCGCCGAGAGCAGCCGCAGCTCGCGCACTTCGGCTTCCAGCGGGTGGGCGCACTCGACGTGGTCCACCCGGTCGGCGATGCCGACCATCTCCTTGACGCGCGCCCTGCGCTCGCCTGCGGTGAAGTACTGCCGGACGCGTCGCCTCAGGTCGGAGGCGGTTCCGACGTAGAGCACCTCCTCGTTGGGACCGCGGAAGAGGTAGACGCCGGGGGAGTTGGGCAGCGAGTCGGCCAGGCCGCGCTTGCGCTTCTGCTGTGGGGTGACGTCCGGGAGGTGCCCGAGCAGGTCCTCCAGGGTGCGCACGCCCAGCGGTCCGAGTCGTTCCAGCAGGGCGTGCAGCACGTCGACGGTGGCGCGGGCGTCGTCCAGCGCGCGGTGCACGGGTTCGGTGCGGGCACCCAGGACGCGGGCCAGCGTGCCGAGCTTGTGGTTGGGCGTCTCGTCGCGGGTCAGGACCCGGCGGGCCAGCCGCACGGTGTCGACGACCTGCGGTTTCGGCCATTCCAGTCCGAGCTGCTCGCAGCCGGCCCGCAGGAACCCGAGGTCGAAGGGCGCGTTGTGCGCGACCAGCACCGCGCCCTGGCAGAACTCCAGGAACGCGGGAAGCACGCTGTCCCAGCGAGGTGCGTCGTGCACCATCGCCTCGGTGATGCCGGTGATCGACACGACAGCGGGCGGAATGCCGCGGTCGGGGTTGACCAGGGTGGCGAACTCACCGAGCACTTCTCCGCCGCGAACCTTCACCGCGCCGATCTCGGTGACGGCATCGCCCTGCCGATCGCCACCGGTGGTCTCCAGGTCGACCACCACGAACGTCGCCTCCTGCAGCGGGAGTTCCTCGCTGACGGCGATCTCGTCGAAGGTCAGTTGGCGGTGCGCGGACATCATCGGCACGTTACGTCCCACTACCGACACCGCCACGCGTGCGTGTGCGCCGAAGGGCGGCGATTAGCCTGTGGCAATGGCGACACCGAACTCGGGGCCCGACGGCCCCACTCCGGAGGAGTCCGCTGTGGACGGTTCCCAGCAGACTCCCGGTGCCGCGCCTGTCGATCCCGAGGACCTGCCGCCTCCGCTGCGCGCCCGGCTGGCCGACCTGGCCGCGGGCGCGCTCGACGAGATGCGTTCGACCGATGTTCCCGCTGCGCTGCGCCCGGTGGTGCGCTTCGCACCGGCCAAGCGCGCCAAGCTCGGTCAGCCCGCGTTGCTGAGCGCGCTGCGCGATTCCTCGGTGTTCCGCGCCTCGGTGCTGGACTGGTGCCGCAACCACCGCCCGGGAGCGCTGTCGTTGCAGGACCCGGATCCGGTGGTCGTAGGTGCCGCGGCGGTGCTGCAGGGCGCCGTGGTCGCCCCGCACTACGCGGAGTTGATCGGGTTCCGCAGCGAGCAGGGGCAGTTGCGGGCCGAGCGTGATTCGGCCCTGGCGAGGGTCGAGCGGCTGACCACCGAGGTCGATCGGCTCAAGGCGGAGCTCGCGCAGGCGCGCGAGTCGGCGGATCAGGCCGCGCGCAGCGCAGAGGCCGACCGGCTGCGGAAGCGCCTGCGGGAGCAGGGCGTGCGGCTGCGGGAGGCAAAGGACGCCGCCCAGGCCGCGCGGGACGAGCTCGCGCGGGCGCACGAGGAGCGGGAATCGGCCGTCGCCGAGGTCGCCGCCGACCGGGATCGTGAACGCCTCCGCGCGCAGGAGGAGCGGCAGCGCGCCGATCACGCTGCCGCGGAGGTGCGGGTCGCGCGGGAGAGCGCCCGGGAGGCGCGGCAGGGCGACGAGGTCCGGCTCGCGCTGCTGCTGGAGACCTTGGAGGGCGCGGTCGGCGGTTTGCGCCGCGAGCTCGGTGCCGTCGGTTCCGGGCCGCGCCCGGCCGACGTGGTCCGGCGGGTCCGGGAGCAGACCGCGACCTCCGGTGAGGTCGCTGACGTGGCCGCGCTGGACCGGCTCCTGGGTCTTCCCGCGGTACACCTGATCGTGGACGGCTACAACGTCACCAAGACCGGGTATCCGGAGCTGCCGCTGGCAGATCAGCGCGATCGGCTGAGCCATCAGCTCGCGGCGCTGGCCGCCCGCACCGGCGCCGAGGTCACGTTGGTCTTCGACGGCGCGGACGTGCTGGCAGTGCCGACGGCGGGACCTCGTGGTGTGCGGGTGCTGTTCAGCGAATCAGGGGTGCAGGCCGACGACGTGATCCGCGATCTGGTCGCCGCCGAGCCGGAGGGTCGTCAGGTCGTGGTCGCCACGTCGGACCGGGCGGTGGTGACCTCCGTGCAACGCCGCGGTGCCTACTCGTTGTCCTCTGCGATGTTGTTGGCCCGGCTGAACCGGGTCTAGCCGTTCGACGCTCCTCCGCTGCAACCCGGCGATCTCGGGGAGGTGTCGGAAGTCATAGTGGATCACTCGGGTACGCTCCGTATCCCGAAGGTGGGCGTGTTGTGGTGGCAAGCCAGGTGATGGTGGCGCAAGATCCGTTACTGTGAGCAAGTGACTATCCTCCGTTAGAGGAGTTCGGTCGCGCTCAGTAGAAAACGGGACCCGCTTCTAGACGTGTCGCCTCACCTTTCGTAACCTACCTGAGTCCTCGTGGCGATCAGTTGCTCATACCGGGCGACACGCGAGGCGCCGCTGATTCGGTTTTGTCGGGGAACCGGGCCGCGTTCCAGCGGGTTTTCCGCATGCGGTCAGGCGGTCGGACGCAGAAGGAGCTGTGCGCGACGTGGCGTCGCACGGAATCAAGCGCTCATTGCGAGGTGCCCTGGCCGCTACCGCGGTCGCTGCAGTCGTCGGCATGACCTCCGGCGGTGCTGCACTCGCAGACCCGCCTCTCCCGAACAACGCCTCGGACGCGGCCAAGCAGGTCCGCGAGCTCCAGCACCAGGCTGAGCAGCTCACCGAGGAGATGAAGAAGGCCGAGGACGACCACGAGGCCAAGAAGGCCGAACTGGCGCGTTCCGAAGCTCAGGCCGCGCAGGCCGAGCAGGTCGCCAACCAGGCCCGCGGCGAAGAAGAGAAGTTCCGCGGCCAGGTCGACAAGCTCACCCACGCCTCGTACCAGGGCGCGCGGTTGAACAAGCTCTCCGCACTGCTGGTGAGCGAGACCCCGGACGACTTCTTGAACCGCGCTTCCGCTCTGGACGCGCTGGCCAAGGACAACAACGACGCGGTCAAGGCGCTCGCGGCGGCCACGCACCAGGCCGAGAACGCGGAGCGGACCGCGAAGGACGCGCGCAACCGCGCGGCCCAGGCCGAGCAGGACGCCGCACGGTTGGCCGTGGACATGAAGAACAAGTCCAAGGCCATGAAGGACCAGATCGAGAAGGTCGAGGAGAAGTACGACGAGCTCAGCGGCGAGGAGCAGGACTCGCTGATCTCCGACGGTGAGACCGGTGTCGGCTCGATCGCCGGTGCCGGCGCGGCCATCCAGGCCGTCAACGCGGCGCTGGGCAAGCAGGGATCGCCGTACGTCTGGGGCGCCAAGGGCCCCAGCAGCTTCGACTGCTCCGGGCTCATGTACTGGGCCTACAAGCAAGCGGGCGTGACCATCGGCGGCTCCACCAAGACCCAGGTCAGCGAGGGCAAGTCGGTGTCGGCCAGCCAGCTCAAGCCGGGCGACCTGATCTTCTACTACAGCCCGGTCACGCACGTGTCGATGTACATCGGCAACGGCAAGGCCGTGCACGCCCCCACCTCGGGCGACGTGGTGAAGGTGACCGACTACAAGAAGATCGGTGACGTCACGGCCATGCGCCGCGTGGCGGGCTGATCCGCGAAGTCGTGCTTCGGGGCCGGCGCCTCCGGGTGCCGGCCCCGAAACGTTCTCGCGTGCGGTGTGCGTCGACCGGTGCGGTGACCGGACCTAAGATGCGAGCCGTGTCTTCGACCGGAAACGCGCGTGGCTGGCTCGTGCTCGCCGCGTCGGCCGCGGTGCTGGGTGGGCTCGCGCTGCTGGGCCTGCCGTCCCCGACCCCGGTCGAACCGCCGCCGGCCCCGGCCTCGGTTGACCACGCGGGGCTTGCTGCCCGATCGCCGGCCCCTGAGACGGCCGTGCGCGAGTTGTTGGCCCGCCGTGAGGAATCCATCCGGGACGGCGACGAAGCGGCGTTCGCGGCCACCGTGGACCCGGAAGCGCCCGCTGAGTTCCAGCAGCGCCAGTTGCAGCTGTTCCACAACTTGCAGTCAGTGCCGCTGAGCACCTTCGGCTACCGGCTCGACGGCGCTCCGCTGGCGCACGCCCCGGTTCCCGCCGCCGACGAGGTGCTGGCGTCCCGGGTGCTGCTGCGGTACGCGCTGTCCGGCGCAGATCCGGTGCCCACACAGCGCCCGCTGGGGTACTTGTTCGTCCGCCGTGGCGCTTCCTGGTACCTCGCCGAGGACACCGGCGTGGTCCCGGATGCGTGGCGCGGGCCGTGGGACTTCGGCCGCGTCGAGGTGCGGCGCACCGGGCGCGGGATGGTCGTCGGCCACGACGCCGCCGCTGTGGACCGGGTCGCGGAGCAGCTGGACGCGTCGGTGGCCGACGTGACCGAGGTGTGGGGGAGCGGCTGGGCGCAGCGCGTGGGCGTGCTGGTGCCCGGCTCACCGGAGGAGCTGCGGTCGCTGGTGGGCCCGGAGTTCGCCGTCGACGGCATCGCCGGTGTGGCGATCGCTGATCTGGTGGACACCCGGACCAGGCGGGTGGAGGGAGCTCGCGTGGTGCTCAGCCCGAGCACCACCGAACAGCTCTCCGGCGTGGCGCTGGGTGCCTTGCTGCGTCACGAGATCACCCACGTCGCGACTCGGGCGGTCACCGCCGACGGTGCTCCGATGTGGATGCTGGAGGGCTACCCGGACTACATCGGCTACCGCAAGAGCGGACTGGCTCCCCGCGACGTCGCCCCGGACCTCGCCCGTTCGGTCCGGGAAGTGGGCCCGCCGCTGCGGCTGCCCACCAACACCGAATTCCACCAGGCCGGTAACCGTCTCGACCTCGCCTACCAGCAGTCCTGGTCGGTGGTGCACTTCCTGGCACAGCGCCTGGGCGAGCCGGGCCTCACCGAGCTCTACCGCCGCATCGCGATGGCCACCAGCCCGGACGAGGCGGAAGCTGCCCTCCACGAGTCCACCGGCATGACCTCGCCGCAGCTGCTGGCGGCCTGGGGCGCCGACCTCCCGAGTTCCCTGGCCTGAGACGAGAACGGCGGTGCTCCAACCGGAATCCGGTCGTCGCACCGCCGTGTGCCACCCGGGGAACCGCCCCGCGTTCGAGATCCGGCACCGCCGGGGTCGACCGGACGGCGCCGGTCGATCAGGAGTAGATCGCCTCGATGTCGGCCGCGTGGTTCTCCGCGACCTTGTTGCGCTTGAGCTTCATGCTCGGGGTGAGCTCGCCGGTTGCCTCGGTGAAGTCCTCGGTGAGGATGCGGAACTGCTTGATCGCCTCCGCCCGGGACACCGCCTTGTTGGCCTCGTCGACCGCGCCCTGGACTTCGGCCCGCAGGTCCGGGTCGTTGATCAGCTCGGACATCGGCGTGTCGGCCGGCCGGTTGTTGTTGGCCAGCCAGGACGGCACGAACTCCGGGTCCAGCGTGACCAGCACGCCGATGAACGGCTTCTGGTCGCCGACCACCATGCACTGGCTGATCAGCGGGTGGGAGCGCAGTCCGTCCTCCAGCACGGCCGGGGCGACGTTCTTGCCGCCGGCGGTGACGATGATCTCCTTCTTGCGGCCGGTGATCCGCAGGTAGCCCTCGTCGTCCAGCGAGCCCAGGTCGCCGGTGTGGAACCAGCCGTCCTCGATGGACTCCTCGGTGGCGGTCGGGTTGTTCCAGTACTCCTTGAACACCACGTCGCCCTTGATCAGGACCTCGCCGTCCTCGGCGATGCGGACCGAGGTGCCTGCCAGCGGGCGGCCGACGGTGCCGACCTTGAAGCCCTCCTCGACGTTCACCGCAGCCGCGGCGGTCGTCTCGGTCAGGCCGTAGCCCTCCAGCACCGGGACGCCGACACCGCGGAAGAAGTGCGCCAGCCGCTCGCCCAGCGGAGCACCACCGGAGACCGCCGCGATGCAGCGGCCGCCCAGCGCGGCGCGCAGCTTGCCGTAGACGAGCTTGTCGAACACCGCGTGCTTGAGCTTGAGGCCGAGCCCCGCGCCGCCGTCGTCCATGGCCTTGGAGTACTGGACGGCGGTTTCCTCGGCGGCGTCGAAGATCTTGCCCTTGCCGTCGCCGTGGGCCTTCTGCTTCGCGGTGTTGTAGACCTTCTCGAACACGCGCGGCACGGCCAGCACGAAGGTCGGCCGGAACGAACCGAGGTCGTTGATCAATTCCTTGATGTCCGCGGTGTGGCCGAGGGTGACCTTGCCGTAGACGCACATGATGCTGATGGCGCGGGCGAGCACGTGCGCCATCGGCAGGAACATCAGCAACGAGTTTCCGGGCTTGGCCAGCTTCGGGAACGCGTCGATGTCGGCGCGCACCTCGGCGAGCATGTTGCGGTGGGTCAGCACGCAGCCCTTGGGGCGGCCGGTGGTGCCCGAGGTGTAGATGAGGGTCGCGACGTCCTCGGCGGTGACCGCCCTGCGCCGCTCGTGCACCTGCTGGTCGGGTACTTCTGCGCCCAGTGCGGTGAGCTCGTCGACCGCGCCGGCCGCGCCGCCGCTGGTCGGTCCCTCGATCTGCCAGACGTGGCGGACCTCGGAGAGCCGGTCGATGACCTTGTCGACCTCGGCGCGGTGGGCCTCGGTCTCCACGAAGGCCGCCTTAGCGCCGGAATCGGTGAGGATCCACTCGGCCTGGTCGGACGAGGAGGTCTCGTAGATCGGGACTGTGATGCAACCGACAGTCCAGATCGCGAAGTCCAGCAGCGTCCACTCGTAGCGGGTGCGGGACATCAGCCCCACCCGGTCACCGGGCTCCAGCCCGGCGGCGATCATGCCCTTGGCCACGGCCAACACCTGCGCGGCGAAGTCGGCGGCGGTGACGTCGACCCAGGTGCCGTCCACCCGGCGCCGGAAGCTCACGGCGCTCCCGAAACGCTCCGCGTTGGCCCACACCATGTCGGTGAGGTTCTCGTCCTCGGCCACTTTCGTAGTGGCGGGTGCGCTGAACTCTCGCACGTCGAAACCTCCGAAGAAATGCCAGTCTAGTGGGCTCAACCTAACGCTGATGGTTACTGGGCGGTAGCCCCCGTCATCTCAGGCCACACCAGCGGGCACAGCCTAGACCTCTCCCATTCGGACGATCGTCCACCGGTCGGCGGCGCGACCGGTGCGGCGAGGGCAGGTAAGAACAAGTGGACTACGGGCGGTGCGATCCGGCACCTCGGCGGATTAGGTTCGGGGGGACCGTCATCGCGGGAAGTGGGGTTGGAAGTTGCGCGTTCACGTCGTGTCCGACGTCCATGGCAACGTCGAGGCGCTCAAGCGCGCCGGCGACGGGGCCGACGCGCTGGTCGTGCTGGGTGACCTGATCGACTTCGTCGACTACCACGATCACAGCAACGGCATCCTCGGCCGCGTCTTCGGCGCGGAGAAGGTCGAGCGGTTCGCCGAGCTGCGGCGCAGCCGCCGCGGCCCGGAGTTCGGGGCCTACATCCGCTCGCTGTGGGCGAGCCTGACCGACCCGGCCCAGACGGTCGCCGACGCCGTGCGCGAGCAGTACGCGGAGCTGTTCGGCGCGATGACCGCGCCCACCTACGCGACCCCCGGAAACGTTGACGCGCCCTACCTGTGGCCGGAGTTCGCGCGCGAGGGCGTCCACGTGCTCGACGGCGAGACGACCGAGATCGGCGGGCTGACGTTCGGATTCGTCGGTGGCGTGCGGCTGCCCGAAGGCGCGACGCTGCGCGTCCACTCGGCCTGGGTGCCCTACCTGCGTGTCGCAGAGGAGTACGACGAGGCGGTCGCCTCGCTGCCCGCGGTGGACGTGCTGTGCACCCACCAGCCGCCCGCCGTCGCCGAGCTGACCTACGACGTGGTGGCGCGCAGCCAGGAGGCCGGTTCCGCCAGCGTGCTCGCGCGCATCAACGCTGATCAGCCCCGGTGGTCGCTGTTCGGGCACGTGCACCAGCCGCTGTCGCAGCGGATGCGCATCGGGCGCACCGAGTGCGTCAACGTCGGGCACTTCAAGCGGACGGAGCGGCCGTACGTCCTGCGGTGGTGAACGACGCCCGAGGAGGTGAGTTTCGCGGACTTCGCAGAAACCCGCTCCTCGTTGACGCCGCGCGGGCGGCTACCCGGTAGCCTGCGCGCATGGTCGATCAGTCCACCCAGTCCATCGAGATCGAAGCCCCCGCTGCGCGGATCATGGCGGTCATCGCGGATTTCCCGGCGTACCCGGAGTGGGCGGAAGCGGTCAAGGAGACCGAGGTGCTCACCCAGGACTCCGGCGGGAGCGCCGAGCGGGTTCGCTTCGTGCTGGACGCGGGCGTGGTCAAGGACACCTACACCAACGTCTACAGCTGGGCCGCCGACGGCCTTTCGGTGAGCTGGGAGCTGAGCGAGGGACAGGTGCAGAAGGCTCAGCGGGGCAGCTACGCGCTCAAGCCGCTCGGTGACGAGCGCACCGAAGTCACCTACAGCCTCGCGGTCGACCTGGCGATCCCGATGATCGGCCTGTTCCGGCGCAAGGCGGAGAAGATGATCATGGATACGGCGCTCAAGGAGCTCAAGCGCCGCGTGGAAGCGGAATAGACCGCCCATTGCGCATCCTGCTGTTCACCGGAAAGGGCGGGGTCGGCAAGACGACCCTGGCCGCGGCCACTGCCGCGCGCGTCGCGGGCGACGGCGGCAAGGTGCTGGCGGTGTCGACCGACCCGGCCCACTCGTTGGCCGACGCGCTCGCCGCCGACCTGGGCGCACAACCCGCGGAGATCCGCGTCGGTGACACCGGCGCGGTGCTGCACGCCGCCGAGGTGCAGACCCGCAGCCTCGTCGACGGCACGTGGCGCGAGCTGCGCGAACACCTGCGAACCCTGTTGCGGGGCGCGGGGGTCGGCGACGTCGACGCCGAGGAGCTCACCGTGCTGCCCGGCGTCGAGGACCTGCTCGCGCTGACCGAGGTGCACCGGCTCGCGAGCAGCGGGCTGTGGGACACCGTCATCGTCGACTGCGGCCCGACCGCCGAAACATTGCGCCTGCTGGCACTTCCGGAGTCCCTGGCCGGATACCTGGAGCGGCTGTTCCCCGCGCATCGCAGGGCCGTTCGCGGCCTGCTGGCCGGCATCGCGGGCAGCGACCAGGTGGAGCGCTGGGACGCCGTCGCCGACGGGCTCGGCAGGCTCGCCGAGCAGCTGGCCGCGCTCAAGGACATGCTCACCGACCCCGGCACCAGCGTTCGCCTGGTGCTCACGCCGGAATCGGTCGTCGCCGCCGAGACCCGCAGGACGCTGACAGCCCTGGCGCTGCAGCGGATCCGCGTCGACGGGATGGTCGCCAATCGCGTGGTCCCGCGCCCGGGTTCGGCCCGGGGCGATGCCGCCGGTTGGCTGCGGACCCGTCGCAAGGAGCAGGAGGCGGTCCTCGACGCGTTGCGCGCGGCCTCCGACCTGCCGCTGCGCACCGTCGAGCACCGGGCCGCCGAGCCCGTCGGCACCGCGCAGCTGCTGCAACTGGGCGCCGAGCTCTACGGTGACGGCGACCCGCTCACCAACGACGCGACCACGCCGGAGATGTGCGTCGGCGGTGGCGGCAAGTCGCTGGACGCCGAGTACACGCTGCGCATCGGGCTGCCGCTGCACCCGGCGGCCGAGCTGGACCTGGCCCGGATCGGACCCGAGCTGGCGATTACCGTCGATGGACGGCGACGGCTGGTCGCCTTGCCCGCTGTGCTGCAGCGGTGCGTGGTGACCTCGGCGGTGGCCGGCGACGACGGGCTGACGGTGCGGTTCCGTCCCGACCCCGATCTGTGGATGCGGTGAACCAGATGCGCGAGCACGATCGACTGCTCGAAGAGCTGCGGCTGCTGTTGGACGCCCTGGCGGGCAAGGCCGACGAGTACCTGCGCGGCTGCGCGCGCGAAGGGCAGCCCGACGAGCCCGGCGCGGGCTGCGGCTGGTGCCCGCTGTGCGCGGCGATGGGCCTGACGCGCGGGCAGCGTCCCGAGCTCAACGACCAGCTGCTGGGCATCGTCCAGCAGCTGCGGCAAGCGCTGGTCGACCACGCAGCGCCCTCCCCGGACGAGCCGGACGATGCTCAGCCGGAGGAGCCGAAGGTGCAGCGCATCCAGGTCCAGCGGGTCGCGGGACCGGTTCTGGCCGAGAGAGACCCGGTGTGCTGACCATCGGCGTGGACGTGGGCGGGACCAGTGTGCGCGCGGCCGTGGCGGACGAGCACGGCCAGATCCTGCGGATGCACCGGGTGCCGACCCCGAAGACGGGTCCGGAGCTCAACACGGCCATCGCCGAGACGGTCCGGGTGCTCACCGACCAGTACCCGATCGACGGAGTCGGTCTGGCGGTCGCGGGCTTCGTCAGCGAGAACCGACGTGTGGTGCGGTTCGCGCCGCACCTGCCGTGGCGGCACGTCGCCGTCGCCGACGAGCTCTCCCACCGGCTGGGGCTCCCGGTGGTGCTGGAGCACGACGCGAACGCGGCGGCCGTGGCCGAGCAGCGCTTCGGGGCTGCGGTCGGCGCCCGCGTCGCGGCGTTGGTGGCGATCGGGACCGGCATCGGTGGTGCGCTGGTGATCGATGGTGAGGTCTTCCGGGGCGCGTTCGGCGTGGCACCGGAGCTCGGCCACCTGCGGCTGGTGCCGGACGGACGGAAGTGCCCGTGCGGCAAGAGCGGTTGCTGGGAGCGCTACTGCAGCGGAACCGCGCTGGCCGCCACCGCCGCCGAACTCATCGGAACCGGGAGCACGTCGCTGCCCGCGGAACCGTCCGGCTTCGACGTCGCCCGCGCCGCGGACGCCGGCGACGAGGTCGCGGTCCGCGCGGTGGACGACCTGGCCCGCTGGCTGGGGGAGGGGCTGGCGCTGGTCGCCGACGTCTACGACCCGGAGGTCGTGGTCATCTCCGGCGGTGTCTCCGACTCCGCGCACCTGTTCCTGGACAAGGCCCGCGACCACTACGCCGCGGCGGTCACCGGTTCTGGTCACCGGCCTCTCGCCCGGATCCGCGTCGCTCACCACGGGGACCCTGCGGCCATGATCGGGGCGGCGGCCATCGCGCGCCAGCACGTCTTGACCGGCCCCAGGGTCCTCTGATCAGACCTGCGCGCCGTCGTCGGAATCGCTGGGCGGCGTGTGCCGGAGCCGGAAGAGCAGCAAGCCGATCCCGGTGCTGATCAGCACCAGCCCCAGCGGGAGCTTCACGGTCGCCGCGATGCCCGCCAAACCGGGAATCAGCAGCACCAGCACGCCGAGCACCACGATCCCGACTCCGAGGAAGGTCGCCGGGCGCGGGATCGGCAGCGGCGGAGGCTCGGGAGGAACGAAGTGCCCCTCCTCTTCCGCGGCCGGGGCCCAATCGCGCGGTCCCTGCTCGGCGGGCGGTTCCACCGGCTTGTTCTCGTCCGGTGCGCCGACCGATGGAGTGGTTCGCTCGTCCGCAGCCGGCTGCTCGGCGTCGTCCTCGCCGGGCCACTTGCCGAACTTGGTGTCGCGTTCGAGGTCGGCGACGATCTCGGCGAAGGCGGCGTCGATGTCCTCCGGTCCGTCAGAGGAGTCGTGGCGGGCGCTCATGCGGGTTCCCCGACCCGTGCGCTGTGGACTCGGTGCACGAATTCGACGCTGTCGTTGAAGATCCGCGGTGCGTCGTGGTCCAGGGTCGCGACGTGGTAGCTGTCGTCGAGCACGACCTCGGTGACGTCCTGGCTGCCCACCTCGCTCAGCACGATCGCGGAGTTCTCCGGCTCCACGACGTGGTCGACCGCCGAGTGCAGCAGGAGCAGCGGCTGCCGGACCGATCCGAGGTCGGCCCGCACCACGCCCCACATCTGCTGCAGGCTGGCCATGCCGCGCAGCGGCAGCCGCGAATAGGCCAGTTCCACGACCTCCGGTTTGGCGATGTCACCCGCGATGGCCGCCATCGACGGAACCACCCGGCTGAGCACCGGCAGCAGCTTCGCTTCCTTGCGCAGGGTCATCACCGACGGGTTGACGAGCACGATCCCGGCGATGTCGGGGTGCTGCTCGGCGAGGCGCAGCGTCAGCGTGCCGCCCATCGAAAGGCCGAACACGAACACCGACCGGCATCGGCCGCGCAGCTCGTCGAGCGCCCGCTCGACGGCGCCGTACCAGTCGCGCCAGGTCGTCCGGTTGAGTTCCTGCCACCGCGTTCCGTGGCCGGGGAGCAGCGGACAGCGCACGGAGTGACCGGCTTCGGCCAGGTGTTCGGCCCAGCCCCGCATGCTCTGCGGCGTGCTGGTGAAGCCGTGGCACAGCAGCACGCCGATGTCGTCGGAGCCCTCGTGCGCGAATGGTTCTGCGCCGACTAGCACTGACCCTGTTCCTCCCACCCGTGAACCTCCCACCCGGCTCGAACGCCACGGGGCCGCTGTGCCTGTTGCGCTTCATCGTCGCACGCTGAGCCGACGATTGGGACTGGCTCGTCGGGTCTGAGGATCCGCTGTTCGCACCTCGGTGGGGGACGAGTGCAACGGACGATCCCATACCAGGTGTGACGTGATCGGTTCCCGGACGGTGCTCATTGTGCGCAAAGTTCGCGCTCCGTACGCTGAACAGCAAAGTTTCGCGCGTGAGGAGGCGGCGGCGCCGTGATGTACTGGGTGATGAAACACCTACTGCTCGGTCCCCTCATGAAGTTGTTCTGCCGCCCGCGCGTCGAAGGCGTCGAGCGCGTGCCGCGCGAGGGTGGCGCGATCCTGGTCAGCAACCACATGGCCGTCGCCGACTCGTTCTTCATGCCGCTGATGATGCCGCGCCGGGTGACGTTCCTGGCCAAGCGCGAGTACTTCACCGGGAAGGGTGTGCGCGGCAAGTTCAAGAAGGCGTTCTTCTCCGGCGTCGGCCAGGTGCCGATCGATCGCTCCAGCGGTGCCGCCGCGCAGGCCGCCCTGGACACGGGTGTGCGGCTGCTGTCGGAGGGCAAGCTGCTGGGCGTCTACCCGGAGGGCACCCGCTCCCCGGACGGCCGTCTCTACAAGGGCAAGACCGGCGTGGCCCGGATGGCGCTGGAATCCGGGATGCAGGTGATCCCGATCGCGATGTTCGGCACCGACAAGGTCAATCCGATCGGCTCGAAGATGTGGTGGCCGCACAAGGTCGTGGTCAAGGTCGGCGAGCCGCTGGACTTCTCCCGCTACGAGGGGATGGCCGGCGACCGCTTCGTCGAGCGCTCGATCACCGACGAGATCATGTACGCCTTGATGGAGCTCTCCGGCCAGGAGTACGTCGACGTCTACGCCTCCAAGGTCAAGGACGAGCTGGCCGCGAAGGGCAACGACCTGGGCGGGTGGAGCAGCAGTTCGGCTTCGCGGCTGCCGCAGTCCAAGGCGGGCTGACAGGCCGGACCGAGGAGCTCGGACGTTGCCGCATACGCTTCGTGGGTGCGGTACTTCTACGACTGCGAGTTCATCGAGGACGGGCGGACCATCGATCTGGTGTCGATCGGTGTGGTCGACGAGACGGGTCGCGAGTTCTACGCGGTGTCCACCGAGTTCGACGCCGCCCGCGCGGGCGCCTGGGTGCGTCAGCACGTCCTGCCGCAGTTGCCCCCGCCGGCCGAGCAGTGCTGGAAGTCCCGTGCCCGCATCCGCGAGGACCTGTACAAGTTCCTCACCTCGCGCAACGGGAACATCGAGCTGTGGGCCTGGTACGCCGCCTACGACCACGTGGCGCTGGCGCAGCTGTGGGGCCCGATGCCGACGCTGCCGTCCCGGATGCCGAAGTTCACCCGCGACCTGCGGCAGCGCTGGGAGGACGTCGGCAAGCCCAAGCTGCCGTCGGCCCCGGACAACGCCCACGACGCGCTCGCCGACGCCAAGCACAACCTCGAACGCTGGAAGGTCATCGAGGAGGTCCAGCGCAAGCGCGGATACCCGCTGTAGGGCGGTCTTCTCGATCTCGATGGCGGGTAATCGCGCCAGGTCCTTGCTGCACCGATCCAGTCCGTGCCACGCTGCCCCTCGGGGGAGACGTGGATCACTCAACGGGTTGGACTCAAGGAGGCGGCAACAGCGATGCCGGCTGGAATGCGTGTCGGAGTGCTCACCGGTGGCGGAGACTGCCCAGGGCTGAACGCGGTGCTCCGAGCGGTGACCCGCAAGGGGATTTCGGTGTACGAGCACGGGATCCTCGGATTCCGCAGCGGGTGGCAGGGCCCGGTGGAGGACCTGACCACGCCGCTGACGTTGGACAGGGTGGAGGAGATCCTCAACCGGGGTGGCACGATCCTCGGATCCTCGCGCACGAACCCGTACAAGATCGATGACGGCATCGCCCGGCTCAAGGAGACCATCGCCCAGCACCGGGTGGACGCGCTGATCGCCATCGGCGGCGAGGACACCCTCGGCGTGGCCGAGCAGCTCACCCATGACGGCGTGCCGGTGGTGGGCGTGCCCAAGACCATCGACAACGACCTCGATGCCACCGACTACACGTTCGGTTTCGACACCGCGGTGCACATCGCGACCGAGGCCATCGACCGGCTGCGCACCACCGCCGAGTCGCACCACCGCGCACTGGTCGTCGAGGTGATGGGAAGGCACGCGGGCTGGATCGCGCTGCACTCCGGCCTGGCCGGTGGTGCCAACGTGATCCTGGTGCCCGAGCAGGAGTTCAGCGTCGAGAAGGTCGTCGAGTGGGTCGAGCAGCGCTTCGAGCGTCAGTACGCCCCGATCATCGTCGTCGCTGAGGGAGCCGTCCCCGAAGGCGGCATGGAGCGGCTGGTGACCGGCGAGAAGGACGCCTTCGGGCACGTCCGGCTCGGTGGTGTCGGCACGTGGCTGGCCGATGAGATCTCCAAGCGCACCGGCAAGGAGTCGCGCGCGGTGGTGCTCGGCCACACCCAGCGCGGCGGCACGCCGACGGCCTACGACCGGGTGCTGGCCACCCGCTTCGGCTTGCACGCCATCGACGCCGTCACCGACGGCGACTTCGGCAAGATGGTCGCCCTGCGCGGAACCGACATCATCCGCGTCCCGCTCAGCGAGGCGACGGCGTCGCTGAAGACGGTCCCGCTGGAGCGCTACGCCGAAGCCGAAGTCCTCTTCGGCTGATCCGGCGATGCGGACGCGGGGACGTCGTCGGCGCCCCCGCGTTCCACCATGTGGACGACCGCGACGGGCGCCCGGAGGTCGAGCGTCGCGCGTCTCGTGGCTCCCGCGTCAGGTCAGGGCTGCCCTGAAGTGGTGCGTGTGGTGCTTGCGGTGACCTTGGTGGGCTTTTTAGGACGTGAGGGGTTCGCGCGGTGGACGGGCCCGCTCCGGTTCTGAATCGACGCCGACCGGTGGTCGGGGATCACGGCGACGGGTGTGAGACTGCGCTCCCGGCGGAAAAGCAGTAGCGCGGAGAGCCTATTCTTGTTCGCGTGAACTGGACCGTCGACGTCCCCGTAGATGACCTGCCCGAGTTGCCTCCGCTGCCGTCGGAGATGCGCGCCCGTCTCGACGACGCCCTGGCTCGCCCCGCCGCTCAGCAGCCGACGTGGCCGGACCAAGAGGTCGGCAACGTTCGCAAGGTGCTGGAGAGCGTTCCGCCGGTGACCGTGCCCTCCGAGGTGGACCAGCTGCGCCACCACCTCGCCGCGGTCGCCCGTGGTGAGGCGTTCCTGCTGCAGGGAGGTGACTGCGCGGAGACGTTCGCGGACAACACCGAGCCGCACATCCGCGGCAACATCCGGACCCTGCTGCAGATGGCCGTCGTGCTGACCTACGGCGCGAGCATGCCGGTGGTCAAGCTCGGACGAATCGCCGGCCAGTACGCCAAGCCGCGTTCGAGCAACACCGACGCGCTCGGTCTGCCCTCCTACCGGGGCGACATGGTCAACTCGCTGGTCGCCACCGAGGAGGCCCGGCGGCACGACCCGTCGCGGCTGATTCGCGCCTACGCCAACGCCAGTGCCGCGATGAACCTCTCCCGCGCGCTGACCAGCGCCGGGATGGCCGCGCTGACCAAGGTGCACGACTGGAACAAGGACTTCGTCCTCAACTCGCCGGCCGGCGAGCGCTACGAGTCCGTGGCCGCCGAGATCGACCGTGGCCTGCGCTTCATGCACGCCTGCGGTGTCGACGACTCCAGCCTGCACTCGGTGGAGTTCTTCGCCAGCCACGAGGCGCTGGTGCTCGACTACGAGCGGGCCATGCTGCGGCTGGACCACAGCGGCGACACGCCCCGGCTCTACGACCTGTCCGGTCACTTCCTGTGGGTCGGCGACCGCACCCGTCAGCTCGACGGCGCGCACATCGCCTTCGCCGAGCTGATCTCGAACCCGATCGGCCTCAAGATCGGCCCGAGCACCACGCCCGAGCAGGCCGTCGAGTACGTCGAGCGGCTGGACCCGAACAACGAACCCGGCCGGCTCACGCTGATCAGCCGGATGGGCAACGGCAAGGTGCGCGACGTGCTGCCCGCCATCGTGGAGAAGGTCACCGCCTCCGGGCACCAGGTGATCTGGCAGTGCGACCCCATGCACGGCAACACCCACGAGGCCAGCACCGGCTACAAGACGCGCCACTTCGACCGCGTCGTCGACGAGGTGCAGGGCTTCTTCGAGGTGCACAACCGGCTGGGCACGCACCCGGGCGGCATCCACATCGAGCTGACCGGTGAGGACGTCACCGAGTGCCTGGGCGGTGCCCAGGAGATTTCCGACTCGGACCTGTCCGGTCGCTACGAGACCGCCTGCGACCCGCGCCTGAACACCCAGCAGTCGCTGGAACTGGCATTCCTGGTCGCCGAGATGCTGCGAGGTTGATCTTCGACCGGTCGCTCGTCCTGCTTGGCATCGCACAGGGCCCGGAATCTCCTCCGGGCCCTGTTGTCAACGGCGGAGCAGGTGTTCTTCGCGGAGGTCGCGAGTGAAGTCGCGGATCGGGCCGCTCAGCCCGAGCGGGTCGAAGCGCAGCAGCGAGGTCCCGCCCAGCACGGCCGCGCCGATGCCGACGGCGACGAACGGCCAGTTGTACATCGCCTGCTCGCCGTCGGGGTAGTAGGCGAGCACCAGTGCGATCGAGGCGCCCACCACGTAGGACAGGGCGCGGGGGGTCCAGGCGAACGCGGACCCGAGCGCGAGACCCCAGGTCAGGTACCAGGGCAGCACCACGGGCGAGAGCAGCGCCCCGCAGCACAGCACGATCGCCGCGCGCCGCACCGCTTCGGTCCCACCGTCGCGGGCCTGCCACCAGTTCCAGGCGAGCAGCGCCAGCAGCAGCATCGAGCCCAGCGTGCGGGTGGTGCCCACGATCGGCCAGATGTTGAGCTCGCCGAACAGCGACAGCACGGTGTGCACGGCCTGCCCGACGGCGGTCGGCGCCGACAGGTAATTCACGATCATGCCGGGCGCCGACAGCGCCGACAGCCAGCCGAAACCGACCTTCGCCAGCGCCATGCAGGCGCCGAAGACCACCGCGAACACGCCCAGGGCGGGCGCGACCGCGTGCACGAACCGGCGTGGCCTCGGACCCTCCAGCCGGGCCGCCCAGATCCACACCAGGAACGGCAGCGCCAGCCCGGCGGTCGCCTTCACCGCCATCGCCGCCGACACCAGGCCGATGCCGAGCACGTTGCGTCCCCGCAGCATGGCCAGCGTCCCGGTCGCGAGCAGGCCGATCATCAGCATGTCGTTGTGCGGGCCGCCGACCAGGTGCACCACGGTCATCGGGCTCGCTGCGACCAGCCACAGCGCGACCGGCAAACGCCCGCCCAGGTGCTCGACCAGTCCGGGCAGCGCGCAGATCAGCAGCACCAGGCCGCCGAGCAGCACCAGCCGCATGACGATGACGCTGGCGATCACGTCGTGCCCGGCCAGCAGGATCACGCCCTTGGCGACGCCCATGAACAGCGGGCCGTAGGGCGCGGGGGTGGTCTGCCAGGTGGGGTGGACGTTCTCCGGGATCGGGCCGGTCAGCATCGCCGGGCCCACGCCGTAGGGGTCGAGGCCGTTGAGCGCGAGCAGTCCTTGGCCGAGGTAGCTGTAGACGTCGCGGCTGAACAGCGGCGGGGCGACCAGGATCGGCGCCAGCCAGGCGGCCGTCGCCCACAGCACTCCGCCTGAGGACACCAGTCGTGCGATCACGCCGCGGCCGAGTCGCACCCACGCCCAGACCAGCAGCGCGAACCCCGCGTAGACGACGGTGACCGCGACGTCGCGACCGTGGCCGTAGCGCAGCACCGACATCGGGCCGTCGCCGAGGACCGGATCGTGGATCAGGGTTCCCGCGGCGCCGACCGAGCCGGCCAGCAGCAGCACGGAACCGATCGAGCCGAGCGCGATGGTGCGCAAGGGCAGCGGACGTCCGGGGAGACGTCCGCCGAAGCTGAACGGGTCGGCTGTCGTGTCCTGGGTCCGTCCGGACCTGCCTGGTGCCGACTCCACGGAGACAATCGGGGCCATGGTGCGCTCAATATTTCCACAAGCGCCCGGCCGTCCTGCCCTGACCAGGTCAGACCGCGTGTTGCGATGCGTTCACGGATGATCTTCACATCCCGAATCGCCCCAGGTAGATCCACACGTAGCAAAAACGTTACAACTCAGACACGAGATCAGGATCACGCCGATGGGTGGAGATCTTCCACCGAAGAAGCGACCGCCGAATCGGGGAGCGAGTTTCAGAACGCCGTGACGTGGACGGCTGAGCCTGGTTGCACCCGGCTGCCCGGCAGCGGGTACTGGCCCAAGATCACCATGTCCTCGCGCTGGAACAGCGCCTGCACGCTCAGCTGAAGTCCGAGCTGAGCAACTCGGACCTGCGCCTCGGTGACCTTCATGCCGTTGAGGCTGGGCACCGGAACCGCGTTGGACACCACCACGCCGATGCGCGGACGGCCGACCAGCTTGACCTCGGTGCCGATCGTCGGGTTGGTGCTGACCACCTTCCCCGCATCGATGTCACCGTCGAACTGCTGGCCCGCCTCGTACGGCTCGAATCCCGAGTTGCTCAGCGTGGTGAAGGCGTCCTCGCGGCTCATCCCGCGCACGTCCGGGACCTGCACCGGCGGCGGGCCCTTGCTGACGATCAGCGACACCTCGGAACTCAGGTTCACCCGGGTGCCCGGAGCCGGGTCCACGCTGATCACGTGCCCCTCGGGCACCGCGCGGTCGTACTGCGCCGAGGACGAGTCGTGCTTGGGCTGCAGCTTGGCGTTGCGGATCAGGTTCTCGGCCTCCGCGACCGTGATGCCCGCGGCGATCTGCGGCACGGCGGGCTTGCCCAGCGACACCACGACTTCCACCGAACCACCGCTGCGCACCTGCGAACCCTCGGACGGGTTCGAGCTGAGCACGATGCCTTCCGGCACGTCGTTGTCGTTCTCCTTGGTCACGTTCGCCGTCAGCCCGGCACCGCGCAGCGACTGGACGGCCTGCTGCTCGGACACCCCGACGATCCTGGGCACCGAGACGTAGCTGCCGAAGCCGAGCCAGAACGCGGCGCCGCCCACCAGCGCGGCCAGGACCAGCACGATCGCGGCCCACATCGCGCCGTTGCGGCGGCCCTTGCGCCGTTGCGGCTCCATGCCCGCGCCCGGCCGCAGGGTGTCGTAGTCCTCGGTGGCCGGACGAGCGAGCGCGCGGGTGTGCTGGCGCGGCTGCTGCTCGAAGTCCGCCGGTATCGGCTCGACCCGGGTCGGCTGGGCTCGCACGGTCGGGAACTGCTGGGTCGGCGGGTCAGCGACCGGCGGCATCAGCGCGGTCGTGGCCTCCGAGGCCGGCACCGGTACGGCCACCGGGGCGATGCCCAGGTCGCTGCGCACCTGCTCCAGCTCGGCCAGGAACGCCTCCGCGTCGGCGGGACGCTGCGCCGGGTCGCGCCGGGTGGCGCGCAGGACGAGCGCGTCGACCGCGTCGGGCACCTCCGGTGAGGTCGACGCGGGAGGCGGCACGTCGTCGTTGACGTGCTGGTAGGCCACCGACATCGCCGTGTCGCCGGTGAAGGGCGGGCGTCCGGTCAGCAGCTCGTAGAGCACGACCCCGGCGGCGTAGACGTCGGTGCGCGCGTCGGCGGCACCCGTGGTGACCTGCTCGGGGGAGAGGTAGGCGACGGTGCCGAGGATGACGCTCCCGCTGGTCGTGCCCGCCTCGGCGGCGGCGCGCACCAGCCCGAAGTCGGCGACCTTGACCGACCCGTCCTTGCCGATGAGCACGTTCTCGGGCTTGACGTCGCGGTGCACCATGCCCGCGCGATGGGCGGAGGCCAGCGCCGAGAGCACCGGCTGCATCACGCTGATCGCCATGGCCAGCGGCAACTTCCCGCCGCGGTCCAGGATCAGGTCGCGCAGCGTGCATCCCTCGACCAGCTCCATGACGAGGAACACGTGGTCGCCGTCGGGTCCGTGGTCCACACCCTGGTCGTAGACGGCCACGACGTCGTTGTGGTGCAGCTTCGCGGCGGAGCGGGCCTCGCGCTCGAACCGGTCGACGAAGGAGCGGTCGCCCGAGTAGCGGGCGTCCATCACCTTCAGCGCCACCGGGCGCTCCAAGCGGGTGTCCAGACCTCGGTAAACGGTCGACATGCCACCGCGCGCGATCATCGAGTCGACCCGGTAGCGACGTTCGAGAAAGGCTCCGACGAGGCTGCTGCCCTGTCCGTGCCGCATCTCAGGTGTCATCGCTCGCCATTCCCCGGGGTCCTTGCCACCACCGATTGTGGCAGGTACGCGCACGGTACCGGTGCTCGGTCGGGCAGGGGCGGTGATCAACAACTTTACCCGTGCGGTGCGCGGCACGCCGGGCGGTCATGTGGCAAGGTGTTCGATGTGGTTGCAATTCCTGCTGCCCCGGACGTGCTGGCTCCCGATGTGGAGGTCGTGCCGCTGACCGCCGTGGCTGAGAAGCTCGGTCGGTCCGTCACCCGGGTGCACCAACTCATTCGTGATGGTCATCTGCTCGCCCTGCGGCGGAACAAGGAGCTGGGCGTGCCCAGCGCCTTCTTCGTCGACGACGAGATCGTGAAGGGGCTGCCCGGCACGATCACCCTGCTCCGGGACGCCGGTTACCACGAGGACGAGATCCTCCGGTGGCTGTTCACCCCGGACGACACGCTCCCGGGCTCCCCGATCGACGCACTGCGCGGCGACCGAGGCCGAGAGGTCAAGCGCCGGGCTCAAGCTCTGGGCTTCTGACGGGCTCCCCGGGTGGTGTGGCGCCACCCGGGGAGAACGTGCTCAGCCGGGCTGGTCGTTGTCCTTCATCGAGCCCCAGCCGTGCCACTTGTCGACCTCGATCCAGGCGCTGACCCGCGGGTTCTCCCGGTTCGGGTACTGGTTGCCGAGGTAGAGGTTGGCGAGGCGGTCGATGTCGACGAGTCCTTCGTCGTCCTTGAGCTCGGTCACCCGGCCGATGACGGTGACGTGGGTGTACCAGTCGCCGGAGTCCAGAACGCTCAGCGACACGCGCGGGTCCCGCTGGATGTGCTTGAGGCGAACGCGGGCGGCGTCCATGTTGATCATGGCCCGGCCGTCGTCCTCCCACAGGTACCAGGTGGGCGTGGACACCGGCGTGCCGTCGGAGCGCAGCGTCGTGATCACGGACGGGTTGGCGCGGCGCAACAGCTCGACGGCGTCGGGCGGCAGCGGCGGCTTGGACATGTGGTCTCCTCGATCACTGGGGTGTCGTTGCGGCGGAGCCGTGAAGATCACTGGTCCCCGCGATGAGCATCATCGCCACATCGGCGGTGCCCCGCCATCCGGGGTCGCGGGCACGAACCGCGTCCTCCTCGTCTGGTCAGCTGGAGCTCGGACGACCCAGGACCCGCTGCGCGGCGAGCTTCCCCGAGATCAGCACCGGAGGAACCCCGACCCCCGGAGTCGTGCCGGAACCCGCGAGGACGACGTTGCCCAGACCGCGCACGAGGTTCTTCGGCCGGAACGGTCCCGTCTGGGAGAAGGTGTGCGCGGCCGAGAACGGAGTGCCCGCGGCGTGTCCCTCCGCCGCCCACTCCACGGGCGTCACCAGGTCCGACGTCTCAATCGCCGCGCCGAACCCTGAGAACCCCCGGTCGTCGAGGACGCGCACCAGCTCCTCCCGGTAGCGGGGCCCCACCCGCGCCCAGTCGATCGGGCCGGTCTGCAGGTTCGGGCACGGCGCGAGGACGTAGTGCAGTTCCCTGCCGTCCGGGGCCAGCGACGGATCGCTCGCCGTCGGCCGGGTGACGAGCAGGGACGGGTCGGTCATCGGTCGCCCGTCGCGGATGATCTCGGTGAAGGTGCTCTGCCACGCCTCGCCGAAGGAGATCGTGTGATGAGCCGACGACCAGCTCCGCTTGGTGCCCGCGTGCAGCACCACGGCCGACGGCGACCATCGCAACCGGCGCTTCGGTCGGCTGCTCAGCAGCCGGTGCACCACGGGCAGGTCGGGGGTGAGCACCACCGCGTCGGCGGCGATCCGCTCGTCGGCGGTGAGCACCGCGCTGACCCGGTCGCCGCTGCGCTCCAAGCCGGTCACCTCGGTCGCGTAGTGAAACTCCACCCCGGCCTGCGCTGCGGCCTCGGCCATCGCCGCGGGCACCGCGTGCATGCCGCCGCGCGGGAACCACACGCCGTTGATCGTGTCCATGTAGGAGATCACCGCGTACAGCGCCAACGCGCGGCGCGGATCCAGACCCGCGTAGAGCGCTTGGAAGGAGAACACCCGGCGCAGCCGCTCGTCGCGCAGGAACCGACCGATCGCCGGGCCGAGCCTGCCGAAACCCCCGAGCGCCACCAGCCGCGCCAGTTCCGGCGAGACCAGGTCCAGCGGCGAGTCGAAGTTGGCGTCGATGAACCGGTGCATCTCCGCCCGGTAGACCTCGCTCAACCAGTGCCGCAGCCGCCGGTACCCGTCGGCCTCGCGCGGTCCGGCCAGCCGCCGCACCTCGTGCTCCATCGCGTCGGCGTCGGTGTGCACGTCCAGCGCCGATCCGTCGGTGAACCTCGCCTGGTAGGCCGGGTGCAGCGGGATCAGGTCCAGGCGTTCGCGCACTGACGAGCCGACGGCGTGCAGCGCCTCGTCGAGCAGCTCCGGCATCGTCAGCACGGTCGGGCCGGTGTCGATCCGGTACCCGTCGAGCACCTTCAGGCCGGCCCGGCCACCGGGCACCCCGGCGCGTTCCACGACCGTCACCCGCCGCCCCGAACCAGCCAGGTGCAGCGCCGCGGACAGCCCGGCCAGCCCGGCGCCGACGATCACCACGTGGTCGGTGCGTCCGGTGACCGAGCGCATGGCTTCAGTGGTTCCGGTCGGTGACCGCGATGGCCAGCTCGGCGAGCCGCGACGCCGCGGGCTCATCGAGCCCGGCGGTGTGCAGCGCGAGCATCGCCGATCCGGTCAGCTCGGTGATCCGCTTCTCGACGGCCGCCACCGCTCCCAGCTCGGTGAGCACCTCGCGGGCCGACTCCACCCGCTGCTCGGTGAGCAGCGGATCGCCCAGCACCTCGTGCAACAGGTCCAGCTTCGCCTGGTCGTCGCGCTCGTGGGCGGCCGCGACCGCCTCGGCGATCAGCACAGTGCGCTTGCCCTCGCGCAGGTCGTCTCCGGCTGGCTTGCCGGTGACCGCGGGGTCGCCGAACACGCCGAGCAGGTCGTCGCGCAGCTGGAACGCCACGCCGATGTCAGAGCCGAACCGGCGCAGCGCGGTCAGCGCCTCGGGCCTGGCCCCGGCGATCTCCGCACCCAGCTCAAGAGGCCGCTGCACGGTGTAAGAGGCTGCCTTGAGGAGGCAGATCTTCAACGCGGCTTCGGGCGATTCATCGACGTTGACCTGTCCCAGCACGTCCAGGTACTGGCCGGAGAGCACCTCGGTGCGCATCGCGCGCCACGGGCGCAGCGCACGCATCATCGCCTCGGCCGGGATGCCCGAGCTGTGCAGCATGTCGTCGGCCCAGGCCAGCGCGAGGTCGCCGAGCAGCACGGCCGCGGCCATGCCGAACTGGGTGTCGTCGCCGGTGTGCTCGGAGTCCCGGTGCTGCTGCTGGAACCGGCGGTGGATCGTCGGTTTGCCGCGCCGCGTGTCGGACTCGTCGATGAGGTCGTCGTGCACCAGCGCGCACGTCTGGATCAGCTCCAGGGCGCTGGCTGCCTGGAGCATCGCCTCCGCCTCGGGCCCGTTGGCCGTGCCACCGCAGGCCCGCCAGCCCCACCAGGCGAAGGTCGGGCGGATGCGCTTGCCACCGCCGAGCACGAAGTCGTTGAGCTCGGCCACCGCCGACCCGACTGCGGGGTCGAGGTCGGCCGCCTCGTCGCGCCGGGCCTGCAAGCAGGTGGCCAGCACCCGCTGGACGTGACCGGGCAGATCAGCTTCGAAATCGGCGTTGCCGCCGACGGCCCGCATGGTGGCCGAGTACATGGGAGGCACACCTCCATCCTGCGCGATACCGTCACGCGGCTTCCTGCGGGGCCACGGCGTTGCTCCCCGTATCTGGTCGAACTCCGGAGGGTCACGATCTCGGGTCGTTGCGGAGCTCGTGCTCAGAGCTTGGCGCCGGGCCGGGTTCGCAAGTGGTTGCGCAGGGCGAGCGCGGCGATCAGGACCGCCGAGACGATCGCGACTCCGCCCACCAGCAACGCCCACCCGATCCAGTCCAGACCGGAGCCGGTGGTGAACTGGAAGGTCGCGTACGGCTGGGTGACCTCGCCCGGGTTCAGCAGCCAGGTGACCGTGCCCGCGCTCTCCTCGCCGTTGGTCGTGGTGATCTGGCCCGGTGCGCTGATCTTGAGCTCGATGCCGCTGTCGGTGTCCGCCAGCGGCGTCAGATCCGCCTGGCCTTGGAAGATCACCAGCGAACCGCTGCGGTGCATCTGGAGCGAGAAGCGCGAATCCGCCGGGCTCATCGCCGCTGCGAGCTGCTCGACCTCCTGGAAGGAGAGGTCGTTGAACGACAGGTTCGCCCCGACCCTGGTGCCCTCCTTGTAGGGGCGGACATGGACGCGATCGGCCAGGGCCGGGGGCGGTCGGAGGTCGAACGGGACCTTGCCGTCCGGCGTTTCGGTGGCAACCAGCACCTCTCCGGACACCTTGTCGTCGCCGGAGATGGTCATGGCGGACCTGACGTGCAGGCATCCGCTGAGCATCGTGCCGAGCAGGATGATCAGCAGTACCAACAGGGTTCGGCGCGGTGTGTTCCCCTCCACGCGAGGGATGCTGCCATCGAAGCGGGGAGTTCGCCGTTCGTGTGATCGTCGGCGGTGTCCGCTTTTCGTCGTATCGCGTCGGTTCTTTCGGCGCGCGCTAGCGTGGCGGCATGGGAGTTGACCACAACGGCGTACACGCGATCAGCGACCGGTTCGTCGACGAGCTGGCGGCGCTCGATCCGATCGCGAGCACCTACCTGGGCCTGCCCGGTGGGGAAGAGCAACTGACCGACTACTCGCCCGACGGCCACCGGGCGCGCGCCGAACTGGCAGCCCGCAGCCTCGCCGAGGTGCGCGAGGCCGAACCGGCCGACGACGCCGAGCGGATCGCGAAGGCGGTGTTCACCGAGCGCATCGGGCTCGACCTCGAACTGCACGAGATCGGCGCGGACATGTCCTCGCTGAACGTGATCGCCAGCCCGGCGCAAGAGCTGCGGCAGGTCTTCGACCTGATGCCCGGCGACACCGACTCCGACTGGCGGACCATCGGCCGCCGCCTCTCGGCGATGCCCGAAGCGGTTCTGGGGCTGCGCGCCGGGCTGACCGAAGCGGCCGCGGCGGGCAACGTCTCCGCGGCGCGGCAGGTCCGCAAGGTCGCCGAGCAGTGCGACATCTGGTCCGGGCGCAACGGTGAGGAGTCGTTCTTCGCCGCGATGGTCGGCCGCGCCCAGGGCATCGAGGACTCGCTGCGCCGGGAGCTGGAGACGGCCGCGGAATCGGCTGCGGAGGCCTACGCCGGTCTGGCCGACTTCCTGCGCGGCGACCTGCTGCCCAAGGCACCGGTGAAGGACGCGGTGGGGGAGGAGCGCTACCGGCTCTGGTCGCGCTACTTCACCGGCGCGAAGCTCGACCTGCGCGAGGCCTACGAGTGGGGTTGGCAGGAGTTCTCCGGCATCGAGGCGGAGATGAAGCAGGTCGCCAACCGGATCAAGACCGGCGCGACGCTGGCCGAGGCCGCGGCCGTGCTCGACGCCGACGAGCGCTACCGGGTGCGCGGCCAGCGCGAGTTCGAGCAGTGGATGCAGCGGTTGTCCGACCAGGCCTTGGCCGACCTGCGCGGAACGCACTTCGAGATCCCCGACCCGCTGATGCGGCTGGAGTGCAAGATCGCCCCGCCCGGCGGGGGTGTTGGCGCCTACTACACCGGCCCGACCGACGACTTCTCGCGGCCCGGCCGCATGTGGTGGTCGGTTCCGGCCGACCGGCAGGACTTCCCGACCTGGCGCGAAGTGTCCACTGTGTACCACGAGGGCGTTCCCGGACACCACCTGCAGGTGGCGACTTCGGTGCACGAGGCCCAGCGGCTCAACAAGTTCCAGCGGCTGGCCTGCTTCGTCTCCGGGCACGGCGAGGGTTGGGCGCTCTACGCGGAGCGGCTGATGCGCGAGCTCGGCTACCTCTCCGACGACGGCGACCTGCTCGGCATGCTCAACGACCAGCTCTTCCGCGCCGCGCGCGTGGTCGTGGACATCGGCATGCACCTGGAGTTGGAGATCCCGGCCGGAACGGGGTTCCACGAGGGCGAGGTGTGGACGCCGGAGCTGGGACTGGAGTTCATGCTCAGCCGCACCATCACGGACCAGGCGCAGGTGCGCGACGAGATCGACCGCTACCTCGGCTGGCCCGGTCAGGCCCCGTCCTACAAGCTCGGCGAACGCCTGTGGCGCGCCGCTCGCGACGAGGCCAGGCAGCGCCACGGCGCGAACTTCGACGTCAAGGCGTTCCACACCGAAGCCCTCAAGATGGGCTCGATGGGCCTGGACACCCTCCGCGAACAACTCGTGGAGCTGTAGTTCAGTAGTACCCGGAAGGCGAGAACTGCGGCGTTCGCCTCGACGAGCACCGCAGTTCCGCGTCGGTCAGGGCTGGAGGGGCAGGGGGCGGCCCAGGACTGCGAAGGGCCTGGGATCACCGGCGAAGCTGTAGTTGCGCAGGACGTCCTGGAAGCCGACGCGCTGGTAGAGCTTCCAGGCGCGGGTCGGGCCCTCCGGGGTGGACAGCAGGACCTTGCTGCCGGGTGCTCCGGCGAGCAGCTTGCGCAGGATCTCCTCGCCGAGGCCGGCGCCCTGCGCGCTCGGGTGCACGTGCAGCTCGGTGAGTTCGAAGTAGTCCTCCAGCCAGGACTCCCCGCCGCCGCCGGCGGTGGCCAGTCCTTGGCGGACCTGCTCGTGCCACCACTGGCCCGGGGCGCCGAGGTAGCCGTAGCCGATGCCGGTGAGCTCGTCGTCGTCGTTGAACGCGCCGATGCAGCGCCAGCCCGCGCGAAGCATGTGAGCGGACCACATGGGCGCGCGCTGCTGGGCGGTCACCGGTGGGTAGCC
The DNA here is from genome assembly GCF_004348445.1 of Saccharopolyspora aridisoli. GTDB lineage: Bacteria > Actinomycetota > Actinomycetes > Mycobacteriales > Pseudonocardiaceae > Saccharopolyspora > Saccharopolyspora aridisoli. The sequence continues at coordinate 168,889 of NZ_SMKV01000005.1, read as the reverse complement.
CATCGCGGTCACGTAGATCCGGAGGGCTTCCGGGAGTCTCGCTCGCATCTGTTCGGCGGTCAGTTCGAATACCCGGTCGCAGCTGGGGGATGGCGCAGCGGTCACGGCCGAACACTAACGCCTCTCGTGTCTGAGGTCTTTCCTGCTCCCGGGCAACGCTGTCGCTCGGCACCTCACGCTCACCTGCACTCGAACAGGTGAGCTACAGCGCATCGCTTGAGTCGATCTCGGCTCGGCGCTAATCTGGGCATGTTCGAACGGGCGTTCGATGCCTCGTTCGGGCCTCGGTCCGGTGGTGGGGTGGGGGAAGCACCTCACCACCGGACCTCACCGCTGAAGGGAGAGAGCCGATGTCTTATCCCACCGACCTGTCGATCCCGTCGCCGCGACACTCCGTCGAGAACCAGGGGCCCACGCCGGAGGCGGACACGCCCGCCGGTGCCCTCTCGCTCCTGCTGCACGCGCGAACCTGCCTGCACGAGGCCGAGACCGCGGACCGCCCGGGTGAGCGGTTCATCGCCGCGCACCTGGCGGCGCTGCGGGCCGCCACAGCGGTGGTCGTGGCGCGCGTCGCGCCTCGCGAGGACAAGCGGCCGGCGAGCGTGTGGCAACTGCTCACCGCCGCCGCACCAGAACTGCGCGAGTGGGCCGCCTACTTCGCCGCGCGCTCAGACCAGCGGGCCGCTGCCGAGGCCGGGGTCCCGACCACGACTGACGCGCACGCCGACGAACTGCTGGACAACAGCCGGAGATTCCTCGGCATCGTGGGGCGGAGCCTGCTGGGGGCGACGCGTGAACGGTGCTGACGTGGGACTCGAACACGGACGCATGCTCGATCAACTGGGCATCGAGGCGCAGTTGCTGACCGCTGCGACGCACGACGTGCACGTCGACGCACCTGTGTTCAGCGCGTCCGGCCGCACGGTCGGCCAGACGCTCCGACACCTCGGTGACCTGTGCGAGGACGTGCTGTGCTGGCTCGGGTCACCGGAGGCGCAACGCCACTGGGGCCTGCCCGCCGAACCGGACTTGCGGGAGCTGACCAACCGGTTCGCCGTCCGGATGGCCGACCTGCTCGCCGAGTTCATCTCCCGACCGCCGGACGACCCGTGCCCGACGTGGTGGCCCGAGCAGCACGCAGTGGCCTTCTGGGTGCGGCGGATGCTGCACGCCACCACCGTGCACCGCGCCGACGTGCAAACGGCGGCGGGCATCGAGCACACGCCGATCGATCCGGAGGTCGCCGCCGACGGCATCGACGAGGTGCTGCGAGCCTGGTTCGGCTACCGCCTTCACTCGCTGCAGATCACCGCGACCCGGTCCTGCTCGGTGGGCGTGCACGTGCCCGGACGCAACTGGCTTGTCACCGCGGATCCGAGTGGTGCGGCGGTGAATAGCTCCGAGGACGTGGTCACCACGACCCCGGACGCCGTGGTCGGCGGCGACCCGAGCGCCGTCTACCTGTGGATGTGGGGCCGGTTGCCCAACCGCGCCGTGGAGACCAGCGGCGACCCGGACGCCATCGCCCAGCTCTGGGGCCTGCTGCAACTGGCGACCCGGTGACCACGAGCCCGCCGTGGTCGGTTCGTCGAAACTCGATTGCCCGAACTCAGGAGGGGGCCACGTCGTGGGCGGATGCTGATCCGCCGAGAAGTCACCGCCGATCTCGCCGCCATCGGTCAGGTGCACGCCGCGGCCTTCGCTGACGCCGAGGACCCGCACCGCGTTCCGGCCGAGGTCGGGCTCGTCGACGCCCTGCGCCTGGGCGATGCGTGGCTTCCCGCGTTGTCGCTGGTCGCCGAGCGTTCCGGGGAGGTCGTCGGGCACGTGGTGTGCAGCCGAGCGCACGTCGGTGCGGTCCCGGTGCTGGCGCTCGGGCCGATCGGCGTGCCGCCGGAGTCGCAGCGCGCGGGCATCGGATCAGCGCTCAAGCACGCGGTGCTCGGCGCCGCCGACGCGCTCGGCGAACCGCTGGTCGCGCTGCTCGGCCACCGCGAGTTCTACCCCCGGTTCGGCTTCGAACCCGCCGCGAACATCGGCATCACACCGGCGGTGCCCGAGTGGGCCTCGCCCCTCCCGGTCCGCCCGCTGGCCGGGTACGACCCGGCAGTGCGCGGCGAATTCACCTGCACCGCACCGTTCATGGATTCGTAGCGAACGCTCACGACCGAAGCCGGAGACCTTTCGGCGTGGCTCGGAACCCCGCCTCCGCGAGGACTTCCGCCAGCCGCGAACCCCACGCGCCTTCGCCGTCGGCTCGCTCGACCGCGAGCTGGTCGAGCCAGCCCTCGCGCACCACGCGGGCAAGGCCCGCTGCCGCCGCCCGGAGCGCGGAATCGGCGTCGGTGAACGACAGCAGGGACTTGCCGCCGCGTTCGACGTAGAACACCGCCTCACCGGCCACCAGCACCACCAGCGCGCCGGCCTTCCGGCCCGGCCGGTGCCGGGTGTCACCCATCGGCGCGGGCCAGTCCAGCGCGCCGCCGTAAGGTTGCGCGGGATCTGCGGCGGCCAGAACCACCGCGTCGGGGCTCGCCTCGTCGTCGCCGGACAGTGCGCGCAGCCGGTCGATCGCACCCGGAACCGCGAACTGCGCGGCGCCGAGCCCTTCGATCACGTAACCGCGCCTGCAGCGACCGGACTCCTCCATCGCCCGAAGCACCTTGTACACCGCCGAGAACCCGCCGGTCACCCGCTCGACGTCCAGGGCGCCGCGGGTCAGCACCCCGTGCCGTTCCAGGAACGCTTCGGCGCGGGCGTGCGCGCGGCGCGTCGGCTCGGCGGCGGGTTGCGGGGCGAGTGACCAGCGTCCGGACACCGTCGGTGGCCCACCGCGCGGCGGCATCGAGGGACGGCCGGCCCGCAGCCGCGCGTACCGGCCGCGCGGCGCGCTGCGACGCGGTTTGTGCGCGGCACCGCGGCCGGAGACCAGGGCGCGCAGCGGGGCGAGGGTGTCGTTGGTGACCGCCCCGGCCCAGACCAGGTCCCACAGCGCGGTGGTGATCACGTCGTCGGCAGGTGCTGCTTCCTCTTGCTCCAGCAGCAGTCCGACGGCCCGATCGGCCAGCTGCCGGAAGAACAGCGCGCCACCCTCCAAAGAGGACAGCACCGCTCGGTGCAGCGGCGAATCCGCCGAATTCTCCGGGAGGTCCGGCAGCAGGAGGTCGGAAACGTCGGTCGGGGCGAGCGCGATCCACCCGTCACCACCGGCCAGCGAGCCCGACCCCACCCAGCTCACCTCACCCGTCGCGGTCAGCTCGTCGAGCAGCGCGGGGTAGTAGCCGGGCAGCCGCGCGGGCAGCACCAGCGACTCCAGGGCACTCGCCGGGACCGGTGCCCCGGCGAGTTGCTCGACCACCGAGTACACGTCGTCGACGGTCGGAACGGTGCGCAGCCGCGCACCGATGCCGTGCCACACCGGCAGGAACCGGCCCAGCGCGGCGGGTTCCACCGGTTCGACCTCGGCCCGCAGCCGTGCCAGCGACGCCCGCCGCAACCGGCGCAGCACCTCGGCGTCGCAGTAGTCCAGCGCACCTCCTCCACCGGCCTCCAGGGGGCGCAGTTCGCCGCGCACCAGACGTCCGGAACCGGTCAGCCGGTCCAGCACGCCGTGCACCACGGCCACGCCCAGCCCGAACCGCCGGGCAGCGGCATCGGCGGTGAACGGGCCGCGGCAACGCGCGTAGCGGATCAGCAGGTCGGCCAGCGGATCGGCGACGGGTTCGGTGAACGCCTCCGGCACGCCGACCGGCAGCGCGACGCCGAGCGCGTCGCGCACCTTGCCCGCGTCCTCGATGGGGATCCAGCGCTGCTCACCGGCCATCCGGACCTCGAGGGCGCGGCGCTGCTCGGCCAGCTCCTCGAGCCACTCCGGTCGCACACCGCGCTTCTCGGCCTCCGACGTGGACAGATCGCCGAGGAAGCGCAGCAGATCGGCCGCGCCTTCGGCGTCGCGCGCGTGGCGTTCGGGGGCGAGCCGCTGCAATTGCTGCTCGATCTCGTCCAGGGCCTCGGAATCCAGCAGTTCGCGAAGCGCCTCCGAGCCGAGCAGCTCGGCGAGCAGCGTGGAGTCCAGGCTCAGCGCCGCCGACCGGCGCTCGGCCAGGGGAGCGTCGGTCTCGTAGAGGAACATTCCGATGTAGCCGAACAACAGGCTGCGCGCGAACGGCGAGGGGGTCGGCGTCTCGACCTCGACGACCCGCACCTTGCGGGCCGCGACCTGCTGCATCAGCTCGGTCAGACCCGGCACGTCGTAGACGTCCTGCAGGCATTCCCGCATCGCCTCCAGCACGATCGGGAACTGCTCGTACTGCGCTGCCACGGTGAGCAGCTGCGCCGACCGCTGCCGCTGCTGCCACAGCGGGGTGCGGCGGCGGGGGTCCCGGCGCGGCAGCAGCAAGGCCCGCGCCGCGCACTCCCGGAACCGGGCGGCGAACAGCGCCGAACCGCCGACCTCGTCGGTGACCATCTGCTGCACCTCGGTCGGTGGGAGCAGCACGTCCTCGGCGGTCGGCAGCACCTCGGCGCCGGAATCGTCGAGCGCGTCGGCCAGCCGCAGCACGATGCCGTCGTCGGAGGAGGCGATCTGCGGTTCGACGCCGCGCCGTTCCCTGATCCGCGCGCCGACGGCCAGCGCCCACGGTCCGTTGACCTGGGCTCCGAAGGGGGAGTGGATCACCATCCGCCAGTCGCCGAGCTCGTCGCGGAACCGCTCGACCACGATCGTCCGGTCGTCCGGCACGTGCCGGGTGGCACGCCGCTGTTCGTCCAAGTAGGACATCAGGTTGTCGCGAGCCCACTGGTCCAACCCGGCGACCGTGAGGCGTTCCCGGGCGTCGTCGGCATCCGCGCTGGTCAGCTCGCGGACGAAGGCGCCCAGGGCGCGTCCGAGCTCCAGCGGTCGTCCGGGTTGATCGCCCTTCCAGAACGGCATCCGCCCGGGCTCGCCCGGCGCCGGGGTGACGATGACCCGGTCGTGGGTGATGTCCTCCACCCGCCACGCGCTGGTGCCCAGCAGGAACGTGTCGCCGACGCGGGATTCGTAGACCATCTCCTCGTCGAGCTCACCGACCCGCACGCCACCGCGACCGGCCTCCTCGTCGCCGGGCGTGGTCACGGTGAACAGGCCCCGGTCGGGAATGGTGCCGCCGGAGGTCACGGCGAGCCGCTGCGCGCCGGGACGGGCTCGCAGCTCGTCGTTGACCCGGTCCCACACGATCCTCGCCCGCAGCTCGCCGAACTCCTCGCTGGGGTAGCGCCCGGCGAGCATGTCCAGCACCGCGTGCAGCGCCGAGTCCGGCAGCCCCGCGTACGGGGCCGAGCGGCGCACCAGCGCGGCGAGTTCGGCCACCGGCCAGTCGTCCATCGCCGCCATCGACACGATTTGCTGCGCCAGCACGTCCAGCGGGTTGCGCGGGTAGGCGATCGACTCGATCAGCCCGCCCGCCATCCGTTCCGACACGACCGCGCAACCGATCAGATCGCCGCGGAACTTCGGGAACACCACGCCGCGGGAGACCGCGCCGACCTGGTGACCGCCGCGCCCGATGCGCTGCAGCCCGGAGGCCACCGTCGGCGGCGTTTCGATCTGCACCACCAGGTCGACCGCGCCCATGTCGATGCCCAGCTCCAGCGAGGAGGTGGCCACCACGCACGGCAGTTGCCCGGACTTGAGCTCCTCCTCGACGACGGCCCGCTGCTCCTTCGACATCGAGCCGTGGTGCGCCTTGGCCACCACCGGTGGAGCTCCCGAGCCGATGCCGGAGCCGCCGACGGCCTCCGCGGGGAACCGGGTCGCCGGCTCCGGCTGTTCGGCGGCGAGCTCGTTGATGCCGGCGGTGAGCCGTTCGGCCAGCCGCCGCGAGTTGCTGAACACGATGGTCGATCGGTGCTGCTGGATCAGCTCCAGGACGCGCTGTTGGACCGAAGGCCAGATGGAGGTGTGCTGTTCGGCCGCCTGCTCTCCGGTCTCGCCGGTGGACGCGCCGAGCTCGGCCAAGTCCGGAACCGGCACCTCAACCCGGACCTCGACCTCCTTGGGGTGGGCGGGCTGCACGGTGCGCAACGGCCGACCGCCTGCCAGGTAGGTCCGCACCTCCTCGACGGGTCGCACGGTCGCCGACAGCCCGACCCGCTGGGCGGGGCGGGCAAGCAGCTGGTCGAGCCGTTCCAGCGACAGCGCCAGGTGCGCGCCGCGCTTGGTGCCCGCGACCGCGTGCACCTCGTCGACGATCACCGTCTCCACCCCGGCCAGCGATTCGCGCGCCGCCGAGGTCAGCAGCAGGAACAGCGACTCCGGAGTGGTGACCAGCACGTCCGGCGGTTTGCGGGCGAAGGAACGTCGCTGGTCGGCGGGGGTGTCGCCGGTGCGGATGCCGACCTGGATGTCCGGCGGCTCGCTGCCCAGCCGCTGGGTGGCCTGCCGGATCCCCGCCAGCGGCGCGCGCAGGTTGCGCTCCACGTCCACGGCCAGGGCCTTCAGCGGTGACACGTAGAGCACCCGGCAGCGCTTCTTCGGCTCCGACGGCACGCCCTCGCAAGCGAGCCGGTCGAGCGCGGAGAGGAAGGCCGCGAGCGTCTTGCCGGATCCGGTCGGTGCCACCACCAGGGCGTGCTCGCCCGCCGCGATGGCCTGCCACGCGCCCCGCTGCGCCTCGGTGGGCGAGTCGAAGGCGCTGCGGAACCAGTCGCGGGTCGCGGCGGAGAAACCGTCCAGCACGTCGCTCATCGGATCCAATCGGCGTGACGCCCGCCTTCAGGCGGGCGGGGGAGCCGAACCCGAGTGTTGTTCGTGACCAGAGATCGGCGCTTACAGGTTGACGTCATATCTCGTGAGGCGCGAGTACGACGCAGGTGGAGCGGGCGTGCAATAGCGCTTCCACCCCATGCGGGGCAGGCTGCGGAGCTGCCGCGTGCCATCGGTTGCCTCCGGGAGGTCCACAACTTCGCCCCTGGGTGCCAGGGCACTCCGCGTTCAAGTACCGCTGGCGTGACGGCCTGTGGAACTGGTGCAAGACCTCAACGGGATTCCCCCCGAACGGGGAGCAGGAACTGTCGAGCGCGAGCTCGATGGAAATCCACCCCCTCAGGGAGGGGAGCGGTCGAGCTCCCCATGGTGGGCCCACCACCGGCGATCGGTGCTGGTGATGACGCTCGTCCGACCCGAGGTCAACGGGGCCGTGGGGGTGGCGCCGTTCACTTCCGGTTCTGCCAGAGGAAGCGGACGGCCAGCGCGATCACGGCCAAGAGGGTCGCGGCGATCACCACTTGGCCCAGCGGCGTGGACATACCGGTCGGATCGGTCTGCAGGAGCAGCACACCACCAGCGTACGGGCGCCACGTAGGCTGGTCGACGATGCGCCACACCGCTTTCCGCCAACGCATGGCCGAGGAGTTCGGCAGGGTCCGGGCCGAGATGCTCTCCCAGGATCACGTGTTCTCGGCCCTCGGAGGGCGCACCGTGGACCAGGCCCTGGAGGACGGCTACACGACCAAGGAGGTCTGGGCCGCGGTCTGCGAGACCTTCGAGGTCCCGCCCGAACGCCGCTAGGGGTTGTTGAGATCGCCTCGCTCAGCTGTGCCGGTGGCGGAACAAGACGCGGCTTGGCGGACTCCGCAGGCCACGGCTCATGCATGCCCAGTGCACGGCGTCGCGGTGCCCTCGCCCCGAGACCGCTGGAGACCCCGCGGACCGGGAACAGCGGCGGCTTCGCCGCATTGCTCCACAGCTCTCAGCTCCGGGCCTCGTCCTCCTGCTGGAAGTCGGCCCACGGGTTCTGGGCGCTGAGCTGCTGCTGCTCGGTGCGCCCAGATTCGCGGTAGTGGGCGTAGGCGCGGCGCCGCTCCTGGCGCATGTGCTCGAGCCGGTCCGCCGTGACCCGTCGTCGCTGCTCAGGCGTGGCGTGATTCTCCGCGACAGCGAGTTCGTCGGCGCACATCGGTTCCAGTTCGGAGATCCGCCGCTCGTCGGCGATCACCGACCGGGAGTCCTCCTGGACCGGCGGTTCGTCGTGGCGGTAGCGCACGTAGGGGTTGTCGTCGGGGAGTCCGCCGCTGACCCGGCCGTAGAAGCCGAAGAACATCAGCACCAGACCCGCGACGAGGCTGAACAGCACGTTGCGCATCTCGAATGCGAACACGTTCCACGGGGTGTTGAGCAGGCCGAGGTTGATCAGACCGGACAGGAAGAACAGCACCCCGATGGCGGCCGTCGTGGTGGAGGCGACGGGGCCGCCCCAGGCCGCGGCGGCGACCAGGATGGCGCCGACGACGATAGACACCACGGCGAGCAGGCCGTTGCTGGACAGTCCCAGCACGTCGACTCCGTCGGTGGTGAGCAGCGGGACCCGGTTGGCGAGCCCGAGCACACCGAAGGCCATCAGGCACGCCCCGAACACGGCCGCGGCGATCCGGTAGAAGCGGTTCAGCGGGTGTTCCGGTGGTAGGTAGCGATCCATGCGCATTTCGGCACCTCCTGCGAGCGAGGTAGTCCCGAGTGTCCACCTGTCGCGCGCTGATCGCACTGTCACTCGACCAGGTGACGCATCCGGCGTGTCGGCCTGACGCTCGAACATCCGTTCGCTTAGTATGGCGCCACGGGACCGGGAAGAGCCGCAAACCCCGCGAGTCGGATTGTCGGTCCCAGCCCGTAGCGTCTGAAACGACGTGAACGACTCGCTCCCAAGAGAGTCGCCCGAAGACCCGACTCGAAGACTTCACCGAGGTGGACCCCGATGGCAGCAGCGACACCGGACAAGGGCAAGGCGCTGGAGCTGGCGCTCGCTCAGATCGACAAGCAGTTCGGCAAGGGATCGGTCATGCGGCTCGGCGACGACTCGCGGCCGCCGGTCGAGGTCATTCCTACCGGCTCCATCTCGCTGGACGTCGCACTGGGCATCGGCGGCCTGCCGCGCGGTCGTGTCGTGGAGATCTACGGCCCGGAGAGCAGCGGTAAGACCTCGGTCGCCCTGCACGCCGTGGCCAACGCCCAGAAGCTCGGCGGCACGGCGGCCTTCGTCGACGCCGAGCACGCGCTGGACCCGGAGTACGCCAAGGCGATCGGCGTGGACACCGATGCGCTGCTGGTTTCCCAGCCGGACACCGGTGAGCAGGCGCTGGAGATCGCGGACATGCTGATCCGCTCCGGCGCGCTGGACGTCATCGTCATCGACTCGGTGGCCGCGCTGGTGCCGCGCGCCGAGATCGAGGGCGAGATGGGCGACAGCCACGTGGGTCTGCAGGCCCGTCTGATGAGCCAGGCGCTGCGGAAGCTGACCTCCGCGCTGTACAACGCCAAGACCACCGCGATCTTCATCAACCAGCTCCGCGAGAAGGTCGGCGTCATGTTCGGCTCCCCGGAGACCACCACCGGTGGTAAGGCGCTGAAGTTCTACTCCTCGGTGCGACTGGACGTGCGCCGGATCGAGACGCTCAAGGACGGCTCTGACGCGGTCGGCAACCGGACCCGCGTGAAGGTCGTCAAGAACAAGGTCGCACCGCCGTTCAAGCAGGCCGAGTTCGACATCATCTACGGCATCGGCATCAGCCGCGAGGGCTCGCTGATCGACATGGGTGTCGAGCAGGGCATCATCCGCAAGTCGGGCGCCTGGTACACCTACGAGGGCGACCAGCTTGGCCAGGGCAAGGAGAACGCCCGCAAGTTCATGCGGGAGAACCCCGACGTGGCCAACGAGATCGAGAAGCGGATCAAGGAGAAGCTCGGCATCGGCGCCACCCTCGACGCCGCGAGCGGTGACAGCGCCGCCGAGCCGGCGCCGGTCGAGTTCTGATCGACGCCTTGGCACGGATGAACGACGAAGGAACGCGCCGGGGGAGCGGTCGTCGCGCCCCCGGCGGCGAACCTCGCGACGGCGAGGCGTCGGAGAAGAAGCCACCCCGCAAGCCCGAGGACCCCGCTGCCCAGGCCCGCGACATCGTGTACCGGTTGCTGGCCAGTCGTGCTCGCAGTCGGCTCGAACTGCGGCAGGCGTTGCTGCGCAAGGACATCGACGAGGACATCGCCGACGGAGTGCTGCAGAAGTTCGTCGACGCGGGCCTCATCGACGACGCCTCGTTCGCCGAGGAATGGGTGAACCAGCGCCAGCGCTCCCAAGGCCTGGGCCGCAAGGCGCTGGGTTTCGAGCTGCGGCGCAAAGGTGTCGAGGAGCACCTCGTGGAATCGGCTCTTTCCAGCGTGGACAACGATGCCGAGGCCGAGCGCGCTCGCGAACTGGTGCAGCGCAAGCTGCGCAGCACGGGATCGCTCGACTACACCGCGAAGGTGCGCCGCCTGGTCGGCATGCTCGCCCGCAAGGGCTACTCCGAAGGCCTGGCCTACCGCATCGTCAAGGAGGAGATCGAGGACGTCGGCGACGCAGCGGGCTCCGACTCCTCCTGACACCCGCGGATTCTGGGCCGTTGGGGGGAAACCGGGTGAATCCCGTGAGCGGGGCTGGTCGCTCTCCCCAGGCTTCAGCGCGCCGCGTGGACCGGCGCAGCGGACGCCGGTCGCGCTCGACGAACCTCAGCGTGCAGCCGACGTTCGCAGCTGAGGAGATCGCCTACTTCTCCGGACCGATCTGACTGTGGGACGTGGGTACCAGAACCCGGTGGCGCATCGTAGGGTCCTTGGTCATGACGAAGTCGAGGAGCCCGCAGCACATCGTGTGGGACTGGAACGGAACACTTCTTGACGACAACCACGCGGTGGTGTCCGCGGTGAACAGTGTGTGCTCCCGGTTCGACCGGGAGCACATCGACATCGACGAGTGGCGCGCGATCTACAGCCGGCCGCTGCGCACCTGCTACGAAACACTCCTGCGGCAAGTGATCACCGAGGACGACTGGGCCCGCGTCGACGAGCTCTACCACGTCGCTTACCGGGATCTGCTGGATTCCTGCGGCATGACCGAGGGCGTGCCGCACGTGCTGGAGGACTGGGCGGCGACCGGCCGGTCCCAGTCGCTGCTGTCGATGTGGTTCCACGACGAGCTGGTCGAGCTCGTCACGGCCCGCGGCCTGCACGAGTTCTTCGATCGGATGGACGGCCTGCGCACCTCGGTGGGAGGCGGCTCCAAGGACGAGCACCTGCGCGCCCACCTCAAGGTGCAAGAGCTCGATCCGGCCGAGGTGGTGCTCATCGGCGATGTCCTCGACGACGCCCACGCGGCCGAACAGGCCGGTGCGCAGTGCGTTCTGGTGACGACCGGTGTGATGGACCGCCGCAAGCTGGAGAAGTCCGGATACCCGGTCGTGGACTCGATCCCGGAGGCTCTCGAGCTGCTCGCGGCGTGAAGCCGGGGGCGCCCGCCCGTGCGGGCGCCCCGAGCATCAGCGCAGTGCGGCGGCCTCGGCGGCCAGCTGCTCGATCTTCGCCCACTCGCCCGCGGCCAGCAGGTCCTTCGGAGCGAGCCAGGAGCCGCCGACGCAGCCGACGTTGGGCAGCGCCAGGTAGTCCGGCGCGGTCGCCGGGCTGATCCCACCTGTCGGGCAGAACCGCAGTTGCGGCAGGGGTCCGGCGATGCCCTTGAGGAACGGCACCCCACCGCTTGGCTCGGCGGGGAAGAACTTCATCGCGCTCGCCCCGCGCTCGGCCAGCCGCATCGCCTCGGACACCGTTCCGGCACCCGCCAGGTACGGCACTCCGGAGGCGTCCAGGTCGTCCAGCAACCGGTCGGTGGTGCCGGGGGTGACCAGGTAGCGGGCACCGGCGTCAGCGGCCTGCTTGGCCTGGCCCACCTCGGTGATCGTGCCCGCCCCGGCGACCATGTCGGGCACCTCGGCCGCGATGCGTTCGATGGCCGGGAGACCGGCCGGAGTGCGCAGGGTGACCTCGATGGTCCGGATTCCGCCGCGCAGCAGCGCTTCGGCCAGCGGGACGGCGTGCTCGGCGTCGTCGAGGGCCACGACCGGCACCACGGGCGCCAGGTCGAAGACGTCGGCTGCGGTGTTCATCTGCTCGTCCAATCGCGTCGGGGCGGTGGTTCCGCCGCTGGTCATACTCGCACCTGCGGTTGCGCCTGCCCGAACACGCTCGCGCCTTGGTCGGCGCGGCCGACGGCCTGGCGGAAGGCGGCGAACAGTTCGCGGCCGGTGCCGAACGGTGCCGGGTCCGCCCCGCGGGCGGGTTGCCGCGCGGTGAGCTCGTCGTCCGGCACGAGGGCTTCCAGCGTGCCCCGGTCGGCGTCGAGCCGGATCACGTCGCCGTCCTGGATGCGGGAGAGCGGTCCGCCCGCAGTGGCTTCCGGGGTGAGCTGGATGGCGGCCGGGATCTTGCCGGAGGCGCCCGACATCCGGCCGTCGGTGACCAGCGCGACCTGGTGCCCGCGATCCATCAGCACGCCCAGCGCAGGGGTGAGGCCGTGCAGCTCGGGCATGCCGTTGGCCTGCGGACCCTGGTTGCGGATCACGACCACGACGTCGTGGTCGATCTCGCCCGCGGAGAAGGCGGCGGTGAAGTCGTGCTGTTCGTCGAAGACCCGCGCGGGCGCGGTGACGGTGCGGTGCGTGGCGGCCACCGCCGACACCTTGATCACCGCACGCCCGAGGTTGCCCTCCAGCACCCGCAGTCCGCCGTCGGGCGCGAACGGGTCGTCAACGCCGCGCAGCACGTCGGTGTCCAGGCTCTTGGCAGGGCCATCGCGCCACACCAGCTCGCCGTCGTCCAGGAACGGCTGCTGCCGGTAGCGGTCCAGGCCGGGCCCGGCGACGGTCTTGACGTCGGCGTGCAGCAGGCCCGCGTCGAGCAGTTCGCCGATCAGCGTCTGCACGCCACCGGCCGCCGCGAAGTGGTTGATGTCGGCGGATCCGTTCGGGTAGACCTTCGCCAGCGACGGCACGACCGCGGACAGCTCGGAGAAGTCGTCCCAGGTCAGCTCGATGCCCGCGGCCGCGGCGATGGCCGGCAGGTGCAGCGTGTGGTTGGTCGAGCCGCCGGTGGCCAGCAGTGCGACCACTGCGTTGACGATCGCCTTCTCGTCGAGGAGCTCACCGATGGGTGTGCGCCCCTCGTTCTGGCCGAGCCGCACGACCTGGCGGCCGGCTTCCTCGGTGAGCGCCTTGCGCAGCGGGGTGCCCGGTGGCACGAAGCTGGAGCCGGGCAGGTGCAGGCCCATGACCTCGACGACCAGCTGGTTGGAGTTGGCGGTTCCGTAGAACGTGCAAGTGCCGGGGGAGTGGTAGGAGGCGGACTCGGCCTCCAGCAGGTCCTCGCGGGTGGCCTTGCCTTCGGCGAAGAGCTGCCGGATGCGGCTCTTCTCGCGGTTGGGCAGGCCCGAGGGCATGGGTCCGGCCGGCACCAGCAGGGTCGGGAGGTGACCGAACGCCAGCGCGCCGATCAGCAGGCCGGGCACGATCTTGTCGCACACCCCGAGCATCAGCGCCCCGTCGAACATCTCGTGGGACAGCGCAACGCCGGTGGCCATCGCGATCACGTCGCGGGAGAACAGGGACAGCTCCATGCCGGTGCGGCCCTGGGTGATCCCGTCGCACATCGCAGGTACACCGCCCGCGAACTGCGCGACACCGCCCGCTTCGCGCACCGAGTCCTTCAGCCACGCCGGGAACTCGTTGTAGGGCTGGTGCGCGGAGAGCATGTCGTTGTATGCCGACACGATCGCCACCCCGGGCTTGCTGACGCCGCGCACCGCGAGCCGGTCGGAGCCGCTGCATGCGGCGAAACCGTGCGCGAGGTTGCTGCAGGGCAGTTCGGCCCGGACCGGGCCTTGCGCAGCTGCGGCGGTGATGCGTTCGAGGTAGGCGGAGCGGGTCTGCTCGCTGCGTTCTGCGATGCGGCGGGTGACCTGCTCGACGACGGCGTGCAGTGGCGCCATGATCGCCTCCGATGGTGAGCTGGACAAACGGGCGACGACGTTGGCGCCACATGGCGCGGGTCACACTAGTGGGTGTGGCTTGGATTTCACAATCGATCCAGTGCATGAGAACTCGATCCCGTCGGACACCACCCGTGCGCGATCATGGTCGGGTGGACCCGATGGTGGAGGAGTGCTCGTGAGGATTCGCCTGCTCGCAGTGGCGGCACTGGCCGTCGTCCTGACCGGGTGTGGGCAAGCCGAACCCGCAGCGCCGCCGCCACCGGTTGCACCCGCTCCGGAGGCGCCGGCCGCACCGCCGAGCGCCTCGGCGGGAGGCGACGTGGAATTGGGCAGCTCGCCGACGCTGATCGCGATCAAGCAGCGGAAGCGGCTGCTGGTGGGTGTGCGCGCCGACCAGCCGAAGTTCGTCACTCGCGACCCCGCGGGCGAGTACCGGGGCTTCGACGTCGACATCGCCCGCGACATCGCCCGCCGCATCGGTCTCGACCCCAACACCCAGGTGCAGTTCCGCCGCCTGCCGCCGACGCTGCTGCGCGACGCGGTCGCCGCGGGCAACGTCGACGTCCTGCTCGGCGGGACCGCGGACGTCCCGCAGCTCGCTGAGATCCCGTACGCCGTCACCGACACCGAGCGGAACCTGGTCGTCAAGGCCGACGACCCCGAGCTCGCCGAGGAGCTCCGGGGAATGCTCCGAGCCGCGATCGCTGACGGCACCTGGCAACGAGCCCACGACCAGAACCTGGCACCCCAGGGGATCTCGGCTCGTCCGTGACGTGAAGAGCGCCTCCGGGAACGGGTCTCGAAGGCGCCTGCTTCGCTGTGATCAGTTGTCGCGGCCGGTGTCCGCGACCGTGCTCAGCTTGCCCTTGCGGCCTTGGCTGAGGCGGCGTTCGGTGTAGACCGCCAACCTGCTCAACGCGTAGTTGATGAGGATGAAGATCGCGCCGACCACGATGTAGGTCTGGATCGGGTTGTTGAGGTTCTGGATGATCACCTGCGCCTCACGCACCACGTCGACGTAGGCGACGATGAAGCCCAGCGAGGTGTCCTTGACGATGACCACGAGCTGGCTGATCAGCGCGGGCAGCATCGCCCGGAACGCCTGCGGCAGCAGAACCGAACTCAGCACCTGACCGCGGCGCAGGCCGATGGCGTAGGCGGCCTCGCTCTGGCCCTTGGGCAACGCCAGGATCCCGGCGCGCACGATCTCGGCGATGATCACCGAGTTGTACGCGGTCAGGCCGATCACCAGGAACCACATCGGCGAGAGGTCCAAGCCGACCGAGGGGAGTACCCGGAAGGCGAAGAAGACCATGATGACCACCGGGATGCCGCGCAGCAGCTCGACCACGCCGACCACCAGCCAGCGGTACCAGGGCGCGCTCACGACGCGGGTGATCGCCAGCAGGGTGCCGATGACCAGTGAGAACACCATCGCCAGAGCGGCTGCGGTGAGGGTGCCCAGCAGGCCGGTGCCCAGCAGGCTCCACAGCGCCGTGAAGGTGCCGTTGGTCGGGTCGAGCAGCGGGCCCCACTTCTCGGCGGTCAGCTGCCCTCGCGTGCCCAGCGTGTAGAGCACCCAGCCGACCACCGCGAGCAGCAGCAGGCCGACCACGGCGCTGGCGACCAGCGAGCGTCGTTTCGCCTGCGGTCCGGGGGCTTCGTAGAGAACCGCGTTGGTCATCGCGCGATCGCCACCTTCCGCTCCAGGTAACCCAGCAGGAGACCGGCCGGGATGGTGAGCGCCAGGTAGAACAGCACCACGCCGATCAGGACCGGGAGTGCGGCCAGGCCGCGCGCCGAGGTCAGCGTGTCACCGACCGAGAACAGGTCCCCACCGACGCCGAAGGCGCCCACCAGCGCCGAGTTCTTGATCATCGCGATGATCACGTTGCCCAGCGGCGGAACCACCGTGCGCACGGCTTGCGGCAGCACGACCAGCGACAGCGACTGGCCGAAGGTCAGCCCCACGGCGCGCGCGGCCTCGGCCTGACCTGCCGGAACGGCGTTGATGCCGCTTCGGATCGCCTCGCACACGAACGCCGAGGTGTACAGCGCCAGACCGATGGTGCCGAACCAGAAGTAGGAACCGTTGATGCCCAGCTCCGGCAGGCCGAAGGCCATGAAGAACAGCACCACGGTCAGCGGGCAGTTGCGCAGCACGTTGACCCAGCTGGTCCCTGCGGCGCGCAGCGGGGGTAGCGGGGAGACCCGGAAGCCCGCCGCGATGGTGCCGATGACCAGCGCGAGCAGACCCGCCAGCAGGCAGATCTCCAGCGTGCGCACGAGACCGCTCAGGTACAGCGGCAGGTTGTCGATGATGACTTGCACAGATTCCACTCCGGCCAAGAGTTGAGGGTGCCGACCGGATCGGACGGCACCCTCATTCCGCTACGAGGTCAGCTGCAGGGGTCAGCCTGCGGAAGGCTCGGCGTCTGCTTGGACACCTTGCCTGCGGTCGCCTGCCACGCCTTCGCGTAGGTGCCGTCCTGGCCGGCCTGCGCGAGGGTCTGGTTGATGAACTCGCAGAACTTGACGTCGCCCTTCTTGATGCCGATGCCGTAGGGCTCCTCGGTGAACGGCTTCTCCAGGAGCTTGAACTGCCCGCCGCTCTCCTCGACCAGGCCCATCAGGATCACGTTGTCCGTGGTCACCGCCTGCACCTGGCCGGTGCGCAGGGCGTCCGCGCACTTGGAGTAGACGTCGAAGAGCACCAGGTTCTGCTCGTCGACGTACTCCTTGATCTTCTCCGCTGGGGTCGAACCCGTCACCGAGCAGACCTTCGCGCCGGTCGGACGCAGCGTCTCCGGCCCGGTGATCTGAGCGTTGTCGGTCTTGACCATGATGTCCTGACCGGCCTGGTAGTACGGTCCGGCGAAGCTGATCCGCTGCTTGCGCGAGTCGTTGATCGTGTAGGTCGCCACTACCATGTCGACGCGACCCTGTTCGATGATCTCCTCGCGGGTCTTGCTGGGAGCCTCGACCCACTCGATCTTGTCGGGGGCGATGCCCATCTTCGCCGCGACGAGCTTGGCCATCTCGACGTCGAAGCCCTGCGGTTTGCCATCGAGCCCGTTGAGGCCGAACAGCGGCTGGTCGATCTTGGTCCCGACCCGGATGGTGCCCGCTTGCTTGAGGTTGGCCATCGTAGTGCCGGGTTCGAACTGCACGCCCTGATCGACCGGGATTTCCGGAGCTCCGCCGCCCAGCTGGTTCTCGCCGCCCCCGCCGCAGGCGGACAACGCCAGGGCCAGCGATGCCGTCAGCACCGTGACCAGGCGGGATCTCTTGCCTCGCATCTGCTTACGCCTCTCTGTGCAGTGGTGGTGACACTCAGTGGGTGAGGATCTTGCCGAGGAAGTCCTTGGCCCGGTCGCTCTTCGGCTCGCCGAAGAACTTCTGGGGTTCGGCGTCCTCGACGACCTCGCCATCGGCCATGAACAGCACGCGGTGCGCGGCGCGGCGTGCGAAACCCATCTCGTGCGTGACGACGACCATGGTCATGCCCTCTTCAGCGAGACCGGTCATCACGTCGAGCACCTCGTTGACCATCTCCGGGTCCAGCGCGGAGGTCGGTTCGTCGAAGAGCATGACCTTCGGCTTCATCGCCAGCGCGCGGGCGATCGCCGCCCGTTGCTGCTGGCCACCGGAGAGCTGTGCCGGGTACTTCTGAGCCTGGTCGGCGATGCCGACCCGCTCCAGCAGCTTCATCGCGTCGCGCTGCGCCTCGTCCCGGCTCTGCCCGCGGACCTTGATCGGCCCGAGCGTGACGTTCTCCAGGATCGTCTTGTGCGCGAAGAGGTTGAACTGCTGGAAGACCATGCCGACGTCGGCGCGCAGTTCGGCCAGAGCGCGTCCTTCGGCCGGGAGCGGCACGCCGTCGATCTCGACGGACCCGTCGTTGATCGGCTCCAGCCGGTTGATGGCCCGGCACAGCGTCGACTTCCCGGACCCGGAGGGGCCCAGGACCACGACGACCTGCCCCTTGGGCACTTCGAGGTCGATCGACCGCAGCACGTGCAGTGAGCCGAAGAACTTGTCGACCGCGGACATCCGGATCATCGGAACGTCCGTGGGGGCTGCGGTCATCCAGTGCTCCCGAAGCGTCGTATGTGGATTTCGTTGGCCGAAACTTAAGCCTGTCGTAGCCGCGGAGTCCAGAGGTTGGAATCGATGCGTTGTTTCAACTCCGTTACGCAACGGAGTTAGCGTCGTCCGCCTGACCACCTAACGCGTCTCTGGATCGGACCGTTCGTTGCGTTCAGTAATCACCGAGGGCGTGTTCTTCTCGCTCCATCATCGGTCCGGGCGGGTGAATCGGCTATCTGACCAGGCGCTACCGTGGAACGGTGAGCACGAAGACGTACGAGATCCGCACTTTCGGCTGCCAGATGAACGTGCACGATTCCGAGCGGCTCGCGGGCATGCTGGAGGACGCCGGGTACGTGCGGGCCGACAACGGTCGGGAGATGCCCGCCGACGTGGTCGTGTTCAACACCTGCGCCGTGCGCGAGAACGCCGACAACCGGCTCTACGGCACGCTCGGCCACATGCGTCCGCAGAAGGACGTCAACCCGAACATGCAGATCGCCGTCGGTGGTTGCCTCGCGCAGAAGGACCGCGACACGATCGTCAAGAAGGCGCCCTGGGTCGACGTCGTCTTCGGCACCCACAACCTCGGATCGCTGCCGACGCTGCTGGAACGCGCGCGGCACAACCAGGAGGCCGAGGTCGAGATCCTGGAGTCGCTGGACGTCTTCCCGTCCACGCTCCCGGCCCGCCGTGACTCCGCCTACTCCGGCTGGGTCTCGGTCTCGGTGGGCTGCAACAACACCTGCACCTTCTGCATCGTGCCCGCGCTGCGCGGCAAGGAGAAGGACCGCCGGCCCGGCGAGATCCTCTCCGAGGTCCAGGCGCTGGTGTCCGAAGGCGTGCTCGAGGTGACCTTGCTCGGTCAGAACGTCAACGCCTACGGCGTGGAGTTCGGCGACCGCTTCGCCTTCGGCAAGCTGCTGCGCTCCTGCGGCGAGATCGAGGGCCTGGAGCGCGTCCGCTTCACCTCACCGCACCCGCGCGACTTCACCGACGACGTCATCGAGGCGATGGCCGAGACGCCCAACGTCTGCCCGCAGCTGCACATGCCGTTGCAGTCCGGCTCGGACCGCGTCCTCAAGGCGATGCGCCGCTCCTACCGCAGCGAGCGCTTCCTCGACATCGTGGGCAAGGTCCGCGCGGCCATGCCGGAGGCGGCCATCACCACCGACATCATCGTGGGCTTCCCCGGGGAGACCGAGGAGGACTTCGAGGCCACGATGGAGGTCGTGCGCCGCGCCCGGTTCTCCAGCGCCTTCACCTTCCAGTACTCCAAGCGACCGGGCACGCCCGCTGCGGACATGCCCGACCAGCTGCCCAAGGAGGTCGTCCAGCAGCGCTACGACCGCCTGGTCGCGCTGCAGAACGAGATCTCCTGGGACGAGAACAAGGAGATCGTCGGTCGCGAAGTCGAGCTGCTGGTCGCCGAAGGGGAGGGCCGCAAGGACGCCGAGACCCATCGGCTCTCCGGCCGCGCCCGCGACGGCCGCCTGGTGCACTTCACGCCCACCGGCGCGCTCGACGGCGGGGTCCGGCCCGGTGACCTCGTGCGGACCACGATCACCCGCGCCGCCCCGCACCACTTGGTCGCCGACGCCGACGTCTCGGCTCACCGCCGGACCCGGGCGGGCGACCACTGGGAAGAGGGCGTGCGCCCCAAGACCTCCGGGGTCAGCCTCGGACTGCCCTCCATCGGTGCGCCGGCTCCGCAGCCGGCGGCGCAGCAGGGATGTGCGTGTTGAGCGAGGAACAGGACGTCCAGAGCCGCGGTGAGGTGCTGCGGCGGTTCGACCCGGGCACCAAGTCGCTGGTCATCGCCACGGTGATGCTGGTGCTCGTGGTGTGCTCGCTGCTCCCGTGGGTGGGCGGCAGTCCCGGGTGGGAGGTGCTGACCGGGCAGGCGGATCCGGCGCTGGAGGTGGGGCTGCTGCCGCGGCTGTTCGCGATCAACTCCGCGATCGTCGGCCTGGGCTTCGGCGCGCTGGCGCTGATCACCCGCCGCTGGGGCGCGGCCTTCCTGGCGGGTGTGGCCGGGCTCGTGGTCACCTTCGAAGGCGTGATCGCGATCTGGTCCCGCCAGACCAGCGGCCAGGCGGGGCCCGGCCTCGGCCTGGTGCTCGCGGTCGTCTGCATGGCCGTCCTGGCGGTCCAGTGGATGCGCATCGTCTGGTCGCGCGACTGAGTCCCGAGCGGTCCTGCTCCGCGTTCTGACCGGACAGTTCGCACCACCGTCCGCAGAGCGATGACGCCCGCACCGAGGCCGGTGCGGGCGTCGTCGTTGCGATGACGCCCGCACCGAGGCCGGTGCGGGCGTCGTCGTTGCGCGCACGTCAGCGGTGAGCGATGGCCTGTTCCGCGGCATGCAGCCATTCGCGCCACTGGGCGGCCTGCTCGTCGGCCTTCTTCGCACGGCGCTCGTCGCCTGCGGCGCGGGCCTTCTCCGCCTGCGCCTCGAACTGCTCCACGCGGTCGCGGAACTGGTCGACGCGGGCCTGGGCCTCCGGGTCGGTGCGGCGCCACTGAGCGTCGACGGCGTCGCGGACCTTGTCGGCCACGCCGCGAAGCCTGCCCTCCAGCTCGCGCATCCGCTCGCGCGGCACCTTGCCGATCTCGTCCCAGCGCTCCTGCACCCGCTGCAGCTGCGCCTGCGCGGCCTTCAGATCAGCCGACGGGTCGATCTGCTCCGCCTCGACCAGCAGTTCTTCCTTGAGCTTGGCGTTGGCCGCGAACTCGGCGTCGCGCTCGGAGAACGCCTCCGACCGGCGGCTGAAGAACCGGTCCTGCGCGGTCCGGAAGCGCTGCCAGAGCGCCTCATCGCTGTCCTTGGGCGCGCGTCCGGCGGCCTTCCAGTCGGCCATCAGCTGCTTGTAGCGGTTCGCCGTGTCGCCCCAGTCGTTGGACTCGGTGAGCGCCTCGGCCTCCTCGACCAGCTCCTGCTTGTGGGCCTTGGCCGCCGCGCGCTGGCGGTCCAGCTCGGCGAAGTGCGAGCCGCGACGGCGGCTGAAGGCGTCGCGGGCCTTGGAGAACCGCCGCCACAGCTGCTCGTCGGTCTTGCGGTCGACGCCGCGGACCTTCTTCCACTCGTCGAGGATCTGGCGCAGGCGGTCGCCGGCCGACTTCCAGTGCGTCGCCTCGTGGGCGATCTCCTCGGCCTCGGCGACCAGCGCCTCCTTGCGGGCGATCGCCTCGGCGCGAGCGCGCTCCTTCTCGTGCTTGGCGCCCTCGACCGCTTCCTCGGCGCGGGCCAGCAGGTGCTCGATGCGGGCACCCAGAGCGGCCAGATCGCCGATCACTGCAGCCTCGGCCAACGATTCCTGCAGGTGCTTGGCGCTGGTCAGCGTGTGCTTGGGCTCGCCGGCGTGGGTGCTCAGCCGGGTCTCCAGCAGCTCGACCTCGGTGACCATGTCGTCGAACTTGCGCGCGTAGAGGGCGAGGCCTTCCGCCGCATCACCGGCCTGCCAGGAACCGATCGCCCGCTCACCGTCGGCAGTGCTCACGTACACCGTTCCGTCGGCGTCCAACCGTCCCCACTTGGAGGGGTTCGCGGAAGCCTTCGGTACTGCGGGCGCGACCGCGGGTGACCCGGTGCTGCTGCTGGTCGAGTCCGCGACCGCCTTGCTGGCGACCGACTCGGGGGTCGTGTCCTGGTGCGTCATGGCCGGCTTCCTCCTTGCGTGCCCGCTTCGATGCCCGTGCCAGCCACGGGCGCCCCACGTCGGCGGGGCCCAGCCAGCGTCAGCCCGAACCGTCGGACGGTCCGGCCTCCGCTGGCGCATTCAAACAGGTCAACAGCTGATTCGGTACTCCATACCCGAATCGGTGCCCGGCTGAAACCCAGGGGCCGTATGACCTGCACGGTCACATTGTCATCGGTCACCCGTGTGGCGGCAGCGAGCAGGGTACCGATGCATCGCATCGGTCCGATCCGCCGCAGTGCGCGGCCACCTGCTCCAGCCAACTCGCCCGTGATCTCATGCCGTGCACGAGTGCGATGACCCGTGTCGTCGTGCCGCACCCGCCGCTGCTGGTCCTCGCGCTGGCTGCGCGCCGGCGTCGAAGCCGAGCGGTTGCGGGGCGCCTGTTCGCGCGCCGTGTCCAGTCTGACGGATTCGAACGCCGAATGGGTGGCCGTTGGTGCAGATACGTTCGCCCCGATGCGATTCAGACCGCACACCGTTCCGAGCGGCGCCACGACCGCTCCGCCACGCGGACGGAACGGGGCAGCGGGCACTTAGAGTTCTGGTGTGTCTTCGCTCCCGCACCCCGTCGCCGTTGTCGGTCCCACGGCCACCGGGAAGTCCGACCTCGCCGTGCAGCTCGCCGAGCGGTTCGACGGCGAGGTGATCAACGCCGACGCGATGCAGCTCTACCGCGGGATGGACATCGGCACCGCCAAGCTCACCCTCGACGAGCGGCGGGGCGTCCCGCACCACCAGCTCGACGTCCTCGACGTCACCGAGACCGCCTCGGTCGCCGCGTACCAGCGAGCGGCCCGCACCATCCTGGAGGACGTGCTCGCACGTGGTCGCACCCCGATCCTCGTGGGCGGGTCCGGGCTCTACGTGCAGGCGGTCGTCGACGACCTGTCGTTCCCCGGGACCGATCCGCAGGTGCGGCAGAAGTACGAGGACGAGCTGGCCAAGCTCGGGCCGGTCTCGCTGCACCGGAGGCTCGCCGAACTCGACCCCGCCGCCGCGGCGGCCATCCTGACCAGCAACGGACGCCGCATCGTCCGGGCGCTGGAGGTCATCGAGATCTCCGGCGCTCCGTTCTCCGCGAACCTGCCCACCCCGGGCCCGCCCCGCTACGGCACGGTCCTGGTCGGTCTGGACCGGCCCGCCGAGGACCTCGACGATCGCGTCGACGAGCGCGTGACCCGCATGTTCGACTCCGGCCTGGTCGACGAGGTGCGCCGCTTGGAGGAGGAGGGGTTGCGCCACGGCCGCACCGCCAGCCGTGCGCTGGGCTACCAGCAGGTGCTCGCCGAGCTCGACGGTGCGGACGACATGACCGCCGCCGCGGCCGAGACCGCTCGGCTGACGCGCCGCTTCGTCCGGCGGCAGCGATCGTGGTTCCGCCGCGACGAGCGCATCAACTGGTTCGACGCCGCAGATCCCGCGCTTGCCGACGATGTCCGTGCACTGGTGAATCCGTAGACTGGCCACGTGCACGCCTTCGGAGGACCCGAGTACATCAAGGGCCACGGGACCCAGAACGACTTCGTCATCCTGCCCGACCCGCACGGTGAGCTGGAGCTCACCGACGACCGGGTGCGCGCCCTGTGCGATCGGCAGCGCGGTCTGGGCGCCGACGGCGTGCTGCGCGTGATCCGCGCGGGCAACCTGACCGACGCCCCGGCCGACGTCCCGTCGGACGTGTGGTTCATGGACTACCGCAACGCCGACGGATCCATCGCCGAGATGTGCGGCAACGGCGTGCGCGTGTTCGCCCGCTACCTCGTCGTGTCCGGCCTCGCCCCGTCCGGGGACCTGCTGGTCGGCACCCGTGCGGGCATCCGCCCCGTGCACACCCACCAGGACGGCCGGGTGACCGTCGAGATGGGACAGGCCAAGATCTTCGGCGAATCCACCACGACGGTGAACGGGACCGCCTTCGCCGGTGTCGCCGTCGACGTCGGCAACCCGCACCTGGCCTGCGTCGGTGACCACGATCTCGACGCCCTCGGCCTCGGCACGGCTCCGCCGCACGACTTGAACCTGTTCCCGGATGGCGTGAACGTCGAGTTCGTGCGGCCGCTCAGCGGTGACGAGGTGCGGATGCGGGTGCACGAGCGCGGTGTCGGTGAGACCCGGTCCTGCGGTACGGGCACGGTCGCCGCGACCGCCGCCGCGCTGCACGCCGCAGGTCAGACCACCGGTCGCCGGGTGGTGCACATCCCCGGCGGCACCGTCGAGGTCGAGATCACCGCCAGCGGTTCGACCCTGACCGGTCCTGCTGTGCTGGTCGGCGGAGGACGACTGGACCCCCACTGGTGGCAGAACCCGTGACGAGCCCGAACCCGCAGTTCAGCGCTGTGCGCACGGCTCGGGCAAGCGCAGCGAGTGAAAACGGGTCGCGCAGCGTGGGACAATGAAGGTGAGATGAGAGATTCCTTGACCGCATCCCCAGAGCTCGACCACGACGCCGACTTGGACCAGGACATGGCCGACGGCGACGAATTCGAACCGATCCTGGCCGGTGGTGAGCCTTCCACCGGCGAGATGGAACTGGAAGACCGCGCTTCGCTGCGGCGGATCTCCGGGCTGTCCACCGAGCTCGAGGACATCACCGAGGTCGAGTACCGGCGGCTGCGGTTGGAGCGCGTCGTGCTCGTGGGCGTCTGGACCGAGGGCGACGCCGCGCACGCCGACGCGTCGCTCGCCGAGCTCGCCCGCCTCGCCGAGACCGCCGGTTCGGAGGTGCTCGAAGGCATCATCCAGCGGCGCGACCGTCCCGACCCGGGCACCTACATCGGATCCGGCAAGGTCCGCGAGCTGCGCGACCTGGTCGCCTCCAACGGCGCCGACACGGTCATCTGCGACGGTGAGCTCTCGCCCGGCCAGCTGCGTCAGCTGGAGGAGAAGCTCAAGGTCAAGGTCGTCGACCGCACCGCGCTGATCCTCGACATCTTCGCCCAGCACGCCCGTTCCAGGGAGGGCAAGGCGCAGGTCGAGCTCGCTCAGCTGCAGTACTACCTGCCGCGACTGCGCGGCTGGGGTGAAACGATGTCCCGTCAGGCCGGTGGCCGGGCGGGCGCCAACGGCGGTGTGGGCACCCGCGGTCCCGGTGAGACGAAGCTCGAGACCGACCGCCGGAGCATTCACAAGCGCATCAGCAAGCTGCGCAAGGAACTGGCCGCGATGAAGACGGTCCGGGGCACCAAGCGCAGCCGCCGCGAGTCCAACGAGGTCCCCGGCGTGGCCATCGCCGGTTACACCAACGCCGGCAAGTCCAGCTTGCTCAACGCGTTGACCGGCGCAGGTGTCCTGGTCGAGGACGCCCTGTTCGCGACCCTGGACCCGACCACCCGCAAGGCGGTCACCCCGGACGGCCAGCCGCACACGCTCACCGACACCGTCGGGTTCGTGCGCCACCTGCCGCACCAGCTGGTCGAGGCGTTCCGCTCCACCCTCGAGGAGGTCGCCAGCGCGGACCTGCTGGTCCACGTCGTCGACGGCTCCGAGGCCTCACCGCACGAGCAGGTCGCCGCCGTGCGCGAGGTGCTCAGCGAGATCTCCGAGGAGCTCAAGTCGGAGATGCCCCCGGAGCTCCTCGTGGTCAACAAGATCGACTCGGTGGACGCGACGCGCATGGCCGAACTCCGCCGGCTGCTGCCGGAGGCCGTGCTCGTCTCCGCGCACAGCGGCAAGGGCATCGAGCACCTGCGCGAGATCATCGCCGACCGGCTCCCGCGCCCGGAGGTGTTCGTCGACGCCCTGATCCCCTACACGCGGGGTGACCTGGTGGCGCGGCTGCACAGCGACGGCGAGGTCGTCGAGGAGGAGCACACCCCCGAGGGCACCCGGATCAAGGCCAAGGTCCGCCCGGACCTGGCCCCACTGATCGAGCCGTTCGCGGCAAACGGTGCGGCCTGACCTAGCCGGCGGCCTGACCGGGGTCGCGCTGCTGTCCGCGTGCGCGGTCCTCTCCGGCGCGCCCGCGCACGCGCAGTCGGCTCCGGTCGAGCTGTGCACCGTCGAGGAATCAGGGCTCTCGGAACTGTCCGGTCTGGCCTCCGACGGGGACAACTGGTACGCCGTCAACGACAGCGGATCGCGGGCGCGAGCCTTCGTGCTCGACCCGCGGACTTGCGAGGTCCGCTCGCAACGCACCGGCGACAGTGATCCCTACGACGTCGAGGACCTGGCGTTGGCTCCGGACGGAGCTCTCTGGCTGGCCGACACGGGTGACAACCGGCACAAGCGGAAGAACGTGGCGCTGCACGTGCTGGATCGCAACGGCGGTTCCGCGCTGTACCGGATGTCGTATCCGGACAGTCCGCACGACGCCGAGGCGCTGTTGCTGGACCGGGCCGGAGTGCCGTACGTCGTCACCAAGGAGCCGCTCGGGTGGGCCGGGGTGTACCGGCCCGCGGAACCGCTGGACCCGAGGCGGACCGTTCCGATGGAACGGGTCGGTTCGGTGTCCCTGCGGGCGACCAAGACCCCAGGCGGACCGCTCGACGGATCGACGGGCTCGGTTCTGGTCACCGGCGGGTCGGTGAGCGCGGACGGAACGCTGGTGGCGCTGCGCACGTACACCGAGGCCTACGTCTACCGCTCGCCGAACGGGGACGTGCTCGAAGCGCTCAGAGGCGAACCGGTGCGGATTCCGCTCCCGGACGAGGAGCAGGGCGAAGCCATCGCCTGGGAGCCTGACGGCGGTCTGCTGTCCGGTTCCGAAGGCGGAGAAGCGGTTCGCCGCGTCGCCGGGGCGGACGGCGACCCGTCTGCTGAGATGGCCACCGATCAGCTCGCGCCGTCTGGCGGCGACGGTGACCAGGCCCAGCCCGCGACCGAGGAGGGCGGCATGTCCACCGGCCGTGCGCTGCTGTTCGCCGGAGTCATCGCCGCCCTGCTGGTCTACCTCATCAGCTGGCGCCGCAAGCGCTCATGACCGTGACCGCCTCGTTCAGAGGCGGCGCAGGACCGCCACGACCTTGCCGAGGATCTGGGCGTCGTCACCCAGGATCGGCTCGTAGGCAGAGTTGTGCGGCATCAGCCAGACGTGCTCGTCGGTTCGCTTGAAGGTCTTCACCGTCGCCTCGCCGTCGATCATCGCCGCGACGACCTCGCCGTTGTCGGCGTCGGGCTGCTGGCGGACGGCGACCCAGTCGCCATCGGTGATGGCCAGGTCGATCATCGAGTCGCCGACGACCTTAAGCAGGAACAGGGTTCCGTCGCCGACGATCTCCTTGGGCAGCGGGAAGACGTCCTCGATGGACTCCTCAGCCAGGATCGGACCGCCTGCCGCGATGCGGCCGACGACCGGGACGTAGGCCGGCTTCGCCTGAGCCTCGTTCTCCGGCTCACCGGCTACCAGCACGCCCACGGTGCGCGGCCGGTGCGGGTCGCGGCGCAGGAAGCCCTTCCGCTCCAGCACGCGCAGTTGGTAGGCGACCGAGGAGGTCGACGTCAGACCCACCGCGTCACCGATCTCCCGGACGCTGGGGGGATAGCCGTGCTCGCTCATCCACTCCCGGATGGCCTCCAGCACCTTGAGCTGGCGGTCGCTGAGCTCCTCGGCCGCGGTGGCCTGCTCGGGCACGGTGTCCACCTCGGCAGGGGAGTCCTTGATGTCGTCTACGCGGCCCCCGATAGAGCCGGTCGCATTTCTCGCCACCGCTGCCTCCTGAATCCGTGTGAACTGCGGTGCTGGTCTTCATCGAGCGGTGTGCCGCCCCGGATCTGGTCACCGGCGTTCGCTGTCCGCTGCTCGCTTTCCACAGTAGACGGGAGATACACGGAGATCAAACACCTGTTCGAGTTAATTTTGGCCCAGGGGTCTCGTGCTGGAGGCCACTCTTGGTACACAATCGCACGGAGGTTCGATCGAACAACCTTTCGATCGTTGTTCCGCGCGGGAGGCGACATGACCACATTCATCGACACAGTACGGCGAGTTCGGCCTGTTGAGCGGGAGTCGCTCGCCGGTCGGCCGGAAGTCGAGCCGATCGTGTCGCCCCTGCATCCCGAGGCGCATCGCCCACATGGGCGAGTGATCGAAACCCGGCGTCGCGTGCGGGCCGCCGAGGGCAGACCGTGCGCCCGGCCGGTTCGGGCAGAGGGCAGACTCGGCGAGTGGCTCGTGCTCTCCGGTGTCGCTGCCGCGGCCTTCCTGGTCGTGGTGCTGGTGGGGCTGTTCGAGTCGGGCGATGCGCGGGTGGCGGGAGGTACCACCGTTGTGCAGGTGCGAACGGGGGACACTCTGTGGGGCATCGCGACGCGCGTGGCGCCCGATGCGGACACCCGCGCGGCGGTCGATCGCATCGTCGAGCTCAACGGTCTCGGTGCGCCTTCCGCAGAACCAGGCAGATTCCTGGTGGTGCCGGTCGGTGGCTGACCGAACCCCAAGATGTTGTGGTTGACAGGGTTTTCCCAGTTGGAGCACGGGGTATGTCATCCGGCCGGGCGACACAGGTGTGTCGGTTTGCAACGCGCTCCGGCGCAGGTTTAGAGTCGACCACAACATCTAGTAGTTACGTCCGTGTGGTTAGTCCATAGATTGGGCTTCCAGGGTTCTGGGTAACCCAAGGACGTACGTGGTCGCGGGCCGGTGGGACCGGCTGACGGCTGCCAAGGGGGAAGGGGGTGAATTGCCGGTGCGGTGCCCGTTCTGCCGCGGGGATGACTCCAGGGTCGTGGACTCGCGCGAAGTGGAGGACGGCCAGGCGATCCGCCGCCGACGCTCGTGCTCGGCGTGTGGTCGCCGGTTCACGACGATCGAAGAACTGGTGTTGTCGGTCGTGAAGCGATCGGGCGTCACCGAGCCCTTCAGCCGGGAGAAAGTGGTCACCGGTGTGCGCCGCGCTTGTCAGGGACGTCCTGTAGAAGAGGACGCACTGCAGCAGTTGGCGCACCAGGTGGAGGAGGCGATCCGGTCCTCCGGCGTCGCCGAGCTGCCCAGCCACGAAGTCGGGCTGGCCATCCTCGGTCCGCTGCGGGAACTGGACGAAGTCGCCTACCTGCGCTTCGCGAGCGTTTACCGCGCGTACTCCTCGGTGGAGGACTTCGAGAAGGAAATCACCGACCTGCGGGCTGCGAAGGAGTCACTGCGGGACGGCGAGCGACTAGACGGGGAGTGCGGCGGTTGAGCAAGCCGCGACGGCGCGCGTCCCGCAGAGGGGGCGGAAGCGAGAAAAGCCATTCGCAGTCCCGGGCGGGGACGGCGAAGAGAACAGGGTCACGACCGAACCGGACGGGGAGCCCGGACGGGGCCGACGAAACGCGACGAGTGACTGAGCGAGCGATGAAGAAGGAAAAGGGGCAGGTCATGACAGAGACCGTCGGTAGCCCGGCCGGCGCAGCGGGGGAGCCGGAAGCAGATGCCCGCAAGGGCATCCGGGTCGAGCGCGTCTACACCACCGAGGGGGTGCACCCCTACGACGACGTCAAGTGGGAGCGTCGCGATGTGGTGATGACCAACTGGCGGGACGGTTCGGTCAACTTCGAGCAGCGCGGGGTCGAGTTCCCCGACTTCTGGTCGTTGAACGCTGTCAACATCGTCACGAGCAAGTACTTCCGCGGTGCCGTCGGCACCGACGAGCGGGAGAGCAGCTTGCGGCAGCTGATCGATCGCGTGGTGAAGACCTACGTCGCCTCCGGTGTGGAGAACGACTACTTCGCGAGTGACGCGGACGCGGAGATCTTCGAGCACGAGCTGACCTACATGCTGCTGCACCAGGTCTTCAGCTTCAACTCGCCGGTCTGGTTCAACGTGGGCACCAGCTCGCGCCAGCAGGTCTCGGCCTGCTTCATCCTGTCGGTCGACGACACGATGGAGTCGATCCTCGACTGGTACAAGGAAGAGGGCCTGATCTTCAAGGGCGGCTCCGGCGCCGGGTTGAACCTGTCCCGCATCCGCTCCTCCAAGGAGCTGCTGTCGTCCGGTGGCACCGCTTCCGGCCCGGTCTCGTTCATGCGCGGTGCTGACGCCTCGGCGGGCACCATCAAGTCCGGTGGCGCGACCCGCCGCGCGGCCAAGATGGTCGTCCTCGACGTCGACCACCCGGACGTCGGTGAGTTCATCGAGACCAAGGCGCGCGAGGAGCACAAGATCCGCGCGCTGCGCGACGCCGGTTTCGACATGGACCTCGGTGGCGCCGACTCCAACTCGGTGCAGTACCAGAACGCCAACAACTCGGTGCGCGTCTCCGACGAGTTCATGCGCTCGGTCGAGAGCGACAACGACTTCGGTCTGCGCTCCCGCACCGACGGCGACGTGATCGACACCGTCAAGGGCCGCGACCTGTTCCGCAAGCTGGCCAAGGCCGCGTGGGAATGCGCCGACCCGGGCATCCAGTACGACGACACGATCAACGACTGGCACACCTCGCCGGAGACGGGCCGGATCACCGCGTCCAACCCGTGCTCGGAGTACATGCACCTGGACAACTCCAGCTGCAACCTGGCCTCGTTGAACCTGATGAAGTTCCTGCGCGACGACCTGACCTTCGACGCCGAGCTGTTCGAGAAGGCCGTCGAGTTCGTCATCACCGCCATGGACATCTCGATCTGCTTCGCGGACTTCCCGACGGAGTCGATCGGCGTCACGACTCGCAAGTTCCGCCAGCTCGGCATCGGTTACGCCAACCTCGGCGCGCTGCTGATGGCCACCGGTCACGCCTACGACTCCGACGGCGGTCGTGCGCTGGCGGCGGCGATCACCTCGCTGATGACCGGCACCGCTTACAAGCGTTCGGCCGAGCTCGCCGGTGTCGTCGGCCCCTACGAGGGCTACGCCCGCAACGCCGAGGGCCACCAGCGAGTCATGCGCAAGCACGCCGCTGCCAACGACCTGGTGCGCACCTACCACCACAACGACAAGACCGTGCACAAGCTGGCCACCGAGGTCTGGCAGCAGGGTCTGGAGATCGGCAACCGCAACGGCTGGCGCAACGCCCAGGCGTCGGTGCTGGCTCCCACCGGCACCATCGGCCTGATGATGGATTGCGACACCACCGGTGTCGAGCCCGACCTGGCGCTGGTGAAGTTCAAGAAGCTGGTCGGCGGCGGCTCGATGCAGATCGTCAACCAGACGGTCCCGCGTGCGCTGCAGGCCCTGGGCTACCAGGAAGAGCAGATCGAGGCGATCGTCGAGTACATCGCCGAGCACGGTCACGTCGTCGACGCGCCGGGCCTGCGCCAGGAGCACTACGAGGTCTTCGACTGCGCGATGGGTGAGCGCTCGATCGCGCCGATGGGCCACGTGCGGATGATGGCCGCGGTGCAGCCGTTCATCTCGGGAGCGATCTCCAAGACGGTGAACATGCCGGAGTCGGCCACCGTCGAAGAGGTCGAGGAGCTCTACTTCGAGGGCTGGAAGCTGGGCCTGAAGGCGCTGGCGATCTACCGCGACAACTGCAAGGTCGGCCAGCCGCTGTCCGCAGGCAAGGGCGACAAGGGCGAGTCGGAGAAGGTCGTCGAGAAGCAGATCGAGTACCGCCCGGTCCGCAAGCGCCTGCCGAAGAAGCGCCCGAGCCAGACGGTGTCGTTCACCGTCGGCGGTGCCGAGGGCTACCTGCACGCCGGTTCGTACCCCGACGACGGGCTGGGCGAGATCTTCGTCAAGCTCGGCAAGCAGGGTTCGACCCTGGCCGGTGTGATGGACGCCTTCTCCATGTCGATCTCGGTGGGTCTGCAGTACGGCATCCCGCTGGAGTTCTACGTCTCGAAGTTCCAGAACCTGCGCTTCGAGCCGGCCGGCATGACCGACGACCCGGACATCCGGATGGCCAGCAGCGTCCTGGACTACCTGTTCCGCCGCTTGGCGCTGGACTACCTGCCCTACGAGAAGCGCGCCCAGCTGGGCATCTTCACGGTGGACGAGCGGGAAGCCCAGGTCAACAACACGGAACCGGCTCAGCCTTCGGACAACGTCGACCTGGACACCATGCGGTCCACGGTGGACTACGCGAAGGCCGAGGAGAAGTCCGAGTCCAAGCAGGAGCTCCGCGCGGGCAGCTCGACCGAACTGCTCGAGCTCCAGCTGGGCAAGGCCGCCGACGCGCCGCTGTGCATGACCTGCGGCACGAAGATGCGCCCGTCCGGTTCCTGCTACCTCTGCGAGGGCTGCGGCTCCACCTCGGGCTGCAGCTGAGGCGCTGAATGAGAGGAGTCCGGGGTGGGCGTGACCAACACGCCGACCCCGGACTCCGGTCGTTGCAACACCTTCTTGAACGCCCTGGCGGCTTCGAATCACTGCCCGGTGGACGGGTCATTGACAACCCCGACGTCGAGCGCTTCCCTGACGAGCTGCTGGGCGAGGGGACGATGGTGTCGCTCGTCCACCACTCGCTCGCGGAAGGTCGCATTCACCGACTCCCAGTGCAGCGACGTTCTGATCGAGCACGCGTACGGCTGGTTCATCGAGGACGGAACGGTCGGCCGGTCCGCGCTGGCGAGGCGTTCGACATCGGGATGCCTCGACCCCGACACCGGGGCGTCCCGCCGGACCAGGTATCCACTACGAAGACGCCTGGCCGCTGGTCCTCCAAGACGAGGGTTCCAGCTGGATCCGTGCTTCCACGGCGAAGGCCGGTGCGGTTCTCGATGAACCGCACCGGCCTTCGCCGCGTTCAGATCAGGCCTGCTTCTCGGCCAGGATCTTCTCCGTGGCGATGAGGCGAACGCAGATGGCGAGGCCCGCGGTGGCGGCCTCCACGTCGGCGAGCTCCGGGAAGGTCGGCGCGATGCGGATCACCGAGTCCGCCGGGTCGTGCCCGTAGGGGTGGGTCGCACCGGCAGGGGTGAGGGCGATGCCCGCTTCCTTGGCCTTGGCCACGACGGCCTTGGCACAGCCCTCGGGGACCTCGAGGCTGATGAAGTAGCCACCGGCGGGGTTGCTCCACTTGGCCAGCCCGGTGCCGCCCAGCTCGGCGCTGAGGATCTTGTCCACGGCTTCGAACTTCGGGCGGATCAGCGCGGCGTGCTTGCGCATGTGCTCGCGCAGGCCGGCGGCGTCGCGCAGCAGCCGGGCGTGCGCCCGCTGGTTGACCTTGTTCGGGCCGATGCTGCGCTTGGACGTCGAGGCCAGCCACCACTCGACGTTCGCGGGCGATGAGCCGAAGAACGCCACGCCCGCACCCGCGAAGGTGATCTTCGAGGTGGAGCCGAACACGAGCGCGCGGTCGGGGTTGCCGTGCTCGCCGCACAGCGCCAGCACGTCGGCGATCTCGGCCTCGTCATCGGTGAGGTGGTGCACCGCGTAGGCGTTGTCCCAGAAGATCCGGAAGTCTGGAGCCGCGGTGCTCATCGCGGCGAGCCGTCGCACGGTCTCGTCGGAGTAGACGGCACCGTCCGGGTTGCTGTACTTCGGCACGCACCAGATGCCCTTGATCCGGGAGTCCTCGGCCACCAGCTGCTCGACGACGTCCATGTCGGGGCCGTGGGGCGTCATCGGGACGGTGATCATCTTGATGCCGAGCCGCTCCGACAGCGCGAAGTGGCGGTCGTAACCGGGCACCGGGCACAGGAACGCGATCTCCTGCTCGGCGACCCAGCGCTGGGTGCCACCGGGCACGCCGTTGAGCAGCGCGAAGACCAGCGCGTCGTGCATGAGTTCCAGGCTCGAGTTGCCCGCCGCCAGCAGCTGGTCGACCGGCACCTGCAGGTCGTCGCTGAAGATCGCCCGCAGCTCGGCCAAGCCATTGAGCCCGCCGTAATTGCGCAGGTCAGCGCCGTCGGCGTCGGTTCCGCTGGCGAGGTCGAGCAGCTCGTTGGACAGGTCCAGCTGCTTCGGCGATGGCTTTCCTCGGGTGATATCCAGTTTCAGGCCACGCGCCACGAGATCTGCGAACTCCTGGTGGGCGCGGTCGCGCTGGGCGGTCAGCTCTTCAATGGATGAAGCTGGATCAGGCACCGGTTGTTTCCTTCGCCGTGTCGAGTAACGCGTCGGCAAACAGCCTAGCTCTCACCTGCGAACCGGTTCGAAACGGCACGCGGGCCCCTCACGCGTTGCGAACCGGATGTGACCGGTGGGTGCTGGTGCAAGCCCTCGACAAGCGGCATGACGGGGGGTTCATGCCCAGGTCAGCGGACACCGTCGGGAGTCGCGTGTTCTTCTTCACCGTTCGGGCACGGTGACTGTTCTCGTTGCCGCGGACGGTCTCCGCGCCCCACGCAGTTCCACGCCTCAGCGCCGAGATCGCGTCGGTGCAGCGCCGCTCGCCCGTGGTCGCGGCGCTGTCGGACGTGCGGTCGTGGTCATCGCGGTGGACGAGGTCGCCCACCGGCTGACCGAACTGGTGGAGGGGGCACCTGCCGGTCGGGTGCCGGATGGGCGGACCGCAGGTGTGCGCAGCCACGCGGACCTGACCCGCACGTACGTCGAAGCTCACGGGCTTCGCAGGCGGGTCTTCCTGCTGCGGCCGCCGGGCGCGGTGGTCAGGGCGTTGCGCGCTGGCGAGAACCTGGTCCGGACGTGCTGTTGGACGAGCGACGTTCGAGGGCTTCCTCAGCGGCGGGTGAGCAGGTGGGCCGCGGTTGCGGTGGCGGCGGTCACAACGAGCACCGAAGGCCAGGCGCCGATCTTCTTCGCCAGCGGGTGCGAGCCTGCCAGCGCCGTTCCGTAGGTCGCCCCCAGAGCCAGCGCCGGGACCACACCGGCGCGGCGGCGGCAGATCTCCATCGCGCCCAGGCCGGCGCCTGCCGCGACAACTCCGCCCCAGTGCCGGTGCTGGGAGGCGCGAGCCACCGCGAAGCCACCGATCAAACCGGCCGAGGTCAGCAGGCTGGACGGAATCGACATGCGAGCTCCTCGGTGGTTCCGGTGGCGACACTTCGACCTTACTGCCGCTCGGGTGGTTCTGGCGGGAACCCGCCGCATCGGTGGTTGACTTCCCATTTCGCGCTAAGAAAAGTGCCGGTGTCGTCCCTCCAGCTTCGGGAGCCCTGCATGCGGCGCGTTGTGACCGGTTGCCTCGCGGCGATCTTCGCCCTGCCCCTGGTCGGATCCACGGCTGCGGCCCAACCACCCCAGGGGCCCGTGTTCTCCGATGGCGAGGCGCAGCCGGTGTTCGACCCGGCTCGAGCGGTGCGCCAGGACCTGTTCGTCACCGCGCCGGTCGACAGCGACCACGACGGTCAGCAGGACCGGGTGCACGTCC
The DNA here is from genome assembly GCF_004348445.1 of Saccharopolyspora aridisoli. Taxonomy (GTDB): domain Bacteria; phylum Actinomycetota; class Actinomycetes; order Mycobacteriales; family Pseudonocardiaceae; genus Saccharopolyspora; species Saccharopolyspora aridisoli. Next base: position 134,140 of record NZ_SMKV01000005.1, on the reverse strand, counting down.
GAGTGGTGCGGCCGAGAGAGTCAGAGCAGGGCTTCCGGGTTCCGGTGGTCTACCAGGCCAGCCCGTACTACTCCGGCGGGAACGACGTGCCCAACCACGACGTTGACACCGAGTTGCACGTGCCGGAGCAGGCCGGGCCGCGCACGATGCGTCGCACGGCGGGCGACGAACGGGTCGCCGTCGCCGCCGAGATCGAATGGGCCTACGAGCAATACCTGCTGGCCAGGGGCTATGCCGTGGTCTACGCCGAGTCGCTGGGTACCGGGGAGTCCACGGGGTGCCCGACCACCGGTGCGGAGAACGAAACGATCGGCGCCAAGTCCGTCGTGGATTGGCTCAACCGCCGTGCACCCGGCCACGACGCTGGCGGTGCGCCCGTGGACGCCCACTGGTCGACCGGCAAGGTCGGCATGATGGGCGTCTCCTACAACGGCACCTTGCCCAACGCCGTGGCCTCCACCGGGGTCGAGGGGCTCGAAGCGATCGTCCCGATCGGGGCGATCTCGAATTGGTACGACTACTACCGGACCGATGGGGCCGTGGTCGCGCCCGGCGGTTACCAGGGCGAGGACGCCGATGTGCTGGCCGAGTACGTCCACACCCGCGCCGACAGGGAACCTTGCCGCCCGGTGATCGACGGTCTCACCGCTGAGCAGGACCGGATTACCGGCGACTACAGCCAGTTCTGGGACGAGCGCAACTACCTCGACGACGTCGACGAGGTGCACGCGGCCGTGCTGTCGGTGCACGGGCTCAACGATTGGAACGTCAAGACGCGCCAGGCCGCGCAGTGGTACCAGGCGCTGCGGGAGCACGACGTCCCGCACAAGATCTGGTGGCACCAGTCCGGCCACACCGACCCGATCGAGCTGCGGGAGGAGGAATGGCTTCGGACGCTGAACCGCTGGTTCACCCGCTACCTCTACGGCGTGCCCAACGGCGTCGAGGGCGAGCCGCGCGCGACGGTGCAGCGCGAGGACGGCAGTTGGACCGAGGAACCCGAATGGCCGGCCCCGGATGTGTCCGAGACGGTGTTGCGCCCGAGCGCAGGTGGACCGCAGCGAGGTGGTCTCAGCGCTGCGGGCCCCGCTGCTGAGGTGGTGGAAGGACTCACCGACGACGCCGGTCTGCTGGCCGAGGACCTCGCCGCGGCACAGAGTTCGCCGAACCGGCTGGCCTACTTCACCGAGCCGCTCGCCGAGCAGGCGCGGGTCAGCGGTGAGGTGCGCGCTGACCTGGCGCTCACCTTCGACCGGCCGGCGGCCAACGTGACCGCTCTGCTGGTCGACCAGGCGCCGGACGGCTCGGTCTCGGTCGTCACCCGCGGGTGGGCCGACCCGCAGAACCGGGAGGTGCTGGACCGCACCACGCCGATCGAGCCGGGGCAGAACTACGCGATCACCGTGACCATGCAGCCTGACGACTACGTGTTCGCTCCCGGACACCGGCTGGGCGTGGTGGTGCTCTCCAGCGACCACGACTTCACGCTGCGCCCCGAGCCGGGCGCGGGGCTGCGGTTGGACCTGGCGCGCACCAGCATCTCCATCCCCGCCATCGGCAAGATTTCATGACCGACTCACATGAAACCCGTGCGGTAGCGGAGAGCAACCTTCGATGGGGTGGCGAAGTTAGCCAGATCGATCGTCGCTGATCGGTGTGGTTTCGAATGTTCGGATACTAGTTTGTCCACAGCGGACGAAGTTGTCCCAAGATTCGCTAAACCGGTGTCGCGTAGCGGGTTTTCGGCTCCATCGTTGTGGCATGACGACGCGACTGAACACCCAGATATCGCTGAGCGATCCCGGTGACGTGCTCGCCGCGCTACCGCACATGATCGGGTTCAACCCGGTCAACTCCTTCGTGCTGCTGACGCTGCACGACCTGACCAGCACCCCGAAGTTCGGCATGACCCTGCGCGTGGACCTGCCGTGCCCCGCCAACGCCTGCGCGTTCGGGGAGTTCCTGCTGACAGGACCGTTGAGCAGGAAGAACGTCGAGGGCGTGATCATGGTCGTGGTCGGGGACAGGCCCAACCACTCGGGCTGCCCGGAGAGCTGCGGCGGCAGGTGCCACGAGTCCGATGAGTCCGGTCCCGACTCCGAGCCCCCGATGCTCGGGCTGATCGAGGTGGTCCGGAAAACGCTGCTCCAGGCCGGGATCGTGACCGCTCACGCGCTGCACGTGCCGGAGATCGCGGCTGGCGAGAAGTGGCGGTGCTACTTCGACGAGGGCTGCCGCGGAGTCGTCGCGGATCCGAAGGAGTCCGCGATGGGAGCGGTGATGGCCGCCGAGGGGTCGGTGACCTTCGGTAGCAGGGAAGAACTGCGCGAACTCGTCGCGCCCGAATCGCGGGAGTTGATCAACCGCTGGTCGGCGAAGCTCGACGCTCTGACCGAGGAGGCCATCGACTCCTACGACCCGTCACGCGTCACCGAAGACCTGCGCAAGGTCTTCGGCGCCATCCAGCGCATCGCAGCAGGCTCCGCACTCACCGAGGACGACCTGCTGGGCGTGCTGCAGGCCGTCGCGGACGTCCGGGTGCGGGACATCGTGATGGGCACCGCGCTGAGCGATCTGGCGCGCCCGGCCGAAGAGCTCTGGCTGACGCTCGTGCGCAAGGCGCCGGACCCCGAGCTCGTCGAGGTCGCAGCACTGCTGGCGTTCTCGGCCTACGTGCGCGGCGAAGGCGCGCTGGCGGGTGTGGCCTTGGAGCGCATCGAGGGGGTCAGGCCCGAGCACACCCTCGGCACCCTGCTCCGGCAGGCCATGGACGCCGGAATTCCGCCCGCGGAGCTGGCCGTCATCGCCCGGCACTCGGTCGACGACGCCCAGCTCCTGCTCGACGAGGACGGAGGCTGCTGATGTGCGCGAGGAAGCGGAAGGAGCGATCAGGACGCGTGACGCGCGCGCGAGAACTCCCACGCGTCGCGCACGATGACGCCGAGGTCGGCGCGCTGGGGCTGCCACCCCAGGTCCTCGCGCGCCCGCTGGCTGGAAGCCACCAGGGTCGCGGGGTCGCCTGCCCGGCGGGGTGCGACCTTCGCCGGGATGGGGTGCCCGGTGACCTCGCGGCAGGTGTCGATGACCTGCTTGACCGAGAAGCCCGTGCCGTTGCCCAGGTTGTAGATGCGGTGCTGGCCGGCCTCGGCGTTCTGCAACGCCAGCAAGTGGGCGTCGGCGAGATCGGTGACGTGGATGTAGTCGCGGACGCAGGTGCCGTCAGCGGTGGGCCAGTCCTCGCCGAAGATCTGCACCTGCTCGCGCTGACCCAGCGCGACCTGCAGCACGATCGGGATCAGGTGGGTCTCCACGGTGTGCCGCTCTCCGATCGCGCCGTGCGCCCCGGCGACGTTGAAGTACCGCAGGCTCACGGCACCGATGCGGTGCGCGGTCGCGTAGGAGGTGATCGCGCTGTCGATCGCGAGCTTGGTGGCGCCGTAGGTGTTCGTCGGCCGCGTCGCGAGGTCTTCGGTGATCGGGGAGACCTCAGGCTCGCCGTAGGTCGCCGCCGTCGAGGAGAACACCAGTCGCGGCGTGCCGTGCTCGCGCATCGCATCCAGCAGGCGCAGCGACGTGACGACGTTGCCCTGCCAGTACTTCTGCGGGTCCTCCATGGACTCGCCGACCAGCGACTTGGCCGCGAAGTGCAGCACACCGTCGAACTGCTCCGCGAGCAGCTCGCTCGCCGCGGAGGCGATGTCGGCCTCGACGAACTTGCAGCCGTCCGGGATCGCGTCGGCATGCCCGGTGGACAGGTCGTCGACCACGACGACCTCGTGGCCAGCCTCCACCAGGCGTGCTGCGCACACGCTTCCGACGTAACCGGCACCGCCTGTGACCAGGAGCTTCAACTGCGCACTGCCTTCCGTGGGAGAACTAGTCGATTCAGCGGGGAGCGGGGGTCGACGAGCTCGTCACAGATCCCGTCCCGCACCGGCGGAGGGTATCGCGATGAACACGCGCGGCTCGGTGAGGCTCCGCTCGGCGAACGCGGACCGGACGGCGGACTCGATCCGCTCCCGGTCGGCGCTGGAGATCAGCGCGATCGCCGAACCGCCGAAGCCACCGCCGATCATCCGCGCACCCAGTGCACCGGCTTGCACCGCTGCGTCCGCTGCGACGTCGAGTTCCAGGCAGGAGACGCGGTAGTCGTCGCGGAGACTGGCGTGGGAGGCGTTGAGCAGCGGGCCGATCCCGGCGTAATCGCCGGAGCGCAGCAGCTCCACGGTGGACAGCACGCGCTCGTTCTCGGTGACCACGTGCTTGACCAGCGATTGGAGCTCGTCCGGAAGCTGCTCCAACGCCGCAGGCAGTTGTGCCGTCGAAACGTCCCGAAGTGCCTTGACCTCCAGCAGCTCCGCCGCCCGCTCGCAGCCCTTCCGGCGTTCTCCGTAACCGGATTCGCTGTGCGAGTGCTTCGCGCGGGTGTCGATGACCAGCAGTTCGAGGTCCTCGCTGCGCGGATCGAACGGGACTTGGTCGGCCTCGCCGGAGCGGACGTCGAAGAACAGCGCGTTGGACTCGACGCAGCGCAGCGATGCGGTCTGGTCGAGCAGTCCGGTGGGAGCGCCGACGTAGTCGTTCTCCGAGCGCTGCACGAGCCGGGCGATCTCCGCCAGGCTCGGCGCGTCCGGCTCGCCCGGCGCCAGGCCCAGGTGGTCAAGCAACGCCAGCGCAACAGCGCACTGCAGCGCGTGGGAGGACGACAGACCCGCGCCGGTGGGGACATCACCGACGATCACCAGGTTCAGTCCCGGTACGGGGTGACCGGCTTGGCGCAGCGCCCACGCGACGCCGGCCGGGAAGGCGGACCAGCCGGTGTGGGAGCCGGGCCGGAGTTCGTCGACGACGACCTCATCGCCCTGGTGGAGCTCGCCGTCGTCTCCCAGCGTCGTGGTCACGAGCTTGCGGTCCTCGCGCGGCCCGACGCCCACCGCCACCCGGTGCGGAATCGCCATCGGGAGCACGAAACCGTCGTTGTAGTCGGTGTGCTCACCGATCAGGTTGACCCGGCCTGGGGCCGACCACACCGCGCTGGCGGCACGGCCGTGCTCAGCGGCGAACAGCTCCGCCGCTCGTTCGGAGACGGTCACTTGGCGGTCACCATGACCGCGTGCGCGATGCTCGGAGTCAGCTCGGCGGTACCGCTCTGGCCGCGAACCTCGATCGGCTTGTTCGCCCCGACCACGGACAGGATCTCGACCTCGTTGCCCGGCACGATGCCGACTTCCTTGAGGTCCGTCATCAGGTCGGGGTCCAGCTGCACGTGCTCGGCGATGCGGCGGATGACCGCGCGGCCGCCGCCGTTGCGTGCGATCTCGTCGACTCGTTGGAGCTCGCCGTCGACCGCGCTCTCGACGTGATCGACACCGAGGTCGTCGAGTCCGGGGATGGGGTTGCCGTAGGGGGACGTGGTGGGGCCACCGAGGAGCTTGACGAGCTTGCGCTCAACGGCCTCGCTCATCACGTGCTCCCAGCGGCACGCCTCGTTGTGCACGTGCTCCCACTCGAGGCCGATCACGTCGACGAGGAGCCGTTCGGCGAGGCGGTGCTTGCGCATGACGCTGATCGCTCGGGCGCGACCGGCCTTGGTCAGCTCGAGGTGGCGGTCCTCGGCGACCATCAGCAGGCCATCGCGCTCCATGCGGGCCACCGTCTGGCTCACGGTGGGGCCGCTCTGCTCCAGGCGCTCGGCGATCCGGGCCCGGAGTGGCACCACGCCCTCTTCCTCGAGGTCGTAAATGGTGCGAAGGTACATCTCAGTGGTATCGATGAGATCGTTCACGTCGGCTCCCCATTCAAGTCCCAACCACGATGCTAGTCGCTGCCAGCGACAACGGTCAGTGGCCGGGGAGTTGACAGCCAAGATTGATGACCGACCTCGTCGGCGGGCTTCGAAAGGCCGTCATGCAACCCTTGATCAGTACCGATGATCTCATGTCCGCGCTGAGCGCGGACCCGCACCCGACGCTGCTCGACGTGCGCTGGTCACTGCTCGGCCCACCGGGACGGGGGGACTACGCCGAGGGGCATTTGCCCGGAGCGGTTTTCGTGGATCTGGACGCCGAGTTGGCGGCCGAGCCGGGCCCTGCCGGCCGGCATCCGCTGCCCGATCCGACGGCCCTGCAGGAGGTCCTCCGCCGCGCCGGAGTGGACGCCGACCGACCGGTGGTGGTCTACGACGCGGACAACGGTTCGGCGGCGGCCCGGGCGTGGTGGCTGCTGCGCTGGGCCGGGCACCGCTCGGTCGCCGTCCTCGACGGCGGCTACGCGGCGTGGTCCGCTGAGGGCAAGCCGACCACCACCGAGGCTCCGGAACCAGGCGATGGAGGTTTCCGGGTCCGGCCCGGTGTGATGCCGGTGATCGACGCGGACCAGGCGGCCGGTCTGGCTCGCGACGGCGTGCTGCTCGACGCACGAGCCCCGGAACGATACCGGGGTGAGGTCGAGCCGATGGACCCGCGCGCCGGGCACGTCCCCGGAGCGCGCAACGCGCCGTTCAGCGAGCACACCGATGAGTCGGGGCGCTGGCGTTCGCCGGAGGAACTGGCCGAGCGCTTCGCCGCGCTGGGCGTCACCGGCGGCAGCGCGGTCGGCGCCTACTGCGGCTCGGGCGTGACCGCCTGCTCGGTGCTGCTGGCGTTGGAGCACGCCGGCATCACCGACGCTCGCAACCCGGCGGTGCTGTACGCGGGTTCATGGTCGAACTGGGCAGCGAACCCCGCGCGGCCGGCGGCCACTGGTGCGGACGCGGGCTGACCCCTCGCAAGATCGATCCGGTTCGGCGGGTCACGCGGCCGAGACCCTGTGGCGGGTGGCTTCCTGCGGGTAGCGTCCCGCCCATGGGTTCTCAGTTGGCCGTGGTCTGGGAAGAGTCGCTGCTCGAGTACGACCTCGGCGGGCACCATCCGCTGCATCCGGTCCGCCTGGACCTGACCATGCGGCTGGCCGACTCGCTCGGCCTGCTCGACGGTGTGGAGATGCTCAAACCCGAGCCCGCCACTGAACGGGACCTGCTGCGGGTGCACACCGCCGAGTACCTGGCTGCCGTTCGCTCGGCGCCGCTGAGCGGCTGGGAGGTCGGGCACGGGCTGGGCACCGACGACAACCCGATCTTCGACCGGATGCACGAGGCGTCGGCCCTGATCGCGGGCGCGTCCATCAAGGCAGCCGAGCAGATCGTGTCCGGGCAGGCCGACCGCGCTGTCAACATCGCCGGGGGGCTGCACCACGCGATGGCCGATCACGCGGCCGGGTTCTGCGTCTACAACGACTGCTCATTGGCCATCTCCTGGATGCTGGAGCAGGGTGTCGAACGCATCGCCTACCTCGACGTGGACGTGCACCACGGTGACGGTGTGCAAGCGGCCTTCTACGACGACCCGCGCGTGATGACGATCTCGCTGCACCAGCACCCGGTGACGCTGTGGCCGGGCACCGGCTTCGCCACCGAGGTCGGAAAGGGCAACGCCGACGGCACGGCGGTCAACATCCCGCTGCCACCGGGCACCGGCGATGCGGGCTGGCGGCGCGCCTTCCACGCGGTGGTGCCCTCGGTGCTGGGCCAGTTCCGCCCGCAGGTGCTGGTCACCCAGTGCGGAGCCGACGCGCACCGCGACGACCCGCTCGCCGATCTGTCGATGTCGGTCGACGGGCAGCGTGCGACCTACCAGAACCTGCGCGAACTCGCCGAGAGCTACGCCGGCGGCAAGTGGCTGGCGCTCGGCGGTGGGGGATATTCGCTCTTCCGCGTGGTGCCCAGGGCGTGGACCCACCTGCTGGCGACGCTGCTGAACCGGGACGTAGCGCCGGAGACGACCATCCCTGAGGATTGGATCGCGTACGCCGTCCGGCGTGCGCGGAACGTACCGATGCCGACGTCGATGTCGGACGGGGCCGACCCGTCCTTCGAACCCTGGACCGGGGTGACCGCTTCGGCGGTCGACACCGCGATCCGCGACGCTCGGCACGCGGTCTTCCCGCTGCTCGGGCTCGACCCGGCAGACAGCCGCGACTGAGGAGCATCCGAAGTGGACGAAGTGCTGGGAGAGGAGGCCGGGCCGAGGCAGGACTACCCCCGGCAGTGGGAAGCCGACGTGGTGCTGTCCGACGGTGGCACCGTGCACCTGCGGCCGATCGTCCCGGCCGACAAGGACAAGCTGCTTGCCTTCCACGGCCGGCTCAGCGACAGGACCAGGTACTACCGGTACTTCGGTCCGTACCCGCGGATGTCGGAGCGCGACGTGCGGCGGTTCACGCAGGTCGACTACCTCAACCGGACCGCGCTGGTCGCGCTGCTCGGTGACGACATCGTCGCGGTCGGCCGCTTCGACCGGCTCGGTGAGCAGAAGTCCGCCGAGGTCGCGTTCGTCGTCGAGGACGGTCACCAGGGGCGCGGGCTGGGCTCGATCCTGCTGGAGCACCTCGCGGCCGCGGCGCAAGAGCGCGGTCTGCGGCGCTTCGTGGCCGAAGTCCTGGCCGAGAACTCGACGATGGTTCGGGTCTTCCGCGATGCCGGTTACCAGGTCAGCCGGGCCATGGAGGAAGGCGTCGTGCACCTGGAGTTCGACATCGACCCGACCGAGGAATCGGTAGCGGTGGCCCGAGCCCGCGAACAGGCGGCCGAGGCGCGCAGCGTGCACAACCTGCTGCGCCCCCGGTCGGTGGCGGTGATCGGGGCCTCCACGGATCACCGCAAGATCGGTCACGCGGTGCTGACCAACCTGCTCACTGCGGACTTCACCGGCCCGGTCTACCCGGTCAACCCCGAGCACCGCTCGGTGCGCGGGGTGCGGGCCTACGCCTCGGTGCTCGACATCCCCGACGAGGTCGACCTGGCGGTCGTGGCGATTCCGGCTGCCAGCGTCAACGAGGTCCTCGACGACTGCCTGGCCAAGGGCGTGAAAACGCTGGTCATCGTCTCCTCCGGGTTCAGCGAGTCCGGTCCGGCGGGGCGCGAGGTCGAGCGCGAGATGGTGCGCGCCGCTCGCGTGCACGGGATGCGAGTGGTGGGCCCCAACGCGCTCGGCGTGGTCAACCCCGATCCGGAGTTCCGGCTCAACGCGAGCCTCGCGCCGCAGCTGCCTGGACGTGGCCGCACCGGGTTCTTCAGCCAGTCCGGCGCGCTGGGCGTGGCGATCCTGGAGACAGCGACCGAGCGCGGGCTCGGGCTGTCGACGTTCGTCTCCGCGGGCAACCGCGCCGACCTGTCCGGCAACGACCTGCTGCAGTACTGGCAGACGGACCCCGCAACGGATGTCGTGCTGCTGTACCTGGAGTCGTTCGGCAACCCGCGCAAGTTCGGGCGGCTCGCCAGGCGGTTGGCCCGGAGCAAGCCCGTCGTGGTGGTCAAGTCGGGTCGCAACTCGGTCCGGGCGGGCCTGGCGGCGACCACGGTGGAGATCGACGAGACGAGCGTGCAAGCGCTGTTCGAGCAGTCCGGCGTGATCCGGGTCGAGTCGGTGGCGCAGATGTTCGACACCGCGCTGCTGCTCGCGCACCAGCCGCTGCCGCAGGGCGATCGGGTCTCGATCGTGGGCAATTCGTCGGCGCTGGGCATGATCGCCGCCGACGTGGCCCAAGCGCAGGGCCTGCAGCTGGCGCACGAGCCGGTCGACGTCGGAGCTGTGGCAGGGCCGGAGGAGTTCGCCGCCGCCGTGCGCGATGCGGCCCTGCGCGAGGACGTCCACGCGCTGATCACTGTGTTCGCGCCGCCGGTGGCGGTGCCCGGAACGGCCTACGCGCGGGCGTTGCGGAACGCGCTGCAGGAGGCCGACGCGGCGCGTTCGAAGCCGGTGGTGACCACGTTCCTGGCGGCCGAAGGCGTGCCGGACGAACTGGTGGTGCCGGGACCGGACGGGACCACGGGCAAGGGTTCGGTGCCCTCGTACCCGAGCCCGGAACGCTCGGTGCTCGCGCTGGCTCGCGTCACCCGCTACGCGAAGTGGCGCGCGGCGCCGAAGGGACACTTCGTGCGTCCGGAGGTGGAGGCCGAGCAGGCGCGTTCGCTGGTCGAGCAGTGGCTGGCCGAGGGCGTGGTGGAGCTCGGCGACGAGCGCACCGTGCGCCTGCTGGGTTGCTACGGCATCGAGGTGGCGCCCTTTCGCAAGGTCACCGACGTCGCGGGCGCGATCGCGGCTGCCGAGGAGCTGGGCTACCCGGTGGTGCTGAAGTCCACCAGCGCCAAGCTGCGGCACCGCAACGACCTGGTCGGGGTCCGCCTGGACCTGGGCGGTCCGGAGGCCGTGCGCACGGCCTACGCGGACGTGCGCCGGGTGTCGGGGATCGACGAGGTCTACGTGCAGCGGATGGCCGGGCGCGGGACCTCGTGCGTGATCGACCTCATCGACGACCCCTCGTTCGGCACGCTGGTCTCGTTCGGGCTCTCCGGCGTGGCCAGCGAGCTGCTGGGGGACAAGGCCTACCGCGCGCTGCCGTTGACCGACGTCGACGTCGCCACGTTGGTGCGCGCGCCTCGGGCGGCGCCGCTGCTGGTCGGCTATCGGGGTGTGGAGCCGGCCGACCTGTCCGCGCTGGAGGACCTGGTGCTGCGGGTGGCGACCTTGGCCGAGGACCTGCCCGAGGTGCGGCAGCTGGTGTTGCAGCCGGTCCTGGCCTCGCCGACCGGTGCTGCGGTCACCGGGGCCAAGGTGTCGCTGGGGGAGTCCGCGGCCGTTCCGGACACCGGGCCGCGAAGGTTGCGATAGGGGACACAGACGGAACGGTCTAGTTCCGTTAATCTGTGCACGTGGATCAAATCACGACCCGGAAGATCGACGCGTCCGCCCCCGTGCTCGGCGTGGTTCCCGCGGGCCAGTACCGGATCAAGCTGCGCGCGTTGCAGCAGGACGACCCGAGCGCGCCGGTCGCCGTGCTGGCACCGGCCATGGGCGTGCCCGCCGGCTACTACCGGCGGTTCGTCGCCGAGCTGCACCAGCTCGGCATGACCGTGGTGTCGTATGACGTGCGCGGCCAGGGCGAGAACAAGCCGCGGCCCCAGCGCGGAGTCCACTTCGGCTACCAGGACTTCGTCAACGACCTCGACGCCGTGCTCGACCTGGTCGAATCGGTCTTCCCCAGGGCGCCCCGGTTCGTCCTCGGCCACAGCCTCGGCGGTCAGATCGCGTTGCTGCACACCGCCGCCAACCCCGGCCGGATCCAGGGCGCGGCGCTCATCGCCACCGGGTCGGTCTGGTACCGGGGCTATCCCGGCCTGGCCAAGTACTACTACTCGCTGCTGGGCACCCAGACGATCGCACTGGCCTCGACGCTGCTCGGGTACTGGCCCGGATACGTCTTCGGCGGCAGGCAGGCGACCGGCCTGATGCGCGACTGGGCGCGCCAGGCGCGCACCGGGCGCTGGCGGCTGACCGGATCGGACCTCGATTACGACGCCGCTCTGACCGAGGTGGCGACTCCGCTGCTCACCGTGACCGTGGACAACGACGAGCTGGCGCCGATCTCGGCCATGGACGATCTGGTCAAGCACTCCACTCGTGCTGACCGCACCGCCCGGCACTACACGGCCGCCGACGCGGGCGGGCCGGTGGACCACTTCAAGTGGACGCGGAACTCCGCCGAGATGGCGGCCTGGATCGGAGACTGGATGAACGGCGTCCTCGGGCGCTGACCGCGGTTCGCGCACCGGCCGGGTGAATTGTGTGAAAGGTGTTGACTGATCCACCTCGGCCGGGACGCAACCGCTGACTCCCGAGCGTCCGTCTTAGAGGTATGAGACGCCTACGAACTGCAGTGGGCGCGGGGAGTCTGCTTATCGTTCTGGCAGCCTGCGCTCAACAGCCGACCAACGACGTGGGGTTCGGTGGTCAACCGCCGGTGCCTCCCGGACCTGTTCAGCCGAAACCTGAACCGGAACGGACGCCGGTGGCCGCTGAGGCCATCGACCTCTCGCTGCTGCCCAGAGGATATCCGAAGAAGGTCTGGACTCAGGACAACGGTACCGCAGTAGTCGCCTCCGGTCAGGAGGGCGGCTGCAGCAAGGTGCACGCCGAACTGGCGGAGCAGACCGCGGACCACGTGAAGATCATCCTGGTGGAGGAGACTCCGGAGCCACCGGGCATCTGCACGATGGACCTGAGGTACCCGCCGGTGGCGGTGAGCCTCGACGCCCCGCTGGAAGGGCGAAAAGTGGTCCTGGAGCAAAGAGATGTGAAGGTTCCGCGCTGATCAGGCTGTAGCGCGGCGGAAACCTGCCGCCGTCGCGCGTGCAGAACCCGGCTCGCCGCCGGAGGTGGGGCTCCACGGTGGACCTGGTTCGGCAGCCTTGTTCTCGATGCGGGCCGTCGCAGCGGGATGACCGCGGCCGCTTGGGCTCACTCGCGCACCACGCGCGGGTGAGCCCAAGACCGGTCATCTAGCGCGGTCGCAAAAACCTCAGCGGCCGAAGGAGATCTGCAGGGTGGGCTGCGTCGAGTTGGCGAAGAAGTCATTGCCCTTGTCGTCGACGACGATGAAGGCGGGGAAGTCCTCGACCTCGATGCGCCAAACCGCTTCCATGCCCAGCTCGGGGTACTCCAGCACCTCGACCTTGCGGATGCAGTCCTGCGCCAAGCGCGCGGCCGGTCCACCGATCGAACCGAGGTAGAAGCCGCCGTGGTCCTGGCAGGACTCGGCGACCTTCTTCGACCGGTTCCCCTTGGCCAGCATGACCATCGAGCCACCTGAGGCCTGGAACTGCTCGACGTAGGAGTCCATCCGGCCTGCGGTGGTCGGGCCGAAGGAGCCCGATGCGTAGCCGTCGGGGGTCTTGGCCGGACCGGCGTAGTAGACCGGGTGGTCTCGCATGTAGTCGGGCATCGGCTCGCCTGCGTCGAGCCGCTCGGCGATCTTGGCGTGCGCGATGTCGCGCGCCACGACCAGCGGACCCGTCAGCGAGACGCGGGTCTTGACCGGCAGCTTGGACAGCTCGGAGCGGATCTCGGCCATCGGCCGGTTCAGGTCGATCTTGACGACCTCGTCGGAGAGCTGCTCGTCGGAGACCTCCGGCAGGTACTTGGCCGGGTCGCGCTCCAACTGCTCCAGGAACACGCCCTCAGGGGTGATCTTGGCCTTGGCCTGCCGGTCAGCCGAGCAGGACACCGCCACACCCACCGGCAGCGACGCGCCGTGCCGGGGCAGCCGGATCACCCGCACGTCGTGGCAGAAGTACTTGCCGCCGAACTGCGCGCCGATGCCGAACTGGCGGGTCATCTCCAGGACCTGCTGCTCCATCTCGACGTCGCGCAGCGCGTGCCCGGAGCCCGAGCCCTCGCGCGGCAGCTCGTCTAGGTAGCGCGCGGAGGCGAGCTTGGCGACCTTGAGGTTGTACTCGGCGGACATGCCGCCGACGACGATTGCCAGGTGGTACGGCGGGCACGCGGCGGTGCCCAGCGAGCGCAGCTTCTCCTCCAGGAAGCGGCCCAGGCGCGTCGGGTTCAGCAGCGCCTTGGTCTCCTGGTAGAGGAAGGTCTTGTTCGCGCTGCCGCCGCCCTTGGCCATGAACAGCAGCTCGTAGAACGGGTCGGTGCCCGGCTTGTTGAGCAGCTCGATCTGGGCGGGCAGGTTGCTGCCGGTGTTGCGCTCTTCCCAGAAGTTCAGCGGCGCCATCTGCGAGTAGCGCAGGTTGAGGTCCTGGTAGGCGTTGAAGATGCCGCGAGCCAGCGACTCCTCGTCCTGGCCGCCGGTGAGCACCGACTCGGTCCGCTTGCCGATGACGATCGCAGTGCCGGTGTCCTGGCACATCGGCAGCACCCCGCCGGCCGACACGCAGGCGTTGCGCAGCAGGTCCGTGGCCACGAAGCGGTCGTTCGCGCTGGCCTCCGGGTCTTCCACGATCGACTTCAGCTGGGCGAGGTGCGACGGACGCAGCAGGTGCTGGATGTCCTTGATCGCCTCGGCGGCCAACGAGGTCAGCGTGGCGGGTTCGATCTCCAGGAAGCGGCGCCCCGCGGCTTCGACGACCTTGATGCCTTCATCGGTCACCAAGCGGTACTCGGTGTCGTCGGGGCCGAGGGGGAGCACCTCGGTGAAGTCGAAATTCGTGGTGGTCACGTCGCGGCTCCTTTGCGCGCGTTCGGGTTACGCGTGCACTCATGTAACCGCGCAGCGGATCACGCCGTCCACACGGGTGGGCTATGTGTGACGGAGACCTGGTGGCGCGCGCCGGGCGGCCCTGGTCGGAACCTGCTCGGATTGACATTCTCGGGGGTGGACGGCTCCCCTCACATCGGAGGCTTCATGGCGACGTCGGATGCGCTCGATGAACTGGTCAACCTCCGCGACCTCGGCGGTCAGCCCACCGGCAACGGTGTTCTGACCAGGTCCGGCGTGGTCTACCGCAGCGACGCCCCGCACCCCGGGGATCGGGACCCGGCGGGGGCGTCCGCATGGCCGCCGCGCGTGGTGGTGGACCTGCGCGAAGCTGTCGAGACGCAGGATGAGCACCCGTTGGCCCCCGTCGCCCAGGTCCACCGGGTTCGGGTGCTCGAAGGGCTGGACAAACCGGAGGCCGACGGTTCCGCGCACGAGCTGACCCTGCTCTACGAGGGAATGCTGCAGGGCGCCCCGAAGAAGCTCGTCGAGGTCTTCCGGCATGTCTTGGAGGCCGACGGTCCGGCGCTGGTGCACTGCGCGGCGGGCAAGGACCGGACCGGGGTGGTCTCGGCGATGCTGCTGGGCGCGGCAGGCGTGCGGCAGGACGCGATCATCGCCGACTACGTGCGCACCGACAAGAACATGTTCCGCGTGCTGCAGCGGCTCAACGAGGCACCAGAACTGCCGCCAGGCGTGGATGAGGAGATGGTCGCCGAGCTCTTGGCCACGCCGACTCAGGCCATCGAGCGCGTGCTCGAGGTCTTCGAGGACCACCAGGGCGCCGCGGGCTGGCTGGGCGCCCACGGAGTCACCGACGACGAGCTGGAGCGCTGGCGGGAGAAGTTCCTGCAGGAGTAGGTGAGGAGGCCGGACCCGCCTGTTCGACGAGCCCGCCCTCCTCCAGCAAGCGGTGGGAGACCCACCGCTCAAGCAGCGGGAAGAAGATCTTCGCGTTTTCTCCGCGTCCGGTCAACGAGCCGATCGGGTGCAAAATTGATCCCTGTTGGCCCGAACCGGGCACGACCCGGGGCCGATGCCTCAACCGGCGCAGAGGTCGCAGGGCGCGGCGGAGCGCCCCCTGGGTGGGGAGGGGCGCTCCGCCCGGTTCAGCTGGCGTAGGCGCGGAGCCGGTCGGCGCGGTCGCCCTGGCGGAGCTTGGACATGACCTCGCGCTCGATCTGGCGGACCCGCTCGCGGGACAGCCCGAAGGCCTTCCCGATCTGGTCCAGGGTGCGCGGCTGGCCGTCTTCGAGGCCGTAGCGCATCCGGATGACCGCCTGCTCCCGCTCCTCCAGCGTGGACAAGACCCGGCGCAGGTCGTCCTGCAGGAAGCCCGAGATCACCGCGTTCTCGGCGTCGGCGGACTCGGAGTCCTCGATGAAGTCGCCGAGCGGGGCGTCCTCCTCGGCACCCACCGGCATGTCCAGGCTCACCGGGTCACGCGAGTGGTCCATCAGGTCGAGGATCTTCTCGACCGGGATGCCGGCCTCTTCCGAGAGCTCGTCGTCGGTGGCCTCGCGTCCGAGCTTCTGGTGCAGGTCGCGCTTGATCCGGGCCAGCTTGTTGACCTGCTCGACCAGGTGGACGGGCAGCCTGATGGTCCGGCTCTGGTCGGCCATGCCCCGTGTGATGGCCTGACGGATCCACCAGGTCGCGTAGGTCGAGAACTTGAAGCCCTTGGTGTAGTCGAACTTCTCCACCGCGCGGATCAAGCCGAGGTTGCCCTCCTGGATGAGGTCCAGCAGGGGCATGCCGCGCCCGGTGTAGCGCTTGGCGAGGCTGACGACCAGGCGGAGGTTGGCCTCCATCAGGTGGTTCTTCGCACGCCGACCATCCCGCACGACGGCATTGAGGTCAGAACGCCGCTCGGGGGAGAGGTCCTCGCCGGTCTCCAGCAAGTGCTTGGCGAAAACTCCGGCCTCGATCCGCTTGGCGAGGTCGACCTCTTCTTGTGCGGTGAGCAGCGCGGTGCGCCCGATGCCGTTGAGGTAGACGCGCACCAGGTCGGCCGATGGTCCCTGGGTATCCAGTTCTTCGGTGACGGCGACGTCTGGCTTGGTGGTCTGCGGGACGGTCATGAGCTCCCTCCCTGACGGGCTGGCTAGCGGGACGCAATTCACACCGGCGCATCGGTGCCCGGTGCGGAAGACGCGTACGCTCGGTATTAACCGGGGCTTGCGCGTCGACGTTCTTCTTCGGATGTCGGGTCGGTGCCGGTGCTGTCGGTTCGGCCGGATGTCCGGTCGAGAACTCCCAGGGTTCGGTCACCGCTGTCGGCATGGCCGTCGAAGCTTCGTTACCTGGAAAACGACGGGCGCGACGAATTCGTTCCCGATGTTCTCGATTCGAAGACGTCGCGGCCGTCACATCCGTTGCGCCCGCAAGTCTGAGGATTCCCTGAGAGCTCTCGTTACATTTAGACCTCAACCAAAAGTGTGAATGGCCCGTCGTTCACGCTTTCGACAGCCATCATCGCCCCGAACACCCCGGTGGACACCCGAGCACCCCGCTCGCGAAGCTCCGCGACGACCTCTCCCACCAGCGGCTCGGCCTGCTCGGGGCGGGCCGCTCCTGTCCACGACGGGCGACGTCCCTTCTCGGTCGATCCGTACAGGGTGAACTGGCTGACGACGAGCAGCGGGGCCCCGGTCGTGGCGCACGACTCCTCGTCCCGCAGGGCTCGGATCTCGTGCAGTTTCCGGGCCATTCTCACGACTTCCTCACGGCCGTCGGAATGCGTCACACCCAATAGGACCAACAGTCCGGGTTCATCGATCTTGCCGACCACTTCACCGTCGACCGTTACCGAGGCGCGAGTGACGCGCGTGGCGATTGCCCTCATTGATCAACACCTCGCCATTCGGCCGGGACGACCATTCCGTGCCGCACGAGTTCGCGCACCACAGGAATCGCCGCGGAGGTCAACTCCTCCACTTCTTCGCCGTAACCCATCGCCAGCAACTCCAGCAGTTCGTCCAACGGCAGCGCACCGCGGAACCCCGCCAGCAACCGGACGCCGAGCTCGTCGATCTCGTGCTGCCAACCCGGTCCGTCGGTGCGGTGCAGGCGGTGCACGATCGGCTCCCACCCCTCGTCACCCGGCTGCGAGACCTGCTCCAGCACCGTGCTGTCGGCGGTGACCAGTCGGGCGGCCAGCAGGTCGTCGTCCGAGTCGTGCTCCCGCAGCCAGTCGACCCTGCGCAGCCAGGCGTCGGACTCCGGGCCCAGCGGATCGTCGAAGGCGTGCCGCAGGTCCTCGCAGACGACCTGACCGGGACCGTCGGCGCGGCGCAGGGTGACGAAGCCGAAGCCGATGCCGATCACGTCGTTGCTCTCGAACCAGTCCAGCCACTCGGCGGCCTTGCGCATGCCCTGCTCGGAGCGCAGGTCGTAGCCGGCGTCGCGCAACCATGTGCCGACGTACAGGTCGGGGTCGGCCACGTCGCGCTGCACGAACCAGGCGTCCACCCCCGCGCCCGGTGGGAGCCAGGACGCGACGCGGTCCTCCCAGTCCTCGCCCTCGCGGTGCACCCAGGACGCCAACAGCTGCCCGGTGCCGCCCTCGTTGAGGAACGACGGCAGCTGGCGCACGACCAGCGCGCTCGCGTCGTCACCGGCCAGGCCGGAATCGCGGTAGGTGAAGTCGGTGCGCGGCGGTCCGACCACGAACGGCGGGTTGCACACGATCAGGTCGAACCGGCGGCCCCGAACCGGGGCGAACCACTCGCCCTCGTCGAGCTCCACCTCGACGTCGTTGAGCCGGAAGGTCGCCGCGGCCAGGGCCAGCGCCCGCTGGGAGACGTCGGTGACGGTGATGCTGCTCGCGTGCGTGCTCGCGTGCAGCGCCTGCACCCCGCAGCCGGTGCCCAGGTCGAGCACCGAGCCGACCGGCCGCCGGGTGGTGGCGCGCACCAGGCTCAGCGAGGCGTGCCCGACGCCCAGCACGTGGTCGGGGTCGACGGGACGGCCGCCGCGCAGGTCGGAGTCCAGGTCCGACACGACCCACCAGGAGTGCTCGCCCTCGCCGTGGGGGCGGATGTCCAGCCCGGCGCGCAGCAGCTCGCCATCGGCGGCGAGGATGCCGGCCGCCAGCGCGTCATCGATGGTCAGCGAGCCCAGCGCGGCCTGCACGTCGGCGTGGGTCTCGGGGTGCCCCAGCAGGAACAGGCGCACGAGGGTGCCCAGCGGACCGGCGCCCCCGGTGGCGCGCAGCGCGGGCATCGGTTCGCCGCGTCCGAGCGCGGCGTGCGCGGAGTGGCCGAGCAGGTCGAGGACGCCGTCGGCGTCGTAGGAGGCGGCGCGGAACGCCTCGCGAAGTCGGTCGATGCGGTCAGCGGACAGATCTGGAATCACGTCCTGAATCCTCACACGCCTGCCGGCGGACGCCTCGGCTCACTCGATCGGGCGGTTCGTGGCGAACGGGAACCGTCGGTGGTGCGACCTAGCATCGAGGCTTCGCTGATGAGGGGAGTCACCATGACCGTTCTGGACAACAGGCCGAACACCGCGCTGCTGGTCATCGACGTGCAGAAGGGCGTGGTCGCCGACGCGCACGATCGGGACCGGATCGTGGCCAACATCGGTGCTCTGGTCGGCCGGGCTCGTTCGGCCGGTGTCGACGTGGTGTGGATCCAGCACCACGACGACGGGCTGGCCCGCGACAGCGAGGGCTGGGAGCTTGTGCCCGAGCTGGAGCGCGGCGATGCCGAGCCGCTGGTGCACAAGGCATACGGAGACGCCTTCGAGGACACCGAACTCGAGGAGGTGCTCGCCGACCGCGGCATCGGCCGGCTGGTCGTCGCCGGGGCGCAGTCCGATCAGTGCGTCCGGTGCACGCTGCACGGCGCGTTCGTCCGCGGCTACGACGCGACGCTGGTGGCCGACGCCCACACCACCAGCGACCTCAGCCGCTACGGGGCGCCATCGCCGGACGAGGTCATCGCGCACACCAACCTGTACTGGCAGTACCAGGTCGCACCCGGCCGCACGGCGGGCACGGTCAGCACGGCGGAGGTCGACTTCGCTCGCGCATGAGCGGAACGGCGGTAGTCACCGCGCCGACGCCTCGCTAGATTCGGTCGGTGCCTGACGCGATGTTCGCCCATCCCCGGCTCGCGCCGCTCTACGACGCGTTCGAATCCGATCGCACCGACCTGCCCGCCTACGTCGAGATCGCCGACGAGCTGGGCTCGGCCCGGGTTCTCGACGTCGGGTGCGGGACCGGTTCGCTGGCGATCCTGCTCGAGGAAACCGGGCGGACGGTCGTGGGAACCGACCCGGCCGAGGCATCGCTGGCGGTCGCCAGGTCCAAGGACGGCTCCGCGCGCATCGTTTGGGTGCGCTGCGACGCCACCGTCCTGCCGAACATCGCGGCCGATCTCGTGGTGATGACCGGCAACGTCGCGCAGGTCTTCCGCACCGACGAGGAGTGGTCGCGAGTCCTGCTGAGCGTCCGCGCCGCGCTCCGGCCGGGGACGCACTTCGCGTTCGAGACGAGGAAGCCGGAACGCCGCGATTGGGAGAGGTGGCCGGGAACGACCAGCGTCGACCTGCCGGAAGTCGGCCGCGTCGAACGACGCGACGAGCTCACGGACGTGAGTCCGCCGCTGATCTCGTTCCGCAGCACCTACCGGTTCGCCGACGGCGACGAGCTCACCTCCGAGTCCACCCTGCGCTTCCGCACCCGGGACGAGATCGACATGAGCCTGGCCGAAGCGGGCTTCGAGCTGCGCGAGGTGCGCGAAGCCCCGGACCGCCCCGGTCTGGTGGACGTCTACATCGCCCGCAGGGCGGACTGAGCGCGAACGCATTCCCGGCGCGGTGTCGTGAGATGATGCGGCCATGTCCGACGCACTGCACCTGACCGGCGACGCCGAGGCGGACCGGCTGCTCTCCGAGGACTCGTTCGCCCTGCTCACCGGGATGCTCCTCGATCAGCAGGTGGCGATGGAGCTGGCGTTCGCCGGCCCGAAGAAGATCGCGGACAGGATGGGCGGGTTCGACGTCACCAAGATCGCCGAGGCCGATCCGGAGGAGTTCGTCGAGCTCTGCGTGCGCAAGCCCGCGATCCACCGCTACGGCGGTTCGATGGCCAAGCGCGTCCAGGCCCTCGCCCAGCACGTCGTCGAGCACTACGACGGTCGGACCGAGGCGCTGTGGACCGATGGTGACCCCGATGGCGCGGAAGTGCTCAAGCGGCTCAAGGCCCTTCCCGGCTACGGCGAGCAGAAGGCCCGGATCTTCCTCGCCCTGCTCGGCAAGCAGCGCGGAGTCGAGCCGCGGGGCTGGCGAGAAGCGGCGGGGGCCTACGGCGAGGAGGGCTCGCGGCGCTCCATCGCCGATGTCATCGACGAGCAGACCCTCCAGGAGGTCCGCTCCTTCAAGAAGGCTCAGAAGGCCGCCGCGAAGGCTTCGAAGTAGCCGCCGAGGGCAGTTCTGGCCTGAGCTGAACGGGCACAGCGGACGGTGTACGCGCGTCCGCCCTCGTGACGAGGACGGACGGGCAAGGAGCGGCGCTCAGGCGGCGGCTGCTGCTCCGGGCTTCTGGTACTTGTCGACGTACTCCTGGTCGGAGAGCTCGGAGATGGCGTACATGATCTCGTCGGTGATCGAGCGCAAGACCGGGAGCGACGCTTCCATCCCCGAGTAGCGGGTGAAGTCCAGGGGGTCGCCGAAGCGGACCGTGACCTTGGCCAGGCGCGGGACCTTGGTGCCGCGGGGCTGGAGCTTGTCCGTGCCGGTCAGTGCCACCGGGACGACCGGGGCGCCGGTGTTCAGGGTGAGTCGGGCGACGCCGGTGCGGCCTCGGTAGAGACGGCCGTCGGGGGAGCGGGTGCCCTCCGGGTGGATGCCGAAGGCGCCGCCGCTGCGCAGGACCTCCTCGGCCGCGCCGATGGCCTCCATCGCGGCCCGGCCACGTCCCCGCTCAACCGGGATCGCGCCCAGCGAGCTGAACAGCCACTTGCTCAAGCCACCCTTGAACCCCTTGCCTTGGAAGTACTCGGCCTTGGCGAGGAACGCCACCGGGCGCGGCAGCACCAGCGGGACGATGAAGCTGTCGAGCACGGCGAGGTGGTTCGGAGCCAGGATCACCGGGCCCGTCGTGGGCACCTTCTCCGCGCCGATGATCTTGGGTCGGTAGACGGACCGGGCTACCGCACCCACGACCCGTTTGCTCACCGCGTACATCATGTGTGGTCACTCCCGCGCCGAAGAAGTTCTCGCTCCCACGTCGAATTTAACGCGGCGAAGTTTCGCGCGTGCGTCCTGCCGGTCAACCAGTGGGGGTAATCGCCGGTTCCCACGGGTATCGGCGGGCACCCGCGGGTGGGAGCATGGGACTCGGAGGTAGCGTCGTGAACACTTCACATCGTGACGACACCCCGGTGCTGATCACCGAGGCTCAGCCGTCAATGGACGATGAGCAGGCGACTCGCCGCCGCAGGTACGCGATCATGATGGCAAGCCGGATTCCGTGCCTGATCGGCGCGGTGGTCTTGTTCCAGGTGTGGCAGCTGTGGTGGTTGGCCCTGATCATCCTGGCCATTTCGATTCCCCTGCCGTGGATGGCGGTCCTGATCGCCAACGATCGGCCCGTTCGCAAGTCCGAGCACGTGAACCGGTTCCGCCGCTCGCACCGCAGCATCGAGTCCTCGGACCATCGCGTCATCGAGAGCACCTGACATCGCCTCCTGCGGTGGTCAGACCGGAGGCGCTGCGGACAGACGCATGCGGTGTGCGGCATCATTGGTGCCATGAGCACGATGACGCTGCCGGAGACCGACACCCGGGACGAGACGGCTGATCAGACCAGCGATGATCGTCCTGAGGTGTTCCACTACGTGCAGAAGGACAAGATCGCCGAGAGCGCGGTCATGGGCACCCACGTCGTGGCGCTGTGCGGCGAGGTCTTCCCGGTCACCAAGTCCGCGAAGCCCGGTTCGCCCGTCTGCCCGGACTGCAAGGAGATCTTCGAGTCGTTGCCCCCTGGGGCCGACAAGTAAGTCGGGTGCTTCCCGAACCGCGCGGGTCAGCCGCCGTGCGGTTCGGGTTGGCCTGCGCGCTTGAAGCCCACCGGCTTGCCGTTGGCGTGCGGCGGCTCGGGGTCGGATGCCGGTGGTTCCACGTCGTGCTCCGGTGCGGGCGTGTTGTCCTCGCGCCAGGCGCGGTAGCCGTCCTCGGTGTGCATCCGCTGAGCCAGTCGCCGCATCTCCAACCGACGCCAGCGCCGCCGTTCGCGCCGGGTCATCTTCGCCGGCCACATCTCCTGGATCGCGTTGTTGAACTCCGCGCCCATGATGATCGCGAAACCGATGAAGAACGCGAAGAGCAGGAATGCGATCGGGGTGGCCAGCGCGCCGTAGGTGTAGCCGGTGCTGGTGATCCAGGTGATGTAGACCCGCAGCCCGTAGCTGGCCACGAGGAACAGCACCATCGCCAGCAGCGCGCCCGGCACGCCGCGGTGCCAGGGCAACTTGCGCGGAAGCGCCACGCTGTAGAGCGTGGCCAACGCGATCACCAGCCCGACGGCCGTCGCCGGGTAGTAGATGGCGTGGATGAGCCAGGTGACGTCGTCCTGCAGCGCGTGCGGGAACACCGTCGGCAGCCACTCCGGTCCCAGCGCCACCACCGGCATCCCGACGATCGCCAGCACCAGGCCCACCAGGTAGAGCAGCAGCGCCACGATCCGCTGCCAGACGCTGTTGCGGACCAGGTACTGGTCGTAGGCCTGGGTGATCGAGTCCACCAGCGACGCCAGCGCCGAGGAACCCGCCCACAGCGACAGCAGGAAACCCATCGAGGCGATCTCGCTGCGGCCCTTGGTCAGGATGTCGCCGACCGTCGGCCCGATGATCTGGTCCACGACGCTGCTGGTGAACACGGTCCGGCAGAACGCCAGGATCTTGTCGTGCACCGCGTCGACGATCGCGGGACCGAACCAGTCGCCGAGGTAGCCCAAACTCCCCAGCAGACCCAGCAACAGCGGCGGCAGCGACATCGTCTGCCAGAACGCCGCAGCCGCGGATTCCGAGAAGATGTTGTCCCACCACGCCTTGTCCAAGGTGCGTGCGACCAAGCGCAGGGGACCGCGGCGGACCGGGAACTCGTCCCGCGCTGCGGTCGCGCTGCGCCCCCGACTGTCTGGCGAACTCGGCGAACCCATGTCGCCTACAAGGATGCTTCATAGCTCCGAAGCTCAGGCGTCGAGGTGTTGAAACCGGAGTGTCGGGACCATCTCGATCGGCCGAACCCGTGTCGACCGGAGCGCGGAGGTAAGCTGCACGGCGGCCCGCCACGAGTTGATCGGTGCTGGTTGATCCAGTTCTCCGGTCAGGCCTGATGTCTGGGGGAACGTGGCGGTCGCAGGGCTCAACGGATGTGCCCGCACCATCCGGTTGGGGAAACGAGGAAGGGAGCGGCGAGCCGGCGTGTCCGAAGCGCAACTCGACTATTCCGTCCGATCTGTTCTCAGCGCCCCCTCGCAGGCGCCGTCCCGGCCACTTCGAGCCTGGCAGCGGCGAGCCCTCACCAAGTACCTGGCCAACCGGCCTACGGACTTCCTGGCCGTCGCGACGCCCGGCGCGGGCAAGACGACGTTCGGTCTGCGGGTGGCAGCCGAACTGCTCGCCGACCGCACGGTCGAGCAGGTCACGGTGGTCGCGCCGACCGAACACCTCAAGCACCAGTGGGCGTTGGCGGCCGGAGGCACCGGAATTCCGCTGGACTCCAACTTCCGCAACGCGGACGGCATCACCTCCAGCGACTACCGCGGCGTGGTCGTCACCTACGCGCAGGTCGCGGCACATCCCCACCTTCACCGGGTGCGGACCGAGCGGCGCAAGACGCTGGTGATCCTCGACGAGGTGCACCACGCGGGCGACGCCAAGTCCTGGGGCGACGCGATCCGGGAGGCGTTCACCCCCGCCGTTCGCCGGTTGTCGCTGACCGGTACGCCGTTCCGGAGCGACGACTCGCCCATCCCGTTCATCGGGTACGAACCGGACGCTGACGGGTCGATGCGCAGCCGCGCCGACCACTCCTACGGTTACTCCGACGCGCTGGCCGACGGTGTCGTGCGGCCGGTGCTCTTCCTCGCCTACTCGGGCGAGGCGCGCTGGCGCACCAACGCCGGCGACGAGTTCAGCGCGCGCCTCGGTGAGCCGCTGACCGCCGAGCAGACCGCCCGCGCGTGGCGGACCGCGCTGGACCCGTCCGGCGAGTGGATCCCCACGGTGCTCAAGGCCGCAGACACGCGGCTGGAGCAGCTCCGCCGGGGCGGCATCCCGGACGCCGGTGGCCTGGTGATCGCCTCCGACCACCCCACGGCCAAGGCCTACGCCAAGGCGCTGCACCAGATCACCGGCTCGGATCCGGTGGTCGTGCTCTCCGACGATCCCCAGGCGTCGTCGCGGATCGGCGCCTTCGCCGAGTCCGACGACAAGTGGATGGTCGCGGTCAGGATGGTTTCCGAGGGCGTCGACGTGCCTCGCCTGGCCGTCGGCGTCTACGCCACCAGCGCCTCGACGCCGTTGTTCTTCGCCCAGGCCATCGGACGTTTCGTGCGGTCGCGGCGACCGGGGGAGACGGCCAGCATCTTCCTGCCCAGCGTTCCGGTGCTGCTGGAGCTGGCCAGCCAGCTGGAGGCGCAGCGCGACCACGTGCTGGGCAAGCCGCACCGGGAGAAGGACGGTTGGGACGACGAGCTGGTCGCCGCCGCCAACGCCCAGCGCGACGAGCCCGGTGAGGAGGAGAAGGCGTTCACCTCGCTGGGCGCCGAGGCCGAGCTGGACCAGGTGATCTACGACGGTTCGTCGTTCGGCACGGCCGCGTTCAGCACCACCGAGGAGGAGCAGGACTACCTCGGGCTGCCGGGTCTGCTGGAACCGGACCAGGTCAGGGCGCTGCTGCGGCAGCGACAGTCGCAGCAGCTGGACGACGTCGGCAAGCGCGAGGCCGATGCGAAGGCGGCCAAGGCCGCCGAGCAGGCCGAGCAGCAGTCGCGTCCGCAGAGCGTGCAGGAGCGGCTGCAGAAGCTGCGCAAGGAGCTCAACACGCTCGTGTCGCTGCACCACCACCGCACCCGCAAACCGCACGGCAAGATCTACAACGAGCTGCAGAAGGTGTGCGGCGGACCGCCGACGGCCATGGCCACCGTCGAGCAGCTCGAAGAGCGAATCGCCACCCTCCGCTCCTGGTGAACCCCTGATGCGCGTGCGGGCGTCCGGCTAACCTGTCACCCGCCAGAGCGACGATCTCGGGCTCAACACCATCGCGAGCGTGATCACCGGGTCGGCGGATGTTCCACGCGTCCGCAGTCACAGCACGCGCCCCGAGACAAGCCCGAGTTCTGCATCGGCGGGCCGGTGGCCAACCAGCGCACCGAAGCGCACGTGCGGTCGGTGCTTCCGGGCGTGCGCATCGCGGGGCCGGAGGCGCGGACGGCGATCGACGTGGGCGGGGAGACCTACCCGTCGAACACCCACCGGGTCGAGTACGTGCTGCTGGCCAAGATCGTCCGGAGCAAGCGGGACAAGCCGGCGTT
Source organism: Saccharopolyspora aridisoli (assembly GCF_004348445.1). Classification (GTDB taxonomy): domain Bacteria; phylum Actinomycetota; class Actinomycetes; order Mycobacteriales; family Pseudonocardiaceae; genus Saccharopolyspora; species Saccharopolyspora aridisoli. The sequence continues at coordinate 108,507 of NZ_SMKV01000005.1, read as the reverse complement.
CGTGATCTGCGGCCAGACCTCGATCGCCAACCGCGCGGCCGCCCGCTACCTCGGTTCGGAGTACCAGCGCCTCCGGACCCGGTGCGGAGTGCGGCGGCGCTTCTGCGTGCTGCTGCGCGTCATCGAATCCGAGGGCTACGGTCCCAGCGTCGTCGAGCTCGTCCGCGACATCACCACCGAGGCGTTCACGCCGCGCCCCGACTCATCCTCCGAGCAGAACTCCGCGCAGCCCGGGTGAGGGCAATGATCTTGGGGGTGCTCAATCTTCTAGGGTCGCGGCATGGGATTCGACGTTGAGAAGGTCCGGCTGCAGTACCCGGCGCTGGCCGACGGCCGGGCGTGGCTGGACGGGGCAGCGGGCACGCAAGTGCCGGAAGTGGTGATCGAGGCGATCAGCGATGCCTACCGAGCCGGGTTGTCGAACGTGGGAGGGCCGTACGAGTCGAGCCGCCGCTCGTCCGGAATTGTCGCCGAGGCTCGCGCGGCCGTGGCCGACCTGGTGGGCGCGCCCGATCCGGTGTGCGTGGTGTTCGGGCCGAGCATGACGTCACTGACCTACCGGTTCGCCGGAGTGCTGGCGCTCGGTTGGAACCCGGGCGACGAGATCGTGGTGACCGACCTCGACCACGACGCCAACGTGCGGCCGTGGGTGCAACTCGCGCAGCGGGCCGGTGCGACCGTGCGCACCGCCGAGATCGACCCGGCCACGGGTGAACTCCCCGTCGACGACGTCGTCGGTCTGATCGGCGCTCGCACCAAGCTGGTCGCCGTCACCGCCGCGTCCAACCTGCTGGGGGTCATGCCCGATCTCAAGCCGATCACCGACCGGGCCCGCGAGGTCGGTGCGCTCTCCTACGTCGACGGCGTGCAGCACTGCCCGCACGCGCACGTGCGGATCGCCGACCTGGGCGCGGACCTCTACGCCACCAGTGCTTACAAGTGGGCCGGACCGCACTTGGCGGCCGTCGTCGCCGCCGATCCGTGGGTCCTGGAGAACCTTCACCCGGACAAGCTCGCGCCATCGCCCGAGAGCTCCCCGGAGCGCTTCGAGCTGGGCACCAACCCCTTCGCCCCCATGGCCGGTGTCGTCGCGGCGGTGGAGCACCTGGCGGGCCTGGACGGCGATGCGACGGGCAGCCGCGCCGAACGCCTCGCGACCTCGCGCGCGGCCGTCGTCGCGCACGAGGAGCAGCTCGCCGGTCGGCTGTTCGCGGGACTGGCGGAACTGGGCGGCGTCCAGCGCCACGGCACTCCGCAGGGGCCCACGACGCCCACCGCCTTCTTCACCGTCCAGGACAAGGCTCCGGCGGAGGTGTCCGCGGCCCTGTCGGAGCGGGGGCTGAACGTCTCCGCCGGCCACTCCTACGCCTGGGAGCTCGTTCGCGCCCTCGGCGTCGGCCCCGAGGGCGGTGTGCGTGCGAGTCTGTCGCACTACTCGACGGCCGACGAGGTCGACCGCCTGCTGGCGGCCCTGCGCGAGATCAGTTCCTGAGAACGCACCGGGCCCCCGCAGCGCTCGGCTGCGGGGGCCCGGTGACCTGGCTGATCAGGTTGTCACTGCTCGTCCTGTTGGAGGTCGGCCCGCACGTCGCGCAGCCCGGCTTCGTAGGCGCGGGCGTGGTGCCCGCAGAACAGAAGCTCGCCACCGGACGGTAGTACGGCGCGAAGCTTGGCAGCGGCCCCGCAGCGGTCGCAGCGGTCGGCGGCGGTCAGCTCGGGGCGGGTGAGCGTTCCCGGCATCGATATCTCCCTCCGTCCCGGCGTCGGATTCCACCCGACGCCCTCGATCCTGCTACGACCACCGGTGTCCTACTGGCTGCAGGGTCGGTGCTCGTTGGCCCTACTCTTCCAGACGTTTTGGCCGGAGTCAGTGTTCCCGCGCGGGCTAGCGACGGTCATCACCATGAAGTACCCGGTTGCAGCAGTGATCCTTGCGGAGCGTGATCAACATCGGGGGCACCTCGTTGACCTGCGGCGATGCGACGATGGACGAATCTAGCTGGGAAAATGCTCCGACTCGTCAAGCCTGATCCGGGTGGGTTGGAACACAAATATGACGATCCGTGATCGGTCGTGTTCCTCTGGAAGCGAACAGCAAATCTCAGCACTCGGACGGAATGGGCTCCCGCCTGGAACTCCAAAAACACCCTTCGGGGGCGAAGTGGACGCATGAAAAAGGCCGCCGCCCGAGTGGGTCGACGGCCAATTCCGGACAATTCGGTCAGTCGAGGTAGTCCCGGAGGACCTGCGACCGCGACGGGTGGCGCAGCTTCGACATCGTCTTGGACTCGATCTGCCGGATTCGCTCCCGGGTCACCCCGTAGACCTGGCCGATCTCGTCCAGCGTGCGCGGCTGGCCGTCGGTGAGGCCGAAGCGCAGCCGGACCACGCCCGCCTCGCGCTCGGACAGCGTCGCCAGCACCGACTGCAGCTGGTCCTGCAGCAGCGTGAACGAGACCGCGTCGACCGCGACGACAGCTTCGGAGTCCTCGATGAAGTCACCGAGCTGGCTGTCGCCCTCGTCACCGATGGTCTGGTCGAGCGAAATGGGCTCCCGGGCGTACTGCTGGATCTCCAGCACCTTCTCCGGGGTGATGTCCATTTCCTTGGCGAGCTCTTCCGGCGTGGGCTCGCGACCGAGGTCCTGCAGCAGCTCGCGCTGGATGCGGCCGAGCTTGTTGATGACCTCGACCATGTGCACCGGGATGCGGATGGTGCGCGCCTGGTCGGCCATCGCACGCGTGATGGCCTGACGGATCCACCAGGTCGCGTACGTGGAGAACTTGTAGCCCTTGGTGTAGTCGAACTTCTCGACCGCGCGGATCAGACCGAGGTTGCCCTCCTGGATCAGGTCCAGGAACGCCATGCCGCGGCCGGTGTAGCGCTTGGCGAGGCTGACCACCAGGCGGAGGTTGGCCTCCAGCAGGTGGTTCTTGGCGCGCTCGCCGTCGCGCACGATCCAGCGCAGGTCCCGCCGCATCTGCGTGGTCAGCTGCTCGCCGGACTCCTCGATCTGGCGCAACCGCTCGGCACCGTAGAGGCCGGCCTCGATGCGCTTGGCCAGCTCGACCTCTTCCTCGGCGTTGAGCAGCGCGACCTTGCCGATCTGCTTGAGGTAGGCGCGCACCGAGTCCGCGGAAGCGGTCAGCTCGGCGTCCTTGCGCGCCTGCCGGAGCGCCTCGGACTCCTCTTCGTCCCAGACGAAGTCACCGGACTCCTTGGAGTCCTCGTCCGGAACCGGCTCCTCTGGGATCTCCACCTCGACTTCCGCGAGATCGCCGACCTCGGGAGAGGTCAGGTCGGTCTCGATCGGTTCGTCGATCTCCATGCCCTCGCCGTTGCCCTTGGCGGAAGCCGACTTGGTCGTCTTCTTCGCAGGAGCCTTGGCGGCGCCCTTCTTGGCCGCGGGCTTGCGGGTGGTCGACTTCGCACCCGTCGAGCTCTTGGCGGTGCTCTTGCGCGCGGCAGGCTTCGTCTGCTCGACGTCAGACGAAGCAGCCGCCTCCGAAGCTGGGGTGGCCTGGGACTGGCCCGACTCGGCTTGAGCGCCGCCAGCGTCTGCGGCGGTGCTGGAGCGTCGGGTTGCGGTTTCTGCGGCTGCCACGTACGCCCTTTCGCGACGGTCGATCAGGGCGGGCCGGAGGGCGCGAAACCTCGGCCGCCAAAGGTCGGGGAACAACCCACCAGACTCGGCGTCCTGGCTGACGAACAATCACCCGTGAAGCGCCGGGGTGATCGGCTCGCCGCCGCACCGGCTCCCGCCGTCGGTGGGAGTGTTGCACCAGCGGGCGGGCTCACCAGCGTTCACCAGCCAAAAGGACTTCGAACCAAGTGGGTCGTGTTCCATTGTAACTGCGATTGCGGGGTGCGGTTCCGCTGCAAGGCGGAGTCCGCGCGTCCCCCCGTGTGCTAGGCACGGCTCCGGAAGGCCGTTGCGATCCGTGCCGAACACTCCGACGGGTGTCCCTCGGAGCGCCCTTTCGGGGCCGGGCTCAGCACGCGGTCGCAGCTGTGCCCGGCAACGGCCGAATCAGCTCTTCGCGCTGCTCGCGGACGCCATCGCGGCACCCACGATGCCCGCGTCGTTGCGCAACGCAGCTGCCACCACGGGGGTGCGGGTCTCCAGCAGCGGAATCCACTTGTGACCCTTCCGGCTGACACCGCCGCCAGCGATGATCAAATCGGGCCAGATGAACTTCTCCAAGGACTGGATGTAGCGGGTGACCCGCGGCGCCCACTCCTCGTAGGAGAGCTCCAGATCGTCCTTCACCGACGCGGCGGCCTGCGACTCGCCGTCGTGGCCGTCGACCTCGATGTGGCCGAACTCGGTGCTCGGCACCAGCTTGCCGTCGATGAACATCGCGCTGCCGATGCCGGTGCCGAAGGTCAGCACGACGACCTGGCCCTCGTGCCCGACGCCCGCACCCGCCTTCATCTCGGCGACCCCGGCGGCGTCGGCGTCGTTGAGCACGACGACCTCGTCCCGGCTGCGCCCGAGGCGCTCGGCGAACAGGGCCTGGGCATCGGTACCGATCCAGCCCTTGTCGATGTTGGCGGCGGTCAGCGCCGTGCCCTCCTTGATGACGCAGGGCAGCGTGATGCCGACCGGTCCGGTCCAGGCGAACTTCTCGACGATCTCGGCCACGGCATCGGCCACCGCGTCCGGCGTCGAGGGTTGCGGCGTCGGGAGGCGCAAGCGCTCCTCGGCCAGCACTCCGGCATCGATGTCCACCGGCGAACCCTTGACGCCGGACCCACCGATGTCCACGCCGAACCCGCGGGCTGTCGCCATGGCTGATCCTTCCTATTCGATTCAGACCAAGGTGTGCAGACCTTAACGGGACTGTGTTGCGATGTCTGCGTGGGATTGCCAAAAGATGTGGATGCGAACGCCTTGTCCGAGGTCGCGGTGCGAATTGCCCGCGAAGCCGCCGAATTGGCGCGAACCGTGCGTGATCATGCGGTTACCGACGGTGTTGACACGAAGAGCACCGAGACCGATGTGGTCACCATGGGCGATCGAGCCGTGGAGCGCTTGGTGCGCGAGCGGCTCGCCGAGCTCCGCCCGGGGGAGTCCGTGCTGGGAGAGGAGGAAGGCGGCGACGGTGCGCTGGACGGACTGCGCTGGGTCGTCGATCCGATCGACGGCACTGTGAATTATCTCTACGGGTTCCCCTTCTACGCGGTCTCGCTGGCCGCTCAGGTCGACGGCCGCTCGGTCGCCGGAGCCGTCGTCGAACCCGTCTCAGGGCGGGTCTGGAGCGCCGCGGCCGGCCACGGGGCCTTCCTCGACGGGCAGCCGCTGCACGTCTCCGGTTCCGACCGGCTGGACCTGGCGCTGGTGGGCACCGGGTTCGCCTACGCGGTCGAGCGCCGCACCGCCCAGGCGCGCGTGGTGAACGAACTGCTCGGCCGGGTGCGCGACATCCGCCGCGCGGGAGCCGCCTCGCTGGACCTGTGCTCGGTCGCGGCCGGCTGGCTCGACGCGACCTACGAGGTCGGGCTCAACCGCTGGGACTGGGCAGCGGGCGCGCTGATCGCGGAGGAGGCTGGAGCAGCGCTGCGGCTCCCGGAGAAGGGGACGTCGGACGGGTTGGGCGACGAGATGCTGGTCTGCGCCACGCCCGGAATCGCCGAGGAGCTCACCGGGGCCCTGCGCGCGGCCAACGCCGGCGAGGTCTGAGCAGATCGTGGCGGGAACCCGCCAATGTTGGCCGGGTTCCCGCCACGACCTTCCCGCCACGACATCGATAGCGGTCCGTTGCGAGTTCTTGCCGGGAATCGTTATCAGCAGTGCACGTCACGGGCCTTGGTGAGCAGCTCCTCGCTGATCTGCGGTGGCGTCACCTCTTGCTGCGCGCCGTCCTGCTGATCGCGTTGCGGCACCCAGTTCTGCAGTTGCTGCAGGATCTGCTTGGCCTCTTGCGTGGTCTTGATGTCGTCGAAGCGCGATCCCAGTGCCAGGTCCAGGCCGGCGTCCTCGCGCTCGTCGCGCACCAGCTGCGCGCACGGCGCGATCAGGCTCAACGTGCGGGCCGCGCTCATCCCCGCCGCGCCGAAGCGGATCTGACCGTGGCACTGCAGGTCGTAGTTGACGTAGACCGAGTCGTTGTCGGCGCCGGTCTTGACGAAGCCCAGGCTGGCCAGCTCGTCGCCGACCATGCTCGCCTGCCTGCTCTCGCCGTTGCCGTTGAGCACCCGCACGTGCACGTCCTGCGGCGGGACCGGGGTCGTGGAGTTCAGCGCGTCGCGTTCGAGCATGGTGCCCACCGGCACCTGCGGCGGCATGCCGCTGGCCTCGGGCGGAGCCGTCGGCGCTCCGGGCGGGTTGCACCTGGTGGCCGTGTCGATGTCCTCCACCGACCCGAAGACGCGAGTCCACAGCAACCCGGACAACATCACCAGCGCCACCAGCACGACCAGCGCGGGCAGCGGTCGGCGTCGGCGATACCCCACTCGCCGTCCCGGCCTTGCACCTACGGCTCCCACGTCCGCCCCTCCCTGGATGCCTCGGATCCGCGCGCTCCCGCCCGCACTGGATCAGCCTAGGGGTTGAACCTGTGGTGCGGGGTGTTGGTCGCCGCCGCCGTGTCTTGATCTCCCGTGATCGTCTCGACGCCGATGCCGACCGGGAAACCGCGAGCGCATCGCATCACGCGGAGATCGGCAGGGCAACCGGGACGGGCCGCCCCGGAGGACGCGGCCGACCGGTCGAATTTTGATCTACGATGCCGTCCGAATGCGCGCAATGCCACACCTATGGGTGACCTGCTGCGTGTTCGCATAAGTTATGAGCTACCCTCTCGGCGCCTCACGGAGTGCCGAGTTGAGGCAAGTCGCTCTTTACGGGGGAACTAGACGCGTTGCAGGGCGAGACCGCGATCACTGTCCCATCGGGCACAAATCCGGGTCCTGGAACGTTTACCAGCGGCACACCATTGCAGTCTCCACAAACGCAGGGGTGAATCACGATGGCGACCGACTACGACGCTCCTCGCCGCGAGTCCGAGGACTTGGCGGAGGACTCGTTGGAGGAGCTGAAGGCGCGACGCAACGATGCGCAATCCGGCGTCGTCGACGAAGACGAAGGGGCGATCGCGGAGAATTTCGAACTGCCGGGCGCTGACCTGTCCGGCGAGGAGATGACCGTCAAGGTGCTCCCGAAGCAGGCTGACGAGTTCACCTGCTCGAGCTGCTTCCTCGTCCATCACCGCAGCCGACTGGCCGAGACCAAGAACGGTCAGTTCATCTGTCGTGATTGCGCCGCCTGAGGCGCACGTCGACGACGCACAACGGGAAGTGGCTGGGCACACGCGGGCGGCGTGTGCCCAGTGTTTTTCCCGGGGAGGAATTGAGAGTGGACCTTCTGCTCGGCGGTCCAGGTGGCGGGACCGCGGACGCCCCACGGGTCCGGGATCCGCAACTCGTGCACGTCGAAGCGGCGGTGCCGGTCGTCCAGGTGGGGAAGGCGGCTTCGCCGCTCACCTGAAGGCCGGGTTCTGTCACTGCTCTCGGAGCAGGACGGCCCTGAGCCGCTCCGGTTCGCGGGTGCTGACCACCCAGTACGGAGTGGGATCGGCCGGGTCGTCGAGCCAGATGCGCACGGAGGTGCGCACCCAGGAGCGGTGCACCAGGAACGCCGCCGGGTCCAGGTCCGGGCCCAGGGAGCGCCGCTGCTCGGCGGGGGAGATGATCTCGACCTCGTCGATGAACCGGAGCGGCAGGTGGGCGTCGCCGACCCACAGCTCGTCGTCGACGACCTCGACCTTGAGCCTGCCCAGCCACAGCGGCACGGCGATCGCCAGCGGGACCAGCACGACGTAGGGCAGCCACGCCCGCACGCCCGGGTAGCCCATGTGCACCTGAGCGGCCATCAAGACCGCTGCGACCAGCGGCAACGGCCAGGTCCACCACGACGCGTACAGCCGCTCGCGGAACACCGCCTGCCCCTCCGGATTCGCCTGACCGGGGGTGTCCCCGCTCGTGGTGGCTGCTTCTACGCTTTCCGACACGCATCCAGGGTAGTCTCGCCGCCCGTGTCGAACGTGAAGGTCCTGCTTACCCGAACCGACCCCGGTGTACCGCTTCCCGAATACGCCAAACCCGGGGATGCCGGTGCCGATCTGGTAACCACCAGGGATGTGGTCCTCGAACCAGGCGAACGCGCGCTTGTGGGCACCGGAGTCGCCGTGGCGCTTCCGGAGGGCTACGCGGGCTTCGTCCACCCGCGCTCGGGGCTCGCCGCCAAGACCGGGCTCAGCGTGGTCAACACGCCCGGCACGATCGATTCGGGGTACCGCGGTGAGATCAAGGTCTGCCTGATCAATCATGATCGTGTGCAGCCGGTGTCGCTGCGACGAGGAGACCGGATCGCCCAGCTCGTCGTGCAGAGGGTCGAGCGAGCCGTGTTCAGCGAGGTCGACGAGCTGCCCGAGTCGTTGCGCGGTACCGGTGGGCATGGCTCCACAGGTGGTCATGAGGTGCTGACGGCGTCGGGAACCACCGAAGCCGGTCACAGGACGGAGGTCTGAGGGGATGTTCAGAAGGGGCCGGGGGAAGTCCAAGCGCGACGCGGCCATCGAGGAGCAGGCCGAGGCGGTCGAGCAGGTTCCCTCGCAGGGACCGTACGACGAGAGCGAAGCACCCGATTCCGGGGTGGAGCGGCTCGACCTCGGTTCGGTGCGGGTACCGGTGCCCGAGGGAGGCCAGCTGCAGGTCGAGGTCGATCCCTCCGGGCCGGTGCGCGCGGTGCACCTGGTGACCCCGGTCGGCAGGCTGACGGTGAGCGCCTTCGCGGCGCCGCGCAGCGGCGGGCTGTGGGAGGAGGTCGGCGACGAACTGGCCGACCAGCTCCGCAAGGACGGCGCGCGGGTGCACACCGAGCAAGGCGACTGGGGCGTTGAGCTGGTTGCCGACTCGCCGAAGGCGGCGTTGCGGTTCGTCGGCGTCGACGGTCCGCGCTGGCTCCTGCGCGGCGTGGCGGCGGGGCCGGCCGAGTCCGCCAAGGAGTGCGCTCGACTGCTCTACGGCGTGCTGGACGACACGGTCGTGGTCCGCGGCTCCGAGCCGATGCCGGTGCGCACACCGCTGCCCATCGAGCTCCCCGAGGCGATCCTCCGCCACATCCAGCAGGCGCAGACGCAGCAGACCGAGACGCCCAACGGGCAGGTCTGAAGCCGGCGCGGGGTGGGGAGCTCGACGGCCTCACCCCTGCGCCGAACGGGTGAGACGAACGGCGCGCTCCGGTGTGGGTTCTCAATGCCGCCGGGCGTGGGATTCGGCCCGCGCAGACGGTTACGCTGGGAGGTGCACGGGCTGCGGAGTCGAGCCCCGAAGCGCACAGGAGCGCTAGATGAGCAAGACCGAAGGCGGCTACTGGAAGCGCCTCGTGCGGAGCCTGACCAGCGATGTCGCCGAACTTGACGCCGACGACCTGTCAGACCGGTCGCAGGCGGGCGGTGCGCAGCGGGCCAGCGACTGCCGGTGCGGGCAGGAAGCCGTGGTGCTGGGCCGGGTTCGCAGCGTCGAGCTCTGCCCCAAGACTTCGGCGCCCACCCTGGAGGCCGAGCTCTACGACGGCACCGAAGGGGTGACTCTCGTGTGGCTCGGCCGCAGGCGCATCGTGGGAATCGAGCCGGGCCGTATCGTCAAGGCCCGTGGCCGGATCGCAGTCCGTGACGGTCGCAAGGTGCTGTACAACCCCTACTACGAGTTGCAGAACACCGCATGAGCGAACATGAACCATCGGCTGCGGGGCTCAACGCCCGGCAGACCGACGATGACCGGCAGCCCGAGGGCAGGGCCGGTGTTTCCGAGCAGACCCTGCTGGAGCAGATGGGCGGTGTCAGCGGGCTCGCGTACTCCGCTGTGCCGATCGTCGTGTTCGTGGTGGTCAGCTCGTTCACCTCGATGATGCCCGCGATCTGGGCGTCGATCGGTGTCGCCGTGGGCATCGCGATCTTCCGACTGGTGCGCAAGGAGCCGCTGCAACCGGCGATCTCCGGCGTGCTGGGCGTGGCGGTGTGCTCGTTCATCGCCTACCGCTCCGGCGAGACCAAGGGCTTCTTCCTGCTCGGCATCTGGACCAGCCTGATCTACGGCGGGGTGTTCCTGGTGTCGGTCGTGGCGCGCTGGCCGCTGGTCGGCGTGGTCTGGTCCGCACTCAACGGCCTGGGCATGGAGTGGCGCAAGCAGCGCCGCGCGATGCGCGCCTACGACATCGCCACGCTGTCCTGGGCGGCGGTGTTCGGCGCGAAGTACGTGGTGCAGCAGTGGCTCTACGACAACGACCAGACCGGCTGGCTGGCCTTCGCCCGCATCGCCATGGGATACCCGCTGACCGGCATCGCGCTGGTCGTCACGGTCTGGGCGATCCGCAGGGCCAAGAAGGTGGCCGAAGAGGCGGCGGTCGCCGGCGCCTGAGCGCGCTCGACGTGGTGCGGGGCGGTTCCGCCGGGACTGCCCCGTTCGTCATCCCGCGTGGTCGTGGATGACCGCGCGGATCTCGTTCTCGACGTTGCTGGTGGCCACGAACAGCATCTCGTCGCCCGCTTCGAGCGGGTCGTCGGCTTGGGGCACGATGACCCGGCCGCCGCGCAGGATGCTCACCAGCGCCGCGTCGACGGGCAGCTTGAGGTCGCGGACCCGGCGCCCGGCCAGCGGAGTCGATTCCGGCAGCGTCACCTCGACGAGGTTGGCCTGGCCCTGGCGCAGCGTCATCAGGCGCACCAGGTCGCCCACGTTGACGGCTTCCTCGACCATCGCGGCCAGCATCCGCGGCGTGGAGACCGCGACGTCCACGCCCCAGGCGTCGGTGAACAACCACTCGTTGCGCGGGTCGTTGACCCGGGCCACGACGCGGCGCACCGCGAACTCGGTCTTGGACAGCAGCGAGACCACGAGGTTGACCTTGTCGTCGCCGGTGGCCGCGATGACCACGTCGCAGGACTGGAGTCCCGCCTCCTCCAGCGACGCCAGCTCGCACGCGTCGGCGAGCATCCACTCCGCGCCCATGATGCGCCTGGGGTGGTAGTTGCCGGTGCTGCGCTCGATGAGCAGCACCTCGTGCTCGCCTTCGAGCAGCTCCCGCGCGATGGACTGGCCGACCGCGCCGGCTCCCGCGATCGCGATTCGCATTACTCGCTCTCCTCGAGTGTGCGGCGAGCGGCCGCGGTGACGTCGGTGACGGTTCCGGACAGCGCTGCCACGTAGACGATGTCGTCGGCCTGGATCACGGTCTTGCGGTCGGGCAGCACTCCGCTGCCGAACCTCATGATGAACGCGACCCGCGCGCCGGTCGCCGACTCCACCTCGGGAACCTTGCGCCCGATCCAGCTCTCGTGCAGCGGGAGCTGCAGCACCGCGACGGCACCGGACGGCTCCCGCCACGCGGTGGCCACGCCCTCCGGCAGCAGCATCCGCAGGAAGCGGTCCGTCGTCCAAGGGACGGTGGCCACGGTCGGGATGCCGAGCCGCTGGTAGACCTCGGCTCGCTTGGGGTCGTAGATGCGGGCCACGACGTGCGCCACGCCGAAGGTCTCCCGCGCCACCCTGGCCGAGACGATGTTGGAGTTGTCCCCGTTGGACACCGCGGCGAAGGCACTGGCCTGCTCGATCCCCGCTTCTTCCAGGATGTCCCGGTCGAAGCCGTTGCCTGTGACCTGCTGACCGCGGAAGTCCCGGCCGAGGCGGTGGAACGCCTGCGGGTCCTTGTCCACCACGGCCACGGTGTGATCGAGCCGTTGCAGGGCCGCGGCCAGGGAGGCCCCGACCCGGCCGCAGCCCATGATCACGACGTGCACGACCTTGTCTCCTCGCTGCGTGTTGAGCGCACTGGAACGGCTGCTGCGGACGACGCCGCTCGTCGCCGCTGACCGTACCCGGACGGGGGCGGTTCGGTGACCGCTGCGGCCCTCCGGAAACGGGCTGGTGCACCGTACCGGGTGAGGTTCTCCAGAGGGCACCACGCCACCCCGGATGTGACCTGAGAGCAATTCGAAAGCCCGCATTCACCGGTACCCACGCCCCACCGCTTACGCTCTGCACCGTGTCCAAGCTCGCAACCGCGGCGAAGCGGCTGATCGTCGGTCGGCCGTTCCGCAGCGATCGCCTTTCGCACACGCTGCTGCCCAAGCGAATCGCGCTTCCGGTCTTCGCCTCCGACCCGATGTCCAGCGTCGCCTACGCGCCGGAGGAGATCCTGCTGGTGCTGTCGGTGGCGGGCGTGTCCGCCTTCGCCATCAGCCCGTGGATCGGTGTCTTGGTCGCGCTGGTGATGATCGCGGTGGTGGCGTCCTACCGGCAGAACGTGCACGCCTACCCCTCCGGCGGCGGTGACTACGAGGTCGCCACGGTCAACCACGGCCGGCGCTGGGGGCTGATGGTGGCCAGCGCGCTGCTCGTCGACTACATCCTCACCGTCGCGGTGTCGATCTCCTCGGCCGCGGCGAACATCGGTTCGGTCATCCCGTTCGTCGCCGAGCACAAGGTGCTGTTCGCCGTCGGGGCGATCGTGCTGCTGACCGCGTTGAACCTGCGAGGGATCCGCGAGTCGGGCACCTTGTTCGCGATCCCCACCTACGCGTTCGTGATCGGCGTGCTGGGCATGATCTGCTGGGGCTTCTTCCAGGCCGTCGTGCTGGGCTCCGAGCTGCGCGCTGAGAGCGCCGGGTACCAGCTGGCGCAGGAGGAGAGCCAGTACGCCGGTGTTGCGTTCGCGTTCTTGATCTTGCGGGCCTTCTCCTCCGGCAGCGCCGCGCTGACCGGTGTCGAGGCGATCAGCAACGGCGTCCCGGCCTTCCGCAAGCCCAAGTCCCGCAACGCCGCGACCACGCTGGCGATGATGGGCGGGCTGGCGATCCTGATGTTCCTGGGCCTGATCTTGCTGGCCCGCGTCACCGGCGTGGTCGTCGCCGAGGACCCCGCGCACCAGCTCATCGGCGCTCCCGAGGGCTACGAGCAGAAGACGCTGATCGCGCAGCTGGCCGGCGCGGTGTTCGCCGGGTTCCCGCCCGGGGTCTGGTACCTGGTGTTCTTCACCGGTCTGATCCTGGTGCTGGCGGCCAACACCGCCTTCAACGGTTTCCCGGTGCTGGGCTCGATCCTTGCTCAGGACCGCTTCCTCCCGCGCCAGCTGCACACCCGCGGCGACCGGCTTGCCTTCTCCAACGGCATCCTGTTCTTGGCCTTCAGCGCGATCGTCCTCGTGTTCGCCTTCGAAGCCGAGGTGACGCGGCTGATCCAGCTCTACATCGTGGGCGTGTTCGTCGCGTTCGTGCTCAGCCAGAGCGGCATGATCCGGCACTGGAACCGGCTGCTCCTCCACGAGACCGATCCGATGGCGCGGCGCAGGATGCGCCGGGCGCAGGCGACCAACGCCTTCGGCCTGTTCATGACCGCCAGCGTGCTGGTGATCGTGCTGATCACCAAGTTCACCCACGGCGCCTGGATCGCGATCGCGGCGATGGCGGCCATCTACGTGCTGATGACGGCGATCCGCAAGCACTACGACCGGGTCGCCGACGAGTTGCAGGAAGCCGAGACCGACACGGTCCTGCCGTCCCGCAACCACGCGCTGGTGCTGGTCTCCAAGCTGCACCTGCCGACGATGCGGGCCGTCGCCTACGCCCGCGCCACCCGGCCGGACGAGCTGGAAGGCGTCACCGTCAACGTCGACGAGGAGGACACCCGGACGCTGACCGCCGAGTGGGAGCAGCTGAACCTGCCGCTGCCCCTGAAGGTCCTCGAGTCGCCGTACCGGGAGATCACCCGGCCGGTGCTGGAGTACGTCAAGCGGATCCGGAGGGACAGCCCGCGCGACGTGGTCACGGTGTTCATCCCCGAGTACGTCGTCGGACACTGGTGGGAGCAGCTGCTGCACAACCAGAGCGCGCTGCGCCTCAAGAGCAGGCTGTTGTTCCAGCCGGGAGTGATGGTCACCAGCGTGCCGTGGCAGCTGGCGTCGTCCACGAAGGTGCGAGCACAGCGGATCACCTCGATGCCCGGCGCGACGCGTCGGGGTCTGGGGAGCAATGGAAAGGTGAACGGTGACCGAAAAGCCGGATTGGACCGGTAGGCGGCTGGAGGTCGAGGTCGGCCCGGTGGCCCACGGAGGCCACTGCGTGGCCAGGTACGAGGGCCGCGTGGTGTTCGTCCGCCACGCGCTGCCGGGGGAGACCGTGACCGTCGAGGTCACCGAGGACAACGGGGGCGGCTTCTGCCGCGCGGACGCCGTCGAGGTGCGCGAGGCCGCGCCGGGGCGGGTCATCCCGCCGTGCCCGCTGGCCGACGCGGCGCTGGGCAAGGACCGCTGCGGTGGCTGCGACTTCCAGCACGCCGACGGCGAGACGCAGCGCGAGCTCAAGGCCGCTGTGATCACCGAACAACTGCAACGGATCGCGGGTCTGGACTGGCCGGTGCGCGTCCAAGAGCTGCCCGGCGGGCTGCTGCGCTGGCGCACCCGCGCGCGGCTGGCGGTCGACCGCAAGGGCAACGCCGGTTTCCGGCCGAGCCGCAGCCACCGTGTCATCCCGGTGGCCGACTGCCCGATCACCGTCGAAGGCGCCGTGAAGGAGCTCGCCGACCGCCGCTGGCGGCCGGGTGCGGAGCTGGCGGTGGCCGCCGACGGCGAGGGCGAACTGCACGTCACCGCCGTGGACCGCAAGCCGCAGCGGCGCGGCCGCCAGCAGGCCGTCGCCCGTCAGGTGGCGGGCAGCGGCGTGGCGCACGAGACGGTGCGGGGACGCCGGTTCGACGTCGGCTCGCAGGGCTTCTGGCAGGTGCACAAGGCCGCGCCGGAGACGTTCACCGAGGTCGTGGCCCGCTTCGCCGCCACTCCCCCCGGCGGCGTGGCTTGGGACCTCTACGGCGGTGTGGGCCTGTTCGCCGCGGACCTCGCCGAGCAGGTCGGCCCGACCGGTTCGGTGCTGCTGGTGGAGTCCTCGCGCAGCGCGGTGGAGGACGCCGTGTCCAACCTCCGCGACCAGCCGCAGGTCGCCTTCCGCGCGGGAACGGTGGAACGCGTCCTCGAGGACGACGACCTGCAGGCACCGGACGTGGTCGTCCTCGACCCGCCCCGCAAGGGCGCGGGCCGGCAGGTGGTGGAGGCGATCGCGGCCCGCGAACCGGCTCGCGTCGTGCACGTCGCCTGCGACCCGGCGGCCCTGGCCCGCGACGTCTCGCTGTACGCCGAGAACGGCTACCGCATGGTCGACCTGGAAGCGTTCGACGCGTTCCCGATGACCCACCACGTGGAGTGCGTCGCCGTCCTCGAACCCGCCGCGTGAGGAGGTGGCCGGGTGTTCGATGAGGTTGCGGTGCGGGCCGACCCGCGGGCGGGCGGGAGCCGGCGGACGACACTGGTCGCGGGCGAAGGTGCTGCTGTCGGTGACCTGGTCGTGGTGCGCGGCCGAGCTCGTGGTGCCGCTGCTGGCGAGATCGGTGTGCGGCCCAGCACTCCGATGGCGGTGCCTGGGCGCGGCCGGCCGACCGACGCGGAGCGTCGCTGCCGGAAGGCGACGTCGTCGTGATCCGCACCCGCACCGACACCCGGCTGCTGCCCGCGGACCCGGAACTCGCCGAGCTCCTGCGCGCCCGGACCGCTCCGCACGGCGGAGAACCGGCGTGCATCGAGGGCTGGAGATGACGGCGGGGGAACACCTCCCGGAGGTCCTCCCGGCGCCTCCTGCGACGGGAAGCGAGGTCACGCCGGTCGCCGGACGGGCGAGTGCTGCTCCGGAGTCCGTGGCGGGTCGCCGCGCGCAAGCGTTCGGGCTCGGTGCCGCAGCGGTCGTGCTGATCCCGCTCGGCTTCGTGGTCTGGGGCCTGCGCGAACTGGAACCCGGCGTCGGCATCGCTGGCCTGGTCGGCGTCGCCGTGGCGACCGCCGCGTGGCTGACCGACGCGCGCACGCCCAGGCGCTGGGGCGGGTGGGCGCTGCTCGCCGCGGTCTCGGCCGCCTACGTGAACCTCGGCCTGGCACCGGTCGGACTGCTCGCGCTCGTCGCGGTGGTCGTCTGCCCGTTGCTGGCTCGGGTCGCGCAGGAGCGTTTCACCGCACCGGGGTTCGACCTGGCGGAGCTGGACGTCGAGGTGGGTTTCCGGGTCTACCACCACCAGTCCGCGTGGCTGCGGATCGGTCGCGATCGTGCCGTCCTGGCGCTCGGGCGAATGGCGGGCGGCGGGAACGTGGACCAGGCGATCCCGCTCGCCGAGGTGTCGCTGGCGCAGCCCGGCGAGATCATCGGCAATGACTCGTGGCCGCTGCCGGGCGCGATGGCGGTCCGGCTGGTCGAGGGCCCTGCCGTGCGACTCGTCGCGGGCAAGCAGCAGTGGGTACTCAACGTCGAGGACCCGCGGCTGGTCGCCGCGATCCTGCGCAGGCGGCAGTCCGCCGCCTGGTCGCAGCGGACCGGGCCGCAGGACCTCGGCTCCTGGCACGCGCTGCGCGAGTGGGCCACGGCCCAGGCGACGACCTTCCGCAAGTCCTACCGCGTGTTCCGCCCGATCGTCGGCTTCGTTCTCGGTGTGCTCGGCCTGATGCTGCTCACGATGCGGATCGCCGGTAGCGGTACGGCCCCGAGCGCGTGGCTCGCAGCTGCGGCGATGCTGCTCGGTGGGTCCTTCGTGGTCGGCTGGCTGCGGCAGCGCACCCGGCTCGGCTACGCCGAACTGCAGTCGCTGCCGCCGAACAGCCCGCCGTGGGGCGACCTGCGGCCGGAGGTCGCCCCGACACCCGGTTGGCGGCCCTGGAGCTGACGACGCCAGCCGGGAGCACATCGCCGCGTTGGCGCTTCGAGCCCACTCCTGCGCCACCCCAATCAGCCATCTGTCTCCTTGGGGATCAGGCGAAAGGCAGTGAGGCCGTGGTCCGGGTGGTACTGGCCACAGGGGTCTCACATCCGCAGGGCGGCGAACGCGACGGAGCAGGCGGGAAAGAGCATCACCGCTGGTGCGCGACCGCGCCCGGTGGCAGCATGGCCCCTCCGTAGACTGGGGCGCACTACGCAGACGGAGCCAGGTTGCCGGCCAGGCCCCGGCATTGCGATTGTGACCGACCGGCACGACAAGCGAGGTGGAACACGGTGACGCTGCTGGGGTCCGTGCGCAGTCCGGCCGACGTCAAGCGCCTGACGCACGCCGAATTGGCGGAGCTGGCCGAGGAGATCAGGCACTTCCTGATCCAGAAGGTGTCGCGGACCGGTGGACACCTGGGGCCCAACCTGGGTGCGCTCGAGCTGACCCTCGCGCTGCACCGGGTCTTCGACTCGCCGAACGACGCGCTCGTGTTCGACACCGGGCACCAGGCGTACGTGCACAAGATCGTCACCGGTCGGCAGGACGGCTTCGACCAGCTGCGCAAGCGGAACGGTCTTTCCGGCTACCCGTCGCGCGCTGAGAGCGAGCACGACTTCGTCGAGAACAGCCACGCCTCGACCGCGCTGTCCTACGCCGACGGGCTGGCCCGTTCGTTCCAGGTCACCGGAGCCGAGCGGCACGCGGTGGCGGTCGTCGGCGACGGCGCGCTCACCGGCGGGATGTGCTGGGAGGCGCTGAACAACATCGCGGCCGACCAGGACCGCCCGGTCGTCATCGTTGTCAACGACAACGGCCGCTCCTACGCGCCCACCATCGGTGGTCTCGCCGAGCACCTGGCGGCGCTGCGGCTCAACCCGAGCTACGAGAAGGCTCTGGAGTCCGGCAAGCGCACGCTGCGCAAGATGCCGGTTGTGGGCCGCTCCCTCTACACCGGTCTGCACGCCGCCAAGAGCGGCATCAAGGACGCGATCAGCCCGCAGGTCATGTTCTCCGACCTCGGCCTGAAGTACCTGGGTCCGGTGGACGGCCACGACATGCGCGCGATGGAGTACGCGCTGCAGATGGCCAAGTCCTTCGGCGGACCGGTGATCGTGCACGCCGTGACCCGCAAGGGCAACGGTTTCGCCCCGGCCGAGAACGACGAGGCCGAACAGATGCACCAGGTCAAGGTCATCGACCCGGAAACCGGCCTGCCGAAGAAGCCCGCGCCGAAGAGCTGGACCGACGTCTACGCCGACGAACTGGTCGGCATCGGAGCCGAGCGCTCCGACGTCGTGGCGATCACCGCCGCGATGCTGGGGCCGACCGGGCTGAAGAAGTTCGCCGAGGCCTACCCGGAGCGCTGCTTCGACGTGGGCATCGCCGAGCAGCACGGCATGACCTCCGCCGCCGGTCTGGCCATGGGCGGCCTGCACCCGGTGTTCGCGGTCTACTCGACGTTCCTGAACCGGGCGTTCGACCAGCTGCTGATGGACGTCGCCCTGCACAAGCAACCGGTCACCGTGACGCTCGACCGCTCAGGCATCACCGGCGACGACGGTGCCAGCCACAACGGCATGTGGGACCTGTCGATCCTCGGGCTGATCCCCGGCATCCAGGTGGCCGCGCCGCGCGACGCGGTGACGCTGCGCGAGGAGTTGCGCGAGGCCGTCGCCGTCGACGACGGGCCGACCGTGCTGCGCTTCTCCAAGGGCTCGGTGATCGAAGAAGTCCCGTCCGTGGAGCGGGTCGGTGGGGTCGACGTGCTGCGCGCCGATCACCGCAAGGACGTGCTGCTGGTGGCAGTCGGCGCGTTCGGCAAGCTCGCCGTGGCCGCCGCCGAGCGGCTCGCCGCCACGGGCGTCGGCGTGACCGTGGTCGACCCGCGCTGGGTCGTCCCGGTGCCGTCGAAGGTCGTGGAGATGGCCGCCGAGCACCGGTTGGTGGTCTCGCTGGAGGACTGCGGACGGCACGGCGGGTTCGGCTCGTCGCTGGCCGCCGCACTGCGCGACGCCGAGCTGGACGTGCCGCTGCGCGACCTGGCGGTGCCGAACGACTTCCTCCAGCACTCCTCCCGCGAGGAGGTGCTGGCCGATCTCGGCCTGACCGAGGCCGACATCGCCTCGCGCATCGACGGCTGGTTCTCCGGCCGGCGCGGCGCGCAGCTGCACGTCGCCACCGAGGCTGACGCCGCTCACGGCTGACGCCGCTCACCGTTCCAGCGGGGTTCCGGGCTCGGACCTCGCTGGAACCGGGTTCGGGTTCCCGCCGAAATCCGGTCATCCCGGCCCTGACCTCGGTGGGTGGCGGCGCGTGCTGTGGCAGGGTGGGTTCCGTGCGAATCCTGGTCGTGGAGGACGAGAAGCCGCTGGCCGATGCGGTGGCGCGAGGGCTGCGGCGCGACGGCATGGCCGTCGACGTCGCATACGACGGCGAGAGCGGCCAGGAGAAGGCCGCGATCACCCGTTACGACGTCGTCGTGCTGGACCGAGACCTGCCAGGCATGTCCGGTGACGACCTGTGCCGCGACCTGGTCGGTTCCGGCGAACTGACCAGGGTGATCATGCTGACCGCCTCGGGCACGGTCGCCGATCGCGTGGCGGGGCTGTCGCTGGGCGCCGACGACTACCTCGCCAAGCCCTTCGCGTTCCCCGAGCTCATCGCCCGGGTGCGCGCGTTGGGCCGCCGTGCCACGCCCGCGCAGCCGCCGCTGCTGACGGCCCAGGACCTGGAGATGGACCCGGCCCGCCGCACCGTCACCCGGTCCGGAGCCGAGATCGAGCTGACCCGCAAGGAGCTCGGCGTGCTGGAGGTGCTGCTGTCGGCCGGAGGCGCGGTGGTCAGCTCCGAGGAGCTGCTGGAGCGGGTCTGGGACGAGAACGCCGATCCGTTCACCACCACGGTGCGGGTCACGATGATGACGTTGCGCAAGAAGCTGGGGGAGCCGGGCGTCATCGAGACCGTGGTCGGCTCCGGTTACCGGGTGCCCTCCGCGGCTCGCGCCGAACACGCCAGGGACTGATCGTGGGCGCGCTCACCCGGCGCGGGCCGGGACTGCGGCTCCGGCTGACGTTGCTGGCGACATCGTTGGTCGCGCTGGTCAGCGCGGTCCTGCTCTGGCTGGGCTGGGTGCTGGTCGGCAACGTCGTCGCCGCCGTGCCCCGGCTGCCCGCCGGTACGCCGGTGCGGGTCGGAGGAATCGACGTGCCCGCCGAGCTGCTCGGTGCCGCGCTGCGCGATTCGGCCCGCGTCCAGGTCCTGCTGATCGGCGGGCCGGCGTTCGTCGCGGTGGTGGTCGCCGCCGCGCTGCTGGCCTGGCTGGTCACCGGCCGGATGCTGCGTCCGCTGCAGGAGGTCACCGAGACCGCGCAGCGGCTGTCGGCGGAGTCGCTGGACGAGCGGATCGCGCTCAGCGGTCCCCGGGACGAGGTGGCCAGGCTCGCCGACACCTTCGACGCCATGCTGGATCGCCTGCAGGCCGCCTTCGACGCCCAGCGCCGCTTCGTCGCCAACGCCAGTCACGAGCTGCGCACCCCGCTGTCGGTGGTGCGCACCGAGCTCGACGTGACCCTGTCTGACCCCCACGCCGACGAGGCCGAGCTGCGCCGGATGGCCGATGTCGTCCGCGAAGCCACCGCCCGCGCCGAACGCCTGGTGGAGGCGCTCCTGCTGCTGGCCCGCACGGAGGGAGTGGAGCTGGCGGTCCGCGAGCCGGTCGACCTGACCGACGTCGTCGGCCGGGCCTTCCGCGCGGTCGAACCCGAGGCCCGCAGGCGCGGGTTGCGCGTGAAGCGGTGCACCGAGCCCGCCTTCGCGGTCGGAGATCCGGCGCTGCTGGAGCGGGTGGCGGGAAACCTGCTGGAGAACGCGGTCCGGCACAACGTCGAGAGCGGCTGGCTGGAGGTCAGCACCGGTGCCGACTCGCGGTGGACGACGCTGCGCGTGGCGTCCTCAGGTCCGGCGATCCCGCCGGAATCGGTCAACGCCCTCTTCGAACCGTTCCGCCGTGCCGGTGTTCAGCGCACCGCCCGCAACGGCACCGGTCTGGGCCTGTCGATCGTCCAGGCGGCCACCACGGCCCACCACGGCAAGATCCACGCCACCGCCCTGCCCGCAGGCGGCCTCGCGATCACGATCCAACTCCCCGCGGCGCCCTGAGGTGATCACTCGATCCGAGTGGGAAGGCGTCGCACGCGTGGAATGCGGCGGTGCTCGGGTCAGCACTGCTGCATGCGCGTGATCAGGGCACGAGAACGCCACTGATCAGTTCGAACACGCGTCACAGCCGCAGGGCGTCGATGTCGATGTCGAGGGAGAGGGGAGTGGGCGCGGCTTCGAGGCGCACCGCGCCTTGGCCTCGGGCTGCGGTCGCGACCAGCGCGTAGCGGCCGTTGTCCAGGCTGTAGGCCGCGAGCTCGCACGGTCCGCCGACATCCTGGGCGACGCTCCAGAAGTGCGGCACCCCGGCGCGTTCGCACGCGTGGAACTTCTCCTGCTGCTCGGTGTGGGTGTTGCCCGGGGACCAGATCTCGCCGATGAGCAGCACGTTGGCGGCCTGGAAGGTGTTCCCGGCGGGTGGTCGATCGAGGACGACGAAGTCGGGGATGAGCGCGGAGCGATAGGTGGTGCTGATCTCCACGCCCACACCGGAGACGGCGAAGAGCTCGTCGGCACGGCCCGCTCGCTCGATCGCGCGGTCGAACGCCGCGATGATCCGCTTCTCGGCCCACTGGTGGTAGCCGCTGGGCGGTGGCGTCACGAGCCAGTTCCCCTCGATGAGCTCCAGCCGTGATCCGTCTTCGCGAGCGGGCAGGGCGTGCCAGTCGGCGATCGTGAACGGCCCCAGTTCGTGCTGAACAAGCGCGGTCACCGGACATCACCTCATCTCCGTCACGACCATGATGGCAGAAATCTCCCGCATCCCCGTGCCACCCGGATGCTGAGCAGACGAAACCGGGGGCCGGAGCGTTGGTCCGGCCCCCGGTCGGGGTTGCTCGGGTCAGGCGGGCAGGGACGCCACGCCCGGGGCGAGGAACCGCTCGCCGTTGACCTTCTCGGACACGCCGGAGCGGTCCAGGAACGGGGTGATGCCACCCAGCCAGAACGGCCAGCCCGCGCCGAGGAGCATGCACAGGTCGATGTCCTGCGCCTCGGCGACGACGCCCTCGTCCAGCATGATCCGGATCTCCTCGGCCAGCGCGTTGAGCGCGCGGTCGCGGACCTCCTCGCTGGTGGAGGGCTTGTCACCCGACTTCCACAGCTCGGCGACCTCGGGGTCGACGACGGTGTTGCCGGACTCGTCGAACGTCCACACCGCGGTCTTGCCCTCGTCGACGAACCGCTGCAGGTTCTCGCTGATGCCGAACCGGTCCGGGAACGCCGCGTTCATGGTGCCGTTGACGTGCTGGGCGACGGCCGGGCCGACCAGCTGAAGCAGCACCATCGGGCTCATCGGCAGACCGAGCTCTTCGAGGGCGTTGTCGGCCACCTCGAAGGGCGTGCCCTCGTCGACGGCGGCGATGATCTCGCCCATGAACCGGGTCAGCAGCCGGTTGACCACGAACGCCGGAGCGTCCTTGACCAGTACCGACGACTTCTTCAGCTTCTTGCCGACCGCGAAGGCGGTGGCCAGCGAAGCGTCGTCGGTCTTCTCGCCGCGCACGATCTCCAGCAGAGGCAGCACCGCGACCGGGTTGAAGAAGTGGAAGCCGACGACCCGCTCCGGGTTCTTCAGCTTCGACGCCATCTCGCTGATCGACAGCGACGAGGTGTTGGTCGCCAGGATCGCCTCGGGGGAGACGTGCTCCTCCAGCTCGGCGAAGACCTCCTGCTTGACCGTCATCTCCTCGAAGACGGCTTCGATGACGAAGTCGGCGTCGGCGAAGGCCTTCTTGTCCAGCTCGCCGGTCACCAGCGCCTTGAGCCGGTTGGTGGCGTCCGGCGACAGGCGGCCCTTGCCGGCGAGCTTGTCGATCTCGCCGTGGATGTAGGCCACGCCCTTGTCGATGCGCTCCTGGTCGATGTCGGTGATGACCACCGGCACCTGCAGGCGGCGCACGAACAGCAGCGCCAGCTGACCGGCCATCAGACCGGCACCCACGACACCGACCTTGTTCACCGGTCGGGCCAGGCCCTTGTCCGGCGCACCGGCCGGGCGCTTGGCGCGCTTCTGGGCCAGGTCGAACGAGTACAGCCCGGCGCGCAGCTCGTCGGACATCAGCGCGTCGGTCAGCGCCTCGGTCTCGGCGGCGTAGCCGGCGTCGATGTCGTTGTTGCGGGCCAGCTCGATGAGCTCGACCGTCTTGGTCACCGCGGGAGAAGCGCCCTTGGTGCGGGCCTCGACGATGCCCTTGGCGCGAGCCACGGCGTCGTCCCAGCCCTTGCCGCGGTCGATCTCCGGGCGCTCGACGGTCTTGTCACCGTTGACCACGCGGACCAGCCAGCGCAACGACTCCTCGAGGAAGTCCGCTCCTTCCAGCAGCTCGTCGAAGATGCCCAGCTGCAGGCCCTTCTTCGGGTTGAGCATCTTGTTCTGGCTCAGCGCGTTCTCGATGATCACCGTCACGGCCGCGTCCGGGCCGATGAGGTTCGGCAGCAGCTGCGTGCCGCCCCAGCCCGGGAACAGGCCCAGGTAGCACTCCGGGAACGCGATCGAGCCCGCGTTGGAGGCGACGGTCCGGTAGTGGCAGGACAGCGCCAGCTCCAGGCCACCGCCGAGGGCGGCGCCGTTGACGAAGGCGAACGTCGGGATCTTCGACTCGGTGAGTCGGCGGAACACGTCGTGGCCGGTCTGCGCGATGGCGTGCGCGTGCTCGCGCTGCGACACCTGGCCGACGCCCGTGAGGTCCGCGCCGACGGCGAACACGAACGGCTTGCCGGTGACCGCGATCGCCGCCGGCTCGGCCGCGAAAGCCTCGTCCAGCGCGGCGTTCAGGCTGCTCAGACCGCCGGGGCCGAATGTGGACGGCTTGGTGTGGTCGTGGCCGTTGTCGATCGTGATGAGCGCGAGCTCGCCGGTCAGACCGGGAACGTCGACGAGGCGGGTGAACGCCTTGGTCACGACCTCGTCGGGGAACAGCGCCGCGAAGTCAGTCACTGCTCGCCTCCTGCGTTGTAGTTCGGGTTCTCCCAGATGACCGTTCCGCCCATGCCGATGCCGATGCACATGGTGGTGATGCCGTAGCGGACCTCGGGGTGCTCTTCGAAGTGGCGGGACAGCTGAGTCATCAGCCGCACGCCGGAGGAGGCCAGCGGGTGGCCGCAGGCGATCGCGCCGCCCCACGGGTTGACCCGCGGGTCGTCGTCGGCGATGCCGAAGTGCTCCAGGAAGGCCAGCACCTGCACGGCGAAGGCCTCGTTGATCTCGAACAGACCGATGTCGTCGATGGTCAGCCCGGCGCGCTTGAGCGCCTTCTCGGTGGCCGGGACCGGACCGACGCCCATGACCTCGGGCTCGACACCGGCGAAGGAGTAGCCCACCAGTCGCATGCCGACCGGCAGCCCGAGCTCTTCGGCGGTCTCGGCGTCGGCCAGCAGGGCACCGGTGGCGCCGTCGTTGAGGCCGGCCGCGTTGCCCGGGGTGACCCGGCCGTGCGGGCGGAACGGAGTCTTGAGGCCGGCGAGGGTTTCGACCGTGGTGCCCGGGCGCGGCGGCTCGTCGGTGGTCGCCAGGCCCCAGCCCTCGTCGGAGCGGGTGGAGACCGGGACCAGGTCCGGGCTGATCTTGCCCGCTTCCTGCGCCTCTTCGTAGCGCTGCTGGCTCAGGGCGGCGTAGGCGTCCGTGCGCTCCTTGGTCAGCGACGGGTAGCGGTCGTGCAGGTTCTCGGCGGTGGAACCCATGACCAGCGCGGACGGGTCGACGATCTTGTCGGACACGAAGCGCGGGTTGGGGTCGGCCCCCTCACCCATCGGGTGGTTGCCCATGTGCTCGACGCCGCCAGCGATCACGACGTCGTAGGCGCCGAAGGCGATGCCGCTGGACACGGTGGTCACGGCGGTCATGGCGCCGGCGCACATGCGGTCGATGGCGAAGCCCGGCACGGACTTGGGCAGCCCGGCCAACAGCGCCGCCGTGCGGCCGATGGTCAGGCCCTGGTCGCCGATCTGGGTGGTCGCGGCGATGGCGACCTCGTCGATGCGCTCCGCCGGGAGTTCGGGGTGGCGGCGCAGCAGTTCCCGGATGACCTTGACGACCATGTCGTCCGCGCGCGTCTGGGCGTACTGCCCCTTCGAACCGGCCTTGCCGAACGGCGTGCGTACGCCGTCGACGAAGACCACGTCCCGAACCGCTGGGCGGCTGCGGCTGTCGGCGGGTGCCGACGCAGGTGCGGCCACGGCGTGCTCCTCACTGGCTTGGTGGATGGTGCTCGGCCGGAGTCCGCGAGTGGTGGTGCCTTACCGGCCGGTAACCGCACTCTAGCGCTCATTACCCGCCGGTAACCACGTGCCTGCCCCTGTCGGTTGTCTCACATGATGACCAGCCCGGACCCGGCAGCCGAATCCTTCCCGAGGAGTCGGGACCGCGCCCGGTGGTGCGCGGGGCGGTTCTCATCCGAACTGACCGGGCGGGCAAAGTTGATCGTGGACCGGTTCGGTTCAGAACCGCCCGCCAGCTCAGGAGTCCTCGGGTGGAGTCGCGTGCAGCGCCTTGGAGAGTGCTTCGGCGGTGAGGGTGATCTGCCACTCGCGGGCGCCCTTGGCGCGCAGCAGCTCGGCGACCGCCGGGACGTCGCGGTCCTCCGGCGGAGTCCAGCAGGTGCGCCGGACGAGGTCGGGCAGCAGCAGGTTCTCCACGGGGAGCGAGTGCTCCTCGGCGATCCCGTTCAGCGCCGCGCGGGCCGCGGTCAGCCGTGCGGCAGCGGCGGGGTCGCGGTCCGACCAGCGGTTGGTCGGTGGCGGGCCTTCGTTCGGCGTGGAGGCGGCGGGCAGCTCCTCGTTGCTGAGGCGGCGCGCGGCGCGCAGCGCCTGCAGCCACATCGAGGCGCGCCTGCGCTGCTGGCGTCCGCCGAAGACCGGCATGGTCACCAGATCGCCCTCGGACTTCGGGTTGGACTGCGCGGCCAGAACGATCGAGGAGTCAGGCAGCACGCGGCCCGGCGCGATGTCGCGCTCGCGGGCGAACTCGTCTCTGGCCTGCCACAGCGCTCGCACCGCGGCCAGCTGGCGGGGACTGCGCACCTTGTGGATGCCTGAGGTCCGGCGCCACGGCTCGGCGCGCGGGGGAGCGGGTTCGGCGCTGCGGACCGCCTCGAACTCCTCGAAGGCCCAGTCCAGCTTGTCCTGGCGCTGGAGTTCCGCGTGCATCTCATCGCGCAGCGCGACCAGCAGCTCCACGTCCAGTGCGGCGTAGACCAGCCAGTCCTCGGGCAGCGGCCGTCTCGACCAGTCAGCGGCGCTGTGGCCCTTCTCCAGCCGGTAGCCGAGCATGCGCTCCACCAGTGCGCCCAACGACACCCGGTCGAACCCGGCGAGCCGGCCGGCCAGTTCGGTGTCGAAGAGCCGGGAGGGGTGCAGATCGAGTTCGGCCAGGCACGGGAGGTCCTGGGAGGCGGCGTGCAACACCCATTCGGTGTCGGCCAGAGCCGGGATCAAGGGGTCGAGCACGCCGTTGAGAGCGATCGGGTCCACCAGCACGGTGCCTGATCCCTCACGACGCAGCTGCACCAGGTAGGCGCGCTGCGAGTAGCGGTAACCCGAGGCGCGCTCGGTGTCCACCGCGACCGGCCCGGTGCCTGCGGCCAGCGCTTCTGCGGCCGCGTCCAGCGCGGCCGGGGTGTCCACCACCGGCGGCACGCCGTCCACGGGTTCGGTCAACAACACCGGCTCCGGGCGGCCGGATCCGACGGTCTCGGGGCTTGCAGCTTCCACGGCTAACAGACCTTACGTGCTTTGGCCCGTCTCGTGTGGCTGGTCCACCCGACGTCGTCGGTCCGGCCGACCCGGCGCTGGTGTTTCTCTCAGCGATCCGTCACCGAATCACGCCGGCGCGCATGGCCAGTGCGACCATCTGCGCTCGGTCGCCCGTGCCCAACTTGCGCCCGATCCGCGACAGGTGAGACTTCACCGTGAGCGCGGAAAGGTTCAGGGCCTCGCCGATCTCCTTGTTGGAGCGGCCATCGGCCACCAACTGGAGAACTTCGACCTCACGCCCGGACAGCTCGCGAGGCGTGTTGTCCGTTCCCGGCACGCGGGTTCCGGCGGCGAGCACCGGAGCCACGCTGGGATCGGCGTACACGCCGCCGTCAAGCACGCGGCGCACGCCGTCGGTGACCACCATGGGCGAGGCCGACTTCAACAGGTACGCCTGCGCACCTGCTTGGAAGGCGGCCCGGACCGCATAGGGGTCATCGGACGAAGCGAGCACCACGATCCGCGGCCAGCCCTGGCTCCGGAGTTCGGTAACCAGTTCGATGCCGGTCCCGTCTGGGAGTCCGAGATCGAGGATTGCGAGGTCGCACGGACCGGTCGCCAGAGCGCGAGCCCTGGCTTAGGCCATGGATGCGGCCTCGTGCACCGTGCCGGCGCCCATCTGCAGCAACCGAGCGGCGATCGCCTCTCGGAGCAGCGGATGGTCATCCACCACGAGCACCGTGAACAGCTCTTCCCGCGGGTGCGGGACCATGTTGGCCGGCAAAGCGCCGGCAGGCGTGGTTCGAGCGGCCTGACCTAAGCCGACGGCAGCCACGTCACTACCTCCCTGGAGTCGGTCGTGCCCCCCGACCGGCACCGGGACTCTCGACCAATCAGCCGCGCCACTGATCGACCGAAAGTGGTGTCGTCGGGGTGAGCGTAACCGCCCAAGCGGGTCAGCGGGACGATCAATCGGGTATCTATCCCGATCGAGTTGTGACGAGCGCGTACTTCCGACGCTCTTTGGGGTGACTCAGAGCGACGACCGTAACGTCGGAGCGTGGCCAAGCGACATATTTCGAATGCGTATGGTGAAGATCTTGCTTAGACAAGCAACTCGACGAAGCTGAACGAACTTCGCGAATGAAAATCAGACATCGGCGTGTCGGACTTCGGCGTGTCGCATTCGTGGGGTTTGCGGGGGTGAAGTCCCGCCCCAACGCTACGCGCTGGGCCGACCCGTCGCAGCCGATGATCGGGGGACCCCGATCAGTCCTGCCGCATTGCGCCGTTCGGTCGCCTGCCGAGTAGCGCAACGCCTTCCGGCGGAAGTCCGGCCGCACTTGCCATGAGTTCGTGGAATGCATCCGCATGCGGTGCGAGATCGACTTCCTCGGAGCCGAACACCGAGTGTTTCGGCGTCCACGAGCCGCGCAACTCCAGATCGTGACTGCGCGAGGGCCCGGCGATGTCGCCGAACCGCGCTGACGACGTCAACGTCACCGTCCCGCCCAGCGCGGTGAACGACGCGCTCGCGTTCTCCAAGGCGTCGGTCAGCCACGACCAGCCGACCGCGGGCAGCAGCGGATCATCGGCCACTTCGGGATCGAGCTCGGCCCGCAGGTAGACCACCAGCCGCAGCGCGCCGTCCCAAGCCTCCTGGCCCTCCGGGTCGTAGAGGAGCACGAAACGCGCGGTCGCCAGCTCACCGGCCGGTCCGTTCGCCTCCGCGGCCAGCGCGTGGGCCCAGGGGGCCAAGCGCTTGGGGGGACCGACTTCGCTGAGCTCGATCTCCGCACGCGGCTGAGGCGACGTCAACGCGGCAACCGCCTGCCGGAAAACTTCGGGCGCCGCCGACATCTCCGTCACGCAGACGACTCTAAGGGCCGACCCCGGCGCGTGGGTGGAGGCACGCCGTGGAGGCGCGGGCGCTTGGAGTGGGAGCGCGGGCGTCGTGCGAAGATTGCCGGAGCCAGCCCGGCAGTCCGTCGTGGTAGATCCGTTCCAGGTCGCCCGCAGACCGCACCGGGATCCGACGATTCGACGTACGGACACCCCTCGATGACGAACTTCGCTCCGGTCTCCACTCGCCGGGACCTCGCCGACGCACCTCTGCTCGTGGCCGCACGTGGTGGAACGCCCCGGCACACGCCGGTCTGGTTCATGCGGCAGGCGGGGCGTTCGTTGCCCGAGTACCGCCAGGTGCGCGAAGGCACCCCGATGCTGCAGGCGTGCTTGACCCCGGAGCTGGTCAGCGAGATCACCATGCAACCGGTCCGGCGGCACGGGGTGGACGCCGCGATCCTGTTCAGCGACATCGTGCTCCCGCTCTACGCCGCGGGCGTCGGGCTCGACATCGTGGCCGGAACCGGCCCGGTGGTGAGCAACCCGATCAGCGGGCCGGCCGACGTCGCGGCCCTGCCGTCGTTGGAAACCGCTCAGGTCGCGCCGGTCGCCGAGGCCGTGGGCCTGCTGGTGAAGGAGCTCGGGAGCACCCCGCTGATCGGTTTCGCCGGTGCGCCGTTCACGCTCGCCTCCTACCTCGTCGAGGGCGGCCCGAGCCGCAACCACGAGCGCACCAAGGCGCTCATGCACTCCGACCCCACGACCTGGCACGCGCTGCTGGAGAAGCTCGCCGACATCACTCTGGAGTTCCTGCGGGTGCAGCTGAACGCGGGCGTCGACGCCATCCAGCTGTTCGACTCGTGGGCGGGTGCGCTCTCGTTGCGCGACTACAGAGAGTTCGTGCTGCCGCACAGCCGCCGCATCTTCGAGGGCGTCGCCGAGATCTCCGACGTGCCGCGGATCCACTTCGGGGTCGGCACCGGTGAGCTGCTCGGCGCGATGCGCAACGCCGGACCCGACGTGGTCGGCGTGGACTGGCGCGTTCCGCTGGACACCGCCGTCGCCCGCCTGGGCGCCGCTGAGCCGGGCGCGGCCAAGCCGGTCGTGCAGGGCAACCTCGACCCGGCCGTGCTGTTCGCCGGCTGGGACGCCGTCGAGCGCGAGGTGCACCGCATCCTCGAGGAGGGCCGCGAAGCGGGCGCGCACATCTTCAACCTCGGCCACGGCGTGCTGCCGACCACCGATCCGGAGATCCTGACCCGGGTCGTCGAGCTGGTGCACACCGCGACCGCCCAGCGCTGATGGCCCGCCGCGTCGCGGTCGTCGGGGGTGGTGTGGCCGGACTGGCCGCCGCCCACCGGCTCCGCCGCGAGCTGGGCGCCGAAGCCGAGGTCGTGCTGGTGGAGCAGGCCTGCCGGCTCGGCGGCAAGCTGCGCACCGTCGAACTCGCCGGGCGCCCGTTCGACCTGGGTGCCGAGGCGTTCCTGGCCCGGCGGCCCGAGGTGCTGGACCTGGCCGAGGAGCTGGGCGTTCGCTCCGAGGTCGTGCACCCGGCGGGTGCGGCTGCGACCGTTCGGGCAGGTGGGCGGACCCAGCGGTTGCCCGGCGGCACGGTGATGGGAGTTCCCGCCGAAGCCGGGTCGGTCGCCGGAGTGCTCTCCGACGCCGGGATCGCCGCAGTGCGAGCCGAAGCCGAGATGCCGCCGATCGAGCTCGGCGCGGACATCTCGGTGGGCGACCTGCTGCGCGCCCGCGTCGGCGACGAGGTCGTCGACCGGCTGGTGGAGCCGCTGCTCGGCGGCGTCTACGCCGGGGACGCCAACCGGCTGGGCCTGCGCGCGACGGTCCCTGCCCTGGCCAAGGCGCTCGACGACGGCGCGGGCTGGATCACCACTGCTGCCCGCGCTGCGCTGCCGACGCCGAAACCCGGTGCGCCGCAACCCGTTTTCGGTGCCTTCCGGAACGGCTACCGGGAGCTGCTCGACCGGCTGCTGGTGGCCGCCGACGTGGAGGTGCGGCTCGGTCTTCCGGTCCGCGCGCTGGTCCGCACCGGCGAGGGCTGGCGGCTGGAGATCGGCTCGGCACCCGCTCCGGAGCACCTCGACGTCGACGCGGTGGTGCTCGCGGTCCCGGCGCCCGCTGCTCGGAAACTCCTGCAGGGCCCCGTTCCCGCTGCTGCCGCGAAGCTCGCCGAGGTCGAACTGGCGTCGATGGTCGTGGTCGGTCTCGCGCTGCCGCCCGGCACTCAGCTGCCCGAGCACGACGGCACCCCGGCCTCCGGTGCGCTGATCGCGCGCGGTGAGCGGCACTCCGGCGGAACCCCGTTCACCGCCAAGGCATTCACCTTCTCCAGCAACAAGTGGCCGCACCTGCGCGGTTCCGGGGGAGAGGTGCTGCTGCGAGGTTCGGTCGGCCGCTTCGGCGAGACCGAGGACCTCCGCCTGGACGACGAGGAGCTGCTGCGCCGCGTCCGCGCGGACCTGGCCGAGCTGACCGGGATCACCGCTGAACCGGTGGAATCGGCGGTGCTGCGCTGGGGCGGGGGACTACCGCAGTACGGCGTCGGGCACCTGGACCTGGTCGCCGACGTGGAACGCGAGGTGGCCGGGGTTCCGGGTCTGGCGATCGCCGGAGCCGCGCTGCACGGCGTCGGTGTGCCCGCGTGCGTGGCTACCGGTGAGGCGGCAGCGACCAGCATCACGCGGGACCTGGTGCAGCCCGAGCGCTGAGCAGTGGGACCATGAAGGCATGGCGCGGCTGAATTACGACGAGCTCAACGACACCATCCGCTACACCATGTGGTCGGTCTTCCGGATCGAGCAGGGAACCCTGCCCGAAGACCGGGCCAAGGCCGCGCAGGTGACCCAGGAGTACCTGGACTCGCTGGCGGAATCCGGTGTCGTGGTGCGCGGTGTCTACGACGTGTCCGGCCTGCGCGCCGACGCGGACTTCATGATCTGGTGGCACGCGGAGGAGATCGAGGCCGTGCAGGCCGCCTACACCGGGTTCCGCCGCGAAACCCCGCTCGGCCAGTCCTCCGAGCCGGTGTGGAGCAACGTGGCGTTGCACCGTCCCGCGGAGTTCAACAAGAGCCACATCCCGGCGTTCATGGCCGGTGAGGACCCGAAGAAGTACATCTGCGTGTACCCCTTCGTGCGGTCCTACGAGTGGTACCTGCTGCCCGATGACGAGCGCCGCAAGATGCTCGCCGACCACGGCAAGGAAGCCCGCGACTACCCGGACGTGCGCGCCAACACCGTCGCGTCCTTCGCGCTGGGCGACTACGAGTGGATGCTCGCCTTCGAGGCCGACGAGCTGCACCGCATCGTCGACCTGATGCGCCACCTGCGCGGCACGGAGGCCCGCCTGCACGTCCGCGAGGAGATCCCGTTCTACACCGGGCACCGCGTCGAGGTCACCGACCTCGTCACCCGGCTTCCCTGAGGCACCCAGGAAGGAGGCCCAGCGCTCAAGGAGTGCTGGGCCTCCTTCCGTCGCGGGTCAGCTCTCGACCAGGCGGACGGCGATCGAGTTGATGCAGTAGCGCTGGTCGGTGGGCGTCGCGTAGCCCTCGCCGGTGAAGACGTGACCGAGGTGACCGTGGCAGGAGGCGCAGAGGACCTCCGTGCGGACCATGCCCATGCTGCGGTCCTCGCGGACGATCACCGCGTCGGAGTCGCTCGGGTCGTAGAACGACGGCCAGCCGCAGTGCGACTCGAACTTGGTCTCGCTGCGGAACAGCTCCGCTCCGCAGCCCCGGCACTCGTAGACGCCGGTGGTCTTGGTGTCGACGTACTCGCCCACCCACGCGGGTTCGGTGGCGGACTGGCGCAGCACCGCGAACTCGTTCGGGGTGAGCTGCTCCCGCCACTCCTGCTCGCTCTTGGTGACCTTGGGAGTGCCTGCAACCGGATCCATGCTCCCACGCTAATGCGATCGAAGATCGATTGCTAAGTCACCCGGTCGCATCGAGGTCCAGGCCACGATCAGCCGAAGAACACCCCGAGCATGTAGGCCACCGCGTTCCAGACCGTGAACAGCACGCCGAACAGGATCAGCACGACGACGGCCACCGCCACCAGCCTGCGGTGTCCTCCGGTGCGGTTGGCGCTCTGGGCGAACTCGTCCACCCCGCGCAACATCCCCTCGACCGTGGCCTCGGAGTTCGGCCGGTCCATCCGCGCGCGGTGCTCGGCGAACGCGCGGACCTCGGGATCGTCTTGATCGAGGTCGTCCAGGTCGCCGAAGCGGGCAGGCTCCTCGGATTCACGGCGCTGCATCGGCACACCGTATCGCCTCGTCAGCGGGGAGCGGAATTGCCGCGTTCACCGAATGGAGTGGGGCCGACCAGGGGTAATCGCACTCGCCGCCGCCGCAGGTCGCCTAGGCTGGGACGAATCAACGTGGAGCGCCGGGAGGGTGGCTTTGAGCGAGTCAGCCGCAGTCGAAGACGGCCGGTTCCTGCCCGAGCTGCTGATCACGCCACCGCAGCGGCACCGCCGCTGGACCGTGCTGCTGCGGATGCTGCTGCTCATCCCGCACTTCATCGTGCTGTGGGCGCTGGGCGTCGCGGCGGCGGTGGTGGCGTTCATCGGCTGGTTCGCCGCGCTGGTCCTGGGCAGGCTCCCCGAGTGGATCTCCGGTTTCCTCACCCTCTACATCTCCTACAGCACGCGGGTCGGAGCCTCCGCGTGGCTGCTGGTCGACCGCTACCCGCCGTTCGTCGTGGGCGATCCGGAGTTCCCGGTCGACGTCGAGATCCGGCCGGGCACGCTCAACCGCTGGGCGGTGCTGTTCCGGTTCGTCCTGCTGATCCCGGCGGCTGTCGTGGCCGCGGTGACCTCGTGGGGCTTCGGCGTCCTGGCATTCTTCCTGTGGCTGATCATCCTGGTCATGGGTCGCAATCCGCGCCCGGTCTTCGACGCCTCGGTGGCCGCCTTGCGCTACTCGATGCGCACCAACGCCTACATCTGCCTGCTCACCGGCGCCTACCCGAAGCGGCTGTTCGGCGACGCCCGCGAGGAGGGCGAGGCCGCCAAGGTCGCGGCCGGCACGCGGCCGCTGGTGATGTCCCGGGGCGGGCGGGTCCTGCTGATCGTGTTCATCGTTCTCGGCGTGCTCGCGATGGTGGGCAACGGCGCGATGTCGTCCACGCAGCCGTCCCCGCACGAGTACCAGTACGCCCACCTCGGATGACCGACCCGACGACCCTGCTCGGTCACTGATCGCAGCCGCCGGGTTCCGCTCCTCGGGCGACGTCGGTTCGCTCGTGCAGCGGTGTTCCGGCGGTTGGATCGGCGAGGAACATCGGACGGTGCTGGTATCCAACACCGATCGGAGGTCGGAGATGGTCGGCACCGACGCACCGCACCAGGGCGGTTGCAGCTGCTGCGGCAGCTGCAGCGGTCCTTCCTGTGGCTGCTGCTCCAGCTGCGGCTGAAGCGGTGGTGGCCCGCCCGGGGTGTTGCGGGATCACTCCGGGCAGGCCATGCCTTCGGTGGGCACGACTCCCTGCACCAGGAATCGGCTGATCGCATCGGTGACGCACGTCGAGCGGGCGATCGCTCCGTGCCCTGCGCCCTGCCAGCGCATCGACACCCCGGTGGGCAGCTCGTCGGCCAGGTGGTCGGTGCCCAGCGCCAGCGTCCGCGGATCGTGGGCCGTGGTGATCACCGGGATCGGCGGTAGATCCGCGCGGCGGGGAGTCGGCAGCGGCTGCTGCGGAACCGGCCACGAACCGCACCACACCACGCGCTGCGCAGCGACCCCACCGAACAGCGGGAAGCGGCTCACCCAGTCCTGCGCGATCTCGCTGCTGCGTTGCGGCGGAACGCGCAACGTCGTGTCGTTGCAGCTGGTGATCAGTTCGCCGTCGAACCACGGCGGGTTCACCCCCTGCGCGGCGACCAGCGGGGCGGTGAGCTCGGCGAGCCGCGTTCCGTCACCGCGGTCGCCCGCCGCCAGCGCCTCCGTCAGCGCGGGCCAGCCGTTGCGGTCGGAGAGCCCCTGCAGCACCGCCTGCGTGATCCGGCCCGCCGGTACCGACGTGCCCTGCGCGGGCAGCGGAGCGTTCCGGGTGCGCTCGACCAGATCGCTGACCGTCTGCCGGGGATTCGGCCCGAGCGGGCAGTTGCGGCTGACGCAGTCGGCGGCGAAGACGTCGAAGGTCTGCTCGGCGGTCTGCGCCTGGTACTCGGCCTGCCCCATCGAGTCGCGCGTCGGGTCCGGGGCGCCGTCGATCACGAACCGCCCGACCCCGCCCGGGTACCGCTCGGCGTAGGTCGTCAGCAGCCGCCCGGCCTCGCCGCGGCCGATCGCGTGCAGTCTCGGCACACCCAGTTCCAAGCGGAGTTCTTCCAGGTCGGAGGCGGTGCGCCAGGTGTCGTAGGCCTGCAGGCGCTCGTCGAGCTTGAGCAGGCACTCCTGGCTGGCAGACAGCACCGACTCCAGCAGCCGGTCCAGGTCCGGGCGCTGGGTCGCGCGCGGATCGAAGCCCAGGACCTCCTCGCGCTGCTGCGGCGGAACGCAGTCGGCGGGTTCCGACTCGCCGGTGCCTCGCCGGTCCATGCCGATGATGTCGAAGGTGTTGCGGATCTCCGGTGGCAGCTGGGTGGCCATCCGCGCGGCGAAGGTCGTGCCCGGCTCGCCGCCGACATCGCCCACGACCACCAGCGGGACCCGGCCGGAGCCCGTGCGGATCAAGGAGTTGCGCGCGGTGCCTCGCTCCGGGGCCTCCGGCGCGTCGAGCGTGGAGAGCAGGCGGGAGCAGGAGAAGGACAGACCGGGCGGCAGGGTTCCCAGCTCAGCGCGGGTCTGGTCGGTGCAGTCCTGCCAGCTCAGCGCGTCGTTCGGAGCGGCGCCCAGCGGCGGCACCGGCCGCGGCTTCGGCGGCTGCGGCGCGGGCGCCACCTGCTGCTCGCTGTCGTGGTAGGCGACCGCGGGGCGCTGGGACGGCCCGACCGAACAACCGGTGACCACCAGCAGCAGCAACGGCAGCAGCGCGGCCCCGGCCCGGTTGGTGGTGCGCGGCACAAGAACTCCTAGTCGACCGGCGAACGTGCTACGCAGCATCCCATGATCGACGTGTGACCTCGGTTAGGGGACGCTCGTCGCGGTGGTCCGCCGCGACTCCTCGCTCGGCGGTGCCGGAAGCCGAACCCGGCTCCGGATGCGAGAGCCCAGTGCACGGCGTCCTCCGGCGGGCGGTGCGAGGTGCGCAGGAGCGCCCTCACTGCTCGTCCTGGTCGTGTGTTCACTGGGATAGCGTGCTGTTCGTCGCCGTTCGATCGTGAAGGAGCGTTGTGCAGGTCGCCTGGGGGCCCGGAGAAGAACGTCGGTGGAGCGCGAGCCGGGTGTCGGCCGCCGCGCTGGGAGCCGTGCCGCCGCCGATGATGGTGCTGGTCGGCGTGGTCAGCGTGCAGGTGGGCGCCGCGTTCGCCAAGCAGCTGTTCAGCGTCGCCGGTGCCTCGGGCGTGGTGCTGCTGCGACTGGTGTTCGCCGCGCTGGTCCTGCTGGCGGTGTTCCGCCCGTCACTGCGTCTGGACTGGCCGACGCTGCGCGTCGTCGCCGGGTACGGGCTGGTGCTCGCCGGCATGAACATGTGCATCTACCAGGCCTTCGAGCGGATTCCGCTGGGTGCGGCGGTGACCATCGAGTTCCTCGGGCCGCTGACCGTGGCGCTGTTCGGGTCGCACCGCAAGCTCGACGTGGTGTGGGCGCTGCTGGCCGGAACCGGCGTGTTCCTGCTCTCCCGCGTCGAGGGCGGCCTCGACTGGGTCGGCGTCGCGTTCGCGCTGGCCGCGGGCGCCTGCTGGGCCGGGTACATCCTGCTCGGCGCCAAGCTCGGCAGCCGCACCACCGGGACCTCCGGACTGGCGTTGGCGATGGCCTTCGGCGCCCTGGTCGCGCTGCCCGTGGGCGCCTTCGATTCCGGGCCCGCGCTGCTGAGCCCGATGGTGCTGATCATCGGGCTGGTGGTCGCGCTGATGTCCTCCGTGGTGCCCTACACGCTCGAACTAGAAGCGCTGCGCCGGATGCCGCCCCGCGTGTTCGGAATCCTGATGAGCACCGAACCAGCCGTCGCCGCCCTCGCCGGCCTGGTGGTCCTCGGCGAACTGCTGACGGGCTGGCAGTGGCTGGCCATCTGCTGCGTCGTCATCGCCTCCGTCGGCTCGGTCGCCACCACCCGCAAGACCCCCGAGTCGAGCGACCCACCGGCGAACTAGAGCACGGGTTCAGGCATGGGGGAGCGGATGCGGCTTGATCGCGCGGAGGAGCGTCAGGAGCGTCCGGTTGAGGGGGACCGGGATGCCGTGGCGGTCGGCCGCTCGGACGAGGGCTCCGGTGATGTTCTCGTGCTCCAGGGGGAGTCCGGCGATGCGGTCGTAGAGCATCGAGGTGCCGTTGGTCGGAGGCATCCGGGCCGTGTAGTCGGCGAGGACCTGGTCCGCGTCCTGCTGAGCCAGCGATGCGCCCTCGGCTCGGGCGACCGCGATCGCCTCGGTGAGGATGCCCGCGCAGAGCTCCTGGACCTCGGCGTCGGCGAGCACGTCCAGGCGGCGCAGCGTCAGCGCGGTGATCGGGTTCGGTGCCACGTTGGTGAGCATCTTGCGCCAGGCCGCGGTGTGGAAGTCGTGGGTCTCGCGCAGCTTGAGCGCCGAGCCAGCCAGCATCGACACGAACCGGGAACCGAGATCTCCCGCGGGGACTTGCACGGTGGCCGGCGACCGACGCACCACGCGGCCGGGACTGGTCCGCTCGGCTCCGACGTAGATCAGCGCGGGCAGCACGGGTGCCTGCAGCCGCAGCTCGGCGACCGACTCGCGGTGCGCGACACCGTTCTGCACGACCACCAGGGGCGTGCGCCCGTCGTCGAGCTCGCGCAGCCAGGGAGCCGTGCTCGGAACGTCGTGAACCTTGGTCGTCAGCACGATCCAGTCGACCCCGCCGAGGGCACCGGGATCGGTGGCCACCGACACCGGGACCTCAGCGGGCCCCTCGGGCGCGTCCACCACCAGCCGCTCGAACGGGGTGCGCACGCACATCGTCACCTCGTGACCCGCGGCGTGCGCCGCTTCGGCGATCACCCCGCCGATGCCACCCGAACCGATCACCGCAATCCGCTCTGCCACGGGAGCGGACGTTACCCGCTCGAACGTTCCGTGCGGTGCACGGCGCCGAACAGCACCGAGTCCAGGTCGTAGCGCATCGGCTCGTCCAGCTGGGCGTAGTCGCAGGACTTCGGATCCCGGTCGGGACGCCAGCGCACGAACTGCGTGGTGTGCCGGAACCGGGCCGGGTGCCCGCCTTCGGTGTGGTCGTAGGAGACCTCCACGACCCGTGCCGGACGCAGCGGCACCCACGGCTGCTCGTTGCTGTTCCAGCGGTTCACCGACCCGGGCAGCCGCCGCCCGGTCGCGTTCTCGCCGACCCACGGGTGCTCGCCGTCGGTGATCAGCTCGGTGAGCTCCCCGGCCAGCTCCCGCCTGCGCGTGGCGGAGAACGAACCGACGACGCCGACGTGGTGCAGCACGCCGTGCTCGTCGTGCAACCCCAGCTGCAGCGAACCCACTGCGGTGCCGGGTTCGGTGTTGGCGTGCCAGCGGAGTCCGGCGACCACGCAGTCGACGGTGCGCGAGTGCTTGATCTTGAGCATCGTCCGCTTGCCCGGCACGTACGGGCCGTCGAGGGGCTTGGCAATGATGCCGTCCAGCCCGGCGCCCTCGAACAGCCGGAACCACTCCTCGGCCAGCTCCGGGTCCTCGGTGGCCGGGGTGGTGCGCAGACCCGGGCGGTCCAGACCCAGGTCGGCGAGCAGCGAGCGGCGTTCGGACTGGGCCGATCCGGTGAGGTCATGGTCGTCCAGCGCCAGCAGGTCGAAGGCGATGAAGGTGGCCGGGGTGCGCTCGGCGAGCGCTTTGACCCGGCTGGCTGCGGGGTGGATCCGCTCGCTGAGCACGTTCCAGTCGAGCCTGTCTCCGTCGGAGTCGTGGCGGATCACCACCAGCTCGCCGTCGAGGACCGCCGGCCGCTCCAGCTGCTGGGAGAACGTCGCCTGAACCTCGGGGAAGTAGCGTTCCAGGCCGCGCCCGGTGCGCGACTGCAGCAGCACGGGACTGCCGGGATCGACGAACGCCAGGCAGCGGAAGCCGTCCCACTTCGGTTCGAACAGCAGACCCTCGCGGCGCGGCACGCCGTCGACCGGACTGGCCAGCATCGGTTTCACCGGAGGGTGCAGCGGCAGCACGACGGCCCTCCTACTGAACGCGTTGCTTGGGGGAGCGGTCCAAGCGCAGCCGGATGGCCGTGGGCAGCGTTTCCCGCCCCAAGGCCTGGCGGGCGCGAGCGAGGACCTTCTCGTCCAGCTCATCCCACACGTGCCGGACGTCGGTGCCCTCCTGCAGCGACAGCGTCAGGCGCAGCGATGGCGAGCGGTCGGTGCCGGCCATCCGCACCCGGGCCCGCTTGACGCCCTGGACCTGCTCGGCATCGGCGCGCACGGCATCGGACAGCGCCCCGGCCGTCACGTCGAGGTTGCCGGAGTCGGAGTGCTCCAGGCGGAAGTCCGGCCGCTGCTCGGGCCGCATCGCGCGCACCAGCCACCACAGGCCCAGCACGAACAGCACGAGCCCGGCGACGATGCCGATCGCCGCCACCAGCCGGGAGTTGTCCTGCACCCACTGAACCACCAGCGGATCGGCCACCGGCCGCTGCGCGCGGAACACGCCCAGCACCCCGGAACCCACGGTGACCGCGGCGACGCCCACCAGCAGCGACAGCAGGCCCAGCAGGACCACGGCGCCGCGTTCGAACCCCGTGCCGCGACCGATCGGGGTGCTGCTCGGCTTGATCTCGCTCATCGGCGCTCCTTGGGCGTGGCCAGCGACACCTGCACCTTCGGCGTGCTGGGCAGTGGCAGGTCACCGACGGCGTGCTCGGCGGTCTCGGCCACCCGTCCCCGCAGGTCGCCGGTTTCCCGGAAGCGGGAGGTGGCCTTGACGCGGACCCGTTTCGCGCCAGCGGTGACGGTCGCGCCCGCGACCCCGTCCTGGTCGCGGACCTGGTGTCCGACCAGCCGCGCGAGCGAACGGCGGTCGGTGGTGACGGTGACCTCCGGTGCCGGGTCGTGCAGCCGGATGTCCCGGTGCCCCGCGCTCATCGCGGCGATCAGCAGCCCCAAGCCGAGCGCGATCAGCGCGCAGGCCACGAGCCGGACCGGGAGGTCCTCCCACGAGAACCCGCCCAGCGCATCGCGCACCGCGGCCGGTCCGAGGATCAGGCCGCGGCCGCCCGGTCGGATCAGCGACCACACCGACTCGATGGTCAGGAGCGCTCCGAAAGCGGCGAGGAGGATCCCGGCCACGGCGGTGATCAGTCGTACGAACAGGCGCATCGCTCACTCCACCCGAGGTGCGGCGGTCGGTGGGACCAGCCCGGACACGGTCACGTCGACGCTGCGCACCTCGCAGCCCGCGATGCGGGAGAGCTCGTCGCCGACCCGTTCGCGGATGGAGGCGACGGTCTCGCGCACCGGGTTCGGGTAGCGCAGCGCCACGGTCAGCCGGACCCGCAACGCGTCGTCCGGTCCGCTGATCTCAGCATCGGCGCCGTTCTTGCGCCCGCTGCGCGCGCTGCCCGGATCGGCGTCGGCGGTGTGCTCGGCGATCTTGCGCAGCACCGAGCGGTTGATGTGCAGGTTGCCGCGCTGCTCCAGCGCTTTGTCGGAGGTCGTCTCCTCAGGCTTGGTCGCGGCTGCGGTCATCGGCGGTCCTTGGAACGGCCGAGAAGGTCGCCGACCTCCAGCTCGCCATCGAGGATCCGGCCGACGACCAGCCCCACCACGCCGATCAGCAGCGCGATCAAGAACCCGCTGAACCCGCCGATCGCCGCGGCGGTGCCGAGGATCAGTCCGGCGATCAGTCCGGTCTGCGTCGCATTCATCTCCGATGCCTCCTGTGAAGAAACGGGCTGTTGCACGAACGGGTCATCGAACGCGGGGAGGCGCGTGGCGGCGCCGCCACCGGCATCGGGCGCGGTGCAGCAGGCCTCGGACTCCGCTCGGCCTGGTCTCCACCACGATCGGTGCTTCGAACCGGGGATCGGCGGTCCTGCCGCGCAGCCGAGCGAGCCCGGCGGCGAACGCCTCCGGGTCCCCTCCCACGTCCGGGTGATTCGCCCGGACGAACGCGCGGATCTCGGCGCGCGTCGCCGAACCGTGCTGCACGTCCACCATTCTGCGCCTCCAGGCGGGACCGGCCAATCATGCCGATTCCGGCGGGTCCTCGGCGGTTTCCACGTCGGACACGTAGATGTCCACTCGGGTTTCACCCAGCGGCCTTGCCAGCGATTCGCGCAGTTCGGCGATGGTCTTCACGACCGGCTGGTCGAGGCGCACCACCACGCCGATCTCCACGCCCCCGTCTTCGGGCATCCGCACGCCGGTGATGCGGTGGCCGGGGAAGTAGGACGTGATCTCCCCGAACGCGCCGCCGGCCAGCCGTGCCACCGACGGGTGCGCCAGCACTTTTTCAGCGAGCTCACTGGCGGATGGCTGCTCGGGCAACTCGGCCTCCTAGGCGGTTTCGGACGGACGACATCACTCGACGCGCGACTGCGCGGATTGCGGCGCCTCCTCCTCGTCGTCGCTGGGGAGGTGGATGTCGTTGACGACGATGTTGACCTCGATGACGTCGAGACCGGTCATCCGCTCCACGGCGGTGATCACGTTGCGCCGCACCGCGCGCGAGAGATCCACAATGGACGCGCCGTACTCGACGACGAGGTCGAGGTCCACCGCGGTCTGCTTCTCGCCGACCTCCACCTGCACGCCCGACGTGGAGGAAGTGCCGCTACCGCCGGGGATCCGGTCGCGCAGCGCGCCGAAGGCGCGGGACACGCCGCCGCCCATCGCGTGGACGCCGGAGACCTCGCGGGCCGCCATGCCCGCGATCTTCTGCACCACCGATGCGGCGATGGTCGTCTTGCCCTGCGAGCCCTCGTCGGCGGTGCGCGCGGGCGATCCGCCGCTGCGCGTCTCCGGGATGCGCCGCTCGCTGCTCTGAGCCCCCGTCTGCTGGGTGGCTTGGCCGGACGAAGTGTCGCTGTTCTGGGCCATGGAAATCCAGCTCCTTCCCGGTGCGCCGAGGAATCTCGGCGAGGTGGTGGCGCGAGTAATGCCCGCACCTGGTTCGAAGGGTGTCCCAGATGCGATTGCGGCACCATTCGGGTGCCTCGGGTGACGGCGCCGGCGGTTCGCCACGTCCGTCACTCCCGCATTCTCCCGTAACGCAGGAACAGCAGCGAATCCGAGTGCAGCACCGATTCCAGCCGCATGCGCTGCGGCGGCTCCACGCCGCGGCCGTCCGAGATCCGACCGGCGTCTCCGCTGGCCAGCATGGGGGAGAGGGTGAGGCAGAGCTCGTCGACCAAGTCGGCGTCGACGAGGCCGCCGAACAGCTGCGGCCCGCCTTCGCAGCCGATCCGGCGAAGCCCCCGCTGATCGAGCGCGTGGAGCGCGGTGGTGAGGTCCACCCGGTCGGTGCCCGCGACCACCACGTCGGCACCGGCCTCGGCGAGCGCGGCCCGCCGCTGCGCGGGCGCCGACTCGCAGGTGAGGATGATCGGCGGCACCAGCGTGTCGGTCAGGAGCGGCGAGTCCAGCGGCAACGCGGCGCGCGCGGTCACCAGTGCGATCGGTGGTACCTCGGAGAGCCCCAGGCGAGAGCGGCGCTCGGTGCGGACCGCGTTGCGCTTCACACCGCGGTACCGCTCGGCGACGGCGGTGCCCGCGCCGACCAGGATCACGTCCGAGAGATCGCGGATCAAGCTCAGCACCGCGCGGTCCACCGGATCCGACAGCGCCCGCGAGCTGCCCCCGGAGGTGACCGCGCCGTCCAGGCTCGACACGAAGTTCACCCGCACCCACGGGCGGTGCGGGGTCTCGGGGTAGGCGTAGCGCGCCTCCAGGCGCGCGTCCGCTTCTGGTGCGCCGTCCACCGGCCAGAGCTCATCGACCACAGATCCATCCCACCACGGGTGACGAGTGGCACGCGGCGTCAGGACCTGGCTCGGCGGTGTCCGGTTATAGAGTCGGGCGCATGAATTTCGCCCGTCTGGTCGACCGCCGTCCAGAGATCACCCCGGACGAGCTGGTCCAGGCGATGACGCCGCCGCCCCGCTTCGAAGCGGCGCGCTTCGAGACCTACATCCCCAATCCGGAGGAACCCAGCCAGGCGCAGGCCGTGCGGGACTGCGCGGCGTTCGCCGAGCGGATCAACGCCTCCGCCGGTGGTGGCGGCGGCTGGTTGCGCGGGATGTTCGGGGGCAGGAAGAAGACCGACGGCGACAAGCGCGGGCTCTACCTCGACGGCGGGTTCGGCGTCGGCAAGACCCACCTGCTGGCCTCGTTGTGGCACGCCACCGAGGGCACCAAGTCCTACGGCACCTTCGTCGAGATCACCAACCTCGTCGGCGCTCTCGGGTTCGCCGCGACCGTCGAGCGGCTCTCCCAGCACCGCCTGCTGGCCATCGACGAGTTCGAGCTGGACGACCCGGGTGACACGATGCTGGTCACGCAGCTGATCGCGAAGCTCACCGACGCCGGTGTGCACGTGGCGGCCACGTCCAACACGCTGCCGGACAAGCTGGGCGAGGGCCGGTTCGCCGCGGCGGACTTCCTGCGCGAGATCCACGCGATGTCGGCCCGGTTCGGCGTGGTGCGGGTCGACGGGCCGGACTACCGGCACCGCGGTCTCCCGGATGCGCCGCCGCCGATGGCCGATGACGAGCTGTCCCGGCTCGCCGAGGCCACCGATGGGTCGACGCTCGATGACTTCGACGGGCTCTGC
The DNA here is from genome assembly GCF_004348445.1 of Saccharopolyspora aridisoli. Lineage (GTDB taxonomy): Bacteria > Actinomycetota > Actinomycetes > Mycobacteriales > Pseudonocardiaceae > Saccharopolyspora > Saccharopolyspora aridisoli. The sequence continues at coordinate 65,173 of NZ_SMKV01000005.1, read as the reverse complement.
GGTTTCCTCGCCCGCCTGCACGCCTCGAAGTACGGCAGGCTCGTCGACGACATCACCGCCGTGCACATCTCGGGCGTGCACGCGGCCCCGGACCAGGACGTGGCGCTGCGCCTGGTGGCGCTGGCAGATCGCCTCTACGACCGGGCCATCCCGGTGCGGGTCTCGGGCGCGCCGCTGTCGGGGCTGTTCACCGAGGAGATGCTGCAGGGCGGTTATCGCAAGAAGTACCTGCGGGCGATCAGCCGCCTCACCGCCCTCTCCCGGGACCTCACCAGGTCCTGAACCGCTGCACGCGGGCAGCAGTTCCGGTCCGAACTGCTGGACGGCTCGGACCGGAACTGACCGGCGGCTACTTCGCGAGGACCTCGGCGATGGCGTCGATGCCGGTGTCGAGCTCATCGCGCGTGATCGTCAGCGGCGGGGCGATGCGCAACGTCGTGTCCTGCGTTTCCTTGCACAGCACGCCCTTGGCCATCAGCGCCTCGCTGGCCCCACGACCTGCGGGGCCGCCGGGCGCGATCTCCACGCCCGCCCACAGGCCCCGGCCGCGCACCTGCGCCACGCCGTTGCCGATCAGGTCGCCGAGGCGCGCGTGCAGATGGGCGCCCAGGTCGCGGGAGCGCTCCTGGAACTCGCCGGTGCTCAGCAGCCGGATGACCGCGCGGCCCACGGCCGCCGCCAGCGGGTTCCCGCCGAAGGTGGAGCCGTGCTGACCGGGCTGCAGCACGCCGATGACGTCGTCGCGGCCGACCACCGCCGAGACCGGCAGGATGCCGCCGCCCAGCGCCTTGCCCAGCGCGTAGAGATCGGCGCGGACGCCGTCGTGGGCGCTGGCCAGCAGCTCGCCGGTGCGGGCGAGGCCGGACTGGATCTCGTCGCAGATGAGGAGCGCGCCGTGCTCGTCGCACAGCCGCCGGAGCCGGGGCAGGTAGTCGGCGGGCGGCACGACCACGCCTGCCTCGCCCTGGATGGGCTCGACCAGCACCGCCGCGGTCCGCTCGCTGATCGCGGCCTCGACGGAGGCGGCGTCGCCGTAGTCGGTGACGGTGAAGCCCGGGGTGTGCGGGCCGAACCCGGCGCGAGCCTCCGGGTCGGTGGAGAAGGAGACGATGGTCGTGGTGCGGCCGTGGAAGTTGGAGCCGGCCACGATGATCTCGGCTTGGTTCTCCGGCACGCCCTTGACCTGGTAGGCCCACTTGCGGGCGATCTTGATCGCCGACTCGACCGCTTCGGCGCCGGAGTTCATCGGCAGCACCCGCTCGGTGCCGGTGAGCTCGGCGAGCTCGCGGCAGAACGGTCCCAGCTGGTCGTGGTGGAACGCGCGGCTGGTCAGCGTGAGCTTGCCGAGCTGCTCGGTCGCGGCGGCGACCAGCTCGGGGTGCCGGTGCCCGAAGTTCAGGGCCGAGTAGCCGGCGAGGAAGTCCAGGTAGCGCCGTCCGTCCACATCGGTCATCCAGGCGCCGTCGGCCTCGGCGATCACGACCGGGAGCGGGTGGTAGTTGTGCGCGCTGTAGCGCTCGTCGAGCGCCAGGAACTCTCCGGCGCGGGACTCGGTGTCGAGGTGGTGGGCGGTAGCCATGAGCACAAGGCTATGTCGACGGTCCAGTGGATTTCAGTCGTCAAGCCTTGCTTGTCGCGTCGCTTCGTTGCGTAGATTCAAGCAATCGTGAAGGTTCGTTGTGCCCTCTCGGCCTCACAGCATGCGTGATTCGTAGCGCCCGCGGGCGTACTGCTCCAGGGCTCCTCGCAGCCGCCGGGCTTCCTGCCGCCGGGAGATGAAGCCCCCTGTCGCGCCGACCGGGTAGATCCTCGCGCCGCCGTGGTAGCGCCGCACCCGGTGCCACACCGACGAGCGCGGGGCCGAACCGTCGGCCAGCCAGACCGCCAGGGACGTCGACTTTCCCTTGCCGACCACGCCGACGCGGGACACCTGCTGCCACGGGATCTCACGGGTGAGGCCCATCCGGTGGACCACGACGCCGTCGGAGTTGACCTTCAACCGCAGGCTCGGCGCCAGCATCCGGCCGCACGACCAGATCGCGCCGAACAGCAGCAGCAGCGAGCCGATCCGGAAGACCGCCAGCTGGTCCGGGTTGATGGACACGGTCCCGTTGTAGAACGGGATGTCCATGCGGTCGGAGAGGTAGAACACCCCGACCAGCAGCAGCGTGAAGACCGCGGTCCACATCGCCGCGGCCACCCGGCCCCGGGTGCGGAACTCCGGGCCCGGCCCGTCCCGTCGCACGCGTGGTGCGCGCTGCTGCTGCGCCTGCGTGGGGCGCTTCTGCGGCGGGGAGGGCACGATCTCGTCCCGCATCTGCGGTGCGGGCGCGACGGCCGGTTGCTCAGCAGCGGCGACCGGAGGTGGCTGGGTGTAGACCTGGGTGAACGGCCTGGGCGTTGGGTGCGGCGCCGCGGGCACCGGCTGCGGCGGTGGAGTGTCGGGGACCTGCACCGTGCGCTGCAGCTCGGTCGAGTGCTGGGCGATGACCGCGGTGATCGTCGGCGGCAGCCAGCTGCTGCCCTGCGGGCTGGTCTCGCCGATCCGGTCCAGCATCTGCGCCGGGGTCGGGCGGGCCGCCGGGTCCTTGTGCAGGCATTCGGCGAGCAGCGGCCGCAGTCCTTCCGGCACCTCCTCCAGCTCGGGCTCGGCGTGCGCGACCTTGTACAGCAAGGAGGCGGTGCTCTCCTCGCCGAACGGTCCGCAGCCTGTGGCGGCGAACGCCAGCACGGCGCCGAGCGAGAACACGTCGCTGGGCGGACCGACCTCGCTGCCGAGTGTCTGCTCGGGCGAGAAGAACCCGGGGGTGCCCAGGAAGATGCCGGTCGCGGTCAGCGAGCGGCCGGTCATCGCCCGGGAGATCCCGAAGTCGATGACGCGCGGGCCGTCCGGGCCCAGCAGGACGTTGGCCGGTTTGAGGTCGCGGTGCACCAGTTCGGCCTTGTGGATGGCCACCAGCGCCTCGGCCAGCCCGGCGCCCAGGCTGCGCACGGTGGCCTCGGGCAGCGCGCCGTGGTCGGCGACGGCCTGGTGCAGCGTCGGCCCGGGCACGTACTCGGTGGCCAACCAGGGCTGTTCGGCGTCCGGGTCGGCGTTGACCACGGCAGCGGTCCAGAACCCGCCGACCGCGTGGGCCGCGTCGGCCTCGCGCCGGAAGCGCTCGCGGAACTCCGGGTCGTCGGCGAGGTCGGCGCGGATGACCTTGACGGCGACCACGCGACCACCGCGCGAGCGGCCGAGGTATACCCCGCCCATCGCGCCTCGGCCCAGACGGGCCAGCAGCCGGTAGTCGCCGACCCTGGTCGGATCGCTGGCCAGCAACGGCTGCACGGCGTCCTCGCCCCCTAGATCTTCGGTGGTCGCGTGTGCGCTGTCCCGACCGAGAGCTTACGTAACCTCTTCTCCCACGTCCGGCGGTCGCCCGATTTCGCGTCGGCGTGCCGTTCGGTAATCGGTTACTTGGCTTCGTTCCTGCTCTTTCACGATGAGCCGAGCTGTGGGTATGATCCGGCGCACCGTGACCTGGAGCACGCTCGCAGCGGATCGAGGGAGGCACGCCGTGACAGCCAGCGGACAACGCCCGGCAGTGGCGCTGCGCGGCGTCGGCAAGCGGTTCCCCGGGGTGGTGGCCGTCGACGGCGTCACCCTGGAGATCGCACCGGGCGAAGTGCACGTCTTCGCAGGTGAGAACGGTGCGGGCAAGTCGACGCTGATGAAGTTGATCGCTCAGATCGAGCAGCCCAGCAGCGGTCACATCGAACTGGACGGTGCGCGCGTCACCTACCAGGGCCCCGGTTCGGCGCGGCGGCTCGGCGTGTCCATGGTGCACCAGGAGTTCGCCCTCGCCCCGGACCTGTCGGTCGCTGAGAACCTCTTCATCGGACATGAGCCCGGCCGGGGCGGCTGGATCTCCCGCACCGCTGAGCGCCGGGCCGCGCGCGAACTGCTGGCCCGCGTCGGCCTGGACGTCGACCCCGGTCGACGCGTGTCGTTGCTGTCCACAGCGGAGCAGCAGCGGGTCGAGCTCGCCAAAGCCCTGGCGGTGCAGGCGAAAGTGCTCATCCTCGACGAGCCGACCGCGAGCCTGACCGAGCGCGAGGCCGAGGAGCTGTTCGGCATCGTCCGCGAACTCACCGTCCAGGGCATCGCGGTGCTCTACATCTCGCACCGGCTGGACGAGATCTTCGAGATCGGCGACCGGGTCACCGTGATGCGTGACGGGACCGTTGTGGACACCAGTCCGGTCGACGGCCTCGACGAGGCGCGGCTGGTGCAGCTGATGGTCGGCCGCGACGTCTCCAACCTCTACCCGCGCACCCACCAGCCACCCGGCGAGGTGCGGTTGAAGGTCGACGGGCTCACCCGGGGCGAGCAGGTCCGCGACGTGTCCTTCGAAGTCCGGGCGGGGGAGATCGTCGGGCTGGCCGGCCTGGTCGGCGCCGGGCGAACGGAGTTGGCCCGCGCGGTCTTCGGCGCCGAGCCGCCGGAGCGCGGAACGATCACAATGGACGGTCGTGAGCTGCGCATCCGCGGCCCGGCCGACGCCATCGCCGCCGGGATCGGCTACCTCACCGAGAGCCGCAAGACCGACGGCCTGGCGATGCAGCTGGGCGTGGACAAGAACATCACGATGGCCAGGCTGCCGATGCTGCGCTACGGGCTCATCGACCTTCAGGGTGAACGGCGCATCGCCGAGCGCCAGCGCGAGTCGCTGCGCATCCGCGTCCCGCGCGTGGGGAGGCGCGCGCAGACGCTCTCCGGCGGCAACCAGCAGAAGGTGGTGTTGGCGCGATGGCTGGAAACCGGGGCCGACGTGCTGTTCTTCGACGAGCCGGGCCGGGGCATGGACGTCGGGGCCAAGTCGGAGATGTTCCAGCAGCTGGATTCCCTCGCCGAGCGGGGAAAAGCGGTCGTGCTGATCTCCAGTTACCTGCCGGAGCTGCTGAACATGTGCGACCGGATCCTGGTGATGCGCGGTGGTCGGATCACCGGCGAGGTCGAGCGAACCGAGTTCTCCGAAGAACGCGTGGTCGCACTCGCGACCGGAGCGAAGGGCAACCATGACTGAGCAGACCAAGGCACCGTCCAATGGGGACCGCGGCCTGCTGGGCGGGCTGAGCGACCGGCTTTCCGGCGCGATCTCCCAGGTCGCGGCGGCCGGCGCGCTGATCGTCGTGTTCATCCTGCTGTCGATCGTCGCGCCGTCGTTCCTCACCGCCGACAACCTGTTCAACCTCGGGTCGCAGACCTCCGTGAACGCGGTGATGGCGGTGGGCGTGACGCTGGTGATCATCACCGGCGGGATCGACCTGTCGGTGGGCTCGGTGGCCGCCCTCTCCGGTGTGATCGGCGTGCTGCTGATGGCCGAGTACGGGTTCAACCCGTTGCTGGGCATCGTCGGCGGACTCGTCGTGGGTGCGCTGGCGGGGCTGGTCAACGGCCTGCTGGTGTCGGTGGTGGGACTGCCGCCGTTCATCGCCACGCTGGGCATGCTCAGCGTGGGACGTGGTTTGGTGCTGATCGCCACCGGGGCGGTCGCGGTGTTCGGCGCGCCGGACTCGTTCCGGCTGCTCGGGCAGGGCATCCTCGGAATCCTGCCGATCCCGGTGCTGCTCATCATCGTGGTGGCCTTGCTCGGGTACGTGGTGCTCACCCGCACCCGGCTCGGCCGCTACGCGTACGTGATGGGTTCCAACATGGAGGCCGCGCGGCTGTCCGGCGTCCCGGTCAAGCGCTACATCACCTCGGTGTACGTGCTCTCCGGTGCGTTGGCGGGGCTCGGCGGAATGATCGCGGCGTCGCGGATCAACTCCGGCCAGCCGAACTTCGGCGAGGGCCTCGAGCTGGACGTGATCGCGGCGGTCGTCATCGGCGGCGCCAGCCTCTTCGGCGGGCGCGGCACCGTGCTCGGTTCGCTGATCGGGGCCTTCCTCGTCGCGGTCATCCGCAACGGCGCGGTGCAGCTCAACATCGGCACCTTCTACCAGAACGTGCTGATCGGCGTGATCATCTGGCTGGCCGTCTGGTGGGACTACTACCAGCGCCGCAAGCTCGGCGGCGACGCCGGATAGCCACTTTCGCGAGGAGCAAGGGAGCTCTGCGATGAAGAAGGTTCTGACCGCAACGTGCGTGATGCTGACGCTGGCGGCCACCGGCTGCAGCGTCGGCGTGCGCGAGCAGACCGGCGGCGGGCAGGAGTCCGGCGGCCCGATCAAGATCGCGGTGGTGCCCAAGGCGATCGGTTTCGACTTCTGGGAGAAGGTCCGCGTCGGCGCCGAGTGCGCCGGGTCCAAGCAGCAGGACGTGGAGCTGCAGTGGGACGGCGTGAGCGCGGAGAGCGACGTCAGCGGCCAGCAGAGCCTGCTGCAGGACATGCTCGCCCAGGGCAACGTCAAGGGCCTGGTCTACGCGGCCACCGATGCCAAGGCGCTGTCGGACGTCACCAAGACCGCGCAGGGCCAGGGCACCACGGTGGTCAACATGGACTCCGGCACCACCCCGCAGCCGCCGGACGTGCCGGTGTTCGCCACCAACAACGTCGCCGCGGCCGAGCAGGGCACCGATGAGCTGGCGCGTCAGCTGGGCGGGAAGGGCAAGGTCGCCTTCATCGAGTTCCAGGCCGGTACCAGCACCAACGAGACCCGAGGGCAGGGCTTCAAGAACGGATTGGCCAAGAACCCCGGGTTGCAGCTGGTGGCGCAGCAGTCCAGCGACAGCGACTACAACAAGGCGTTGCAGGTCACCCAGGACATCCTGACGGCCAACCCGGACCTCAACGGCATCTACGCGGCCAACGAGCCGAGCGTGCTGGGTGCGGCCGAGGCGGTCCGCCAGTCCGGCAAGACCGGGCAGGTCAAGATCATCGGGTGGGACACCTCGGAGGGGCAGATCCAGTCGCTGCGGGACGGCGTGATCACCGGCCTGATCGCTCAGAACCCGTTCAAGATGGGCTACGCGGCGGTCAACACCGCGATCGCCAAGATCCGGGGCGCGGGTGAGCAGGCCCCGAACACCGACACCGGCGCCACCCTCATCACCAAGGAGAACCTGGACTCGCCCGAGATCCAGAAGCTCCTCAACCCCTCCTGCGAGAACCCGCCCCAGTGACGTGGACGAGGCGGTGATCCACTCCTGGGAACCCCGGTGCTCGCGGTGGCGATCGCCGGGGTCCTCGCATCTCAGGGCGCGGGTGACCAGGTATTACGAGCAGCAGGTGACATCCGCGGCCGGGGAGTCGGACTTGACGGTGTAGACCTCCCAGGGCTCTCGGCCCGGTCCGTGGACCCAGACCTTGTCCTGCACGGCGTAGCAGCAGTCGGTGTCGTTCTCGACCTCGGTGAGCAGACCGAGCTCCGCCAGGCGGGCGGTGGCCTGCTCGACGGTGGCGGTGTCACCGACCTCGACGCCGAGGTGGTCCATGACGGTGCCCTGCCCGGCCTCGCCCTCGATCAGGACCAGCTTCAGCGGCGGTTCTGCGATGGCGAAGTTGGCGTAGCCGGGGCGCCGCTTGGCCGGCTCGGCGCCGAAGAGCTTGGAGTAGAAGGAGATCGACCGTTCCAGGTCACCGACGCGGAGGGCGAGTTGAAGGCGTGACATCACGAGCTCCTTGTTTTGATGTACATCGAAACAGCAACCCGAGATTGCTCCGTGTTTTGAGGTATGTCAAATTAGAGGGGTGTCTAAGCAAGAGGAGTTGTGCTGCTCGCCGGTCCTCCGGGAGCCGATGAGCGCCGAGCGGTCGATCGAGCTGGCGCGCGTGTTCAAGGCGATCGGGGAGCCGGTGCGGTTGCGCTTGCTCTCGTTGATCGCCTCGCACGCCGGTGGTGAAGCGTGCGTGTGCGATCTGACCGGCGCCTTCGAGCTGTCCGGGCCGACGATCTCGCACCACCTCAAGGTGCTGCGCGAGGCCGGGATCATCGAGGGGGAGCGGCGTGGCACCTGGATCTACTACCGGGTGCGTCCGGAGACGCTGAGCGCGGTGTCGTCCGTTCTGACGCCGGCGGAGGTGCTCGCGTGACGCGCACGGTTGAACCCGAGAGCGCGGTCGTCGCGCGGCTCTCGACCCTCGACAGGTTGTTGCCGGTGTGGATCGGTGCGGCGATGATCGTCGGTCTGCTGGCGGGTCGCTGGATTCCCGGGCTGGGATCTGCGCTGGACGCGGTGCAGGTCGATGGCGTTTCGCTGCCGATCGCGCTCGGCCTGCTGGTGATGATGTACCCGGTGCTGGCCAAGGTCCGCTACGACCGGCTGGACACCGTCACCGGCGACAAGCGGCTGATGGTCTCGTCGTTGGTGCTGAACTGGGTGCTGGGCCCGGCGCTGATGTTCGCCCTGGCCTGGGTGTTCCTGCCCGACCTGCCGGAGTACCGGACCGGTCTGATCATCGTGGGCTTGGCGCGTTGCATCGCGATGGTCATCATCTGGAACGACCTGGCCTGCGGGGATCGCGAGGCCGCCGCCGTGCTGGTCGCGTTGAACTCGGTGTTCCAGGTGATCGCGTTCGCCGGGCTGGGCTGGTTCTACCTGTCGGTGCTGCCCGGGTGGCTGGGCCTGGACCAGGTGGGGCTCGAGGTCTCGGCGTGGGAGATCGCCAAGAACGTGCTGATCTTCCTCGGCATCCCGCTCGTGGCCGGTTACCTCACGCGGAAGTTCGGGGAGCGGGCCAAGGGCCGTGAGTGGTACGAGTCGCGGTTCCTGCCCAAGATCGGACCGGTCGCGTTGTACGGGTTGTTGTTCACCATCGTGATCCTCTTCGCGTTGCAGGGGGAGGCCATCACCTCCAACCCGCTCGACGTCGTGCGGATCGCGCTGCCGCTGCTGATGTACTTCGCGGTGATGTGGGCGGGTTCGTTCGGGCTGGGCAAGGCCATCGGCCTGAACTACGAGCGCTCCGCGACGCTGTCGTTCACGGCCGCGGGCAACAACTTCGAGCTGGCCATCGCCGTGGCGATCGCGACTTTCGGCGTCACCAGCGGTCAGGCCCTGGCCGGTGTGGTGGGTCCGCTGATCGAGGTGCCGGTCCTGGTCGGCCTGGTTTACGTCTCGCTGGCGCTGCGGCGCCGGTTCACGTCCTGAGGAGAGCAAGTGCCCGAGGTCCTGTTCGTCTGCGTGCACAACGCCGGCCGGTCTCAGATGGCCGCCGCGCTGCTGCGACACCGCTCCCGAGGTCGGGTCGAGGTGCGTTCGGCTGGCTCCGCGCCGGCCGAGTCGATCAACCCCGCGGTCGTCGAAGCGATGCGCGAGCTGGGGATCGACCTGTCGGAGGAGGTCCCGAAGAAGCTGACCACCGATGCGGTCGAGGCGTCCGACGTGGTCATCACGATGGGATGCGGTGACGCCTGCCCCGTGTTCCCGGGCAAGCGCTACCTGGACTGGGAACTCGCGGATCCGGCCGGGCGGGGAGTGGATGCGGTGCGCGAGATTCGCGACGACATCGACCGCCGGGTGGGTGTCCTCCTCGCCGAACTGATGCCGCGCGAGTGACGTCCGGTCGCCGTCGCGGTACCCATCAGGTGGTTTAGCGCGGCACCAACACCCGGACGGGGGAAGAAGGGCTTCCACCTGCGGATTTTCCCCTCCTGTGCTGTCGTGACCGGACGGCGTTGTGTGAATCGAGTTCACAACGCCGGACGTCACGACCACAGCGTCCGGGGGTTGCGTGTTAGGCAGGACAACGGCTTCCCAGCCGCCGCGCCACGGGGCGGTCAGGGTGGCCGCTGCCGCCCTGTCGGTCCTGCTCATCGGCTGCGCGCCGTCGGCCGTGGCCACGCTGGAGGACCAGCACAGCACCTTCGAGGCCCGTGCGAAGCCCACCGGAGCCCCTGCCGCCACCGCCGCCTCGGTCGACCAGCAGGCGGCGGCTCAGCGGAACCCCTTGGGCGTCGCGGTCCTGGATCGCGCGACCGGTGAAGTCGCCTACGGCAGGGCCGGGATGCGACCTATGCACTCCGCGTCGCTGTCGAAGGTCATCGTGGCCGTCGAGCTGCTCGAACGGCGCCGGGTCACCCCGCAGGACCGCTTCGCCATGCGGCGCGCCCTCGGACCCAGTGACGACGAGGCCATGAACGCCCTGTGGGACCGCTACGGCGGGGCGTCGCTGATCACCGCTTCGGCGAACCGGCTGAAGCTCCAGCAGACCCGGCCGCCGGACGACCCTGGCCGCTGGGGCGACACCGTCACCTCGGCTCGCGACATCGCCGCCGTCTACCAGCACCTGCTCGCCCGGATGCCGGCCGCGGACCGCGAGTTCGTCCTCGACGCGCTGCACGCGGCCCCGCGCCGCGCGGCGGACGGGGTCAACCAGGGGTTCGGGCTGATGGCGATGGACGCGCAAGCGGTGAAGTCCGGGTGGATGTGCTGCCAGACGGGCAAGGTCTGGGTGCACAGCGCGGGTGTCGTCGACCCCGGCCGACGTTACGTCGTCGCCCTGCTCAGCGGCCAGCCCAGCTCGGTCGGCTACGGCAAGGCCGTCGAGGACATCACCGAAGTGGCCCGAACCGCGGTCACCCGGCTTCGCTGACCGGTTCCCGATGGGTGACCAGCCCGACGGTCAGCAGCAGCGACATCAGCACGCCGAGCAGGAGCACCGCCGGGGAGGTGTCGAGGGTCGCCGGCAGCGCGGCCCAGCAGCAGCACCCACCCGACCGCTGGGACCAGCGTCTAACGCCCGCCCTCGTGCATCGCGGCGGTCACCGCCAGCACGACCTCGCCGAGCACGATGATCCGTCGCAGCGGCGGCATCTGCTCGCTCATGGTGGCGGGTCATCGCAGTCGGTCACGCAGATCCCCGTTAGCGCTGATCGGGGCGTTGTGCAAGCGAAATGATCGTCCACCGCGCATGTCCGGAGCGCATGCGCCCGGCCACGCACAGTGGGGTAACCTCGACATCGCACAGGGGGTCAGGGTCGGACAGTCGGGGGACGACCGGGAGCCGGGTTCGCAACGCGGACCCGGCTCTCTGCGCGTCAGGTGTGCCTTCGCGCACTGTTGATCGGTCCCGTTCGGCGGTTTTTGGCATGATCCGAGCCGGATAGCGTCGCGTAGCGGCAGTGCTGCCGGGAGCGGAAGGAACTGTGTGGTGACCAAGATCGAACGCCTGGGAGTCGTCGGTGGCGGGCAGATGGGCGGGGGCATCGCCGAGGTCGGCGCCCGCGCTGGTCTGGACGTGATCGTTCGCGAGATCGACGACGACGCGGCTCGGGCGGCTCGCTCTCGGCTGTGGAAGTCGCTCAACCGCGCGGTCCAGAAGGGCAAGCTGACCGAGGCCGAGCGCGACGCGACCCAGGAGCGCCTGCACTTCACCACCACCCTCGCTGACCTCGACGACCGCGACATGGTGATCGAGGCGATCGCCGAGGACGAGGACCTCAAGCTCAAGCTGTTCGAGGAGCTCGACGAGCTCCTCACCGACCCGGAGGCGATCCTGGCCTCCAACACCTCGTCCATCCCGATCGCCAAGCTCGCCGGCGCCACCGAGCGTCCGGACAAGGTCATCGGTGTGCACTTCTTCAACCCGGTTCCGGTGCTCAACCTGGTCGAGCTGGTTCCGTCGCTGCTCACCAGCGAGCAGACCGTCGAGCGCGCCCGCGGTTTCGCCACCGAGCAGCTCGGCAAGGAGACCATCCGCGCCGAGGACCGCTCCGGTTTCATCGTCAACGCGCTGCTGGTGCCCTACCTGCTCTCGGCGATCCGCATGTTCGAGGCCGGGCACGCCAGCGCCGAGGACATCGACAACGGCATGGTGCAGGGCTGCGCCCACCCGATGGGTCCGCTGCGGCTGTCGGACATGGTCGGCCTGGACACCCTCAAGGCCATCGCCGACTCGATGTACCAGGAGTACGCCGAGCCCACGTACTCCGCTCCGCCGCTGCTCAAGCGCATGGTCGACGCGGGCATCAAGGGCAAGAAGACCGGTCAGGGCTTCTACACGTACGAATGATCGCTGTGGTCACCCTGCTTGCCGGTGCGGGCAGCGGAACCTGACGCGCCTGACTCCGTGCGGCAACGACTCCGCATGGCCGCACAGCGTCGCGGCGTGCTCGCCGAAGGACGCGTCGGTTGCTCCCCAGGGGGCAAGGCGCGGTGGCGCAAGCTGAGCCCCACACGGGAGGCACCGGCTACCGCCGGATCTGCTCCTCCTCGCCGATGGTGCCGCGCAGGGCGTCCACGGCGTGGTGCCGGTGCTCGGCCAGCAGGCGGACGAGGTCCTCGGGGTCGCGGTTGTCCGCCGCGGCGATGATGGCCTCGTGCTCGCGGCGGACCCGGGCCCGGTTGGTGCCGGAGTTGTAGTAGACGGCGCGATAGGCGTCCGTGGCGTCCCAGAGCGTGCGCACAACGCGCAGCAGCCGCGGCAGTCCGGAGGGTTCCAGCAACGCGAAGTGGAAGCGGCGGTTGGCCGCGATCATCGCCACCAGATCGCCGTCCTCGGCCGCTTGCTCCACGTCCTGGCCCGCGTCGGTGATGCGCGTCAGATCGGCGTCGGTGAGCCGGTCGGTGGCCACCCGCGCAGCCTCGGACTCCAGCAGATCCCGCATCCGGTAGACCTCCAGCAGGTCCGCCAGCGACAGCTCGGCCACCGAGTAGCCCCGGTGCGGTTGGTGGACGACCTGCCCTTCGGCTTCGAGCGTCTTCAGCGCCTCCCGCAGCGGCACGCGGCTGACGCCCAGGCCTGCCGCGATCGTGTCCTGGCGGATCGGCTGGCCCGGCGAGAGCTCTCCCGACACGATGGATTTGCGCAGCTCGTCGAGGACGAAGGCCTGAGTGGTGGGCGGTCTGCGCATCGCGGTTCTCCAGCATCGGGTGCGGACACGCGGGCGCTCGGAACGGCTTGACCGCGCATCGATCAACTGTATATTGGATCCAAATTTCCGGACGCGCAAGAACGTCGCTGCGCGCGCCGTCGGAAGGGTGGGGTCATGGAAGCGCTGCCGTTGGACGGCGTCGTCGTCGCGGACTTCAGCCGGGTGCTGGCCGGCCCGTACGCCACGATGCTGCTGGGCGACCTCGGGGCCACCGTGATCAAGGTGGAGCGCCCCGGCACGGGGGACGACACGCGCTCCTGGGGACCGCCCTGGACCGAGAACAGCTCCTCCTACTTCGAATCCGTGAACCGCGGCAAGCGCAGCGTGCGCCTCGACCTGTCCCAGGACGAAGACCGGGCCGCCGCGCGCGAGCTGATCCGGCGGGCCGACGTGCTGGTCGAGAACTTCAAGGTGGGGTCGCTGGCGCAGCACGGCCTGGACTTCGAGGCCGCGCACGAGATCAACCCGCGGCTGATCTACACCTCGATCTCCGGGTTCGGTTCCCAGGAGGGTGCCGAGCTGCCCGGGTACGACTTCGTGGTGCAGGCGCTGGGCGGCCTGATGAGCATCACCGGTGAGCCCGAGCGGCCACCGGTGAAGGTCGGCGTCGCCGTGGTCGACGTGCTCACCGGCAAGGACGCGGCGCTGGGCATCATGGCCGCGCTGCGCCACCGGGACGTGACCGGCCGCGGGCAGCACGTCGAGGTCAACTTGATGTCCAGCCTGCTGGGCTCGCTGGCCAACCAGATGTCGAGCCTGCTGACCACCGGCATCGCGCCTCAGCGGATGGGCAACCAGCACCCGAGCATCGCCCCCTACGAGACGCTGCGCTGCGAGGACGCCTTCCTCGCGGTGGCGGTGGGCAACGACGCGCAGTTCCGCAAGTTCAGCGAGGCGCTGGGCCTGGTTTCCATGGCCGACGACCCGAAGTTCGCCACCAACGCCCAGCGGGTCGCCCACCGCGAGGAGATGGTGAGCAGGCTGGAGAACGTGCTCGGCGCGCGGCCAGCCGCCGACTGGCAGCAGCGGCTGCAGGGTGTGGGCATCGCGTGCGGGCAGGTCAACGACCTGTCCGGGGCGGTGCACTACGCCGAGTCGTTGGGTTTGCGGCCGATGGTCGACCCCGGCGGCGGCGCCGCGATGCAGGTGCGGATGCCCATCGACTTCTCCGGGCACGGCAGCGCCGAGATGACCGCGCCGCCGTTGCTCGGTGAGCACGACAAGGAGGTCCTCGCGTGGTTGGAGGGCCCCGAACAACAGCTTCCCCCGATCTCGTCCAGGAGGGACCCGCGATGAGCGCCCCCGGAAACCGCCCGAAGTTCGACCCGCACGACCCGCTGGGCATCGACGCCGAATTCACCTCGGAACAGCTGGCGATCCGCGACAGCGTGCGCGCCCTGTGCCGCGACCACGTGCACCCGCACGTCGCCGAGTGGTACGAGAACGGCGAGTTCCCGCAGGCCCGCGAACTGGCCAGGGAGCTGGGCAAGCTCGGCGTGCTGGGCATGCACCTGGAGGGCTACGGCTGCGCCGGTCTGTCCGCTGTGGACTACGGAATCGCCTGCGAAGAGCTCGAAGCCTGCGACTCCGGGTTGCGCTCGCTGGTGTCGGTCCAGGGATCGCTGGCGATGTACGCGATCTGGCGCTGGGGGTCGGAGGAGCACAAGCAGCGCTGGCTGCCGCAGATGGCGGCCGGCGAGGCGATCGGGTGCTTCGGCCTGACCGAGCCCGACCACGGCTCGGACCCGTCGTCGATGCGCACGTCCGCTCGCCGCGACGGTTCCGATTGGGTGCTCAACGGCCGCAAGATGTGGATCACCAACGGCAGCATCGCCTCGGTGGCGGTCGTGTGGGCGCAGACCGACGAGGGCGTGCGCGGCTTCGTGGTGCCCACCGACGCGCCGGGCTTCTCGGCTCCGGAGATCAAGCACAAGCTCTCGCTGCGCGCGTCGGTGACCGCCGAGCTGGTGCTCGACGACGTCCGGCTGCCGGCCGATGCCGTGCTGCCCGAGGTCACCGGCCTGCGCGGCCCGCTGTCCTGCCTCAACGAGGCCCGCTTCGGCATCGTGTGGGGTTCGGTGGGTGCCGGGCGCAGCTGCCTGGAAGCGGCGCTGGACTACGCCACGAGCAGGGAGCAGTTCGGACGCCCGATCGGTGGGTTCCAGCTCACCCAGTCCAAGTTGGCCGACATGGCTGTGCGGGTGCAGAACGGCAGGCTGCTGGCGCTGCACCTGGGCAAGCGCAAGGACGCCGGGAAGTTGAGCCCGCAGCAGGTCAGCTTCGGCAAGCTGGACAACGTCCGGGGTGCGCTGGAGGTCGCCCGCACCGCGCGGACGATCTTGGGTGCCAACGGGATCTCGCTGGAGTACCCGGTGATCCGGCACATGACGAACTTGGAGTCGGTGCTGACCTACGAGGGCACCAGCGAGATGCACGCGCTGACCATCGGTCAGGCGCTGACCGGGATCCCAGCCTTCCGGGGATGACGAGTTCGTCACCTTAGCCTTGCTAAGGATCGTTCGGCGCCGGAGGCTGGCAGGACCTGGGATGAAGGGGTCTTGATGTCAGCCGTGGCGGTCGGACAGCGCAGCGTCGGAATGCCGCGAGTGCTCTCGTCGGTGGCCGCGGTGGTGACCGTCGGGGTGTTCCCGGTGTTCCTGGTCGGCGGGCTGGGCGTGCAGTTGCAGCAGGACCTGCGCTTCGGTGCCGCGCTGCTGGGCGTGGGCGCGGCTGGGTTCTTCGGCGTGGCGTCGATGTCCTCACGCGGCATGGGCTGGGTGGTGGAGCGCATCGGCGCCCGGCTCGGCATGCGCATCGGCGTCCTCGGCAGCTCGCTGTGCCTGTTCGGGCTGTCGGCGGCGCCGAACGCGGTCTGGCTGATGGGACTGCTGTGGCTGGCAGGTCTGCCCAACTCGCTGGCGCAACCGGCCTCGAACCTGCTGATCGCACAAGGCATTCCGGCGCACCACCGGGGAATGGGCTTCGGCGTGAAGCAGTCGTCGATCCCGGCCGCCACGCTCCTGGCGGGCGTGGCGGTGCCCGCCATCGCGCTCACCGTCGGCTGGCGCTGGGTGTTCCTGGTCGGCGGCGTGATCGGACTGGTCGCGGCCGTGGCGGTGCCGAGGTTGCCGCAGGCCGAACGGACCCAGGCCTCCCGCCGGGGTGCGGCCGGTACCGACGGGAACTTCACAGCGCTGCTGCTGATCGCGATCGCCGGTGGGTTGGGTTCGGCAGCGGCCAACGCGTTGGGAGCCTTCGTCACCACCACCGCCGTCGAAGTGGGCTTCAGCCCGTGGGCCGCAGGACTGGTGCTGTCGTTGGGATCGGCCGTGGGGCTGACGATCCGGCTGGTCGCCGGTGTGACCGCGGACCGGAAGAACCCCAACTTGATCCGCGTCATCACGGTGATGCTGCTGGTCGGTTCGCTGGGTTTCGGTCTGATGGCGGTGGATTCGCCGCCGGTGTTCCTCATCGGCGTGGCCATCGGTTTCGGCGCGGGCTGGGCGTGGCCGGGACTGCTGAACTTCGCCGTCGCCAAGATCGCCCCGGACCGGGTGGCCAGCGCGACCTCCTTCACCCAGACCGGCATCTACTTCGGCGGCAGCCTCGGCCCGCTCCTGTTCGGGCTCACCGCCGAACACGCAGGCCTCACCGGCGCTTGGATCGCCGCAGGCGTCTGCGCGATCACGGCCGCGATCCTGCTGATGTTCGTCCGGCGTTGACCGGGTTCGTCACTTCCGCGCCAAGCCGCCGAACAGCAGGCGGTAGGGGGCCGGGGTCCGCATGCCCGGGTCCGGGCGCCAGTCGCTCAGGTAGGTGGTGCCGGGAGGCACCGGCGTGAAGTCACCGAAGTAGGACTCGATGCGGTCGGTGTCGCGCGGGAAGAGCGGGTCCGAGGTTTCCGCGTAGTGCTCAGCGAGCGTGCGGGCCGCGGCCGGGTCGTGGCTGCCGGTGACGTGCGCGATCAGCAGGTGGCTGCCGGGGGCTAGCTCGGCGCGGTACCCGGCCACCAGGTCTTCCGGGTCATCGGAGTCCGGGATGAACTGCAGCACCGAGGACATCAGCAGCCCGACCGGCTCGTCCATGGTCAGCAGCGCTCGGACCTCAGCGGACTCCAGCACCGACTGGGGGTCGCGCATGTCGGCGTGGGTGATGGCGGCGTTGATCTCGGCGGCGAGCAGTGGCTTGCTGTGCGCGACCGTCAGCGGCTCGTTTTCCACGTAGACGACCCGGAACTGGCGGGTGCGCCGACGCGCCACCTCGTGCACGTGACCGATGGTGGGGATGCCCGAGCCCAGGTCGAGGAACTGCCGGACACCGTGCGCGAGCAGGTATTCCACCGCTCGGCGCAGGAACGCCCGGTTCTCCTGGTAGGCGCCGGTGATGCCGGGCAGGGAGGTGCCGATGCGCTCCACCACCTCGCGCTCGACTCCGAAGTTGTGGCAACCTCCGAGGAATGCGTCGCACATCCTGGCGGCAGCGGGACGTCCGATGTCCATTTCCCGGACAGCCGCTTCGCGCGTGTCGACCATGCTCGTCCTCTCCCCTCCGCTGGGATCTTACCGTAGTCGTCACCTAACCCTTCGTGTCCAACATCGATCGGGGACGCGGATCGGTGACCCCTTGTGATGGCCGGTCGTGCATATGACGATGTTGACTGCGCTCATCCACAGAGATTCCGACAACGCGTTCCCAGGAGGTAGTCGTGTCCGACGTGCAGGCGGTGGTTTCGGCCGGCAAGGGCAAGCCGGTCGAGGTGGTGACGATCAAGGTCCCGGACCCGGGGCCTGGTGAGGCCGTCGTTCGCGTCCAGGCGTGCGGGGTCTGCCACACCGACCTGCACTACCGCGAGGGCGGCATCAGCGATGACTACCCGTTCCTGCTCGGCCACGAAGCCGCCGGTGTCGTGGAGCAGATCGGCGAGGGGGTCACCGACGTCGAGCCCGGTGACTTCGTGGTGCTCAACTGGCGCGCGGTGTGCGGGGTCTGCCGGGCCTGCAAGCGCGGTCGTCCGCAGTACTGCTTCGACACCCACAACGCCTCCCAGCCGATGACGCTGGGCGACGGCACGCCGCTGTCCCCGGCGTTGGGAATCGGCGCCTTCGCGGAGAAGACGCTGGTCCACGCCGGTCAGTGCACGAAGGTCGATCCTTCGGCGCGGGCCGCGGTGGCCGGGCTGCTGGGATGCGGCGTGATGGCGGGCATCGGCGCGGCCGTCAACACCGGCCAGGCCGGACCGGGCGACAGCGTGGCTGTCATCGGTTGCGGCGGTGTCGGGGACGGGGCCGTGGCCGGAGCGGCGATGGCCGGTGCCCGGCGCATCATCGCGGTGGACACCGACCCGAAGAAGCTGAGCTGGGCCGAAGGCTTCGGTGCCACGCACACGGTCAACGCCGCCGAGCAGGACAGCGTGGAGGCGATCCGGGAGCTCACCGGTGGTTTCGGCGCGGACGTGGTGATCGACGCGGTCGGCAGGGTCGAGACCTTCAAGCAGGCGTTCTACGCGCGCGACCTGGCCGGAACCGTGGTCCTGGTCGGCGTTCCCACGCCTGAGATGACGCTGGACCTGCCGCTGCTGGACGTCTTCGGCCGGGGCGGCGCGATCAAGTCGTCCTGGTACGGCGACTGCCTGCCGGAACGCGACTTCCCGATGCTCGTCGAGCTGTACCAGCAGGGCAGGTTGCCGCTGGAGAAGTTCGTGACCGAGGAGATCGCCCTCGGCGACGTCGAGCAGGCATTCGACAAGATGCACCGCGGAGAAGTCCTACGCTCCGTGGTGACCTTCTGAACCCCGATCCCCGAATCCCGGTGGTGAGAAAATGACTTTGCGAATGGACCACGCGGTCACGTCCGGAACCTTCTCGCTGGACGGCCAGACGTTCGAAGTGGACAACAACGCCTGGGTCATCGGCGATGACTCCGAGTGCGTGGTGCTGGACGCGCCGCACGACGTGGCCGCGATCCAGAAGCTGATCGGTGACCGGGAGGTGCGCGCCGTGCTGTGCACGCACGCTCACGACGACCACGTGCGCCGGGCGCCGGAACTGGCCGACGCGGTCGGTGCCCCGATCCACTTGCACCCGGACGACCTGGTGCTGTGGAACATGACCCACCCCGACCGCGAGCCCGAGCGGCAGCTGTCCGACGGCGAGGTCATCGAAATCGGCGGTGGTGAGCTGCACGTGCTGCACACGCCGGGCCACGCGCCAGGCGCGGTCTGCTTCTACGCGCCGAGCGAAGGCGTGGTGTTCACCGGCGACACGCTCTTCGCCGGTGGTCCGGGTGCGACCGGGCGCTCCTACTCGGACTTCGGCGTGATCACCGGTTCGATCCGGGACCGCTTGCTGCCGCTGCCGCCGGAAACCGAGGTCCACCCTGGACACGGAGAGTCGACGACGATCGGCGAGGTGCGTCCCCAATTCGACGAGTGGGTGGCTCGCGGCCACTGACCAGTCGTCGGTTCGACACGGAGCGTTCCACACTCCCCCACTTTCGACGGATGAGGTGGGGCCGAACGGCGGGCATGCTCTTTGAGCCCGTCGTTCGGCGTGCCGGTGCGACGGGAGCCGCGTGCCGCGGATGCCGGAACCCCCGACTCCGGTGTTCGCGGCACGTGTTGCCGACGGGGCCGCACTCGGCTCCGTGAGCCCGTTGCAGACAGGCAGGTGCGATGGACCAGGTCGTCGGCAGGCTGGTGCTGTCCCGTTCCGAGTCGGGGTTCTGGCAGTGGGCGCTGACCCATCGCGTGACGCTCGGCGACGTCGCGTTCGTGCTCGCCGCGTCGGTGCTGTACGTCTTCGACGCCGCGCTGGCCGACCACCCGCCGTGGATGCCGTGGTGGGTGCCGATGGCCATCGGCGGCCCGGCCGGTCTGCTGCTGCCGCTGCGCCGCAGGGCTCCGTGGACGGTGCTGTTCGTGCTGGTCGCGACGGCGTCCGGGCTGAGTGCCTTCCAGCTGAGCATCGGTGCGCTGAACCTGGTCATCCAGGTCGCGCTGTACTCGGTGTGCGTGCGCAGCACGCCGTCGATGATGGTGGCCGCCGCAGGACTGGCGATGTTCTACCCGGTCGCCGATGCGATCGCCTACGGGATGGGGCCGCTGATGGGCGCGCTGCGGGTCATCGGGGCCGTGGTGAACCTGGTGATCGTCGTCGGCCTGGCCTACGCGGTGCAGATCGGCCGCAGGCGCGCTGATCAGCTGGAACGCACGTTGGCGCTGCTGGACGAGGCTCGTGATCAGCTGGCCGCCGACGCCGCCTCGATCGAACGGGCCCGGATAGCGCGGGAGTTCCACGACATCGTCTCGCACAACCTCTCGGTGGTGGCGCTGCGCGCGGGTGTGGCGCGGGCGGTGATCGACCGCGATCCCGACCACGCCAGGCAGACGCTCCAGGAGCTGGAGTCCAGCTCGCGGGGAGCGCTGGGGGAGATGCGGGACATGCTCACCGCGCTGCGCGAGCGCGACGTGACGGGCAAGGAAACCGTTGACTGGCAGCCCACGCCCACCTTGGACGGCCTCGACGCCCTGGTGGACTCGGTCCGCGGCGGGCAGGTGACCTGGAAGCTGGACCGGCGCGGCCCGGTCCGAGCGCTCGGGCAGGCCGTGGAGATGACGGCGTACCGCATCGCCCAGGAGGCGATGACCAACGTGCTCAAACACGCCGGAGCCGGCCGTGCGCGGGTGCTGGTGGAGTACGCGCCCACCACGGTGCGCATCGAAGTCACCAACGAGCTCAGCGCGCTCGACGACCAGAAGCAGCGGCCTGCGCACCAACCGTCGGGTCACGGGTTGATCGGCCTGCGGGAACGCGTTGCGCTGCTGGGCGGAACTTTGACAGCACATCCAGTTATGAACGGTTTTCGCCTTGAGGCCGTGTTACCGTGCCCGGAAAATTCGGACCTGGCCTGAGCCGAAATGTCAGGCCGCCAGGACCTAGGAGGCTCGGTGGGAACTGCGGAGACGACCGTCCTGGTTGCCGATGACCAAGCGATGATCCGCGCGGGACTGGTCGCGCTCCTGTCCAACGAGCCGGGACTTCGCGTTCTGGCCGAGGCTTCCGACGGTGACTCGGCCGTGGCCGCGGTGCGGCGGAGACGTCCGGACGTGGTGCTGCTGGACGTGCGGATGCCGGGCAAGGACGGCATCGCAGCAGCGCAGGAGATTCTCGCGGAGACCGATGGCGCGACGTCGGTGATCATGCTGACCGTGCACGACCTCGACGAGTACGTCTACGGCGCGCTGCGCGCCGGGGCGAGCGGTTTCCTGCTCAAGGACGCCAGTCCGGAGGAGCTGGTCAAGGCCGTGCACACGGTCGCGGCGGGAGAGGCTCTGCTGGCGCCCCGGGTGACCAAGCGGCTGCTCCAGCGCTTCGCCGCGCTGGGCGTGCGCGACGCCCGCAGCGAGCTGTCCGTGCTCACCGAGCGCGAGGTGGACGTGCTGCTGGAGGTCGCGCGCGGCGGCTCCAACGCCGAGATCGCCCGCAACCTGGGCCTGGCCGAGCTGACCGTGAAATCGCACCTCTACCACGTGATGCAGAAGCTCCAGATCTCCTCGCGGACGCAGCTGGTGATCCTCGCCTACGAGACCGGCCTGGTCTGCCCGGGTCAGGACAACGCCCGTCCGCCGCGCCAGGTCTCGGCCTGACGCCCTGCCGAACCCGTGCGGCGCGACGTGTCTAATGGGGTCATGCACGGCTCGGAACAGCACGAACTCAAGGTCGGACTCGTCGGCTACGGCTCGGGTGGAGCGATCTTCCACGCGCCGTTGATCGCCGCCAACCCGCGGCTGCGGCTCGACGCGGTCGTCACCTCGAACCCGGAGCGGCAGGCGCAGGTGCGCGCCGACCACCCGGGCACCGAGCCGGTGGCCGGGATGGACGCGCTGTTCGCCCGCGAGCCCGACCTGGTGGTCGTCACGACGCCCAACCGGACGCACGTCGAGCTCACCAAGGCCGCGCTGGACGCCGGTGTCCCGGTGGTGGTGGACAAGCCCTTCACGCCGACGGCGCAGGAGGGCCGCGAGCTCATCGAGCACGCCCGCGAACGGGGACTGCTGCTGACGGTGTTCCAGAACCGCCGTTGGGACAGCGACATCCGGACCGTGCGCAAGGTGCTTGCCGGCGGTGAGCTGGGGCGGGTGCACCGCTTCGAGTCCCGCTTCGACCGCTGGGCGCCGCAGCCGAAGCCGACGTGGCGCGATTCCGGTGGCGCCGAGGACGTGGCGGGACTGCTCTACGACCTGGGCAGTCACCTCATCGACCAGGCGCTGCAGCTGTTCGGCCCGGTCGCCTCGGTCTACGCCGAGATCGACCGTCGCAGACCGGGCGTGCGCGCTGACGACGATTCGTTCGTCTCGCTGTCCCACGTCAACGGCGTCCGCTCGCACTTGTGGATGAGCAAGCTCGCGGCGGTGTCCGGCCCCCGCCTGCGCGTGCTCGGAGACCAGGGCACGTTCACCAAGCACGGCACCGACCCGCAGGAAGCCGACCTCCGCGCGGGCAAGCGCCCCGTGGACGACACCTGGGGCCGCGAGCCAGAGGACATCTGGGGCGAGCTCGGTGACGGCGTGACCGCGCGGAGGGTTCCGAGCGAGTCCGGCGCCTACCAGGCGTTCTACGACGAGGTCGTCGAAGCGCTCACCGTCCACGGCCCGGCCCCGGTGGACCCCGCCGACGCGGTCACGGCCCTGGACATCATCGCCGCGGCCCAGCGCTCCTCGGAGAACCAGACGGTCGAACGCCTCCTCTGACGAGCGCGCCCCCGGCACTCCGCGGCTCGCGCACGACGCTGACGTCGTGAGCGGCCGTGCCCCGCGCAGTTCTCGGTCCGAACCGACCCGTGATCAAGTGCGCCTTGCCGGGCCCGTTCGGACCAGAACCGACCGGTGCCCCCGCGCACCCGACGTCCTCCGACGCTCCTGCCCGTCCGCTCCGGGGGTCTGACGGCTCAAGGCCCGTTACTCCGAGTTGCGCCTGCGCTGTGGGGCACCAGGCTGTGTGGGTGGTTCGACTTCCGGGGGTCGGGGATGAGCAGTGATGCGCAGGTGTCCGAGGCGGGGTGGACGATGACCCCAGCAGTGAGCGAGCACTTGGAGCCGCAGGAGCTCGACGGGGTGCAGCTGTGGTGGCGCGCGGCCAACTTCCTGTCGGCGGGCCAGATCTACCTGATGGACAACCCGCTGCTGCGCGAACCGCTGCGCCCCGAGCACATCAAGCCCCGGCTGCTCGGGCACTGGGGGACCACGCCCGGCCTGAACTTCATCTACGCGCACCTCAACCGGGTCATCCGGATGCGCGATCTCGCCATGATGTACGTGATCGGCCCAGGTCACGGCGGTCCGGGCCTGGTATCGGCGGCCTGGCTGGAAGGCACCTACAGCGAGATCTACCCGGACGTCGCCCAGGACAACGAGGGCCTGAAGCGGCTGGTCACCCAGTTCTCGTTCCCCGGCGGGATCCCCAGCCACGTGGCGCCCGAGACGCCCGGGTCGATCCACGAGGGCGGCGAGCTGGGCTACGCGCTCTCGCACGCGTTCGGAGCGGTGTTCGACAACCCCGACCTGATCGTTCCCTGCGTCATCGGTGACGGCGAGGCCGAGACGGGTCCGCTGGCGACCAGCTGGCACTCCAACAAGTTCCTCAACCCGGCCACCGACGGCGCGGTGCTGCCGATCCTGCACCTCAACGGCTACAAGATCGCCAGCCCGGCGGTCCTGGCGCGCATTCCCGACGACGAACTGCTCGGCATGCTGCGCGGTTTCGGCTACGAGCCCTACCTCGTCGCGGGGGACGAACCGGCACCGATGCACCACCTGTTCGCCGCGACGCTGGACCGCTGCCTCGACGAGATCTCGGCGCTCCAGCGCCGGTCGCGGCGGGAAGGCGTTCAGCAGCGCCCGCGGTGGCCGATGATCGTGTTGCGCACCCCGAAGGGTTGGACCGGGCCCGACACCGTCGACGGCAAGTACGTGGCCGGCACCTGGCGGGCGCACCAGGTGCCGATCTCCGACCCGCGGGGCAACCCCGAGCACCTGTTCCAGCTGGAGTCGTGGCTGCGCAGCTACGAGCCGGGGGAGCTGTTCGAGTCCTCGGGCGCTCCGGTGCGCGAGATCCGCGAGCACAACCCGATCGGTGACCGCCGGATGAGCGCCAGCCCGCACGCCAACGGCGGCCACCTGCTGCGCGCTCTGCGAATGCCGGAGTTCCGGGACTACGGGATCGAGGTGGAGCAGCCGGGAGCGAGCACCGGTGAGGCGACCCGCGTCCTGGGCCGGTTCCTCCGGGACGTGGTGCGGCTGAACGAGAACGAGCGGAACTTCCGGGTCTTCTCACCGGACGAGAACAACTCCAACCGGCTGGCCGCGATCTTGACGGCCACCGCGCGCACCTGGACCGCCGAGACCCTGCCCGACGACGACTCGCTGGCGCACGACGGCAGGGTGATGGAGGTGCTCTCCGAGCACACGTGCCAGGGCTGGCTGGAAGGCTACCTGCTCACTGGCAGGCACGGGTTCTTCTCCTGCTACGAGGCTTTCGCGCACATCGTGGACTCGATGGTCAACCAGCACGCCAAGTGGTTGAAGGTCACCGGGCGGCTGGCCTGGCGGCAGCCGATCGCCTCGCTGAACTACCTGCTGACCTCCCACGTGTGGCAACAGGACCACAACGGCTTCTCCCACCAGGACCCGGGGTTCATCGACCACGTGGTGAACAAGAAGGCCGAGGTGGTCCGGGTCTACCTGCCGCCGGACGCCAACACGTTGTTGTCGGTGGTGGACCACTGCCTGCGCAGCCGCGACTACATCAACGTCGTGGTGGCCGGGAAGCAGCCCGCGCCCCAGTACCTGGACATGGAATCGGCGGTGGTGCACTGCACCAAGGGGATCGGCATCTGGGACTGGGCCTCCAGCGACGACGACGGCGATCCCGACGTGGTGATGGGCTGCGCGGGCGACGTGCCCACGATGGAGACCTTGGCCGCGGTGGACCTGCTGCTGAGCGAGTTCCCCGACCTGCGGATCCGGGTGGTCAACGTGGTGGACCTGATGCGGCTGCAGGGCGAGCGGGAACACCCGCACGGGCTGTCCGACGTCGAGTTCGACAGCCTGTTCACCCGGGATCGTCCGGTGATCTTCAACTTCCACGGCTACCCCTGGCTGATCCACCGGCTGACCTACCGCCGGAACAACCACGAGAACCTGCACGTGCGCGGCTACAAGGAGGAAGGCACCACGACCACGCCGTTCGACATGTGCGTGCTCAACCAGATCGACCGGTTCAACCTGGCCATCGACGTCATCGACCGGGTTCCCCGGCTCGGTCCGCGCGCCGCCTACGCGCGGGAGGCGTTCAAGACCAGGCTGATCGAGCACCGCCACTACGTGTCCACGCACGGGGAGGACATGCCGGAGATCCGGGAGTGGTCTTGGCCGGGCCGGTGAGGGTGCTGACGGTCAACGCCGGCTCCAGCAGCCTCAAGCTCGCCCTCCTCGACGGTGACGAGCTGGTCGACGACCGGCACGTGGAGCGCTGGGGCGGCGAGCCGGGGCCGATCGAGGAATTCCTCGACGAGCACGGAGCCGAGGTCATCGGGCACCGGGTGGTGCACGGCGGCGATCGCATCACCGAAGCCACGCCCATCGACGACGAGGTGCAGACCTACCTGGAATCGCTCACCGACCTCGCGCCGCTGCACCAGCCGCGCGCGATCGAGGGTATCCGGGTGGCGCGGCGGTTCGCGCCTCGCGTGCCGTCGGTGGTGTGCGTGGACACCGCCTTCCACGCGAGACTTCCCACCGCCGCCGCAACCTACGCGTTGCCGCGCGAGTGGAATGAGCGGTACTCCCTGCGCCGCTATGGTTTTCACGGCTTGTCGCACTCCTACGCGGTGCGGCGCGGGGCGGAGCTGACCGGTCTGGACACCGGGCGCGGGAAGGTGCTGAGCTGTCACCTCGGGGCTGGGGCATCGATGGCGGCGGTGCTCAACGGCCGTTGCGTTGACACCACGATGGGCTTCACCCCGGAAGAGGGGCTGGTGATGAACACCCGGAGCGGCAGCGTCGATCCCGGGCTCATCGGCTGGCTCATCGATTCCCGAGGCCTCCCACCGGAAGAGGTCTTCGAGACCCTGGCGCGGAGGTCCGGAGTCGCGGGGCTGGCGGGCGGGAACGGCGACCTCCGCGACGTGCTGGACGCGAGGGAGAACGGAGACCACGACGCCGCGACGGCTTTCGACGTCTACCGGCACAGCCTGGTGCGCCACGCCGGAGCGATGCTGGCGGTGCTCGGCGGGCTGGACCTGCTGGTGTTCACCGGTGGGATCGGCGAGCACCAGCCGCCGGTGCGCGCGGCCGTGGGTTCGGCGCTGGTCTTCGCCGGGGCGGCCATCGATCCGGCGCACAACATTCACGCGACCGAGGGCGAGATCAGCGCGGCAGGCGCCACGGCTCGCAGCGTCGTGGTGCGGGCGCGGGAGGACTTGGAGATCGCTCGGCAATCGCGCGTCGCCGTTGCGGTGCACGGCTGAAGTTCGATCTTCACCTGTCCGTGTCAAAATTCTTCCGAAAGAATTTCCTCCGATCCTCGGGAGGCGATCCGGGGTGCCGGTGTTTGCGCTGGAAACGCGTCTTGATTCGGCAATCTCGCGTGATTGGTGGAAACAGATCGGTTACACGTCACGGTCCGTTCTCGCGTTGACAGGGCCAAAGGGGCGACTTACCGTCTGCCCAACCGCATCACTCGAATGGGCGATGTACCAGGGAGGTCTGGGCCATGCGCAGGACCGAAATTTCTCGACGGCAATTGCTCCGCGCCGGTGGAGCGGCGGCACTCGCAGTGCCGGTCACCGGATTCCTCGGCGGGTGCAGCTTCACCCAGCCCGGCACCGGGCAACCGACCGGATCCACGTTGGACCGATTCAAGCAGCAGGGATACGCGCGGATCGCGATCGCCAACGAGCCGCCCTACACCCAGATCAACCCCGACGGCAGCGTCACCGGAGCTGAGCCCGACGTGGTCGCCGCGGTGCTCAAGCGAATGGGCGTTCCCCGCATCGAAGGCATCGTCACCCCCTACGAGTCGATGATTCCGGGGCTCAACGCGAGTCGGTGGGACATCATCGCCGCTGGATTGTTCATGAAGCAGTCGCGGTGCAGTCAGATCCGCTACTCCGAACCGGAAATCGTGTCCACCGAATCGTTCGCGGTGCCCGCGGGGAATCCGAAGAAGCTCACCGGAATCGCGGCTGTGAAAGCCGATCCGGCGCTGAAGATCGCGGTCCTGCCGGGCGGATTCGAGGACGGCGCGCTCAAGACCGCAGGTGTCCCGGCGTCGCAGATCGTCAACATTCCCGACGGCCGCAGCGGAGTCGAAGCCGTGCAGGCGGGCCGAGCCGACGCGTTCTTCCTACCGACCCTGTCGCTCAACGCGCTCAAGACCGAGGGCATCGAGATCACCGGTGCCATCACCGACGTGCAGCAAACCGGCTCCGGCGCCGGTTTCCGCCAGGCCGACGCCGATCTGGTCGCCGCCTACGACGAACAGCTCAAGGCGCTCAAGGCCACGCCCGAGTTCGACCAGATCCTCGGCAAGTGGGGCTTCTCCGGGGACGCCGCGAGATCGGTGACCCGCGAACAGCTCTGCGCCGTACCAGGCTGAGCACGAATGTCGCAGATCCTGCCCTACTTCCCGCTGCTCGGCGAAGGTCTGCTGATCACCATCGCGCTCACCATCGCTGGCATGGTGCTCGCGGTGGTGGTCGCCTTCGCCGCAGGCATCGCCCGGATGTCGCACCACCGCTGGTTGAGCTGGCCTGCGTCGGTGTTCATCGAGGTCTTCCGCGGGACGTCGATGCTGGTGCAGCTGTTCTGGCTGTTCTTCGCGCTGCCGTTCTTCGGCATCCAGCTGGTCCCGTTCGCCGCGGCGATCCTCGCGCTCGGCCTCAACGAAGGCGCCTACGGCGCGGAGATCGTGCGCGGCGCGATCACCGCCCTGCCGCGCGGGCAACGGGAAGGTGCCGTCGCGTTGAGCCTGAGCCCCTACCAGAGGATGCGGTTCGTCATCCTGCCGCAAGCGGTTCCGGCGATGATCCCGCCCTTCGGCAACGTGATGGTGGACCTGCTCAAGAACACCTCCCTGGTGTCGCTGGTGACCGTCGCCGACCTGACCTTCACCGCCCAGATGGTCCGCAACACCACCGGCGCCACGGCGGCGGTCTTCGGGACGATCCTGGTGTCCTACTTCGTCGTCGCCTACGTCCTCTCGCTCGGCTCCTCGTGGCTGGAGCGGCGCGTCGACCCGACTCGGCCGGCGCAGGCGCAGAGCTTCTGGCAGCGCGTCCTGCCGGATCGGCGGGTGACGTCGTGATCTGGGACTGGTCGTTCGCGGCGCAGATCGTGCCCTTCCTGCTGGAAGGGCTGTGGGTCACCGTGCAGATCACGCTCGTCGGCATGGCGATCGCGCTGGTCGTCGGGCTGTTCGTGGCCGTGGTGCGCTACTCCCAGGTGCCGGTGGTCAGCAAGCTGTTCACCTTCTACGTGCTGTTCATCCGGGGCACGCCGCTGCTGGTGCAGGCGTACTTCGCGTTCTTCGTGCTACCCCGCGTCGGGGTGCAGTTCTCCCCGATGATCACCGGCATCGTCGTCATCGGCCTCAACTACAGCGCCTACACCGCCGAGGTGTACCGCGCGGGGATCCAGAGCGTGGCTGTCGGGCAGTGGGAGGCGTGCACCGCGCTGAGCCTGTCGAACTGGCAGCGCTGGCGGTTCGTGGTGCTGCCGCAGGCGGTCCGCGACGTCATCCCGGCGCTGGGCAACTACCTGGTGCAGATGTTCAAGGATTCCGCGATCCTGCACGCCATCACGGTGTTCGAACTGCTCGGCCACGCGACGGCCATCGGCTCGAGCAGCTACCGCTACCTGGAACCGATGACCATCGCCGCCCTGCTGTTCCTGGCGGTCAGCCTGCCCGCGGCGAGGCTGATCAAACGATTGGAGCTGCGTCTTGCCCACCCCAGATGAGGCGATGATCTCCTTCTCCGGCGTGGGGAAGTCCTTCGGGGACAACCACGTGCTGCGCGAACTCGACCTGACGGTGGCGCCGGGGGAGAAGGTGTCCATCATCGGACCCAGCGGCTCCGGCAAGACCACCATCCTGCGGCTGCTGATGACCCTGGAGCACCCCGACACCGGGTTGATCGAGGTCGACGGGCAGCCGCTGTGGGATTGCCGCGAAGGCGCCCGGTTCGACGCGAAGAAGCAGGCCGCGGTGCGGCGCACGATCGGCATGGTGTTCCAGCACTTCAACCTGTTCCCGCACATGACCGTGCTGGACAACGTGACGCTCTCGCCGGTCCAGGTGCTGGGGATGAGCCGCGACGAGGCCGGGCAGCGCGCCGTCGAGCTGCTGCAGCTGGTGGGACTCGAGAAGCACTTGTCGCACAAGCCGGGGCAGCTCTCCGGCGGTCAGCAGCAGCGGGTCGCCATCGCCCGAGCCCTGGCGATGCGGCCCAAGGTGATGCTGTTCGACGAGGTCACCTCGGCGCTGGACCCGGAGCTGATCGGCGAGGTGCTGGCCGTCATCCGCGACCTCGCGCACACCACTGCCATGACGATGCTGCTGGTCACCCACGAGATGCGCTTCGCGGAGGAGATCTCCGACCGCGTCCTGATGTTCGACTCCGGCGCGGTGGTCGAATCCGGACCCCCGTCCCAGATCCTCCAGAACCCCCAGCACGAACGAACCCAGCGCTTCCTCAAAGCCGTCCTCGAACGCAAGTGACCCCCGTCCTCCTCACCCGGTGAGGGACGCGAGGAGGCGGTAGGAGGTGAGGCGGTCGTCGGGGTCGTGGGCGGTGGTGGTCACCAGCAGTTCGTCGGCGGCCGTCGTGGCGACGAGGTCCTTCACGGCGACTGCGACCTCGTCCGGCGTGCCGTAGGTGTGGCCTCGCATGGCCCGGGTGAAGTGGATGCGTTCTCGGTCGGTCATGTCGCGGGCGAGGACGCGGTCCGGGGCGTCCAGGGGAGGGAACTCGCCCCTGGTGCGGGACCGAACGGTGGCCCAGGCTTCGGGGACGAGGAGGCGGCGGGCGGCTTCGGTGGTGTCGGCGACCGCGATGGAGCGGGCGACGACCACGTAGGGCTCGGCGGCGCGGCGGGAGGGGCGGAAGTCTCGCCGGTACTCGTCGATCGTGCGCAGCATCTCCTGGTCGCCGAGCGGGGAGGCGATGACCAGCGGGAGGCCGAGCTCGGCGGCGCTGCTGGCGTTGCGGGTGGCCAGCACGAACACCGGCAGGTCGAGCCCTTCGGCGGGCACCGCGCGCACGCCCGCGACTGCGCCGTCGAGGTAGGCAAGCAGCTCGGTGAGCTGCTCGGTGAAGTGGTTCGCTTCCTCGGCACCGAGCGCCTTGCGGATGCCGCCGGTGAACCCCAGCGACCGCCCCAGCCCGACGTCGATGCGGTCGCCGAACAACGACCCCAGCACGCCGAACTGCTCGGCGACCACCAGCGGCTGGTGGTTGGGCAGCATGACGCCGCCGGTGCCCACCCTGATCCGGCTGGTGGCGGCGGCGACCGCCGAGGCCAGCACGGTCGGGGCGGCTCCGGCGACGCCGGGCACGCCGTGGTGCTCGGCGACCCAGATCCGGTGGTAGCCGAGCCGCTCGACCTCCTGCGCGAAGCGCACGGTCTCCAGCAGCGCCTCCCGGGCGCTGCCGCCGACCGGGATGTGCGAGCGGTCCAGCACTGACAAACGAGGACTCACCCCGTGTACAACGCCATCCGGGTGCAGAGATTCCGGAAGGCGCGCGCAATCCTCAGCGGGACTTCGGCAGCATGACCCACAGCAGGATGTAGAGGATGAACTGCGGGCCTGGCAGGACGCAGGAGATCACGAAGGCCAGCCGCACCAGGAACACGGGCAACCCGAACCGGTGGGCCAGGCCCGCGCACACGCCGGCGATCATCTTTCCGTTGCGAGGACGCTCCAATGCCGTCATGGCTCCAGCCTGCCCGCGCGCGGACGATCTCGCCAACGCACACCTCGCGCGTGGGCCCCGTCGGTGGCACGTTGAAGTTGTGGACCTGCGGAAAGTGGCTCGCGAACTGCGCACCGGCGACCCGGTGGAATTCGTCACCTCCCGAGACGCCGCGGCCGCGCGCGCCCGCGAGTCCGGAGATGCCGAGTTGGCCGATCGGATCAAGAAGCTGCGCAAACCCACCACGGCGGCCTGGGCGGTGAACCTGCTGGCCGACCGCGAACCGTGCGAGCTGCGCGCCCTGCACGACCTCGGCGAGCGGCTGCGCAACGCCCAGCGCGAACTGCGCGGCGACGAGCTCCGCGAGCTGGCCGCCGAACGCACCCGCCTGCTGGACCGCCTCACCGGCCGAGCGGTCGAACTGGCCGCGGAACGCGGGCACGAGCTCGCCCAAACCGGACGCGAGCAGGTTTCACAAACTTTGACGGCCGCGCTCTCCGACCCCGAGGCCGCGGCCGAGGTCCAGGAAGCGACGTTGACCAAGCCGCTGGAGTACAGCGGCTTCGGCCTCGACGACCTCGCCGCAGCAGCCATCCGCCGGCAGTCCACCGGCCAGGAACCCCGACCGGAGCGCCCCGCGAAGGCAACCGAGGACTCCGGGGAGGCGAAGCTGCTGGAACTGCGGCACCGGCTGCGGGACACCGAGGAACACCTCGATGCCGCGAACGAAACCCTCCAGCGCGCCGAAATCGCGTGCCAGGAGGCGCAGGAGCGCCGCGAACGCCTCCGCGAGGAGCTGGCCGCCGCCGACTCGGAGCTGCGCGACCGGCGCCGCGACCTCGAAGCCGCGCGCCAGGAGCACGAGCGAGCGGTGAAGGCGAAGAGCTCCGCCTCGAAGGCCTTGGGCGATCGGTGACCGACCGGAACGTCCGAGTTCGAGTCCCTCTTGTCCGAGCATCGCGGGAAGGGCCCTGACCGCCGCCCGAAAGCCACTCATCAGGGCGGTGTTCGGGAACCTGTGGTCGCCGCTGGACGACGTCGTCCTGGAGGTGGGTCTTGGGGACGAGCCAGCGCCCGTGTCGATCAAGGAGTGGGCGGGGTTCCTGCGCCACCGGGCGACCTCGGGCGTGGTGCTTGGCTTCTCCGGCGTCATCTCTCGCCGACATCATCGGCCGAGGCACCGGCGCCGCTGTGAGGGGTTGTCCTTGACCGGCACCGTCCACGATCGACACCTGCCGGTCGAAACGCTTCGCGAGGGCGTAAGCGACAGAAGTATTACTTTTCGGTGTGGTTGTTGTTCGGGCGCATACCTTGGCCCTTCCTCAGGACAAGGACAACCACGAGCAAGGGTGCCGACGATGGCAGATCGCAAAGAGGCGAGCCCGCTGAGCCCGGAGAGGGCCTTTCCCGACAAGTACATCCCGCAGCCGCAGGTGCGCGACCTGCCGGCGCCGCCGCGCAACCAGTGGCGGCTGATCGGCCCGGGCATCGTCGCGGCGGGCGTCGGCCTGGCCAGCGGTGAGTTCATCCTCTTCCCCTACATCACCTCGCAGGTCGGGCTGACCTTCGTGTGGGCAGCGCTGCTGGGGCTGATCACGCAGTTCTTCTTGAACATGGAGATCGAGCGCTACACCTTGGCCACCGGTGAGACCGCGGTGACCGGCTTCAGCCGCCTGTGGAAGCACTGGGGCCTGGTGTTCGCGATCATGGCCTACTTCGCGAACCTCTGGCCCGCGTGGGCGACGAGTTCGGCGACGCTGATCACCTACGCCATCGGCGGCGACAAATCCCTGGTGGCAGTGGGAATCCTGCTGCTGGTGGCGTTGATCCTCACGCTGGCCCCGGCGGTCTACACGGCGTTGGAACGCGCCGAGATGCTCAAGGTCGCCGCGGTCGTGCTGCTCATCGCGATCGGCGCGTTGTTCGTCATCGGAGCCGAGACCTGGCAGGCGCTGCCGACCGTGGTCACCGAGGCCGGGTTCCCGGCCGCTGAGCTCGGTTTCGCGGTGCTGATGGGCGCGCTGGCCTTCGCGGGAGCCGGTGGTGGTCAGAACCTGGTGCAGAGCAACTGGATCCGCGACAAGGGATTCGGTATGGGGCACTACGTTCCGAAGATCGTCTCGCCGCTGACCGGTCAGGCCGAGGCGCGCGGTCAGGCGGGATTCATCTTCCCCGCAACCGAGGAGAACCTGGACCGCTGGAAGGCGTGGTGGCGCTTCGCCAACAAGGAGCAGCTGATGACCTTCGTGGCCATCACGTTCCTGTCCATCATGTTCATGTCGCTGCTGGCCTACGGAACTGTTTTCGGCCACCCCGGCCTGGAGAGCGACGTGTCGTTCCTGCGTGTCGAGGGCGAGAAGATGTCGGCCGTGGCCGGCGGCTGGTTCGGCTACTTCTTCTGGATCGTGGGCGCGTTCTCGCTGTTCGCGGCGGCGCTGGGCATCGTCGACTACACCAGCCGGCTGGCTGCCGACGTGCTCAAGACCAGCTACTTCACCAACGCCTCGGAGAGCAAGATCTACGCGATCCTGGTGTGGGGGCTGGTGGTCATCGGCACGATCGTGATCGTCGCCGGGATGGGGCAACCGCTGCTGCTGGCCACGATCTCGGCCTGCACCGGTGGCGTCATGATGTTCATCTACTCCGGCCTGCTGATCGCCATCAACCGCAAGATGCTGCCTGCCCAGATCCGCGTCTCCGGCGTTCGCCTCGGTGCGCTGATCTGGTCGATCGTCCTGTTCGGCGTGTTGGCGGTGCTGACCGTGCACCAGCAGCTCGGCGAGCTGCTCGGCGGCTAGGACTGCCGATCGCGCTCATCGCGCCTGGCGGTGCGAGCGGCGGAGCCTCAGCGGTTGCCTGGTGCCGGGTCCGCAACTGATGTGTGCCAGTGCACGGCGTTGCGCCCCTCCTCACCAGGGAACCGCTGAGGACCCGCGGCGGTGCGGGTGACGAGGGAATTGCGCGCAGCTCGCGGGTGCGCCTCTTTCATCTCAGGCGCCCCGGCCGAGGAAGCCTCCGGCCGCTGGGACCGGAGGCTCCGCCGCGCGGGGTTTCGCATGCTCCACGTGCCAGCGCGGAGCGCCCGCCAGCACCTCCAGCATAGCGCTCTCACCTGCGGTGGTCGCCAGCTCTGCGGCGTGGGGCGGTCGGGGGTCGCACCTGAGGTCCCGACCGCCCCACGCGTCACATCTTCTCCGCGCCCGCCTTGATGGCCTCGCGGATCCGGAAGTAAGTGCCGCAGCGGCAGATGTTGCGGATCGTGTCGAGGTCCGCCTCGGTGATCTGGCGTCCCCCGGCGGCAGCGCGGCGCACCAGGGCGACCGCCGCCATGATCTGGCCCGGCTGGCAGTAGCCGCACTGCGCGACGTCCTGGTCCAGCCACGCCTGCTGCATCGGGTGCAGTTCGGCGTCGACGGTGTCGGGCAGGCCCTCGATCGTGGTGATCTCGTCCTCGGCGGAGATGTCGCCGACCGAGACCGAGCACGGGTTGAACGCTTTCCCGTTGATGTGGCTGGTGCATGCCTTGCAGACGTTGATGCCGCAGCCGTACTTCGGGCCGGTCACGCCCAGCAGGTCGCGCAGCACCCACAGCACCCGCACGTCGTCGGCGACGTCGACGGTGACCTGTTCATCGTTGAGTCGAAAGGTGTGCTCAGGCACGAGAATTCCTCCAGGTCCTCACTGCGCGTGGCGCAGGCCGTCGGTGGGCGACTCCGGGATCGGCGGCACGTTAGGCTTCGGCTCGAACGACAACGTGCCGTGGTTGATCGGGAAGCTCGTGGGTACCGAACCGGTCGCGCGGGCGTAGGCGCAGGCCACCGCGGCCTGGGCCGAGGCGACGCCGAGCTCACCGGCGCCACCGGGCTTGCCGGTCGTCGGCGGCATGATGATGATCTCCAGCTCCGGCGGCGAGTTCCACTGCCGGGTGTAGAAGTAGTTGTCCCAGCTGGCTTCCAGGAAGTACCCGTCGGTCAGGTGCAGGCTGGAGGTCAGCGCGTTGGCGATGCCGTCGTTGATGCCGCCCATGATCTGGGCCTCCAGGCCGCGCGGGTTGACCGCGAGCCCGATGTCCACCGCGCAGACCGCCTTGGTGACGCGCGGGCCGGCGACGGCGTCGCGGATCGGCCGGTTCACCGTCTCGGGCGTGCAGTCGATCTCCACCAGCGTCGCGATCGTCGCCCGGTACTCGGTGTGCACCGCGATGCCCTGAGCCGTGTTCTCCGGCATCGACCGGCCCCACCGCCCTGCCTCGGCGACCTGGTCCAGGACGGCCTTGAGCCGCTCCTCCTGCAGGAACCGCTGCCGGAACCGGTAGGGGTCCTCGCCCATCTTCGCGGCCAGCTGGTCGACGATCAGCTCCCGCGCGGTGGTGACGTCGGGGGAGTAGATGTTGCGCATGCTGCCGGTGTTGAAACCGCGATCGGTCTCGTTGAGCAGCTGCGTGGTCGCCCCGAAGCCGTAGGGCATCGTCTGGGTGAAGGTGAAGATCGTTTGCGAGAACGACGCGTCGGCCACCGGGAGCTTCGCCGCGTTGGCGGTGATGATCTCGCCGAAGCCGTGGCTGAAGTCGGTGAACACGCTGGTGTGCCGCTGCTCGTAGCTGAGCACGCCGTCCCCGGCGACGCCCACCCGCACCCGCGAGGTCGCCATCGGGTGGGTGCGGCCCTGGCGGGAGTCGTCGGCGCGGTGCCACATCAGCTTGACCGGCTTGCCGATCTTGCGGGAGATCTCGGCGGCCTCCATGGCGCCGTCGTTGAAAAGCTTGCGCCCGAACGATCCGCCGCCTTCGGTGACGTGCACCTTCACCGCGTCGAGCGGAATCCCGCACTGCGCGGCGATGGTCTCCTTGGTGACGATCGGGTTCTTCTGGGCCGACCAGATCTCGGCCCGGTCCCGTCGCACGTCGGCGATCGCGCAGTTGGTCTCCAACGCGCTGTTGCTGCGGAAGAAGAAGGTGAAGTCACCCTCGACGCTGGCCTCGCCCTTCGACTCCACCAGCGGAACCTCGGCCGCCCGCAACTCGTCGAGCACTGAAGCGTCCGACTTGCCCTCGGCCGTGCCGGGTTTCCAGTCGACCTCCAGCGCGCGCACCGCGTCGATGCACTGCCCGAAGGTCTCCGCCCGCACCGCGACACCGGTCGAGATCGCGACCACGTCGGTGACGCCCGGCATGGTGGCCACGGCTTCGGTGTTGCGCACCGAACCGACCTCGCCGTTGAGCGTCGGCGGCCTGCACACCATCGTCGGCAGGGCGCCCGGGATCTTGAGGTCCATCGCGAACTTCTTCCGGCCGGTCACCGCCGCGAGCGCGTCCACGCGGTTGTGGGGGGTCCCGATGACCGAGAAGTTCTCGTTCGCCTTGAGCTGCACCGGAACTTCCTCGGTGCGCACGCTCGCGGCCTTCGTGGCGAGCGTGCCGATGCCGATGCTGTTGCCCAGCAGGTCGGTGATGATGCCCTGCTTGAGGCGCAGCGTCGCCACCGCCTGCTCCAGCTCGACGGCGGCGGCCTGCAGCAGGCGCCCGCGCGCCACGGCGGCGGCGACGCGGATCGGCTCGTAGGTCGACAGCGTGGTGCCGGAACCGCCGGTGATCTGGTTGAACACCAGCTCCGGCCGGGCGTCGGCGAGGGTGACGTGGACGTCCTCGACCGGCACGTCCATCTCTTCGGCGATGAGCATCGCGGTGGAGGTGGTGATGCCCTGGCCGACCTCGGCGCGCGGCAGCTCGAAGGACACGGTGCCGTCGGTGTTCACCGTGACCGTGATGAGGTTCGCGGTGGGAGCGGCGGAGTGCTCCAGCATGTCGCTGAGGTCGGTGATCTCTGCGATCGCGGGGGAGGGGACTGGCGGCAGCCCTTGGGCTTCCGCGGCGGGAGCGCGCAGGTTCAGGTCGGCGGCGGCCACCAGCGTCGGTGCGGCCAGGACGTAACCGAGGAAACCGCGCCGCCCGACGGCGTGGGACTCGGAAGGCCGCGAATCGGGCGGTGAGGAGCGGTCTGCGGTCGTCACTTCGGTCCCCTTCCGCCGGAGAAATTCGCTCGTTCCGGCAGCCAGAAAACGGGCCTGACCTGGGAATATGTAGATCCAGATCGTTTCGAACAGCGGAACTGTAACGTCGATCGTTGAAAGGGTCAACAACTCGGCCCTGGCTCAAGATCACGATCATGTCAAGCACCCGAAGTGCTCATTTCGCCGTCCGCTTCACGGCTCGCCCGGGGCGTCGAAACGCCGACGAACGTCCTCGGCCACCTGGGGGTGCCCGGCCGCCTCGATGTAGCGGGCGAAGCGGTGCGCGGTCAGCCGCCGCACGGCGTTTCGCTCACCGTGCAGACCGAGCTGGTCGAGCAGCATACCCACGTGGTCCGACGGGGTCGGCAGCCCGCCGGTCAACTTCTTGAACACGCCGAAACCCACCGCCGCCAACAGCGGAACCACCACCCACGCGGGCCATTCCAGCAGCCACCCGAAGACCAGCGGGATCGCCGCCGCGATCGCGAGTCCGGTGTAGAGGGTCCGGTTCTCCTTGGTCATCGCACGAACTCCTCGGGTCGTGGGTACGCGAAGTCCTGGTTCTGCAGCCCTTGAGCCGAATCGATCAGCTGCGACAGCCGGACCACGACGTGCGGCTGGCCGTGAGATGTCTCGCTCCAATCCCGCCCGGCGACGTACAACTCCGCGAGCACGTCCACCGATTCCTGCGCCGCCTCGACGAGGATCGCCAGCAGTAGGTCCGCGTTGGAGATCAACCCTGCCGTCGCGAGCCAGGTGCCGAGCAGGTGGTGGGTGTGGCGCGAGCGGTGCGCGAACAGCGCGCGCCAGCAGGCCACGAGATCCGCCCGGACCTCCTGACGTGCAACCAGCGGTCGCGACATCCGCGTGGTGTCGACGAGCCGGCGGGGGTCGGCCGCCCGTGCGAACACCGCGAAATCGGCGGCCCACGGCTCCGGTCGTCGCAGGCCGATCCGCAGCCGCTGCAACAACAACCGGAGCAGGGCGTCGCTGCCCGCCGTGAGGTCCAGCAGCGCGTCCTGCGCCGTCGGGGTGCCCAGACCGTTCTCCCTGCGGGCTCGGTGGTGCAACCGCACGACCGCCTGGTCCGGGTAGTTGGGCGCGATCAGGTTGGCGGTGACGGTCACCAGTACCTGCCCGACCTCGTCCGGCAGCCCGGAGTCCTTCGACCACTCGTAGACCAAGTGCCGGAAGTGCCTGCCGTGGCGGATGTCGTTGAGACCGTTGGTGAGAGCCTGCACTCCGAAGTCCCGCAGCGGCCTGCTCCGGTGGTTGCGCGGTTCGAGCCATCGCTCCACCAGCCAGATGACGTGATCGGGACTGTTCGTGCGCAGCGCCTGCCCGGTGAACCGGTCGACCAGGCTGACCCGATCGGCCCCGGTCAGCAGGTCCATCTTGATGACCTCGTCCGCCCACTGGCGGTAGGTCCGGCGCAGGTCCGGGTAGTTGTCCCAGAAGTGCTCCAGCAGCGCCCGGTCGAAGTCCCACCTGCCGAGGTCGACGCGGTTCGGCGGTGCGATGTCGATGCCGAGGTCCTTCAGCTGCCCTCGATAACCGGGCTGTTCCAGCCGGGGTCCCTCGGACCCGTCGAGCCCCAGCAGCTCCACGAGGTGGTGGGCAGCGAAGAACACCGCGTCGGCCGAGGCGCCCTGGCACATCGCCGATGCCAGCAGGATCGCGCGCTCACGTCCCGTCGGACGCTGCTCGACCAGCTTCGCGGCTTCATCGCGCCGGTCGGCCTGTTCGGAGATCGCCTCCGCGAGCAGATCGGCCAGCGGGCTGTGCGGGGCGTAGCGGCTGATCTCGATGATCCGCGTTGCGAGGTGGCTGATCTGCGCCATCGACTGGTCGAGGGCGGCGGCGACGTCCTCGGAATCCAGCTGGTCCTGGGTGGGGTGCAGGCCTTCGGCTTCCAGGTGCCTGCGCAGCACCCTGTCGCCGGCGGGCCGGGAGATGCGTGCGGTGAACTGCCGCAATTCGTCACCGAGGTGGTGCGCGAACTCGTTCGGCACCACCACGACGAGGTGTGCGTTGGCGTTCACCAGCCGCGCCCGGAACTCGGGGAGCTCGCGCATCCGGGTCAGGAACACGTCTTCGCTCGCGTCCAGCAGGTCGAGCACGAGCCGGTGATCGGTCAGCAGCTGGACGTCGGCCAAGCGGCAGGTCAGGTCGTAGGGCTCGTCGGTGAGCAGGGCGTAGGGCGACTCGTCACCGGCCGATTCGTTGACCAGCACCTTGGCCGCGGTGCTCCGCCCGCTGCCGGGCGGGCCGGTCAGCAGCGCCGTCCCGTGCTCGCGGAGCTTCTCGCGCGCGCCGTCGAGGTCGTGCGGGGCCACGAAGCGCTGCTCGCTCCACCTGAGGTCGCGCTTGAAGGTGACGCGGGGGCCCCGGACCCGGCTCATCACGCTCTCGTGGCCCGAGCCGTAGAGGTTGAAGATGTCCCCGGTCCCGGTGTGGACCGACGAGGCCGAGACCTCCTCCTCGAAGTGGGTTGCCGCCGATCCGGCGGGAACCTCGTCCTCGTTCATCGCCGGTCACCACCGCTCGGACCGCCCTGGTTGAACTGGTTGCCCGACCCGCTGTGGTGGTTGCCGTAGGTCGGCCCGTTGAAGTGGGTGGTGGCGTGCGGTCCGCCGATGGTCAGGCCGCCGTGGAGATCCCTCATCGGCATGTAGGTGCCGTGCACGTTGCCCGAGTTGTGGTTGTGGACATCGCCTGATCGCGGCGGCGGTTCGGCGTGGTCGTCGTGGAGCGCGGGGACGAGCGCGGTCAGCCTGCGGGCGAGCCTGTCCAGGTCGTCCTGCGCGTTGCGGACGTCGAAGTCCAGCGCGTTGAGGTAGGCCAGCGCCTCCAACTCCTCGGGGAGGTCGGCGGGCGTGAGGTGCGGAAGGCCACGTCCACAATGGACCGGGATCACGCGCGCGCCTGCCTTCATCGCGTTGAGGATCTCCAGCCGGGTGAAGTCGTCCTCCTGCGCCAAGCGCAGGTTCCCCTGCTCGTCACGGGCTTTCGCCCAGTCGGCACCCATCAGGACGAGCAGGACCGAGGTGGTGGCCGACTCCCGGAGCAGGCGTGAGCGGTAGTCCTCGCCCGGATCCCCCTTGGCGTCGCGGAACACCAGCTCGTCGCCGAAGCGCTCGGACAGGTAGGTCTCGATGTGGGCAGCGGCGAACTCGCCGTCGCCGCTGCGGTAGTTGACGAAGATCTCCGGCACGGGTCTTCCTCTCCTCTTCCGTTGCGGGGTGGGAGCGTTCAGGCGTTCTGGTCGTGAAGGGAGGCGACCAGCGCGGGTTGGAGGGCCTGGACCGCGGGAACGCGGTGGTGACGGGCCAGCAGCTGGCTGAGCTTGCGCAGGTCGGTGAGCACCGTCGCCGAGGTGACGGCGTCCACGATCGGCAGCGTGTCGGCGGCCAGCGCGCAGGCGTGCTC
This sequence comes from Saccharopolyspora aridisoli, assembly GCF_004348445.1. GTDB lineage: Bacteria > Actinomycetota > Actinomycetes > Mycobacteriales > Pseudonocardiaceae > Saccharopolyspora > Saccharopolyspora aridisoli. The sequence continues at coordinate 24,964 of NZ_SMKV01000005.1, read as the reverse complement.
GATCTCGCCCGCGGTGGCGTGGGACAGGGCGCGGCGGATGCCGTAGCGGGCGCGGGAACGCAGCGCCTGCTCCGGCAGCGCGTCGACCTCGCGGTCGAGGACCTCGCTGGCCTCGCGAGTGCGGCCCAGGTCGTGCAGGCACCAGCCGGCGACCATCGCGGCCGGATCGCTGAGGTTCGTGGGGCCCAGCGACGGTCCCGACTCGGGTCGCGCGGCGTTGAGGTGTTCGCGAGCGATGTCCAAGGTGCGCATGCACGCGTCGTAGTCGCCAGCCAGCGCATGCCCCTGGGCCTCGTGCAGCGCGGCCCAGCCCCGGATGTGGTCGGTGAGCGCGTTCTGCCTGGCCAGCCGGGCGACGTCGATGGTCTGCCGCGCGTCGTGGCGGTAGAGGTTGACCAGCGCGCGGCGCACCAGCGCGTAGGCGCCGAGCCTGCGGTCGCCGCCGGCCTCGGCGAGCTCGACGGACCGGTCGGTCCACCACATCGCCGCCCGGTCATCGCCTGCTTCCTGCGTCATCCAGCCCGCGAACTCCGCGTACCGTGCCGTCAGCGCCAGGACCTCGGCCGCCTGCCGGGGCTTCGCGTTGTTCGCCAGTGCGCGCAGCGAATGCGTCTGCGCGATCAGGCCTGGCAACACCACCGAAGGGCTCGTGGTCTGCCCGAGCTTGCGGAGCTGCTCGAACATCACCTGGAACGGCTCCACGGAACCGGTTTCGGCGACCGCAGGGCGCGCACCGCCCATCCCGAACGCCACCACCGACGCGGCACCTGCGGTCAGCACGCTCCTGCGGTCCACCGGTTGGAAAGAACTGCTTCCGCTCGAATCGAGTCGCAACACCCACACCTCGTCACCGTTCGTCGTGATCTCGGATGGCGGAGGTGTTTCCGGCGACTGGTCGCCAACGAGTTCGGACAGCTTTCCCCCGGCGCTCAGCTCGGCATCGCAGCGACGCGCGAAATCGGCACTCGGTCGTTTGCTCCCGGTTTCGATTTTGCTGAGGTAGCCCTTGCTGTAATGCAGATTTCCAGCGAGCCGGGAGAGCGACAGTCCGGCCTCGATCCGCAGTCGTCGAAGCTCCGCCCCGAACAGTGTGGGCCGCTGGGTCAACTCGTCCTCCGGGTTGCCCGTTTCCCGATTCTCTCGGCACCGGGAAACGGGTGTTCGGCCAGGCGCGCCACGGCACATGGTGGTGAGTGCGGGTCCAGTCGAGAAACTGGAACTCCGCCCGACCATAGGAGAAGTGATGATCACCGACGACCTCTCCCGCGAATTGACACCCGAACAGCGCAGCGCCCCGCCGGAGGTTCTGCTCGGCCGAGTTGCGATGACGTTGGGATTCACCGCAGTCCAGTTGTGGGCGATCTTCGAGCTCGCCTCGTTGAACTTGTCCGGAACCGCATTGGTGGCGCTAGTCGTCGTCATGGCCGCCGCAATCCTCGTAGCCGTCGAGTCGTGGAATGACATCGTCAAGAACGCGTCAGCAGTGCTGCGTTCCGCGACGGATCTTCACCGAGGAATGAGCTGAGCGGTGGGCAATTGGTCCGGTTTCCCGTTTCCCGTGGTGCTGTGACCGGGAAACGGGTTCGAAGGGCGGAGCGGCGCTGGGGGTGTCGCTCCGCCCTCCTCCCTACTGCAGCGGGCGTTCGGTGACGTGCTGCAGGAGCCGGTCGGCGGCGTCGGCGTCGGTGATGAGGGTGTTGACGATCCCGGAGCGCAGCACCGCGTCTATGGCGCGGGCCTTCGGGGTGGTGTAGCCGACGGCGATCACCTCCGGCACGGCCCGCAGCTGCTCGTGCGGGATCGCCAGGACGTGATGGGCCAGTCCGGTGGACAGCGCGTTGCCGTCGGAGTCGAAGAGTCGGGCGGCGATCTCGGCGGTGGCTCCGCGCTGGCGGATCGACTCGCGTTCGGCGGGGCTCAGCGCGTCGTAGACGGTGGACTCGTTCGCCTGCCAGGCGCCGATGCTGACCACGGCCTTGGTCAGGTGCTGGAACTGCTCGAAGGTCTCGGCGATGCCGGGCTGGTTGCGCAGGATCTCAGTGGTGCGGCGGTCGGGGAGGACCAGTGGCCCGTAGATGGGGTAGGAGTCGCCGCCGCTGGCCGCGGCCACTCGGCCCACCGTTTCCACCGAACGGTCGCGCATGTCCATGCCCGCTTGGACGCCGCACAGCTGGACGATGGGGCACTTGGGCAGGCTGCGGATCGCCTCGGCCATGGCGTTGACCGATCTCGCCCAGGACAGGCCGATGACGTCGCCGGGAACGGTGATCTCGGAGAGGAGCTGGGCGGCGAGCACGCCCACTCGGCGGCGAAGCTCCGGCCGCTCGGCCTTGGATTGCGCTCGGTTGAGCACCAGCACCCGGCGCAGCCCGTAGGCCGTGCGGAGCTGTTCGGACTGCTCCACGTCGACCGGGAACGGCAACTCGAACGAGAGCTTGATCAAACCGTTCTCCAGGGCTGATGCCAGGATCCGGGCAACCTTGAAGCGGCTGATCCCGAACTCCTCGGCGATCTCCAGCTTCGAGCGCCCGGCCACGTAGAAGCGGTGCGCGATGGACGCCGCAGTCATGGTGTCGATCAGACCGCTCCGCGGCCGGGGTGTGCTCATCTGAGCACTATAACGTGAAAACTCGACCAGAGGTTGACGCGGTCACCAGTGAACCTCTTCAATGCGTGGCAAGTTTAGGGCAGAGTACAGAGCAGTTTGCTCAGATGAGCGCTCTGGAGGCGGAGGTTAGATGCGCGCCGCGATCATTGACGAACCCGGATCCATCCGGGTTGGTGACGTACCGGACCCGGTACCGCGGGAGCGGCAGCTGGTGGTGAAGGTTGGGGCCACCGGGATCTGCGGCACCGACGTGCACATCGCCGACGGGCACTTCCCGCCGACGCCCTACCCGATCGTGCCGGGCCACGAGTTCGCCGGCGAGGTCGTCGAAGTGGGCCCGGACGTGCCGGGCGAGTGGGAGGTGGGCGACCGGGTCGCGGTCGACCCGTCGCTGTTCTGCGGCTACTGCACCCCGTGCCGCAACGGGCACGGAAACCTGTGCGCGAACTGGGGTGCCACCGGTGACACCGTCGACGGCGCGTTCGCCGAGTACGTCGCGGTGCCCTCGGCCAACTGCTACCGCATGCCCGAGGCGCTGAACTGGCAGCAGGGCGCCCTGGTCGAGCCGGTGTCCTGCGCGGTGCACGGCGTCCGCCAGATCGGCGTCGAGGCCGGCGAGAAGTTCCTCGTCATCGGCGCGGGCACGATGGGCCTGCTGATGCAGCAGCTGCTCCAGCGCGCGGGCGCGCAGGTCACCGTCGTCGACCGCAACGCGACGCGGCTGCCGCGCGCGCAGCGGCTGGGCGCGGTCGCCGTCGTGGAGGACGTGACCGAGCTGGACTCCGACTTCGACGCCGCCGTGGACTGCACCGGCGCGGCCCCGGCCATCGAGACCGCGTTCGACAAGCTGCGCCGCGGCGGACGGCTGCTGGTCTTCGGCGTCGCTCCGGCGGAGGCACGGATCTCGTTGTCGCCCTTCCGCATCTACAACGACGAGATCAAGATCGTCGGTTCGATGGCGGTGCTGCACAGCTTCGGTCCCGCGCTGGACCTCATGGCGATGGGTGCGATCAACAGCGACGAGCTGCTGACCGACGCGCTGCCGCTGGAGGAGTTCGGCAAGGCGCTCGAACTCATGCGCAGCGGTGCCGGTCTCAAGGTCCAGGTCCTGCCCGGAGGTGCCGATGCCTAGGCGGTCGGGGCGCAGCCGAACAAGGCTCGCACTGCTGGCTGTGGTCAGCCTGCTGCTGACCAGCTGCGCCGGAGCCGGTGCGATCGGTTCCGGCGGACGAACCCTGGTGATCGCGATCGTGTCCAACCCGCAGATGGAGGACGCGGTCGCGCTCAAGGGCGAGTTCGAGAAGGAGAACCCCGGCATCACGCTGAAGTTCGTGCAGCTGCCGGAGAACCAGGCGCGCGCGAAGATCACCGCCTCGACCGCCACCCAGGGTGGCGAGTTCGACGTGGCGATGATCAGCAACTACGAGACACCGCAGTGGGCGGCCAACGGCTGGCTGGAGAACTTGCAGCCCTACATCGACAAGACCCCCGGCTACGACGCGAACGACTTCATCCCCAGCATCCGGGATTCGCTGTCGCACCAGGGCTCGATGTACGCGGTTCCGTTCTACGGCGAGTCGTCGTTCCTGACCTACCGCAAGGACCTCTTCCAGCAGGCCGGGCTGACCATGCCGGAACACCCGACGTGGCAGCAGGTCGCCGACTTCGCCGCGAAGCTGGACAACCCGGTGACCGGCGTTTCCGGGATCTGCCTGCGCGGCAAGCCCGGTTGGGGCGAGAGCCTGGCGCCGTTCTCCACGGTCGCCAACACCTTCGGCGCCCGCTACTTCGACGAGAACTGGAACGCTCAGATCACCTCGCCGGAGTTCAAGGCGGCTGCGAACTTCTACGTCAACCTGGTGCGCGAGCACGGTGAGGTCGGTGCTTCCAGCGCCGGGTTCTCCGAGTGCGGCACGCACTACGCGCAGGGCCAAGCCGCGATGTGGTACGACGCGACGGTCATGGCAGGCACCAACGAGGACCCGGCGGAGAGCAAGGTGGTCGGCAAGAACGGCTACGTTGCCGCTCCCGTCGAGCGCACCGCCGAGGCCGGCTGGCTCTACACCTGGTCGCTGGCGATGCCCAAGGTCGCCAAGGACAAGGACGCCGCTTGGCGGTTCATGAGCTGGATGACCTCCAAGCGATTCGTCAAGCAGGTCGGCACCACCTTCGGCTGGAACCGGGTTCCGCCGGGCGTGCGCAGGTCGACCTACGAGATCCCGGAGTACCAGCGGGCCGCTGCCGCCTACGCGAAGCCGACCCTGGACGGCATCGACAAGGCGCAGCAGTCCAACACGATGGTCAACCCGGTGCCGTACCCGGGGATCCAGTTCGTCGGCATCCCGGAGTTCCAGGACCTCGGAACTCGGATCAGCCAGCAGTTGTCGGCGGCCATCGCCGGACGGATCACCGTCGACGAGGCCCTGGAGCAGTCCCAGGAATACGCCGAGTCCGTCGGCGAGTCCTACCGGGAGACGCGATGAGCCAAACGGTGGTCGAAGAAGTTCAGGCGCCCGTGGTGAACAAGAAGGAGACCACGGCGTCGAGCACCTGGCTGCGCCGCGCGCCGCTGCTGCCCGCGCTGCTGTTCACGGTGCTGGTGACCCAGATCCCGTTCCTGATGACGGTGTTCTACTCGTTCCAGTCCTGGAACCTGGTGCGGCCGGGCTCGCGGCACTTCGTGGGCCTGCGCAACTACGTCGACGTCTTCGCCGACAGCCAGTTCCGCGGAGCGCTGATCAACACCGTGGTGCTGACCGTGGTGTGCGTGTTCATCTCGATGCTGCTGGGGCTGGGCCTGGCGATCCTGCTGGACCGGAAGTTCCTGGGACGCGGCGTGGTTCGCACCCTGCTGATCACGCCGTTCCTGATCCTCCCCGCGGCGGGTGCGCTGCTGTGGAAGACCACGATGTTCGACCCCACCTACGGGTTGCTGAACTTCGTGCTCGGCGGTGACACCGACTGGCTGGCCGAGTACCCGCTGGCCGCGGTGATGACCCAGGTCATCTGGCAGTGGACGCCGTTCATGATGCTGCTGATCCTGGCGGGCCTGCAGGCCCAGTCCAAGGAGGTGCTGGAGGCGGCATCGGTCGACGGCGCCGGCCGGTGGCGGACGTTCGTGTCGATCACGCTCCCGCAGCTGGCCCGGTACCTCCAGCTTGCGGGGCTGCTCGGGGCGATCTACATCGTCAACAGCTTCGACGCGATCTTCCTCATGACGCAGGGTGGTCCGGGCACCGCCAGCACCAACCTGCCGTACTACATCTACCAGCGAGCGTTCGAGGGCTTCGACATCGGTCAGTCCTCGGCGATGGGCGTCGTCGTGGTCATCCTGACGCTGATCGTGGCGAACTTCGCGCTGCGCTTGATGTTCCGGACCTTCGGCTTGAGCGAGGTGCGCTGATGCATTCCGCGAACCCGATCGGCCGGTGGGCGCTGACCGCGTTCACCTGGGTCGTGGCGATCCTGTTCGTCTTCCCGTTGCTCTGGATGGTGGTGACCTCCTTCAAGGAGGAGGCCGACGCCTACACCGACCCGCCGAAGCTGCTCTTCACACCGACGCTGACCCAGTTCGCCGGGATCCTGGAACGCGGATTCCTCCCGTACCTGGGCAACTCGGCGTTCGTGACGGTGGTGTCGACGTTGCTGGTGCTGCTGCTGGCGGTCCCGGCGGCCTACTCGCTGTCCATCGCGGCGGTGCCCGGCACCCAGGGCGTTCTCGGATTCTTCTTGTCGACCAAGATGCTTCCGATCGTGGCGGCGATCATCCCGCTGTACGTCATCTCGCAGAACATCGGTCTGCTGGACAACGTCTGGGCGCTGGTCATCCTCTACACCGCGATGAACCTGCCGCTAGCGGTGTGGATGATGCGCTCGTTCTTCCTCGAAGTCCCGAGGGAGATGGTCGAGGCCGCCCGGGTCGACGGTGCGCCGCTGCCGGTGCTGCTGTTCCGGGTGATCCTCCCGGTCGTGGCGCCGGGAATCGCCGCGACGGCGCTGATCTGCGTGATCTTCTCCTGGACGGAGTTCTTCTACGCGGTCAACCTCACCGCCGCGCAGGCGGGAACGGTGCCGGTGTTCCTGGTCGGCTTCATCACCAGTGAGGGCCTGTACTGGGCGCAGCTGTCGGCGGCGGCCCTGCTGGCCTCGCTGCCGGTGATGGTCATCGGCTGGGTCGCGCAGAACCACCTGGTGCGCGGTCTGTCGATGGGGGCGGTGAAGTAATCAGCGACCGCGGGGCCGTCGTCGCGATCGGCGGCCCCGCGGACTCGGATCGGGGTCCTGACCACGTGTGCGGCTCCGGTTCGATGAATTGAGGACGTTGGTCCTAGCGACAGCGGTCAGACCTTCGGCATGCTGTGTGTAGCCGCCCGGTCACGGGCAGGTGCATTTTCGGAGGTATCACGCTTGTTGGCTAGGGAGACGACGATGGAACAGACCAGGATCGGCGCGTCGGCATCGAACGCGGTCGAAGAGCAGGCCGACACCGCCCGAGCGTCTGCTCCACACGAGGTTCCGGCACCTCGTTCCGCCGATGAGCTCAGCGGCCGCCCCCGCTTGATGATCAACCGCGGCAACGCCGCCGGGTGCGGTTTCGTGCTCCAGACCGAGCGCACCACCATAGGTCGAGACGCCATATGCGACATAGTCGTCGACGACATCACGGTGTCCAAGCAGCACGCCGAGATCCGGCGGCGGGGCGATTCCCACGTGCTCGTCGACGGCGGTTCGCTCAACGGCACCTACCTCAACCGGCTCCCGGTCGACACCGCCGAGTTGCGCGACGGCGACGAGATCTGGATCGGCAAGGCCCGCTTCACGTACCGAACCGGTCTGTGAGTCAGCGGACGACGGCCACGGCGCAGTCGGAGTAGTGCACCAGGGCGTGGCTCGTGGAGCCCAGCGTCGTGGAGCGCACGATGTGGCGTCCGGGTGAACCGATCACCAGGAGGTCGGCCTTCTCCGCGGCTTGGAGCAGCGCTTCGGTCGGGAGTTCGAGGCTGGCCTCCTGGTGCATCTCCGGCGGGTGGTGGTCGGTGGACGGTTCGCCGACCAGCGAGCAGGCGATCATTTCCTCCACGACCTCATGTGCGAGCACTCATGGCGACGCTCACCGCCCTGGTGGCCGACGCCACCCGCGCAGCCGACGCGCTGCCGCCGAACCGGGTGGCGCTACGAGTCCGACTTCGTCGAGGCCAACCAGCAGCTGCTCGCCGAGTACCTCGCGGGTGTGGAGCAGCTCGACCTGCACGTGCTAGCTGATCCCTCCACCCGCTCGACTCGGTCCACGAGTCCACATCGGACAGATGGCAGGAGCGGTTGTCCTCGACGCTCGACCGGTTCCTGCCCGCTTGCGGCGACAGCCGCTACCTCGTCGGCGGCGGGCACGGCACGCCCACGCGCACCGCGGGTGGCGGCCCGCCCGGCGACGCTGGCCTTCCTGGGGCGGACCGCGCGCAGCGCGACCCGTCGGTCATCGAGCGGGCAGGCGCAGCGAGTCCGAGGGCCAGGATCGCATGTTGGAGCTGCCACGAGGGCTTGACCTCGGAGCTGGAGGTCTAACCGGGCCTGTGGGCCGGGCTCGGCCTGGTGTGCGGGGAGCGGGAACCGCGCTGGTGGGCGGTCACGCCGAGGCCGCCGAGCGGATCGACGAGTTCGTGCTTCTCCGGGCACCCGCACCCTGGAGGAGGCGTACCGGTTCGTGAAGGCGTGCTGCCCATCGTCGCGCGCGAGGGTCTCTGGCGGCACCCGGATCGAGTCGAGGCCGAACAGGCCCGGCCGACTTCCCGTGCGCGGGAGCCCGTGGCGTCCTGAGCCGCACCCGCGACCGTGCTAGAACGTGGTTGTGGGGAAGGGTGAGCAGGTGCGGGCGCAGTTGATCGAAGCGGCGGTGCGCCTGCTAGCCGACGAGGGCCCGCAGTCGTTGCAGGCCAGGCGGCTGGCTCGCGAGATCGGCACGTCCACGATGGCGGTGTACCACTACTTCGGCGGCGTGCCGCAGCTGCTGCGCGGCGTTGCCGAGGACGGTTTCCGCCGTCTGACCAGACGTCTCGACACCTTGCCGACGACGGAGGACCCGGTCGCCGACCTGCTGCGCCAGGCGCTGACCTACCGGGGCTTCGCCCGCGAGAACCCGCACCTCCACGACCTGATGTTCGACCTGTCGGCCCCGGCCGGGCATCCCGAGTCGGCCGAAGGGGAGGCGAGCTGGCCCGCGGTGGCATTCGGGAGGCTGGGCGCCGCCACGGAACGCGCCATCTCCGCCGAACGGCTCGACCGCGCCGAGGCGAGCGACGTCGCGGCCCAGCTGTGGAGCGCGGTGCACGGCTTCGTCACCCTCGAACTCGCCGGCCGCTTCGCCCACGCCGACCCGCTGGCGGAGGTCCTGGTGCCGCTAGCCGCCAACCTGCTGCGCGGACTCGGCGACGAACCGGACGAGGCCCGCACCTCGATCGAGTCCGCGTTCAGCTGATCTCGGCAAGCACGATCGAGCGGAACGCTCTCACGCCGGGGAAGTGCTGGGCATTTCGGCGAAGGCGATCGCCGAGGCCATCGCCTTCGCCGGCGACCAGCACGCGACCGTCGACGTCAACGAACCCGTCGTCCGTCCGACGGCCCCAGGGTGTGGCGGGCCCAGGTGTGAGCGGTCCAGGTGTGAGGGCTCAGCGCCGCAGGGCCTTGATGATGAGTTGGCCGATGACGACGTAGACGAGTGCTGCCAGGCCGTAGTTCAGGACCACCCCGAGCACCGCGTCGTCCGGCGTGAACACGTCGCCGAGGCCCAGGACCAGCGTCTTGGCCAGGACGTAGACCACGGAGACGAACTCGTTGCCCTGGTTGGCCTCGAAGACCACGAACAGCACGTGGAGCAGGAAGATCGTGAGGACCACGCTGACCACGACGCGGACGACGTTCGCGATCCGGCCGGAGTTGTCCTCCCGGCGCCGGCGCTCCTCGTAGCGGTCGTCGTGCGGGGGCTGGCCGTGCGGCGGGTACGGGCCGTGTCCGTGGGGTGCCGGGTAATTCATGGGCCCGGATTGTGGTCGTGCGAGAGCCGTGGGAACAACCCCGTGGGGATGGCGGAGGGTGGGGACGATCGCCCCGGAATCCTGGCCGCAACGTGAAAACCGGTCAACGACCTGTGCGGGCCTGGAATTGCGTGAAGTTGCTCCGGGTGAACGATTCAGCGCGGGCAGGAGGAAGATGTCCGCGCGTAATTCCGCAGTTCCCGCATCGTTGCCAGGAGTTGTGGGATTGCTCCTATTCGGACGGCGTGATCACCTGCCATGCTCGCTCGCCGCAGCAGCTCGGGGAGTGCGCGAAATCCGTGCAGTACAACCAACTTCTTCGGATTGGCAGATGAACTACGCTCAGCAACAGATGGTGCACGCACGGCCACCTCATCACCGACCCAAACAACGCCGCCCGGGCCGCAAGATCCTGGCCGTTCTGCTGGTCCTGGTGTTGGCACTGGTCGGTTTCCTGATCTACGTGGACTTCTCGCTCAAGCGCGAGCCCGCGCTTCCCACCTCCGGTGAACGTCCCGCCGACGGCCCCGGCACCAACTGGTTGCTGGTCGGTTCCGACAGCCGCGAAGGGCTCGACGCCGACCGCCAGGCGGAGCTGGGAACCGGTGACACCGCGGGTCGCCGCACCGACACCGTGATGCTCGTGCACATCCCGCAGGCCGGCGGGAAACCCACGATGGTCAGCCTGCCGCGCGACTCCTACGTTTCAATTCCCGGGCAGGGCAAGGACAAGCTCAACTCGGCCTTCGCCTACGGCGGGCCGCAGCTGCTGACCCGAACCGTCGAGGCGTCGACCGGCGTGCGCGTGGACCACTACGCGGAGGTCGGTCTCGGCGGGTTCGCCGACATGACCGACGCGATCGGTGGCGTCGACATCTGCGTCAAGGAACCGATGAAGGACCCCAAGGCCAACCTCGACGTGCAGGCCGGCTGCCAGGAGCTCGATGGCCCGCAGGCCCTGGGCTACGTGCGCACCCGCGCCTCCTCGCGCGGTGATCTAGACCGCGTCGAGCGGCAGCGCGAGTTCCTCGCCGCGCTGACCGAGAAGGCCTCGTCCCCGGAGGTCTTCCTCAACCCGCTGCGCTTGTTCCCGCTGATCCTGGACACCTCCGGCGCTTTCCTCGTCGACACCGAGGACCACGTCTGGCACCTGGCGGGTCTGGCGTTCGCCATGAACGGGATCGCCTCCGGTCAGGGTGTGACCACCACTGTTCCGATGTCCGGCTTCGGCGAGACCAGCGATGGTGCGTCGGTGGTCAAGTGGGACCAGGACAAGGCCGAGACGCTCTTCGGCGCTCTCGCCAACGACACCGAAGTCCCGGCGGAAGTCATCGTCACGGGAATGTGATTCGGACGCTCGGCGCCCGATCGGAAACAATTGTTCCGGTTGGGCGCCGAGCGTTTTCCGGAAGGAATTCCTCAGGCGTCGGCGGCACACCGGAAACCGAGGTTCCCGCTCGAACTGTCCGGTGTGTTGGACGTTCTCGCGGCGACCCGGTAGCGGTTGCAGTAGGAGTCGTGGCACAGGTAGGAACCGCCGCGCATGGCGCGATTGTCGGTACCGACGGAGAAGCGGTCTGCGCACCACTCCCACACGTTCCCCGACACGTTGTGCAGTCCGAAACCGTTCGGCTCGTAGGAATCCACTGGAGCGGTGCCGACGTGACCGTCCTCGGCGGTGTTGCGCACCGGGAACTGGCCCTGCCAGATGTTGCAGCGGTGCTCACCGCCGGGCGTGAGCTCGTCGCCCCACGGGTAGCGGGCCTGGTCGAGGCCGCCGCGAGCCGCGTACTCCCACTCGATCTCGGTCGGCAGCCGCTTGCCCGCCCACTTGCAGTAGGCAGCGGCGTCGTGCCACGAGACGTGCACGACGGGGTGGTCCCAGCGGCCGTCCAGGTCGCTGCCCTGCCCCTCGGGATGCCGCCAGTGCGCGCCGCTGACACCGCACCACCACGGGGTCTGCTCCGGACGAGGGGATTCCTTGCGCAGGTGTCCGGGCAGGAACTTCGCGAACACGTAGGTCCAGCCGAACCGCTCGGCCTCGGTGACGAAACCGGTGTCGTCGACGAACTCCGCGAAACGCGCGTTGGACACGGCGTGCGGGTCGATGGCGAACGAGGCCACGCGGACCTCGCGGATCGGTCCCTCGGCGTCGTCCGGGAACCCGTCGGGGTCCTCGGTGCCCATCCGGAACACGCCACCGGGAAGGACCACCATGCCGTCCAGGTCCCCGCTGACCCGGGTGACCTGCTGCTCCGAACCGGTCGCCGGACCGGAACGAGACGGAGGACAACAGCCCGCCACCAACCACACCTCCTGCAGTCGAACGCTTCGCGCTGCGCGACGTTACCCGCGCGGCACCCGGTCCGGCCGCCGAGGACGGCCACCGGTGTGACGGCGGCAACTCCCGGGAACCAGCGGTGAACCGGAACCGACATCTCACCACGACTCACCACGCGCGGATGGAGATGAGATGAGCACCGAGGCGCCCCCGGCCGCCGAACAGCGCAACGGTCCCGCCGGAACGTGGGCGGCGCTGCGGCCGCTGGTCCTGCGGCTGCACTTCTACGCCGGGTTGCTCATCGCCCCGTTCCTCCTCGTGGCCGCGTCCACCGGGCTGCTCTACGTGTTCACCCCGCAGCTGGAGCAGCTCGTCTACGACCGGGAACTGCACGTGCCGGCGAGCCCGCGCACGGCCTCGCTGGACGACCAGCTCGCCGCAGCGCAGGCCGCGCACCCGGGTGCCTCGCTGAAGTCCATCCGCCCGGCGCCCACGCCGACCGACACCACGCAGGTCATCTTCCACGCCCCGGACCTGCCGGAGAGCTTCCAGCGCACGGTGTTCGTCGACCCGCACACCACCGAGGTGCGCGGAACCCTGGAGACCTACGGCAGCAGCCAGGCGCTGCCGCTGCGCGCGTGGATCGACAACCTGCACCGCGGTCTGCACCTGGGCGACTTCGGCAGGCTGTACAGCGAACTCGCGGCCAGCTGGCTGTGGGTGGTGGTGCTGGGCGGGCTGCTGCTGTGGTTCCGGCGCCGCCGCACCTCCCGCAAGCGGCTCGTCGTCCCCGAGCCCGGCGTCACCGGCCGCAAGCGGCTGCTGTCCTGGCACGGCGCGATCGGCACCTGCATCGCGCTGGGCCTGCTGTTCCTGTCGGCGACCGGACTGACCTGGTCGACCTACGCGGGCGCGAACGTCACCCAGCTCCGCGAGGTGCTGGCCTGGGAGACCCCGACCGTGTCCACCGACGTGGTCCCGCCCGAGCACCAGGGCCACCACGGTCACCACGGGCACACCTCGCACGCCGGCGGCGACGACGTCGGGCCGGAACGGGTGCTGCGCGCCGCCGAGGCGCAGGGCGTGACCGCACCCGTCGAGCTGACGCCGCCGTCCTCCGGCGGGGCCTACGTGGTGCAGCAGGTGCAGCGGCACTGGCCGACCCAGCAGGACTCGGCCGCCGTCGACGCCGCTAGCGGGCAGGTCACCGCGACGATGCGCTTCGCCGACTGGCCGGTGATGGCGAAGCTGGCGCGCTGGGGCGTCGACGCGCACATGGGTCTGCTGTTCGGCCTGGTCAACCAGCTGGTGCTGGCCGCGCTGGCGGTGGCGCTGCTGACCACGATCGTCCTCGGCTACCGGATGTGGTGGCGCCGCCGTCCGGCCGGTGCCTTAGGGGCGCCGGTCGCGCGCGGTGGCTGGCGCCGGGTGCCGTTGCGCGTGCTGCTGCCGCTGGGCGCAGTGGCGCTGGTGGTAGCGCTCTTCCTGCCGCTGCTGGGTGTTTCGCTGCTGGCGTTCCTGGTGCTGGACACCGCGCTGGGCCGCTGGCGGAGCGCGCGGAGCTGATGCGCACCCCTGACGTGACGCTCGTCATCCGCTTGGCGTTCCCGCAGGTGGACGGGCTTCGTGATCTCGACCGCGTAAATCGTTTGACCAGCGTGGATGATGGGAAACATCGCTGCGTTGGTGACGGGTGCTCGCGCCGTCGCACCTCGCCGCGACGGAACGCCCTGTCGGATCAGGCGTTAAGCTGGATCGCAGCTCTGGGGGGACGAGCATGCTTGTGAGGGGACGGTTCACGTGACTCCCCGGCACCGGATCACCTGACCGCGGGCCGACCACCGGCCGCGCCCGGAACAGTCGCGGACCTCACCGTCGTGTGGGTCGACCCGACACGCGATCCGGGCTTCCACCGCCCGAGCGCCAGAACCGCATGCCGAACGCCGTCGGCGATGTCGGCCGGTACCCCGGGGGGAAGGACAGCGGCCGTGACCAAGGCCCCACACGAGCGAGGTGCACGACAACCCATGACCGAGACGGCCGCGATCGCGGAGCCCGACCGGCAGGCCACGCCGCCGAGAGCGAACGTGCTGCTGAGCGTGCTGGTCGCCTCGGCCTTCGTGATGATCCTCAACGAGACGATACTGAGCGTCGCGCTGCGCGACCTCACGGTCGACCTCCACGTGCCCACCACCACCGTGCAGTGGCTGACCAGCGGGTTCCTGCTGACGATGGCGGTGGTCATCCCGATCACCGGGTTCCTGCTGGAGCGCTTCACCCCGCGTCAGGTCTTCATGACCGCGATGGTCCTGTTCAGCTTCGGCACGCTGCTGAGCGGGCTGGCGCCCGGTTTCGGGATGCTGCTGGTGGGTCGCATCGTGCAGGCGACCGGTACGGCGGTGATGCTGCCGCTGCTGATGACCTCGGCGATGCGCCTGGTCCCGGTGGAGAAGCGCGGTGCCACGATGGGCACGATCAGCATCGTCATCGCGGTCGCCCCGGCGGTGGGGCCGACCATCGGTGGAGCGGTGCTGTCCTCGCTGGGCTGGCGCTGGATGTTCTGGATCGTGCTGCCGCTGTCGCTGATCGCGCTGGCCGTCGGTGCGGTGTGGATGCGCCTGGACAGCGAGACACGTTCGGTGCCGCTGGACGTGCTGTCGGTGCTGCTGTCGGCGATCGGTTTCGGCGGCCTGCTCTACGGGCTGTCGGCCTTCGGCGAGTCCGGTGGCTCGCACGCGATCCCGCCGTGGGTGCCGCTGGTGGTCGGTGCCGTGTCGCTGGTGGTGTTCGTGACCAGGCAGCTGAGGTTGCAGCGCGAGGACCGGGCGCTGCTGGACCTGCGGCCCTTCACCCACCGCCCGTTCGTCGTTTCGCTGGTCCTGGCGGCGCTGCTGTTCATGTGCCTGCTGGGCGCGGCGGCGATCCTGCTGCCGCTGTACCTGCAGACGGTGCTCGGGACGACCACGTTCGTCAGCGGTCTGGCCGTGCTGCCGGGCGGTCTGCTGATGGGTCTGATGGGGCGTCCGGTCGGGCGGCTGTTCGACCGGATCGGACCGCGTCCGCTGGTGATCCCGGGCGCCGCCGCGATGGCGGTGTCGCTGTGGCTGTTCGCCACGCTGACCCCGCAATCGCCGCTGGGCATGGTGATCGGCTTCCACGTGCTGCTGATGCTCGGGCTGAGCCTGATGATGACGCCGCTGATGACCTCGTCGCTGGGCGCGCTGCCGGAGCACCTGTACTCGCACGGAAGCGCGATCCTGGGCACGTTGCAGCAGGTCTCGGGTGCGTTCGGCACGGCGGTGTTCGTGACGGTGTCGTCGCTGGCCTCGACCAACCCGGCGGGCGTCCCGGACGCCGCGGGCCTGCGCACCGCGTTCGTCGTCGCCGGCGTGGTCGGGCTGGTCGCCTTCGGCACTGCCCTGTTCATCCGCAAGGCAGAGGGCGCCGCCGCAGCGCACTGAGCGAACCTGGGGAGGGGCGCGTGGGTCGGCCACGCGCCCCTTCGTCATCTAGGCGCTGTTGAGCCGCTGCTCGTAGCGCAGGACGCGGGCGAGCCGAGCCAGGCCGCCGAAGACCGCGCGCTGGAGCCAGGCCGGGACACCGGTGAGGTAGCCGTCCTGGGCCTGCCAGAGCAAGGCGAGCGCCAGCGGGTTGCGCGGCAACCCGCTACGGGTGGTCGCCCCGGCGGTGTCGAGGGAGTGCCAGAGCTCGAACATGCGGCGGTGCTGCAGCGGAGGTCGGATCTCGTGGTCGAGGACGACGTCGGCGGAGAGCGTGCTGAACTCGTGGACCTGGCGCGCTCCAGCCGAGGCGGACTCACCGGGTCCGAGTACGAGTTCTCGGCCGTCGATGCGGAACCGCAACCGTCCTCGGCGGACGGTCCAGCGCTCGGCGAGCAGCGGGTGCCAGTGTGGGCCCGCTTGCCGCGCAGGTCGTGGTAGCCGGTGTTCGATGCGCAGGAACGGGCCTTCCTCGTCGCTGCCTTCGGCCACGAACGTGACCCGGCGACCGTCGCGGAACACCAGCGAGTCGGGCACCGAACCCACCCTTCCTGCGAAGGCTACCTTCGTAATTGGTAAGGTAGCCTTCTTTCCATGTCAGCGGAAGACCCGAGCCTGCTCAAACTGCTCGTGCAGAGTGCCACCGCCTTCGAGCGGCGGCTGAACGACGGTCTGCGCGCCGACCTCGACGACGAGCTGAGACCCGCGCACTACGCGGTGTTCCGCTACCTGGATCCGGCCGGATCGCGGGTGTCCGAGCTGGCGGAGGCCGCCGGGATGACCCAGCAGGCGATGGGTGAACTGGTCACGCACCTGCAGCGGTGCGGTTATGTCGAGCGCAGGCCCGACCCCGCCGACGGGCGCGCTCGTCAGGTCGTGGCCACGCCGACCGGGCTGGAAGCGCTGCAGGCCGCGGCCGGACGCATCCGCGGGATCGAGCAGGCCCTCGGCGAGCACCTCGGAGCCGACGGGCTCCGGGAGCTGCGAGAGCTCCTCGCCCGCCTCGGCGAAGTGCTGCGAGAACGGCCCGCGCGACGTGATTCGCCTTGATGCCGAACCGACCTCAAGGCGAATCAGCGCGTGTTCACCTGCGGGAGCGGGAGCGCAGCAGCTTGGCGAAGGACTTCGCGTCCTTGCTCGCGTGGTGCAGCCTGCCCGCCGTGGCGTCGTCGATCAGCGAATCGATGGTCTCCAAGGCGCACGCGCGGTTGGCGCCGATGCCGCCCGCCGCGCCGCGCTTGGCCCAGCCGACCACGTAGGTCCCCGGCTCGACGCGGCCACCGGTGTTCGGGATGACGCCGGTCGCCTCGTCGAACGGCAGTTGCGGGATCTGCACCCCTCGGCTGCCCACCGACCACAGAACCATCCCGGTCCCCAGGTCCCGGCTGCCCGGACGGTCACCGACGCGGAGAGCACGGACCTGCTGATCGCCGACCACCTCCTGCGGGGCGGAGGAGAAGCGCAGCACCAGGCGGCGGTCCTCACCCGGAGCACGATCCCAGACGACGTCCTCGACCGGTAGCTCGCGCAGCAGCGCGGCCGTCGATCCGTCCTCGGCCGAGGCGATCGACTCCGCCGCACCCCCGTGGCCGTCGACCACGATGCGGCCCTTCAGCCGCTGCTGGATGCCGACCCACTCCGACCGCGTGAACGCCGCGTGCTCGGGACCCCGCCGCGCGAGCAGCACGACCTCCCGGACCTCGCTCTTGCGCAGGGCGGAGAGCGCGTGGTCGGCGATCGGGGTGCCGACCAGCTCGTCGGGGTCGCTGAGCAGCAGGCGCGCCGCGTCCAGCGCCACGTTGCCGTTGCCCACGATCACGACCCGTTCCGACGACAGCTCGACCGCGTCGGCCGGGATGTCCGGGTGCCCGTTGCACCAGCCGACGAAGTCGCGGGCGGCCAGCGTGCCCGGCAGCTCCTCGCCGGGCAGCCCCAGCGTGCGGTGGCCGGGTGCACCGACGGCGTAGACCACCGCGTTGTGGTGCTCGGTGAGCTCGGCGTGGCTGACGGTCCGCCCGACCTCCACGCCCAGGTGCATGCGGACCCTGGGGTGCTTGTAGCTGGTCGCGAAGGTGTGCTCGATCTGCTTGGTGCTCGGGTGATCGGGTGCGACCCCGAACTTGATCAGGCCGCCTGGGGTGGTCATCCGGTCGATCAGCGTGATCTCGGCGTCGGTGGAGCGCAGCAGCGACTGCACCAAGTAGCCGGCGGCCGGCCCGGTCCCCACGACAGCGACGCTCGGCGCAGCGGCGTGCGTCGGCAGCGATCGTGGGAACTGCGGCCGGTCCCAGGGGTGTTCCGCCGGGATCTCGGAGAACCGCTCCCGGTTGATGTCGACGTGCACCGACATCTCACCGGTGAGCTCGTCGATCGGGAACACCGCGTCGACCGGGCACGCATCGGCGCAGGCGCCGCAACCGATGCAGGTGCGCGGGTCGATGTAGAGCCGGTCGGTGGTCCCGAAGTCGGGCTCGTTCGGGGTGGGGTGGATGCAGTTGACCGGGCACACCGAGATGCACGATGCGTCGGTGCAACAGGATTGCGTGATCGCGTAGGTCATGGCCGTGGACTCAGATCATGTGCACGCGCTTGTACAGCGCGATCGCCGGACGGGTGAGCAGGCCGGCCTCGTCGAGGAACTCCATGAGTCCGGCGCAGCCGTTGCGCATCAGCGACTTGCGGTGCTCGTTGTTCGCGACCGCTTCCATCGCCCGCTTGCGGTTCATGCCGATGGAGTCGTAGACCTTCGGGCTGACGAGGCTGGAGACGATGACGTAGGCGACCACGGCGATCAGCGCGGCGCTGAAGTGGCGCTGCAGCTTGTTCTTGCCCTTGATGTGCTCCTTGATCTCCTCGCGGGCGAACTTCATGTGCCGGGATTCCTCGACCACGTGAATCTTGGAGCTGGTCTGCACGACGTCGAGAACGCGGTCGTCGCGCATGAAGTCGCGCTGGACGACGTCGAGGACCTCTTCGGCGACCAGCGTGCCGCCGTAGGCGACCTCACCGGTGGCGAGGGTCTTGAAGCCGCGCGCCAGCTCGACGACCAGCTTGCTGGGCAGGTAGGCGGGGACTTCGAGCTTCTGGCAGATGCGGGCGAACATGATGGAGTGTCGGCATTCGTCGGCGATCTCGGTGAGGGCGAACTGGAACTCGGAGTTCGCGGGGTTCTTGACGTACTGGTCGCGCAGGATCATCTGCTGCAGGATCATCTCGAACCAGATGCCGGTGCTCATCATGGAGCACACTTCGTGCCTGGTGAGCGTGATCCGCTGCTGCTCGGTGAGCTCGTCCCACAGCGGCGTGCCGTAGAGGGTGCTCCACTCCGGGCTCAGCCCGTACTGGTCTTCGGGCAGGGGACCGTCCCAGTCGATCTCGGTCATCGGGTCGTAGGACAACGTCTGCGATGACTCCAGCAGGCGGCTGGAGAAGTCCTGCTCGGCGCTCTGGCCGGCAACGCCGACGGCGGTCATGGGCGCACCTCCGCAGTTGGTCGTACTCGAAGTAACAGGAACAAACTGTAACTCATAAATCCGTGGATGCGGAGCCCCTCTTCCACGGCGGCTAGACTTCGTGGGTGACCGCATCAACGACACGGCGGGTGGACGGCCGCAGCGCCCGGTGGGCGGGATACCGCGAGAAGCGCCGGAAAGAGCTGGTCGATGCGGCGTTGAGCGCGATCGCCAAGCACGGCCCGGAGGTCTCGGTCGAGTTGATGGCCGAGGAGGCCGGGGTGGCCAGGCCCAGGCTGTACAAGTACTTCAACGACACCGCCGACCTGGGCGCCGCCATCGCCGAGCGCGTCGCGGAGATGGTCACCGCTGAGCTCGCGCCGATGTTCAACCCGCGCGGCACGCCGAAGGAGATGATCCGCGCCGCGATCGGCGCGCACACCAACTGGCTCGCCGAGCACGGCAACCTCTACCGCTACCTGAGCATGAACTCGGTGACCGGCGAGGCCGGGCAGAACGTGATCACCGACGTCAAGACGGTCATCGCGCGCCAGGTCACGGGGCTGTTCCAGTACTTCCTGGACCGGTTCGGCATCCAGGTCCCCGTCGTGCAGCCGCTGGCCTTCGGCATCGTCGGGCTCGTCGAATCCACTGCGGGCAGCTGGCTGCAGGAGCCGGACGGGCTCACCCTCGACGAGCTCACGGACTGGCTCTGCGACTGGACCTGGCACCTGCTCGACCAGTCGCTGCAGGTCTACGGCCTCGAACTGGATCCGGACCTGCCGCTGGCAGAGACGGATCCAGCCGACGACTGACTCAGATCATGTGGACGCGCTTGTACAGCGCGACCGCGGGTGGGGTGAGCAGGCCGGCCTCGTCGAGGAAGCCCATGAGTCCCGCGCACGCGTTGCGCAGCATGGACTTGCGGTGCTCGTTGGCCTGCGCCGCGGCCAGTCCCCGCCGCGGCTGGATGCCCACCGCCTTGTAGGCCCGCGGGTTCACCAGGCTGGAGACGATGACGTAGGCGACCACGGCGATCAGCGCGGCGCTGAAGTGGCGCTGCAGCTTGTTCTTGCCCTTGATGTGCTCCTTGATCTCCTCGCGGGCGAACTTCATGTGCCTGGACTCCTCCAGGACGTGGATCTTGGAGCTCGTCCGCACCACGTCGAGCACGTTCTCCCCGCGCATCCAGTCGCGCTGCATGACGTCGAGGACCTCTTCGGCGACCAGCGTGCCGCCGTAGGCCACCTCACCGCCCGCAGTGCTCTTGAACAAGCGCGCCAGCTCGACGACCAGCTTCGGCGGGAAGTAGGCGGGGACTTCGAGCTTCTGGCAGATGCGGGCGAACATGATGGAGTGCCGGCATTCGTCGGCGATCTCGGTGAGGGCGAACTGGAACTCGGAGTTCGCGGGGTTCTTGACGTACTGGTCGCGCAGGATCATCTGCTGCAGGATCATCTCGAACCAGATGCCGGTGCTCATGATCGAGCACACTTCGTGCCTGGTGAGCGTGATCCGCTGCTGCTCGGTGAGCTCGTCCCACAGCGGCGTGCCGTAGAGGGTGCTCCACTCGGGGTTCAACCCGTACTGATCGGCCGGCAGGGGACTGTCCCAGTCGATCTCGGTCATCGGGTCGTAGGACAGCATCTGGGACGATTCGAGGAGGCGACTGGAGTCCTGCTCCACGCCCTGGCCGGCAACATCGACGGCGGTCATGCCACACCTCCGCACTACGGTGTACTCGAAGTAACAGGAACACGAATGTACCCCATATTCGGGCGTGTTGTCCCCACCTGACCGCGTGCGGATTTCGATCAGAAGTTCTCGCGTGCCTGGGCGGACTTCTCCGACTTGGCGGCCTTGCGGGCCTGCGCCCGCTCCTCCTCGCGACGCGCTTCGACGCGCGTGGTGCGCTCTTGCTGGAGCCACTCGGGGTTCTCGTCGCGGATCGCGTTGATCTGCTCGGTGGTCAGCGGGTCCGCGTAGCCGTTGCGGGTCAGTCCGCTGATCGAGATGCCCAGCTTCGCCGCGACGACGGGGCGCGGGTGCGGACCGTTGCGGCGCAGGTCGCGCAGCCACTCCGGCGGGTCGGCCTGCAGCGCGTTGAGCTCGTCGCGCGAGACGACGCCCTCTTGGAAGTCGGCGGGGGTGGCCTCCAGGAGGACACCCAGCTTCTTGGCCGCCGTGGCGGGCTTCATCGTCTGGACGGTTTTGCGCGACGTCATCCGACCAGCGTAACCGGCGACTCCGGCCGGTAGTCTGGGCAGGTGACAGAGTCGCCCCCGTCCTTCGACCTCGCCTACGTCCCCGGCATCACGCCCGACAAGTGGGCGCGCAAGTGGCAGGAGCGCGAACCCCTCGTTCCCCTCAACCTCGTCCAGGCAGCGGCCGCCGAGGCGCCCGGCCTCGTCCGCGACCGTGGAGCCGACGCGGCTCTGCTGCGGCTGCCCATCGACCGCACCGGGCTGCACGCCATCCCGCTCTACACCGAGCAGACCGTGGTCGTGGTGCCCAAGGACCACGTGGTCGCCGCCGCCGACGAGGTCACCTCCGAGGACATCGCCGAGGACGTGCTGCTGCACCCGCTCGACGACACCCTCGACTGGGAGCGCCCGCCGGGAATACCCGCGGTCGAGCGTCCCACCACCACGGCCGACGCGATCGTGCTGGTCGCCGCTGGGGTGGGGCTGCTGGTCGTGCCGCAGTCGTTGGCGCGGCTGCACCACCGCAAGGACCTGACCTACCGGCCGATCACCGACGCACCCGAATCAACCGTCGCGCTGACCTGGATCGAAGGCGAGACCACGGACCTGGTGGAGCAGTTCATCGGGATCGTTCGCGGTCGCACGGTCAACAGCACCCGGGGCAAGCAGCAGCCCGAACCGGCCCGGAAGACCAAGAAGGTCCCCGCCAAGCCCCAGCCCGCCAAGACCCAGGCGCGCAAGCCGGCCTCGCGCCGTGGTCCGGTTCCGGGCAAGGGGCGCAAGCCGCGTCGCCGCTGACCCACGGGCGGGTGACTCGCGTGGAATGCGGGCGGGGCTCCTGATGTTGTCGTGGTCACGACCCGGTTCTGCGATGGAGGAACGAAGATGCCGTTGACTGGCGAGTACGAACCGAGCCCGACCGAGTTCGTGCGCGATCAGGTCGAGGAGTACGAGAGCTCCGGTGGTACCGAGGGCACCACGATGCACGGGTTCCCGGTCGTCGTGCTGACCACCAAGGGCGCCAAGTCCGGCAAGATCCGCAAGGCCCCGGTGATGCGAGTCGAGCACGACGGGTGCTACGCCGTCGTCGCCTCGCTGGGCGGAGCTCCGCAGAACCCCGTCTGGTACCACAACATTCGGGCCAACCCGAGAGTGGAGCTGCAAGACGGGCCGGAGCGCAGGGACTACGAGGCGCGCGAGCTCAGCGGCGAGGAGCGCGAGCTGTGGTGGGACCGGGCGGTCGCGGCGTTCCCGAACTACGCGGAGTACCAGACCAAGACCGAGCGGACGATCCCCGTCGTCTTGCTGGAACCCGTCGCGTCCTGAGCGGACTACCGAGCTCGTGGCATGGGAGAACGGCTCCGGGAACGCTCGAAGAGCCGTTCTCCCGCCAGCAGGTCACGAACCCGTGGTGGCCAGTCGCTCGCCGTTCGCGCGCTTGGTGCGGCCGCGCGAGATCAGCCACCAGCCCAGCGCGATCACCGCGATGATGGCGGGGATCGAGAAGAACGCGATCCGCTCGGCGCCGTCGGAGAAGCCCATCAGGGCGATCACCAGGGCGAGGAACGCCAGCGTGGCCCAGCTCGTGTAGGGCGCACCGGGCATCCGGTAGCTCGGACGCTCGATCTCACCGCGCATGGCCCTGGTCCGCAGCCGCATCTGGCAGATGACCAGCGTTGCCCAGGTCGCGACCACACCCAGCGAGGCGATCGCCGTGGCGATCTCGAACGCCTGCTCCGGCACGATGCCGTTGAGGATGACACCGAGCACGAAAGCCGCGGCGGTGAACAGGATTCCGCCGTAGGGAACGCGGCGCTTGTTCATCTTCGCGGCGAACTTCGGTGCCTCGCCGTCGTTGGCCAGCGCCCGCAGGATGCGGCCGGTCGAGTACAGACCGGAGTTGCACGAGGACAGCGCGGCGGTGAGCACCACGGCGTTCATCACGTCGCCGACGCCCGGGATGCCCAAGCGGGAGAACACGGTGACGAACGGGCTCTCGTCAGCGCTGAAGACCGTCCACGGCAGCAGCATCGCCAGCAGCAGCACCGAACCGACGTAGAAGATGGCGATCCGCCACACCACGCCGTTGATGGCCTTGGGCAGCACCTTGTGCGGCTCCTTGGCCTCACCCGCGGTGATGCCGACCATCTCGATCGCCGAGTAGGCGAAGACTACCGACTGCAACGCCATCAGGGTGATGCCGAAGCCGCTCGGGAAGAACCCGCCGTGCGATGTGAGGTTGGCCGGTCCTGCCGGGGCACCGCCGATGTCCGTGGCGGTGAACACCAGACCCAGGCCCACGACCAGGAACACCACGATTGCCAGCACCTTCACTAGCGAGAACCAGAACTCCAGCTCGCCGAACAGCTTCACCGACACCAGGTTGACCGCCAGCAGCACGCCCAGCGCGATCAGCGCCGTGATCCACTGCGGCAGGTCCGGCAGCCAGCGGTGCACGTAGATCGCGACCGCGGTGATCTCGGCGATGCCGGTCATCGCCCAGTTCAACCAGTACATCCAGCCGGAGGCGAAACCCGCCCAGGGGCCGATGAACTCGCGGGCGTACTCCACGAAGCTGCCCGCGACCGGGCGGTACAGCACCAGCTCACCGAGGGCGCGCATGACGAAGAACGCCGCCAGGCCGCACAGCGCGTAAGCGACCACCAGCGAGGGGCCGACCGTGGCGAGCTTGCCTCCTGCACCGAGGAAGAGCCCGACGCCGATCGCTCCGCCGATGGCGATCATCTGCACTTGGCGGTTGCCGAGCGACTTCGAATAGCCGTCGGCGTCGGTCGTGGGCGCAGCATCCTGCCCCGACCGCAACGATGAATTCACGGAAACCAAGTCCCTTCGTGACCAGGACACGCCGGATAAATGCGACGTCCAGGCGTTTTTCGTGCCGGTGCTAGGTCATCCGGCGGGGCGATACTAGTCATCGGAATTTCGCGTCCGCGTTGCGTGCGAGTCAGGTCCGCGTGGTCCTGCAAGAGTCTTTCCCAGAACGCCGCTGCTGTGGTCGAGGTCTCGTTGTCCCTGGTGGACGGTCGTTCCGCTGGTGCCAGCTGAGAGTCGGCTACGCCGTCCAGGTGCGCGCGACGTCGGCGTTCGCCGTCATCCGCACGACCATCAAATGGGAAATTCCCGAGCGTTCTCGTCGATCCGAAAGGGGAAGAACAGGACGAAACCGCGCGGCGTCAGGCAGTTCGAGGGGTCCGTCCGCTTCTTGAGCAGAGGCTGGCTGCCCTCGCGCGCGCGAGGGTGATGGATGGTTGGAAGGCTGCGCCGCCATCCCGTTCGTCGCAGCCACGCGCGGTAGCCGGGAGGGTCGGTGGCGTGACCGCCACGACCTCTTCGCGACGTTCCGGTCGGTGCTAGCACGCCCGCGAAAGCGAATCCCGGCGGGGGCTTTTATGTGACTCTGCTTACAGGGCCAACAATGCGTGCTCGGCCGATTACTCAATGGCTCAGGAGGCCCGCCACGCTCTGTCGATCGGCCGATCGCGTTTCGCATCGCAATTATTGCTTCGCGTGCGCAGCCGTTTACGGACAGTTTTCGGAATGGGAAGTCGATCGCTCCTCCGTGGTCATCATTCGTGCCTGTGACCAGGTGGAACGATCACGTGACGGGCAGTGAGATGGTGGTGCGGGCCTCAATGGATTGCTCCATTCGGCCCATTAAAGGATCGTCGCTTGGCGTAAGGATATGAAGTTGTAATGATCCCGCCTTGAAACGGAGACCTAGATGCCCCGGCTCGCAGTTGCGGTTGTCCCGTTCGGAGTGGCCGCAGCCCTGGGCCTCGGTGCATTGGCAAGCGCCGAAACACCGACCCCGCACAGCGTGGACGCTGCCACGCATCCGGTCGGTGTGCAGATGTCTCTTATACCCAACTG